>JAGOPY010000015.1 GCA_017991835.1 Bacteroidales bacterium | reverse complement strand
AAAATCAATGGAAATAAATTAATACTTTTACCCCTATGTTGCCCTTTGAAATAGTGACTCACTTTCGTCCGAAATGAGTGGCTCAATTTACACCGAAACAGGTGGCCTTGTTTGTCCGAAATAATCATTCACGCAGTGACTGACAAAAGAATCGTGGAACTCTCACCTAAAAATACCCTCTTCAGTTCTAAAATCTACAACATCATTTCAGCCCTTCATTATAAAAATCTATACGGGGTGGACTTGATCGGCGAATTCAATGCGACGCCGCGCGAGCTTAAAATGGCGGAAGAGATGTTTGATGAGTTCCGGGAATACCGGAACGACAGGAAGCCGGGTGAGGAATATGAGCTGGTGGAGAATTGGGCAGAAGACCTTAAGCTGGATAAAAACTTTGAACTGGTTGATGAATTGGAATACCGGAACAAAACAAAAGGTATCGATTCAATTATCAGCGACCTTGAAAAGGATCCTCTTGGCCTGGATTCAAATCTTACCAGGAAACAGAAGGAAATGGACACATTCCAGGAACATGCGAAAACCCTGGGCACCAACATGGCGGTGGTCATATATATGGTTGATGCTATGCAGTATTTTGAAAATATGCCTTTGGACAAGGTCCGTAATATTGCTTTTGAGATAGCCATGATCGGGACCCAGGGAATTAGTCCGGACCAGAAAAACTATAAAGTTGGCCTGATCGCGGATAAGACCTTTTCAGGGTACCACCTGCTGGCCTATTACTATGTAAGCTGGGCGATAGCAGAACCGGAAAGGCTTGACAGCTTGCGCCTGCCATACAAGGATGAGTATGATATGGCTAAAATGATGTATAATGCCCCGAAATGATGGAAGAGATAAAGGATATCATAGATGAGATAGTCAGGTTCAGGAATGAAAGGGATTGGGAACAATTCCATGACACAAAAAACCTTGCTATTGCCCTTGCCATTGAAGCGGCTGAACTGAATGAGTTGTTCCTCTGGAAAACCATAGAAGAAAGCGAACAGGTCGATAAAGAAAAGGTAAAGGATGAGCTTGCCGATATACTGGTATATGCTCTTCTGATCGCCCATCGCCAGGGATTTGATGTTAAGGAAACCATTATGAATAAAATGGCGAAGAATGCTGATAAGTACCCGGTAAACAAGGCAAAAGGAAATGCAAAAAAATACAATGATCTATGAGACTTTACGCTGGTTCTTCGACTCAATTTATTCAGGATACAGTATTAAATCAGATCGCCGAGAAATTAAAAAGCGCTTTTTTTCAGCATTTCAGGCATAATCCATCATTAAGTGAGATTAATTCATGGAGAAACAGCCTGCGGGCAATAGCCCAGGTATTCGAGTATTCGGGACTAACAGATCATGGCATTCTTCTTGAATACCAGCTTCCCATGACTTCCAAGAGACTTGACTGCATGATTTGTGGGAAAGACACTAATAACCGGGAAAATGCAATTATTATTGAATTGAAGCAATGGGACAATTGCCTGGAATCGGATGCTCCCAATGAAGTTATGGCTTTTGTCGGGGGAGCCAGGCGGGATGTCCTGCACCCTTCCGTCCAGGTGGGTCAATATAAAATGTACCTGGAAGATACGCATACTGCTTTTTATGAAAATGATGCTGTTAATTTATTTGCCTGCAGTTACCTTCATAATTACCAGTATAACAATCAGGATGTCATTTTCGCTCCGAAATTCACTTCTATTCTCTCTGAAGTGCCATTATTTACAGGCGATAACGTGGATGAATTGAGCAATTATCTTATTGACAAGCTTGATCAGGGTAATGGCCTGGATATCCTGGCCAGGATTGAACAAAGCAAATATCGGCCAAGCAAGAAACTGATGGATCATGTAGGCAGTGTTATCAAAGGAAAACCTGAATACATCCTGCTTGACGAGCAATTGATTGTATATGACAGGGTTTTGCTGACTGCAAAATCCGGATTTCATGATAAACAGAAATCTGTAGTTCTTATCAAAGGAGGCCCCGGAACCGGCAAATCTGTAATAGCGATCAACTTAATGGCCGATCTTTTATTAAAGAACTATAATGCGCAATACGCAACGGGTAGCCGGGCATTTACTGAAACATTAAGGGAGGCCATTGGCAGGCGGGGTGCGCCTCAGTTCAGGTATTTCAACAGTTATACAGAAGCGGAACTGAACGCGGTCGATGTGCTAATTTGTGATGAAGCTCACAGGATCAGGAAAACCAGCAACAATTTTTATACACCGGTTGCTAAAAAGGCAGACACTGCCCAGATCGAAGAGATCATAAAAGCAGCGAAAGTTTCGGTTTTCTTTATCGATGATGACCAGGTTGTAAGGCCGGATGAGATTGGTTCGTCAGATTATATAAAACACTGGGCTCAACAATTCAACTGTAAACTTTTTGAGTATGAGCTTGAGACTCAGTTCCGCTGCGCCGGCTCCGATGCATTTATAAATTGGATAAATAATACATTAGGGATTCACAGGACCGCCAATGTGATCTGGAACCACGATGAAAATTTTGAGTTTAAAATCTTCAGCACACCTGAAGAACTCGAAGAAGCCATCAATCAAAAATTGCAGGAAAGACACACCGCCAGGATGACGGCAGGCTTCTGCTGGCCATGGTCCGATCCCCGGCCTGATGGAACCCTGGTTGAAGATGTCCAGGTAGGATACTATAAAAAACCATGGAATGCAAAGCCCAACGCTACAAGACTTGCTCCCGGAATACCTAAAGCGCCACTCTGGGCATATGCTCCAGGCGGGAAGGAACAAATTGGATGTATTTATACTGCCCAGGGCTTTGAGTTTGATTTTGTAGGTGTTATTGTGGGAATGGATCTTAGGTACAATTTTGATAATGGCGCCTGGGAAGCCTTTAAGGAGCATTCCTTTGATAGCCCGGTCAGAAGATCACAAGACAGATTCCTTGAACTGGTCAAAAACACTTATCGTGTGTTGTTTTCACGAGGAATGAAAGGCTGCTATGTATATTTTATGGATAAGGATACGGAGAGGTTTTTCAGGAGTAGGATGGAGTAAGATTTTGACTATATTTATGTTAAGTTGCAGAAATTCATTTTTTGAATATTCCCTGCGTACTAAATAAATATTAGCAAAGAAAACATATGTTGAATATCTGAACGTTAAAAATATTCTATACTTATGGAACTTTTAAGTGCTTTTATTGGTGCAGCAGCTACAATTATAGCAGCTTTTATTGCGAGAGGATACGTTACTCAACAATTTAATTCCCCAAAAAATATAAGCGGATTTCCTAAAGCATTTTCAAAATTCTTTTCGGTTTTTAATCCCTCTAATGCTCGAATCTATGTGATGAAAGATGAAGAAGTACTAACAGATGAGAAATTAGGAATTACTCTGATTAATGATAGTTTTGAGACAAGAATCATACTACCAAATAAGAAAACTTTGACTTTTGATAATAATCCTGGAGAATGCAGTTATCTAAAGATTAGAAACAAAGAGTATAGAGTAATGTATATCGAAAATAGAGATAGATATAATAAGAATCTACATATATATGAATTACGAGAAATGTCCGATTTGAGCAAATAACAATCTTTGAATGTACTTTATCTTATAATAAAACCAGATTGATTATATTCTAATAAAGCTCCTAAAAAATCAATCGTATTATTGAGTAATATTTCACTCCTTTCATCCATCCCCTTGTTATCATTTTCAAATGCTCGTTGAATACCTGAAGCTCGGTTCCTAAACGCTTGTTCAGTAATTGATTTGTTGATATAAAACTTCAAAACATACTCAGGATCAATTATAACGCCATTTTTGTAAGGTACCTGGTATTTCATTGCATAATCTCCATAAATATCATGGACATCTCCATACTCTATCAACTTATTGCTTACAGAATTGTCGATTATACAACTGGCAAAATTCAAACTTTCGGCCTTTAGATGGGCTTTGACCAATCCTTTTCCAAAGATGGAATTTACATTATATGAGCCACCACCTTGAGTTTCTTGAAAACCAGCAATTAAATCTATTTCATCAAAGAGAATAGCTCCCCTAACTGGAAAATGATAACAAGTCAATTTATAGTTAAAATAAAAAGATACTTTTAAAAGTTCATTGAAACTCACCAGTGAATCATTATTTGTCCAGAAAATAATTGTATCAGAGATATTTAAACAGTTTAAAATGAAATTGCTAATATTTGCAATAACACCTTGGGAAGTTCTTGTAAATTCACCCTGTCCCATTGACATCTCGATATCTCTCAGAATGTGTCCAATTCTCCTTTGAATATATTCTGAATCATTATTTAAAATGAACTTCTTGAATCCAAGTAAATCAAAGTATGATATATAGCTGATCATATATTTCTATTTATCATATTCTTAATACGTCTACCACCCGTAATATCTGAGAAGGTTTTTCCCTTGTAATGGAATTCGTGATATGAATGCAATTCATTTTTTTAAAGAGCTTAATTTCTACTTTGCATAATCCTTCCTATTACTTATTCTTAAAATATATTTTCAAAATATAAGGTAGAATAAATTCTTTTTCTTTATCAATTCTGATCTCATCGCTCCGTTCTTCTCTGTATTTAAAATAGACCATTTTTGAACCTGTTTCCTTATTACCTATCAAAGAATATTGAAACAGTTGTTCTATTATATCTTCAGGTTTCCTATCTGGAATAAATGTTGAGAGTTTTTCAATAAGATCTTGATACTTAAAGCAATTCAGATTTGCAAGTGCCTCCAATGCATTTATAATAGCTTTAATTTCTTTTATATTATATACAAGTAATAATTCATTTTTAATCTCTTCAATCGCTTCGAGAGAATATTTTCCAAGCAGGGTCTTAATATTATCAGGTTTTAAAGGAATTTCAAATTGAAAATCAGATAATGGTTTAAAAAATAGGATAATGTCGCGAGGTTTGTAAAATGTATGCTCGAGCACATATTTAAAACTTGAATCTTTATAATATATTGAATCTTCTTCGACAAGTGAACTCCAGTGTCCTTTGCCTGAAAACAAAGGTATCCTATTAGCAATAAAGTTTCTTTCTATCCTCTTATTTATGAACTTTTTGAGATTAATTAAATTCTCATCTATTTTGAAAAGACTGTGTTCATACCAGGAGATTTGTATGGAATAACTTGAGAAAATTTTAGCTGTATCCGAATCATTTTCTTTTAAGTGCCTGGCAATATCATCTCGTAATAATAATATTACTTTAGCGTTAGTAGCTTTTTTCCCAAATAGGTTGTTATTATAGTCTTTACATATCCTGATTAGATTCACCAATGTATCAAGATGATCTGGATTTTCTGACTTAAAGCCAATATCTAAATCATCAAAGACAATTATATAATTATTATCGGCATCTTCATCACTTGCTAAAATATCGATGACAATCTCTTCTAAATGGGGCAATAGCTTGACAAATGACGCCCTTTCACCTTTAAAGCGAACATCTTTATTGAACTTCGCCATTACACGGTTCAAATAATCCACTTTAACTTCAAATCCATTCTGAGTAATTATTTCTTTTAATTCAAAGCTCCTAATATCTACAAATCCACTATTTCGTTTTATAAATTCCTTGAGTTCCTTGATACCTTTTAAACATTGGACTGCTTCATTGTTCGATATTAGTTTTAATAATTTGGTGAGAATGATCCATTTAAAAAGCAACTCCTTCTGAATTTCATTTCCCTTTTCAATACCAATTTGCACTATTTGTTGAATATCAATATCAATCTTGCGCACAAATTCGCAAAATTCGTTAGGTTTGTTTAGTGATCTGAAATAAAGATGTTCACCGATAGCTGTCTTACCACTTCCTTTTCTTCCAATAACAATAAATTTTTCAGTCTCTAACTCGGGCAATATTGATAAGTAATCTTCAAATACATCACTTAATTTTATTTTTGATTTAGCAGTAGTCTCTGCTTCTGCTTCAGGAGCGCCAATCTGAAAATTTTTAGTGGTAAACTTATGCTGAGCTTTATTAAATATTGCCATTGTTATTTCATTTATTGATTAATAGTAACAATTAATATGATCGTATAAATGGATATATATGTTAATTGATGCAATGTAAATTCTGTTATTAGCATTGTTCTTTTTGCTTTCTGCTTGCCATTATTCTTTAGTTGATAAAGATTGATTACTCCTCGACCTATCCAATTATTTACTGGATCTCGAGAAAATTCGCCAATAAGCTCATCATATCTGCGTCTGTAATCCGAATTTTGCTCAATGAAAACAAAGATGTTTTCAGTAACAAATCTGTCGTGAATGACCAGTGGCCAGATTTCCCTTACTAAATCTTCTGTCAGGGCTTTTAAGCTTCTTTTCATAGTTTCTCAATCTTAAATGATTAATTAAATACTAATTGAAATCACTCCTCCTCAAACCCCAGCCCCAGCTGCTTCGCAGCTTCCTTTGCGTTTTTGTATTGCTGCCTGGTCTCGTCCAGGGTGTTGGCTTCGGTGGACTTGATGGTGAATTTTACCTCTATCTCTGGTTTATTGCCTGACATGGCGAATGGCGTTATAAAGTACCCGAAAAGCTCGGAGTAGTTCTCCAGGGGTACCTTGCCTGAGATGGTTATCTTTTTGAACTTCCTTATTTCAGGTGCGGGACTGCCGGGACCAGGGGTATCAGTCCCTTTCTGTCCGCCTCCATTTTCAACAGTTTCAACAGGAGGCGCAGGTGGATACTGCACTCCTCCTTCTGGTATGGGCGGTTTTTCCTGCGGGACCTGGCTCTTGTCAATAAGCCAGTAAGTATCGTCTTTTACGTCAAACCAGGGGACATCTTTTCCAAGATAGTATTTGGAAAATGTCTTCCCGTCTCCGTTGGCAATGGCAAACTGGCCTTCATGGCAGTATCGCAGCAAACTTTTCTGAATGGCCTGCTCGCCGGTGATCATCGGTTTGTCATCAAAACGAATGAAGGCTTCATAAACATCCCTGGCTTTTATTGGATTATCCGGGTCGGGAAATAGTTCATTGGCCTTTAATGTGCTTAATCCAACAGACTCCAGCAGCCACTCTTCTTTCTTAAGCTCGTCATAAATGTAAGCATTGACCTGGCTATCGATATAGTCTTTATACTGCCTGATCATCAGGGACTCTATACCGTGTTTCGCACTGTGTTTTAAAACCGCGGAATATGCCACGACGATGCTGCCTTCAATGCTTTTAGAAGCTTCTTCCATGCGTTTCCGCAAGTCTTCCTTCTGCTCCCGCTCAAGCTGCGTCTGGTAATCTGCTGAAATCTTCTGACAGGCCAGGAATTCCCGGATGTCCGAATTAAGTTTTCCCATCCCTATTTCTGTCGGTGCAAGGAAAAGGATCGTATTGCGGAAGATCCGGTCATTGTTGCCTCTCTTGGTGGCCAGTTTTTCAATGTACTTTTTAGTCTGACCGTTTATGGAATCCAGTTTGACGGTCAATGAAGGGTGTAAGATGACCAGTGTTATTTTTTGCTGCTCCGGAACGTCTTCTGACGGACTGACCAGCACATTGAAGAAATTGATGTTGTTTTTCCTGGCATTGATCCGGCGAATGATTTCGGCTTCAATATCGGGCGTTTCAACATCCCCTTTTGCTTTTGTGATCAGGATATTGATATTCGGCTTGGTATGGAACCAGTATCTTTTTATGGCCGAACCGGCCTGGGCATAATAGAGATAATGGGCATTAGCTTCGAGCTCATCCAGAGCCGCATTGATATTGTTATGGTTGAAGGATTCAGGCTTAACGGCGCATAGTTTCAATTCCTGGATGCTAAGGCCACGGTTGGCGCCATCGTTGCCAAAGGAACCGAGCAAAACAGTGGAAGCAATGCCCTGGGCCAGGTAATGACGGCCAAACTCTTTCTTTTCAGCATCAATCTTAAACGCATTGGAGGAAGAACCGCTCACATCGGCGGTGATCACTGCGTCATACCCGTTTCCGTAAAGCTTCTTGAGTTGCCCTGACAGGGCATCGAGGTTGGCGAAATTAACGTCTGTAGTTTGGATAAGATAATTAGATCCGGTAAGGGATTGCTGCCGGTTCCAGAGATCGCTGACTATAGAGGCGAGGAGGCGCAAAACGCCACGGGTCCTTTGAAAGTCATGGTGACTGGCCCAGCGGATCCGGAACATGTCGATCAGCTCGGGATGGAAAGGATAAGCCCTGCGTAATTTATCCTTATACTCGACCTGGTTGGCATTCTTTGGAAGCTCAGTCCATAACTCCTGGTAGTACTGGACATATTTACTGATAACAAGGTCCCGCTGTTGTTCCGCTCCGGTGTCTTCAAACAGGCGGCTCCTGAGCACGTCAAATATCTCTTCATTGTCCACGGGTTGTGTATCGGCGCCCACGCGGCTGACCCGCTTTTGCAGGTTGACCAGGATCTGTTGTGCATTGGCCGAGTTTCCGACTTCCTGGGCGCTGGCCGGCATGGTGATCACAGCCACGCAATGGTTTGCCATGGAAATGGATTCCGTGAGTTCCTGCATGAAGCTGATGGTCTGATCAGCCAGGGTGCTGCTGCCGACAACGATTCCTGATGCCTTCACACAATAGTCTGCCAGCTCATCGATCAGGATCAGGGCGGGCTTGCACTGCTCCAGGATCTGTTTGAACCTCCCGGCTGGCGCAGTCATCAGCTCATCATTTTTACGGATGATCTCATAGGCCTCTTTTCCTCCAAGCTGGTAGGCCAGTTCGCCCCAAAGCGTCCGGATATGTACGCCGTCGCTGGTTTTCCTGCCATTAGCAGGATCATTGGTGGTGTTGGTGAACGCTGCAATGCTGGCGGTTTCAAATTCCGGCACCCCGGCTGATTCAAACAACCTGGCGGCAAGACTGGATTCCATTGATTTCCTTCCCCATTTGCACAGGTGATACAGGGAAATCAGCATATGCGTTTTTCCGCCGCCAAAGCTGGTCTGTAAGGAGATCACCCTGTTTTCGGCATCTTCTTTGCCATTGAGCCCGTTGATCACTCTCCGGGTTACTGTTTTTAAACCTCTGGTAAGAAAGGTTTTGGAAAAAAACACGACCGGATTGATGTAGATCTCCCGGCCACTGCCCAGGGCCACTTCACCCAGGTTGGCTGCAAAGACACTTTCATCGAGCCGGCCCTGGCGTATGTCCAGGTGAGGCGTGACCACATGGAACCAGGATAAAGATGAGCCGGCGGTTCCCGGTTTTTCAGCCGATTTTTCCTGTTTGCCTGAGCGCAGTGATTCTAGTTCGTGCTCAAGATCCTGCATTTTGAGGATCTTAGCTATGGCGATCATATGGATCCAGGCCAGGGTGGATTCATCCCGGTCGATTTCCTGGAAATGCGCGAATTTATTGCGGGCTTCTGATATTGCCCCGAGCATGTTTGGCAGATCACCGGTCTTTTTTTCAAAATCCTCTTTCAGCAGTTCTTTATACCTGATCGCAAAGGATTTCAGGTGATGGAAATCGATCAGCGCTTCAGGCTTTGTCCCTGCTTTGATGCCCTGGTTCCAGGCTTCCTTTTGCCCTGGATTCAGGCAATCAAAGAACCAGCCAGGCCATTTCTCACCGGCTTCGGGCTGCAAGATTGATACTATATATGGGCGGAAGGCTTCGATAAACAATCCCAATCCTTTGCCCAGGTTATCTTTTTCCGTTTGGTTGAGGTTCATGGCTTAAAAGTCCATTTTGGTTTGTGACGATTCCTGTTCTTTGATTTGCCGTGATTCACGGAGCAGGCTTTCTTTATTGGCCAGCAATCCGTTGGCCTGTTTGTGGTCATCCGACCCTGAAGGAAGCAGCTCGCAAAGCGATGTAAGCACCCTCCAGAATATTGATTCAGGGTTATCGGCAACCTGGTTGATATATTCAATGAGTGTTTTACGGTCCCCGCTTTTGAACAATTCCATGGCATAATGAACCTGGTTAATCAATATCCCGTCAGAAGAGAGCTTTTTACCGCTTTGCACCCTTTCAGAAAAAGTGGCCAGGGATTCCTTGTTACCTTTACGGATTAAGATATTTTCAGCCACCAGGTTATTCACATCCACATTCAGCCCGATCTGCGAGATGCGCATCACATCATCATGTTCCGCTTCGGTAAATCCATTGAGTTGCAGCCAGCCGATGTAGAATTTGGTGTATTCATCCCCCTGGAAACCTTTGACCAGGGCATTAAAAGCACTGTCTCTTGCAAGCTCAAGTAATTCTGCTACGGTCACTTCAGTTCCATCGGCTTTTTCGACTTTTTCGTATTGTCCAAACACACTTACCGCCTGGCCAAAACAGGCTGTAAGAAGATCTGAACCTCGGAAGCCAAGACGGTATAGATAATCTACTTTTTCATTAACCTTTGATTCGACTTCTCTTATCAAAGTTTTGTAATTTGCAATACCGAATTTGATTGAGGGGACACATGATACTGTCACAGACGATGCTAAGAAGGCTTTATCAGTTTTCAATGCTCCGATCATTTCAGTCTCACTTGCCCAGCTCCCAGTAATATTCATGCCGGCACCGAGAATAGAACGACATAATGTAGTCCATGCTTCAGTGCTTTGATGGGCAAACATGATAGTCACCAAACCTTCTGTTTGTCTTTCGATTACATTAAATATTTTCAATAACATTTTTTCAAAATGATGCTTCGCTAAATCGAAATCTTCATTATGGTGGTGTTTTAAAGCAGTACATTCTTCTGATTTTGGTGTTTGAGGAGTAGAGAAGTTATATGGATATAAATCTGTAAGTGTTTTCTTCATCCATACATAGAAGAAATCAGACAGATCGCCATACGCTATAGCATCATAATAAGGGGGATCAGTTACAGTTGCATTCAGATCTTTAGGTGCGAATTGCTTAATATCTCCGCTTGCTGTATTATTGGAAAATGCGTAGAAAGGAGAATCATTTTCTGAATCAATAAATCTGGTGATCCATTCAAGTTGATTCAGGCCAGCTCCAGAACTTAAGGCAAATGGTATGGATTCTGGATAATCAAATACCATTGGAATTGCTTGTCTGCCCATTGGTCTTTCGAGAGTTTCACGACCAGTGTGCCATATTCCAAAAGTAGTACTGACCGCTATAATTCGATCTATCCAAAGCCCCAAATATGTCAATACAACTTTTTCATAATTTGAATCATAAATTCTACTATCATTTCTTAGAATATGGAATGATTTAACGAATGTCTGAATAGCCAGAAGTTGCCGAGGAGAAAAAAGTTGCCTCCAGTATTTGATTCCCCATCCACGCCCACTCACCAAATCAGGAATATCAAGCATCTTTTCAGCAGGAATAGATGACTGATCTATAAGTGAGATATCAATTTCCGAACTTATAAGTTCAGTTTCATTAGGTCGTCTATAGCCTTTCCCTTTATCATCTTCCACTATGACTGCCAGCATTTTTTCCTTTAATTCACTTTGTTGGGATTGTTGCTTGATTTTTTCAATAGATGTTTGATTACCACAACATGGACAATTTAAAGAGTTGCTACTCATCCATCCTTCAATGTCAGTCTTACCTTTCTTTATCTCAAACGAGATATTTTTACCATTGAGGATTGGATTTAAATAAACTTGTTTATCCTTTTTATTACATAGATAAAACTGCTTCAACATTGGCACTTCTGCTTTACAACTCGGATTAGAGCAAGTCGCCACTCTTGCCCAATAATAGGCTACAGGCTTTTTTCCATCAGGAGATGCCGGGTAATAGTGCCCAATCTCCTTTTCAGCCATCGCAAGCAGTTTCCTGGCATAGTAATCCACATCAAATGCCAGCCGGTTAGGTATTTGTATTTTCAGTCCGGGAGCATCTTTATGGGTATGGTTATCAGCGCACCATTGCTTAAACGTCTCATTCCCATATCTTTTGATGAATTCTTCTTTGGTATAAGTTATCGGTTTCCCGTATTTCTGGGGGAATTCCACGCTTCCTTTCTGTATGATATGGGCCACGGGATTCAGGTCGTTGCCATAGCTGCGGCAACCCAGCCTGGCTGCTTCCAGGGGAATGGCGCCACCACCGGCAAACGGATCAAACACTTTGGGCATATGGTCCAGGAACGCTTCAATGGCCTGGTGCAGTTTCTCCTCCTTGTGCTTCACTTCCGGTGTGGTAATGTTGCGGTCGGGAGTGCTGTACAGATCATTTTCCGCATCTTTTATAGCCTTGTAATGCTGGTCAAATGAACTTATTAATTCTACTGCCGTCCGGCCCCCTCCCTGACCCTCCCCCAAATCGAGGGAGAGAAATTTGCCGGCATTATGCGCTACCCAGATCAGTTTTCTTGCTTTTCCGATAATAGCATCATTGTTCCGGCTTTCCCATTTGATCAGGCTGGTATGACTTAGTTGGTCTTTAGCACTGGTTGTCTTACCTGCTTTTTCATTCTGAATATAGGTTTCAGAAAACTTACCGATAAACATCAGCAACCGGTTGCGGAGGTTATCCTCCATTGGATCAATGGCCGAGGTATAAGGAATGTCATCATAGGGTTTATACGGATCGCCGGGGTTATTGGCTTTGCATAGCAAAAGCGACACGGCATCCTTGAAAGCCTGCGGGCAATTTTCATCCAATGGATCAGGTACCAGGCTGGCAAACACCACGGCCCGGCAAACCGGCAGCGGTCGCCTGGCCCACCAGAGATGCAATGTAGAGATATGGCCATGCCGGATGGATTTGTCGCGCACGCTTTCCGCCGAGATTTCCTTCACCGGCATGGCGACTTCGATGAGTTTTTTGGGTTGGGGCATGGGCACTATTTTATTAAAAGATAATCAATTTTTTTTAATATCAACTTTTTCCTTTCTTCGATAAAAGCCTCATAGTTTTCGATTTTCCATAGGTTTTTATTCTTTGGAATCATATGCTTTTCCAAATAGGCATCATCTTTGTTATCAAACCATTCAAGAGGAGGAGTATATGATTTTCCTCCTCCACCGTTCTCTTGCCTTGTTAACAGCATCATATTTGCGAGCTGATCACGGTCAAATTGGTGGTATTTCATCAAGTTTACTCTTCCAGTTTCGGGATTAGGAATTTTAATTGTCCTTAAGATACTTTGTGGAAATATATGATCAAGTTGTGGTTCATTTTGAATATAAGAGGGGTCATAATTAAAATCATATATTAGATTAAAGAGTAAATGAATCCTTTTATCCTGATAATGAAATGATAAAATCGTTTCTTTACTCAAATCGAGGTTCCTGCCATCATTTTTTATAATCCCAAATATTTCATTAGTCATAAACAATTGATTTTCATCAATTTGCTTAATAATTTTATCGATGAGATTATCCGGACTACCGCCAAATGCCCCAGCAAGTAAGACTCTGACCAAATACTCATCCATCTTCTTTGTCTTTTCCCATCTATTTTTGTAATGGTAACGATAATAGACTAACGGTATTAATGCCAAATAAGATGTCAATACTTTATCGCATTGAATAAATGTCTTTCCAACCACAAAGTCCTTTACATCTTTTAAAGCATGGCAAATAAGATCCCAATTATTTTCAATCTTCTCTTTTGTATCGGCATTACGAAATTTTTCCACTTCATATCTTGCACCCTTACCAAATATTACCAAACAACATTTTAGAATGAAGTCACGTCCGAAATCAAATCCATCACGATTTAGTTCATTAAGAAGCATCGTCATGTCCTCATCTGCATTTTCCCAGGCAGAAACTAACAAAGAAAATAAAAGATCGGATTTTGAAAGTTTTGTGCCTCCTGAATTAGCACGTATAAAGATTTCCACAATGTCATCTTCTTTATAGGCTAAAGGCCTATCAATACTGTCAACGACTTGATAAAGAACATTTTCCTGTGTACAAAATACATTTCTGATTATTTCTATATTCTGGACAATCCTAATATCTTCATTCTCACTAAGATCTCTGCCAGCGGTGGCAATTATTTCGTTTTTAATCTCATAATTTAACTTATCAGTAAATACTAAGCCTTTAAATTTCACATATGGAAATGAAGGAGAACTTAGAAATTTAAAATCATATTTTATATCTTCTGGAGCTTTTTGGTCACCACTTAAGATATCCATATATAGTTCCTGGCCATTATAGCTTCCTTTTAATCCGATAAACAGACTCTGAAGCCTTTGTTGCCCATCGAGAACCAACATCTTAGGTTTTCTATTTTCCGGAACATAGAAGTCAATTAATTTTAGACCATCTCTCCAAATATCAATAAATTTTCTATGTCTCATTGCACTATTATTCTTCCAAATAAGAAGTGATCCTATGGGGTATTCTCTTAAAATGGAATCGAATAAACGTTCAATCTGTTCTATTTTCCAGACAAATGGCCTTTGAATATTTGGGAGCCAGAATCCGCCAAGATGTTCTTCATTATTCAGGTAATTAATGAATCTTCTGATAGTTTCTTTTTGATTGTTCATATTAAAGATGATTTATAAGGTTTTCAATAATATAAATGCCTGCGACAAGTGGATCATATTTTTCTCCTGGAATGAGCAGTGCATTGGTATCTCCGGTAAAATCCGGATCCTGGAGCTTTAATTCCAAATTGTTCAAAAACTCTTGAGCACTTGGTAATTTAGGATATGGCTTATCTCTTAAAGAAAATTCCATATAAGCCTTATAGCATTCGATTATTTCTTTTTGGTCAGTCTGAATTGATGTCAATGCTTTATAAAGGTCATACAGATCCCTCCCTTTTTTTCTTTGATAAAGTGCCCGGAGTTTGGTGCCAAGTAATTCATTGATTTGGTAGGTCATAATGTCTGCTTTTCCCCGGAATCCGGCTGATTCAACTTCAAAAGGGAATCTAAGCAAACCCTTTAAAGCAAAATGTTCTCTCGAGTTCACTTCCACTTTCAGCCCCATTCGCCTGACCGGTTCAATCTCAGAATCATAATGATATCTCAGCTTAAACGATGTAAGCGTACTCTCATATGCCGGTTTGCCAACAAAGCCCAAAACTTTTCTCAATCTTGAAACAATTTCTCTTACCGGCCCGGCTTCAATCTGAACAAGGTCAATATCTTCAGAATATCTGGTGGGTGGCAGAATAAATAATTTATATAATGCCGTCCCTCCTCTAAATGCTAATTTATCTTTAAGAAATTCATCGCTATATATGTTTATCAATGCCTGGCTGATGATCAGGTCCTGTTCCACCTGCTCCGGAAACTGCCATGGAGCATATTGCTGCCATTCTGTGATATAAGCTCTCGGAATCATATATCGCTTTCGGGAATGGTGTTTTCAATGATTTTCCACTTATTATTAACCGGATATCCTGCCAGCGATTTTCCGGTTTTCAGAGGAGTGTTACGGAAGTTGGATTCCCTAACAGCATCAACTATAACTCCTGCCAGTTTTCCATCAGGAAGAATAAGATCAAGCAGGTATCCCAATCTTTGAAGGACGGGGATTGGAACATCTTTGGCAATAACCTTTTTCAGGACAGAGGGTTTCATCGCTTCCTGTAATTCATGCAAAAGTGTAAAACAACGGTTGATCCCTCCAATCCTTTTTTCATAGATAAGCAGGTCAACCGCTGTCAGCTCAGGGCAGGATACTTTAATGTAACCAGCCTCAGTTTTCCTTCTTTCCAGAAATTCCTCCCTGATATTAGCTTTTATAATAAAGTTTAACTGCAGGTTGCCTTTTGTGATAGACCGTAGCGGTGGTTTTTCAGTTATTACAAAGAATTCCTGGGGTGCCTGGTGGGAAGCGCCATGAAATGAAGCAGCATTCAATAATCCTACGTAATATGGTTTTTCAATATACCTCATCATCTGATCGATGAACATAGTCGGAGGGAGCACTTTATGCACTGCATATTCCGGAGGTATTATGAGATAGAAACCTTTCCTTACAGGAGTTATTTTCCCCTTATTGGTCATCCTGTTTAAAGTCTTCTTAAGAGCTTCCTCAGTAGTCTTAAGATGATTCCTCGCTTCTTCAAGCGAAAAAGTATACCTTCCAACTCTTCTTAGATCGGCAGTAAAATCCTCTAAATAATTATATGACAATGCTATACTCATAACCTTATTTGTATCTTCATTTGCGAAAGGTACTACAATCTGTCCACTTACGCAAACAAAATGTCAGGAATAATCCTTTGAAGTAGTAGTAAAAGCTTTCCAGGAATCCATAGGAACAAAATACTGTACACCCTTGGATTTAACCTCATATTTAACTCTATTTGCAGGATCCTGGATACGATACAGCGTTGGATCAGATTTACAATTAACTACAACATAGAGCCATGCACTATTTCCTAACTGTGCTAAGCGGTTCATCTCATTCTCTGAAAGCATCACACCCCCTTCAGCACTCCTGCCTTTAACTTCAATGTATCTTTTTATCCCATGTGGGTTCACACTTCTGATATCAAATCCTTCATTATCAGCAGAGACATCTTCAGGGGTCCAGCCATAAGCAATTTCATATTTCATGGCTTCTTGCATGGCAATAGCTTCCACTTCATCATCCCTGCTCATACCATAGTGTGATTCATATTCTACCTTTGTAAGGGGCAGTACATATGCGCAACCCAATACTTCAGGAGCTTTCGGGGAGAGCTGCTTCATAAACTCCAGGCTCTCCAGCCTAGTAATTTTGCGTTCTTTGAGTTCGTTTAATCTTGACTGCTTTTTTTGAATCTTATCCTGAACATTCGCAATGCCTAATAGGCTTTTACCCTGTAATTCATTAATTTCTCCGGTGAGATCAAGGATGATGTTCTGGAACGCTTCTTCAAGGTAAGACCTTCTTTTAGTTACATCATTTTCAACATGAAGGGTAGTTTCATCCAATTGGGGCATCGTTATATTCTCAAAGCTCCATTCCACCACTTTGCTATTATCAATAACCTCCGGCGGTGTGACGACTTTGGCAAACTGGTTAGGAGCATGTAAATCGATGAGCTTGGCAGGAGAAGTCAATGCAAAAGCCTCAGGGTCTGTAGAGCACACAAGCTTCAACCGCTCGTCGGCAATACTGTCGGATGTTTTAACCGGCCTGTTATCCGTAATTTGAGATTTGACAAGAAATGCCAGATATTCCTCCTTATCATCCGGAGAGATCAGGACTGTTCCTTTCAGCACATCTTCTTTGAAAGCACGCATAGTGGTCCGGATCAAAGAATCAAACAGCGGATTGCCCGGGCTGATAAAGTGCACTGTTCCAAGATCCTGGGTATTCTGATAATCAAGAAACACCTGTTTATCGAAGCAAAAATTGATTTTGCTCAGGTCTGCTGAAATATTGTATTCGTCTTTAAGCGCTTTGATGATCGAAGGTGGAATACTCCGGATCTTGAAGATGGAATTCCTGACCTCTTCATATTCACCACCAAGATACTGGAATGCCTTTTCAAAAAACAACCGGATATAAACAGGCTGTAGCCTTCTTTCATCTGAATCTTCCTTTAGTTGCCTTGCAGAAGAATAATCCACCTGGCTCGAACCGATCTTTTCCTTTTGCTCCTTGATCTTTTTCCTGAAATTTTCTTCCGATAATTCAATTTCAATAGTATCATCAAATTGGGTTGACCGACCATTGAAAACGGAATCTATGATCGACTCGAGATTGACATTCTCAAAAATATCTGAAATGACGTCATATACCCGGTCATCTCCCATTTGTTCCCTGATCAGGTCCAGTTTTGTGAGCAGCTTTTGAAGAACATTGCCTTCTCTGGTGTTTTGCGCTACCATATTGAAAACCAGCACATCCAGTTTCTGTCCGTATCTATGGATTCGGCCCATGCGCTGCTCAAGCCGGTTGGGATTCCAGGGAATGTCCCAGTTGATCAATAACCGGCAGAACTGAAGGTTAATACCTTCCCCGGCAGCATCTGTTGCAATGAGGATCTGCGCCTGGCGGGCGAAGATGCCCTGGGCTTCTCTTCGCTCATCTACTGACTTACCCCCATGGATAGTGGTTACTTCATAGCCATTATTCTTCAAGCGGCTTTCGAGGTAATCCAATGTGTCTTTGTGTTCGGTAAAAATCACCAGCTTTTCTTTGCTATCCAAAACGCCCTGGGATTGAAGCAGTTCACGCAGTTTAATGAATTTTTGCTCTTCCTGGTTCGAATTGTACAAATCTTCAGCGATTTCTACCAATACCCGGACCTGGTTCGTTTCCTCTCTTATTTCCTGTGGACTTTTAGCTGTCGTAAACAATTTAAATTTTCGGGGATCAGCCATGATCTGTTCCAAACCTTCACGTTCCTCATCTGAAAATTCATCAAAGTCTTCGATGGTATCCAGGTCCAGATCCATTTTCTGTTTCTGTTTCCATAGCTCAGGATTCTGATTCAGTTGCTCCAGCAATCCTTTTAGTGCATTATAGCGATTGGATAGAGTTTTCTTTATTGCATATATTGAACTTGTCAGCCTTCGCTGCATCACCATTAAAGCAAGGGTGACATGAATATTGCTTTCCTGTTTAGCTTCTTCTCTTCTTTTGGTCAGATACTCGGTTACCTTGTCATAGAGCAACTTCTCTTCGGCGGTCAATTGGTAAAGGGTGGTCTTGGTATGACGAGGTTTAAAAAGTGGTTTACCATGCCAGTCCTTCATTTCTTCCTTTAATCGCCGGATGAAGAACTTGTTCACCCCATCTTTGCCGATCTCTTTCACACGGTCGGTCACCAGGCTGTCATTGGCAAAGATATCCTCATCCAGGAGCTGGAGCAGGTTTTTAAAGGTATCTCTTCTGCCTCGGTGAGGAGTAGCTGTCAGTAAAAGAAGATGTTCACATTTGGCCGTCAATTCTTCCAATGCCTGGTATCTCTTGCTTACATACTTCTTCGTGCCATAATCAAAAGCGCTAAGTTTATGCGCTTCATCCACGATAATGATGTCCCAGCTCGTTTCCCGCAACACATTAAGGACATCATCATTGCGAATGAAATCGATAGAGGTGACTAAGCGGTCAGAAGAAGTGAATATGGTTGGTTCCGCATTGAAGGTCGCCCTGTTGACCAATTTAAAGGGCATGTTGAACTTAAGCCCGAGTTCATCTTCCTGCCATTGCTTTGTAAGCCCGCCTGGGGTAATAATGAGGATCCGTTCGATAATCCCTCGCATGATCAGTTCTTTCAGAAGTAATCCAGTCATGATTGTCTTACCGGCGCCGGTGTCATCAGCGAGCAGAAATCTAATTTTAGGAAGAGGCAGTAAATAATGATATACCGCTTCAACCTGGTGGGGAAGAGGATCCACAATGGAGCAATTAACCGCGAACAATGGATCAAACTGATACGCTGAATGAATTCTCTCCGCTTCAGCATAAAGTTTAAACCTGACCGGATCCCCCGTGAACGTGAAGTGACCTTCTTTAGTAATGGTTTCGAGGTTCTCGAATTGCTCCCTGGTAATGACCTTGCTATTGGTCAGGTTGGAATTGACCCCCCTGAAGGTCAAAGAGATCATCTTTCCAAGCTGCTGCAGCTTAAGGATCTCAACCGGTTCAGCGGGTATTAAGTTCTTGACAATTTGGCCTGGTTCGATGGGCATTGCATGTTTATATAAGTAATAATAATGCGGGACTAATTTACTAACTATTCATTAATCTTAATAAATATACTAATTAGTTAATTGATACCGATCAATACTTAACAAATTGTTTTTTAATAACTTATGCTCTTAAAATGGATATTTTTATCAGGACTTTGTGATAACTTATACAAAACCCTGCAAATTATGATGAAAAAATTACCCCGGCAGCCTCAACTTGAAATGTTCAAGTTCACCCTGGTCACTTCCATTCAGCCGTAAAATGAACTGTGCTTATTGGCCAGGAAAATAGATTAGGATGCAGGAAATTTTAATTAAGAAGTTTACCGGCAGGTTATTCCATCAATACAAGGATTAAGAATTTTCAATGCAAATACCCTGCACTCCCATTGCAGATATTTGCTTTCCAATCCAACTCTTTATGGCATCATTGGTTGAACAAATGCACGCCGCCTGGTCGTCACACGACCATGATATATTAGCCGGAATCCTGGCAGAAAACGTCGAATACGTCTCTCTTTCCTCATGACAGAGGTCATCCCCAATCCATCCTACAGAAACCGCTTTGAGGTGGTCCACCGGTATACGACTTTCGTACCCGAACTAAATTATTTTGTCCGGGATGGGGAGATTTATAAGGTGGTAACCCTTGAGGTACGAGAGGTCGAACGCAGGTCAAAAATTTCTTTCGGGATTGCCGGTTCTAAAATCGAATCAATCTTTATCGATATAAAGAAGGAAAAGAGAAGAAGGATCAATTGAATTCGGTGACTATAAGGTAGTGAAAGCTGTTAGTTGTGATAACTTAACAAATAGACACTGGGTCATCTTTTTTCAAAATCAAAAAATCCAGGTATTGCCAACAAGTATCCAACTTACGCTAAATGCTTATCTTCCAATAAAGTACCATAATGCCTTTGGGTGGTATTCATGAATTATACGCAATTTGTTTTCATTATCTATCTTAATTGATTTTATGTAATCGCCATGATTTCTGATCTTTAACGTTAGTTCATGCGTCATTTTTGTTAAAAATTCAAGCTGCGCAAACAAAATCTCCAAACTCTTTTGAGAATATATTTGTTCCGGTTCATCAAATGTTATTGGATTTTTGCCGTGCATTGCCAGATTTCTTAGACTTGATAATTCATGAATACCGGAATGTTTTTCACCAGAAATCAGAACTATTGGGATCTTGAACGTTTCCTTTGAAAATGAACTGCTGACAAAATTGAGCAGGTCTGAAAAATCATAAAGCTGGAAAGGGCTCAAATTCTTCATTTCTTCAATCTTCTTAGTTGCCCAATCATGCCTTGATTTCCAATAATCCGCTTCCTTCTCTTTTTTAACGCTGCTAATTTTATATTTAAAATATATCATAAAATGATCATTCGAAAAACCGCTTAAGATCAGCCATTGCCTTAGATTTCTTTCAAATGCAAGTACATCATCCTGAATAGCCTGAATAACATTGTCCTGGTTATAGTCACAAATATGCACTACTCCTCGAAGCACATGTCCTTCAAATACAAAAACCACGTTATGCCGATTTTTTCTGAATTTTGCAATCAGATCCGGTGCAAAGATCCTATCATCAACCTCTAGCCGCTGATCATCACTAATTTCTCTTTCTTCAAAACCATCTTTAATCAATTCATAATAATGTTTTCCATCAAATGCGGGCATATTATCTATATGAAGGATCCTGCAGATATCCAGGCAGGCTTCCTTTATTTCCGGATCAAAATAGAGGATCTTGCTTTGCATGATGTCTCCAAACGTCAATTTGCTATGGTGCATATTTTTCACAAATTATCTTGCTAAGTTACAAAATTCAACCCTTTCAGGGTTGGCATTCTTGCGGGTGGCTTTCTTCCGCACGTTGCACACACGGTTATTCACATTCAAGCTTTACAGGCTTAGAAGAGTAAGATTGATGGATGTACAAATAAAACGACACCAGTCATGGCAGCAGCGACCTTAAATTTTTCGGTGTCATAACTTTTCCTCCCCCGGTTGGGGGAGGTAGGGAGGGGGCTGAAGTCGCGAGACCATGACGAAAAATATTTTATTCAGCCGGATAAGATGCAAATAGGTGGCATCTTATCTGATTAGTTTTGCCTCAGCATTAAGAGCTCCCTTTAATGGGACAGCAACCGGGAAGGACACCACGGTGCTAAAATGATGTGTTCTCCGCCCTCGGGCGGAGGGAAAAAAGGTCCGGATCCTTCCTTTGTTTTCTCTTTAAAGGTTATCCTGATGCATAAAGGCCGCGGCCTTTGCGAATCATTATGGTTAAACCTTAAATCAATTGAGCTATGGAAGACAAAGCTAATGTCAAAGAACTGGTCAAACTGATCAACAAAGAATCCTTTTTCATCATCAAACAATTCGGTATGTATGGTGGGTTTACTTTCGAGATCGTGCACATCACACCGGAGATGGTATATATCAATGCAAAAGCGGAAAGAAACTTGGACAAGAAGGAACATTTCATCCGATCCTTCATCAATTCCCTGGTCAACCTGCTGCAGGACATTGTTCCCGCGCCCCATTGCCAGGTGATGTATTATTCAAACCGATATAACCGGTATCCGGATAGTGTCGGTATCTATCCCTTTTACCGGAAATCGGAGGGTGAACACGAATCCAATGTTATCTTTATCGAAGAGAATGTTTCCCCAATTAGAGAAAAGATCAGGAAAAAATGCGGGGATACATTCCGGAAAATTTAATATTGCATTATGAATAAACCTATCATCACGCCTCGCGAATTCATTGCCTACGTTTCCGGTTCGTTGTCGGATGAACTGAAGAATGTTCGTTCTGCCATTCTTTGTTTCGACCGGGGAAATTTCAAAAGAATTAGGGAAACAATCCCCGGAAAGGCAGTCAAAGGATTGAGTTCTTCCGCCTGGCTAACCGATGATCTTGTCCTGATCTGCGGGCAGATGGGGATCGGCGCGCCATCAGCAGTCGTCCTTCTGGAAGAGCTCATTGCGGCAGGGATTAAGAACATAATCTCTTTTGGCACTGCGGGAGCGTTGCATGATGACCTGCACGCCGGCGACCTGGTCCTATGCTCAAAAGCTTTTCCTGATGAAGGGACGTCGGGTCATTATATCAAAGATCCGGGCCCGGCCCGTCCATCCCAGTCTTTGATGAACGAAATGATCCGGTTTCTGGGCGAAAGAGGGATTGTTCACAAGAACGGGATAGCCTGGACTACCGACGCACCGTTTAGGGAGACACAAGAAAAGCTTCAGCATTTCCTGGGGCTCGGCGCGAACGTGGTCGAAATGGAAGCCAGTGCCCTGTATCATGTGGCCGCATACCGTAACATCGATCTGCTGGCTTTGTTCGTTATTGGTGATTCCATTGCCGGCGGGTCATGGAATCCGGCATTTACTGATACAATGGTCAGGGAAAGCCTTTGGAAGAACAGCTTTGCGATGATCGAGTTTTTGAGCTTATTGTAACCGATCTATTTTTGGCCGAGGATCCGGAATAATAGAATTCTATTTCTTAAATACCCGTGAAATATTTCTCGCTGATTTGCGCAGATTTAAGCGCAGATTTGCGCAGAGGAATATCAATCCGATCAAACAATATCTGCGAGGATCTGCGCCGCCATCTGCGCAAATCAGCGAGAAACAATAAAATCGAACATGTCTCCATGCCAAATGAAATGAAAAATGAAAAACGCAAAATGCAAAACGGAACATGAATTCCTAAACTGAAATAACCGTGTGATTATTCAGGACAATCGGAGCCACCTGTTTCGGTGTAAAAGGGGGCCCAAGTGATCCTGGCGAAAAAATTTACCAGGTAAAAGTCATTATTCAGGAGTCCAATCCCGAAATCTGGCGCAGGCTATTGATTCCGTCCGATATCAGGCTGCCTTCCCGGCTTTACTTATGAGGAAAAGATCTTTGAAATATGGGATAAACAAAACAAGAGACAAGTTAACTGCAAGTGAGCGACAAGTACAAATGCTAAAAACCGGTATTAAGAATTCAATTATACTTACCTTTGTGTTAATTAATACTTTATGACTTCAGGAGAGAAGATAATAGCTACGTTACGTGCGCACAAGGATTTGCTCAAAAAGATGGGAGTCAGGAACATTGGTGTATTTGGCTCGTATGTTAGAGATGATCAGACGAACGAAAGCGATATTGATATTTTGATCGACTTCGACCCTGACAAGGAGAAGTTCGATACATATATGGCTATTTGTGATTACCTGGAAAAGTTATTTCAGGAGGAGTCGGTTGATATTGTGACTAAAAACGGCCTGAGTCCATATATCGGCCCGAAAATCCTTGAGGAAGTCGTTTATGTCTAAAAATCCGGTCGAATATTTACGCCATATTCATGATGAATGTATGTTTATTATGAATGTTTCTGAACGGCTGACTTCTAAGGATGATCTGCTTGCAGACGAGATTGTTAAACGAGCTGTGGCAAGAAGTCTTGAAATTATTGGTGAAGCTTCTAAGAAAATCCCTGCAGATTTCAAAATCAAATGGAATTCAGTGAACTGGAAAAATATGGCAGGCATGAGAGATCGATTAATCCATGAATACATGGGTATAAATTACTCTATCGTCTGGGATGTGATCAAGAATAAAATTCCCGAATTATCAAATCAAATAAAACAAGTAATCGAACAAGAAGATAATAACCAGTAGTATTATTATTGTCAATAGGACGATTCTCCGGTTTTTATTAAGCCCATACCCTACCCCATAAACCGCAGCTCCACCCGCCGGTTTTTAGGCTACCATAATGGCGTCCCTTATGGGACTGATATAATGTCTCCATGCCAAATGAAATGAGAAATGAAAAACGTAAAATGCAAAACGGAACATAAGTTTTTCAATCATGAGGCGAGTTTAACAATCGGAGAGCGAGATGTGACAGGATTATTTTTAAATCAAACCTTTGAAAATATTTTTTTCATTATTATTGTATAAAATCTTAATTCTCTAATTAACCAATTTTACGAATATTAAATTGAAATCAAATGAAAAGGATTAATCCATTGTTGATCGTTTGCTTCTTAATGATTCAGATGATCTTTTCCGGTTGCGCTGGTATGTTGAATGACGTTGCAAAAGAAGATCTCCTTGGTAAGTATTCAGGTACCGTTGAATACACCAGTCACCTCTCAGAATTTAATGTAGGCCTGGAAGATTTTACACGTAATGAAAAATGCCAGGTTACCATCACTGAACTGTATGATAATATTATCACTCTGAATCTTTCTGATTTTGGTTTGATCCAAATCCAAAATATAACTGCCTCATCTAACGGATGCGCCTTTGACATACCCAATCAAAAAGTGCTGCAGGAAAATAAAACTATGGCTTCTGTCGAAGGAACAAACGAATTTACAATTGGTGAGGTCCCTTGTGACGGCATTTATGATAATGAAAAGAAAGTTTTGAACTTCGCATTTAAAGGAATCCTGCCTCTTGATTTGTATGGGGAAATCCTTGACACGCCAATATCTGGCTCGTTTGAATTGAAAAAAATGGAATGATCTTGAATATTAATACACAAATGAATGCATGAATAACCTTGAGGAAATTTTAAGATACAGTGATAATCCGAAGGCTGTCGCAAAATATTTTCCACTATTGGTAAATAATCTGGAACAGAACGAATTTATCGAAAGAATAGAAATCGAAGTAAGTTTTACCCCAAAAGCATTGGTATATACCAATCAAAGAATACTTGAATGTAAATCCAGGGCTTTTGGGACGGAATTGGAATTCATGTTTTGGGCAGCCTGGGAATTGATTAGCGATATCACAATAAATAAAGGGGTTCTCTCTGATGATATTGTTTATTCAATAGATAAAACAAATCTTTTTTACACATGTGAGAACTATCCCTCTTCGAGAATGCTGGACCTCGAAAAATTCACAAATGCTAAAATTGCAACATTATCAAGGAATCCGATCAATACACAACCTGTTAATAGCTCTGATGATGATATTACCCAGAAACTGCAAAAAATTCAACAATTATTAGCGAATGGCCTGATCTCTGAATCGGAATTTTCAGCAAAAAAGAATCAGATCTTGGATATGATCTGAATTGAATTCCTCCCCCACCCCCTTTATCCCCCGCCCCGTGCAGATCTCAGGCTTTCCAGAGATAACTGATCAAGGGGCGGGGGAAATCATTTGTTTGCGCCTTTTCTACCCCGGATTGACATCCGGGGCTACCATAATGGCGTCCCTTATGGGACTGATATAATGTCTCCATGCCAAATGAAATGAGAAATGAAAAACGCAAAATGCAAAACGGAACATGAATTCCTAAATTGAAATAACCGTGTGATTATTCAGGACAATCGGAGCCACCTGTTTCGGTGTAAAGGGGGCCCCAGTGATCCTGGCGAAATAATTAACATGTAAAAGTCACCATTCAGGTGTCCAATCCCGAAATCTGGCGCAGGTTATTGATTCCGGCCGATATCAGGCTGCAATCCCGGCTTTAACTTTGAGATAAAACGTATTTGAAATATTTCATACCTTGCCGGATCAATCTTCTCAAGACCATAAAAATGCCCATCAATTACCTTAATAACAAAACCTGGTGGCAAATCACCCGTGAAGAGCGCTTTTTCTGCGCACATCTGTTCTTTTTGATCTGGAATGATCTCAGAAAGTTCCTGGAATGGTTTAAAGCGCAACATTATGCTGAAATGAAACTGGATAAACAATGGGAGATCGGGTATGAGGTGTGCTTTTACAGGGATTATCTTTTCGCCAAAGGGGAAAGCGTTAAAAAAATTAAAAAACCTCAGAAAAGAACATTCGATCTGGCACTGTTTTCTGATGATGAACTTATTATCTTTGAGGCAAAGGTTTATGAGGATTTCGACACAAAACAAGTTGAGGTTTTTAAAGCTGATGCCGATAAAATAGCAGAATTGCTTGATAAACCAATCCGTATAAAAATTTATGCTCTCGCATGCAAATCCTATTTTGATCATTCTAATGCATTCAAATATTGGGATAAAAAAGATCAAAATACACCCAGTAAATCAAAATGCTTCGATGATAAAATTACCTGGAAAGAGCTGGCAGATTTCTACCAGGATGATATTCTTTACCGGGCGGAAGAGGTAAGAAAGGAAAATCTAAATTCAGAAAAGCAATAATTCCCGTCAAATGACAAATTATCGTGAAAAACTAACCCACCTGTGGGAATTCCGCATTTCCGATATATACGAAACCGGTCAAATTGCCACCGAACGGGCACTCCAGTCGGTGTTGTTCCGCGAACTGGATGGTAATGGCAAAGATCCGCTTTGCTGGATCGAACCAACGATGTGGGTCCAGACCTCTGACCAGCCTCATCCAACCATTAAACCAGACATTGTCATTACTGAGGATTACGAGATCAAATGCATCATCGAACTGAAGTATTTTCCGAATAAACAGGTTCGGTTGGGTCATGATCTAAAAAAGCTGAAAGAACTATTCGGGAATCCGAAGATGAACGGTTATTTGCTGAGAATCAACCCGATGACGGGAGTATATAATAAGGACAAGCGCTACAAGATCGTTCCTGATACTTTATTCGTTATGGCATGTATTGCTAGTAAAGAATGGTGGGAGGTGAATCAACCCGATGAGGCTGAAATCATCACTGAAAGTAAAATCAACAATTTTCTACTGTTGAAGGCTTCAATCAAAAGAAATGATTTCGATTTTCAAATGTGACTTATATTATCAATCTTTTCAATTCTAATTCGACTCGCAAAATTCGATCTTCACCCTGCTACCATACTGGCGTCCCTTATGGGACTCTAGAGGATTGGTGGTTTTTTTATGTCTCTTTCGCCGACGGATTTACCCGTCGGTCTACCATACTGGCGTCCCTACGGGACTGATATAATGTCTCCATGCCAAATGAAATGCAAAATGCAAAATGCAAAATGCAAAACGGAACATGAATTACTACGCCGGCAGTGGATTTTGATTCCTGCCAAAATATTTTTTATGGCGACCGGGTATTTTTTGCTGCAAATCCGGATTAATAGAATAGAAAGATATTCCATTTTTAATATCACCAAATCTATCCGCTGATGAAAAATGAACTCATTCGTCCTGATGAGCTTGTCTCTATGATTTATTTCATTCGAGGTGAAAAGGTTATGCTTGACCGGGATCTGGCAGGGCTTTACCGCGTTGAAACAAAGGTGTTGAAACAAGCAGTCAAACGAAACCTTGGGCGATTTCCTGCAGATTTTATGTTTATACTTAATAAACAAGAGTTTGCAAATTGGAGGTCACAATTTGTGACCTCCAAATCCGATAACATTGGTCTTCGATATCCTCCTATGGCATTTACCGAGCAGGGGGTTGCAATGTTATCTTCGGTATTGAACAGCAATACAGCCATCCAGGTTAATATTCAAATAATCAGGGCCTTTGTGAAAATCAGAAAGGAACAAGCAAGCTATGAAAAAATTGTAGCCAGGATTGATGGTATTGAAAAAGAAATGAATGAAAAAATCATGGATCAACAGGAAAAAATACAATTGATCTTCGAAGCCATCAAACAATTGATCAGTACCAAATCACATGAAAGAAGAAAAATCGGATACAGGCTAGAGGATTAATGAGCGAGAAAATTGATCCAGGGCCTTGAATTGGGATCCAGGGTCTCACGTATGATGTTCGTTTCCTATAATCTTGATGCTAATTTTGCCTAAGTTGGGAATACAAATGACCAGATCAGAATCTGAAGCAATACTTCAACACACAATTAAGCTGAGCCGGTTTTATGATGAGCAAAGGATTTATTTAATATTGAATGATCCGTTATCAGTATGGAACAAGCGACATTTTCCGTACTTTTGTCATCATTCTAAATATTGATGATGATGAAAAAGATCGCTTTGATTTACTGGCCCAAGAAAGGAAGCACAGAGACGGCCGCACACAAGATACACGCAAAATTCGATCCGGGGATGATCGATATCTTCACGATCACCGAGGTCAATACGGCGGAATTTGAGCTGTACGACGCTTTTATCATCGGGGGCTCGACCACCGGCGCCGACAACTGGGAAAGCGCCCACAAAACGCGCTGGAGCGACTTCTTCGCCAAACTGGAAAAAGCGGAAATCAAAGGGAAACCTTTCGCCCTCTATGGCCTGGGTAACCAGGTCCTCTACCCGAACCACTTCGTCGACGGGATGGCATTCCTGAAAGAGAAATTCGAGAAAAGAGGCGCCGTGCTGAAAGGCCGCTGGCCTGTCGATGGTTATGATTTCGAAGAATCGGAATCGGTCGAGAACGGATTGTTTTATGGCCTGGCACTCGATTTCGACACGCAGGACGAAATGACCGACGAACGGATCGCAAAATGGACCGGCCAGCTCCGTAAGGAATTTGGCATCTAGCGGTTAATCGCCGACGTAGTTCTTGTAATGCTCGAAGCGGTCGAGCACTTCATTCACAAACTCATACGTTTCTTCTCCGCGGGCATAACCGTATCGTACCACCGAATCGCGGTAATATTTCGGATTTGACTTGTTGAGGATATAATAATCGACGTTACCCGTCCATACATTGGGGTCTTTCCCGTGTTTTTCCGCCAGCCTGCGTGCATCCATCACATGAGCAATGCCGACATTGTAGGCCGCCAGGATGAATTTGATCCGCTCGGAGCGATCTTTAATGTCGCGCGGGAGCTCGTCGTCGATCTTTTTCATGAACATCACCCCGGCTTCGATCTGCTGAAACTCGGAGGCGGTGCTGTCGATACCGAATAGCTTTGCCGTAGCCGGCATGAGCTGCATCAGGCCGAAAGCGCCGGCCCAGGATTTGACCTCGGGCTGGAACTGCGACTCCTGGTAAACCAGCGAGGCCACCAGGCGCCAGTCGAAATCGTGCTGACGGGAGATATTGCGCAAAATCTCGTCGTATTCTGAGATCTGCTTCCCGCCCATGTTAATTTTCTCGCTCCTGGCCATAAAGGAAGCACGCGGATTGTTGAAATACTTATCCATCAGGTGACGCGAGGCCAGTGTGCTTTCCGATTCGCCCAGCCAGTCGTTGATCGCGGCCAGGAGGCTGTCGGAGTCATGCCTGACCACCCATCCGATATTCTGCGGGAAACTGATCGGGGTCCGGATATCGAGTTCCGAATGCTGCCGCTCAAAAAAGGCGGCCATATGCTCGTCGCAAACGGTGAAGTCGATCTCTCCCTTTGCCACGGCTTCGACAAGCTGTTCGGCCTCCATCAGCGGATCGACCTGAACATTGATCGGCGCTCCGATCTCTTCCGAGAGGTTTTCGAGACGGCCGGCATAGGCGGAAGATTTTTGCACTATGACGGTTTTACCGGCCAAATCAAGCGGGTTGCGGATCAGCGATTTCTCGATATCGTCCCAGGTGCGCATTTTACGCCAGTTGTCGGGTTTGCGCTGTACCAGCATCTGCCGGGTCTGGAAAATGGGCGATGAAAAATCATACTTTTCCACACGATCGCGGGTTTGGGCCAGGCCCATGGCAATCACGTCGGCTTTGCCTTCTTCCAGGCTGGTAAATGCTTCGTCGAGGTTTAGCGCGACTTTTACCTCCAGTTCCACGTCGAGGTAATCGGCAAACATCTTCAGCTTTTCGTACTGGTAACCCATCGGTTCGCCGCGGTAGATAAAATAGTCGGTAGAGTTATAGTTGGTCGTTGCAATCAGTTTTCCGCGCTCCCTGATCTCGTGAATACGGTAGCGGCGCGATGTTTCTTCACCGGCGATGCCACGGTTCATTTTTCCGGAGCGGTTGTTCTGGCAGGAGGTCGAGAATAAAATGAGTGATAAAAGTGAAAAAAGAATGGGGAAAAACTTGCAGTTGATGTTTATTTTCTTGATTAAAGTCATCAAATCTGTTTTCGTTCAACAATAGCCTGTGTTACAATTATGCAGTATTTGCTTAATAATCAGGCGTTTATTTTATTTTCTTTTCATTATTAAAAAAGAACGGCAAAATTACATAAAAATTACTTACGAAACCCGGTTTGGTCAGAATAATGATAATCAGATTGTTAAAAAATGTTAACCGGTATCAGAAGGCCAGGATATCATTATCGACATCAGCGCGGGGTTTGCCTTTGAAAACGGGGAATTTGGCGCCGATATATACATTCAGGCTGGAAGCATCATTAAAGATGGCAGAAACCAGGTTGGTCACACCGAGATAAACAAATGCGGTCCGCACGCCCAGCCCCACGTTCACTTTTCCGAACTGGGTATATTGGACGGGCAGGGAGACGGTCAGCCATTTCTTTTCAAACCGTGGAGTGATACTGAAACTATTGATATAATGGGAGTTCGGTTCGACATTCCACCGTTGGTTCAGCGGAATGAAAGCGATTGTATTGACATAAAACCACCGGTAAACCTTAAAATCGAGCTGGGCGCTGAAAGCCGAAGGGAGCCTGACTTTAAAGTAGCCCGGATCATCGGGCGATAATTCAACTCCTTTGTTGGTAAGTGACCGTCGGTACAGGGTATCGACGAAATTGACATATTCGAGAAAAGAGAAGCTGGCCTGCCGGGCGTCGAGCCAGTTGGTATTTTCGGGTACGGTATTGATGCCGTTTTGATACCGTTGCAGATAATCGGGCGTAAACGAGGCAGCCAGGTTATAACTATTGTATTCCTTGGTGTATTTAAGCCGGCCGATATCCAGGAGCGACACGCCAATTTTGAAAAGATATTTGTTCCGGTCTTTTCTGACGAGGTACCTTCTCCCATCGACATTATAGAAATACTGTTTATACCGGGGGCGGTATTCATAGACAAATCCGATATCGAGACCGACAGAGGGTTTGGCCGTGACCTGGTAATTGATGGCATAGTCGTAATTCCCTTCTTCGTCATAATGGCCCCAGTTACCGGAGAGCCCTCCCTGAACGGATGGTGAATTCCAGGAGACGGGATCGACAGATGTCGGCTCTGAACCGTCGTAATAGAAATAGAGCTGGTCGGTCTGGACGTAAGCGGCGCTGATACCATGCAGGAGTTTGACCGACACACCCCCTTTGAGGTAATGCGGCCCGTCGTACATCAGCTCCCGGGCGTAGAGGATGCTGTAATCGCCAAACACATGCTGTACCGAACGCATTTGTTCATCGAGGTACCATTTGTTCCAGTAGCGTGAATCGTCATATTCGGTATAAATGGAATTGAAAAGCGGCTCCGTCAGTCCATCGGTATTGGTGATGCTGCGAAGGTGGTAGATAAACCCGATCCCTGTTTTCTCGCCGACAGAGACCATAAAGCTTGGGCCGATAATGGATTGCGACATGAAAAAACTTTTCTCTTTGCCATTGGCTTCATCCAGGTAGGTATTCTGGTCCCACCAGCCTTTGTACATCAGGACCCCGAGCGGATTCAGCAGCCATTCCGATTTAAAGCGCATCGCATTGTTGAAGATGTCGCAGTTAAATCCCACCATGCTGAAGTCGCGTTCAAAATGGCTGTCGGTGATGGCTGCGGGTTGCAGAAGGGCCTGGTTGATCCCCATGTAGTTATCGCTGAGAGTAGGAAGAAAATCCTGCGCAAAGGCCATGCGTACCGTGGCGGTAATGAGTAAAACAACTATAACAGACCTTTTCGCCAATCCGTCCAAAGGGTTGAAATTAATCAGGAGGATGATACACAAGCCATTTTCAAGCTTATGACTCATCCTCTCCGAGCGGTTAAAAATAATCTGAAACTGTCTAATTAAGGGCTTAAACGTGAATTTTCCATTAACAATTGTCAGTTCATAAAAATATTCGCTTAACCCTTGTAATACAGCATGATATGCGGCGGTCCCGATTTACTCGAACACAACCTGCATTTCTACTCTGCGGTTCTTCTGCCGTCCTTCCGGCGTGTCGTTGTCGGCTACAGGCATTGTCTCGCCAAACCATTCAATGATCAGGCGGCTGGCAGCAACGCCTTTTCCCTGGAGGTAAGCAGCCGTGGCCTGTGCCCTGTTCTTCGAAAGAGCCAGGTTGGTCGCGTCGCTGCCCACATTGTCGGTATGTCCCGAAATCCTGAGCTTCCAGGAGGGTTTGCTGATCAGCAGGGTGGCGAGTTCGTTCAGAGAGGTGAAGGAAGACGACTTGATCACATTCTTGCCAGATTCAAACTCCAGGTTTTCGAACGCGGTTTTGAGAATGGTTTCTTCTTCGCGCTTAATGACCGGGCAGCCGAAGTTCGCCGGATCGCCGGGAGTTAGCGGGCACCGGTCATCTTTATCGATGACGCCGTCGCCGTCGGTATCGGTATAGGGGCAGCCGAAGTTTTCGGGTGGCCCGGGTTGTGTCGGGCACCGGTCTTCGGTATCTTTAATTCCATCCTGATCGGTATCCTTGAAGGGGCAACCGCCCTGGTCGGCCGGGCCGGGTTCATCGGGGCACTGGTCCTTGTGGTCCGGTATGCCGTCGCCATCGCGGTCGGGGCAACCGTTGAACTGCTCAAGGCCGGGATTATCGGGGCATTCGTCGCGGCTGTCGATAATGCCGTCAGCATCGCGGTCGGGACATCCGTTTGTGATCTTCGGACCGGGTTCATCCGGGCAAAGGTCATCTTTATCGGGGATTCCGTCGCCATCGCGATCGGGGCAACCGGCAAATTCTTTCAGGCCGGGAATATCGGGGCAGGCATCGTCTTTATCGGGAATACTGTCGCCATCGCGGTCGGGACACCCATAAAACTCCCAAATCCCGGGAACGGCCACACATAGATCACGTTTATCGGAAACTTTGTCTTCATCGGTATCCCGGGGAGGCCTTGGATAATAGATCGGCACTTTTACGCCGATATAGGCGTTAATGCTGTGAGGATCGCTGAAAACCCCGGAGATCAGGTTATTGACCCCCATATAGAGAAAGGCGGCCCTGATCCCAAGTCCGACATTAAACTTTGCATACTGGTTAATGATCATCGGTAGCGAAACGGAGAACCATTTGTGCTCGTACCGGGGAGTAATGCTGTATGTAGAAACATAATGAGAATTGGAGGGTTTCTTATAGCCCTGGCATAATCCCGTAAAGGTGGTCAGGTTTACATAAAGGCCTTCGATCACGTTGACATCTGCCTGGAGGCTGATCGCCGTCGGAAGCTTTACTGTAAACATATTGTCTTCATCTTCCTGTTTGCTGGTTCCCTGCCCTGAAACATCCCTCTGGAAAATGGTGTCGATCAAACCCATAATTTCCGAATAGGAGTTTGTCGAGTTGACCAGGTCGAGCCAGTACGTCAGATCGGGCACACTATTGTCGTTGTTCTGATATCTTTCCAGGTAATCGGGGGTCAGATTGATCCTGAAATCATAGGTGTTGTATTTCTTCTCATATTTCAAACGGCCGATATCCAGCACAGACAGGCCGACTTTCACCCTGTATTTGTTCTGGTCCCTTCTTTCTATCCCTGTTTTACCATCCATATCATAAAAATAACTTTCATGATCCGGGCGGAATTCATAGACAACTCCCAGGTCGAGCCCGACAGTAGGTTTTGCCGTAAACTGGTAATTCATTTTGAATGACTCCGGTTTACCCTGTTCATCCATGCTAGCCCAATTGCCCGAAAGGCCAAAATCGACCGAAGGGGAATTCCACGACATCGGGTAAGCGGCTTCCTGGTTTGTTCCGTCAAAATAGAAATAGAGGTCGTTGGTCTGCAAATAGATAGCGGAAATTCCCTGGACCAGCTTAACCGTTCCTCCCGCCTTAAGAAAATGTTTGCCGGTATTTAAAGCCAGGGTCGCATAACTTAATCCGTAATCGGCGAAAGCATGCTGCATGAACCGGATGTTTTCATCATAAAGCCATTTATTCCAGTATTCCTCCTCTCCGAAATTATCGTAGAGGGTCAGGAACAAGGGCTCCGACACATCGTCGATGTTGGTCATGTTTCTTATCCGGGAACTAAAACCGATCGCATGTTTTTTCCCAATAGACACAAGGAAACTGGGTCCAAGGACCGACTGCATATTGAACAGGCTTTTATCTTTCCCGTTTTTATCCGCCAGCCGGCCGTATTCATCCCACCAGAATTCATTATTTTCCATACTGCCGAGGTTGAACATCCAGCCGGTTTTCAGCCGAACGGCATTGTTATAGACATCGGTATTAAACCCGAAAAGGTTGGCATCAACCTTGAACCGGCTGTCGTAAATCGAGGCGGGTTGCAATATTACCTGGTTGATTCCCATGTAATTATCACTCAGGGTTGGGAGAAATTCCTGTGCTGTAACACGAAACGACAGGGCCAGCAGCAGAAATACGAACAAGTTGATTCTCAATATTTTCATCATGGCAGCATCTATTGGTTAATATTGGTCAGAAATATTAAACCAAAAATAGAATTTTTTCCGCAGCAAATTTCAGGTTGTTTTCCGGTACTGCCAGACGGCCACCCAAAGGGCGAAAATACCATAAACGGTGAGGATTACAAGATTCCGGAGAATATCGGTAAAACCGGAACCTTTCAGCATGATCATCCGGATAACCTCAATAAAATAGGCGACAGGATTGATCGTATTGATGACTTTAGCCCACCGGGGCATGCTGTCGACCGGGGTGAAAAGTCCGCTCATCAGGATGAAGACGACCAGGAAAAACCAGGAGAGGAACATGGCCTGCTGCTGGGTGTTGGTTTTGGTGGATACAAAGAGTGCCATGGCAAGGGTGACGAGGAGGTATGCCGCGCCAACCAGGAAGATCAGCCATACGCTCCCCACGATCGGGATATCGAAGATCAGCTTTGCCAGCACCAGTCCGAAGGCCAGTTCCACCAGTCCCACGATCCAGTAAGGAAGCAGTTTCCCGATGATGAACTGATACTTCCGGATCGGGGTGACGTTGATCTGTTCGATGGTCCCGGTCTCTTTCTCTTTCACCAGGTTCATCCCCGACATAAACATACCGATGATGGTTACCAGGAGGACAAGGATACCGGGGACCATATAATTGATATAGTTCAATTCGGGATTGAACCAGAACGTCCGGGTGGTTTTGATCGGTTCCTCCGCCTGTATGCCCGTAGATTCGACCAGCAGGTTGATGTTGAAATCCTGGATAATGGAAAGGGTGTAGGCGTTCATCAGGGCAGCTGCTGCCCCGTCAATCGCATTGGTCACGATCTGTACCTTTGCATTTCCTGATGTCAGCAGGTCTTTTTCAAAACCTTCGGGAATGGTCAGCACCTGGTGGGCGCGGTTCTTCAGAATATCATCCTGCGACAGTTTCTCCGAATGGCTATAGGCGACGATTTTGTAGAATGGGGATCCGGAGAAATGGCCTGCCAGGTCGCGGGAGGTTTTCGTCCGGTCGAGGTCAGCGACATGGAGCCGCACCGTTTTGATCTCAAAAGTGGCGGTATAGGCCAGGATCAGCATCTGCACAAAAGGGATGATAAAGATAATCCTGACCATCACCTTATTCCGGAAGAGCTGGATGAATTCTTTCTGCAGGATAAACTGAAGAGTTCTCATGGTCAGGCCAGCCGGATTTTAAAGTTTTTAACACTTAACGTGATGAAGAACAACGTCATAAAGACGAGAATGAGTGTCTCTTTCCATATATAGGTTATATCTATCCCTTTGAGCATTATGTTTTTTATGATGATGATAAACCATTTGGAAGGCATGATATTGCTGAGGGTCCGGAGTGCCCAGGGCATATTTTCGACGGGGAAAATAAAACCGGAGAGCAGGATGGTCGGGAGCATCAGGCCGGCAAGGGAAACCATCAGGGCCACCTGCTGTGTTTTCGCGATGGTTGAGATCAGGATGCCCATGGATAAGGCCATAATGATGAAGAGGATGGTTTCCAGGAGCAGCAGTACAATATTTCCCCGCATGGGCATTCCGAAGACAAAGTAGCCCAGAGCGAGGATAGTAAGGGCATTGATCAGCGACAGAAGGATATAGGGCGTCACTTTGCCCAGGATGATCTGGAGCGGTTTGAGCGGCGAGACCAGCAGGATTTCCATTGTGCCCAGCTCTTTTTCTTTGGCTATCGAAATCGAGGTCATCATGGCACAGACCAGCATCAGCAAAATAGTGATGATTCCCGGTACGAACATGAAGACCCCTTTCAGTTCCGGATTGAACAGCATTTTGGGTTCCGGGGTGATGACCATCGGGATGGATGCCTGGTTGAGCAGCATTCCGGCCTGGTAATCTTTGATGATGGCATTGGTGTAGTTAGCCAGAAGATTGGCCGTGTTCGGGTCGGAAGCGTCGCCAATGATCTGGATACCGGCCGTTTTATCTTTTACCAGTTTTTCTGCAAAATTTTCCTCGAAGATGATCACTTCTTTGATCTTTCCTTTCCTGAAGAGGTCTTCGATCTGTTCTTCCGATTCGAGGTATTCATCCAGGATGAAATATCCTGAGGATGTTATCCTGGAGATGATCTCAGTGGTAACATCATCCTTTGAATGGTCCAGAACGGCGATGCGGGCATTCCGGATCTCGTTGGTCAGCGCGAAGCCGAACAGCAGGATCTGGATGACCGGCATCCCGAAAAGGATGATCATCGTCCGGACGTCGCGGAAGATATGATAGAATTCTTTGATGATAAAGCCGCGCATATTGCTGTTTATTTATTGTTTCCTGGCCAGCCTGATAAACACCTCTTCCATGGAATCTGCGACAAAATCTTTCTTCAGTTCAGCCGGGGTTCCCAAAGCTTCAATCCGTCCGTCGACCATTATGGAAACCCTTTCGCAGTATTCCGCTTCGTCCATGTAGTGGGTAGTCAGGAAGACCGTAATTCCGTCGTGGGCCGCTTCATAGATCATGTCCCAGAACTGCCGGCGGGTCAATGGATCGACGCCGCTGGTCGGTTCATCGAGGAAAACGATGGCCGGATCGTGCATGATGGCGATTGAAAAGGCCAGTTTCTGTTTCCATCCCAGCGGCAGGTCGCTGATCACCCTGTCCTTATATTCCACAATGCCCAGCTTCTCCAGGAAAAAGCTCATTTTCTTCCTGATCCCGGGCATTCTCATACCATAAATTCCCCCGTAGAATGTGAAGTTTTCTGCAATCGTCATATCTTCATACAGGGAGAACTTCTGGCTCATATAACCGATATTCCGTTTGATCTTTTCCGTCTCTTTATAGACATCGAACCCGGCGACTTGAATCCTGCCCGAAGTAGGTTTCCACAAGCCGCACAAAATTTTGATCGCTGTTGTTTTTCCGGCGCCGTTGGCTCCCAGGAAACCGAAAATCTCCCCTCTCTTCACATAGAAGTTCAGGTGGTCGTTGGCAACGAACGAACCGAATTTCTTGACGAGGTTCTCTACTTCGATGATATGATGGTCGTTAGTCATTGGTCGCTTGTCCTGAAGGTGAAGTCCCGAAGGATCGGTCGTTAGTCATCAAAGCCAGGAAGCAATCTTCCACATCGGGAGATATATTTCTGACTTCGATCATTTCATGCCCTTTTCCGGCCAGGAAATTCCTCAATTCATCGCCGGCATTTTCATCTTTTACAGAGCAATGGATAAATTCTCCCGAGCGGTAGGCCCGGATTGTCCGGGGGAATTCCTGCACATCGAACAGCAGCTTGTACATTCCGGAAGATCTGACTGCCAGCAGTTTATCCTTATATGCACCAACAATTCCCCGGGGAGTATCGATACCCAGAATCTTTCCCTGCTGGATCAGCGCCACGCGGTCGCATCGGCCTGCTTCGTCCATGTAAGGTGTTGAGACCAGGATCGTGATCCCTTCTTTTTTCAGCCGGGCCAGCATGTCCCAGAATTCTTTACGCGAAACGGCATCCACGCCGGTTGTCGGTTCATCGAGGAACAGGACGGCCGGCTTATGGATCAGGGCGCACGACAGGGCCAGCTTTTGTTTCATCCCTCCCGACAGCTTACCGGCGGGACGGTCTTTGAACGGTTCTATCTGGCTGTAAATATCCCTGATCAGGTAGTAGTTCTCCTGAATAGTAGTTTTGAAGATGCTGGCAAAGAATTTCAGGTTCTCTTCCACGCTCAGGTCCTGGTATAGTGAAAACCGGCCCGGCATATAGCCGGCAATCTTCCTGATATGCCGGTACTCTTTCACCGTGTCGAAACCTTCGACGGTAGCCTGGCCGCTATCCGGCAGCAAAAGGGTTGTCAGGATGCGGAACAATGTTGTTTTGCCCGATCCGTCGGGCCCAATGAAGCCGAAGAGCTCTCCTTTATCGACCGACAGGCTGATCGAGTCGAGGGCCCTGACTTTTCCGTATGACTTACTGAGGCCGGTGATGCGGACCGATTCCATTAATGGCTGCAGCTAGTCGGTTACGGGCATGAAATTGATCTCGCCGGGCATGCCGATTTTCAGGCTGCCATCGTTCGGGACCAGCACTTTGGCGGCATAGACCAAGTTCACCCTCTCCTTCTTGGTCTGGATGGTCTTGGGTGTGAATTCGGCTTTCGGGCTGATCCAGGAAACGCGTCCAGTGAGGTTGGTAAAGCCTGATTTGTCTTTATCAATCATCACATCCACATTATCTCCCAACCGGAGGTAAGGTAGCTGGTCGCCGCTGATATAGACTTTCAGCTCAAGCGTTTCCAGATTGGCTACTTTGCAGACAGGTTTTCCCGGGGTGGTAATTTCACCGGCTTCGGCAAATTTGACCAGTACCGTACCCGACAGCGGTGAGACGATGAAGCATTTGTTCATCGATTCTTCCACCTGCCTGACCTGGGCTTCGAGGGTGCCCAGTTCGGCGCGTACCGATTCCTTCTGCACGGCAGTGGCCCTGATCTGTTTGCTGATCAGGTCGAGGTTTCCGCTGATATCGTCCATCTGTTTCTGTGTGGCGGCGCCATCTTTGAGCAGGTTCCCGACTCTCTCCCTGTCTACCAGGAGGTTTTTCTTCTGTTGTTCCTGTACGCTGATCTGCGAATCAATATTCTGCAACCTGGCCAGGATCACTTTCGACTGGCTAATAAGCTGTTCGCGCTTGAGGCTCAGGTCGATGGTATCGGTCATAGCGATTGTATCGCCGACATTCACTTGCATACCTTCTTCAATATTTAAGTATTTGATTTGTCCGTTAGATTGGGAGGAAACTATCACCTCCGAGGCTTCAAAGTTGCCATAAGCGTCCGATTTTTCATTACGGTTGCATGAAACCATAATCAATACTGGTAAAATAAGAAATAGTGCACTTTTCATAAGAATCATGTTTATAGTTTTCCGGCTGCCGCCAGATATTCGTATTTTGCCCTGACGAGTTGAACTTCGTGAAATCTCAGGTTAAGTTTTGCTTCCGTTTCGGCATTCATCTCTGTCATATACTCCGTGGCGGTGATCACACCGTTCTGAAGCTGTGAAGCATAGGTTTCCACGATACCGGCCCTGAGACCGGCAATTTCGCGGTCTTTGGGCAGCAACGCTTCATATTTTGCGATCTCCGATATTCGTTTCTCCATATCAGCCGAAAGGTTTCGGGTGAAAGCATTACGGTTCGATTCGATAACCTGTTTCTGAAGATCGAAAACCCGCTTTTCATTGTTTGTCCGGTTCCAGTTCCAGACATTCCAGCTGAGCTTAGCCCCGATGACATAATAATCGTCGAATTCGTTCAACAGCATATTAAAACCCGGTTTCCCGTAGCCGGCCGAACCGTAGGCAAAAAACCGCGGAACAAGCTTAGATGAAGCGAGTTTTTTCAAGGCATCGGTTTTTTCTGCCTGGAGGCCGAAAAGCGAGTACTCCAACCGGTTATTGCCGGAGATATGAATATCTACGACCGGGTTAGCCCAATTCAGGAAGGTGCCGGGGGAAATCTCCTCTCCCGTATAGACCGACAGTATTTTATAGCCCAGATCGATGCCGGCGTTGATTTCGATCTCTTTCTGATCGATCTTCAGCAGTTCGGCTTTAAGGATTTCGGCGTTGGAGGCCAGGATGACCCCGTTCCGGATGCCCGATTCCACATCTTTCAGCCTGGCCTTCAGGTTTTCCCGGTTGATGGCCAGGATCTTCAGGTTTTCCTGCAACGAAATGATGCTGAAATACGTTCCGACGATCCGTTCTTTGAGCTGGTAGATTGTGATCCCGACATTTGCCCGGTTGATCTGGTGCTCGATGTATTCGATATCCTTGTTCTTTCGGGTCATACCGCCATCATAGATCATCTGGCTGACATCGAGCGAGATTTTGTACTGGTCTTTGTCGAGGGCTTCGATTGGAAATGCGGGAGAAGAGAAGGGAATTTCGGTCACATCCGACTGGTAATGGGCATCTCCATTGATATTGATTTCCGGAAAGAAGTTCTTACCAAGGTTTTTCACTTTCAGGTCGCTGGTAGATGCCAGCAGGTCATATTGCTGGAAAAGCGGATGGCTGGCTTCGGCTTTCGACAGGCAATCAGCGAGCGACAGGGTGTCGGACTGTGCAGATGCAGAAGTCAGCATGAATGTAGCGATAAGGAGGAGAAGAGCTGTTTTCATGGCTTGATGGCTTTAATGATAAAGTCGGCTGCTTCGGTCTTTCTGTTTTCAAGGAATTGATTATAAACATCTTCCTTATTATTAAAGATGAAACCCTGGATCAGGGGCCGGGCTGCGAAAGGGAAAATGCAAAGGGCCATCATATTGGTGATAAGCTGCATCGGATCAATATCCCGGATGGTGCCTTTCTTTATTTCATTCCGGATGACATTCAGCACAAAATCGGGGTTCATTCCGGTAGAACGGATCAATTCAATAATACGCCCCGGGTTGCGGTGGATTTCATGCAGGATGAACAGCGGGATCTGCGGATAGTTTTGTAAAGCGCTGATATAGGCATGAACGAAGGTCCTGATCTTTTCATCAAAAGGAGCTTCGGAGGCGAATATTTTCATCAGGTCCGGGACCATTTTCCCGAAAGCTTCATTAAAAACCCCTTCAAACAGCCTGTCTTTACTGCGGAAGTAGTAATGCAGCAGCGCTTTATTAATCCTTGCTTCGGTAGCGATCATCTGCATGGTGGCCCCGTCGAAGCCTTTGTCGAGGAACACTTTCCTTGCTGCTTCAAGGATCAGGCGTTCTGTTTCGGTGTATTGAGATGCCATCTAACTAATCAGTTTAACCTTTTTATTTAACCATATGGTTTAATCGATCGGGCAAAAGTAAACTATATTTTAATTCATGTCAAGTGTTTTTTCATAATTTTGCCAAAAAATAAAGAGATGAAAAGAAATCTTTCGGCCATCCTTATCATCATTCTGTCGATTGTTATTATTGCAGGATGTTCCAAAACACCGGAGCAAAAAATAGCCGGTACCTGGAAAGTGGAAGATGTTAAGTTTGAATCGGTCAAACCGGTAGATCAGCAGCAGGTAGAAGCTTCAAAGAAAAGCGCTCAGCAGGTTTCTTACGAACTCCTTGAGGACAAAACAGCGAAAATCCGCGCCGGCTCGACGATCATGGAGGGGACATGGAGTTATAAAGCGGAAGAGGCCGGGGTGTATATGTCGTTTAAAGATTCTTATCAGACCTCCCTGCTTGGGAAATATGAAGACGGCAAACTGATCAATATTGCCACAAGGCCTGACATGACCATTACGACCATCTTTGCCAAAGAAAAATAGGTTTTAAGTTTTCTTTAATTCGGTGAGGAAAACTTCATCGCGAAAAAGATCGCTTCGAGCTGCCGCAGGAAATTCTTCTTATCATCATTAGGATTATAAACATACCCGTCGAGGGTCATGACTTTATTGTCGGCAGGATTAATAAAAGTATAGCTGACGAACACGCCTCCCATAAAATCGTTTTCCACCTCCCAGATGCCCCGGGTTTCTAACGCATAACCCCCTGGAAAATATGTGATGGTATCGAAAACCGGGGGAATATATTCCTCGGAGACCTTCATAAATGACAAAGGGGATGGTCCCGGGACATATTGCATAGTGACCAGGTTTCGCCATTTGACCACATGACGCGGATCGAAGACCGATTGATCCCGGTAGTCGGCTGAGTAGACCATAATGCCAAGTTCCACATCCTGCCTGGCTTTGGTCACTTTATGACGAATCCACATGAATCCGGGGGCTTCGCCGGCTTTATAAAAACCACCGGGAAAAGGCAAGGATATTCCGAATTTTTGTTCCACCTCGCGGGAAAGATCCATATTAACCGATAACTGGCTGATATTGAGTGTTCTCTGCCTTTCCAGGGCAATATACATTTCCATGAATGTTGCCTTCATCCGGGCCAATTCGATGTAAAATGAGGATAAATCGGGTGCCGTAATCCTGATAACCCTTTGGGGAACAGCCCATACATCCGCGTTTGTTTCCGACTTAACACCGGGTGCCTGTGGGTTGATGTCAGCGATAAAAATGTTGTGGTATTTCTGGAAAATATCTGAAAAGTTTTCGTCGGCGACATTGATAAGGTCAAAGTAAGGTTCGGGTTGCGTCAAAGCCGGCATCTGAGCCGCAAAAACGGCCCGGATCGAATCGCCCAAAGCGCTTTCCCACTGTGCTTTATCATTGGTTACGACTAAAAGCTCGTTCACAGCGCCTATCGACTTCTTTTTGCCTGGATCATCAAACTGGCAGGAATAAAAGGAGATAACAGCCATCAACGTTACGACAGAATAGTTGAACAGTTTCAGAGGGTTCTTTTTCATGACATGAAAGCTTTAATGTCGAGATTAGAGATTATTTGCTGAATATCAGCCGTTTTTCGCGATTTTCAACTTCTGTCCGACCTGGAGTTTTGATGAATTTCCGAGGTTATTCCATTTTTTTATATCCTCAACCGTCACTCCCTTATATTGCTGGGCAATATCCCACAGGGTATCCCCTTTTTTCACCGTATGGTATATATAAGTAACATCAGTACCCGTTGCTGTGTTGCCGGCGTTATTAGCCGGAGATGGTTTACTGCCGGAAGTCTTCAACTTCTGGTTCGGGTGGATCATGTTCGACGAGAGGTTATTCCATTTCTTCAGATCGTCGACCGAGCAATGATGTTTCTGAGCGATAATGGCTAGGCTCTCCCCGCTTCTGACCGTATGGAATTCCGGTTCAGGCTGTGTGACCGGTTCCGGGGTGGCTTCCTGGTTTTTTTGTTCCGCTGCGGGAGGATCACTGGCCGGTTTTGCTGTTTTGGAAGTGGAAGGCGACGAAGGCGTGGTGGAGGCATACCCGCTTGAAGGCATAATGATGAGTTGCTGTCCCGGATGGATCATCGTGCCTTTCATGTTATTCCACTGCTGTATCTGTTTGACGCTTACGCCGTATTTCCTGGCAATAAGGCCCAGGCTTTCCCCGGTTCTGACCGTATGGTACTGCCTGTCGGTGGCTTTCTTGATTTCGGAGATCAGTTTTTCTTTTTCCAGGCCGCTCCGGCTTTTATAATTATAAATAGCCTGTTCATTTTCAGCGAATTTCACCGCTAATTCGCGCGGCAACCTCAAACTGAATGTTTTCCCATTATACGCCGGAATAAGATCCGATTTAAAGATGGGATTCAGGAAAGCCAGCTCCTCCCTTGAGATGTTCAGAAACTCGGATAACTGGTCGAATGCCAGCGGCTGGGTTACGACCACGGTATCGATCCCATTGTAAAGTATTCCCGGATCCAGCGGATAAAGATTATGTTCGGGCGCGTAACTCATGACATAATTCACCGCAATAAAAGCGGGGACATAGCCTCTTGTTTCCTTTGGCAGAAAGGGCCAGATAGCCCAATAATCCTTAATTCCGCCCGCCCGGCGGATGGCTTTGGTGACATTTCCGGCGCCCGAGTTATAGGCAGCCATCACGAGGTTCCAATCGCCGAACATAGCGTAGAGATCGCGCATATGTCGGCATGCGGCGTCAGTAGCCAGGTAAGGGTCGAACCGGTCGTCGGTCAGCGAGGTGACCTTCAGCCCGTATAGTTTTCCCGTATGGTACATAAACTGCCATAATCCTTTGGCGCCGGCGCGCGAACCTGCGGTAGGGTTCAGGGCCGATTCGACTATGGCCAGGTACTTCATTTCGAGCGGGATATCATATTTATCCAGGTATTCTTCAAAAAGTGGGAAATAGATCTCTTTCAATCCCAAGACCTTAGATGTAAGCATGCGCTTTCTGACCGCATAAAGTTCAATAAAAGATTTTACTGATTCATTATAAGTAAGATCCAGCGGCGTTTCCTGGTTAAGCTTTTCAATTCTTGCTTTGTATACCGAATCGGGATAAACCGGCACATGACCGTTGGGAAAATCATAGACGTTCAGGATTGCGGTATCCGTATTAAAATAATACTCCTTAAAATAAGGGATTGAAGCCAGGCTGTCGAGCATCCCGATAGTCACCGATTCATTCACGATCTTCTCTGCCTGGGTGGCGTCATTGATCAATTGTAATCCCACCGGGCTGATCGAGTCGGCAGTGGTAAGGCTGTCCGGCATAATTATCTCGCTGGTTTCCGTTTCCTGGCCGGATCCGGAAAAAGTAAAGCAGGTCAATAAAATGAACGGGATTGTAAGGGCAAATAGTCGTAAGAATCTCTTCTTAAATAAATTAACAGCCATCAATGTCGTTTTTAATGCTTTTGGCTATAAAAATAACCAACGAATACCCGGTAGCAGGGGTATTGAAGTGCAGAAATATTAACACGACAAAGTTAAGAAAATTGCACCGCGGATTACAAAATATCTTGTATTTGGTTCGTGCTCCGACGACTAAAGCCGTCGGTTCGGTGGATTACTGCGTCGGGTAAGTAGCTTCCCGTTCGGCGGCTTTGCGGTCCCATTCGGGGACAACTTCATTCAGGAAGACCTGTTTTTCGGCTTCAAGTTTTGCCATGTCAAGGCCGATGAAGGCCTGGGCTTTTTCCTTGGTGGCAATATCGGGGTAAGGGATCTCCTCATTATGGCCAAGGGAAGCGAGGAGGCGGGCCAGCTTGATCCGGCCATCCTGGGCGATAGTAATGCCGGTTGAAACGACCCGGCCGATTTCAACGGGAGCATGGAAGGATGCGCCATGGCTGGCGGCAGCATAATCCCAGCGCCACTGGGCATGGCGGATATCCATCAGGATCGGTTTCATCTGATCTTCGGATGCACCCAGGTCCCAGGCTTTTTTGGCCTCCACATGTGCCCTGACGAGCAGTTCTTCGAGTTTATCGCGGTTTTCGATGATCTTGTCCTGCCGGTCATACACATTCTTGATCAGCGTAGTCGTTTTTTCGCGGTGACAGACGGCGCAGGAGGCTTCCACATTGTTCAGCGGGCTCTGGAGGTGGTGATCGGTAAATTTCTGCCCCCCTTCGCTTTTATAAGGCATATGACAGTCGGCGCAGGAGACGCCGCGTTCGGCGTGGATGCCGGTCATATAGACTTCCCAGTCAGGGTGCTGGGCTTTCAGCATCGGCGCTTTGCTGAGGGCATGGGTCCAATCGGTAAACATAAACGAATCATAATAGCGTTCGATATCTTCCGCAGTATATCCGTTATCCCACGGGAAGGTCAGGTAGTTGTGTTTCGGTTCGCGTTTATCGAAAAAGTATTCGACGTGGCACTGGGCACAGACCAGTGAGCGCATCTCCTGGTGGGAGACTTTAGCGAGGTCGATGCCTTTTCTTTCAAAGGCCTCTTTCAATGCCGGCCGGCTGATCTGCAGGTTCATGGTTTTGGCGTCATGGCAATCGGCGCAACCGATCGCATTGACAATCTCATGGCCTTTCGTATCCCAGGTCCCGTTGTAAAATTCAGCCGGGCCGGTAACTTTCATCATCCTGGGGACATCGGTACTTTTGCAGGCCCAGCATGTATTGGGCTGCGGGCTGGGTTTCCCTTCGGCAGGGCCGCCGGTCCGAAGTGTATTCCGGATATCCTCGATGGCATAGTAATGCCCCCGTCCCTGGTTATAATCTTTGGCAAAGCCATATCCAGCCCAAAGGACGACCAGTCGCGGATCGACCTCCAGCATGTCGATCATGGCACCGCCGTTGTATTTACTGCGGAACGATGTGTCGGATGTTTGCAGGTATGACTGGTATTCCCGGGGGAAATTTTTACCCCAGACGGCATTTCGCGGTTCGGAGTTATCGTACTTCACGGCAGTGTTAAAAGCAAACTGTGCTTCGGTCCGCCGTTCCATAACTGAATTGGCAAGAAGTCCAAGGAAGAAAACAACCACTGCGGTGGCAATGAAGATCGCCCACCCGATCCAGGGCTTTTGACGGACTTTGTCTGATAATGACATAATGCTTAATGTTTAATGAGTAATGCTTAATGCTTTAATGCTTAATTCTTAATGCTTAATTCTTAATGCTTAATTCTTAATGCTTAATTATCAATTACTAATGACCAATGACTAACGACTTTTGACCAACAACTAACGACTCACTTCATCCACTCCGGCACATTGCTTGAGGGGACGGGGACGCGGGCGTTTGGGACGCTGGAGATACTGTTAACGCGGCCGTGGGGTGTTTCGCGGTGGCATTCCCAGCAAAGCCTGTCGGCGTGATACTCGGTGAATTCCCCGTTCAGCATGCTGATTTCATCTTCACGTTCGCAAAAGATCCCATCACCTTCAGGTATTATTTTATTATGACAATGTTTACAGGCCATTTGCTGCTCATGGCATCTTACACAATTATCTTTAACAACCTTAACCCCGGCCTCTTTGATAAAGATGACCTGAGGTTCAGCCCGGAGGGTAAAGATGGTGGCATGTCGCAATCCATCTTTGGCTTTAAAATAGTATTTATTAAAGAAGTTATTATGCGGGACATGGCAGTCGTTGCAGTTTGCTTTGCCGCGGTGTGAGCTGTGGCTCCAGGTGGCGAACTGGGGGGCCATGATATGGCAGTTCATGCAGGTTTCGGGATCATCGGAGAGGTACGACCAGGCCCTGGATGTTCTGAAAGTAAAGAGGGCTAATCCGACAAAAATACCCAGCATGATGATAACCGGCAACCGCCATTGAGGCGGCGGGATGAAATAGTTAACGATTTTTCCTTGCATAGAGTTTTATCCAGACAATTATTCCGCTAATTATTAAAACAGTACCAAAAATACCCAATAAAGGTACGATTAATATATAAAAGTCGCCCACGAGCGGTTTAAAGATCCTTCCGGTATGGACCTCCAGGGCAAAATTCCACCACGACATCGGGCTTTTTTCTATAATCTCCAGAGGCATAGCCGGCATAACAGGTTCATTGCCAAGGCTGACCGCTCCTTTATTATAATCAAAGTAAACCGAATTTCCATTTTCCAGTTTCAAATACCCGCTCACCATTTCGTCACCGAAGGGTTTGCTATTTGAGTTGGAAGGTTGTGGGGGGCGACCGGAGAGGTGGTTAAATGAGACTCCATCTCGAAATGTTGAGACTCCATCTGGGTAGAATGAGATGGGGTCTCGAGTCCCCGGGACGCCATCCCGAGGGACGCCATCCCTTTTCAGGTACCAATCATAAATTCCATTGAATGTGCCGACAAGATACTGACCGGAACCTGTTTTCTGAAAAACGTTTATCCCCATCACCGAAAGCGGCGGCTGGCCCGGAAGGGGAACCATTTCCCTTTCGAGACTATTATCAGCAAAAAACAATCCTTCGGTAGTACCTAAAATATATCCGTCTATTTCTTCATCCCAAATCACCGCCCGAAGTTTATCTTCCCAGGGATTGGGCGTATCCATGACCGAAAAAGGAATCTTCCCGACACGGGCATTGGCAATGGCAATCAATAACGGCGGACGAAGAAACATCCCTGTTATCGTATTAATCAAAATAAACACAGCAATCCAGATCCCGGCTTTTTTGTGCCAGGTTGCCGAAGCCTTTTTAGTGGCAGAGGCCAGCTTCAGGGATTTTTTTCTTTTTTTGAGAGTCCTTAGGGCATAGGGCATTGCAAAATGCAAAGAACCTGTAACTGCCAGCAGAATAACGACCAGGCCGAGGGCATCCACCACCAACCGTCCGATCTTACCATAAATTTCCCCGCTATGGATCACCCAGATCGTCCGGAAAAGGCCGGTCTTATTGTCATAGCCGGCAGGGGGCGGCAGTTTCAGTCCGACTGGATTAAAAGACGCGGGATTATCAACCGATTCAAACATTTCAGACCGCGTCAGGAAGACGATCCTTCCCTCTTTTTCAATAATCCATTGTATCCGTTCATCCTTAAATTTAACCGGAATCTTAACCCATTTTTCCTTGTCAAAATCAAAATAAAATAAACCGAATAGCGTACCTGCATAAACATTCCCTTTTGAGGAGACCAGCATCGACGATATCTTCCGGTTGTTGATACCCTCAGGAAATCCGGCATTAAAATCTTTAAAAGCGGCAAACCGGGTATCAGTCAGCCAGATGCCGGTATTCCCAAAAAGAAGCAGGCTGTCGTTTCCGATCATGACACCCGATCGTACCGCGGCATTGTTCCAGTTGACATACCGGTTCTCCTTCGGGACGAGGTTCCTGGTGATATCAAAATTGGAGAATAACTGCCTGTGGTTCATGACGACACCGGAGATGGCCCAGAGGATGAAAAAGAACCCCATGATCACTCCGGGCCAGCGGTGCCACTTTTTAAAGAATTTCAGCCATCGGTTACCGTTATGACAGTCCTTCGGACCGGATCTCATGGCTTATTTCTTAAGGAAATAGTTTATAAAATGATCTTCAGCTTTCTTATCCGACCAGTGATCGAAGCCCTGGGCCACAACCCGTTCGATCAACGGGGCCGGCAGGAAAGGGGTAACGAGTTCATAGATCTCGCCGGGTTTTAAATCACCCACCCCGGTAAGCACTTCGCCCAGCGGGTGGCCGCCCTGTTCTATGACCGGCCTGGCATCCAGGCGCTTCACTATTTTATCTTCTATTAACCAGGATGGTTTCGAGGCATTTCCGGAGGCTGTCGCTTCCAGTCCTTCCAGGCAGTCGAGGCCAACTTTCTGCCTGAGGGTGTTCACCATTTCATGCACAGGCACCTGCCCAACCTGGGCTGCCTGCTGCAAAGTGGTTACCCTGGCTATCGTCCGCCGCAAAACGGGGTTTTTCAGCTTTTTAAAGACCGGGGCTATTTCGATCAGCGTATCTTCGAGTTGAGGATAGGCCTCCAGGAGTTCGTAAACTTTTGTGCGTGGGGTTATGATTAGTTGTTCCATTGTTCGATTGTTCGATTGTTATTTGGTTAGGGATCCAAATTTCAAATTTCAAATTTCCAATTACGACTAAAGGCTACTTTCCATACGCCAGTATCCTTTGTTCTCCTTCAAGTGCCCGCTTTTCGGTCAGGTCCTGCGATACTTCCAGGGTGCCGAGGTATTCGCCGTTTTCGTCGCGCAAGGCAAAATACTCGATGTAGATGAACTTTCCTTTCATCTGGATCCAGAAGGGGGCGTGGTCCTGCCGGCCGGTCCTGAAATCTTCCAGGATTTGCTCAACCACATGTACGCTGGATGGCGGGTGGCAGAGCTTGACATCACGGTTTAGGATGGCGCGGCTGCGGTGGAATATGCGCTCTTTTCCCTGGCTGAAATATTTCACTTTTTCGTTTTTATCGACGAAAGTCATATCGACCGGCAAGGTATTGAGAATAGCCTGCAGTTCTGCTTTGGTAAAACTGCCGGAAGGAAGGTGGACCAGGTCGTTACCGGCATCTGCAACCTCTTCAGCGGCAATATTTTCAGGTCTCCATTCTATGTCCGGATCATAAAGACAGAAGCCGATTTCCAGGGTTTGTTTGTAGACTTCATACCATTCCAGGTCGGTCAGTTTATCCATGACCATCGGGAGGAGAATCTGGTCTTCTTTCAGGGTCATATCTGCAACTCCGTCGGAAGCGGGTTTGAGAACCATCTGCACTACTGTTTCCATCTCTTCCGGAGAAAGTTGTCCCGGGGCGTTCAATACTTCGATTGAAGCCTTCAGCAATTCCCTGATTTCGTTATGTTTACCCCACATTACCTTAGGCGGACCGGTGATTCCATAACTTTCCATAAAGGGGAATACCAGGTTTTCCTTACGGAGATAGTGCTTTTCGACGTCCATCAGGTTGTTAAATAGTGTTTTAAGCTGGATGAGAAAAGCGCCGATCTCTTCATCACTCTTAACGGATGAGACCCGGGTGTAAAGCGATTCGAGCTGATCGACCACTTTCAGGAGTTCCTTGTTTTCCCTTTTAAAAGTATCGACCGGATGGCCGGGAGGGATTATTTTCATACCCGAAAGGTCGATGGCGCCATCGAGGGCTTCGGAGTGGATATCGCAGAATTTGAGTACTTCGGCTTCGCTGAGGGTGCCTTCGGAGATCAGTTCCTGCTCGACCTCCACGACTTCGCCGTAAGGGATTTTCGTCAGGAGGCTGACCAGTTGTTTGCGCGCTTCGTCGGGTGCTTCGCCGGCGTGGAGCTGCAGGATCATGTGTTTGAGCAGCTCTTTGCGCTTTTCGGAGTTGTTGATAAGTTCGCTCATATCTAATTGCCCCTACCCCTGTATCCCCTCCCCCAATTGGGGGAGGGGACCAAGGGGAGGGGGCTTGGTTTCACTCTTTGATCATTGTCAACAGCATCTTGAACTTTTCCACAGCATTTACAGCATGAGGAATATTGGCGGGCATGATGATAGATTGTCCGGCGCCAAGCAGGTAAGGAACGCGGTTGATCAGGATCTCGGCCTGGCCTTCCAGTACCTGCACCATAGCGTCGAAGGGTGCGGAATGTTCGCTGAGTTTTTGTCCTTTGTCAAAGGCAAATAGGGTCACATTACCCTTTTCTTTCTGGATGACGCGTTTGGAGACAATTCCTTCGGCGGAATATTCGACTTTATCATTGAAGTTCATTACCTGGGAGTGTGAGAATAAGGGAGTTTCCATGATATTAATTTTAAATTTTAAGTTTTAAATTTTGAATTCAGGTATTTTTTTAGTCCTAAGTGTTTAGTTCTAAGTTCGGGAATATTTTTACTCTGTGTTAACTCTGTGTACTCTGTGGTGAATATCAAATATAGCTTTCCATAAGCACCTCTCCTTTGATTCCGATGATGGTCTTTTTTATCTGAATTTTCCGGCTGGCGGCTTCGCGGGCCAGGTTGGCGATATGCACCAGGCCGCTGCAGCAGGGCACCTCCATGACCATCACGTTGAGTTCCTTAATATTCGCTTCATCGATCATTGTTTTCAGTTTTTCGACATAGACCTCTTTTCCCTGGTCGAGCTTGGGGCAAGCGATAGCGAGGCTGCGTCCTTTCAGGTATTTCTGGTGGAAATTGCCGACGGAAAAAGCAACACAATCGGCTGCCAGCAGCACCTCCGCATTTCGGAAATGAGGTGCGGAAGGGTTGATTAGGTGCATCTGGACGGGCCATTGGCGGAGCTGTGAAGGGACGGCGTCCCCAGGGACCTCGTCCCGCGGGACGCCATCCCTTTCAAAACTCTTTGCTCCCGGGCAACCGCCATGCGCGCAATCACCTCCTACACTCTTCGCATAGACCTTATCCAGCACGTCTTCCAGGTCAAATCCGATGCTTCCGGAATTCTCCTCCAGATACCCGACTGCCGTTTCAAAATACATCATTTCATTGTGATCGAGCAAATGCTTCAGGTGCGCTACAACAGTGTTTTCCCCGAACTTCACGATCTCTTTGATCACAGCCACCTCGTTGTAAGGCTCGGCTTCACGTTCCTCTATTTCGATAGCGCCTTCCGGGCATTCGCCGATGCAGGCACCGAGTCCGTCGCACATCAGGTCACTGACCAGCCGCGCTTTGCCGTCGATGATCTGTAAGGCCCCTTCAGGGCAGGAGGGGATGCAAAGGCCGCATCCATTGCATTTTTCTTCGTCGACTTTAATGATTTCTCGTTTCATATTATGGTCATTAGCTCGCTGCGCTCGCGTCATTAAGTGGTCATTTACTCACTTCGTTCGTGTCATTGGCTCGCTGCGCTCGCGTTAGTGTTTTTTACTCTGTGTTACTATGTGCAACTCTGTGTAATTTGTGGTGAGTCTTAAAACTTCCGGCAACAAAAATAGCCTTCAACTTTAGAACAGGATGTAACAAATGTTACAACAATTCGAGATGGCATCTCAAATTTCACTATTTTTGTTTTCTATTGTTAGAATGATAAGGTTTTCCGGAAGGAGCTCCATATAAAAGAGATGCCATCTCAATAAGCATAGAAATGTATCAGGCACTAATAAATAGCCCGATATTTACCGGACTTTCTGAAGAGGAACTGGAGAAGCTCTTTCAAAGGTGCCACTGCTTTACTAAAAACTATGAAGTGGGCGACATAGCCGCTTTCAGCGGAGAACCGGTGAACTTCCTGATCATCGTTCTCGAAGGGAGTGTGAAAGGGGAAATGGTCGATTTCTCGGGAAAGATCATCAAGATCGACGATATCCGGGCACCATACCCGCTCGCTTCGGCCTTTATTTTCGGGAAACAGAACAAATTCCCGGTAAATGTGATGGCGAACGAAAGGACAAAATTGCTTTACATACCGAAATACGATTTCATGAAGATGCTGCAGGCCGATATCCGCCTGATGCAGAACTTCCTGAATGTCATTTCCGGACATACCCAAATTCTGGCAAATAAGCTCAAATTCTTATCTTTCAAAACGATAAAAGGAAAAATCGCCCAGTATCTTCTTTCACTTGCCGGACCCGACAAAGACCTGATCGAACTTCCCCTTACCCAGAGCGACCTGGCCGAGCAATTCGGCGTGACGCGGCCTTCACTGGCCCGCGCCATGGGCGAAATGTCCGACGAAGGGATGATTTCGGTTGACAGGAAGGTGGTTAGGATACTCGACCGGAGAAAGCTCAGAGAAGTTGGGCAGTAGGCAGTTGGGCGATCAAAATGATCAGCCGAACGATGATCAAACGATCGACGATGGAAAATGATCAGCCGAACGATGATCAAGCGATCGACGATGTAAAATTTGATTTTCCATATTAAATCGCCGATCGTCTGATCGTCCTATCGCCTGTTCCCTAGTTCAATTTCTTTCATCGATCGTCTGATCGTCCTATCGCCTGTTCCCTAGTTCAATTTCTTTCATCGATCGTCTGATCGTCCTATCGCCTGTTTCTGAGCTAGATAGCTCTTTCATTAAAAAATATTTTCATCCGACCGGGTATTTTTGATTCAAAAACCGGATAAACAAATAAAAACACTATGAAAAAAGAAATGGAAGATAGGCTTATCAGCTTTGCTATGATGCTTTATGAGGTGTGTGAAAACATCGACAGTGGTTTTATCGGGACGAATCTGGTCAATCAGTTAGCCCGCTCAGGGACAAGTGCTGCATTGAATTATGCTGAAGCGCAAAGCGCGGAATCAAGGAAAGATTTTATCCATAAAACAAGTCTTGTACTCAAGGAACTGCGAGAATCGGGCTATAATCTGACGATCATTCAAAAAGCCAATATCTGCAATGTTCCGGAAAAATTGCAGAAAGCCCTAGATGAAAGTGACGAACTGATCCGGATCTTTTACCGGGCGGTAGAGACCGCAAGAAAAAATGCGAGCTCGCAGAAGTAAAATGATTACCGAACGATGATCAATCGATCTGCGATGTTAAATTTAATTTTCCAAATCACATCGCCGATCGTCTGATCGATTGATCGTCTGTTCGTTTGATCAATACCTATCAACGAAAGGCTCTATCGCCCTGCCGTAGATTCCCTTCGTCCATGCAATCGCCATCCCGTAATTTGTAATCGGGATTCCTGCTTCAATCGCTTCTCTCAGCCGGCTGTGGACCTGCTTGCGGGTGATCATGCAGCCGCCGCACTGAACAATAAGTGCGTATTTGCTGAAATCGCTTTCAAAGCTGTCGAGCCCGGCAACCACATCGAATTCCAGCTTCTTGCCCGTATATTCACTAAGCCAGTTCGGGATTTTGTACCGGCCGATGTCGTCGCAGTTCACCTGGTGCGTGCAGCTTTCCAGGATCAGCACCCGGTCGCCGTCCTTCAGGGCATCGATCTTCGGCGTCCCTTCCATGTATTTGTCGAACGGGCCCTTGTGTCGGGCCAGCAGCACGCTGAAGCCGGTCAGCGGAATGTCTCTCGGGATCACCTTGTCGATGCGGCCGAACATCTGGCTGTCGGTAATGGCTAGCCGGGGCTTGATGCCGGTGGTTTTCAGGAAGTGCTCCACCTCGGTCTCTTTTAGTACCACGTTGATGCAGTCGTTGTCGAGCACGTCGCGGATCGCCTGCACCTGCGGCAATATCATCCTGCCCTCAGGCGCTTCGTTGTCGATCGGGGTGATGAGCATCACAATATCCCCGCGGTTCAGTAATCCGCCCAGCAGCGACCGGCTGGTGTACGCCGTTTCGGGCATGTGGCGGATGATCATCCCGATCAGTTGTTCTTTATTCGCCGGATTTAAGGTGGAGAAATCTGTGATATCCGTGGTGAATTCTTTCTGTACGATCTTCCTGGTTTCTTCCGATAATTCAACCAGATCCGATTTATTATGAACGAAAATATAGGGAACTTCATAATTTCCAAATTGCCGGATTAACTCATTTTCAAATTGACTGATAGAATTATCCGTAATAACGATGATGGCCAGGTCGATGGCCTTGATCACCTGGAGGGTTTTGCGGATGCGCAGCTCGCCCAGGTCGCCAGAGTCATCGATACCGGCTGTGTCGACCAGGATAACCGGGCCAATGCCGAAGATCTCGACCGATTTGCGCACCGGGTCGGTGGTGGTGCCGGGCTGCGCGGAGACGATGGCTACGTCCTGCCCGGCCAGGGCGTTGATCAGGGAGCTTTTCCCGTTGTTGCGCCTGCCGAATATGCCGATATGCGGCTTGAGTTCACGTCCTTTGTCTGCTTTCATTGTTTTGTTTTAACTTACAGTTTCCTCTCCGCCTTCGGCGGATCGGAATGACGATGCTTGCTATATAGAAAGAAAAGCGGCGCGGCATCCGTCATCCCGGCGTAAGCCGGAATCTCTATATTTTCAATTCTTAATAACTCTCTTAAAGAAATGCTTCGAATCGCCCCACTTGCCGTAGCCGATCGATTCTCCCAGCCCTCTCAGCCTCTTTTCCAGTTCATTCACGATGATCATCGGGTCGTCCATCACCTGGGGTTTGCCTTCATAGAGATTGTAATCGCCGGCATAGATCTTCGGCGTCATGTTCGGCATGAACACATTGGCCCCGGCCAGGATCGCCTTGATCCGGCCGTCGGGGTCCAATGTCTGCAAAGCAGTTGATGCAGCAATGTTAACATCTTTCAGCATGATCCGTGCCAGGGCGATCATGCGCAGGCTCAGCTCGAAGCGGTCGGCCGGTTTCAATAGCCTGGTTTTCCACCCTGCCATCGGTGCGTCGGCATGCGGAATATAGGGCCCCATGCCGATCATATCGATATCGAAGCTGCGGAAAAACAGCAAATCGTCGGCGAGGTTCTCGAAAGTCTGTCCCGGAAGCCCGATCATCACCCCGGTGCCTGTCTGGAAGCCGGCTTTGCGCAGGTTCTCCAGCGCCTGCATACGATCCTCATACCGGTGGAATTCATTGTCGGGATGTATTTTCCGGAAAAGTTCTTCGGATGAGGTCTCAATTCGTAGCAAATACCGGTGAGCGCCCGCATCGAACCATTGCTGGTAGGTTTCCAGGCTTTGTTCACCGCAACTCAGCGTTATCCCGAGCGTGCCTTCCGATCGTTCCCTGATCTCTTTGATCATCCGGGTGAGCGACTCTATAAAAACCTTGTCTGTTCTTTCCCCTGACTGAATCACCACCGAGCCGAAATCCCTCCGCAGGGCGAACATGGCTTTGTCGATCACCTCATCTTCGGGCAGGGTGTAGCGGGTCACTTTATCATTGCTCTTCCTTATTCCGCAGTAATGGCAATCTTTCCGGCAAATATTCGACAGCTCGATCAATCCTCTCAGGTAGACCACATTGCCGCAGTATTCTTTCTTCACCAGGTTGGCCTTGCGATACAGGGCGTGCTTCTCGCGGTCTTCCTTCGTGGAAAGCAAATAGATGAGGTCGTCCTTTTCCATGACGTTCTTTGCTAGGATGTTATCGACCACGGTTTTCATTACTGCTGTTTTTAAGTGCTCCGACGGGTAAACCCATCCGGTTTTGTGTTCGTGCTCCGACGGGTAAACCCATCGGTTCCATTTTTATTGTTTATCCCCTACGGGGAATTATTATTTCTTACAATCGCTCCTGCTACAGTAGCATATCGCCTACGGCGAAATCTACTTACCTTATAACCGATGGGTTTACCCGTCGGACTGCTGGCCCTGGCCCGTCGGACTGCTGACCCTTCCTCTCGGACTGCTGGCCCTGGCCCGTCGGACTGCTGACCTTTCCTTTGAAGCCGTCGGTTGCTATCATTTTCTTCCGACGACTAAAGCCGTCGGTTGTTTTATGTTCCCGGAACCAACGGCTTTAGTCGTTGGAGTAAAAATCTTAGAAATAAAGATCCCTTTCCCCTGCCCTGATCCGTTCCAACCTGTTCCTCACTTCCTGTGTAAACTTCGGATCAACTTCTTCTTCCAGATTCTTCAGTATAAGTTTCCAGCCTTTCTCAGCCGTTTGCGCTGGAGCATAATCTTCCAGGTATTCGGCCAGGGTGAGCAAGGCGTTGGGTGTACAATATCTTTTTATAAATCCCGGGACGGAAAATTCCATGAAATGCTCGCCTGTCCTGCCTTTCCGGTAGCAGGCGGTGCAGAATGACGGGATAAAGCCTTCGTCCAGGAGTTCGTCGATCACTTCGCGGAGAGAACGGTTATCGTTGATCAGAAACTGCTCTTTATCAGGATTTTGTGCTGTAGGGAGTTCTTCTTCCGCATAAGCGCCGATCTCGAGCTTAGTACCGGCATCGATCTGCGAAACGCCGAACTGCAGGACTTCGCGGCGGATATGTTCCGGTTCGCGTGCGGTCAGGATCAGCCCGGTGTAAGGAACGGCCAGGCGGAGAATGGCTACCAGCTTCGTGAAATCATCATCGCTCACGAGCCAGTCGCCCGATATTTCATATTCCGATGCAAACTGCAATCGCGGAAAGGAGATGGTGTGCGGCCCGACGTTGTAAACGGCTTCGAGGTGGTTGGCGTGGCGAACCAACGCCAACACCTCGTATCGCCATTCATACAAACCAAACAGAACACCAATGCCGACATCATCCAGACCGGCTTCCTGTGCGCGGTCGAGCGATGTCAGGCGATTTTCGTAATCTCTTTTAAATCCTCCGGTATGGTATTTTTTATAGGTTTCCGGATGATATGTTTCCTGGAAGATCTGGTACGTACCGATCCCGGCCTCTTTGACGGTCCTGAAACCTTCAATATCCAGCGGGGCAGCATTGATATTGACCCTCCTGATCTCTCCCCTGCCCTTTTTTACATTGTAAACCGTTCTAACTGTTTCGGCAATATATTCGGGGGTATAGGAAGGATGCTCGCCATAGACCAGGATGAGCCGCTTCTGGCCGTTTTCCTCGAGGGCTTCGACGTTTCTGACCAGTTCTTCGTTGGTTAAAGTCTTCCTGAGCGCTTTCCGGTTGGAAGCCGCAAAACCACAGTATTTGCAGTTATTTACACAATAATTCCCGACGTAAAGCGGAGCGAAAAGGACAATTCGTTCACCATAAACGTCTTTTTTAAGTTTCCTGGCAGCAGCTTTAATTTCTTCAACAAGTTGAGGGTCAGTGGCATTGACCAGGATGGCGGTTTCCTCCATGGAGAGGCGGTTCTTGGCCAGGGCTTTTGCGAGAACTTCCCTGACCTGCTCCCGGGTTGGAAAAGAGCGGGCGAGCAGAGAACTGATTTCATCGGGATCGATGAAAGGCTTCATCCGCTCGTCCGGGAGGTTATATTGTTGAGGTTGGAATTTCATTTTATTCTATTTATAGCACGCGGATGACGCGGATGCGACGGATGACCACGGATTATTATTATTCACTATTCATTATTCTTTATTCACTGGATTAGTGGCAGCACAACCACAAAAGTGCTGCCCACATCCGGCTGGCTTTTGACGTTAATTGTGCCTTTGTATGTTTCTTCCACGAGTTTCTTCACGATCGATAGGCCAAGTCCGCTGCCGGTGATCAGTTTCGTTTTTTCATTTTTAATTCTTACAAACTCCTGGAAAAGAAGCTTGATGTCATCTTCGCTCATTCCAATTCCTGTATCTTCTACAGTAATATTTAAAGATGATGAGGATTGACGCATCATGACATTGACCGAACCTCCTTCCCGGTTGTACTTAACGGCATTCGACACCAGGTTGTTCACGATGATCTCAATTTCATCGGGATCGCCCACCATCGTTAAATTCTCCGGGGCATCGAGATACATCTTTACATTTTTTTGAATCGCCATCGGCTCCATGGTGTCCATCGCGATCCTGGCCACCTGGTTGAGGTCGACTTTTTTCATCTCCCGCACCTTCTTTCCCGATTCCAGCCTGGTCAGGTCCATCAGGTCCATGATCAGGTTTCGCATTCCTTTGATACGTTCGAGCGATCGGTCGATCATGGTGTCGTAATCGGCAAGGTTATCGCCCACCTGGCGCTCTTTCATGATCTTCAGATAACCTTCCACGGCGTTGATCGGTGATTTGAGCTCATGCGACAACACCGAAAGGAACTGGAACCTCACCTGTTTTCCCTCACGGTTCATGTTCCGGGTCATCCGTTTCAGGTAGAGATGCTTGGTGATCCCTTCGATCGACGATTTGAGCTCATCCGGCGTAAACGGCTTCGGCATGAAATTGTAAGCGCCTGTGTTCGTGGCCTTTATGGCCAGATCCAGCGAAGCGTAGGAGGTGATCATCATCACCTGGGCATCATATTCCTTCTTTTTGATATAATCCAGCACTTCGATGCCGTCCATGCCCGGCAACTTATTGTCGAGCAGGATAATATCCATCGGTTGGGCCTCGATGATCTCGATAGCCCTTTCCCCGGTTTCGGCTTCGATCACTTCAAAATCGAAGTCCTCATCCATAAACGGATACCCTACCCTGAAATTCCGCATGATCCGGATTATCCCCGAACGGATGCCGGGTTCGTCGTCGACTACAAGAACTTTAAGAGTTGCCATTGAGTTAGTCATTTTAACCCTCCCCCTTTAGTTCCCCCTCCCTGATATCAGGGAGGGGGATAGGGGGTGGGTTCATCATATCTTCAACAGTTTATTTATCTCCCGTTCCAACTGGTCCGGGCGGATTCCTTTTTCGATAAATGTATCGGCCTTGATCCAGGAACGGTCCTGTGCCGTTTCGACGCCAAAGCTCAGGCCGGTCTCGGCTGTGACAGCCGAAGCAATGATGACCGGCATGGCCGGATTTTTCTGTTTCATCTTGTAACACAGGATAAATCCGCTGTCTTTGTTCTCCATCATCAGATCGATGATAGCCAGGTCAAATTTTCCTTTACCGATCAGTTCTTCGCCTTCCTTCTGAGTATCTGCCGTCACCACATCGTATCCCAGCCTTTTAACCTGCAGTTCCATCTGTGATAAATAATCGATGTCGTCATCCACGATCAATATTGTCTTCTTACTTTCTTTCATTTCTCTTTACTATTTTGATTAAATCTTTTATTTCCCTCCACATGCCCCCTCCCCGTTTTGGGGAGGGCATTGGGGTGGGGCTTTTATCTTGGTATCTTAATTGTAAATGTCGTTCCTGTCGGTCCTTTCCACGGGTCGGCATTGGATGTCACCTGGACCTGGCCACGGTGCATCTTCACGATTCCGTATATGAGCGGAAGTCCGAGCCCTGTTCCTTTTCCTACTTCCTTGGTAGTGAAGAACGGGGTAAATATCTTTTCCATGTTTTCCTCCGGGATTCCGATACCGGTATCACTGATAGCGAGCTCCACCTCATGATCTGTGCCGGTGAGCGAGATCTTCAGGGTGCCGCCCTTCGGCATGGCCTCCACCGCATTTTTTTCCAGGTTGGTCAGCACCTGCATCATCTGGTCCTTGTCAATCCGGGCAATCGGATCGCTGAGCTTGTTTTCGATTTTAATGTCGATGTTATCCGGCCGGATGATCGAATCGACACTCCTTTTCACGAAGTCGACCGTATTTGTTTCGACCAGGAAAACCTGGTTCTTACGGGCGAAATTCAGCAACCCGCCGACAATTCCGCGGCAGCGTTCCGCCTGCTCCACGATCAGTTGCAGATCCTTGTAAACAGGGCTGTCGGGCGGCGTTTCATCCTTTAAAATATTCGTATACATCGTAATGACGCCCAAAGGATTGTTGAGTTCGTGGGCGATACCGGCCGAAAGCTGTCCCATGCTGGCCAGTTTCTCCGACTGGCGGAGCGCTTGTTGGGTTGTGGCAAGTTGTTCGTTCGATTTATTCAGATCTTTTAAGGAAGAATGGAGCTTCTCGATAGCATAGGGCAGGCACATTTCGTTCTCTGCCAGGCCCTTCACGATAGCGATGGCATGATCAACACAGGTATCGTATCCACAGGCTCCACAGTTGAGCTGATCTTTCTCCGAAACTTTACCCATCTTGAACAGGACTTCATCGACTTTCTCCTTTGGTGCTTGAAGCGGAGTCCGCTCTTTCCGGCTGAATTGCTGTGAAAAATCGATCCCGGAGAATTCTTCTACCTGGTTTTCCCATTTCTCTTCATCCAGGTTTTGCATTTTCTCCCTGACATATTCACTGACCAGGGCCATCCCTTCAAACTTCTTGCATCCATAAGTCATCCCGGGGCCCATAATGCATCCTTCACAGCACAACAGTTCCAGGTGCTGGGAGTTCATCAGCCCGTTTTCAAATTCTTTGATGGCTTCCCGGAAGTTAACCCTTCCATCGGCCACCATAATATTGCCTTCAACGAGGTCGTCGTTTTTATTCGCTGTTTGCAGCAGGCCACGGCTTACCGGGAAGATAGCACCTTTGCCCGAAACCGGCTCATCGAATTCCGCCGGTTGAGTTTGCTCCGGAGTAACGTTAAACTCCTGGAAGAGCTTCCTCAGTTCCCTGAAGGTGATCGCTTCGTCGATCTCATCAGATTCGGCTTTCTTGGCGATACAGGGGCCGATGAAGACAATCAGCGGCTCTTCGCCGTACTTTTTGCGGATCACGCGGCACAAAGCCACCATGGGTGATACGATCGGCGCCAGCGACGGGACCAGGTCGGGGTGATAATTTTCGACATAATTGACGATGGCCGGGCAGTCGGAGGAGATATAATGCTTCCCGCCGTTTCCACCCAGCAACCTGTTGTATTCCATGGCCACCATATCGGCGCCGAAGGATACTTCCACGACTTTTTCAAATCCCAGCTTTTTAATCATGCCGACCAGTACCCGGTAATCTTTGATTTCCCTGAATTCGGCAGGGAAACTGGGGGCGATGACCGCGTAAACCGGCCGGTCGCCCTTCAGGAAGATCTTCACCTGTTCCCTGGAATCGATGAATACTTTGGCATCCTGGCTGCAAACCCTGACACAATTCCCGCAGGCGATGCACCTTTCGGCGATGACCTCCGCCTGGCCGTTAAAAATACGGATGGCTTTCACCGGGCACTCCCTGACGCAGGTGTAGCAAACCCTGCACCGGTCTTTTACCGTGTAAACCAGCTTAGCGTATTTTTTTGAATGTGCCATTTGTCATTTTTAACCCTCCCCCTTGTTCCCCCTCCCTGCCAGCAGGGAGGGGGATAGGGGGTGGGTTCCTTAATTATAGCAATACATCATCTCTCTCAATATACTTTGTATGCAGCAGCTCATGGCTTTTATGGCCGAGGGGTTCGCCGAGGAAATTCTTATAGATCTCCTGGATTTCGGGATTGCGATGCGAAACCTTGATCGATTCCCTGTCGTCGATATCGTACAGGCTCTTCATCCGGGCGCGGATGGCTTCGAGACCTGCCCCGATCCTCTGGCCGCCACCGGCGATGCATCCGCCCGGACAAGCCATCATCTCTACAAAATGGATATCGTCGCGGCCATTCCGGATTTCGTCGAGAAGCGGCTTGGCATTGGCCATGCCACTGACGACGGCGATGCCCAGTACCAGGTCGCCGATCTGGACTTTGGTCTCTTTCCGGCCGTTAAGTCCGCGAACCTCATTCACCCTGAACTGCACCATCTCTTTTCCGGTGAGTTTAAAGTATGCTGTCCTTAAGGCGGCTTCCATGACACCGCCTGAAGCGCCGAACAGCTTACCGGCCGAACTGCGGGCTCCCATCGGGGAGTCGGCGCCTTCCGGCTCCAGTTGTTCGATCTGGATGCCGTACATCCGGATCAGGTCGACCAGTTCGCGGGTTGTAAGAACCGCATCGACATCGGTAAGCCCCTTACGTGTCATAGAGGTACGCTGGGCTTCAAATTTCTTTGCCGTACAGGGCATAATCGATACGGAATAGATGTCTTCAGGCTTAATGCCTTCTATATCTGCAAAATAGGTTTTGATGACGGCTCCCAGCATTTGTTGCGGGGATTTGCAGGAGGAGACGTTGGGAAGAAATTCGGGGGCGAACTCCTCCACGTATTTTACCCAGGCCGGGCAGCAGGAGGTAAACATCGGCATTTTTTCGCCGTTTACGATCCGGTGGATCAGTTCGGCCGATTCTTCCATGATCGTAAGGTCGGCAGAGAAAGTCGTATCAAACACAAAGTCAAATCCGATTTTGCGCAGCACCGCATTCAGCAGGCCGTTTATGTCTTCTCCCGTCTTCATGTGGAATGCTTCCGCCAGGGAAACGGAGATGGCAGGCGCGTACTGAACGACCACTTTTTTGTTGGGGTTGTTGAGGGCGTCGAGGACTTCGCCGAAGTGGCTCTTTTCATGCAGGGCTCCGGTCGGGCAGACCAGGATGCACTGACCGCAGTTGATGCAGCTTGAGGTGTTGAGTCCACCGTCGAAAGCGGTACCGATGTGGGTTTTCGAACCACGTCCGATGAAATCGATGGCGGAAACGCCGATCACCTCTTCGCAAACCCTGACACATCGGCCACAAAGGATACATTTGTCGGGATCGCGCACCAGGCTGGCGCTGGAACGATCCAGGCTGAAGTTGTTCTTCAGGCCGCTGATGCGGCGTTCGGTCACATGATGCTCGCGCGATAGGCTCTGCAATTCACAGTTCTCATTCCTGACACAGTAAAGGCAATCGTCGGGGTGGTTTGAAAGGAGCAGTTCAACGATCGTTTTCCTGGCATCCACAACCCTGGGTGAGTGTGTCTTAATAATCATTTCGGGGGAAGCGGGGAATGAACAGGAAGGCACCAGACGTCCGTTGTTTTCAAGTTCGACCACGCACATCCGGCATGAACCGGTCGGAATCCTGTCTTTCATGTGGCATAACGTGGGCACTTTCATCCCGTTGCGGTTCAGCACATCGAGGATGGTTTCCCCCTGTTTTGCATCCAGCTTTTTATTATTGACTTCAATCTGAAAATCCATGATTATATAATGATTTTGGTGTTATTTAATGTAGATGGCGTCGAATTTGCAGGCTTCATAACAGCTTCCGCAACCGATGCATTTGTCTTCGACAATAAAATGAGGAGTTTTCTTCGCTCCGATGATGGCCGATGTCGGGCACTTTTTGGAACAAACGGTACATCCTGTACATTTATCCACATCGATCACAAAAACCCTGAGGTCGGTGCAGGCGCCGGAAGGGCATACGCGGTCAAAAACATGGGCTTCGTATTCATCACGGAACCAGCGGAGTGTACTCATTACCGGGTTGGGTGCCGACTGGCCGAGGCCACAAAGGGAGGTTTCCTTGATGATCTTTCCCAGTTTTTCCAGTTGCATTACGCCTTTGAAACGATCGAGGGCGTCATGGCTGCTACCGGCATCCGGCCTGCGGGTAATGCTTTCGAGGATTTCCAGCATCCTCCGGGTCCCTTCCCGGCAGGGGATGCACTTTCCGCAGCTTTCCCGCTGGATGAAGTCCATAAAGAATTTGGCCACATCCACCATGCAGGTGTCTTCGTCCATGACCACCAGTCCACCGGAACCCATCATAGCGCCGACTTTCAGCAACGATTCATATTCGATCTGTATGTCGAGATTTTCCTCGGTGATACACCCGCCCGAAGGGCCGCCGATCTGGACTGCCTTAAATTTTTTGCCATTCCGGATACCTCCGCCGATCTTGAAGATAATATCGCGGATGGTCGTTCCCATGGGAATTTCGACCAGTCCTGTGAGGTTGATTTTACCGGAAAGGGCAAACACCTTGGTCCCTTTGCTATTACTTGTTCCAATGGAGCTGTACCAGCCTTCACCCTTTTGAAAGATTGTCGGAACATTGGATAGTGTTTCGACGTTGTTGATGACGGTCGGTTTGCCGAACAGCCCGCTGGTGGAAGGAAAAGGAGGCCGGGGGCGCGGCATTCCCCTCTTTCCTTCAATGCTATGGATCAGGGCGGTTTCCTCTCCACACACAAATGCACCGGCTCCCATTTTGACCAATAGATCAAATGAGAAGTTCGTGCCAGCTATGTTGGAACCCAATAACCCTAAATCATAAGCTTGCGTGATTGCATTTTTAAGCCGTTTGACAGCCAGGGGATACTCCGCCCGGATGTAAACATAGCCTTTGGAGGCGCCGATCCCGTATGCCGCGATCGACATGCCTTCAATAAGCCGGTGCGGATCGCCTTCAATCACCGCCCGATCCATAAATGCTCCGGGGTCTCCTTCATCGGCATTACAGATGAGGTATTTCTGGTCAGCCTTTTCCTGGTTGGCCAGGGACCATTTCTTACCGGTCGGGAAACCGCCGCCGCCGCGCCCTCTGAGCCCGCTTTCCTCTGCGAAACGGCAAACCTCTTCAGCAGTTTTTGTTTGCAGAGTTTTAACGAGTGTCTGATAACCGCCATGAGCGATATATTCTTCGATACTTTCCGGATCGATAATGCCGCAGCTTTGCAGCACAACGCGTGTCTGGGGGGCAAAGAAAGGGTGCTCGTCCAGTGCAGGGACGCCCTCCCAATTCTTGCCATCGCCTTGATTAAACTGCCCGAGTACCGGATGTTCGGGCAATTCCTTATAAAATACTTTATCGAGAATGCCTTCCACTTTATCGGCGGAGACTTTTTCGAAAGAGATCCTTTTCATTCCGGGCAACTGGACATCCAGGATGGGCTCGGAGGAGCAGAGGCCAATGCATCCAACATCGATAATAGTTGCGTCAATTCCCTGACGCGTCAGATATTCCTGAGCTGCAAGTTTAGTTTTTCCAGCCCCTGCTCCAAGCCCACAGGTACCTGTTCCGATAAAGATAACAGGCGCCGAAACATCCTCCCTCCGTAAAACCTTCAACTGCTTTTCCCTTATCCCGGAGGTTTCATCGGAGGGATTCTCAACCAAAAAACCCATTATGAAAGGATTATATTTTAAGTTCTTTTCCATTTTTAAAATCTTAACTGATCCAATTTACCTACCCAATCAATTTCTTAGTCTTCACTATTCCCTTTTCACTATTCCCTTTTTACTATTCACTATTCCCTGTTCCTGTACTCATCGATGATCCCCTGCAGCGACTCTTTGGTCACTTTGGCATGGAATTCACCGTTGATACAAATAACGGGGGCCAGTCCGCATGCGCCGATGCAGGCGACTACTTCCATGCTGAAGAGGCCATCGCGTGTGGTTTGCCCGGCTTTGATCCTGAGCATCTTTTCCAGTTCCTGCAGCACTGTCGCTGACCCCAGGACATGGCAGGCGGTGCCGCGGCAAACCTGGACATGATATTTGCCGAGGGCTTCAAAACGGAATTGATTATAGAAGGTAGCTACGCCGTAAATTTTACTGGCCGGAATGTCGAGCTTCTTCCCGACTTCGATAACTGCATGGCGGGATAGAAACCCTTCCCGGTCCTGGATTTTTTGCAGGATCGGGATCAGGTTTTCACTGCCACCGCTGTATTCGGTTATTATTTGATTGATATCAGCAGACATTTTATATTGAGTTTCGATTCTACGACAATTGATCAATTCTTTTGATCAGTTAGCTTTAGCATGGATTTCCATCAGGTGTTGAACGGCGGGGACGAGTTTTTTGGCATCCACCGGTTTTCTGAGGAACCCGTCGACGGGCAGCCAAACGGAAGGACCTTTTTCTGTACGGTAATCGACTCCGGCTTTTCCGGTGATCACATCGCGGACGAGGAGGACATCCAGTTCGCGGTAGCTGGGATCCTGGCGGAATTCGCGGGCCATTTCCTGTACTGCCGATTTAGTAGTAGTCAGTACATCGATAGAGGTCATCATTAGTACCGGCATATTGGCGAACTCGGGATTTTCGCTGAATTCCCTGGCCAGTTCAAAACCTTCATACTGGGTAGTCATCATCACGTCGAGGATGGCCAGGTCCGGTTTTTCCTTATAAGCCAGTTTAAAACCTTCGACTTTGTCGGAGGCAGAGATAACGGTATAGCCTTCCTTGCTGAGGATGGCTTTAACAACAGTGATGATGTCAATGTCGTCGTCGACGATGAGGATTTTTTTCGTTTCCATGGGGTTGTTTTTTAAAGGGTTCATTTGATTACAATTTCATGATACAAAAATAGATTGCCCGCACAACCCGGGTAAGGTGGGGAAGTCCTGATTTTCGGCGACTGGATTCCGATTTTAATGAGAAAGAAAGATGGCAACTGTGCGCAAGAGTTACCGGTAGCAAAATGCAAATAAACCGGTAAAAATGTACTGGTTTTTTGTATGATGAAATATCTATATTATTGATATTAAGTTTTATATGCAATTTGAGAAGACTGGATTTTATTGCAAATTTTGACGTGAAAATTCAGTACTTTCTATTGTTAATTATTTCACAATGGGTTATATTTTAACCCCTACAGGGTATGGGTGACCGGTTGACGTCCTGTTACCATAATCCATGCCCTACGGGCAAGGGGATTGGCCGGCAGAGCGCTTTACCACAATCCATGCCCTACGGGCAAGGGGATTGGACGGCAGAGCGCTTGGTTACCACAATCCATGCCCTACGGGCAAGGGGTTGGAAATTATGGCGAAGTATTAAAAAATGATTCATTATCTACCGCGTAGCGGTTGTATTCTGGTGGAAAACATCCCCCCGGAATCCCCTTTCCCTGTAGGGGATTAAAAAATAATTCATGACGACCGGGTATTTTATAGCCAATTACCGGATAAACAATATAAAGTGTTTAACAATTAAAAAATCAACTCATGAAACCGGGAAATTTTACACAAGTGTATGTTCAATTGGTGTTTGCGGTAAAATATCGCGAGGCTTTGTTGACAAGAGATATCAGAAGTACTGTTTTTGAGTACATTAGTGGTATCATCACTAAAATGAATCACAAATCTATCAATGTGAATGGCGTTTCGGATCACATCCATATCCTATTAGGATTAAATCCGGCAGTATCAATATCAACTACTGTCCATGATATTAAAAGGAGTTCATCCCTATTTATCAATAATGAGAAACTATGCAAGAAAAGGTTTTCCTGGCAGGAAGGATATGGTGCATTTACTTACAGTAAGTCACACCTGAATGCGGTGTATCATTATATCAATAACCAGGAAAAACATCATGAAAAGATAACATTCAGGAAAGAGTATATTAAATTCCTCGAATGCTATGATATCAATTATGATAGGAGGTTCTTATTTGATTTTTTGGACGGTGCAGAGTAGTTTTGGTTTAACCCCTACAGGGTATGGGTGACCAGTTGACAGTCCTGTTACA
>JAGOPY010000007.1:156281-213495 GCA_017991835.1 Bacteroidales bacterium | reverse complement strand
GCTGTTAATATCGAGAATAACTCTTCGAGTTATTTCCCGAAATTAACAGCAGTAATAATACAAATAGAAATATTTAAATCAACTATGAATGACAGATCCCTGGTCTAAAGATTGGGGAGTACTTTAGAGAGATAAAGCATATACTCAAAAAGTATACGAGTTTTTAGATTATCCTTGGCGACAAAACTCGGAGATAGTTTTTGTTATTATAGTTTCAAAATATAGAAGAGATATGAACTTTGCGGATTCATATGTTACTAAAAACTATTTTAAAAGAATGTATAATCTGATAACAGATGATGAAAGGAAGGAGTATAGTGAGAGATTTATTGAAGAATTAGAAAAACTTCTGATTTGACCTACATAATATTTTGTGCCATCCATATTTAATATCACTTAAGTCAAGGATTTCTAACTTTTTAAAATACTCGTTAGAGTTAAGGCTAAAATGATAAAGTCCGGCATATGCAAAACTGAAATTATTGAAGATTTCCAGTCCTTGAACAAAACCGCATCGACAGTAACAAAGAACTACCCAAAATCTATTCCGGAACCAGAATTAATATTTTATATATACCTCTATGAATTATGGTATCGGAAATAGGAACAGAAGTCAGCGGGATGTTCCCTTCAAAATATAATAAGGTATATGGTAAAGAAATTTGAAAGATTCAAAAGTAATAAAACGGCTCTTGCAGAGAAAATGCCATCAGTTCCACCGTATGCAATGCCTGAATGCCTGTCAGCAGAGCTCCTGAATAAAGTGAAAGATGGCTGCCGGCAGCTTTTGGACGACAAGGGATATTCCGAAGAAAACCCTCTGGAAGATATCGGTATAGATGGGTTTTACAGCCTTTTGGACCTCTTTCATTTTGCAGTAATCGAGCAACGAGCCATGGTCTGTGATGATGGTCATTATATCGATATGGTCATTGCACAAAATGAAATATCTGGGGTGAATGTGGTTCTCTATAATAAGGTAGAGAAGAGTGAGGAACAACCTAACCTTCAAACTACTCGGTATTTTATTGCCCCACTATCCCGTTGATGAAGGTATCAACAAACCCGATAATCTTCTTCATTATCCTGTCGCCAAGTTTCTTGCGTTCCAAGACCTTCGGTTGTTCGCCTTGAAGCAGTTCCAGGATTTCATCTCTTAATGGTTCCCGTTCAGAATATAAATACTGCTCTATCAAAGCCTGGGTTCTTTCGGCAGATAGGTTTTCATCCTTTACCAACTGGTCAAATGCTTTCTGTTGCTCAATGTCCCAGAATTTTTCAAATTCCTTGGGAACATCCTCGGAATCTTCTATTACAGGTAGGTTTTCTTTGATGAAACGCTCTATCAGTTCCCGTTTGCTTCGCAATCTGGCTTCGGTATTGAGAAGGTTGAAGATTTCCTTTTCGGTTTCTGTGGTATCTGTTTTAGACTTGGATTTCAGTTTTATCAATAGTTTGATGATGTAGGCTACATTGATTTCATCCCTGTGAATAAGTTCGAGTTCAAAATCGACATCTTCCAGAATGGATACCTTCTCTGCCTGGTGGTCGGATTTAACTTTGTCGTACAGGTCGAGATACTTGCTTTTGAAATCCTCAAATTTCTGTTCGTCCATCGACAAATCGTCCCATTTGAAGTCGGAGAATGTGGTCAGAACATTCTTTATGCGGATTAATTCCCGGAATGCGGTGATGAATTTCAATTCTTCATCTTCTGTGGGAAGTTCATTGACGCTGTTTACGGTTGGGGTAATGCCCAGTAGCGCAACAAAAGCCTCGTTGAACTTCTTAACATAATCATCATAAGGTTTCATGATGATTACATCGATGGCTTCCTTGTTGCTGAAAAGGATTATGGCTTCATCGGTGGCATTTTTGAGATTACGGAAAACCACAATGTTTCCTTGTGATTTCTGTTCGTTGAGTATCCTGTTGGTCCTGGAATAGGCTTGAATCAACCCGTGATATTTCAGGTTCTTATCGACATACAAAGTGTTCAGGGGTGGACTGTCAAAACCTGTCAGGTACATGTTTACCACCAGTAGAATGTCAACTTTGCGTTCTTTTACCTTTTTTGAAATGTCTTTATAATAATTATAGAAGGATTCACTGTCTTTTGTGGAGAAATTTGTTCCGAACATTTTATTGTAATGCTCGATGCATTCATCGAGTTTCTCCCGGCTGTGTTTGTTCAACCCGTATAAAACTTTTGGTTCTTCTGCAACAGATAATTCATCGGGAATAAAACCATTGGCGTCGGCATCGTCTTCGTTGGCGACATAACTGAAAATGGTTGCGATTTTCAGATTGTGATGTCCTTCCTCTTTCTTCTTCTGGAAAATATCATAGTACCTTATTAAAGAGTCTATGCTACTGACACAAAACATGCCCGTAAATTCCCTGTTGTGGGTTTTCTGGCTATGGTGGGCTAAAATATAATCGGTAATCTTTTCCAATCGTACCGGCGACTCCATCAACTCTTTGGTATCAATGCCTTCTACTTCAATATCGATTTCGGTGGCACTGTCCTTTTTCTTGTATCTGCCAACATATTCAACGGAAAACTTTAAAACATTCTCGTCTTTGATGGCATCGGTGATGACATACTTATGCAGGCATTCGCCAAACAACTCTCTTGTAGTCCGTTTACCAAATTCATTTTTGACAGCATTTTCGGTGAAAATTGGTGTGCCGGTAAACCCAAATAACTGAATATTCTTGAAGAACTCCCGGATTCGCTTGTGTGTTTCTCCAAACTGGGTGCGATGGCACTCATCAAAGATGAACACAATTCGTTCATCCTTCAAGGGTTCCATTTTTTCCAGATACCATTTTTTACTGATGGCGGTATTCAGTTTTTGAATAGTGGTAACAATAAGTTTTGTGTCATCGGTAAACTGTTGAACCAATTGCCTGGTATTGTCTGTGGCATCTACACAACCTTTTTTAAAACTGTCAAACTCCTTGATGGTTTGATAATCCAGGTCTTTTCTGTCAACGACAAATACAACCTTTTTGACTTTTGGTAACCGGGTGAGAATCTGGCTGGCTTTAAACGATGTCAATGTCTTGCCTGAACCTGTTGTATGCCAGACATAACCGTTATTATGGCTGTGCATTACCTTATCTACAAGGGCTTCCACTGCATAATACTGGTAGGGGCGCAATACCATCAGGATTTTATTAGTTTCGTTCAGGACAATGTACTTGCATATCATTTTGGAGATATGGCAAGGCTCCAGAAACTCGGTGGAAAATCCGTTCAGGATATTTGTGATTCGTTTATTCTCGACATCTGTCCAGAAGAAAGTCTGTTTAAAAGACTGGAATCTGTTATTGGCGTAATACTTGGAGTTTACCCCGTTGCTGATAACAAAAATCTGGATGTATTGATACAAGGCTGAATTTGCCCCGAAAGAATGTCGTTGATATCGGTTAACCTGGTTAAACGCCTCCTTTAACTCTAAACCCCTTCGCTTCAGTTCTATCTGCACCAGGGGTAAGCCGTTGACAAGAAGGGTAACATCGTAACGGTTTTTATATTTTCCTTCAATGGTAACCTGGTGGGTTACCTGGTACTGGTTTTGGCACCAGTGTTCCATCTGGATAAACTCAAAATAAAGGTTGTCGCCATTATCTCTTACAATATGCTGCTTTTCCCGTAATGACTTGGCTTTTTCAAATACTGAACCTTTGCTCAGGATGTTCAGAACCTTTTCAAACTCCGCATCGCTGAACAGTATATTATTGTGTTTTTCTAACTGGCGTTTAAGGTTGGCAAGGAGATCCTCTTCGTCTTTTATCAATACTAAACTATACCCCAGGGCTTGTAGCCGCTCAACCAGTTGTTCTTCCAGTATTTGTTCGGGTTGTTTAGGCATCTAATCTTTATTCAGATTAAATGGTACATCTTCCGTAATTATTTCAGTAACATTCACAAGTGGTACCATAAATTTCGAAAACTGGGTTCCTTCAGTCTTTGCATAGAGAACGCCACGGGTGGTGCTTACTGTAATCGTTGCTAAATGTGCAATAAAACCTTTGGGGACAATAAGTAATGGCTCTTCTTTCTGAACGAACTTATTCCACGATTCATCTTTAATGATAAAGTGGCAACTGACTACAATTTTGAGGAATGTCTTTTTAGACTGGATGTATTCAATTCCAAAAAAAACACCGATTTGCTTATTTGCCTCGTCTAACTTCAACTCCAGTTGTGAACCAAGTTGTATTTCTTTCTTGGGATTGAAATTTTCTTCCAGAATGGCAAACTGTTCACATTTGATTCCCTGGAAACTAAATCCCACTTTTGGATTCTCTTTACTCATTGATGGCTTCTTGACAAGGATAAACTTCTGAAACTTGCAGGTTACGCATTTTTATGACTTTGCCGGATTTATAGTTAGGGACAAAGTTTTGTTCGTTGAATGCATAAATAAGTTCCTGAGTGAAGATTTTAATTTGCTCCACCATTTCTTTCGACTTATTCTCGTAGTAACTGGCAAGAATCGGAATGTCCAGGATATCTTGCAATTGGATTTGGGTTCCAATAGTCAGATTCTCTTTGCCACTGACAATCTTATTGATTTGCTGGGGACTCACAGACATCTTGGATGCCAGGTCTTTCTGGGTCCAACCCAGTTCATCCAATTTCAAGAGAACTTTCAGGGCAATCCTCTGGGATTCTCTCAACATTGCCCTATTCTTTATCCGTTCCCGGTTCCTTGCAATCGTATCTGTTTTTTCATCAGATACCAATTTCATAAATTTTTCCTTGTTTGTCATTTGGCTTCTCTTAATAGTTCAAAGAATGAATCTATATCAAAAACCCCGTTATCTTTCAGGTATCTTTGGGCGGCGTATAATTTGTCCAATTCGATTTGAGTGTCTGGAAAATCTTGCATGGCCTGGCTCATTTTGATGGCACCGCCTGTTATTACAAAACAATCCGTGTCGATTTTAATGGCATAAATTCTTAAGTGATTGTGATTTAGTTTTCCTTTTCGTAAAGAGAGAATTTTGATACCGGTTTCTTTATCAAAAAGTGGCTTGAAATATTGCTCCAACGGTACTTCATCTGTTTCAATCTCGTCTAAAACATCCTGGATTTGCTCTGCATCCGACAATCGGTCTAAAACATAATCTTCTACATCTGCTATTTCATTATCCTCTGCAAACTTCTTCAAATACTGAGGATTGGTCCAGAGTTCCATCAACCGGTCGAACTCATTATCAACTTCACCCTCGTAATGAAAAGAGAATAATTTTTCTGCAAATATAGTAACGATTTTCACAAAATCAACTTATAGGTTTACTTTTTAACATTTTTTTCACAATATTTAACAGAACATTTGTTGTAAGAGTCCTTTTTTATATTGTTCGGTTTGCTGTATCTGGATTTGTGTGTGGTTTATCTTATCATCAATGGCTGAAAGAAAATTGGCGATTTTGGTTTGTTCGGTGTCTGATGCTGGAACGAGTAATGGACAATTTAAAACTTCATCTTTTGTAAGATTTGTTTGCCCTACTCCAGAATCGAACTTTATATAATAACTGTTTCTATTTAAAATATAAAATAAAAATCTTGCATCAACCCCTTTTGCTTTCAGTCCACAAATCCGCTGATTAAGAGTGTACTTGTCATTTTCATCAATATAAAAACATTTTGCCAAGGCTTTCCCATTTGGGACATCACTCATAACCATCACTATTTCACCATATTCCAATGGACAAATTTGAGCATCAGAATATTTTTTCACTTCGCCTTTTGTTGATATAAACTTTGAGTTTATAACGATATATTGTCCGCCTTCAGAAATTTCTTGTTCGTGCGCCTTGCCATTTCTAAATTCAACTAAATCTCTTAATTTTTTCTTCTCCCACTTCGGGAACTCCTTCCCGTCATCATCCTTGAACCTCAATTCCTGCGAAAACAGTTTATACATTATGCCTTCTTTGTATTGCTCCAACAAGGATTTCTTCTGTTTGAGTTCTGTAATTTTTTTATCAATGACGGTTAAGAAAGAGGCAATGCGAGTCTGCTCTACTATTTCAGGAATAGTAATCTCAATGGCTGAAATTTGTTTTGGGGAAATACTATAAACTTTACTTCCTTGCGCATAGATTTTTATCTGTAAACGGATTTTTTGAGATTTCATTAAATAGCCGCTAAAACCTATTGCCATTATGTATAAATCAGGTCTTGCAAGAATTGTATGTAATCCTGCTAAGACTTTTTCACCGTTTAAGTTCACTATCTCAATGCATTTCCCGACATCTGCATAATCTTCTGATGCATCTGCAACTATTAAATCACCTTCTTTGCAATAATTATCTTCTATGATTCTTTTTAACTCAATTTCAGGATTAATAAAAGGAACGAGTTCTTTTTTGATATCAAAAAGTGTTGCAAACTTGGTGTGAATATCACCATAGTGGATGTTCTTTACTGCACCATCATCGTAATTTAAATCTTCTCTTGAAAATGAATTAGTGTTTCTAAATGAATAAATATCACCATATTTCTTTGTTTTCCATTCACTTTCAAAGTCAGGAAAGCGCAATTGAGGAATGTTCTTCTGCTTTTCCATATATTAGAAAGGTGTGGAAATATTAAGTTCTTTGCAAAACCCTTCAATCACCTTATCAGTTGAATTCATTTCTACTTCCAGTGCGTGTAGTTCCTGGGCTATGGCATTAATATCAATGCTGTCTTCAATTTCGAAGGAATCGACATACCTGGGAATATTCAGATTGTAATCGTTTTCTGCTATTTCTTTGAGTGTAGCCAGTCTGCTGTATTTTTCTTCTTCTTTCCGGTTGCGGTATGTGTCTATGATTTTATCAATATCAATGTCTCGCAGAAAGTTTTGGGTCTTTACCTTCTCAAAATCACGACTGGCATCAATAAACAAAACATCTTCTGGATTTTCCCTGCATTTTTTATAAACCATAATACAGGTTGGTATTCCTGTTCCGTAAAAGATATTGGGTGGCAAACCGATTACTGCATCGAGATAGTTCTTATCGGCAATCAGATATTTGCGAATATGTTGCTCTGCTCCACTTCTATATAATGCTCCGTGCGGCAAAACAATTGCCATTGTTCCATTTTCTGCTAGATGGTATATCATATGCTGCACAAAGGCATAGTCGGCTTTACTGGAAGGCGCTAGTCTTCCATACTGGCTGAACCGGTCATCGCCCATAAACAAAGGGTTGGCACTCCATTGTGCCGAAAATGGTGGATTTGCCACAATGGCTTCAAATGTCATCCCCATATGTTGAGGATGTTGCAAAGTGTCCTCTTGCTTAATATCGAACCTACGGTAGTGAACCCCATGCAAAATCATATTCATCCGGCATAGGTTGTAGGTGGTCCGGTTCAGTTCCTGTCCGTAAAAGTTGCTCACTTCTTTAACCTGGCGGGCAATACGCAATAACAAAGAGCCTGAGCCTGATGTCGGGTCATAGGCTGATTTCAGTTTCATCTTTCCGGTAGTAACAATCTTTGCAAGAACAGTACTCACCTGTTGGGGCGTATAAAATTCACCTGCTTTTTTCCCTGCACCGCTGGCAAACTGGGCAATCAGGTACTCGTACGCATCGCCCAGAACATCTAATTCCGTGTCTTCCAGTTTAAAATCGATTTTATCAAGGTGGGACAAAACCTTTGCTATGATTTCATTGCGTGCTTCGGGTGTTTTGCCCAACTTCGTGCTATTCAAATCCATATCCTCAAAGAGATTGTCAAAATCCTCTTCACTCGCCGTTCCCATAGTGCTGAGTTGGATATTGGTCAGGATTTTTTGAAGGTCTTCGAGAATGAAATTGCTTTGATTTTCTTTATTACCGTTACCATTGCCCCGGTTTGCCACTTCGCTGAACAATTCAGAAGGCTTAAGAAAATAGCCAAGTTTTTCCAAGGCTTCTTCTTTGATGGCATCGATGTACTCTGCGCCCTGGGCCGAGTTTTCTTTAATCTGTTTGTATTTGATTTGGTCTTGCTTTAGAATGGAATTCGCATAAATATCCATTTTCTCCGAAAGGTACTTGTAGAATATGAATCCAAGGATATAATCACGGAACTCGTCCGCATTCATTTTGCCTCGCAGGGTATTGGCAATGTTCCAGAGTTGTTGTTCAAGGATTCGCTTTTGGTCTTCGCTCATTTTGTTTAGGAATCAGTGATGTATATTTCGTCTCAAAGAATAATTAGAGAAATGCTTTCCAAAAATTAATAGTAATCTTCTAATGATGTCTTAATGATATTATTCCTCTTCAACATAAAATTAATACCTGATAATTAACTGTTCTATGGCATCTTCCCCTTTGGCATTATTGCGGGTAGGAATCTCAATCCATTTAAAATCTGGCTTTGGATAATAATCATGCAGTACATCACTGTCATAATAACTGATTGCAATTTTTGCTTTTGATTTATGAACTGCCTTTGCTAATCTTGCATGGTCTTTTTCAGTAAATACACCCTTGCCCTCAAAATCATAATAGTGTTCCCTGTCAATATATGGCGCATCTATATATATGAAAGTGTCTTCACTATTGTATCTTTCCATAACAACTTCAAAATCATCCGCTGTGATTTCACTTATCCTGGCAACTTTTTCAATCTTTTGGATATTACTTAAATTGTTCCACAATGTTTGTAAAATTTTGAATCTCAAATCCCAGGTATCTTGAAATAAACCGGTCCTAAAAGATACATCGGTAAAATAAAATCCATTGTACGCTGTTGCCCTTAAAAATGAATAAATTACGGCTGCCTCAAAGTTTCTTTCTGATAGACTGACTTCTGGTAATGTCCTTCTTCCATGCTTGTAATCTTGATAGATTTCTTCAAACTTCACATATGCATCGGGGTAATGTTTGTATTTCCGATAATAAAGAAACCCATCTTCATCATGCAATGCATATCTTATCGCCTTTAAGAAAAAATAAGGCATCTTGGCACATTGAAATATATTACAATTGGGCACATATATGTCATTATAAATAATATTTTCAACATTTGAGAAATCATTCCTTCTATCAAGGTAAACCCTGAACATTCCAGAGAACGGTTCAACATAATTTCGAATTCCCTGTAATTTAAAATTTTTAAAAATCTTGTGGGGAATATTGCCTTTGCCTCCGTAATAATTTACCATAATTAGAAATTTATTTCATCAAAATTATTGTAATGCACTCTTTTAAGTAATTCATCAATTTTCGGTTGAAACTTTGATAGAACGGTCATCAAGGCTTCTGGATTTTCCCTTTCCAGATATTGAATGCCCATTTTTATAGAATATAATTTTGCTTTGATGATTTCAGGATAATCAATCCACATACTTGGATTTGCCCTTCCTGAAAACACTTTGGTAATCAAGGCTACTGCCGTCTTAATGTGTGGGGGTTTATTGTAATTAATCTTCTTACTCTTCAATTCTTTATGCCTATTGAAATAGGGTGCAAATTTTTTAATATCGAGATTTCCTTTATCTTGTATCACTTTGATTTGCCGGAGAGTGAGTGTATTAACAGGAAGTTTCAATAAATCTTTTACATCCATCGATTTCTTTTTCTTCCCAGTATTCATTTCTATTGTTTCATTCGATGACAGTTTCTTCTTTGATTCAACAGAACTAGGAATATCTGGAATCTTTACATCTATTCCTTGCTTTAATTTTGCTTTAATCTCAGAATGAGGAATATAGGCACCAGTTAATTTGTACCGGGCAGCTTTCCTCTCTGATTGAATAAAATGGTCGGTGAGTTTGGCAGCCAACTTCTTGTCAAACTTTCTTAAGTCACCCCACCTTAAATTACCCATCACATTATGTTCAATCAACAAGGCTTCAAATTGGTCCTGTAATTTCTTTTTCACAGGATAATTATCATCGAATATCATGTCATAAGGAAAGTATGCTGAATCCGACATGTTAATATCTTCCATGGCAAAAGTGAATTATAATGTCATTCAATAATTTACAGAAAATTTATGAGTAAAGATATCATAATTTAAATCTCCAATAATATTGATTTTAAATTTTAATGAAGATTGCATGTGATAACATCTAGAAAGAGTATAAATATATTTCAACAGGACTTGTCGGTGAGATGTAGGATGATACAGATTTACGGGGCTATACAAAGACATTCCTTTCTTTTTGCCTCTGCCAGAACCTGTAATATCATTGTTATCCGGCACTTTTAATAAGAATCTCAACTCCATTCTCATTCCGAATAAAAACCCCACCTGGGGCTGAATGGCGTGGGGTTTTTATGGTTCAATCAGTCTGTAAAAGAAGAAATGCAGTGTTTGTGGTCCTAATTTGTCTCTTTTTTGGCTCGTTTTGGTTAGTTCTGGGTCGTTTTTACCCCGTTTGAACGAGTAATATCACTTTATGATATAGATTCATCCCGAACTACCCCGACAAACCCCCGAATGTATTTTTATATAAGGCTGATATGTTGTCTCAACAGTACCGGTTTGTTTTGTTTTCTGAAATACTTGTGAAGACCCTTTACTTCATAAATCCATTTAATTTTGGCATTCATTCCGTTACCAGGTCCCATTAATATATCCCCCTTGATTATCCTTTTCAATTTCTTCATATCATCAAAAGTGGTGAGGAAATGGAAATGTATGATATTCCTTTTAGTTCTTTCCAGTACATATTTTATTCTGACTGTTGAATCGATTCCTCTCAATATTTTAACCAAATGCTGGACAATGTGTTTCCAATAATCGATATCATAGGGGTATTTACAGTTTATAGTCCCAAATAATTTGTAACCAATAGGTTTTCTTCTTCTTTGAAAATATTGGTCTATTAAGGAATGGTGTATATACCACCGATTTGATTTTTTATAAATTAATTCACTGCTACCAAGTTTATCTTTAACAGATTTAACTCTCACCACTAACTGACGATATTTTAAATCCGAAAAAACTGACACCTCTTTTAGACTGAAGTATTCTTTTTCTAAATCATAATACATGTTTTAGGATTATTTTTTTGGGGGTTAACCCCATAGAAGAACCAAGGGGTGAAATATGTGTTAAAATTTCACCGCCCAATTACACATATATATTATTTCAATATATTCAAAAAGTTGAAAATTTTAATATTTTCTTATATCGTTCAATAACAATCACATACAAAATTTGATAGCTGATATTAGTGCGTATTCTCAAATTTTACATGCATAATAAGTGTATGTATTACGATTTTCTGTTGGATTTTTTCCGTTTGCGGTCTTTCCTTAGTTTTGCCCCCCAAATCTAAAAACACAGGATGAAGAATGACCCGAAACTGCGTCAAATGATTCAAGAGATTATCGAGCTCCAGGAAACCATCGCACTTAGTGGAGGTGTCCATAAAAAAGAATTAAGGTGGTTGACTATCATGGAAAAAAGGTTGTTTGAAAGATATGAAATTCCTTTTTGCGATGCGATGTTGGGTCTGGTTTTTGATTACCCGATGAGCCAATTAACAGATATCACTGAGGAATGCAATGTGAATGTTTGTCCCAGGTTACAATATCGAATTATGAAAAACTTCATTATCGCCTCTCGAAAGTGGAAGATACCACTATATGGTCTGCATGGCAAAACATACAATATAAACATGAAAGTTGACTGCGTAATTCGGAATTTGAAAGCAATAGCAGGAGAATATCCTGAAAAGTATTAATAATCAATAACATAAAAATTTGAACCTATGGAACTCTACACATCAATTACGGAATGGTTGAAGAAAAATCCTTCGGAGGACAAAAACGAGAAAATCTTAACGATGATTAATAAAAAAAATCGAACCCAGTTGAAAAGGGAACTTGCTAAAAAACAGAAGGCACTCGAAACACTCATTAATGAAATTACAGACTTGGAGAATCAGGTTGGGCAATTAGAAGTGAAATCAAGATAATCAGAATGAAAGAGGGTCGCCGGTTGATTTGGCGACCCCCCATCGATGAAAAAATTAAACAGATTTAACATCCATTCATCTTATATATTAAAATCCGGCTCTCACCTCGAAAAATATTTTCATTAATAGCCGAAACAAAAAAGATGGAAAGAATTGTCGATTCCACTGAATAGAACATCATGATGCGACTGTTCCCATCGTTCCAAAGCCAGGTTTAACCTTTCACCAGTTCGTTCGGGGGAGGTAAGAAGCTCCTTGCCAACAAGAACGGCAATCTGGTCGTAGAACCAAAACCTTCTACCATCTTTAAACCACATTATAAATAAGTTTTCTGAGGCACCCCGATTCTTGAACCCGATGCAACAATATCCTTGCGGTAGTTCTGACGCAGCGAATTCTCGATATCCGTAAGGATGAAACCATTTCACATCAATTAGCCCAGGGTCAGTGCATACCCCAGTACCAACCTCATAGCCACTATCGAACGGAATAATATTTTCAGGGATGTGATGTTTAATCTGGGGACAATGTGGAAGAATTTCATCCATCACATCTGCAAATCGTTTAAGTAGTTGGTTATCCATATTGGATATATATTAATTTTCAGTTTCCATTTCCTTGATAAACTGAGGAAGATACCCAAATAGAAGAAAGTCATTAACCGACAGGTTATTTTTTCGTTTTTTCGCAGTTCCGGTAATATCTATTCCGACCCTGAAGATTTATCTAACATATTCAAAAAAGCGGCTTTCTTATCGAAATCATCGCTTTCTAGAAGGTCCTTAATTCTCTTATTAATCTCATTTTTCTCATCCACATCTATCGGATTATTATAGAATTTATTATCTAACTGTTTGGACGCAAAGTTATTGAGATACTTTTCTGTAGTACCAATTGACTTATGGTTGAGCGCCTTACTTATATCGTAAATACTTAGTCCACGCAGTCGGGCTAAATCGGCAAATGTGTGGCGAGCTGTGTGAGAGCTTAACTTGAAATCAATTCGATGAGATATATGCGTCTGTTCTGCAAGTTTCTTTAAATCACGATTATAGTATGAACTATAAGTTTGAATTTTTGAATAAATTTCACGCTTTGACATTTCACGGTCGGGTAACATTCCAAAAATGTAGTTACCTCTTTTCTCTTTATCTAATGATATATTTCTCACATGCCATTTTATCGTTCTAGGTTTTAGCTTTTTATCTCTTTCAAGGATACTTGATTTGACGGGTTCTGGTAAGAAATGAAAAAGTATAATGTACAATTTGTCAGTGAGTTTGACATCCATTTGGTTTTTAGTCTTAAACATTTCATACTGCAACCGGTCACCTTCATCATAAATGTTTTGCCATTTTAACAATAATAAATCTGACACCCTCATTCCGTATGCATAGTACTGAAATAAAAACATCAATCCTGATTTTCTAATCTCTGGTGTTAAAGAAATGGTATCTATCTTATTACCATCTTTTGGATTATCATCAATGAATTTGATACTTTCATTGAAAACCGCATCCTCTATAATATTTAACATTCTTAAAGTGAGTGCTTTCGGTGGTGTTATTGATTTTTCAAATTCAAAGCCCGTAAAGGGATGTTTTCGTGGATTATATTTATCTTCTTTGATTGCGGTGTTGAGTAATTTCCGAATTCTTTCAAAATAGGCTCTCTGGCTTATTGGCTTCACATTTTTTCCAATTAGATATATTTTGAAATCATTTAAAAAGTCCAGGGTCACATCATTGAAAAATATATCACCCTCTTTAAACTTATTCAGATGAAGACGAACGGTCTTTAACTTCTGGACACTGCCAAATTTTCCAGAGATTTCAAGGTCACTTATTTTTTTATTCAGATAATCCTTAAAACTTCTGTTGTTAAGGTAGGTTTTAACGCTTTCCTCATCTTCAAGTTCAATTCTTTGCTTTTTTATAATTTCATCAACTTTGCCCTGGACCTGTTCGTAGTTGGGGTAGGACTTCCTCAGTTCATTGGTATCAGAGTTCCAGTATCTTGCCTTGTCGGTTTTTGTCAGGTAGTACTTCAAACTGATGTAGGAGGATTTGCGTTGTTGAGTGATTCTCAATTTTAATGGGTAACCGTTCTTTGTCAATTGAGGAAAAAGAATTACTTTTGCGGTCGTTTTCATTTTGTTCTTTCAATTAATGGGGAAATAAATATACAATAAATATTCCCGATAATAAAACAATCTTAAAACAAATTGTAAATATTATCGATTATTATCCCTCTAATTAATTGATATTCAGTATATAAATGAAATCATACGGGATGTAGCGCAGCCCGGTTAGCGCGCCACGTTCGGGACGTGGAGGTCGTGAGTTCGAATCTCACCATCCCGACTTCAGGGGCCAGCAGAATTTCTGTTGGCTTTTTTTTATACTTGCCCGGTTAGTGCGTCCCGACGGAGTCGGGAAGGTCGTGAGTTCTTCAGCCAACCAGCGAACTCAGTCCGCGTCCCCAGGTCTCTCCACCACAACTACTGTTGAAAAAAAGTTAAAAAGTCCGAAACTCACCATCCCGGCTGTTTCTTTTAATGTAAATCAGGTTTGTCCGACAAATTCCTCTATTTCCGCCTTTGAAATCAATTTTGCACTCCTCATGGGATAATTGCTGCTGAAAAAGTCAAATGATCTGACCGGTTTTATTGCATTCCACTTAAACTCATAAGCATCGAATTTCCCGTCTGATTCTTCAATAAGATCAATTTCTTTCTGATCGTGGGTTCGCCAGAAATACGAATTCACATAGCGAAGATTATAATGATTGAATTTTTTTCTTTCACTGAACATGAAATTTTCCCAGAGCGCCCCGGTATCATTGCGAAGATTTAATGGATTGAAATTGGCAATCAGCGCGTTCCTGATCCCGTTATCCCAGAAATAGACCTTCCTGCTGGTCGAAATCTCCTTTCTCAGATTCCGGCTTAATGGATTAATTCTGAAAACGATAAATGCTTTTTCAAGCAGATCCAGGTAATTCATGATGGTGTTCTTGTCGACTTGTAAAAGGTTTGCAAGCTCATTATAAGAAACCTCAGAACCAATTTGTAATGCAAGCGCCCTAAGCAATCGTTCCAGCAGCTCCGGTTTTCTTATACCTTTATACGATAAAAGGTCTTTATACAGATAGCTGCCTGCCAGATTGTTAAGAATTTCTTTTTCTTTTCCTGTGTTCATTATTACTTCGGGATACATTCCGAAAATCATTCTTTGTTCAATCTGCTGCAAGCGTTCTGCATAATTATATATACTGCCCAATTCATGCCAGGAAACAGGATAAAGATAATATTCCCATTTTCTGCCTGTCAGAGGCTCGTTAATATCATTCGCCAATTCCAGTGCTGATGATCCGGTGATTATGAGCTGGACCTCCGGAATCTGGTCCGTAACCAGTTTTAATTTGATCCCGATATCCCTGATATGTTGCGCTTCATCGATAACGATAATTTTATTATTCCCAATAACCTGCTTCCATTTGGCGGTAGAAATATCTTCAAAAATAGATTTAACTGCAGGTTCGTCGCAGTTCAGAAAATTTCCCGGGATGGTTTCCTTTTCCAGAAGTTCTTTTACAAGTGTTGTCTTTCCCGACTGTCTGGGGCCAAGAATTATGACCGCTTTACCTGAAAATAATTTTGATTTTGCAAGGTCGTACAATTCCCTTTTTATCATAGTCCGGTGAATTAGATCACCAAATTTATAATAAATTGGTGAATACGATCACTATTATTGTGAAATAATTTGCCTGAATCTGGAATCTCCAAAGGTTATTCCTTCACAAACTTCCCCACCATTATGCCATCATCACGCGCCACCTTCACAAAATAAAACTCTGAAACCGACACCGTAACATCCACCACGGTTTGTTGTTCCGTTACCTGGCGCTGTATTATTGCCTGCCCCTTGATGTTATGAATGGTCAGGGTTGTGTTTTTGATTGGCGTGGCGGGCGTGTGGGCTCTTTATTGTGCCATATTATGAACCGCCGGTTATTGTTTGATGAAATTGCTTGCCATTACCGTGTTGCCCGTTGTAATGCGGGTACAATAAACGCCACTGGGCAGCGTGCCGATATCCAGAACCGTTATGGGTTCTGTGATGCGGCGAGATATGACCTGCTGGGCATTGATGTTGTAAATGGATAAGATCGTGTTATCGAGTGGGGCATTGGATGGCAGGGCTAAGGTGATAGTAGTGTTGGATGGATTGGGGGATATGGATATCTGGGGTTTTGGTGTCAGGGCTTCTTCCACTCCATTGAAGCAAGCGTCTTCAACTTCTTGTTGGCTGTCACATCCCGTTTCATTATCGTGTATCTCAACGGTACCATTTGGGCTGGCTAAATAATCGCAAATGCTATGTACTGCACAAGCGGACAAAGAAAAATTCCAATTAATTGAAAGGTCGGATATAGATTCTGCACTAATGGAATCCAATCCGCTTAAACTTGTTAGTGATGAATTTTGCCATATCCAGATAACGCCGGCAATCGAAGTGAGGTTTTCAAGCCCATTCAGGTTATTTAAAAGGGAATTATATGTTATATACAGATTTCCGCCAATTGTGGTCAAATTACTTAATCCATCAATGTTTGTGAGTTTTTGGTGATAACCAACCCACAGAAAACCGCCAACAGATGTGATTCCTTCCAATCCATTCAAACTGGGTAAGTCGTAGTTATGCCCAATAAGAAGAAATCCAGATATTGAATTAATGTTACTTAGTCCGGTTAGGTCAATGATATCACTACCCAGACCATTATTATCTCCTATTGTAACATCCCCTTCTATTTCCGTGCAGTTTGGATAATTAACCTGAAAACTGTCTATCTGTGCCTGGGTGGTAAATGTAATGCCTTCCGGTAAGCACGACTGTGCCCTTGCACCGCTTAACAAAAGTAGCGCAATCAAAAGAACAAAGAACTATTTCATAGGTTTGGTTTTTCAGAACTCATTAATTAAGTTAGCAACTTCAAATGATGCAACCGACAAGGAATTGCCGCCAGATCAGAAGAATCACTTTAATAATGTCAGACAAAAGGAGTAACAAAAGTAGCCAGAAGCAACAACTCCTAATAAAGGCTCAAATATAGTGATAAAAAGATGGAAGTCAAGGGGATTGGGGCGTCAAAATTCTTTTCCATTACCGCACCACCACAGCTGGTTTTTCAATTTTCCAGACAGCTATTCCAGGTGAAGTTGCGGTAAGGCAAAAAAGCCCTCCCGGCTTAAGGGCATAACAAAGAATGAGCATTGAAAAAGTTTTTTCTTAATTCATATGAAACAATCCTTTTTTTATATTAGATGTTTTTAAGAGACTTCAATTAACCAATCCTTTATGAAAACAAAATCTTTTTGTTTTATTGTTTTAGTGATTTTATTCACAGGCCTCTTCATTACATTGATCTCCTGTAAAAAGGATAGTGAAGAACCTGAGTATTACCGGCTGACAGAAAGGAGTTATAATAGTCATGACTCCCTGAAATTAATGGCCTGGTACACATATTCCGGGGAGAAGATTGAATCTATAAAGTACCTGTTGCTTGAGGGTAAGGATTCGATCAGGTGTTTGCCGGAGTATCCTGATGAAAACAATATCATATTAGAGTATTCTGTTTATTTTGCCGGGATCTGGTATCCTTTTCAAAAGGAGGCCATGGAGTTTGCAAATGACCAAATGGTGCTTTATACCTACTATTTTCTGGATGGCGCCTATTGGACACCTTCTGAACGGATAGAATTTGTTTATTCAGGAACAAACCTTATCGAAGAGGTCAAATGGGAATACAAATTCAGTTCATGGTCACCCTATCTAAAGATATCTTACCTGTATAATGAGGATCAACTTGTAGAATCGGATTATTACACCTATCAAAATGACTGGACGTTAAGTGCAAAAGATGTTGCGGTTCTTTTCGATGGCAGGATCGATCAGGTTATTACGTATAACTGCCTCTCCGGTGATTGTACTGATGATTATCTGTTAAAGATTTTTTATAACAGCGATCGGGTATCAAGAATTGAAGAATATTACAAATTTGGTTCCACGTGGGACACGACAGGCTTGTATCAGTTCCGTTACGATGCGCATAAAAATCTCACTTCAGAAAGATTCACCGGCGGAGGCGAGGATAATTCCATTGAGTATAAATATGAAGCAGGACCTGGAAATTTCCTGCAAATAAAGATCCCTGGAGGTGGCCTGATCAATACGGGAAATTACCCGGTTCCTTCCTGTACCTATAGAAATGTCACTTCTTTACAAACTTTGCGACCTTTCCAACCCTTAGCCCGCTTCCATCAGTAACTTTAATAATATAGATTCCCGGAGCGAGCCCTGTGGCATCAAAGGCCATTGATTGTTCCATATTCTGGTATTGAACGGGTTTTTGGCCGTTTATACCGAAAATGGAGATTTGAAATTTGGACTCCGGATATGCCTGGAACCTGAAATAATTTGCTGGCAGTTCGATGAAGATCAGATCGGTAGCCGGATTGGGATAAATCCTGACTGCCGACTGCCAACTGCCGTCTGCCGACTCATCAATTCCAACCGGCGATTTCTTCATAATATCTACAACAACGCCTTCGATCACAGTGAGTTCGTATGGGATTTCATCTGGTAACAGGTACCAGCCATTGTAACTGCCGCCCCATCCGAAGTTGAGATGGTAATAATCATCGGTATTATAGCCATCGACCACCACATTGTGGCCCGTCGTCCACGATTCGTTAACCACGGCCAGGTGGGCCGGCAACGTATCCTTGATATTTTGTTTCAATCGATCAAACAGATCGGCATCATCGGAATCGAGCAAGGCCACCGAATTGCAACCGAAGCGCAGGTAGGCTTCATAGGCCTGGCTGACGCCAAAAGTGCCCGAACCCTGCGATGTGTAAACCTGAGTCGCTGCCGTACCACAGGCAAAAGTCAATGCTGCTTTATCGGCATCCGTCAGGGTCGTCCCGGCAAGGTAATGCGCATCAAGGGTGTCGAGGTAAGTATTCAGTTCCGGAAAGGAGGGAAAATCGACCGTTTCGGCATCATCATCAATCCAGTACTGCCGCCCGGCATAATTGTGGTAATAGTCGTCAGTATCATCAAACCGGGTGAGATTGGTGGTGTTGTGGAAGTTCATGATCTGTGCCATGGCGGTAGCCGGACAGCCGGCATAGCTTCGGGTGCCGGTAACCGGGTCCATCGGGCAGAAATTGTTGTACGGCGGATTCTGGGTCCAGTTGGTCTTAAGCCATCCGTCTCCCGCAGCCGGCCATTGCTCGAAAAGCGGAGCGGTTTTCTGTAGGACCATCTCATTTAATATTGATTCCCAGCGATTTTCATAGTATCCTTCCGATGAATAGCCAGGAGTATGTACAAATGTCCAACGGCTTGCCAGATCGGTCTTCACCAGGGTGTACAACGGATTCTGCTCATCCATTTGCCCGAAATCACTTTCAAAGGAATAGGCAATCACCGGAGGCAGCCCGGAAGAGGCCCCGATAACCAGGTAACCGGTGGGATCCAGGTCAAAGACATAAGCCATTTTGGTATCGTTCACCCGGATTTCCCTGGTCTCCATCTGAAGTGTCCGATCAACCCGGCCGTGTCGGGAAAGCTGATTGCCGGCAGCGGTCCGGGCGTCCGAAATCATTATTTGCACTGGAATCTGTGCTGTTGAGGGAAGGGTTGTAAGGGTGGTAAGGATTGTAAGGGTGATAAGGGTTGTAAGGGTGGTTTGGAATTGGATTCTTGTTTTCATATCAGGTGATGAAATTTATTTTGGTTTGGTTTTCGAATATACGTTTTTCAATGAAGGGTTTCCAACCCTTGAGCACAAATTTATTTGTTTTTGTGAAGATTATATCTTAATTTCGTCGATAAGTTTCCTTGTCACAAATTAATCAAACCTTAACAACTTAATTATGAAGAGAGTAATTGTTATTTCACTTTCTTTGCTGATGATCGGTCCGGTTTTACTCTCAGCACAGGAAAGTCAAAGAAAACCCGCTACCTGGACGGCCAGTGAGATATTCCTTGCCGAAGGAGATCAGGACCAGAATGCCGGCTTACCATTGACTCCGTATGATGCAAGCGGCAACCGGGATCTTAACTATCCTATCGACCAGATTCAACCGCTGGCAGGCGCATACATGGCCCAGTTCTACCAGACAGACCTTGCCCAATCGTTTGTCCCCTCAGCAGATAAAATCTGCGGGGCCGGCATTGGTATTTACAATTTTTATAACAATACAGGCGATGTTACTATCATGCTTTATGACAACCTGCCGAATGCCGGGGGAAATCTGCTGGCTTCAGGAACAACCGGTTTCTCGTTTGGTGAAGGTATATCGTTAATCTGGGCCGACGTATCCTGGCCTCAGGTAAGTATCACACCGGGAAATACATATTTTTTAGTTTTTACCTGTACAAATCCACAGCCCATGGTTGCCGGAAACGTTGAGAACCCTTATCCATATGGCATGGTGTATGCCAATCCGGGCTATTTTCCGTTTCCATCCTACGATTACACCTTCCGGACCTATACCTGTACTGGTATGTCGAATACCATTCCACTGAGCAACTGGGCCATTTACCTGGCCATTGCGCTGATGGGACTGGCTGTTATCTGGGTCGTGATCAGGAGAAGATAAAAAAAGGCTGCCCCTCGCCGGATGCAGCCTCTTTGTGTATTAAGAAGGGAATTCTGTTATGATCTTCTGAATTTCCAGATCACTGTGGCAATGATGAGGAAAAGACCGATGAACAGTGCCCAGTTGCTGACCGGTACCGGCGCCGACTGATCGGTCCAGGTGAACTGGGCCGTATCGGCCAGGGCGCCTGTTGTTGCGACGATCACATCCTGACCCGCATTGGTACCTGTATAACAATAGGTTGCAATACCGTTCGCATCGGTAAAAGCAAATCCCGCACCGGGATTGGCACCCGTTATCGTGAAGTCGACCCTGATTCCGGATACCGGATCTCCATTGCTATCGGTCACCTCCGCTTCCCAGCACCGCAGGTTGTTGATGCCTGCCGTGCCTGTCGTCGGTGTCAGATCCAGCGCATTGATGGTGGCAACGGCTGCAAAAGCCTGCCCTCCGATATAGCCGTATGAATCATAATTGCCAAACCCATACACAAGCAATCCGATCGGAAGGTTACTGGTAATGGTATGGATGCCGTTATTGATGGACACCTGGGCGCCGGAGAAAGTAGTACTCGGTATGGGGGTCCAGTTGACAACGGGGTTCCCGTCGACCAGAACTGTTCCCGTATTGGCTGTAGGAGAAGTAATGTTGAGGTAGTTATTGGGGATATTCCCTGTCCCTGCTGAAATAATGTAATTGTTGAGGAACTGTTCATCCGGTGGTACGAGGGCAAAGAACGGATCAGAGGTTACGCCGTCGGCATCTGAGCTCCGTGAGTATTGCCCTACCAGGATGGGATTATTGGAGGTGATCCGGTTGTAGGTGTTGCTGGCGAGGATCATTTCGTGGAACTGACCGTAATTCAGGTTAGCAACAACGGAACCGTTTACACTGACCTGGGTTCCGGCCTGCTGTGCCAAAACCCTGAAAACATCTCCGGCCAGCCGGGTTGCCAGGGGAACGGTCAGGAAGCTCCTGCCCCAGCCCGATGTGGGTACCATCTGCTCCACCAGGTGGTCACAAGCTCTGAGACTTCCTGATATATTGGTACACTCATTTCCGCCGAAAACGGCAACAGGCTTATCGGATACCACATGTGAGCCGGTGTAGTCTGCCCCGACCGCATTCGATCTGAGCTGGAAGACCTGCCCCTGGTTCAGGACAACATTTCCCGGCACGCCGGCCGTGAATCCGCCGCCGGTTGCAGTAGGCGTAATTGTCAGTGAGGTATTGTCCTGCGTAGCGACAATCGTCATCTGGGCGTAGAGAACGAATGATGCATCGCGGGTGTAGCCCATCACGAGGTAATCGGTGCCCAATGCATCAACTGGCAGGGCAAGAAAAGCATCGGTAGTGGCCGTGGCCTGGTTCATTCCGTAAACGGTAACCGGGTTATCGGATGTAATATGGATTCCTTTGTTATCGGCAGTTCCATTGCTTGATACATCAACGGTTCCGGGGAGGGTGACCGTTGCCAGCGTACCGGCCGGAATGTTGACCAGGTTGGAATATCCTAAACCGGGGATCTGAATATTCACCGAAGCAGCCGCTCCGGCTGTGATGTATAATTCGCGTGCACCTGAACTGGTATTTGCAGGGAAACAGATCCAGAAATCTGTGCCCTGGCTGGTCTGGGCTTTCACAGGAGAAGGTGAGACCGCACCAACCAAAAGAAGAACGCTCAGGATGGTCAGCAACCGGCTTGAAAGGGATTGGAATATCTTTTTCATAATGGATTGATTTAAGAATTAGTGGATTAATTATTAGATACTTTGCTGACCTTCACATCTTTGAATTCCAGCTCCTGCGGGTCAACAACCCGGACCGGGGTGACTTCCGTCATCCGGATCACGCATTCTTCAACGTTAAAACCGGCACAACCATCCTGCTGGGTCACACCCGGAACGAGAACCAGTTCCTTCTGTCCTTTATAATTATCAATCTGTGCCCCGTTAGCTTTATCTGTTATGCTCTCCTTCCAGGTTATCCTGACATTGTAGTTATTCTTGTTATCGAATTTCAGAAAAATGACATCACTGCCATTGCATTCACCTATTTTGTAATAAAGACTGACGTTACCGGTTGATTTTTTCAATATCCATTTGCCGTCTTCACCGGCGCCGGCCCCTGAGATGGTGCTGCCCATGAGTGTTATAAGGGAAACCAGCAGTGTAAATAATACCGTTCTTTTCATAATTTAAAAATTTTAAGTTAGGATTTTGACACAAATCTAATTGACGTATCTGGATTAGTCAATATCAATTAAAGCTATTCTTGTACGTCTGGATGAGAAAGATGTACGAATAATTTATTCGTACATGCCGAATGTTAAAGATTTGTTAAATCGCTGTAATCGAGAAGATTGATTCGAATTGTTTTTAAGACATTCTTTTTAAACCTTGTCTTAATAAAACACATTGATTTTTTAAATGACTTTTGCCGCGTGCTGCTCGCCGGCCTCTTCTTTGAACAGTTTGCGGTAGGTGATATGAATCTTCCCCGGTTTGGCATTGACCGCCTCCTGGATAGCCATCATCTTCGGGTTGAAATCACCCACCCAGGATAGCTCCATCTCTTTGATATGCGGACGTTTGATCAGGACGGGTTCCCGCAGGTGCCAGAAAATAGCCGACTCAATGCCCTGGCCCTGGAATTTGGGGATGACGCCCATCATCGTCTGGCGGATGCGTGTAATCTCTTTGTTTTTCTTATAGTAAAGAAAACGCAGCTTGTTCCAGAGGGTCAGTTTGCCTTTGAAATGCCTCAGGATCATATTAATATCGGGGAACATGATATAAAAGGCCACCGGCTTGTCATCATGATAAACAAACCAGATGAAATCTTCTTCCAGGATGGGCTTTGCGCTCTCCAGTTCCCGCTTCACCACACCCATGTCAAGCGGGATAAAATGTTCATGATGCACCCAGGCCTGGTCATAAACCTCTTTCAGGTCATGGAGGAATTTTTCTGATTCGGCGTAAGTAAAATGTTTAAAGACGAAACCGCCCCGTTTGTTGACCCATTCGGCTATTTTCCAGAACCGGTCGGGAAATGGGACCGTTAAATCGAGGTGTTTGGTGATCTGTGTAAAATAGGGCTTGAATCCATATTCCTCGAAAAGGTCCTTGTAATAAGGTTTATTGTAAGGCATGCCATAGGCCGGGTGAGTGTAACCTTCCACCAGCAGTCCCCAGAAATTATCATTCTCCCCGAAATTGACCGGCGCATCCATCGCCTCCATTCCCTGGCTTTCCAGCCACTTCTTTGCCGCATCGAACAGCATTCCGGCCGCCGACCGATCATCAATACATTCAAAAAAACCTGCCCCCCCGGTCGGTTGTTTGTATAAAAAAGCCTTCCGCTTGTTATAGAAAGCGGCGATACGGCCAATTAGTTTTCCCTGATCATCTTTTAAAATCCACCGGATAGCGTTCCCGTCACGATAAAAAGTGTTTTTCGCCGGATCAAAGATCTTAATGATGTCCTGGTCGAGCGGGCAAACCCAAACCGGATCATCTTTGTACAATACTTTAGCCACATCGAGAAACTGCTTCGATGTCTTTTTATCATTAACTTCAACCAGTTGCATGGGGAACTATTTAGCGCGTAAAATTACGTTTTATATTTGAAAAAAATTACCGGTTTGATTGGGTCAAGAATAATCGGGATAATAAGGTTTAATCTATTGGGGAGTGCCTCCGTCTCCTGTTTAATATTCAATTTCTTCTTGTGGATGATGTCAGGTTTGTCATGTTCAACATCTTATGGACAGGCATTTTCCAATAATCATTCTCTTGCAGAGTCTGACAACAAAGTGTTCGTGGTCACCAACAGGATCGTGGATACGACCGCTCAGGGCACAGTCATTTTCACAAACCGGATCGATTCGGTTTACGGGCTTAAATACCTGAGTGCGTATAAAGAAAACGGTGAATGGTTTGTAGTTAAATACGATAATCTGGAGCATCTCCTGGCAAATGCCACTCCCTATTCCGACTGGCTTGCCTGGGTTCACGGCGACGGGCAGTCATTCCTGATTTCGGTTGAGCGGGCGCTTGAGATCCAGCGGCTTCACCATGTAAACATGCTGGTTTTCAGCTGGCCGTCGAAAGCCCCGGATAAAAGCCCGATCGGAAATTTTAAAAATTCCAGAATTAATGCCGTCCGGTCTGCTCCATACCTGAATGAGTTCATCCATTTATTCAACCGGTTAAAAACTGAGAAAGAATCACCGGTTAAGTTCAGTATTTTCTTTCACAGCCTGGCAAATTATATGCTGGAAAGCGCAATTGAACAAGGATTTCTGGATGATGTCAGCCCGGGCTTATTTGAAAATATGATCCTGAATGCGGCGGCAACCGACAGTGAAGGGCACCGGGACTGGGTGGAAAGACTGAATTTTCAAAAGCGGCTGTTTATTACCAGCAACGATGGAGATGTCAATCTTGCAGGGCTGAGGGCCTTTTCCCGATTCGGTTACCAGCTCGGGGAGAAGCCGCTGGGGACCCTGGCTCAGAATGCCACCTACCTGGATTTTACCCAATCGGTTGGTTTCCGCCTGCGAACCGGCGCGACACATTCCTATTATTATTCCTATATTACGCGGAAAAGTAAAAACATCCGCGAATTGTTCACACAATTGCTTCGGGGCAAAGAGGTGAATCTTTCCGAACATTCAAGATATCAGCTTTTGTATGCTCCGAATTATTATCGTGTTGGATTTTAATTAAAAATCCGTATTTTTATTTGTCATAATCAAGAGAGCTGCGCTTTGTGAAATCCTTTTCAAAATGGGCCATTTTATTGGTATTTGCCGTGGTATCCGGTTTTTCAGCGACGATCACTGAGCAGGATACGGCAAGGGTGAACCATCTGTTGCGAAAAGCCCGGAGCATTCATTATTCCAATCCCGATTCTGCTGTCTTCTTTTATGAAAATATATTAAGCCATACGAAGGTCGACACGAATCTCATTCACCCCGGAATCAGCGATTTGGAAAAAGCTTACCTGGTATCTGTGATCAGGGCCCAGAATTACATAGGAAACATTTATTATTATAATGATGAGTACAACCGGGCCGATTATTATTACCGCCGGTCACTTACACTGGCCAGGAAAGCCGGATTCAGCGATTTTACCGCCAATTCCCTTTACGATGTGGGGTATACGTTTTATGTGACGAATTCTTATAAAAAGGCAGCTGAATACTTTAAGGAGTCGTATGAAATGTTTTACGAGTCGGATAACAACCAGGGCATGTTCGATGCTATCCAGGCCTGGGCACTGGCCGAACGGCACCTGGGTAACCTGGAACAATCGGACAGTTGTTACCGGCGGGCATCTGCTTTGGCTGCAGCTATCGGGGATAGTACCCAGATTGCTGATGTTCAGCTTAATAACGGCATTTTGCTGTGTGAGCTGGGGAACCTGGAGGAGGGGACGCGACTTTTTCAAACAGCGCTTGATTATTATGATAAAAAGAACAACCGGGAAGCGGTATCACTGGCTTTATTGAATATAGGCGTGGTCATGAAGATGCTGGGGGAATTTGAAAAAGCGGAAGATTATATCCTGAGATCTGCCGCCATATCAGAAGCATTGCAGCAAAAATCGCAGCTGGTGATCCGGTATTCCAACCTGGCTGATCTTTACATGGAGATGAAACGGAATGAGACCGCTTTTGAATACTGCAACAAGACTTTATCCGTAGCAAGTGAGATCGGAGCCCAGCCATTCATTACCGAATGCAACCTTTTACTGGGAAAGTTTTACTACCTGGAAGGAAATTACGATAAAGCCCGGGAATTTTTGGCGGCGGCGGCGGAATCGGTCATAAAAACCAATGATAAACCAATGATGATCAATGTTTTGCTATGGGATTCAAGGAATTTGCTGGCACTTGGAAATTTTAAGGGGGCTATAGTGAAAGCAAGGAAAGCATTCGACATGGCGGAAGAACTCATGATTCAGGCCGCCAGCAAAGATGTGGCAATGGTTTTATCACAGGCTTATGAAAAAAACGGTGAACCGGGTGAAGCGCTTTTCTGGCACAAACAGTTTCAGAAATTGTCAGATAGCCTGAATTACGCCAATCAGCATAAAGAGATCACCCGGATCGAGGCAAAATATAATTACGATAAAAAAGAAAAAGAAAATGAGATTCTCCGGAACAAGGCCACTTTGCAGGAGCAAAAACTGAGAAGCAGGACAATAGTCGGCATTGCTTTCGTTACAGGATTGATATTCAGCATTATAATTATTATCTTGTTGGTTAGAAGGAGCCGGGATGCCCGGTTACTTTTTCAGCAGCAGCAGATGTTGAATCTGAAACATCTTGAAGAACTGGAGAATGAGCTGGATGGTAAAAACAGGGAACTAACCTCAAAAATGATGTTCCTTAACCAGAAGAATGATTTGATCTCCAGGCTTATGCGACGGTTGCAGGAGATTCGCGATTCTGATGAAAATTCATCGGAAGAGATCCTGTCGCTGGTTAATGAACTTCGTTCCGACTCACCTCAAAGCAGCTGGAAAGAATTCGAAACGCAGTTCATCCAGGTGCATCCGGGATTTTACCAGCGTTTGTTTGAGAAGCATCCGGCGCTGACTTCGTATGAACAACGCATTTGTGCTTTTCTGAGGATGAACCTGAATACAAAGGAGATCTCTTCAATAACCGGAAGATCCGCCAAAAGTATCGAGGTGGCCCGAAGCCGCATCCGCACCAAACTTGAACTGAACAGGAACGAAAACCTTAGCAGTTACCTGGCAGCTATTTGATCCTTGAACTAACAGGTCCCAGCTTTGTAAGGAGGCTGTTTCAAAAGTCTGATATTTCGATTTGATTGCCTGAAAACAGTTCGTGCTCCAACGACTAAAGCCGTTGGTTCCTGGGAATCTTAGAAGGTTTGAACCGACGGCTTTAGTCGTCGGAAGGAAAAACTCTCTGGAACCGACGGGACGCTCGTCGGACTACCTGAAAAAAGTGAATATTTAGACTTTTGAGACAACCTCAGGCGAGTGTTTTTGTAAGGTGCCGTGAGAGAAATCGTAACCTGGAATATTTGCATTGACCCTTCCGGTGGTTGTATTTTTATAACAGCTAAACAAATCAACTGTTATGACTTCTCCTACCGAAGATATCCGCAAAGAAAAACTGATTTCCCGTAAATGGGAAAATGCGATGCCGGGTTTAAAGAATTATTCGGGAGGAATATTGGTAACCGGCGCCAACTCCTTTATCGGGTGCCATGTGGTAAAAACGTTGCAGCAGAATTTCAAGGGTGACATCCACCTACTGGTCCGGGCGCCAAATGATATTGAGGCGGTGGCCCGGATGCAGCAATCCTTCGACCGGTGGGAACTGGGGCCTTTCAATATAGGGCGTTTTAAAATTCACCGGGGCGACGTTTGTTTGAGCGGAATGGGAATGAAACCGGAAGAATTCCGGCGAATGAGCAGTAAAATAGGCCAGGTCATCCACCTGGCCATGACCCCGATGTATCATCTGCCTTATCATCATTTCGGCCATACATGGATACCGGAGCTTGAGCGGATGATTTCTTTTTGCATGGACAAAGACTATCCTAAGTTTCTCCACTATACTTCTTCTTATAACGCTAATTTTTTTGTGACCGATGAGGATTTTCAGTCCTTGAACAGGAATGCCTGGCAATCGGGTTATGCCGGGTTCAAATGGGTAGCGCAGGAGGCCATCCGGAATGCCTCACGGCAGGGCCTCGGTTCATGTATTTACGATGTCCCGCTGGTGCTTGGTTCTGAGCGAAAAGGCATCTGCCCGTCGCACTACTCCATCTGGATCATCCTGGATATTTTTCTGAAGACGGGTTATTTTTTCCCGTTCAGTTTCCGGATCATCCCGGTGGACATGCTGGCGGAGATGATTGTTCTGAATGCTGATGCTGCCGGCAGTGGAAGGGCATCCGGTTTTATCAGGACTTTCCTGGAAGAACCTGTCACCGACAGCTTATTTGCACGGACGGCAGCAAACCTGCTGGGGATTAAAGAAGCAACGCTAGAGACAGTCAGGCAGAATTGTATCAATAAGCTCCGCTTCGATTTCATGATGCCGGTAAACTTTTATTCATTGCTTGAAAAAGTGAACAGGTTGCCGCCGGTTTTCCCGGAATGGTATGACAGAGGCGTTTTACCGGTGACACCCATGGTTTTTATGAGCAACCTGAACCGGATCATGTCGGTGAAAAAGGAAATGATCAAAACATAAAATATCAGCCATGAAACCAAAAAGTCAGAAATTCACTTCACGCTTTACGCTTCACGCTTCACTGCTGTTCTTAGCCCTATGCCCTGTGCTCTTAGCCACGGGCCAGAACCACAAATGGTATTACAACTACAACAATGGCCGAAGTGAGATCGGCCAGGACATCGCTTACGGTCCGGATGGCTACATCTACGTCGCAGGCACGGAAGAAGATGAAATCGACTACGACATCATTGTCATCAAAATTAACAAATCCGGCGGACAGGAATGGGTCTACACTTATGAAGGCCAACCGGATAAAACCATGGTAGTTGCCGAGATCCAGGCAGGCAGCGACGGCAATATCTATGTATGCGGGACTGCCAATAACGCGGAGGACAATAATAAATTCCTGGTGATCAGCATAAATCCGGAAGGAGGCTTGCGATGGGAATACATTTATGATGTGGATGGAAACTATCCCAGCGAGGCGTTTTCTGTCGCATACGGCGGCAACGGGATGGTTTATGCGGCCGGGAAGGCCAACTATGATTTCCTTGTGGTAGGGATCAATGCCGGGAGTGGGGAGCAGGAATGGATCTACTGGTTCGACGGCGGGTGCCCGTATGCTTTATGCGACGACCAGGCTTCGGCCATCACCGTGGGTAATGATGGAAATATTTATGCAGCGGGCTACACTCATGAGGCCACCGAACCACAACTCACCATCCTCAGCCTAACACAAGAAGGAAGCAAGAACTGGAAATACTTATTCCCATTTTCGGAAGGCAGGACCTGGGCAACGGACATCGTTTATGGGGCCGACGGCCGGATCTACGCCAGCGGCCTGATCTATTCGAACATCGCCGTGATTTGCGTTGACGCCACCGGCCAGTACCAGTGGAACTGCAATGTCGACGGCCCCGGGCCCGAGCCTTACTGGGGAGAAACCTGCTATGAGCTGATCTATGGCTTCGATAACAACATCTATGTCACCGGGCGGGCCGGGGGCCGCGACAACCAGGTGGATACCGACATGGATGCGGCCGTGATGAAAGTCGACCTGCAGGGCAACCCGGTATGGTTCTACCGCTATGAGGGGTTGTACGGCGATCATGACATGGCCTTTTCCATCACCCAGACGCCCGACACCAACGTGCATGTCGCCGGCTACTTCTGCGGCCTGCTGGCCGAGGCAGGCACCATCAGCATCGACCACCGCACCGGCCGCGACCTCTGGGTCATGCGTTACGTGGGCCCCGCCATCGACATGGATGTAGCCTATGCCATCACCTCCGACGAGGATGGGTACCTCTACGTGACAGGATACGACTACAAAGCGAACAGGCTGCACGACGTATACGTCTGGAAACTTCAACCCCCGAAAAACACCGATGGTTATTACAACCTGGAAGGTTACGACACATGGGGCGAAGGCCATGCCGTGCTGGAGACGCCCGATAAAGGATTCGTCATTGCCGGCTACCAGGGCTCATCCATGACATCCTCCACCTATAATATGCGGCTCATCAAGACCGATATCAACGGCGACACACTCTGGACCCGCAATTACGGCGGCAACAGCGAAGAAAGGGCCTTCGACGTGGCCATTTGCCCGGACAACGGCTACATACTCACCGGTTTCACCAAATCATTTGGAGCCGGAGGAAAAGACCTTTACATTGTCAGAACCGATGAGAACGGCAATATGCAATGGGAAAAGACCTACGGCATCGAAACCGACGAGGAAGGCTATTCCATTGTCACCGCCACCGACGGGGGTTACTTCATTGCCGGGAAGACCTACCAGTACGATGGAGCGGGCGATTTGTGGTTCATGAAGATCAATGCGCAGGGCGACAGCCTGTGGACCAGGCGATACGGCGGCGACCGACGCGATGAGGTGGGCGAGGTGCACCGGACGGCCGATGGTGGCTATATTTTCGCCGGTACCCGGGGGCATGCCCTCACCCTGGGCTACATTACCAATATTTATGCGATCCGATTCGATGCCGCAGGCGATACGCTCTGGACCCGTGAGATCGGCTCCGAAGATTACTGGGATGCAGGCGGGGATATCCTGGAACAGGACGACGGAACCTTTCTCCTGGTGGGTTATTATCTCAATAATGAGTACATAGCCAAGCTGGATGCCGATGGAAAAACTCTTTGGGAGAAAACCAGTGAAACAGAACAGAATGGCGGGTTCACGACTATCAGCAAAAAGCCGGACGGCAATATTTTGCTGAGCCGGAACAGGTTCGGCTCACAATACCTGATGAACGTCAGGACCTATGATACCGAAGGGAATTTCATCTCTTCCGATACCATGGGCTGGTCGCCCGGATATGTATTATATCCTACTACCGCCCTGGCCAATGATGCCCAGCCGACATCCGGCGGCGGTTACGTGGCAGTTGGCAAAGGAAACATCGCAGGGAATGCAAACAATTGGAATATAGTTCTTTACCGCAAAGGCGGTACCCTTACCATGCTGCCGCTGCCTCCGCTCGGTATCAAAGAATTACCTTTTATCAACACTAATCATAAAACCCAACCTGCCATCGTTTCACCCAACCCAGTAAACGACCAGGCTATCATCGGATTTACACTTTCCTCCCAGGAACATGCCGTCGTGGAAATCACCGACATCGCCGGCCGTATCGTCTACAAAAGTGAGCCACGGTACTTCCCCGAAGGTGACGGTCAATTCGAATTGAATAATATGCACATGAGGAATGGACTCTATAACTGCCGGATCATAGCGGGTAACGAAATCTTCACCGGAAAATTCATCATCCTTAAAAATTATTGATCATGAAGAACATTACCTTCCTCCCCCTGATTATCCTCATTCACCTTTTTTCAATGGGATACGGTCAGCCACCGGGCCGTGAAACCCTGGCCCCCTCCTCCCCGGATTCGGTCATCACCTACAAGTTCGACGCGCAGGGCGATTCGACATTGAACGCAAAGATGACCTACCGCTATGACAATCATTTGCGTGTTATCGAATCGGAAAAGTTTGTCAGGGAACTATCCCTGAATCTCTGGATCCCCAACCGGAAAGAGGTACGGGAATATGATAACCACGACCGGCGCACCCTTTGGGCCATTTATGAGTGGGATAACAATGAGATGGCTTATAAAGGATGGATGAAAGAAACGACAATGTATGACAATAACGGAAACCAGGCAGAATATCATTATTTCACCTGGGACTATACATCGTATGACTGGGGAAACCGTTTCTGGGACCTTTTTGATTACGATAATGAAAATAAGCTGACCCGCAGGGATCATCTGGAGTGGAATACGGTTTCTGAACATTGGGATACTGCTTCATACGAAATATATGAATATAGCGGTTCAGGTTTCCTGGAGTACCTGACCACCTATGAGCCCGATGAAGGATCAGGGATCATTTATCCCAGTGACAGGGGAGATTATGAGTACGATGAATTTGGCAATGTCTTCAAAATCACCCATCAAATTTATAATCCCAACACCGAACAATGGTATTGGTCGATACGGTTTCAGTATAATTATGACGAGCAGAACAGGAAAAAAAATTGTGTGTATTCCTTATATGATGAACAGGGGGAAATGTGGGTTGAGGAAGAGAAAGAGGACTGGGGCTGGGACGATAACGACAGCCTGACGATTTACGCTTATTACCGGATCGGGGAAGACCTGGTAACCTGGTATCCGAATTTAAAAACTGAAATGACCTATAACAACCGGGGCAGGTTGATCCATTACAGGGGATACAGCGGGAATGACCAGGCGCAGTGGGTGCCGACCTATGAGAGGCGGTATCCATACCAGAACGACACCTTGCTCATGGCTGATTCACTTTTCCAATGGATTGAAGACGACCAGGTGTGGGAGTTCGTGGACTGTCATAACTACCGGTATGATTCCCTGTTCAGGATGCACACCGACTCGTATTACAAGCTCGTCGTGCACACCGGGGAGTATTTGCTGAGTTTCAGGGACTACTATTTTTATTCGGAGAGTTCGGGGATCGAAGAGCATGAAGAAGGAGAAAAGGTGAAGAGGGAAAGCGTGGAGGTGTTTCCCAACCCCACGCATGGGAAATTCCAAATCTCAAGCACCAAATTCCAAACAAATCCCAAATTCCAAGCACCAAGTCCCAAGCACCAAACAAATTCGAAAAATCAAATTCAAAAGATTGAGGTTGTTGATTTATCCGGAAAGGAAGTGAGGATTTCTCCCCTCCACCGGATGGGGGAGGGGTCGGGGGTGGGGGCCGGAACCCTGGAATTTGACCTCACCGGATGTCCGGCCGGCATCTACTTCCTCCGGATCAATCTTGAAAACCAAACGATCGTGAAAAAGATTATAAAATTATGAAAACAAACCACATAGGCACAGTAGGACACATAGAAATCACATAGAATCCTATGTGAAACCTATGTGATCTATGTGCCTATTGTGGTGAAAAAAGTCAGCCATGAAACCAAAAATCCAGAAATCCGCTTCACGCCTCACCCTTCACTGTTCACTAATCCTCTGTTCACTCCTCACCGTTCACTGCTCACTGAACGCCCAGCAGTACGGCTGGGTCGACATCTCCGGCAACCTGCCCGACTTTTACAACGACACCGTGATCATCAACGACGGGGCTGACACCCTCATCGCAAACATCAGCGGGATATCCTTCCTGGATGACAACCATGGCTGGATCAGTACCTACCACCCCTTCGACGGGGAGCCTTCGGCAGTGCTTGAAACCACCGACGGCGGACAGAACTGGACCGAGCATTCCGCACCCTATGCCGGTGCCGATATACACATGATCGATGAACTGAACGGGTATTTTGGCGCAATTAACGGATTTGTTTACAAGACAACGAACGGCGCTCAATCCTGGACCCTTCACGGACTCCTGACCGCTCCCCTGTACGACCTGGGATTCCCGCCGCGGCCGGCTCAAAACGGTTTTGCAGGCGGGAAAGACGGCCACCTGGCACAGATCTCTCCCGAAGGCGTGTTCCCAGTTGATCTTGGCCTGGCCGGCAGTGTGTATTGCATCGATTTTCCTTCGGAAGAAAGGGGGTATGCCCTGTTGGACTACCAGATGATCATCTATTATCTGGATGAGGAATGGCATGTCGAGGCCAGTTATCCCTTTTCATCTAAAGACTGGCTCTATTTCCGCAATGATACGGTCGGGTGGTGCGTCGGTGAAATGTTCCTGAAAACGATCGTGGGAATTGACTGGTATCGGACCGATCCGGAATTCGTCCAGACCGGCGCCATGATGGGGGTTTACTTTACAGACCTGAACAATGGATGGGCCGTCGGAACTCAGGGCCAAATCGCCTATTCCAATGACGGTGGAGAGGATTGGACGATGCTGGAGCATCACCTGACGGATGAAATATTAACCGGCGTACTTTTTACTTCGCCGACCAATGGTTATATCATCGGCGGGGAGAAGACATTGCTGAAGTACACCGAACTGAACGGAGAACCGGAGACAGGGGGACAGGGAGACCGGGAGAGGGGAAGCGTGGAGGTGTTTCCCAACCCCACCAGGGGGAAATTCCAAATTATAAGCACCAAGCACCAAACAAATTCAAAATTCAAAATTCCAAATTCAAAATTGCAGGTTGAGGTGGTTGATTTATTCGGTAAACCGGTCGCGATCTCTCCCCTCCACCGGATGGGGGAGGGGCCGGGGGTGGGGGCTGGAACCCTGGAATTTGACCTCACCGGATGTCCGGCCGGCATCTACTTCCTCTGTATACATCTTGAAAACCAAACGATCGTGAGAAAGATTATAAAATTATGAAAACAAACCACATAGACACAGTAGGACACATAGAAATCACATAGAATCCTATGTGAAACCTATGTGATCTATGTGCCTATTGTGGTGAAAAAAAAGAACAGCCATGAAACCAAAAAGTCAGAAATTCGCTTCACGCTTTACGCTTCACGCTTCACTGCTGCTCTGCTCACTCCTCACCGTTCACTGTTCACTGAATGCGCAGCAATACAGCTGGAAGAACATTTCAGCAAATCTTCCCGATCTGCCCTATGATACGGTGATTTTCGGCGGAGACACCATGGTTTCCATGATACGTGCAAGCCATTTCCTGGATGATTCGAATGGATGGATCGTCATTCATAATGCCGTAGATAGCAGTTTTATCCTGCACACAGCCAATGGAGGCGAATCCTGGGAACACCGTTCCACGCACAAAACCGTTTTCAATGCGATTCATATGAGAGATCAGTTGACCGGCTTTGCAGGGGGTCAGGATGGGGGGATCATATACAAAACAACGGACGGAGGATATACCTGGATCTTCCATTGGACACTTGGGACTACCCTGGCAGAAATTGAGTTTCCGCCATTGCCTGCTGATACCGGGTATGCCTGTGGAATGAACGGAAGCCTGATGATGATCACACCAACAGGCGGTAATATCGTAGATGTGAATGTGAACAGCGATCTTCACGGCCTCTCCTTTCCAGTGAACAACGCACAGGGTTGGCTCAGCGGCTGGAATATCGTCAGGCATTATGTAGATGGAACCTGGTACGCCGACCAGATCCATATTACAGGCTATCATAACGATATAGAATTCATTGATAATCAGACCGGATGGACCTGCGGCGACCGGATCATGCATACAGAAGATGGTTACAACTGGGTCAATCAGGTGGAAGGCGATCAACTGGACGGAGATCTGTTCGGTATCAGTTTTGCCAATTCCGAAACCGGTTGTGCTGCAGGTACAGTCGGGCAGGTTTACTTTACCGCCAATGGAGGCGAAACCTGGGAGAAACTGGACCTTGGCACGACAGAAAATCTGATCGATGTTCATATGACTTCGCCCACCCGCGGATATATTACGGGGCAAGGGAAGCAGATTTTCAAGTACACGCAGATCAATGGGGAAGAGGATACAGGGAGGCCGGGAGACATGGAGAGGGAGGAGGTGGAGGTGTGGCCGAACCCAACGACAGGGCATTTCAAGGTTCAAAGTTCAAAGTTCAAAGTTGAGTTTCAAAGTTTAGAGTTGACAGATATCTGTGGATTGATTGTGGAATCCAATAACAATATAACAATGGAACAATTGAACAATGCTGCTATTGATTTTGACATCAGCTATCTCCCGGCCGGGATCTACTTCCTCCGGATATCTCTTGAAAACCAAACAATCGTGAAAAAGATCATAAAAGTATGAAAACAAACCACATAGGCACAGTAGGACACATAGAAATCACATAGAATCCTATGTGAAACCTATGTGATCTATGTGCCTATTGTGGTGAAAAAAATCAGCCATGAAACAAAAAATCCAACAACCTTTATCATCCCCATGCCAATAAAAACATCTAATATTTCCTTATATTTAAAAAAATTTATGTGTCATGAAAACCATGCCAATTCTTAAGTTTTTTGGAGTAATCGTTCTTTCACTCCTGGTCAGCACTCTGACTGCACAAGTGAAGATCGGCGAAAAACCTGACCAGATGGATCCTTCTGCCATCCTTGAACTGGATTCGGCGAACCTGGGTCTGCTCATAACCCGTGTTTCACTTGCCGATGTTTACGACATCTGGACCATTCCCAATCCGGCCAACAGCCTGCTGGTTTATAATACGAATTTTGGTGGTGGCTCCAACCCGGTCAGCCCCGGTTTTTATTATTTCCTGGAGGATGAAGGTAGATGGATCCGCCTGCGGACCGGTGCAGATGGAGCCGTCACCGGCGATGTCTGGATCGACGATAACGAAAATATCTTGTCGGCTAACAGCGCCAACCAGGCCCTTGGCGGGTTCGACAATGTGATCATTGGCTATAATGCTTTTGCCGATGATGACGGAGAACCGAGCGGGAATATAATTGCCATTGGAACCGGTGCTTTAGGCCATGACTCTACAGCAGGCGATGCCCGTAACATTGGTATTGGTTACCAGGCAGGTCACTGGAACAGAGGGTATAACGTTACCTTCATGGGCCGGGAAGCCGGCATGAACAACAGGGGAACCAATGTGATCGGCATTGGTGACTATGCGGGTTACACGAACAGGGGAGACAACGTTACCGCACTGGGAGAGAGAGCTGCGCAGGACAATACCGCAAACGATATTACGGCATTCGGCATGTTTGCTGCCCATTTAAACACGGGTGGCCAGGTGAATGCCATTGGCAGGTATTCAGCTTATGAGAACCAGGGGTCGCAGATCAATGCCATCGGCGAAGGAGCGGCATCCAATAACACAGGACATGATGTAAACGCCATCGGCCTTCAGGCCGCCGAAGCCAATGCCGGAACTGATATAAATGCCCTGGGATTCCAGGCTGCTTATACAAACATTAACTGGGGAATCAATGCACTGGGGCGCCGGGCCGCTGCTGGTAATATGATGGAGAAAGTCAATGCATTGGGCGAATCTGCCGCAGAATATAATAACGGGCCGAACCTGAATGCCTTTGGATTTGCAGCGGCAAGGTACAATTTAGGATGGGATATAAATGCCATGGGTGAACGGGCTGCATTTGAAAATTCCCATGGAAATGTCAATGCTTTCGGATTTGAAGCCGCTGGCGTTAACCGTGCGGAAGATGTCAATGCATTAGGCTATCAGTCGGCCGATTCAAACTTAGGTTCCAATGTTAATGCTCTTGGGTGGCAGGCGGCTTTCGCAAATACTCAATGGGGACTGAATGCTTTTGGCCGCAGAGCAGCCCGTGAGAACGATGCCTGGAGTATTAATGCCTTTGGTGAAAGTGCAGCCGAATTCAATACCGGACCTCATTCAAATGTTTTTGGATACTATGCAGGTCAGTATAATCAGGGCTGGAATGTCAATGCCATGGGAGAGCAGGCAGCTAACCTGAATATGAACAGTGATGTGAATGCTTTCGGGTATTTTGCAGCCCGGGAAAACTCCGAGTGGGGGGTCAATGCATTTGGGAATGCCTCTGCGAGATTAAACACGGGTTATATTGTAAATGCGTTTGGGCCTCAAGCAGGTGAATCAAATTCAGGAAATTCAGTCAATGCTATGGGGCATATGGCTGCCCAGTCTAATCAGGGCAGTGAAGTTAATGTGTTTGGGGCAATGGCAGGGCAGAATAATACTGCGGGCAGCTTAAATGCATTTGGGAATTCAGCGGCCTTAAATAATACAGGTTATAGCGTCAATGCCCTGGGTTTTTTCTCTGCGGAAAGCAACAATGGGGCCAATGTTAATGCCCTGGGGCCCAGCGCGGCCCAGTTCAACCAGGGATACTGGGTCAACGCCATCGGACAGTCGGCCGCTGCGAACAATACAGGTTATCATGTCATTGCAATGGGGTATGAGGCAGCCTATAATAATAATGGAAATGATGCAATCGCAATCGGTCAGCTGGCCTTGCGGGGAAACGGAACAATTCCGGAAGGCGATGGGAATATAGGCATCGGATACCAGGCGGGAATGAACATCGGGGCTGGTTTCAATAATATTGCCATCGGCTATGATGTGCCTGTTCCTGACGGAGACCTATCCGATCAGATCAATATCGGGAACAGTATTATCCGGGATGCGGACGGCGTCATCACACTGAACGATGTGATCCAGTTGCCGGCGCTTACTTCGCCGCCGTCAAATCCGCAGGCAGGGATGATCTATTTCGACGGGGCCATGCTGTATTGCTACGACGGAGATTTCTGGCAGGAGCTGTGGTAAATAAACCTTACTCCGACGCGCTCTGCTGAGTTTGCAGTCCGACGGGTTAATCCGTCGGTTGCATGTGTTCGTGCTCCAACGACTAAAGCCGTTGGTTCCAGAATTGATTGAACCGACGGCTTCAGTCGTCGGACTACCTAAAAAGGGTAAATATTAGGACTTTTTTGCCAGCCATTTTAATTGGGATTACTTTGCTGTCTCAAACCTGAAGTACCTGTTCTTGTGGGCTGAATAGTCAACCCCGGTCTCGGAGATCCGCAGAAGGATATGATCGTCGTCGCGCTCGTCGAGCCACCCTTCGAGATAAGAAGCCGGCGGATTGAAAAGGATCATCGACTCAATGTTTTCTCCTCCATTGGTAATGATCCATAGATTGTCGTAATCGTCAAATCCGGAGGCGCTGCCGTTTATCGCATGGGTCTCGTTAAAACCGGCGAACTGAATGGTCAGTATCCCGGTGTACTCCGCTTTATCAATCGTTTGAATGTCGAGTACGCCCGTGGCCGCAAATGTGGTATCAAGTACGTTGTAATAAGTGTTGCCTCCGTCGTTGCTGGCCAAATCCTCATACCTTACACTCACAAGGTTATAGGTCCCTTTCAGGTCTTTCATCAGCTTCTCGCTATCGCTGAGAAACAGTTCATCGACTTTGTTACAGGAGCTTAGAACAGTTGATGCAATCAAAAGGATTACAAATGATGCTTTTGGGAAAAATGAGTTTTTCATAATGAATTTGTCTGGTCAATACCGGCCGCGAAAATACATTATGCTTTCACCCGCCCTTGTTAACGGGATGTTAAAAGAAGAGGCTGTCTCAAAAGGCTTTTTATTAACCACTAAGGCGCACAAAGTACATCACGAAAGAACACTAAGTAGTTGAATATCAATTAGTATACCTTTGTGCGCCTTTGTGAATTCCTTGGTGTTCCTTTGTGGTTGAATCCTTTTGAGACAGCCTCTTTTTATTACCTTATCACCGCGAACTTCCCGTAGACAACGGTATTGTCTTCCGTTACCGTTTGCAAAGTATAGGAGCCGCTCATAAGTGATGAAATGTCTATTGAATTCTCAACGGGATTATCCACCGTCATCACCAACTGCCCGGTAATATTATAAATCCGGATGTTCTGCCCGGATAAACCTTTAAGATACAATGTGTTGCTTGCCGGATTCGGGTAGAGGGTGATCCGGTCTTTCGTGTCAGGTTCGCCGATCCCTACCGCAACGGAGAAATGGATGTTGTAAGTGCTGCGGGCCAGCAGATCCTCTCCAAAGCAATCGACAACCGTCGTCCCCGGCAATTCCCACGTCGGCAACACGATGGCCGTGGCATTCGGATCCGATGAAACGGCAGCAACCATTGGCACCTCGGTAGTACCGGCCGGAAGTTCGATCTCATAATCAAAAACAAGCGGATCAAATCCCGGGACAGGCATCCCATCATAGGTAATTCCCGTTACTTGTGAATCAGTAGCATAAGCCTTGTTTTCAATAGAATAGGCCGACTGGTATATTTCTTTGGAAGTATAGTCCTGGAAAAGGACCACGACCGAAAGGTCATCAAACTCCTCGATATTGGTACCGGCCAGGTCGAATACCTCGGTTATGGTAGCCGATTCGCGGTCATCCATATTTAATTCGGTTCCGTTTGCCCCGGGCATCATTTTCATCATCACATGGTGAAACTCGGTCTCTCCGTTATTTCCTGTATTCTCTGTGGTCGTGTTCTCAATGACGATAATATGCCCTCTGAAGTTGGTAAAGTTGGCAAAGGGCAGGAAGTTGGCGTTGACCGTCATCACTGTGCCGTTCAATGTATGGGTGGCGGCAATTTTTGCCAGACCGGGCTGCAGGATGGCATTCTGGAAAGCGGCTTCTACCGCGCCGACATTGTAATCGACATAAGAACCGTTGCATTGCGGCCACGGAACATAGGAAACCCCGTAATACTCTCTTCTTTGCCCGCCTTCTGCCGTGTAGTACGGATCACCGGCGCCGGGCCAGTTCATCTGGTATTTGATCAGGGTGATGTCATCGGCATGATCCTCAGTCCACGGATTGAAATCCTCGTTGAAGGCGGCACAGGGTGCGCAGGTAGAACTGGTGAACTCTTCAAAAGCCGGTTTCCGGTAAACCGTGTGGCTGACAACACTCACGGCCTTTGCCAGGAAGTCGTTACCGGGGTTTAAGTCAGGCGAGCCGTTCACGGATGTGATCCTGACATCGAGAAGATAGCCTCCGATCGGGAAATAGAAAGGATCGTCGCAAACAAAGCTGTATGATTCGGAGAAAGCGATATCCAATCCGGTGAAGATGGTCTCATATGCCATATCGTCGGATACTTTCCATTCGATAACCATGGAGGTGATCGGGGAAATACCCAGATTCCTGACGACGCCTTCTACCTGTGCCTGGCCGCTGACATATGCTGGTGTGGTTATTTTAGCCATGGCACCGTCGACTTCGTAGGGGACGAAAAGCATGATGTCGTCGATATACCAGTAATCGAGGTTGTAAGAATCGCCGTCGAAGAAAATACAAAACTGGAAATCGGCGCTGCCCACGTCAGAATTGCTGATATTGATGATTTTCTCTTCGGGCCCGACGTTCGCCATCGGGTCTATTGTCCAGACAACATTCCATGCTCCGCCGCCACTGCGGGTTGCTGCACCGATGGAATAGCCACCCAGCCCATCGTAATCGTCCAGGAAATGTTTGAACATCAGCACTACCTGAGATTGACCTGCCAGGTCGATGGCAGGAGAGATAATCCGGGATTGTCCGACAAAGTCGGGTTCCCAGGCAAACCGGGCCTCGGGCGCTGTTCCCCCGGCATTGACACTGCCTTCCGCCGTCCAGTTCGTGGAATGGGCATCGATCGTCCATCCGGCCGGTGGCATGGCGCCGGCATCGAAGTTTTCTGTCAGGAAAGTCTGTGAGCTGACCAGGAATGGTAAAACCAGCAGCAGCGCAAAAATGTAATTTTTTTTCATTGTAGAATGGATTTGAGTTGTTATTGATGATGCATTCGATTTGATAAAACAAATATACTTTTTCCATAATCAAAACATTATCAGCATCCTTATTTAGAATGATTCAGGATTTTATTTCAACTGTAATTGATCCGGCTATTATTCCGAATTTTGAAAAAAAAGCCATGAAACTTCTTATTATGAAATTTACCCTGGTCTTTACACTGTTCACCGTTCACTGTTCACTATTCATTAACCCCGCCATGTCGCAGCAAAACGCCAAATATGTAAAAACCGAAGTTAAGAAAGGAAAATTCCTTGAATCCACTTTTCTTCTTTATCTGCCTGAAGGATATGTTAAAAAGGATCCGAAGCAGTGGCCTCTTGTTCTTTTTCTCCATGGCGCAGGCGAAAGGGGCGATTTTATCGAGCTGGTAAAAAAGAACGGCCCTCCCATGATGATAGAGGAAGGAAAATCGTTTCCGTTCATCGTTGTTTCGCCCCAGTGTCCTGAAGAGCAGCGGTGGTCGGTGGATGTGCTCGACATGCTGCTGAATCACCTGGCAGAAGAATATAATGTGGATGAAAAATGCCTTTTTGTGACGGGACTAAGCATGGGCGGCGCCGGCACCTGGGACCTTGCGATGGCTTTTCCCAAACGGTTTGCAGCCATTGTGCCGGTTTGCGGAAGGGCCGACGTGAGCCAGGCAGAGAAGATCAGGGATCTTCCCGTTTGGGTATTTCACGGGGCAAAAGATGATATCGTCCCGTTTTCGGAAGCCGAGAATATCGTCAATGCTTTGAAAGCGATGGGCAGCCCGGTGAAATTCACCCTGTATCCCGAAGCAAACCACGACTCCTGGACCGAAACCTACAACAATCCCGAACTGTGGGACTGGATGCTGGAACAATGTCAATGACCAATCACCTTATAAAGAACCATCAATTGGTCTCCGATAATTTCTGAGCGGATGAGTTTCAATTGAATGGATTTTTGTGGAAGGACCAATCCGCGGTAGAGTTTCAAATGACGCTGATCAACCAGGACCGGGTTGATGATCAGGCTGATCTCATCGACCAGGCCGGCCTCCAGCAGAACCTTGTTCAGGTTGCCGCCGCTGTCGGTCATCACCACTTTACAGTCGTATTTATCGGCCAGGATCTCCATCGACTTTTTCAGGTCAATCTCCTCATGGCCCGAAATGATCACGTCATAATTCCGCTCCATAAGGTATTTGACATACGATTCGGGACTTTTCTCCGAAAGGAGTATAATAACATCCTTACAATATTCAAACCGCCTGAATACGTGAAGCCTGCCTTGCAACAGGCCGTGGCTGTCGGGGATGACCCAGAACGGCCGTTTATCTTCAGAGGCTACTTTCGGTTTGACAAAATCAGAAGGGCTCTCATCCGGGATACCGTCTGAATACATCTCTATTCCTGATTTGGCGGTGGACGAGCCAACCAGCATGGCGTCGGGGTTCAGACTTCCGGCAACGGCATAATACTTTTCCAGGTCGATGGCGAATCCGGAGATCGAACCGTCGAGGCTTATCGCATTGTGGGTGATGACTTTCGGATACATATTGTAAGAATTGGATTTCAAAGGTAGTAACTTTTATCATTGGTAGTCATTGGTGGTCATTGATAGTCATTTATAGTCATTGGTAGAATATTTATAGAATAAAGATAATCAGACAGATAGCTATGTGGAGAAAATTTATTTGAATTTGACCGGGTATTTTCATATAAGATTCCGGATAAATAATTGGATATTTTAATACTTATTCTATGGAGCTGACAAAATTAGAGGTATACATCATTTCAATGGAACTATCCGGAAAGGTATGGAAATTAGTTGATAATTGGTCATTCTTTGCAAAGGACACAATTGGTAAACAATTCGTACGATCGGCTGATTCAGTATCGGCTAATATTAGTGAAGGATTTGGAAGATATTATTATAAGGATGCAAAGATTTTTCTATATTATGCAAGGGGATCTTTGTATGAAACTAAAACATGGTTAAGGAAAGCCTTTGATCGCGATTTAATTGAAATTAGTGATTATGAAGAGCTTGATGAAAAGTATACAAAACTTGGAGTTAAGCTTAACAATTATATAAGGTCGATTGGAAATTCAAAACAGCCATAACCATATTGTAACTAACTTTCAAATTCTTCCATCCATGACAATCCATGACAATCAATGACTATAAATGACTATAAATGACTATAAATGACAATCAATGACTATAAATGACTATAAATGACAATAAATGACAATCAATGACTATAAATGACTACCAATGACCATCCATGACCATCAACCCTACTTCCCGCTGATGGCTTTGTCAAGCGAATAGCTTCCGGCCCCGAAGATCAGGATGGCAAGGTAGGCCGAAAGGTATAACATGGATAACTCTCTATCTGCGAAAGGCTCTTTTATATTGATGACGAACGCAACGACGGCCATGGCGATGATCAGCGGAATGGCGGCAAAGCGGGTCATTAATCCCAGTACGATCAGGATGGCGCAGAAAAACTCGGCGAAGACGACCAGCCAGAAAGAGAATTCATTGCCGATATGCAAAGGATCGGGAAAACCGGATGCGTAGCTGTTGTAGTGGGCCAGTTTGTCCCATCCGTGCACGATCATCATCAGGCCGAACGAGGCCCTCAGCACCAGCAGCGCAAAGCTGGCCATCGCTTTATGGTTGCCGGAATTGAAAAGGAAATTTTTCATATATTAATTAACTATTTACACTATGAAATGCATCAATTATAAATGATAAATGCAATATAAAACGACAAATGTAAAATGAAATGAAAAATGCACAATGCAAAATGCAAAATGAAAAATGGCAGTGAGCCTCTCAGGGGACTCGAACCCCCGACCTGCTCATTACGAGTGAGCTGCTCTACCAACTGAGCTAAAGAGGCGGAAAAATCGCCGGCAAAAATACTTAAAATAGTTCAAAGTTCAAAGTGCCAGGCGAAATTGCTTTACTCCGCTAAGTAAATAAGAATGCTATAAGTTTATATTATTTGGACTAATAATCCAAATAATATCAGTAATATTGGGAATATGTCGAAAATAATTCTATATTTGAAGAAAATTCAAGATGAAGATAGTTCGAAAATTTCAGGATCTCGGAAGCATCATCCAGCCTAACAAAGTATTGCTTATACTTGGGCCCAGACAGGTCGGGAAAACAACACTGATGAAGGATTATCTAAAAAAAAGTCCTTTGAGGTACAAATTCATAACTGGCGATGACCTGTTGATTCATAAACCATTTGTCACCCAATCGCTCAGCGAAATAAAATCATTTTGTGAAGGTTATGACCTTCTGGCAATAGATGAAGCGCAGAAGATTCCTAATATAGGCGCTGCAATGAAATTAATGGTAGATAATATTCCAGGGCTTCATGTTATTGCCACCGGATCGTCATCCTTTGAACTGGCCGGGCAAACCGGAGAACCGCTTACCGGGAGAAAAACAACATTATTGCTTTACCCGGTTGCCCAGATGGAACTATTGAATCATTTCAATAAATTTGAACTTGGTCAGAAAATAAATGATTTTCTTGTTTACGGAGGATATCCTGAAGTTATTACCCGGGATTCTCTGGAGGAAAAAAGAAAAGTCCTCAATGAAATCACAGGGTCCTATCTTTTTAAGGATATCCTGGCTTTTGAGAGAATCAGGAATCCGCAGTTTCTGATCGATTTACTGCGTATGCTGGCCTTTCAGATCGGCAGTGAAGTTTCAGTGAATGAGCTATCTGTTAAGTTGGGAATAGATAATAAAACCGTTAAAAAGTATATAGAATTATTGGAGAAGTCATTTATTCTCCACACCGTCAGGGGCTATAGCGGAAACCTGAGAAAAGAAATTTCGAAAAAGCCAAAATTCTATTTCTATGATACGGGCATACGCAATGCTATTATAGCCAATTTCAACCCGCCTGAAACCAGGAATGACCTTGGGCAGTTATGGGAAAATTTCATCGTTATGGAACGGATTAAGAAACAGACCTATTTGCCGTTATATGCTAATAATTATTTCTGGAGATCCTGGACCGGGAAGGAGGTTGATTTTATTGAAGAAAGAGAAGGAAAGCTTTTTGGTTTTGAGATAAAATGGTCGAATGCCAGAACCAAAGTTCCTTCTTTGTGGCTTGAATCCTATCCTGAAGCGACTTTTGAGATTATAAACAAGGATAACTATCTGGAGTTCATTACATAATATCAAATTGAGCAGCAAGCCATTATTTCTAACTTTGCCGTTCGGCTTCATTATTGTCAAAACCATATAAATATGATTTTAAAAGATATTAAGATCCTGATCCTTTTATTGATCCTGTTTGTCCCCGGGATGATGCGGGCCGATCATATCACCGTGCAGGGAGAGGTTTCCGGCCTGTGGAATGCCGATACGGTAATGGTTATGGGCGATATCAGCGTTCCCGATGGAGAGGCGCTGATGATTGCGCCGGGCACTGTGATCAAATTCCAGGGCGATTTCCACTTTGCCGTCAACGGGGCGGTCGAGGCCATTGGTGAACCCGGATCCATGATCGTTTTCACCCCCAACGACACAACAGGATTTTCGAACGACACAATCCCGGGAGGAGGATGGGGCGGCATTCGCTTCGATCATAACCGCCTGAGCAATGGCGTATCCGAATTTTACCATTGTCGTTTCAGTTATGCCAAGAAGGTAAGCGCTGATCCGGCCACAGGCCATGGAGGGGCTTTTTATATCAAAGCCTGGGACAAAGTGAGTTTTCACGGGTGCGTTTTTGAAAACAATTTTTCAACCTACAACGGAGGTGCGGTTTACCTGGATTCGTCCGACGTTTCAATTCAGCACTGCACCTTTACCGGCAACCGCTGCGGGCCGGCCTCGGCGCCCTGGGGCTATGGCGGAGCGGTCTGTTCCGACAACTCCTCGCCCGATATTCGCTGGAATGTCTTCGGCGGCAACTCCTCGACGGGAGTCGGAGGGGCGCTGGCGGTGAGATTCACCGACTGCAACGTCTACAACAATATCTTTGAAGGAAATGTCAGCGCCCTGGGCGGAGCGTTCGGTTTCCTGCACATCCCTCAGTGCGTCAACCGGATCAGCAACAACCTGATCGTGAACAACCAGTCGGCTTTTTTCGGTGGCGGCGTCGCCAACCTGAATGCCAGTCCCTATTATATCAACAACACAATTATTTATAATTCATCGACATACGGGGGAGGATTTTACTGCAAAGACTCCGTCTCTCCCGATTTCTACAACACGGTCATCCGGGGAAACACCGCCGCAGTCGGATCCCAGGGGTACCTTTTCGAGGTCTATTCCCAGGCCGATTTTTTCTATTGCAATGTGGAGGACGGCCCCGGCATGTTTGGCGGCAGCGGGGGAGGAGAGGCGTTTTTCGGAGCCTTTGAATCGTGCCTCGACACCCTCCCGGGTTTTGCCGGCGAGGGCGATTATCCTTACAGCCTCAATCCTTCGTCACCAATGATCGACGCCGGTGCGGCCGACACAGCCGGATTCTTGTTACCGGAAACCGACCTGGCCGGAGTAACCAGGGTTTATAACAACCGGATTGATATCGGCGCCTATGAGTACCTCCCCGTCTCTGTCCCCGCCCCTGACATTGATATTGTTACTGGTATTGCCACTGTTTTCCCCAATCCGTTCCGGGATGATGTGAATGTGAAAATAGACGTTATTGATGGAGAAATGGTATTTGTCGAAGTTTTTGATATGGCGGGCAGGAGATTATTTCACTCTGAAGAATATTGCAGGAAAGGAAATAATCAGTTCGTTCTCCATTTGCCAGACACACCTGATGGCTTGCTGACCTTGCGATTGATTTCCGGGAACGGGTTATACTTTTTTAAGCTTTATAGAATTTCTCACAGATAACACAGATTAGTCACAGATCTGTGTCAATATGTGCTGTTCATCCGTGAAATCTGTGAGAAAACAATAAATTCGAAAATCTCACCACCCAGGCCGAAGAGCACGGCGGTTTCTTTTGGAGGCTTTCCGGGATATGGATGATCACACCGTTCGCAACTTTTTCCCAGGATAAACTTTCATGGTTTCCCAGCATCCGTGCCGTGGCGCCGGCAGGCATATCCAGCGTGGAGAACCAAATCTTCGCCGGGGGACCGGTTTCTCCTTCGCCTGCCAGGTAGATCAGGTTGACTGCGCCATCCTTTCCCCGGGTCAGGCACACCTTGCCCTCCTTGTAAGGCGCCAGCGGTTGGGTATTGTAAATTGCTTCGCTGTTGACCTCCATCCACTCGCCCACACCCTGAAGCATTTCAATTGCGCCCGCATCCCAGCGGCCATCCGGTCCCGGCGCGATATTCAGCAGCAGGTTGCCGCCCTTGGCCACGATATCGGCCAGCAGGTGGATCACCTGTGCCGGTGTTTTGTATTTTGCGTCGGGCACCCACGACCAGCTTCCGCCGGAGATGATGCACGATTCCCACGGGTATGGGAGCGTTTTCTCGGGCACCTCGTTCTCCGGGGTCAGGTAGTTCTGGTTCTTCCCCGGCACCGCCCGGTCAACGACGATCAATCCCGGCTGCCTTGCCCTGGCTTTTTGCACCAGTTCATCCATCCGGATATCCTGGCTCTGGATGTGCATGAACTTATAGTCAGGCGCGTTGATATACTTTGAGATGTCCGCATCGGTGAGCGTCCTCACCCATCCGCCGTCGAGCCAGAGAATATCCATCGGCCCGTAGTCCGTCATTAGTTCCATGATCTGGTTGTGGGTGAACTGCACATAATTTTCCCATCTGTCGGGGTACGTTTTGATGTCGTAGTTCACATTCCGGTCGGGTGTGGCGAAGTTGGGCCACCAGTAATCGGGGCAGTGCCAGTCGGGTTTCGAAAAGTAGGCGCCGGTCCACAGCCCTTCATTCCGGAAAGCGTTGAAGATCTCAGCAGCAATATTGGCCTTGGGATGGGCGCTGAACGGGCATCCCGGGTCGGTCACTTTGTAATCGGTCTGTTTGGTGTCGAACATGCAGAAGCCGTCGTGGTGCTTCGTCGTAAAGACCACGTAGCGCATTCCCGCGTGCCTGGCGGCTTTGGCCCACGCCGCCGGGTCGAAATGAACCGGGTTGAACGTATTTTTCAGCCCTTCGTAATCTTTTTTATACTCCGTATAATTATCCGATTTTCGCCGGCACCATCCTTCATCTTCGGCGCAGATCGACCACGATTCCACCACGCCCCACTGGCTATACGGTCCCCAGTGCATCAGCAGGCCGAACTTGAGGTCCTGCCAGGCCTGGAGCTTTGCCATCGCCTGCGGGTCGGGATCGGGAGTGTATTGGGCGTGCAGGGTGAACAGTGAGCAGTGAACGGTGAAGAGAAGAAGGAGGAATCGTTTCATGGCTTGGGAATTTGGAAATGAGACAATTTGGGAATTTGGAAATGAGACATTTTGGAAATTTGGAAATGAGACAATTTGGGAATTTGGAAATGAGACAATTTGGAAATTTGGAAATGAGACAATTTGGAAATTTGGAAATGAGACAATTTGGGAATTTGGAAATGAGACAATTTGGAAATTCATTAAGAATTCAAAATTAAGCATTCAAAATTAAGCATTCAAAATTAAACATTCATAGAAAAAAGAAACTCCCACCGAAGCGGGAGTATAGGATTTACATCCTTCGGCATAAAGCCTTATTGTGGTAAGATGTATTATAGCGAATATAATGATCAGCTATTTTTGTTGATAATTTTTATTAATAATCAATAATCTTTTCAGAATTAATATTACTATTTTTAAAATCTGATTTCTGACCTTTAATCCTTTAGTCACTTTGTATCTTTATAAAGTAAAGCATTGCTAATCAAAGAATGAAGAATTTTATTGCACATTCTAAGAATGGATCCGGTAAAGAGCATATTCTTACTGATCATCTTGAAGGAGTAGCTGCTCAATTGGAGAATTTTTTGAAATATTTACCGTATAAAAAGATATTTAAGGTTACAGGATTATTTCATGATTTTGGTAAATATCAACCGGCATTTCAAAGATACTTACGAGAGGGTGGAAAGAGAGGAAGTGTGCCGCATGCTGCATGGGGAGCAGCTCTGTGCAAGGAATATGGCCAAATAGAAGCAGCTTTTGCAATTGACGGACATCATAAAGGGTTACCTGATATTGGAGATTTAAAGACGGATTTGTATCAGTTCTCAGAACCTGATAATGAAATATATAGAGAAACAAAGGAAGTGTTCTATAATCAGAATGCTTTATCTGATAAAGATTTGCAGTATTCTGATACTAACTTGCGAGGAACTGATAAAGAACTATTCATCAGGATACTTTTCAGCGCATTGACTGATGCAGATTGGCTTGATACCGAAAGACATTTCAATAACTCAATTAGTGAGATTAGAAGGTCAAAAATTTTAGATCCTGATTATCTATTAGGAAAAATTGAAAAAGAAATCCTGGGAAAAAGTAAAGAGGGGTATATAAATCAACTCAGAAATGAAGTCAGAAACTATGCAATTGGTAAAGCAAAATCTGAAACCGGATTTTATGCCATGACCCTGCCGACAGGTATGGGAAAGACTCTGGCCTCTTTAAGCTGGGCTTTGCATCATGCAAAACACAATAGCTTGAAGCGAATTGTTATTGCGTTACCGTATATCAGTATAATAGATCAGACTGCTAAGGAACTTAAGCGTATTTTCGGTGAAGAATGGGTTCTTGAACATCATTCCAATTTTTACGAAGACGATGAAGCTAATTTAAGTATTGCAGATGAATCTGTAAAAGACGAAGCATATGCTAAAAGGCTTGCAACTGAAAATTGGGATTTTCCTATTATAGTCACAACATCTGTACAGTTCTTTGAATCGTTATTTAGCAATAAGCCTGCACGATGTCGGAAAGTGCACAATATCGCGCAATCAGTTGTCATATTTGATGAAGTTCAGACTTTACCAAAAGAACTGGTTTTGCCTACTTTAAGTATGTTGAGAAATGTCCAAAAGTTAATGCAGACTTCAATTCTTTTTTGCACAGCTACCCAACCGGCATTTGAAAAGAGCGAATATTTTAATGGTATTGAATCAATACAGCCTTTAGTTGAAAATCCAAAAGAAGTTTTTAATGCAACCCGAAGGGTTAATTACTTATCAGTCAATAATTATGAGCCTGTTTCAATTGATGAATTATCCACATCCGTATTAGAACAAGTATCCTCTACTTTGTGTATTTTTAATACTAAGAGACAAGCTCTTTTATTTTTTAATGCCCTTAAAAATGAGGTAAATTGTCATGTTTTTCATTTGTCAACCAGTATGTTCCCTGCTCACCGTAAAAGGGTGATTGAGGAAATTAGAAATAGTTTGAAAAAGAGTGAAAGGATTTTGGTTGCTTCAACTCAATTGATTGAAGCCGGGGTTGATTTTGATTTTCCATGTGTTTATAGAGAGATATCACCACTGGAATCTATAATTCAGTCAGCCGGACGATGCAACAGGGAGGGAAAAATGAATGAGCCAGGAAAAGTTTTTATTTTTTCCTTAAAGGAGGCAAGTGCGCCAAACAGGCAATACCGATCTTTGGCAGAGTTTGCAAATGGTTTATATAAAGGGAAAGAGGAGTTGCTATTTGACCATGGATTTTTTGGAGAGTATTACCGGAAAGCTTTCCGGCTATTCATACCTGATGACATTAAAAATATTGAAGCTTCCAGGCAGGGATTCAATTTTAGAACTGTAGCTGACGCTTACCATTTAATTGAAAACCAGACTACTCCTATATTTATCTTAAGCGATGAAAGCAACGATTTATATCAACGTATTCGACACAAGCCAGTATTGTCGAGAGATGATTACCGGGCCATGCAGCAATATTCGGTGCAGGTTTATGATAATTTTTTAAAGGGTAACATTGGAAAATTGGGAAAAGAACCACAAGGGTATTGGATTTGGCATGGTCATTATGATAGTGATTTTGGCTTGTCAAATAATTCACAGCTTGACACTCTAATTCAATGAAAATCAATATTCTGATAAATGTTAGATCGTGACATTGTTAGCGTTAAGGTAACAGGTGAATTTGCCTGTTTTACGCGCCCTGATTTAAAGGTAGAGCGTATGACTTATCCTTGCATGACTCCATCGGCAGCCAGAGGCATCCTTGATTCGATACTCTGGAAGCCTGAATTTCAGTGGTGGATACATAGGATTTTGGTTTTAAATCCACTTAAATTTTATTCGGTTAAGCGAAATGAGATCAATGTCAAACAAGGAAAAACCCCAATAATTATTGAGGATAAGAGAGCTCAGCGTAATAGTATCATATTGAAAGATGTGGCATATATTATCGAAGCTTCTATTTATTTTAAATCCTATAATCCCGATAGTCCCCCAAAAAAGTACAGCGAAATGTTTAAACGACGAGTGAGAAAAGGTCAGTGCTGGAGAAAACCATATTTGGGCACACGTGAATTCGCGGCTGAGTTTTTTACGCCGGATGGAAATGAAAAACCGATTCAGGAAATCATACCCATAGGTAGTATGCTTTTCGATGTATTTTATGATGAGAAAGGGAAACCTTCACCTCTGTTCTTTTACGATGTTGCTGTTCTGAATGGAATTTTGGAGTGTCCTCAACCTGAAAATGAGAAAATGATGCAGTCTACACACCTGCAACCTGGTTCAGATAGTGAGTTTTCTTCAATTATTTATGAATTTAATCAAAAGGAAGAAAAGGAGGTTGAAATATGATAAAAGAATTAGCTGAATTTGGAGTTAGAATTAGACATGAAGAAAATAACAAGAAAGATTCACTTATTAAAGATATAATAAATGCTATAATCGAGATTGATACTGACGGTAGATTTGAGAATTTTTATTCAACTGAGAAAGAATCCTTTATTGAAGATGTTTTAAGAACAGAAGATAAAGGCAGGACAAGTGGAATTGTTCCAAGGCTATTAGTAGACAATTCTCAATATGTATTAGGTTTTCCTAACGATAAGGCTAGAGCGAAGGAATGCCTGGCGAAATTCATAGAGAAAATTGAACAACTTAGTAACATTAATGAAATATTGCCGGTCATTCACTTTTATCAAAGAGAGGATATCGGTTTGAATAGAGCATATGAAGCTTTTAAATTGAAATTTGAGAATAAAGAGATCAACGACAGTGGGAATATTGCTTTTATCATAAAGGGGTCGGAAAAGTTTTTACATGAGGAACTATCAGTTTATAATGCATTGGATGAAAAGTATCATAAAGATGAAGTTGAAAGACAGGGTGGAGATAGAACTATTTGTACAGTTTGTGGTGGTAGCAATTACAGAACTCGAAATATTGCCACTCATGGAGTAATCAAAAGAGTACCGGATGGTCAATCCTCAGGATGTAGTTTAATTGCATATAATGCTGAGGCATTTGAATCCTATGATTTAGTGGGTAATGACAATTCATCGGTTTGTACACATTGTATAAAGAACTATATCATAGGTTTAAATTGGCTAATGACAAATGGTAGGAAAGTGCTGAATGAAAAAGGGAAAGAAGTCTTTTTAGCAACAAACAGGAGAAATTTCGGTCCAGATACCGCTATGGTATACTGGACAAAAGAGGAGGATTCATTGGATGAATTAAACATGCTCGATCATCCTGATGCAGGAGAAATTACTAATCTGATAAGTTCTGTTGCCTCCGGTCAAGAGGAAAAGTCAAGAGGTATTATAACCAATCAGTTTTATTCCTGTACTCTCTCGGGCGCTGCAGCGCGCATTGCGGTACGCGATTGGATTCAGGTCAGTATGGCTGATTACAAGAGAAATATTGCAAAATGGTTTCAGGATATTGCAATTAAGGCTTTTGGAGAAATTAGGTATACCCCTTTGTATGCTTTAGCCAGGACAGCCCAGCGTGCAAAATCGGAAAATGACCCAACTATCTCCCGTATCGCTACTCATCTATGGAATGCAGCTATTAAGAATTCAAAACCCCCACTTTGGATTCTTTCGGCTGTATTAAAAAGAATTCGTTTCACAGAAAATACTACTGATGGAAAAGCTAAGGAAACTATTTCACCAGAGAGGGCAGCATTAATTCGGTTTATTTTAAATAGAAACAATAAGAACGGAGGTTATATGATTAATGAACAAAACGATCCAAATGACACAGATCCTGCAATCGTATGTGGGAAGATTTTCGCAGTTATGGAAAGAATTCAAAAAGCTGCGTTAGGAAATGAAATTAATGCCGGGATACGTGAACGGTTTTTTTCTTTTGCCTCAACAAGCCCTGCGCCTGCTTTTGGCAGACTGATGAAACTATCGCAAAATCACATTTCTAAATTGAAACATGAAAAGCCTGGGCTTGCGATTATTCTTGACAGGCAGCTTCAGGAATTATGTGGTCAGATCAATGGTTTCCCTGCAATCTTTTCGCTGGAAGAGCAAGGTCAGTTTGCTCTTGGATACTATCATCAAAAACAACACGATTATGAGAATGCAAAAGGTAATAAAGAATTACAATCATCAATAGAAAATATGGAGGAATAATTTATGTCAACAGAAGCAATTAAAAACAGGTACGACTTTGTTTATTTATTTGATGTTAAAGATGGAAATCCCAACGGAGACCCTGACCAGGCTAACCTGCCAAGAGTAGACGCTGAAAACCAGGATGGTTTAGTAACGGACGTTTGTATTAAGAGGAAGGTAAGGAATTATGTCCAATTGAAATTTAAATTAAATAAACCGAATGATATCTTCATACGTCAAGGAAATATTCTGGCGCCTATTATTGATAACACTCCCGGTAATTCCATTTCGGAACGACAGGGAAAACTATGTAACGATTATTATGATATACGCACATTTGGTGCGGTGTTGAGTGTGGGAAAAGAAGGTGCCGGAACCGTACGTGGCCCGGTACAATTCACTTTCTCACGTTCCCAAGATAGGATTTATCAGGCTGAACATTCAATCACACGTTGTGCTGTAACTACTGAAAAAGAGGCAAAATCCCAGGAAAAGCGTGAAAGTGCATCAACCTTTGGTCGTAAATCAACAGTCCCTTATGCCTTATATCGAATGCACGGTTTTATCTCAGCTGTTGATGCGCTGAAAACGGGTTTTTCCGAAGAAGATTTGAGTTTGCTATGGGAAGCGTTATTAAACGCATTTGAACATGACCGTGCAGCAGCCCGGGGAGAAATGAACCCAAGAGCACTGATAGTTTTCAAGCACAACAATCATCTTGGTTCTGCGCGTTCAGGCGAACTATTTGAGAAAGTCCAAATTTCAAAAAACAGTCCATTGCCAAGATCTTGGAGTGATTATTCTTTGAAAATCCCTGGACAGGCTGAGATGCCACAGGGAGTCGAGATCATAACGCTATTGGGATAGTCTTACAGCGGAGCTTTTCATGCAAGAAGATGACATGCTGCTTCTTTCAGGTATTCAGCACATTGCATTTTGTGAACGGCAATGGGCATTAATTCATATTGAGCAGCAATGGTCTGAAAACGTATTAACAGTTGAAGGTCATCATTTGCATGAAAGGGTTGATAACCCTGTGGAAAGTGATAAGAGGGGAGATGTTATCGTACTTCGCGCGGTTACACTTTCATCAAAATTATTGGGATTGAATGGCAGGGCAGATGTGGTCGAACTGAGAAAAGTTGCTAATAATGAAAATGATAATGCAATTTCGTTAGATGATCATTGTGGTCGATGGAAGGTAATTCCGGTTGAATATAAGCGTGGAGAGCCTAAACCCGATGAAAGGGATGAGGTGCAACTTTGTGCCCAGGCAATGTGCCTTGAGGAAATGCATCAGGTCAAAATTGATTTTGGTTTTTTGTATTATGGAGAAACGAGACGAAGAGTGGAAGTGGACTTTTCGGAAGGGCTCAGAGCATTAGTCAGGGAATACTCAGAAAGAATGCATGAGCTTTATGATCAGGGCATTACACCTCTTCCTGTCTATAAATCGCATTGCAAGTCATGTTCATTATTGGATATCTGCTTACCCAAATCATTAAGTTACAACAATAATGTTGAGACCTACCTGGAAAGTAATTTCTGGAGTAGTGAATAATAGAATATTTTCATCAAGCCAAACCTGCAACAAATATGCGCAAGCTTTTGAATATACTTTATGTGACTACTCCTGAGTCCTATTTGACGAAAGATGGTGAGAATGTGGTGGTTAAGCTTAAAGATGAAGAAACATTCAGAATCCCGATTCATAATCTTGAAGGAATTATATGTTTCGGATACATGGGGGCAAGTCCTGGTTTGATGGGTATGTGTGCAGAAAAGAATGTGGGATTATCGTTTGTTTCACAAAGTGGCAGATTTATAGGACGATTTCAGGGCAAGGTAACCGGGAATGTTTTATTACGAAGGAAACAATATCGGTTGGCAGATTCGGAGGAAGGCTCTGCAGACCTGGCACGCATTTTTATTATGGGAAAGATTGCTAATTGCAGAAATGTCATGCAAAGAGCTTTACGCGACCATTCGCAGGAAATTAATGCGTCGGCAATAGAGGAGTCTTCAACTATTCTGCAGACGAAGATGAAAAGCATCAACAGGGTCAAATCACTGGATCAGTTGCGGGGGTATGAAGGAGAAGCAGCACTTACGTATTTTGCATCTCTTGACCATTTGATTCTTCATCAAAAGGCTGAATTCTTTTTCCATGAAAGAAGCCGCCGTCCTCCTCTGGATAATGTAAATGCAATGCTTTCTTTTGTTTATATGCTTTTGATGCACGATGTACAATCGGCACTTGAAACAGTTGGATTAGATCCATATGTTGGATTTTTGCACAGGGACCGGCCGGGTAGAGCTTCTCTGGCTCTTGATTTAATGGAAGAGTTTCGTCCGTATCTTGCAGACCGGTTGGTGCTTTCACTTATAAACCGGAAACAAGTCAGCCCGAATGGTTTTATAAAAAATGATGCGGGAGGTGTAATTATGAAAGAAGATACACGCAAAGAAATAATCACTGCCTGGCAAAAGAGAAAGCAAGAAACCATACTACATCCATTTCTTTCAGAAAATATTCCAGTCGGTCTTCTTCCATATGCCCAGGCTTTATTATTTGCCCGGTTTTTAAGGGGTGACCTGGATAATTATCCTGTATTTATAATGAAATAAATACGATATGATGGTACTAATAACATATGATGTAGAAACAATGAGTCGATCCGGCCAGAAGCGCTTGCGGAAGGTGGCGAAAACCTGTGAGGATTATGGTTTACGCGTGCAGAATTCTGTATTTGAATGTGTCCTTGAGCCAGCGAAATTTGCTCAACTGAAGTTCGAATTACTGGATATTATTAATCCAAAGAAGGATAGTTTACGGTTTTATTTTATGGGTTCGAACTGGACTGGTAAAGTTGAGCATATAGGTGCCAAACCTTCCATAAATCCCGAGAAGGACTGTTTAGTAGTTTAAACTGCGAACCCCAAGCGAACATTAAAGTTCGAGCTTAGCGCAGATTCTGATAATCAATCGATTGTGATTATTAATAATATTATATTTTAGTAGAAAGTTCTTTGACATCTTGGTTCGCATTAAAAGCTATATATTTGTTTATATTCCAAAGAATTACATTGATACAGTCGCGTCCCGCGTGGGACGCGGGGATTGAAACCT
>JAGOPY010000007.1:113536-156181 GCA_017991835.1 Bacteroidales bacterium | reverse complement strand
GTCGCGTCCCGCGTGGGACGCGGGGATTGAAACGTGATGATGAAGAGTTGCAGACAGAATTAAGATGTCGCGTCCCGCGTGGGACGCGGGGATTGAAACCATTTCTTTTGGGTAAGAAACTTAAAACCGAGTTGGTCGCGTCCCGCGTGGGACGCGGGGATTGAAACAGAAGGTCGACGACGGCAACCGGGCGGTTGTGCGTCGCGTCCCGCGTGGGACGCGGGGATTGAAACTAGTCTGTCCGACGTTTATAACATCGCGACATGGGTCGCGTCCCGCGTGGGACGCGGGGATTGAAACCCGGCTTCGATCGACGCCATCACGAAAGTCATCCGTCGCGTCCCGCGTGGGACGCGGGGATTGAAACTGCTATGCTACTGGCATTACTTTTAAGAATCAGGTCGCGTCCCGCGTGGGACGCGGGGATTGAAACGATCAGCGCGTTCAAATCCTTGCGCCGACCGAAGTCGCGTCCCGCGTGGGACGCGGGGATTGAAACAACGTCCGCGATTTGTGCATCCCGAGCCTCGCCAGTCGCGTCCCGCGTGGGACGCGGGGATTGAAACTTTTCCAAGTTCTTCCATTTCGTATTTTTTAACTGTCGCGTCCCGCGTGGGACGCGGGGATTGAAACATTCAACGCGGCCGAAATCGAAGCCACTTTATACGTCGCGTCCCGCGTGGGACGCGGGGATTGAAACAAGATCATGCACGCTTAACCGCAATGTGGCCATGGTCGCGTCCCGCGTGGGACGCGGGGATTGAAACGTAATTCGCATTAAAGCACCGGGCGAACTACCATGTCGCGTCCCGCGTGGGACGCGGGGATTGAAACCAACGCCCAAACATATGAAAGCCTGGACAATTACGTCGCGTCCCGCGTGGGACGCGGGGATTGAAACCAACGCCCAAACATATGAAAGCCTGGACAATTACGTCGCGTCCCGCGTGGGACGCGGGGATTGAAACACGGATAAAGATGGAAAGGGTTTCAATGCCTAACAGTCGCGTCCCGCGTGGGACGCGGGGATTGAAACAATATTTCGACCGATTACTATGCCGCGCCGACATACGTCGCGTCCCGCGTGGGACGCGGGGATTGAAACAGTTGAAAATCTGGCAAACACAATAATGTCATGTATGTCGCGTCCCGCGTGGGACGCGGGGATTGAAACACCGTCCCGGACGGCTATCTGATTGCCCATATTACGTCGCGTCCCGCGTGGGACGCGGGGATTGAAACGTTGAATGAAGTCAGTTTGCTGTTCGAGCGCGGGTCGCGTCCCGCGTGGGACGCGGGGATTGAAACTTCTCGGATACCGTCGCGATTGACCTGTCGTCAAGGTCGCGTCCCGCGTGGGACGCGGGGATTGAAACAACTGCATGATTGTAATGTGTCATCGACTGACGGAGTCGCGTCCCGCGTGGGACGCGGGGATTGAAACTGGACGGCTCGACTGTATCGGAAACATGGATTTCGGTCGCGTCCCGCGTGGGACGCGGGGATTGAAACTGGTAACAGAGCGTTGCGGCGACGGGTTGACCGGCGTCGCGTCCCGCGTGGGACGCGGGGATTGAAACAGGGTATGGAATAAGTACATTGATCAGATCGTTAGTCGCGTCCCGCGTGGGACGCGGGGATTGAAACGATAACGGGCAGAATCCACACACGGAATATTTTAGTCGCGTCCCGCGTGGGACGCGGGGATTGAAACTGGCACAGGCGAAGGCGGCCGAAAAGGCGGAGAAAGTCGCGTCCCGCGTGGGACGCGGGGATTGAAACAGAAGAAAACCGGCGACGTGGTTGACTACATCAGGTCGCGTCCCGCGTGGGACGCGGGGATTGAAACCGACGCTCAGAAACAGCAATCGATGAACGTCGGCAGTCGCGTCCCGCGTGGGACGCGGGGATTGAAACAGGATTATGTTGCTGCCAGTGGCGAGGCTCGGGAGTCGCGTCCCGCGTGGGACGCGGGGATTGAAACGCGTCTCGACCCTAATTCGATAGGGAAAGAGGTGTCGCGTCCCGCGTGGGACGCGGGGATTGAAACAGGTCAAGGTACTTTCGGGATACACGGTTAATTTGTCGCGTCCCGCGTGGGACGCGGGGATTGAAACGGAAGATGGTAGTTCGCCCGGTGCTTTAATGCGAAGTCGCGTCCCGCGTGGGACGCGGGGATTGAAACCCGACCCGGTTTGCAATACAGCAGCACCCCGGCACGTCGCGTCCCGCGTGGGACGCGGGGATTGAAACCCAAGCGGCAGCATTTATTCTGCCTTCCGCATAATGTCGCGTCCCGCGTGGGACGCGGGGATTGAAACTACCATGGTTTGACCCAGATGGTCAGCAACCATAAGTCGCGTCCCGCGTGGGACGCGGGGATTGAAACTGTATAGTTGTGGAGCAGGGCTGCCCCGATCTTGTGTCGCGTCCCGCGTGGGACGCGGGGATTGAAACTGCGAATATATGCGGGCAGAAATCAAGGCCAGGAAGTCGCGTCCCGCGTGGGACGCGGGGATTGAAACACAAAGGCTTTATTTTGGGGCTTGTCTGGGTCTTTGTCGCGTCCCGCGTGGGACGCGGGGATTGAAACCTACGATCAAATCATTTGCCCGTTCTGCTGGGTGAAGTCGCGTCCCGCGTGGGACGCGGGGATTGAAACTGGGGTATAAAAAAGCACATCTACCTCAGGGCAAGTCGCGTCCCGCGTGGGACGCGGGGATTGAAACACACCGAAATCATCCACCGGGATGTGGTTCTCGTGTCGCGTCCCGCGTGGGACGCGGGGATTGAAACCTGCAAGACAGCCTGAACAACGTGCGGGTGCTCTGTCGCGTCCCGCGTGGGACGCGGGGATTGAAACAAGGATAAGTTCTGGAAGATCACTGCAGCGGAGAGTCGCGTCCCGCGTGGGACGCGGGGATTGAAACATACAGCAATGTGGTGCTGGAGATCGGAAATTGGTCGCGTCCCGCGTGGGACACGGGGATTGAAACCCGGGAACCAGCACTGAGGCATTGGCGTTTGCGGGTCGCGTCCCGCGTGGGACGCGGGGATTGAAACAATTTGTCTTGCACCGCAAAGATACAATAAATAAAGTCGCGTCCCGCGTGGGACGCGGGGATTGAAACATAAGCCGGCTGAAGATCGGCAAAGCTCAGAATGTCGCGTCCCGCGTGGGACGCGGGGATTGAAACCTGCAGGGTGGGGTTACTGTGTTCAGGTCGTTGCGTCGCGTCCCGCGTGGGACGCGGGGATTGAAACAACAACGGCGACCCGGGGGAAGAGGAGCGTAAGAAGTCGCGTCCCGCGTGGGACGCGGGGATTGAAACATTTATCTGTTTGGTATTAGCGGAGAGATAACCTGTCGCGTCCCGCGTGGGACGCGGGGATTGAAACAGTGATTTCTACAACGAGAACCACATCCCGGTGGATGTCGCGTCCCGCGTGGGACGCGGGGATTGAAACTGTCCGTTTTGCGGGGAGAAACTGGGCGATTGAAGTCGCGTCCCGCGTGGGACGCGGGGATTGAAACTGTCCGTTTTGCGGGGAGAAACTGGGCGATTGAAGTCGCGTCCCGCGTGGGACGCGGGGATTGAAACTTCTGCCTTGCCGACGTCTGCATTGGATAACTCCGTCGCGTCCCGCGTGGGACGCGGGGATTGAAACCAGTCGGTCCACCGGTCACCGGTCACTACCATGGGTCGCGTCCCGCGTGGGACGCGGGGATTGAAACTTTGCCACCCCAAGATTGGTGCCCGTTCTAAACTGTCGCGTCCCGCGTGGGACGCGGGGATTGAAACAATCGAGCAACGTGTTTCTGAACTCGCCTCATTTGGTCGCGTCCCGCGTGGGACGCGGGGATTGAAACATAAAGAAGTTTCTGCTGGCCTTCAAACTCACGCTTGTCGCGTCCCGCGTGGGACGCGGGGATTGAAACATCTTTACCAATGAGGGGATATACACCATCCGCCAGGTCGCGTCCCGCGTGGGACGCGGGGATTGAAACAATGCGGCCAATACCGAGCGGATCACGCTGGACCGTCGCGTCCCGCGTGGGACGCGGGGATTGAAACGACGAGGGCATGGCCAAGATCAACATCACGGCGGTCGCGTCCCGCGTGGGACGCGGGGATTGAAACATCCGTACCTGAGCAACTGGAATACGATTCTCGCTTGTCGCGTCCCGCGTGGGACGCGGGGATTGAAACTTGTCTGACCTGAACCGTCTCTGAGTCGGTCTAGCGTCGCGTCCCGCGTGGGACGCGGGGATTGAAACCGGGGAATGGGATGGTTGATGTTGTCATGATTCTGTCGCGTCCCGCGTGGGACGCGGGGATTGAAACGGCCCGGGCGAAAGGCGCAGAGATGACGCCGCTATCGTCGCGTCCCGCGTGGGACGCGGGGATTGAAACATTGGTAAGCCCATGAAGCACAATCTGAAACATGTCGCGTCCCGCGTGGGACGCGGGGATTGAAACTCAAAGGTCGGAGTGAGCTGCGCCGGATCGATCGTCGCGTCCCGCGTGGGACGCGGGGATTGAAACAAAAGGACGCTATATCGGCCCGGTCGGATCATTGAGTCGCGTCCCGCGTGGGACGCGGGGATTGAAACTGATACGGGTAGCCGATCTGCGCATCAGCAATACGTCGCGTCCCGCGTGGGACGCGGGGATTGAAACATCAAAGGTCCTTTGATTGGGATTACCGCAATTGTCGCGTCCCGCGTGGGACGCGGGGATTGAAACACAAGAGCAATCTCCACATCCCCAGATGTTGGGCGTCGCGTCCCGCGTGGGACGCGGGGATTGAAACAACAACCTGTTGTGGTACATGGACTATGAGGGGAAGTCGCGTCCCGCGTGGGACGCGGGGATTGAAACTACCTGACTGGATATGAAACGGCATCTGAGTGTGTCGCGTCCCGCGTGGGACGCGGGGATTGAAACTACCAGATTGAGGTCAACGATCCTGACACCTACGTCGCGTCCCGCGTGGGACGCGGGGATTGAAACACCGTCACCAGAGCCAACATGGTAGCCAAACTCAAGTCGCGTCCCGCGTGGGACGCGGGGATTGAAACCTCATGGGAGCCACCAGAAATTTGAATCCCCATGCTGTCGCGTCCCGCGTGGGACGCGGGGATTGAAACCCCATTGTGGAGGCTGAAAGGGCAGAGAAAAAAGGTCGCGTCCCGCGTGGGACGCGGGGATTGAAACTTTATGGATTTTGTTGATTTATAAATTCCCCATCCGTCGCGTCCCGCGTGGGACGCGGGGATTGAAACTCAAAGTGGAAAGCCGGGAAGCGGTTCTGCAGCTGTCGCGTCCCGCGTGGGACGCGGGGATTGAAACCGCAGGCTTTATGCAGATCGTACGCATGCGCGTAAGTCGCGTCCCGCGTGGGACGCGGGGATTGAAACTTGTCGATCACAGCCTGGCTCACCATGTCGGTGAGTCGCGTCCCGCGTGGGACGCGGGGATTGAAACAGATGACATCACTCGAAGAACAGTTTATCCTGGGTCGCGTCCCGCGTGGGACGCGGGGATTGAAACCCACAGCCTTAGCCGCATCTCCCCATCGCCCTTCGTCGCGTCCCGCGTGGGACGCGGGGATTGAAACACAATAATCTAAAATCAAGTTCGACCCAATTCTTGTCGCGTCCCGCGTGGGACGCGGGGATTGAAACCATCTCAATGATACGCTCGAGTTGCATGATCACGCGTCGCGTCCCGCGTGGGACGCGGGGATTGAAACAAACGTTACCCGGTAAAGAGATTCCGAAACAAACCGTCGCGTCCCGCGTGGGACGCGGGGATTGAAACATATTCTGTCACGCCGTTATAAGTCGAATGCAGCGTCGCGTCCCGCGTGGGACGCGGGGATTGAAACAGCATGCCGACCCCGCTATAAAACCCCTCCACCTGTCGCGTCCCGCGTGGGACGCGGGGATTGAAACTATGTCTTTAATGCAGGTACACATGCGTTTGGATGTCGCGTCCCGCGTGGGACGCGGGGATTGAAACGTAGCTGACTTTCTCGATCGCGATTACCTTTTCGAGTCGCGTCCCGCGTGGGACGCGGGGATTGAAACGTAGCTGACTTTCTCGATCGCGATTACCTTTTCGAGTCGCGTCCCGCGTGGGACGCGGGGATTGAAACTCACCGTGTTGGTGGTGATATCCATACGGTCGGCGTCGCGTCCCGCGTGGGACGCGGGGATTGAAACATGATAACCGTTGGAAGCACAGATAACATCGGCGGTCGCGTCCCGCGTGGGACGCGGGGATTGAAACCTACAGAGACGCTGATAACAACGAAGTCTACTTAGTCGCGTCCCGCGTGGGACGCGGGGATTGAAACATCAAAACGCTAGAAATCATGACAACAAAATCAAGTCGCGTCCCGCGTGGGACGCGGGGATTGAAACCCTCCTTGCACACATCTTGCCTCAAGTGGCGCAAGTCGCGTCCCGCGTGGGACGCGGGGATTGAAACCCTCCTTGCACACATCTTGCCTCAAGTGGCGCAAGTCGCGTCCCGCGTGGGACGCGGGGATTGAAACATACAGATGAGGGTAGGTTAGTAGTTCATTATGAGTCGCGTCCCGCGTGGGACGCGGGGATTGAAACTGATAAAGGGTGTTCGAGATCAGCCGCTGCATCGGTCGCGTCCCGCGTGGGACGCGGGGATTGAAACAAGAGAAGACAGAATCGCGGCGATGACTGCGATGTCGCGTCCCGCGTGGGACGCGGGGATTGAAACACCTCACATTCATAGCCGGGCAACCCGCGTCGTTCGGTCGCGTCCCGCGTGGGACGCGGGGATTGAAACAGGAAGCCTATAACCAGGAACAGCAGATAACGGAGTCGCGTCCCGCGTGGGACGCGGGGATTGAAACCGGTACGGCGTTCTTCTGAACGGTCAGCTCATAGGTCGCGTCCCGCGTGGGACGCGGGGATTGAAACATAATTCATGCAAATATTTTCAATCCAAATCTCTGTCGCGTCCCGCGTGGGACGCGGGGATTGAAACGGATTGGAAAGTCGGAATCGGGACGAGCACCCCAGTCGCGTCCCGCGTGGGACGCGGGGATTGAAACACTTTCAACAATTTTTGCAGCCTTAGCTTGCCCTTGTGGTTTGAAGTAATTTTCTAAGGATAAACAGCTACCGTTGCAATAGATTTGTCTTCGCGCCTGTTGTGGTTTGATGTAATTTTCTAAGGATAAACAATTGAATGATAAAAATGCCTGTGTACCAATAGGTTGTGGTTTGATGTAATTTTCTAAGGATAAACAATCAACGAGGCCAAAATCGCAGCGGCATTTCCCTTGTGGTTTGATGTAATTTTCTAAGGATAAACAGCATGCTTTTACAGAGGGGGAACGATACAAAGGTTGTGGTTTGATGTAATTTTCTAAGGATAAACAATCGGGATTTTTACAATTTTGCTTTATTTGTAAATGTTCTTACGATGCCCAATTGCAATGATATCAACAATAAGCATAGAATCAATGATCTCGTAAATAATCCTGTAATTTCCTTTTCTGATTCGGTAAGCATCTCGTTCTTTGAGCTTTCTGTAACCTGACGGTCAAGGATTTTGAGCCAGTGACTTAATGGTTACAATCAATCTTTCTGCCTCGTTTTGGGGAAGGTTATTTAATTGTTTTTGAGCAGTCCTTGAAATAAAAATTTGATAATCAGGCATACTTTCCTTTTTTCTCCCGAACTTTTAAAAAGCTATCAAATGGAATGCTTTTTTCCTTTCTTGATTTTACTTTGTCATAAAGATGGATATCTTCCAGTTCTTCAAGTTCTTCCAGTATTCTTTTATATTCATCAACAGGAATAACAATAGAAACAATATTCCCTTTTTCATCAGTAATGTATTGTGTTTTCATGAGATGAATGATTTAGCACGTACAAAGATACCCAAAAAAACATTTTTATTACTTCTTCACAGGTCGTTGAAGTAATTTTCTAAGGATTCCCTTTCCCCACCCCATAATCCCCTCCCATGCCGGTTATTTCGGTCTGTCTGTGATTTCCGGGGGAGGGGAAAATCGTTCCGGGTTTCGCTGGCTTTGCTACAATAATGGAACTCCTACGGAGTTCAAGGGATTTTATACACTGGAACCCGGACTCCGGACCCCGAAACATTGGAACGTTAGAACATTGGAACGCTGGAACCCGGAACCTGGAACTTGGAACTTGGAACCCATACTCCGGAACCCGGAACCATTATAATACCTACCCATCCCGGAAGTATTACTTATTTCATCCGGGAAGATAAGTTGCAGCAATATTGTGCGCTTATACTTAAATCTGGCCTTTCTTGGCCTGTTTTTCCTTCTTTTCCAGCCGCTTCTCCTTCAGCGACTTGGTCGGGGCCTTCTTGGCCTCTTTTTTCTGATCGTGGCTCTTTGACATAACCGGAATTTTTCTTCAAAATTACATAAAAGATTGTGCATTGTCCATTGTGCATTGTCCATTTTCCAAGTGAAAATGAGTAACAAAGAAAAATATTTTGCCATGACCGGGTATTTTTACCCGAAAAACCGGATTAATAATTAAAACACTATGAGAAAAGAAATTGAGAAAAGGTTGGTAGAGTTTGCGGTCTCCATCGTGGAAATCAGTAAAACTCTTGATGGAAGCTTTGCATCGACGTGTTTAGCTAATCAAATGATCCGTTCCGGCACCAGTGTTGTTTTGAATTATGGTGAAGCCCAAGGTGCTGAATCAAGAAACGATTTTATTCACAAAACAAGCATTGTGCTGAAAGAATTAAGGGAAACCAGTATCAACTTGCAAATCATCGGATCGACAAAACTGAGTGAAAGCCCTGATCTGGTAGAAAAGGTGCTTGAGGAATCTGATCAATTACTGGCGATTTTCCATAAAACCGTTATGACAGCCAGAAAAAACATGAAAAAGTGAGAAAATCCCAGGTGCAATTTTCATTGTCCATTGTCCATTGTGCATTTTCCATTTTCCATGTCTTTATCTGGACAATGGAAAATGGACAATGGACAATGTCATGCCTCTATCCTCTCCCTGATCTCGTCAATAGCTCCGGTATCTTCGGCCAGGATCACAAGCTGGTCGCCGGCTTCGATCACGGTTGAGCCGTTGGGTGTCAGATATTTACCGTTCCGTTTGATGAGTACGATGAGCGATCTCTTCGGGAAACCCAGGGCCATCACCTGCTTGCCGGCGGCATGACTGTGAGCTGTAATATCAATTTCGATGAACTCCGATTTGAAATCTTCTGAAAGCGCCAGGTCAAGCGGGGTGCGGCGCCTTACCTTCTCCGGAAGGGTAACATGCAGCCAGCGTGCTACCCGTGGCAGCGTTGTCCCCTGGATAAGCACCGAAGTCATCGAGATGAAAAAGACTATATTGAAGATCATCCCGGCTTTACTGATACCGGCCAGCAGGGGATAGGTGGCAAACACTATGGGCACGGCGCCCCGGAGCCCAACCCAGGAGATGAAAAACCGATCCCTGATCTTCATCCTGAAAAAGGCCAGTGAAATAAATACACTCAACGGCCTTGCCACAATAATCAGGAACAGGGAGATGATCAGCCCGATACCCGTTACCAGGACAAGATCGCTTGGAAAAACCAGCAATCCCAGGGTGAGAAACAGCACGATCTGCATCAGCCATGCAAAACCGTCGAAAGCCCGGATGAGCGATTTTTTGTGGATAAGGTCACGGTTTCCGAGGTACAGCGCCATCAGGTATACGGCCAGGAAACCGTTTCCGTTGATGTAGTCTGCCGCTGAAAAGGTAAAGAGCATCAGGGCAATGACCAGGACCGGGTAAAGGCCGTCGTAGTCGAGGCGAATCCGGTTGATGATGAAACGGCTGGCATATCCCATCCCTAGCCCGATCAGCGAACCGAAGGCAAACTGCATGAGAAACAGTGGAATGACGTCGATAATGCTTTTGTCCTGCTCCGTAATCAGCATGGTGAGCATGATCGTCAGGAAATAGGCCATGGGATCGTTGCTGCCGCTCTCCAGCTCGAGTGTCTGCCGCAGGCTCCCTTTCAGACCGAGCCCTTTGGAGCGGAGGATGGAGAAGACCGCCGCCGCATCGGTCGAGGAAACGATGGCACCCAGCAAAAGCCCTTCTAACAAAGTGAAGTCGGTGACCAGGTAAACAAACAGGCCTAAAAATGTTGCCGTCATGAATACCCCCAGTGTCGACAGTGTGACACCTTTTGACAGGACAGGCCGGATCGTTTTCCAGTCGGTATCGAATCCACCGGCGAAAAGAATGAAATTCAACGCAATGATCCCGATGAATTTGGTTAGTTTGGGATCGTTGAAATTGATCCCTCCGATCCCTTCCGAGCCGGCCAGCATTCCGACAATCACGAAGAAGATCAATGTCGGGACGCCCAGCCTGAAACTGGTTTTTCCTGCCAGTATGCTGATAAACAGCAGGATGGATCCAATCAGGAGGATATTATCTATCGTTATGGTCATCGGGCTTCAACCTCAAAGAATCCGGCAACTTTCGAGGCGGAGGTAACTTCCACCAGGTAACTGCCAGGTTCGACAAAATAACAATTTTTTTGATTATCCCAGTGATAAAGGTTTTTGAGGTCGATCTCCATCGTCACAGTCCGGCTCCCACCGGGCTCCAGGGAAACCCTTTCAAAACCGGCGAGGTGCTTCGTTTTCCTCTCTCCGCCCGAATACGACGCATAGACCATCATCACTTCATCCCCCGGGTAGTTTCCTGTGTTTTCGATCCTGACCCTGAACCGGATATTATTTCCTTCAGAATAAAAATCTTCCATGATCTTAAATTCCGAATATTTAAATGTTGTATAACTCATTCCGAAACCGAACGGAAACTGCGGATTCCCTTCAAAGTACTTGTAGGTCCTGCCTTTCATAGTGTAATCATCGAAAGGTGGAAGGTCGTCTGTGGATCTGTAGAACGTAACAGGCAGTTTCCCGCCAGGACTGACTTTTCCAAACAGGATATCGGCCAGTGCATTACCGCCTTCTTCCCCCGGATACCAGGCAAACAGGACGGCATCGGCATAATCGAGCACATCGCGCATGGCGATGGCGCTGCCGCCTGTAACGACGGCAATAAGCGGTTTTCCTGTCGTTTTGCTGCGGAGCTGCCGCAGGAATTCCCGTTGGCTCTCGGGAAGGCGGAGATCGGCCCGGTCGCCCCCGTTGGCATTGAGCATGGCGTCGCCCTCTTCCCCTTCGAGCATGCGGGTGTTGCCCAGGCAAACGACGATCACATCAGCCATCTGCGCTTCCCAGAACCCGGTGTAACCGCCCGGTTCGCTCAGCCGGCATCCCGGGGAGTAATCCACTTTCGTCCCTGCATCGACCGCCCGGGTGATCCCTTCCAGGAAGGTCACCATTTCGCCCGACCAGCCGTTGTAGTTGCCTGTCAGCGCCAGGATATCGGCGGCTGTCGGCCCGGTGACGAAAATATTTGAGATGGAGTCTCGATTGAGCGGCAGTAAGTTTTTTTCATTCTTCAGCAATACCATCGACTTCACCGCAGCTTCCCGGGCCAGGGCGCGATGCACAGGGTTGTCGACATCCGCTTCACCCAAATCTGACCAGGGAAGGAGCTCCGGAGGATCGAACAACCCTAGCTTGAAGCGGGTCCTGAGCAACGGAGCCAGAACTGAATCGAGGATGGATTCCCGGATCAGCCCTTTCTCGATAGCCTGCTGCAGATACTGGTAAATGTACCCGCAATTCAGGTTGACGCCGGCCCGGGCGGCCATGGCTGCCGCCTCTTCCCGCGTCGGCACCACCTTGTGCCTGAGCCAGATATCGTCGAGGGCCCAGCAATCGGTTACGATATGGCCTTTAAATCCCCAATCTGTTCTTAAAATATCATTCAATAGGAACGGGCTGCCGCAGCAAGGCTCGTCGTAAAGCCTGTTGTATGCACACATAACTGCTTCAATCCCGGCATCGACGAGCGTTTTAAAGGCCGGCAGGTAAGTTTCGCGAAAGTCGGTCGTGTCGGGCAGAGCGTTGAATTCGTGGCGGGTTTTTTCCGGCCCGCTGTGTACGGCGAAATGTTTGGCACAGGCGGCTGCCTTGAGGTACTTCGGGTCGCTGCCCTGCAATCCCCTCACAAACGCCGCACCTATCCGGCCTGTCAGGAACGGGTCTTCGCCATAGGTCTCCTGTCCGCGGCCCCAGCGCGGATCGCGGAAAATATTGATGTTGGGCGTCCAGAACGAGAGGCCCATGTATTGTTCCCGGTTGCCTTTCATCACCGCCAGGTTGTATTTTGCACGGGCTTCGGTTGAGATGGCATCTCCGATCCGCCGGACAAGGCTCGTATCAAAGGTTGCCGCCAGTCCGACGGCCTGCGGAAAGACAGTTGCCCGCCCCGCCCTTCCGACGCCGTGAAGGCACTCGTTCCACCAGTTATATTCGGGGATGCCCAGCCGCCCGACCGCCGGGCTGTTGTACAGGAGCTGCGATATTTTTTCTTCGGTTGTCAGTCGCGAAAGAAGGTCGGCAATTCGCTGATCCGTAGGTAATTCGGGATCCTGATAAGGATATTCCTGTGAAAAGATTCGTACTGAGCAGAAAACAAACAGTAAAACCGGCAGTAACTTATTCATCTTTAATATTATGTGTTTACTCTCCCGCCTTGCGGGATAACTTGTGTAAATCCGTGTAATCTGTGGTGAGAACCTTAACTCACCACGGAGTGGCACAAAGGTACACAACTTGTCCCGCATGGCGGGAGAGTTAGCATAGAGTTTACACCAGGATTATCATTGTTAATATTAGTTTTGTCAAAAAAATGATGATGCGTGCACACATCTTTCAGCATCTCGCCTTCGAAGGCCCCGGAACCATCCAGCCCTGGCTGAAGAATGCCGGCTATGATCTCACTTTTACCGTTTTTGCTGAGAAAGTATATTTTCCTGAGATAAATTCGGTCGATTTCCTTGTCATCATGGGCGGATCGATGAGTGTGAACGATGAAGACAAATTTCCCTGGCTCATCGCTGAAAAGCAATTTATCCGGGAATTTATCGCTACTGGTAAGCCGGTCCTGGGCATCTGCCTCGGTGCGCAGCTCATTGCCAGCGCCCTCGGCGCCCGGGTCTATCCCAACAAAACCAAAGAGATCGGCTGGTTCCCTGTGACGGCAATAAAGCCACCCCAAATTTCCAATTTCCAATTTCCTGCTTCATTCACGACCTTGCACTGGCACGGCGAAACGTTCGACCTGCCCGAAAGGGCAGCGCTCCTGGCCAGCAGCGAAGCCACAAAAAACCAGGCCTTTCGGTACGGAAAAAATGTCCTGGCCATCCAGTTCCATCCGGAGGCCGACATGCAGACGCTACAGGATTTCTGTTTTCATTTCAAGAAGGAGCTGGTGCCGGGAAGGTTCATTCAGAGTGAGGAAGAAATTGTCAAATATGCGGATGAATACCTATCTTCAATGGATGATCTTATTGATAGACTGATGCTTTATCTGGTCGGAGATGAATGATTATTTTCACCACATAGGCACAACTTGTCCCGAAACCTCGGGATAGAACACATAGAAAACAAATTAGATCCTATGTGATCCTATGTGCTCTATCCCGAGGTTTCGGGACAAGTTGTGCCTATGTGGTAAATAATTATCAGAACTTCACCTTAAGTTTCCCTTCGAATTCTACCGCGATCACCGTCATGTCCGGATCCATCGCCTCTGCAGGAATGGTAATCCCGATCAGCCCGGGATTGCTGCTCCACCACGGCTTTAGCCAGGTAGTCTGCTCCAGCTTTGTGCCGTTGCCGACGACCCGGATGCTGTTGATCTTGTTTGTAATTCCCTTCAGCAGGATGGCAGGGCTGTAAGATGATTGGGAGATTTGGGGATTTGGAGATTTGAGGATTTGGGGATTTTCGATTGGATTTTCGGATTTGAGATTTGGATTTTGTTTGGAATTTGGTACTTGGGATTTGGAATTTGATACCTGGGATTTGGAATTTGACGGAATAAAGAGATACAAAACAGTGCTGTCAGCAGATAATGTCGAACTGCCATAGTAGCAATCCTTGGGCAGCCCCGCCAGCGTGCCGTAGATCGCTTCGCTGTGTTTCGAAGTCCAACGGCCCAGTTCTTTCAGGATAGCGACCTGGTCTTCCGGTATCGTGCCGTCGGCCATGGGGCCGATGTCGAGCAGCAGGTTGCCGCCCATGCCGATCACGTCGGCAAAGATGCGGATGATGAGGTTTACCGGCTTGTAGTTCGTATCGTTGGGTTGGAAACCCCAGGAGTCGTTCATGGTCATGCACAGTTCCCAGTATTCGTCTTTCGGCCTTGAAACCGGGATCCCCTGCTCCGGCGTGGCATAATCTCCATATCCCTGCAACCTGCTATTGATAATGACATTGGTATTGTTATTGAGCAGCATCTCCCTGATCTCCGCCGCTTTCCACACCTCCGCGCTTTGTTCCCAGTCGCCGTCGAACCACACCAGGTCGGGATTGTAGCGCGTTGTGATCTCGGTGATCTGGGCCCGGTTGAACCGGTCGAAATTATCCCAGCGCGAGGGGATGGAGTCCTTCTCGTAGCGTTTCCGGTTGCGGGTAAAGTTCGGGTAATCGGGATGCGACCAGTCGAGCAGCGAATAGTACAGTCCGACTTTCAGCCCTTCCGCCCACAGTGCGTTGCAGAACGGAGCGATGAGATCTTTTCCTGCGGGCGTTCTCTTTACCACCGACAGGTCGCCGGCATCGGTGTCCCACAGCGCAACGCCGTCGTGGTGTTTCGAAGTCAGAACGGCATAGCGGGCGCCGCTTTCCCGGATCAGGCCGGCCCAGGCCTGCGGATCGTAATTTTCGGCGCCAAAGCCGTCAAGCTGCTTCATATACTCTTCATACGGAAGGTATTCGTTGTAAAACGACCACGACTCGTCGATGCCATTCACGGCATAGATCCCCCAGTGGATGAAAATTCCGAGTTTGGCATCTTTGAACCATTGCATCCGCTCATTCTGAGCAAGTGAACCGTGAAGGGTGAAGAGTGAACAGAGTATTATTAGTAAAGATTTTTTCATAATGGTTTATATTTCAATCAAATTTATATTGAATTCCGGATGATTCAGAAATATCACCTGAGAATTCGTATCTTTAGCAGGCAGATACCAGGCTAACATTTTTACAATGAAATCATTCTTAATTTGTTGCGCATTAATCGTCATTTCAGGTTTTGCACTTTGCCAGGTTTATCCTCCTCCGGGCTGCATTTCCTATGAAAACGGGACGCTTACCATTTGTCCGCCCGATTCGGTGCCGGAGTGTACCTGCTCCGATTTGAGGTGGATAAGTTGAATGTTTACCGAAAGGTTTGTGTCGCTATTGGTTATTAAGCGGTTGCTTCTTATTTTGATAACAACTTAGACACTGAGTTCACTAAGAGGCACTTAGAGGAAATGCTGCCGGCCTTCATCAATATTTTACTACTTTCCCGGATGCAATTTTCTTTCCTTCAACGCTGAGTACAACGATATACAATCCGTTAGGATAGCTACTGATATCAACATAAGATCTTGATATATCGGCAGTGATGTCATGCTGATAGATCTTGTTTCCGTAAATGTTATAAATCAGGATTTCTTTTTGTTGAAACTTAAAGATATCAGGGTATGCAATTGTGATTTTACCGGATGCAGGATTTGGGCGGATGGCAAGCTGTTGGGCAGGGATAGCCGGTCCATTCCCGGTAGATGTCAGCAATCCATTGGAATCGACTTTGATAATGGTGACGTCGGTTTCGCCATCTTGTACTTCGGGATCGTAGCGGGTGGCCATCATCACGCATCCGCCGTCGGCTGTGGCTTTTAGCGCCCAGAGGTAATAGCCGGCATCCCCACCGTAGAATCTTTGCCAGTTTAAGTTAAGATCTTCATCAATATTATTCAGAATTAGCCAGGATTCGGGCTGAAAAATAGCATACCCGTTGATAACATTTGTGGTTCCTCCAAAATAAATATTTCCGGGATCTATAAAGTCCAGATTTGAAGAAACTCCCGCTTTCGATAGAGTATCACCACCTTTACCGAAATGCTTACCATTTATGAATTGATCATCGGCGCTCAATTTACAGATACCTATATCCGTCCTGTCAAATTCTGAAATTTGTTTTTCCCCTGTAACAAGATAAACCGAATCATTAATCCATAGCGCTGTATTTTGAAAATGAAGGCCGTAAGGCAAGGAGTCGGCGGATATATAATTGAACAGGGAATCAAATAAAACAATAGATCCAAAAGTATTGGGCGCTCCTGGGAAATCCCCGTAAGCAAAGACTTTATAGCCCAACTCAATCGTTTCAAGCAGGTCAAATTCCCATTCCAGGCCATCTAATTCACAGATGGAATGATTGATGCTATCCCCCGCTGAGGATATTTCAAAGAAAAAGATATTATGCTCCAAACCAGTTAAATCAATTGTACCGCAAATAACAAAATTCCCATTGGTACTAATCATTGATTCAACATCAATAATAGATACCCCTTCTAAATGAAAAGTTTTATTTAATCTTTGATTAAAATTAATGTCAAGGATAAGCATCCATAACTCATCTTTAATTTCATTTAATGTGAATCCCTTTGCACCAAAAAGAATGATAGAATCATTTCTGATATACACCTGACTAAGATATGAGGAAGTGTCAACATCAAAAAACTCCTTTTCAAACAGAAGATTACCTTCCGGGTCTAGCGCAAGGAAATAAGCGGGATCTGAAATTGTGTCCGGATAATATCTTCTCCCGACGAAAAATAGATTACCATTATCCGCTTCAGCGCAATTAAATATTCTTTCATCGTAAGGCGTTGTAATTGTGTAAGTAAATGTCGATTGGCCTTTGAAACTTATTGGGACTAAAAGCAAAAGAACTGCTGTCGGTATTAAATATCTGATCATTTCTCTGAAATTTATAATGTACAGGAATATTAGAAATCCTGCAATAGAAATTAAGGAATCGGACTGATTGAATGAAGCATATAATTGACCTTAAATCTTATTGCAGGATGTCGAATAAAATTGTTTATTACAGATCTGAGGCTGCTATATATGTCTCGTTCCTCTCCCCGTAAGATATTGTATAATAATGAACTTCATAATAAGATTCGTTTCCATACATATTCCACCACTCAACATCAATCTTGCAGAATTCCAAATCCTCGAAAGTGTCATTGTCGTCAATAATGTACGGGATTCCGTTGCTTGAAATATAGAAGTTTAACTCACCTGGCGGAAGACACTGCACCCAGGCATTGGGATCATCATCCCCGAAAGCATATCCCCGAAGCCCTCTCGGACCATTCTCATAAGGATAATCTTCCGGATCGACATTTTCAATGGTTTCGATATCCGTGTAATAAATTCTGACATTCTCTGCCGGAGCAACCAATGTATTGTTCATTTTATTTTCCAGCGCAGTGGTGGCATCTCCGATACCTGAATAACTATTGCATTTTCCTTCTAAATCCCCCGACCACCAATAATCGGTTGGCCCGAACGATCCGTAAGGACTTGGAGAGGTCCCGAATGCAATAACCGAGATCATCGAAATATCGAGTTGTCCTGAGGTCACGCCATCGTATTTCACATCGCAGATCATGACATGCTTGGGGGTTGTCAATATGCCATCGTAATGGGATTCAAGGCTGTCAACCAGTTTTTCGTAAGCATCCATCAGTTCATTTTCATTCACCGTGCTGTTTTCGTTCAGGTCAATACTCAACCGGCAGGTCTCGTGCGAAAGAAAATTAAATGTGGAATCGTATATGGCATAGGTAAAGTTCAATGAAGCTTCACAGTACCAGATCGCTTCTTCAATGGTATAGGTCTGTTCGCCTTTCATTTGATTTGTTCCATCCAGGAAATCCCGGACCTTTTGTTCAGTTGCACTAGCCAGATGGGTCATATCGGACTGTTTTTCCGGTTCATGGATCTTTTTGCAACTAAAAATAACAAAAACTGACAAGGCAATAAGAGAAAATAATAAATAAGTGCTTTTCATTTTGTTAAAATTTTAATATTAATATTGGATTAACTGAGGTCAGGCAAAAATGAAAAAACCTAACCTAGGGAGGAAACAGATGTTTAATAATGAGAATGAGGTTAATACTCTCTCTCTCTCTCTCTCTCTACAGCAATGCATGTTAGATGAATTATGGGATTCAACGGGCAATTGAAATTAATGGTTAATACAAAATGGCGGTTAAAGATAATTAAATAAAATAGATATGTCAAGCAAATCTTCGAATAATTTTCAACGAAATGAAATTTTATCAGAAGTGCATCCTTTCATTTTCCTGCCGAGATGAAAAATGTAAAATGAAAAATACCAAAGAAATGTCAGTGGAAATCTCCAGATCATATAAGAAGGAATTTCTACCTTCGCCCGAAATTCTTTCACCATGGAGAAAGCATTTACACCCATCACCCTGGGCAACCTCACCATCCGCAACCGGTTCATCAAAACGGCGACCAACGAAGGGATGTGGGAAAACGGTTTGCCTGCGCAGTCGCTCATCGATCACCATGCCAGGCTTGCGAAAGGGGGCGTCGGTCTTACCACGGTGGCTTACGGCGCTGTCAATGCCGACGGGCGGACGATGGAACACCAGATGTACATGCGGCCGGAGGTGGTTCCGGGATTGAAACGGCTGACCGATGCGGTCCATGCTGAAGGTGGCGCGGCCAGTATCCAGCTAACACATTGCGGTTTCTTCACCAACAACCGGCTGGTCAGCAATAAGCGCCCTGTCGCCCCCAGCCGTATCATCAACAACTACGGCCTCCTGAGCGGAATATTCTGCTCCAGGGAAATGACAACGGCCGACTGCCGACTGTTGACTGCTGACTTTGCCCGCTCAGCGCGCCTTGCGTTAGATGCGGGCTTCGACGCCATCGAGCTGCACATGGGACACGGTTATCTTCTCAACCAGTTCCTCAGCCCCCGCACCAACAAGCGCAAAGACCGGTACGGCGGGAGCCTGGAGAACCGGATGCGGTTTCCGCTGGAGGTGGTGGAGGCTATCCTAAGGGACGAAAGCCCAAGGGATGGCGTCCCAAGGGACGAGGTCCCGAGGGATGGCGTCCCTTTGATCTGCAAAATTAACCTCGACGACGGAATGAAAAATGGATTTACCATCCACGACTCGATCGAACTGGCCAAACAACTCGAACAGGCCGGCGTCAGCCTCCTGGTACTCAGCGGGGGATTTACCAGCCATACTCCGTTCTACCTCATGCGCGGCGATGTCCCGCTGAAAGAGATGATCAGGGCAGAGAAACAATGGCAGCATAAAGGAGCCTTTGCCGTTTTCGGACGTTTTATCATCAAAAAATATGAGTTCTCCGAGAACTTCTTCCTCCCCCTCGCCCGCCAGATACGCAAAGCCGTTAAGATGCCGCTGGCCTACCTCGGTGGCGTCGTCTCATCAAAAGGCATTGAACAGGTTTTCTCCGAAGGTTTAGATATGGTGGCCATCGGACGCGCCCTGATCCACGACCCGGACTTTATCCTGAACGCAGCAAAGGATCCCGGTCACACCTCCGGATGCACCCACTGCAACATCTGCGTGGCGGAAATGGATAAGAACGGGGTAAGGTGTGTGCTGAATGTTAGATAATTTGTTTGATCTTATCGAATTTCACGAATAAACCATAATTCATATGCCGGATCCAGAAACTCGGCGTTCTGGTTGTGAATGTTAATTAATTCCCTGTCGACCAGTGTTTTCTTAACTTTACTTGCATTTGCGGAACTCCCCAACCGGAATTTATTTAATATTTCTGCTGAGTTAAAACCGGTACTTACACCGGATGCCAGCGCTTTTAGAAAGTTTATCTGCGTATCGCTTAAAAGTTCGGTTTCACGCTGGTAGAGCATCGCATTCTGCGAGAGGAGATCATCAACCGCTGAAAAAAAGATCACTTCGTCTGGTATTTTTTCTGTTCGCAGCCAGATAAGATGTGAAAGCTGCTGGACATAGTATGAATGACATTTTACCGTTAGTGCAATCTTCTCTGCCAGAGGAACAGGAATCATTTTTCCTGTATCACGGAAACGGTCTGTTATGTAAGAAACCCAATCTGATACGGCTATTTTCTCAAGATGTATGATCTCCCCAAATTTATAAAACGGCATGGATTGTTTTTCAAATAAAGTTGTCATCATGTGTTGCTTACTTCCATAAATACAGTACGTTACGTTTTGATGGTTTTGCCATGCAGCCCGAAGACGCTTATGAAAAAGGGACGATTCGTTGAAGATAGCCGTATTTTGAAATTCATCGATGCAAATAACCAGCTTCAGGCCTTTATCTGTTGCAATTTTTTCAGGCAGATCAAGTAATTCCTGGTAATTTCTTTCAACTGCTTCCAGTTCAAATGAAAGTTCAAAAGTGCTTAACGGATCAGGGCCAAAAGATACCTTTGGGGTTACCCGGTTAAAAAATCTCTTAATATGATCTATCCATGTTTCAATAGAATTAGATGTTCCTTTGATAGTTTCTGTGACCAGAACCTTATAAAATTCATTGGGATCGCGCAAACTGAAAGAATCAAAATAAATGACTTTCAATGATTCATTCCCGGCCAGTACGCCGGCCCTCCTCACTAACGAAGATTTCCCCCATCGTCTGGGTGAGATTAATATCGTGTTTACACGGTTATTAAAATTTGAGATTAATCTCCCGGTTTCTTTTTCCCTGTCAGTGAAGTTATTACCAGTGGCTTTTCTTCCAAATACGAACGGACTTTCCATATAAATTTGATTGAAATGGTGGAGAAGCAAAGATACAACATTTATATGTAACCTATCGGTTGCAAACTAATGGGTTTGTAACTGAAAGCTGCGGCGCTGTTTCGTCTTATAAAATGCCTAAATTTGCACCATGCTCTTTCCCCTCTACATAGCAAAACGATACCTTATCGCGAAAAAATCGCACAACATCATCAACATCATCTCGATCATTTCTGTGATCGGGGTGATGGTGGGAACGGGCGCGCTGATCATCGTTTTGTCGGTATTCAACGGGTTCGAAGGACTGGTCATGGGGCTGTTCAACAGCGTTAATCCCGACCTGAAAGTGACAGCGGATGAAGGTAAAGTGTTCACGCTGAGCGAAGAACAAATGAGCCGGATCAAAAGCATTCCGGGCGTTGCCTATGTGGTTGAAACCGTCGAAGAAACAGCCCTCGCCCGTTTCGGCGACAGCCAGTGCATTGTGAAGCTCAAAGGGGTCAGCGATGAATTTACGGAGATGACGCCGCTCGACAGCTTCATGCTCAACGGAAAGTATACCCTGGGCAGCCCGCAGCGCCCCGCATCGGTGATCGGGGCCGGCGTGGCCTACTACCTGGGCATTTACCCGGAGGAATTTGACGTCCCTGTTATGCTCTACCTGCCGAAACGGACCGCCAAAACGATCTCAGGCCTGCCCGACCAGTCGTTCAACAGCCGGCCGGTGCGCGTAGCCGGCGTCTTCTCCGTTCAGCAGGAATTCGACATGTCGTACGTGATTGCCCCTATCGAACTGGCCCGCGAACTGCTCGAATACGACCGGGAAGTGAGCGCCCTCGAGCTGGGCATCTCCGACCCGGGAGCAACCGGCAGCATCGGAAAGCAAGTGGCGGAAATTACCGGACCCGGCTTTTTGATCAAAGACCGGTTCCAGCAACAGGCGACCCTCTATAAAGTCATGAAGTCGGAAAAGTGGGCTGTCTTCTTCATCCTGGCCCTGATCCTTGTCATCGCGGCGTTTAACATGATCGGCTCGCTGTCGATGCTTATCGTCGATAAGAAAAAAGATATCGCGGTGCTCTGGAGCCTCGGGGCCACCAAATCGCTGATCCGGAGAATCTTCTTCACCGAAGGGATGATGATATCCCTGGCAGGAGGACTCCTCGGCCTCTGCCTGGGCGGATTGCTGGCCTTGCTCCAGCAGGAATTCGGCCTGCTGAAACTGGGCGGCGGTGAAGGCAATTATATCGTCGACGCCTACCCTGTGAAAGTCCAACTGCTCGATTTTATCTACGTCCTCCTTACCGTCATCCTGATCGGCGCCGCCACCACCTGGTACCCGGTTCGGCAGATCTCACGCAAGTATCTGGCCCAGCGGATGGGGGTGTTCTTTAGTCGCTAGGGAATGATAGCCGGTATTTTCTTCCGACGGGTAAACCCATCGGTTCCGAATGTTTTATAAGGGTTGGAACCGACGGCTTTAGTCGTCGGACTACCTAAAAAAGTGATTATATAGACTTTTGAGACATCCTTAATACGATATTCATCATATTTCAATGAAATCATAAGATCATTACCTGAAAAAATCTACTTTTGTTTTATTAATAATGACTTTTTCCCTTTCGACGCTTAACCATAATGAGTAATTAATCAAATGTTTATGAAAATTTTTATCCAAATCTCAAGGATTATTACTGTATTCCTTTTTTCGTTAACTATTTCAGCCAGTGCCAATTCCATCAAGCTGAACAACAATGAAAACGATATCCGGATTATCCAAAAAACCGGCGATGGTTTCAGAATGGAGGTGACTTTATCAGAGTTTAAAACGATGGATGTCAAGACCGATAAAGGGATCTTCACCCGTATCCAGGTCCCGGCATGGTCGAGGTCGCGTGCATACGGACAGCCGGAAATGCCCGTAAAAAGCGAGCTGATCGAAATACCGGCAGGCGCTGTTGTGAAAATCAATCTGGTCAGCTGGGAAGTGAACGAATACCGGTTGAGAGACCTGGACATTTCCTATGCCCTGATGCCCAGCCAGCCCCCGGTCGCCAAATCGGGTAAGATTCCGGCGTTTATGTATGAAAGGGATGTTTACAAAATCCATGCTTTCATTCAATCGGAAATCGTTTCGGTGGAAGAACTTGGAACCATGAGAGGGGTCAGGATCGGTCGCCTGGATATCAGCCCCTTCGAATACAATCCCGGAGAAGGGATCGTCAGGATTTACGAAAAACTGGAGTTTGATGTCATTTTTGAAAATGCTGATCCTGCTGCTTCAGAAAGAAACAAGCTGACTTACGGAAACCAATATTTTGCCCCCGTTTTCAGATCACTCATCAATTATACTTCACCGAAAGTTTCCGAAAGGGAGAACCTGACGCAGTACCCGGTAAAGTATGTCATCGTCAGCGACCCGATGTTTGAAGACCAGCTGCAGCCTTTTATAGAATGGAAGACCAAAAAAGGATTCCAGGTGATCGAAGCTTATACCAGCGATCCGAATGTCGGAGGCACGACATCCCAGATCAAAGCTTTTCTGCAGAACCTTTATGAAAGCGCCACTCCCGAGGATCCGGCCCCTTCCTTTGTCCTGTTTGTTGGTGATGTAGCCCAGATTCCGGTGTTCTACGGACAGGCAGCCAGCCATGAGACTGATCTCTATTACTGCGAATATACCGGAGATTATTTCCCCGAGATGTTCTACGGCCGTTTTTCAGCCCAGAACGCTGCCCAGCTTCAGCCCCAGATCGATAAAACACTTATGGTTGAGCAATATACGATGCCTGTGACATCCTACCAGGATACCGTTGTGATGATCGCCGGGATGGATGGCACTTTCGGGCCAACCCACGGCAACGGCCAGATCAATTACGGCACGATCAATTATTTCAATGCAGCGCACGGCCTTTTTTCGCATACTTACCTCTATCCCGAATCGGGCGACAATGCGGACAACATCCGGCAGAATATCAGCGACGGCGTGAGCTTTGCCAACTATACAGCCCACGGTTCTCCCGATGGCTGGGCCGATCCGAGCTTTACCGTCGGCGATATCCCCTCGCTGCAGAATAACGGAAAATTTGGCCTGCTGATCGGTAATTGCTGCTCCACCAGCGAGTATGAAGTGAGCAACAGTTTTGCCGAAGCCATCGTCAGGGCTGCCGACAAAGGCGCTGTCGGATACATAGGCGCATCCAACAGTACTTACTGGGATGAAGACTATTATTTCGGTGTCGGTGTCGGAACGATTTCGGGCGATCCGCCTTCCTATGAAGAGACGACCCTGGGCGATTACGACCGCATGTTCCATACCCATGGAGAGCCCTTCAGCGAATGGTACACCACCATGGACCAGGTGATCTATGCCGGAAACCTCGCAGTTACCCTGGGTTCGCCGGGTATGGCCGAATATTACTGGGAAGCCTATTGCCTCATGGGCGATCCGTCGCTTACCGTTTACCTCGGCGAACCACCGGTTCTGACGGCCTCTTTCGATCCGCTCCTTCCCCTCGGAAATATGAGTTTTATCGTGAATACAGTGCCATATGCCTATGTCGGCTTATCGATGAATGGCGAATTGCTGGGAGCCGCTTTAGCCGATTCCAACGGCGTGGCAACGGTTATCCTTACAACTTTGCCTCAACCGGGCAATGCCGATGTGGTGGTGACCGCACAGAATTACCAGCCTTTTACTGGGACTGTTTTGATTGCCAATCCGGAAGGCCCGTATGTTTCTCTTAACCAGTATGTTCCAAATGATGAGAATGATAATGGAATGATAGAGTTCGGAGAAGAGATTACCCTTGACATCGAGCTGAAAAACTGGGGAAATGATGATGCTACCGGTACAATTGCCAGTCTTTCAACCAACGACCAATATGTCACCATTTCGGATGAAACGGAAAATTACGGAACTATCCCGGCACAGGATTCGGTCATGCAAATGGCTGCATTTAGTTTTGAAGTGGCCGGATACGTACCCGACATGCATGTGGTGCCTTTCGACGTGACGATACAGGACCAGACGCGCGAGGTGTGGACTTCGTCGTTTATGCTGACATTGTTTGCTCCGGTTATGGAGATCGGTGCGATGCTCATCGACGATACCGAAGGCGGTAACGGCAATTACCGGCTCGATCAGGGAGAAACCATCATCATCATTGTCGACTGCCACAATACCGGCCATTGCGATGCTATGAACAGCCACGCTTCTCTTTACTCAAACAGCCCTTTTATTACCCTCGGCACAGCTTCTTATCTTTTCGATACCTTAAGCAGCGGCGGGATGAGCCAGGCCATCTTTACGGCTACTCTGGCCAGTGAGATTGAGACCGGAACCCTTATCGACCTGACGGTTATGCTGGATTCAGATCCTTATGGCGATATGACTGTTTTTCTCCCGAAAGTGGGACTCGTTATGGAAGACTTTGAAACCGGTAACTTTGATTCTTTCGGATGGGAAATGGGCGGGACACAACCCTGGATTACCACAACCGAAAACGTCTTTGACGGGACCTATTCGGCGGTTTCAGGCGATATCAGCGACTTGCAGACTTCCGAACTTATGCTTGAGATGGAAACCGCGGTCGATGATTCGATCTCTTTCTTCCGTAAAGTTTCCTGTGAAGATGATCCTTACAATGACAACTACGACTGGCTGGCTTTCTATATCGACGGCAATGAGATGGACCGTTGGGACGGCGAAGTTAACTGGGGACGGGTTGCCTACCCGGTCACTGCCGGACTGCATACATTCAAATGGGTCTTCCTTAAGGATTATTCGGTGGCTTCCGGTTTTGATGCTGCCTGGATCGATAATGTCATTTTCCCGGCCCCGGCCCCGGTTATTAACGTCAGGGAAATCCAACCATCCGGGCATTTGCAGTTTACACTGAATCCAAACCCTGCAGGAGAAATGACAAATATTTTCTTAACTCTTGACAGTCAGATGGAAATCACTGTAAATTTGTATGACCAGAAAGGTAACTTCATCCGCCGGCTTCTTGATAATGTGCGAATAATGGACGGATCGGCAACGATCACAATTTCCACCGGGGATCTGGCGAATGGAATTTATTACTGTACCGTTGAAGCGGGAGGTCAGTCATTTACCCGGAAACTCGTCATCAATAATTAATATATTTTGTAAATAACTCATTACTCATATGAAAAGGACGCTTCTATCCATTTTTTTATCATTCATTACCATTTGGCTTTTTGCCGGTAACGGTTACCAGGTCGAATACTCCCAGCCCAAAGCAGGGGTCCATTTGCTGGAATTCACCCTCGACGGATACGGGGTGTCGCAGGTGGAACTGCAGGGACAAACCTACTCCCGTATCGAATTTGAAGGGAAAGTGGTTACGCAGAAGAAAGGCTTTGCCGAATTGCCCTATCTGAATGCTTCGGTGATGATCGATCCGGTGAAGAATGTGTTTATCGGTATCATTCCGGGAGAATATGAAGAATTCGTCCTGGAGTACCCGCTGGTGCCTTCGCGCGGCGTTATTTACCGTGACCAGGATCCCGCCTCCGTTCCCTATACGATTGATCCGAAATCGGTAACCGATACCTGGTACCCCGTTGTCCTCGCCGAGCATTCCGACCCGTTCATCCTCCGCGATATCCGCGGCACAAGCGTATATGCCTATCCTTTCCAGTATAATCCGGTAAAGCAGGTCCTCAGGGTTTACAAGACCATGAAGATCAGGGTAGTCGAGAATAATTCGGCGGTGATCAATCCCCTGGGCAAAGCCCCCGAAAGGATTGTCCGCGAAATGGATGCGGTTTACCGGTCGGTTTTCATCAATTACAATCATAACAGGGATAACCTGACGATAGGAGAGTACGGCGACATCCACGTGATTGTCACCTCGCGCGACGAAGATGCTATTCAGCCTTATGTCGACTGGAAAAAAGAGAAAGGCTATGACGTTTCCGTTGAGGTAGTCCCGGCGGGAACAGTTGTCAATAACAATGTTCAGGCGGCATACGACAGCAATAATGAGATTCTGTATGTCCTTCTCGTCGGAGACTGGGCCGATATCCAGTGTACCACCAGCGGCAGCGGCCGGCCAATGGATCCCCAGGTCGGAACTGTGGTTGGTACCGATGATTTTGCAGATATCGCCGTGGGCCGGTTCTCGGCCAACTCACCGGCCGATGTTACGGTACAGGTGAATAAAGTGATCGCCTACGAAAAGAATCCCGATATGTCGGGCAACTGGTATGGCGGGGCCATCGGCATTGCTTCGGCCGAAGGAGCCGGCATCGGCGATGACGGGGAATCGGACCAGGCCCACGAAACCGTCATTTACAACGATAAGCTCGATCCGTTCACTTACAATACGTTCACTCAGATCTACGATCCCGGCGCAACGGCCGGAATGGTTACAAATGCTGTCAATTCAGGCGCAAGCGTGATCAATTACACCGGACATGGATGGGGCGACGGATGGGGGACAACGGGGTTCAGCTCCTCGAATGTTGCGGGACTGACCAATGGCGACAAACTTCCCTTCATCGTATCTGTGGCATGCAACAACGGCGACTTTGACCTGGGAACCTGTTTTGCCGAATCGTGGCTGAGAAAATCGGGCGGCGGCGCCATCATGTTCCTCGGTGCGTCGATCAGCCAGCCCTGGGCTGAACCGATGCGCGGCCAGGATTACTTTATGGACATCCTCATCGGCGGGTATGACTATTCCGCTCACCCCGGACAGAACGGGATCAGCACCACCGAGCAAAGGACAACCTTAGGCTCTGTCGTGTTCAATGGCCTTACCCTGATGTGTGTTGAATCGGGTGGCGGTTCCGACTGGGAAACGGTCAAAACCTGGAACTATTTCGGCGATCCTTCCGTCCAGGCACGTACCGCTATGCCGCTCCAGCTCACCGTTTCCAATACGGTTGTCATGGTCGGTATTCCTTTTACCACGATGGTTACGACTTCGCAGGGCCCTGTTGCCAATGCCATGGTCACCCTCAGCCAGGATGGACTTTATTTTACGGGTGTGACCGATGATGATGGCAATGTAGCTATCGAACAAGCCCTCAACCCCGGAACGGCAAAACTGGTCATTACGGCATTCAATACCGGGACTATTTATCAGGATGTGACCGTTACTCCTCCCGACGGCCCCTTTGTCACCATCTCATCTGTAGAAATCAACGATATCCAGGGAAATAACAATCAGCTACTGGATTATGGCGAAACAGTTTACCTGACTATCAGTCTCACCAATCTGGGTACAGTCGGTGCAGATGATGTATCCGCCGTTATCGCAACCACCGATGAATTCATCACTTTAACTGATGTTGAAGAGGATTATGGCACTATTCCTGCCGGGGAAGTGGTGACCATTACCAGCGGATATGAGCTTAGCGCCCTTGAATCCCTGCCCGACATGCATATCGCACTGTTTAATCTTGAGATAACAGGTACAGCAGCCCGTGAGACATGGTCCAGCAGTTTCGTCCTTCCAGGGCATGCTCCCGTTCTGGGAATGGCCGGATATACGATCGACGATGCCTCGGGCAATGGCAACGGAAGGCTCGACCCGGGTGAAACCGCCCTCCTTCAGATCGGCGCGGTCAATGATGGCTCATCCGGCGCTTTCAATGTTGAAGGTACCCTTACCTGCGACAATGAATTTGTTACAATTAACGGTGCAACAGTAACTTACGGCGACATTGATGCCGGAGCTTCCGTGATGCAGTCGTTTGAGGTCGTCATCAGCCCGGATGCCGATGCAGGAACCGCTGCGCAGTTCATTTTCGACCTGGCCGGCGATATGAATATTACCGGGCAGGATGATATTATTGAATATGTGGGGCAGATCCCGGTTCTTCTTCTCGACTGGGACGGCAATAACAACTCTGCCGACGATATGGAGCTGTGCTTTGCCAACCTGGAGGTCGGATACGACAAAATGGATGTGATCCCCGAAGAACGCAATCTGTATACCTCCATCTTCGTTTGTCTCGGTACCTACGACAATAATCATGTGTTATCGGCCGAAGAAGGGGAGTTGCTGGCGGAATACCTTGACAATGGCGGTAATCTTTATATGGAAGGGGCCGATACCTGGTATTACGACCCGCAGTTCACCCCCACGCCTCTGCACGCCATGTTCAATATCCTGGGCGTGGAAGATGGGGCAGATGACCTGGAGCAGTTGATAGGGCAGCCCGGTTCGATTGTGGAAGATATGTTCTTTGGTTATAACGGTGAAAACAGCTATATGGACCATATCGACGCTATTCCGCCCGCACAGGTCATGTTTATGAACGAAGCTCCTTCTTATGGAACAATGGTTTCCTATGATGGAGGAACCTATCGTACCGTGGGTTCTTCATTTGAATTCGGCGGTCTGGTGGATGGAGATATGACCAAAGATGACCTTATGATCCGTATCCTCGACTTTTTCGGAGTGGATGGGATTTGGACCGGACAGGATGAAAGAGCGGCAGGCAATATTTCCACCGGCAGCTACCCCAATCCGTTCGACCAAACGACTGTTCTCAGCTTTGAACTTACCGAATCCGGATTCGTTACGGTAAGTGTCTTTGATATTAGCGGGAGGAACATCATTAACCTGTTTGAAGGACAAGCTACAACCGGTGTGACGGAGATTCAATGGAATGGCAAGGATCATACAGGAAAAGATGTCGCCCCCGGAATTTACTTTTACAGGGTGGATGCCGGTTTAAGCCGGTCGACCGGAAAAATGATGAAGATCAGATAATTCAGAGAATATCGGCGTTGGGCTGGATTTTCCACTCGAGAGAGTCCAGTTCCAGCGCTACCAGGTTGCCGAATCCCTCTTTTCCGGTCATATAAACGCCATTGTCAAGATCGATGAACTTAAAGGTGCTGCTGGTTCTGAGCACCCCGATGAAATCAAGGCTGACCGGGACATGCCCGTGAATGATCTTCCGGTTGCCGGTCTTCTCCATATCAACGGTGAATTCTTTGATCCAGAGCATCGAATGGCGGTCGTCAAAGGGATTATCAATACCGAAATTAAGGCCGGCATGCACCAGGATGTAAGAATTAAGCTCGATGAAAAATTCGAGCCCCCGCATCCATTCGATATATTTTTCCGGAATTTCATGAACGTCGGTAACGCCGAAACTTTTCAGCGTCTCCTTGCCGCCATATTTGTACCACTCCTTTTTTAGCTGGTTCCGGAATGAAATGCCCAGCAGGTTCTTCCTGACAGTTTCATTATCAAAGGTTCGGATCAGGTAATCTTCATGATTGCCCCTCAGCGTGCGGACCGTGTAATCGTCTTCCTGAAGCCGGATAATGTAATCGATCACCCCTTTGCTGTCGTTGCCCCTGTCGATGTAATCGCCCAGGAAATACAGCGTATCGTAACGGGTAGGTTTGATCTGGTCTTCTATAAGTGCCTGTAACGTTTTACGGTTACCATGTATATCCGGAATTACCCAGTGCTTAGCCATTACCTTTCATTTCTTCTTCGTCTGGTTGGCGACCTTTTCCATCAACTGGCGGATCACCTCAGGATCACCGACGAAATAATCATTCAACAGGTTGAGATCATCATCAAACTCAAAAACATACGGAATACCCGTAGGGATGTTGAATTCCAGGATCTCTTCATTGCTCATCTTTTTGAGATACTTTACAATTGCCCGAAGGCTGTTGCCGTGAGCCGCAATCAGGACCTCCTTCTCCGCCAGGAGCGTTTTTGAAATATCCTCCTGCCAGAGGGGCATAATACGGGCGATAACCTCTTTCAGCGATTCGGTCCGGGGAATGTCTTCATCCCGTAAGGCGGCATACCTCGGATCAAATTTTGCGTTCTTTTCGTCATCTTCCGGAATAGGAGGAGGCAATACATCGAAGCTGCGGCGCCAGAGCTGAATCTGTTCGCTGCCGTATTTTTCGGCCATATCGATCTTATTCAGCCCCTGCAACATCCCGTAATGCTTCTCGTTTAGCCGCCAGGTCTTCTTCTCCGGTATCCACATCAGATCCATCTCCTCCAGCGCCAGCCACAACGTTTTGATCGCCCGCGTCAGGTAAGAAGTATATGCTGTTTTGAAACGGAATCCTTTTTCTTTCATCACCCGGCCCGCCTCGCGTGCTTCCCTGATCCCCTGCTCCGATAACCCAACATCTACCCATCCCGTAAAACGGTTTTCCTTGTTCCATGCGCTTTCGCCGTGCCTCAGCAATACCAGTCTGTTCATCTCTTCTATATATTTTGCAAAAGTATAAAGATTTATTGATATAACTTTTATAACCCGAATTTCAACGGAGGGCAAAAGGCATTATTTTATACTTTAGCAAAATATTTTCATTATTAATCCATTAAATAATTATGGATCTTATCTATAAAAAGCTGAACCGGATGATCGGTTTTATCCTGTTCGGCATGGCATCCCTGGTTTATATCATCACATCGGAGCCTACTACCTCTTTCTGGGACTGTGGCGAGTATATCGCCACCGCCTTCAAGCTTCAGGTGGGCCACCCGCCGGGCGCCCCCATCTTCCAGCTTTTGGGCCGGTTCTTCTCCCTGTTCGCTTTCGGCGATACCTCCCAGGTCGCCCGGATGATCAATACCATGTCGGCCCTCTCCAGCGGATTGACCATTGCTTTTCTCTTCTGGACCATCACCATGCTGGCAAAGAAACTTTTGGCGAACACGGAAATGACCCGGGCTAACCTGATCGCTATTTTCGGGAGCGGCGTTGTCGGTGCGCTCGCCTTTACTTTCAGCGACTCGTTCTGGTTTTCGGCCGTCGAAGGGGAAGTGTACGCCATGTCGACCTTATTCACTGCAATGACCTTCTGGGCCATACTGAAGTGGGAAGCAGTGGCCGGAGAGCCCTATTCCTACCGCTGGCTGATCCTGATCGCCTACCTCATCGGTGTCTCTATCGGCGTCCATTTACTGAACCTGCTGGCTATACCCGCCATCACCTTCGTCTTCTTCTATAAAAATTACAACATACCCGGGTGGAAAGGGTTTTTCCTGGCGCTGGGCATCTCTTTCCTGCTGGTTGCCCTCATCCTTTACGGCATCGTGCCTGAGATCGTCTCGCTCTTTGCCAACACCGAGCTGTTCTTTGTCAACACGCTCGGATTGCCCTTCAACTCCGGCACCTACTTCTTTATCCTGCTCCTGGTCGCACTGATCGTTTTCGGATTGCTTTACACCCACTCCGACAACAAACTGTATCCCAGGATCATTATCGGGCTGGGCGCTATGACCGTCGTCCTCTTCATGCTCGAAACGAGTTCCGCCGGGAACTTCTTCGGCCGCCTGATCGCTGCCTCAGCCGTGGTCGGCCTGTTCTACATGTGGCGCAACCGGAAAGCCCTGCTGAACAACATCATCATCGCTTTTGTCTTTATCCTGGTCGGGTACGCCTCCTTTTTCACCCTCGTCATCCGTTCCAACGCCAATCCCCCCATCGATGAAAATAACCCGGAAAACGCCATCAGCCTGTTGGCTTATCTCAACAGGGAACAATACGGCAGTTTCCCGATTTTCCACGGCCAGTACTACAATGCGCCGCTAATTGACAGGGAAGACGGTAAACCGGTGTACAAAAGAGACGATGCCTCCGGAAAATACATTGTCTGGGACAGCCGCGAAGGGACCGTTCCGGTTTATGACCCGGAGTACACAACGATTTTCCCGCGTATGTGGAACAACCAGGAAGACCGCTATATCCAGGATTACAAAAACTGGGCGGGCATCCGCAACGATCCGGATAACAAGCACATCCCCACCTTCAGCGAAAACCTGAGGTATTTCTTCCGTTACCAGGTTAACCACATGTATATCCGGTATTTTTTCTGGAATTTCGTCGGGCGGCAGAATGACAACCAGGGGATGTATGCCGACCTGCTCAACGGAAACTGGATCAGCGGAATAGGATTCATCGATAAAATGCGGCTCGGGCCGCAGGATGTCCCCGGCAGCATGTCGAACGAAGCCCGGAACACGTTTTTTCTGCTTCCTTTGCTGGCCGGGATCTTAGGGCTCCTTTACCAGTTCGGGAAAAATGCAAAAGACGGGACGGTTGTGTTGCTACTGTTTATTATGACCGGCCTGGCCATTACGATATACCTCAACCAGCATTCCCCGCAGCCCCGTGAGCGCGATTATGCCTATGCCGCCTCATTTTACGCCTTCACGATCTGGATCGGCCTGGGGGTTCTCTGGCTCTATGAGTTGTTGCAGAAGAAACTGTCGCACAAAATCGCGGCCATAACCGCTTCGGCGGCGATGTTCCTGCTGGTGCCCGTGATCATGATGGCCCAGGGATGGGGCGACCATGACCGCTCGGGGCGCTATACCGCACTCGAAGTGGCAAAGAACTATCTCAACTCCTGCGAAAAAAATGCCATCCTGTTCACCAACGGCGATAACGACACCTTCCCTCTGTGGTACGCACAGGAGGTGGAAGGGATCCGGACCGATGTGCGCGTCTGCAACCTGAGCCTTCTGAATACCGACTGGTATATCGACCAGATGCTGCGAAAAGCTTATGATTCCGATCCTTTGCCGTTCACCCTTCCCGAAACGATGTACAAAAACGGCTCGCACGACGTGACATACCTGCTGGAGGAACAAAATCCCAACAAGGAGTTCATCGAAGTGAAGGCGATCTTCGACCGGTTGAAGAAGAATGAGAAGATATTCCAGGTGAATACCGGGCGCGGCATGGCTGATTATTTTCCGACCAAGACCTTCAGGATCACTGTGGATCCGGCGGTGGCGGTCTCTTCCGGAACAGTCCCCGCAGAGCTGGCGGGGCAGGTGACCGACCTGGAGTGGCGGATCAGCGCCAACGCCCTCACCAAGAACTACCTGATGATGCTCGACCTGCTGGCCCATAACAACTGGCAACGGCCCGTCTATTATGTCAGCACCACCAGCCGCGATGCCTATATCGGCCTCGACAACTACCTCCGGCTGGAAGGCTTTGCCTACCGCCTCGTCCCGATACGGCAGACGGTCGATAAAAATGAAACCGGCGGCGTCAATACCGATGCCATGTATGATAACCTGATGAACCGGTTTGAGTTTAACATCAACAAGCCCGGATTACTGGTCAGCGAAGATATCTACCGGATGACCGTGACGATGCGCAGCACCTATTCCCGGCTGATCGATGCCCTGATTTCGGAGAATAAGCCGGCAAGGGCTGTAGAGGTCTGCGACCGTATCCAGACGCTCATTCCGGGCAAAAAGGTCCCTTACAACTACTTTAACCTGTCGGTGGCCGATGGCTACCTGAAAGCAGGCGAAGCGGACAAAGGGCGTGAAATCCTGCAGGAACTCCTGCGGATACAGGAAGATCAGCTGGGCTATTTCTTCAGTTTTGGCGATAAGCATCTTCCGTTGCTGGAGATGGACATACAGCAGGGGGTGGCGGTGTTGAGTGCGGTGGCCCAGGTAGCCGAATCAAACGGCCAGGATGACCTCGCAGAAGAGGCCGACGCTTCGCTCAACCGTTTTTATGAACTGTATCTCGGCAGGGTCGGAAACTGATACAGCATCGCATTGAAAGACCAGCTACTGACCGGCATTTTCACCTATGTGCTCCCATCAGCTTTGCTCTGGCAGGTAAAAACGGCCGAAAAAGCGGTTTTCCTGACTTTTGACGATGGCCCTATCCCTGAGCTGACCGACGAAATCCTGGGTATTTTGAAACAATTTGATGCGAAAGCCACTTTCTTCTGTGTCGGAGAGAATGTGAAAAGGTACCCGGAAATCTTTGCCAGGATTCTGCAGGCAGGCCATGCGGTCGGCAACCACACGCACCATCACCTGAAAGGGTGGACCACGAACTACAACGACTATATCGCGGATATAAGCGAAGCGGCCGGATACATCAATTCCGGCCTTTTCCGGCCCCCTTACGGCCTGATGACCTACCGGCAGGCTAAAATACTGGCGAAGGATTACCAGGTGGTGATGTGGTCGGTGCTGACCAAAGACTACGATCCCTCCGTGTCGAAGGAGGAGTGCCTGGAAACGGCTATCCAGGGGATGCGTCCCGGTGCGATCATCGTATTCCATGATAACGTCAAAGCGAAAGAAAAGGTCCTTTACGCGTTGCCACGGCTGCTGGAACGGATGAAAGAGGAGGGGTTTGTTTCGGAGGCGCTTACAGCACCTTCTTTACCGAATACAGCGGCTTCTTGTTCTGAACCATATATATCCGGCTGAGATATTCCCCGATAACCCCGAGGGAAAGCAGGATCAGGCTGGTGGAGAAAAGGATGGCAACGATCAGCGAGGTATATCCCAGCGGAACGTTCATCAGGATCTTCCTCAGGATAAAGTAGATGGAGAAGATAAAAAAGATGACAGATGATACCATTCCGCCGTACACCATCACCTTCAGCGGGGCAGTGGAATAATGGTACATCACCTCGGCGAAGAACCGCCAAATCTTGCCCCGGCTGTACCCCGACCGTTTGTATTTCCGTGGATGGTGCTCCACGGTGGCGTAACCGATGAAATCGGTATACCAGTGCAGAATTTCGTCGATGAAAACGAAATTTTGATGGTGTCCCAGGATTTTTTGTATGATGCTGCCGGAGATCAGCCGGAACGATGATCCCTCCGTCTGGCTTCCGAACAGCCGTGAGAGGCTCTTGAACGACCGGCTGCTGATGTTCCTGGCCGCCGAATGCCGCTTCTTCCGGTAGATGCCGTAAACCAGCTCGGCATCGGTCTCTTCCATCGTACGGATCAGCTTGGGTATCTCTTCGGGCGGGCATTGCAGGTCATCGTCGAGGGTGATGATATGTTTTCCTTTGGCAAAGCTGAAACCGCAAAATGTGGCGCTGTGCTGCCCGAAGTTCTTCGCCAGCCGTATCGCCGTAAATCCATCGGGGTTCTCCGCCTTGATCTTTTTCAGCATCTCCCAGCTCCGGTCGCCGCTTCCGTCATCCACGAAGATCATTTCATACGGCTTGCCCGTCGCCTTCAGAACCTCCGTCAGGCGATGGAAAAGTTCCTCCAGCGACGCTTCGCTGTTGAAAACCGGGACTACGACCGAAAATTCGATTTCATTCACGCAGATGATTTTTCACAAAGGTAGCAAAGAGATGAAATAATTAAAAATTGAAATTTGAAAATTGAAATTTAAAGGAAAATCCTTGATAAATAGGAAAATTCGTAATACCTTTCGGCAACTATTACTCCTCTCTGAAATCACTAATAAAAGATGATCGGGGATCATCTGCAGACCAAACCTGTAATCTCTCATGTTATAAATACTAATTATTGATTATCATTAAATTAAAGATTATGAAAACAACCAAAATCTTGATGTGCATCTTCGTGATGCTTGTTTTTATTGGTCTTAACACAACAAAAGGCCAGTGGCTCTACAACGGGACCAGTATTTACAATTCTAACTCAGGCAATGTGGGTATTGGGAACAATTCACCGGGATCACTGCTTTATGTTGCAAAGAACATGACTGAACCTACGATCACTGTTCGTAATCTTGGCGGCACCGGTGGCGCTACGTATACCATGACTGATGATGCCAGCGGGGCGAATTGGAAGTTCAAAGCAACGAACAACGGGGGCTTTAAGATCCGTGACCATGCAAATCTGCTTGATGTGATAACCATTGAGCCCAACAGCACGGCAAATGCGATCTATATCAATGCCGCAGGTAATGTCGGTATGAGAACTACTACACCCGAAGCGAATTTTCATGTGGCCGAGAATAATCCAAGCTATACCGCAGCTTTTGGAAATATGATCAGCAATTGGAATTTAGGCACCAATGTCAGCATCGGGAATGATGATTACAATTCAATCTTATATGTCGGCCAGGATATGAGTCATAAAGGATATCTTATCTGGAACCATCATCCCGAACCAGACGCTGCTACTTTCATGATTGGTACTTATGATGGGACTAATCCAATGATACTCCAACCTGCAGGCGGAAATGTAGGAATTGGCACATCTACGCCTTATGCCCGCTTAGATGTTATGAACAATATTTATGATTACAGCAGAATTGGGAATACTGCGACTGTAGCAAATGAGTTTTATAATTATGAGGAAACGGCCACGGGGGATGGCCAATGCGCAATTATGACGGTGAGGCATCGTGCTGAACAAAATGATGGGACCGCCTATACGATAGGTCAAACCAATGCGAGTATTATAGGTTATAATATGTGGGGTGATCTGTTTACATTCGGGTCGATAGGATATAACTATAACGATTATACCCGATGTGGCGGGACTTTTGGCAGTGATGCATTTGGATCCTACTGGGGGTCGCTGGGGTATAAGAGCAGCAGCAGTAGCTTATATGGAGGTTATTTTACCACCTCTGGCAGCGGCGATGGTAAAGGCAGCAGCGGTGCACATATTGGAATCGGCATGGGTGCCTGGGGCGACCTGTTCGGTGCCGATATTCATGGGAACGTCTATGGTGTTTATGCCGAGGGCCAGCATTATTCCATGTTCAACAACGGCGCAGTCTATAAGAACAACCTGGATGTCCATCTCCAGGCTAACAATGCAGGGGCTCCCACAGTGCTGTATACCAATACTTCTACCGATGTAACCGTCCAGACATCCGGCAAAGCAACCCTTTCAAACGGATCGGTCAATATCTCCTTTGACCCCGCCTTTACCGCAGCCCTGGCTTCCGAAGAATCCCTGGTCATAACCGTTACGCCTGTTGGGGAATCCTATGGTGTTCATCTTTCAGAGATTTCGTCATCAGGGTTTAAAGTGGTGGAAAATAATGCCGGCAAGAGCAGCGTAACTGTAAATTTCATCGCGATTGGCAAAAGGGCTGGTTATGAAAATCCAACCCTGGCCAAAGAAGTTATCGATGGCAGCTATACATCAAAGTTGGCAAGAGGCCTGCATAATGATGCTGATATTCAGAATAATGGTGAGGGGCTCTATTACGAAAACGGTCAATTGGTAGTCGGGGTTCATCCTTCAACATTACCTGATCCAAACAGGCCGAAGGTCATAAACAACATCGAACCAGTAGCAAAAGCAGGTGATGACGCATTATTGAAAGATAACGGTGCTGCACCGTTTGGAAAATAAGTGTTCGGGAAAACCAAAAGATCGATGATTTTCCTTACGGGATGATCACTACTTGTGAATAGTAAATTCTATTTTTTATCGTGACCCGGAGCAGGTAAACTCCGGGTCCGTTATTCCGGAGATTAAGAAGCTGGCCTGACGCCTTGATTTCATCATTGGAGAATGATATCAACGTATTTCCTGTAAGATCACAGACAGATAAACTCTGTATCGTTTCCTTAGATCGGACCGTGAATTGCCCCTTGCTGGGATTGGGAAAAACATCAAAGCGCTCACCAGCATTCAAGTAGTCTTCAACTCCGACATTGGTGCTGATCACATTCGAAAACACGGAACCGAAACCCCTGCTGCCAGCCAGCGGATCGCATCCATCAGGATTCCGGATCTCGATCAGGTAATCAAGCATGCCTTCCGGCGGATTCAGATCGGAATAAGATGTTACACTTCTGGGAACTGAGTCGAGCACCTGGAAACCGCCCGGCATCTGCCGCCGGTAAATGAAGTATGATGGATAATAAAACCCGGTATAGGGTGTCCAGATCAGGTTAAAGGCATTGATGCCCGTGTTGATGTTCAGGTGCATCGTCGTATGCGATTCGCACTGGCCGGAAAAATTGCCGCAGGTATCGACTGCCCTGAGAGCATAGCTGTAAGACCGCTGCAGCGGGATGGCATCATTGTCAGTGAACATACCCGGATCATCGTGACTGGTCGTTCCGATCACTTCATAATCTCCGGTCGTCGTTTCCCTGAAAACCTGGTAACTAGCAATTCCTTCATCAGGCGTCTTTTCCCAGATAACAACATTTTTACCGGAAACAGAATCGACATTGACCATACAGATATATTCAGGATTCTCATAGTGGTAATGCCGTATCAGGGCGTCACCATCCATAGCTGATATACATCCCGTGATCGTGTTTGTCCCGATGGCTGTATAGGTTCCTGCAGGATTCTGCAGGCCGAAATTCAGGGGTAAACCGCTTCCGGTCAAAGTTATTCCGGTCGGGATCCCATCCCTGAATAATTCATATTCCGTATTCATTTCGGAGCCGGATAACGAGATCTCAATCCCCTGATCAGAAGCGCAAATGGTCCCTCCACCCGATAAACTGTAAACGACAGGCTCTTCATAAACGAAGACCAGGACAGAGTCAGTTACCAGATTATAACCATCCGATACCTCCAGAATATACCATGCCGTCACTTCAGGCTCAACCACCAGGTTTTGATTGCCTGATTCAAAGCCTTCCGGGTTTGAAGTCCAGCTGAAACTGTAATTTCCCGATCCTCCGGAAACGTATGCCTCCAATGTTACGGTCTGGTGCGCGCATACCGAATCTTCAGATGCAACAATGACAACGCTCAATGGGGATGAAAGGACTTGGACCACTACCTGGTCGGCTCCTGAACAACCACCGGAATTATCCGTAACAGTAAGGGTGAACAAGGTTGTCTCTGTCAGGTTCACAGTCGATGGAATTGCAACATTCGGATTGACCAGCTTATTCGCCGGTTCCCACTGATAACTGTAATTGCCGCTTCCACCCGAAGCGCTTCCATATAATATTGTGCTTGTCCCATGTGAAATGGCCTGATCGGGGCCGGCATCCGGAATAGGATTCGAAAAGACGCTGACAGTTACCGATCCGGAAACATAATTATAACCGTCATTGACACTGACATAATAAGTGGTTGTCTGATAAGGCGTAGCAATCGGATCAGGAAGATCGCTCGAAAAACCTGGCGGGTTGGATGACCATAGATAGGTATATGTCCCTGATCCGCCGGATGCATAGGCAACTAGCTGCGAATATTCTCCGGTGCAAACCTGGTCTGGCGAAGCGGTTGGATTTACCGCCAGCGGCCCCTGGGCGAAACACTGGGACGAAAGCAACATTACCGTTAAAACAGAAAAAACATTTTTACCAGTAATCTTTATTTTGCGTATCATATGGTTCTTTTGTGTGTGAATGTTCCAGAGTTCCAGAGTTCCAGTGTTCCAATGTTCAACGACTGCTTACTGCTTACTGCCTACTGCCTACTGCCTACTGCCTACTTATGCTCCCCCTCTTTCTTCCCCACCGGCAGCGGTGCAATGCCCGCCATGTCGCCGATCACGTTGACCAGCTCGGAGCCGGCCGGCACCACGATCTTGGCATTCTTCGACAGGGCCGACTCGAGCGCTTCGAGCTTGCGCAGCAACTGGGCATTGCCGGTGAAGTACTTGTCGGCCGCCTCGTTCACCAGCTTGATGGCTTCGGCTTCTCCTTCCGCCTGCAGGATGCGGCTTTGCTTGATCCCTTCCGCCTCCTTGATCTTGGCCCGCTTTTCGCCGTCGGCGGCCGTTTCGCGCGCCGTCGCATAGTCGATTGCAGCGATCTTCTCGTTTTCCGCCTTCACCACCTTGTTCATCGTCTCCTGGACATCCTTGGGCGGATCGATCTCTTTCAGTTCGGTGCGGACAATATCGATCCCCCAACTATGCGTCTCTTCCATCAGCGTTTTATGCAGCTCCGAGTTGATCTTGCCCCGCTCGCTGTTGGCCGATTTGAGCGTCAGCGTGCCGATGATGTTACGCAGCGTCGTCCGCGCCAGGTTCACGATCTGCCACTTGTAATTGTTCACGTTGTACTGCGAGTTCTTCACATTCTCTTCATCCGGCTTCACCCTGAAATAAACCTGGGCATCGACACGCGCGTTGAGATTGTCATTGGTGATGATCTCCTGCGGTTCGGCGTCGACCATTTGCTCGGTCACATTTACCTGGTACATCCGCTCGATGATAGGAATGATCCAGTTGAATCCCGCGTTGGCAAAGCGGTTGTATTTTCCGAGCCTCTCGATAAGGCCCCGGTGCGTTGGCCTGACGATCCTGATCCCCGCCAGGAACAGGAACACAACGACTATGACGATAACGGTAATCAGTGCATTCATCTTTTTAAATATTTAAATGTTTTTCTAAGCATCCCTATTTATTTTCCGCTTCTTCTTCTTTATCCTGATAATCTGCTATTTCCGTTGAACTACCGGCTTCCTCCACCACTTCGTTTTCTGTGTAAATAATATCAGTCACATAAGTGGCTTTAACCCTTTTGGATACGCTCAGATACCAATACCATACTAAAAAAAGAAGACACCCTGAAGGATTCCTTTAATCACTTCGGGTATCATCAGGTCATTGGCTTCCGAAGGCAGTCCGGCAGTAAATGGTAAAAAAGCCGCGAAAACCGAATATGCCAGGAAAAGAAGAAGGTAATTCTTGGCAATTTTGACAGCTCCGGGTTTAATATTCCATAGCATATATCCGGCCCTGATACTGAACAGCATCAGCACAATGCTCACAACCATGTCGATGTAGTACACGGTTTGCAATCCGGGATAGGTGGTAAAAAGCTGGTTGATTTCCTCATAAGTCGTTACCAGATTATAAACTGTACGAATCGGGCTGAAGATAGTAAGGGCAAGGCATAATAACAACAGCCATCCACCGACGCTGTCGTATCTTTTAATCTGTAAATCTTTAAAATCTGTCATGTTTTGGCTCCTTTCAATTAAGTTTGGTTAAATATGCGATGATTTGATTGCCTGGCTATAACATCCTCAAATTTAATGAAATATTGGTATTGCGACATAAAAAATCACGATTTAATTTTTCCGCGGTGCAGCGCACCGTCCTAACTGTAACAACGAACCTGCCAAAACCTTCAGGTGCAGCGCACCGATAGACATGTAACCAACGAAAACGCAGCCATACCCAAAGGTGCAGCGCACCGTAACCGTAGCACACGTGAACTACAAATGAAGAATTCATTCCCATAATTCCAGGTCATCAAAAAAATCAAATAAATATTCGGAATTATACTTGATCTCATTTTTAGCAAGAATTTCAAGATATTCCGTTCTGAATGTCTTTTTCCGGTGATGTGCAGGTTGGTTCTCGATATAATTTGCCACAATGGAGATATTTGAGTGAGAATGGGTAAACGCGCCATAACCTCTTTGCCAGGCAAATTTATTCCTTGAAAGTTTTTTCCGGTTAATCCAGGCATTTGTCGAGGTTTTGATTTCTTCCACCAGATCTGGGATAAGGTGATTGACATTGTACCCGATAAAAATGTGAATATGATCCGGCATTGAGCCGATTGCCAGGAGTTTATGCCCGTGGTTCCGGATGATGCCGGTGATATACATTTCCAGCATATCTTTCCATTCCAGTTTAATTAATGCTTGCCTGTATTTAACTGCAAACACCAGGTGAATGTGACATTGTGTATATGTATTTGCCATAATTGATTGTATTTCGGTGCGCTGCACCTTTGATTATTATTGCGTTTATTTGCCTACAGATTTTCGGGTACTACGCACCGGGGTTGTGTGGTTAACAGATTTTCGGGTACTACGCACCGGGGTTGTGTGGTTAACAGATTTTCGGGTACTACGCACCGGGGTTGTGTGGTTAACAGATGTTCGGGTGCTACGCACCGGGGTCGTGTGGTTATCAGATGTTCGGGTGCTACGCACCGGGGTTGTGTGGTTAACAGATTTTCGGGTGCTACGCACCGGGGTCGTGTGGTTAACAGATTTTCGGGTACTACGCACCGGGGTTGTGTGGTTAACAGATTTTCGGGTGCTACGCACCGGGGTTGTGTGGTTAACAGATGTTCGGGTGCTACGCACCGGGGTCGTGTGGTTAACAGATGTTCGGGTGCTACGCACCGGGGTTGTGTGGTTAACAGATGTTCGGGTGCT
>JAGOPY010000007.1:0-113436 GCA_017991835.1 Bacteroidales bacterium | reverse complement strand
GCACCGGGGTTGTGTGGTTAACAGATTTTCGGGTGCTACGCACCGGGGTCGTGTGGTTAACAGATTTTCGGGTACTACGCACCGGGGTTGTGTGGTTAACAGATTTTCGGGTGCTACGCACCGGGGTCGTGTGGTTAACAGATTTTCGGGTGCTACGCACCGGGGTTGTGTGGTTAACAGATGTTCGGGTGCTACGCACCGGGGTCGTGTGGTTAACAGATTTTCGGGTACTACGCACCGGGGTTGTGTGGTTAACAGATGTTCGGGTGCTACGCACCGGGGTTGTGTGGTTAACAGATGTTCGGGTGCTATGCACCGGGGTTGTGTGGTTAACAGATGTTCGGGTGCTACGCACCGGGGTTGTGTAGTTAACAGATTTTCGGGTACTACGCACCGGGGTTGTGTGGTTAACAGATGTTCGGGTGCTACGCAACCGGGGTCGTGTGGTTAACAGATTTTCGGGTGCTACGCACCGGGGTCGTGTGGTTATCAGATTTTCGGGTGCTACGCACCCTAATCGAAGGTGGAAAGGTCCAACTACTCTAGCCGCGGTGCAGCGCACCGTCACACCTGTAACCAGCGAACGCACCGCCTGATCCAAAGGTGCAGCGCACCGTCACAACCATAGGATTCAATATATTAATCCGTTTTTTCGGAGAAAAATACCCGGTCTCCGGTAAAAATATTTTGGGTCATTTTAAAAACCTTTCCTGATCAGTGTCTTCATAAAAGGCCTATTGACTTTTCATGAGAAGTTTCTTATATTTACTGCTTTAAAAAATCATTAACAAATCTCCTCCAAACCATTTAATCAAATCCTTATGAAAAGTTTAAAGATTTTGTTCAGTATTTCCATTCTGACAGCATTTCTTTGTCTGAATGATGCAAACGGCCAGTGGCTTACCAATGGCACCCACATTTACAACTCCAATACAGGGAATGTGGGCATCGGGCACAGCACTCCTTCCAAACTGCTTTCTGTTGGGAAAAGTATGACAGAACCGACCGTTATGGTGCGTAATCTTGGCGGTACCGGCGGCGCTACCTTCGAGATGATCGACGATGCCAGCGGCGCCGACTGGAAATTCAAGGCCACCCTCAGCGGTGGATTTAAGATTCGTGACAATACCAACCTTTTAGATGTCATCGTTGTTGAACCCAATTCCGGTTCTTACGCTCTCCATATCGGACAATATGGTTATGTTGGTATAAACCGGATTGCAGAACCCGGATTTGATCTGGATGTGGATGGAGATGTAAGAATTGAAGGCTATGCTCCATTCCTGACATTGAATGATACAGCCCAGGTTCATGCCGGACTGGTTTTTAAGAACGACGATGTCTACCGTGCCTGGATTTATTATGATGCACCCGATGAGCTCATACGAATATCCGCCAGCCATGCAAGCAACGCAAATGATGCCCTGGTGGTCAAATATCCTAATCTGGTCGGAATAGGGACAGCATCACCGGATGCATTGCTGCATATTCATAAAGACATTTACAATTCAAGCTATTTCGGGTATTTGGATACACGTGCAAATTATTTTACCCACCGTGAGATCGAAGCCGATGGCAACGGTCAGTCATGTGTGTATGCAAGCCGGAACAGGGATGTTCGAAATGATGGGACCGGTTATCTGGCAATTCAGTCGAATAACGCTATTGTCGGTTCCTGTACCTGGGGCGATATGTATTCATTCGCTGTTTTCGGTACAAACTACAACGATTATGGAAGGTGCGGAGGGGTCCTGGGTATTGAATCCGATAATGAGGGAAACTGGGGCTCATTGGGTTACATGAGCAGCGGATTAACGGCATATGGGGGCTATTTTACTACGCATACCTCAGGCGCCGGCAAAAGCGATTCTGATCTTTATACCAGCGTTGGAATGGGCGCCTGGGGCGATCTCTTCGGCGCCGATATCCACGGAAAAGTTTATGGAGCCTACATGGAAGGCAGCCATTATGCGGGGTATTTCCATGGCGATGTCGTTAAAGATAAACTGGATGTCCATCTCCAGAAAAATGCCACAGGAACGAATGATGTCCTCTATACCAGCGTCAGTGCCGATGTAACCGTCGTTACCAGCGGAACCGTGATGCTTTCGGGCGGAAAAGCCAGCATTGCTTTCGACCCGGTGTTCTCATCCGCCGTCTCTGCCAGTGAACCGGTAGTAGTGACCATAACACCGATAGGCGAATCGAACGGGATCCATCTGACTCAGGTTACATCTTCGGGTTTCTCAGTAGCTGAGAACAATGCCGGGAAAAGTGACCTGATGGTCAATTACATCGCCATCGGGAAAAGGGCCGGCCATGAAAATCCTGATCCTGCCAAAGAAGTCATTGCCCCTGAATATACCGGCAAGCTGGCGCGGGGGCTGCATGCGGATGGCAATACCGAAACCGATGGCGAAGGGCTTTACTTTGAAAGAGGTGAACTGATTGTCGGTATACATCCAACCCTTCTGCCCGATCCGAACCGATCAACGGTGGAGGAAACGATCATTCCGGAACAAAAATCCCCGGTGAAAAATGGTGTTGCTGATGACGGAAGACCTGTTGGCGACGATCCGGAATGATATAATCGTTATCTTTGAAGGTTAATAATCAAGCCATGAGAAATTTATTGTTGTCACTTTTAACCTTCCTGTTACCTTTTATTGCATCAAGCCAGCCCATGAGCTCCGTTGCATTTTTCCCAGAAAACTGGGCCATTCCTTCGATGGATAATGTTCCGGAAAACAGCGGATGGGATTTTCTGATCCGGGACGGAAACGATAAACCGTATTATGTCTTTGGTGATTTTAACGGGGATAATTTTATGGATGAAGCCTGGCTGTTAATGCATAAAAAGGCAGAAGTTTGGGGTTTATGGGTTTTTCTGAATGATCTGGCCGGAGGCTACAAAAGTTACGTTCTGGGGGGAATGGGTGATGATTTTTCCAATCCAAAGGTTTTGGCGAGATGTTCAATCTTTGAATGCATGATATATTCATTCGGAGATAAAACCCGGTTATGTATGTATGATGATAATTTGAACGTAATTGAACAAAAAGACTCTGAATACGATTTATTGGGTTTTGGCGTTTTTGAGGTAGGAAATATCCATCTGTTTTATTACAACAGACAAAATGATGTTTTTGAAAAATGGCTGGATTGTAATGCCGATCCGGAAGATTAAAAATTATTTAACAAACTTATAATTCAGTATGAAAAGAAAAGCAACAGCCATATGGCAGGGAAACGGGATGGAAGGCAAAGGGAGCCTGAACTCCGTCAGCGGGGTATTTAAAGGCACTCCGTATTCATTTGTAACGAGGTTTAAGAACGAAGAGGGAGTGGAAGGGACCAACCCCGAGGAGCTGATCGCGGCGGCGCACGGCGGATGTTTCGCCATGGCGCTGAGCTTTGCGCTGACCAATGCCGGATTCGTCCCTGAAGAGCTCAAAGTGGAAGCAGCGGTTAATATCGAATTCATGACCGATCATTTCGAGATCACGGGTATCCACCTCGATCTGGCGGGAAAAGTCCCCGGGATCGCGGCGGATAAATTCGAAGAACTGGCCATGGCGGCCAAGGCTGGATGCCCGGTGTCGCGGGCGTTGAGCGCGGTGCCTATCACATTAGCGGTGAAACTGGCTTAAAAAAAAGAGTGCCCCGGCTTCCGGGACACTCTTTTTGCTTTAACTTGAAGCAGTATGTGCCACTGATATCTTAACGATAGTTTGAATAACGTTTTTCCCTTGGAGCATCTTCCCTGGGCCTTGCTTTTTTGACGACGATTTCGGCGTGGTCATACTGGCAATTGTCAAGTTCCTTGATCGCTTTGTTCGCCTCGTCATCGTTCGACATCTCAACGAATCCGAATTTCTTCGAATAACCTGTCATACGGTCGGTTATCACATTGGCTGAAGTCACTTCGCCATACTCTTCAAATAAAGTCCTTAAGTCATCGCTTGTCGTGGATGAGCTTAGTTTTGCCACAAAAATGTTCATGATTAGATAAAATAAAATTGATAAATACGTTAGGTCGAAAACTGTAAGAAAGGCAGATCGTCGGTAGGAAATGCGAATCAATATAATTTTAAACGCGGCAAAGGTAAATAAATAATTGATTCTCAAAACATTTTATTGGGATTTGGCGTTAATAAAATAATCAACTTAAAAAATAAAATAATTTAAATATATGTAAAAATTAAATATTTGTCGTATCTTGTACGAAATATTGATTCACACTTTTATCAAATTCACATACATACAATGAAAAAAGACACGTTGGAAAACAGGTTGAATTTAGCGCGCCTGAAAGCGAAAATCCCCGATGACAAACTTTTGATGGGCTCCGTAATAAAAAAATATCCTGTAGTCCTTGATGGTGGAAAAACAGTTATTTACATATCCGATAAAACCAAGGTTGAAGAAACCAGGCTGAAATACGAGATGCTGAAGAACAGCAAGGCGCCGGACCATTACACAAAAAAACAACAATAGTTTTCTGCATTGCCGGATGGCGGCGATGATCCTTCATCTCATCCGGGTTCTCACAATGACCGGGATCTTACGGGTATTTTCAAGGGCCTCATACAGCCGGATGATTGCCTCTTCGCCGACGGCAGAAGCCACCACTTCCCGGATAGCGACCACATCAAACCCCTTAACTGTATTGGCAATGAAATAGATCTCCGTTTCATTTTTTGCACTTCCGAAATCCTTCAGGTTCCAGGAGCAGATGGAGAGTTCCCGCGACCGGGCGGTTGAGAGGTGGCAAATAAGAATGATTAGGATGAGGCGGTGCATGTCCTGATTTTGTAGCCAGGCGAAGGTAAAACAAAAACTGATCACCGTTGCATCGGATGCTGACGGCCGGATGCAAATGAAAGCTGCCGGTAAAGGCAAACGCAGGTCAGTTTGCACGGGTATGCCAGTGCCTCCAACTATAAAATATGGAAATAATACGTGCAATATGAAAATTATACTTTAAATTTGCACGGTAATAAAATCATCCATGTATTATTCCCGGGAAATAGAAAAAGAGGTCTTAAAAAGCATTGCTAATAATCCCGTTACTGCAATTACAGGGCCCAGGCAATGCGGAAAATCAACGCTGGCAAAGCATATTGCGGAGCTTTCCGGGAAGGATACTCTTTACCTTGACCTGGAGAAGCCATCTGATCTCAGTAAACTGGATGATCCGGAATGGTTTTTAGGATTGCAGAAAGAAAAATTAATTTGCCTGGATGAAATACAGAGAAAGCCGGAGCTGTTCCCATTACTGCGTTCATTAGTTGATGAATGGGCCGGGAATGGACATTTTCTGGTATTGGGCTCTGCCTCACGGGATCTGCTCCGGCAGAGCTCGGAAAGCCTTGCGGGGAGGATCTCTTATAAAAGATTGACGCCATTTCTGTTAAGTGAGCTGAATAACGAAATCCAATTACCGGATTACCTGTCAAGGGGAGGTTTCCCCAGAAGCGTTTTAGCCAGAGATAATGAACAATCATTGAGATGGAGGGAGGATTTTATCTCCACTTTCCTGGAAAGGGATCTTCTGTTATGGTCGGCCTTTTCACCGGTTACCATGCGTAAATTATGGCAAATGCTTGCCCACCTGAATGGCCAGGTTGTAAATTTTTCACTGCTGGGTAGTTCGCTTGGGGTAAGTCATACAACCGTGAGGAATTACGTGGAGTTGCTGCAATCGACATTCATGCTTCATTTACTTCAGCCTTTTGCATCTGGTACAGGCAAACGGCTGGTAAAGTCGCCCAAAGTTTATCTCAGCGACACAGGGATAAATAATGCCTTGCTTAAGATTGCCGATTTTGAGCAACTGGCCGGTCACCCTTCTTTCGGAACGGCTTGGGAAACCACTGTTCTTAACAATCTGACAGGGACATTTCCTCATTTCAATTTTTATTTCTACAGGACCGGCCATGGGGCTGAAATTGATATTGTTGTTGAAAACGGTGAAAAAAGAATTGCTGTCGAGTGCAAGGCAAGTTTGTCGCCCAGACTTAGTGCAGGTACATTCATCGCTATTGCAGATGTCCGGCCGCTGGTATGTCTTGTTGTCACTCCGGCAGAGAAAGGCTGGCCGATGAAGGATGGAGTTGAAGTGGTCAGTATTGGCGAAGCGATCCGGAAGATCAGGGATCTGCTCAGTATGTGACCATTATGTTCCCCCTTCGGCATAACTCATTCGTAGCAGCTTTGCTGTTGCAAACCTGCAAAGAATGAGTAAAAAACAGCTACGGTTGATCTCTTTGTTCGCCTCATCTTCATTCGACATTTCAACGAATCTGAATTTATACGAATGATCTGTCATGCGGTTGGTGATCGCATTGGCTGAAGCGTTCATTTAAAATCGGACTGCATCGGGAACCTGCTCTTCTTCAGTAATTCATAACGTTGTCTCGTTTCGGCTTCCTTGCTTTTATCGGTGATATATACAATCGTTTTGCCATTATCCATGACAACAGGGAATTTATCACGTGTTGCTCCCATCAGTAATTTTTCATCGGAGATCTTTTCTTTATTGTGTTGCATTCTCATCCTGTTTTCCAGCCGGTCGTTTTTCATCTTGATATTTATATGAATATATGTGATTTAAATTATTTCACAAGATACGAATAATATATATTACATTATCATATTTACTGAATTTTATTTATTAACATTATTTTAAATCACGGTCAAATGGAATGAAATATTACTTAACGTGTTGATTGTGGCCTGCTGAACCTTTTCCGGTGGCGGTTGTTTATCAGTGAAACTTTAACCCATGAAAATAGCCGTACTGGGAACCGGGATGGTCGGAGAGGCCATCGGTTCAAAACTGATAGAGCTGGGCCATTCGGTCAGGATGGGCTCGAGAACAGCGACCAACGAGAAAGCATTGGCCTTTGTGGCAAAGCATCCGGGAGGCAACGCTTCGGCGGGGACTTTTGCCGGCGCAGCCGCTTTTGGCGAGGTCATCTTCAACTGTACGAAAGGGACGGAGTCAATGAATATCCTCCGCAGTGCCGGCATAGAGAACCTCGACGGCAAAGTGCTGGTCGATGTAGCCAATCCGCTCGATTTCTCCAACGGCATGCCGCCATCGTTATCGGTTTGCAATACCGATTCGCTCGGGGAGCAGATCCAGCGGGAATTTCCCGGGGTGAAAGTCGTAAAGAGCCTCAACACCATGTGGTGCGGACTGATGGTCAATCCCGGCATGCTGAACGGAGGCGATCACCATGTGTTCATGAGCGGCAACGACGCCGGGGCTAAGGCCGTTGTATCCGGCCTGCTGCAGAGTTTTGGCTGGAGGAGCGAGAACATCATCGACCTGGGCGACATCATCACTGCCCGCGGCACCGAAATGATGCTTCCCGTATGGCTAAGCCTCTTTATGGCCAAAAACCATGGCGCCTTCAACATCAGGATTGTGGGGTAGATCGGGAATGAGGGGTGGGAGGTGCTGGATTCGAACCGGTGACCTCATTTCTTACAGGATTAATCTTATTATTTCGGACAAACAAGGCCACCTATTTCGGTGTAAAGTAGGCCAGTCATATACTACAACCTCTTTGCCCCGACATTTTTAATTTTTCACACTTTCCATGCCCTGACATTTTCATTTTATACATCTTTTTTTTGTGAGTTTCCCCGAACTTCAGCCATATAAAAAAAGAGTAAAAAATACCCATTGTGAATGATAATCCTTATTAATGTGTTGATGGCGAAATGGAAGAGAAGATATTCGATTGTCGATGGTCGATTGTCGATGGTCGATTGGAAACAAGCAAGAATCTGCGTCTAAATCCGCGAAAATCTGCGAAAAAATAAAGGATGAATTTCTTTTACTTGAAAATAATGTCGGGTCAGGTTTTAATTTCAATCCCTGTTCTTTGGATTTCATGGACAAAGGGATTTTCAGATTTAAATTCAGCAGATGAAATCGGGTGAGGTTCAATTCGGGAATCAATTTGTGCTGCAATCAGCATTAACTGTACCTGTAAATCAAATCGTTCTGTTTCTTTTAAATCACTGAAGATGAGAGCGACATCTATGTCACTATAACTCCCGGCCTTCCCTTTGGCATAAGAACCAAACAAGATAGCTGTTTCTATACCGCTGAATCTATATCGAACAAGATTTAAATACTTTTCTAAGATATCAGCAATGTCTTTATCCATGTTCTTATTTCTTTTAATTCATCCAGCCACCTTGCTGTAAATTCCGGAGTGCATTTCAGCTTAAAACTGGTCTAGTAATCATCGTATCTGGCATTGATATTAAATGCAGTTATCGTAAGTAGTCTTTCTTTCTGGTCTTGGGTCAATAATAATCCTGAAAGCTCCGCCAATCTTAACAGATTGTGAATATAAGGAGGATAATCTGAATTCATTTTCACAAAATATGCCTTAAAAAGTTTTTCAAGCATTAAATGTCCGATAAATAGTGCCCAACTATATCGCTTTGAATCGAACAAGGTCAGCATCGTATCAAAATCTTCGTCCGAACCATCAATCCAATAGTGAATAAGTTTATTCCGGTTTTCTTCTGTCATTTTCATTACTTCAAAGATACAAAAAATCCAATAAGTAATTAACCATAATCATATCAACCCGTTGACATTGACAATTCAACTTAAAAAGATGCTGACAACTGGAATGCAATTCACGCAAATCAAAGCGCTGCTTTCGCAGAAATTTATTGTAATGATTATTATCAGCGGGAATCTGCGTCTAAATCCGCGAAAATCTGCGAGAAATTATGTTCCGGTAATAACATCTTTTTTATAACTTTGCACCCCTAACGGGATTTTAGCTCAGTTGGTTCAGTCCCGAGCACCCGGGATCACACGCATGAGTTCTTTTTGGGATGTTAGCTCAGTTGGTTCAGTCCCGAGCACTCGGGATCACACGCATGAGTTCTTTATGGGATGTTAGCTCAGTTGGTTCAGAGCGCATGCTTCACACGCATGAGGTCACTGGTTCGAATCCAGTACATCCCACACTTCACCGTTCACTGTTCACGCCTCACCCCTCACGCTTCGCGCTTTTCCACAGCGCTTTCAGTTTGGCATGCTTCAAAAACGTGGAATGTGCCATGTTTTTGCAGATGAGATAACCATAGAAACCGTCGAGGAATCCGAGCTGCAGAAAATAGTGCCGGAAGAACTTGTAACAGGGGCCCAGAAAGATCAGAAACCAGCTTGCCTTCTTCCCCCTGGCAAAAGCTTCCCGGGCCTGTATCGCCGTGAACCGGTCGATCTGCCGCACCTGGTCCTCCACAGTAAGGTAGGTGTAATGCAACAGGTCGCCTTTCAGATGTTTTAAGGTGGCGCCGGCGTTCATCACAAACTCCTCATGAGGATTTCTCCCTTTTACCGTGTTCCTGCGCCTGTCGAACAACCTCACCTTCCGGTCGGGATACCAGCCGCTGTGCCGGATCCATTTCCCGCAGAAGCTGTTCAGCCGGTTAAAGCTGTACCCGTCGTGCGTCCAGTTCTCTTTCACCTTCCGGATAGAGTCCCGCATCTCATCGCTTAACGCTTCGTCTGCATCGATCAAAAGGATGTAATCATGGCTTGCCAGCGAAATGGCATAGCTCTTCTGCTCAATATATCCGGCGAAAGGATGCTTGCTGAAAACAGCTCCGTTCTCCAGGCAAATCTCCTCCGTCCGGTCGGTCGAAAAGGAATCGACAACGATCATCTCATCCACCACATCACGGACCGATCCCAGGCACCGTTCGATGTTCAGCTCCTCGTTCAGCGTAACGGTCACGGAAGAAATTTTTACCATAATGCAAAATTTTTGCGGAGGGCCAAAGTTATTCATAAAGATGCAATTTTTATTCATTGCCTTTGATTTATTCGTACCTTGGAGCTTTGTTGTAAGAAATGTTATGAATAGTGCTTTTCGGCCTTTTTGCCACTAAAACACCAAGACACCAAAGATCACTAAATTGATTTTTTTTTGTGTTATTTAATGTTTTGGAGCCTTGGTGGCATATAAAGCCATCTTAATTAAAATCAGGCTAATGTTATGAAAACCAAACCTTTTTGTTTTATTATGGCTTTGCTGGTCGCGATGACCGGTTGCATCAAATCGACAAGGACCAACGATCCGGTTCAGTTCGCGGAATACGTTTCGGGATTTACTACCGGGGTGATCTCGAAGACTGACCCGGTCAGGATTAAACTTGCGACCGGAAATTTGAAATTTGAAACCGGGAAAGAGTTGCCGGCCGGTATTATCTCGTTCGAGCCTTCAGTTGCTGGAACCGTGTCGATGTATTCCGAAGATTTGCTGATTTTTAAGCCTTCGGGCGAATGGCCGGCGGGTAAAACCATTAAGGCCTTTCTTAGATTGGATAAGCTGATGGATGTTCCCCCCCAATTTTCAACTTTCAATTTTCAATTTTCAATCATTACCCCATCTTTCAGCATCTACCCGGGGAACCTGGTCTCGATCGGCCAGGGACAGAACAAAATGAAAAAGATGGAAGGCAAACTGGTATCAGCCGATATTATGAAGCTGGAAGAGGTTGACAAACTGCTGAAAGCCAGAGCTGACGGCAAACGGTATAAAGTGAAATGGGCTGAGGGACCGGGCCGGAATGAGTTCGAATTTGTGATCGACAGCTTGCCCCGGAATGAACAAGCCTATCAGTTGGAACTGGAATGGAACGGATCTCCGCTGGGGATCGATCAGAAAGGAGAGCTTGCGGTAACCATTCCATCGATCTTCGATTTCATTTACCTCGGATATTCCATCGGCCAGGGTGAAGAGCAGTATCTCGACATCGTCCTTTCCGACCCGGTCGACCCGGACCAGAACCTCGACGGGCTGGTTTACCTTCGGGAAGGGGATCCGGTAAGGCTGGTGGCCGATAATAACATTATCCGCCTGTATCCGATGGAGCGGCTGGAAAGGAGCCGCACGCTCATCGTCGAAGCCTCGGTCAGGAACGATATCCGGACGACCTTGAAGGAAAGAGTCGTGCAGACGGTGATGTTTGAGGAGTTAAAGCCACAGGCCGAATTCATCGGCCAGGGGGTGATCATGCCTGATCCCGCCGGCCTCTTCCTCCCGGTTCGCGCCGTCAGCCTCCGCGCCCTCGATATCGTCGTTTATAAGATCTTCGAAAACAATATCCCTTATTATCTCCAGGAAAATAACTTTTCAGATAAACATTTATACAGCCTTAAACAGTATGGCAGGCCGGTTTATGCCAAAACGCTGATGCTGGATGAAGACAAATCCATCGACCTGCACCGGTGGAATAATTTTTCCCTCGATCTTTCGCCGCTGATGGAGAAAGACATGGGCGCGATCTACCGTGTCAGGATCTCCTTCAGGAAAGAATATTCGGTATATCATTGTGATAATAAAACCGAAACGGATATCACGGAATTTATCCTTGACGGATCCGTTCCCGATGACCAGCTGGAAAAGTACGACCAGCCGGGCTGGTATTCCGATTATGAGTGGCCCGATGATTATGAGTGGGAAGAACAGGGAAATCCTTGCCACGATTCCTATTACATTCCCGAAAGGTTCGGGCAAAAGCTGATCATGGCTTCAAAGATCGGCGTGACGGCTAAATCGGCCGATGCGAAACAATGGATCATTCATGCGACGGACCTGATATCGGGTGAGCCTTTGACAGATGTATCGGTCGGGTTGTATAATTTCCAGAATCAGCCCGTAGGATCGGCCTCCACCGGCCCGGAAGGGCAAGCGGAGGTTACCGCCGAAAGCCGGCCGTTTTTTCTCAAAGCTACCAAAAGCAAACAAACCACCTGGCTCCGGCTCGACGACGGCACCTCACTGTCGCTCAGCCAGTTCGATATCAGCGGGGCAGAGCTGCAGAAAGGGCTCAAAGGGATGATTTACGGTGAAAGAGGTATCTGGCGGCCGGGCGATACCCTCTTTCTTACCTTTATCCTGGAAGATGAATTGAAGCGGATCCCGGGGGAATATCCCGTTCTGATGGAGGTGTATAATTCACGCGGCCAGATCGTTTACAGCCAGACACGGTCGGATCCTGCCGGTCAGTTCTACACTTTTAAAGTTGCAACCCTTCCGGATGCCCCTACCGGCAACTGGCGCGCTGTTGTGAAAGCCGGCGGTGCAACGTTTGAGAAAAGCCTCAAGGTGGAGACGGTCAAACCTAACAGGCTGAAGATCAAACTGGATTTCGACAAAGAGATATTGAACGCTTTCAGCGGCAACCCGTTGGGAACGCTGGAGGTCAAATGGCTGCACGGCGCTGTAGCGCCAAGGGTAAGGACAACGGTCGATATGAGTTTCCGGAAAATCAGAACCGGATTCCGGGGATATGAAAAATATACATTTGATAATCCTTCCGGCTATTTCTGGTGGTCGGAGGAGAGGAATGTGCTCGACCAGGAGATGAATGATCAGGGAAAGGGCTCTTTCAGCCTCGAATTGCCAAAGGAAAACAATGCGCCGGGGATGATGGAAGCTGTTTTCCTTGTCCGGGCTTTTGAAAAAGGGGGGGATGTCAGTACGGATGTTCTTACCAAAACTTTTTCTCCGTTTAAAAGATATGTCGGGATTAAGGTTCCGAACGGAGGAACGTATGATGAGATGCTGGAGACGGATGAGGATCAGCAGATTGATATTGCCTGTGTCGACTGGATGGGCAATCCGCTGACTGTCAGGAACCTGGAGGTCAAAGTGTACCGGGTTGACTGGCGGTGGTGGTGGAGTGCCGGGGAGGATGACCTGGCCTATTATGTGGGTGGAAACGATGCCAATCTGGTTTACAGGGGGAGTGCGGATGCCGTAAATGGCAAAGGGACCTTCCGTTTCCGGATCGATTATCCTGACTGGGGCCGCTACCTGATCCTGGTGAAAGACAATGAAGGCGGACACCAGGCGGGGAAAGCCGTGTATATCGATTGGCCCTCTTATAGAAGCAGGGCAGGACGGGCCAACCCGGCGGGCGCAACGATGCTGACGTTCACCGCCGAAAAGGAGAGGTATGAACCGGGCGATAAGGCTGTCATCAGCTTCCCGGCGTCGCCCGGCAGCCGGGCCCTTGTCAGTGTCGAATCAGGGAGCCGTGTGCTTTCCGCGCAATGGAAGATATGCGAAAAACAGGAGGAAACCATCGAGATCCCCGTCACCAAAGGGATGGCGCCGAACGTTTATGTCTACCTGAGCCTGATCCGTCCGCACAGCCAGACGCTGAATGATGTCCCGCTGAGGATGTATGGCGTGATACCCCTGATGATCGAGGACCCGGAAACAGTGCTGTCGCCCGTCATAACGATGCCGGGAGAACTCAGGCCCGAAGAGAGATTCTCCGTCACAATCAGCGAAAAGCGCAACCGGCCGATGACCTTTACGGTTGCCGTTGTCGATGAAGGGCTGCTTGACCTGACCCGTTTCCGGACGCCCGACCCGCACGGGGTTTTCTATGCCCGTGAGGCGCTGGGGGTTAAAACCTGGGATATGTTCGACCTGGTCATTGGTGCATTTGGCGCCCGGTTGGAGCGGAACCTGGCTATTGGCGGGGACGAAGAAGCCATGCTGGCTAAAAATAAGAAGGCGCAGCGCTTCGTGCCTGTGGTGAGGTTTGCCGGTCCTTTTACCATTGGGAAAGGGGAGAAGAAAGAGATCCATTTCACGATGCCGAATTATGTGGGTTCTGTCCGGACCATGGTCATCGCAGGTCATGATGGCGCTTACGGTATGGCAGAGAAAGCCACTCCCGTCAAAAAGCCCCTGATGGTGCTGGCTACGGTTCCGAGGGTCATCGGAACTACGGAGGAATTTGAGGTGCCTGTTTCCGTTTTTTCGATGGATGAAAAAATCAGGGATGTTTCGGTGACGCTGGAATCCAATGATATTCTGACCGGATTGCAAAACAGTGTCAGCCTGAGGTTTAACCAGACGGGCGAACAGATGGCCTATTTCCGGCTAAAAGCGACTGATCGCGAAGGGATTGGGAAAATAAAAATAACCGCCGTTTCCGGTTCCGAAACGGCTTCTCATTCTGTCGAATTCGATATACGGAATCCAAACCCCTTGCTGACACGCACGGAATCCTTTATGATCAATCCGGGAGAGAAGATGGAGTTACCTTATGAGTTTTTTGGTTCGGTCGGGACGAATCAGGGGCAGGTTGTTTTCTCCGGGCTCCCTGATTTCGATCTGCAGAAACACCTGGAATACCTGATCCGGTATCCGTACGGCTGTCTTGAACAAACCGTCTCGGGCGCTTTTCCGCAGCTTTTCCTGTCCGATCTGATGGAATTGTCGGAGGATCGGAAAACATCGACGGACAGGAATATCCGGGCTGCCATCCAGCGGATTTCGCAAATGACCCTGGCCGATGGCAGCCTGACCTATTGGCCGGGCGAGATTTACTATGACCGATGGGCGACATCTTATGCGGGGCATTTTCTGGTCCTGGCTTCGGAGAAGGGATACCTGGTGCCGCCGGGTGTGCTGGAGAAGTGGAAGGAGTTCCAGTACAAAGCCGCCGGTAATTACCAGCCCTCGCCTGAGGATTATTATTACTGGAGCAACAGCAACCAGGCTTATCGCCTGTACACCCTGGCCCTGGCCCATAAGCCGAACATGAGCGCGATGAACCGGCTGCGTGAATCGGGCCGCCTTACACCTTCGGCAACCTGGATCCTCGCCGCAGCCTACATCTATGCCGGTAAGCCGGAGGTGGCCACGGACCTGATCACTGGAAAAGACCCAAATGTTGTGGATGAATACGGCAATGCCGGATACACCTACGGTTCCGAACTGCGCGACAGGGCCTTCACCCTGGAGGTGCTGACGTTGCTCAACCGTGACCAGGAGGCATTCAAAGTGATGAACGAGATCGCTAAAGGGCTGAAATTCAAATATTACAGTACCCAGACGACCGCTTTCTGCCTTTACGCCATTAGCCGTTTTGCCGGCGCCGGTGCCACGCCGGGATTATCTTTTGAATACCGGAATGAAAACGCATCGGTTCAAATTATTAATACTACAAAGCCGGTCTTTTCGGCTCCGCTGGATCCGGGCCGGGGATTAAAAGGGACAATGACGGTCAGCAACAAAAGCACAAGCGCCCGGTTGTTCGTAAGCACCACGCTTTCCGGTCAGCCGTTGCAGGGAGAGGAAAGGGAAGGTTCCAGTTACCTGGGAATTCAGGTCATGTATAAAGACGATGCCGGTAAATCTCTGGATGTGAGGTCGCTGAAACAGGGGACCGATTTTGTGGCTGAAGTCACGGTCAGTCACTCGGGGGTTTTGTTTCCTTATGAGGAACTTGCTTTGACCCAGATATTTCCGTCGGGATGGGAGATCATCAACACCCGGGTCCAGGATGTAAATCCGGGTACAAAGGAAGATCTTTATGATTATCGCGATTACCGCGACGACAGGGTTTACACCTTTTTCGACCTGCAGTTGTATGAAAAGAAGACTTTCCGGGTCAGGCTGAATGCGGCTTATACCGGCCGGTTTTACCTGCCCTCGGTAAATGCTGAAGCGATGTATGATGATGCGATTTATGCCTTTACAAAAGGTATGTGGGTTGAAGTGGTCCGTTAGAAAAGCGGTTATTTCTGTGGCCGGGATCCTTATCCTGATTATTTTATGGATAATTCCCTGGTCTCCCTTGTTCGATGACCCTTATGCAACGGTGGTTTACGACCGGAATGGCAGGTTGCTTGCGGCCAGAATTGCGGGCGACGGGCAATGGCGGTTTCCGCCGGCCGATTCTGTGCCGTACAAGCTGAAGACCTGCATCACGGGATTTGAAGACCGTTATTTCATGTGGCATCCCGGTTTTAATCCCGTGTCGTTCGGGCGGGCAGTATGGCAGAATATCAGGGCAGGGAAGGTTGTGAGTGGTGGGAGCACGCTGACGATGCAGACGATACGCCTGTCGCGGAAGGGCAAATCCAGGACGATAGGGGAGAAGCTCATGGAGACGGCGCTGGCTGTGGGGCTCGAGATCAGGTATTCCAAAAGAGCTATTTTAAACCTGTATGCTTCGCATGCCCCGTATGGTGGCAACACGGTGGGACTGGGCGCGGCTTCGTGGCGTTATTTCGGCCGTCCGCCCGATGAGCTTTCGTGGGCGGAGGCAGCGCTGCTGGCTGTATTGCCGAATGCGCCGTCGGCTATTCACCCGGGGCGGAACCGGGATATGCTGCTGGCGAAGCGGAACCGTTTGTTAAGGACACTTCAGGACCGGGGTTTTATCGATGAATTTACCTGCAAGCTGGCCTGCGATGAGCCTTTACCCCTCCAACCGATGCCATTGCCTGACCTGGCGCCTCACCTGGCCGCAAAAGTCTTCAGGGAACATCCCGGAACGCAGTACCGGAGTTCCATCGACGGTACGTTACAGGAAAAGGCGTTGGAGGTGGCCGGCCGGCATCAGCGGACATTGGAGGGGAATCGTATTTACAACGCAGCTGTTCTGGTCATCGACCTGAATACGAATGAAGTGCTTGTCTACATTGGAAATACTGCCGGCAGTAATGAACCTGAGCACAGCCCGGATGTAGACATTATCATGGCGCCCCGCAGCAGCGGCAGCATTTTGAAGCCTTTTCTTTACGCGGTGATGATGGATGGGGGCGATTTGCTGCCGACGACGCTGGTGCCGGATGTGCCGATGTTTTATTCCGGATTTTCGCCGAAGAATTTCAGTCTGACTTATGATGGCGCCGTGCCGGCCCGGAAGGCTCTGAGCCGGTCGTTGAACATTCCGGCCGTTTATATGCTCCGGGAGTATGGAGTGCAGCCTTTTTACGACAAGTTGCAGAAGCTGGGCATGACGACGCTGACCAAATCCGCGTCACATTATGGGTTGTCGTTGATACTGGGGGGTGCGGAGGTGCGGTTATGGGATGTATGCAGGATGTATGCGGGGATGGGGCGGACGCTGAAGGCTTATGCGGAGCGGGAGAGGGATTACCGCGGGGTACAGGGCCCTGAACCAGGGACGCCATCCCTTGGGACGCCATCCCCAGTTTACTCCGCCGCCGCCGCCTGGCTCACCCTCGACGCCCTGCGCGACGTTAACCGGCCGGAGGAAGAGGAAGGTTGGCAATCGTTCGCCTCTTCCCGCGAAATAGCCTGGAAAACCGGTACCAGCTTCGGATTCAGAGACGCATGGGCTGTGGGTATGACCGCCGACTATCTCGTCGGTGTCTGGGCCGGTAATGCCGATGGCGAAGGACGCCCCGGCCTCACCGGCGTCTCAGCCGCCGCCCCGCTGATGTTTGAAATCTTTCGCCTGCTGCCGCCTTCCCGGCACTGGTTCCTGCAACCCTACGATGAAATGGAGAAAGTGGCGGTATGCCGGCAGAGCGGCTTCAGGCCTTCATTGGTCTGCCCCGACATCGATTCGGTGTATGTGGCCAGAAAAGGTCTTAATTCGCTGACATGCCCCTACCACCGCCTTGTGCATCTCGACGAATCACGCACATCCCGGGTGAACGCCGATTGCTATCCGGCTGACAGGATTCAGGCAATCCCATGGTTCGTCCTTCCGCCGGCGATGGCTTCATACTACCGGTTCAGGGATCCGTTCTATAAACCGCTGCCTCCCCTGATGGATGGATGTTCGGATGGAAACCGTTCGGCGATGCAAATGATCTATCCTTCGGGAGATAAAAAGATCCTTATCCCGAAGGGCGCTGACGGAAAACCCGGTGAAGTCGTGTTCGAGGCGGCACACCTGGTCCCTTCGGCCATCATCTACTGGCACCTCGACAATGAATACGTGGGCTCAACCCGGGATATCCATAAAATGAGCCTCCAGCCTGCTCCCGGCGAACATTATATAATTCTTGTGGATGAAAACGGAGAAAGGCTGGCTACGAAGATCGAAATCCTTCCGTGATCGGGCATTTTAGCAAAAGTATTTGTTTCTTATCTTTGATTGAAATTGACCTTTCTTAACCAATCAGATATAAAATCATGCAACATCCCGGTACAATAAAAGTCAGTTCCTGCCCAAGGGTTAAACATGAGCTCTCGCGAAAAAATCATAAGAGGAGACCTGTTTATAAGCAGGTGAGCATCAGTGCTGAAGAACGTGCGTTACGATCACTCAAATACCGCATGGCGCGTATTACCCGAAAATGGGAAAATGGGTATGTTAATCCGGATTGGGCCGAGTCGGAAAGGATCAGCCGGCGGCTCGCATCGAAGATCACACTGGCGGCTAATGCATTTTACCTGACTTTTGGATTCATCTTCTTCTTTTTTATTAACCTCCAGGCCCCACAAATATATGCCGGGCCGGTCTTACCGCATTTGAAAAGCGGCACTGAGAATTTGATAACAATAGACGGTCATATTACACACATGATTCAAGGACAGCCCTCTAACTATCATCCGCCTACAGATGTACTCTTCTATTATCCTGGAGAAACCGAACCTTTTGATCAAACTCAGATGGATTCTAACGGAGATTACACTATAACCATGGATTATGTTACTGTTTCAGAGAATAATGAAATTGTAAAAGGAATGAAAGTTTTAGGAAACCCTTACAAGGACAAAGCAAAGTTAGAACTTGGGGTTCAGGAAGCAGGCAAATACAGTATAAATGTTTATGACGCAAGCACTGGAAAACTTTTGTTAAGTCAGGACAGCGAGCTGCCTGAAAGCAATACAAGTATTTCACTGTCAGGATTAGGAAGCGCAGGAGTAAAAATAGTAAGCGTTACAAACGGTGAAGACATTTATACTGCAAAACTAGTGCAGGCATACACTAATCAATTTTCCCCAGGCATAGCAATAAATTCTACGCCAATAGAAAAAAACAATCTAAAAAGTCAGGAGTTTCTCACAGACAGTTTAGTAATAAGATATGTAACCTCAAACTCATACCCTGAGTATTATGCTTTAGAAAAAACAGTGGAAGCAGTAACCTCAACAGTAAATGCAACAATGGAACAAATGCCAGTCACCTATGACTTCCTAGCATACGGATACAATATAAACGAAGGAGAATCAGTAGGAGACAGCGCCTCATTAAAAGTAACCTGGGGAGACGGAACAAGCAATATTTACAATTCTGATTCTGAAGGAAGAATTCACATTTTAAGAGAAAACACATTGGATACTGCAAGGAATATATTCATAGAAAACGCAGACACCACCTACTTCCAGGAATGGATATTCGGAGTAAAACAGGAAAACCTAATAACAACCAAAGAAAAAAACCTATTTCAAAGTCAGAAAGAACAGTCTCCAGGACCTATACCTGGAGGTCAAGGATATGTTGCACCTACTGCAGCACCAGCTAATCTGACCGTGCTTCCAGACACATTTGAAGTTTATTTTGTTCCAAAGATAGTTTACGATTCAGAAGGCCAGGCACATGATACACGAGGAGAGGTATTCAGAACAGTTGTAAGTTGTGCCAGAGGACCGCCTGATTGGGTCAAGAAATGGGAAGAAGGTCAGTGGCCTGTTACATATCTGTATGAGATGCAGACATATGAATCAAAGAAAAGTTCAATAGACCCAAAAACTTTTGACTTGGGTAAATACTTAGATGAACAATTCAGTAACAGGGAAACACTTGAATATATTACTCCTGAACAAAGTGCACTGCAGTCACAGGCACTTGATTCTTTAATTGCACAAGGATTTTATTTGCGGCAAAATGGCCGCCAGTTGTTTCCTGAATTTGAAAGAGTGTTGGTTTATGATGGAACAGAACCAGAATACTTGGAAGGCCAAGCCAGAGGCTGGGACCAGATTCATGTATCTCAATATGGGAACAATGATGAAAATGTTTGTTCGTTTACAGAAGATTTTACATTTGGCGATTATTATAGGTTTAAAAATGGGGTGGGGCTTTATACATCTAATAGTAGTATGACTTATAAATTGGCAGAATTGATGGGTTCGGCAGCTCATTGTAGAGATCCTTCTCCTAATACTAACTTAGGTCCTAAAATTACTTTCGCAGATGGTCATCTTACTAGTTTTGGTAATGGAGTTATTCATATTATTTACATTGCAGACCCTGGCACAATATTCTGGTAAGTTATATTAGAATAACAAATGACTTTCTTTAGTCCACGTAATATGGTTGTCCTTCAGCCATTGGTAAACTACAGGTGCATGTAGTTGTGTCTACGTTCATGCAATTTGAGCTGCAGCTTGGAGCTCCTGTAAGAACAGTTCCGCCTGTGTTCGGTCCTGATCAACGATTTATAAATCCAGCCAGGTAACCCTGGATATGGTGTGTTGTCCCTTCGCTGAAATTGAAATTTTGATTGATAATATAACAGTTTATTAAATTTTCATCGCCACTTAAGCTATTAAGAGCGCGGATTTTAAGAGGTTTTTGAAGGATTGCATACTTACATTCCACAGCATAGCTTGAAGTTGGATTTTGCACTATAAAATCCACTTCGGTTCCATCAGTTGTCCTGAAATAGTAAATGTTGCCCCCGGGTTTCAGGTTTCTAAAAAGCTCCAACAGGATAAAATTTTCAAAAAGCGCTCCTTTATCGGCACGATACTCCATTTCCTGAAAACCAGAGCTGATCATATTTCTTAATCCCAGATCAGTGAAATATATTTTCTTCATCTTTGTAATTGCCGAACGTTTATTAGATGAAAAAGGCGCAATCAGTTTAATAATATACATCTGCTGCAGTAAATCCATGTATTCGTCACAAGCCCTGTAAGGCAGACCTGTTTCACGACTTATCGAATTAATATTCACCATATTTCCAACCTGGGAAGCTAACATCTTCAACAGCCTGTTAAATCCTGTGAAATGCTCGTTTTTAATATAGCTTCGAACATCGCGAACAAGGTAAGTTTTATAAATATCATTCAGGATGGCAAGTTTTTGCTCATAATCATGGATTAGCGCAGCTCGTGGCAATCCACCATAAAGCATATATTCTTTAAGTGCTTGATGAAATGGCGCTGTTAATGCAGAATCAGGCGTAGTAAGCCCAAAATTTTCATAAAGCATATGAAGTTTTTCCCTGGTAAATTTAAGGTACTCCTCAAATGAAAGCGATAAGACTTCTATTACCCTGATTCTTCCGGCAAGTGACTCTTCCACGGTCTGCTGAATATCAAGACTTGAACTACCTGAACAAAGGATTTTCAATCCTTCATTCTTATCTGTGAGTAATTTAAGCATTGTAGAAATGCCCGGGATGAATTGAAATTCATCGATCATTAGTAGTCCTGTCAAATCAGGATTCAGGTAGACCTTAATATAGTCTTCAATGGAATTCAGTCTCTCAAACAACCCGGATATTTCCGGATCCTGCCCGTTCAGGAATAACGATGCGCCATTAAAATTAAACATCTTCATCAGGCTGGTCTTCCCAACCTGCCGGGCTCCGATGAGCAAAACAATAGGTACTACGGCAAAACCGCTTTTTATTTTACCCAGGTAGAATTTTCTTTCAATCATTATTCAAGTTTTAAAATCCTGGTAAAGATACATTAAATAATGATTTAAATCCAGTTATTTTACATTAATGATAATATTATAGCAATATATTTTACGTTTATGGTAAATAACTTGTGATTTTCAATATTTTTATAAGATCCGGAAATTTTATCCGGGAATTACGATAAAATCGTTATCTCCCAATCATCTTCCTCGGATCCACCCATTCATCAAACTGTTCTCCCGTCACCAGACCGCTTTCAATCGCTGCTTCGCGAAGCGTCTTGTTCTCGGTATGCGCCTTCTTGGCGATCAGGGCGGCATTGTCGTAGCCGATCTTGGTGTTCAGTGAGGTTACCAGCATCAGTGAGTTTTCCATGTTCTTCTTAATATTCGGAAGATTGGGCTCGATGCCGATAACGCAATGGTCGTTGAATGAGACGCAGGCGTCGCCCAGCAGGCGGGCCGATTGCAGCAGGTTGGCGATCATGACCGGTTTGAAGACGTTCAGCTGGAAATGGCCGTGCGTGCCGCCAATATTGATGGCGACATCGTTACCGAGCACCTGTGCGCAGACCATCGTCATCGCTTCGGGCTGGGTCGGGTTGACCTTGCCGGGCATGATCGACGAGCCGGGTTCGTTGGCCGGCAGGATGATCTCGCTGTAGCCGCATCGGGGCCCGGAGGAGAGGAGACGGATGTTGCTTGCAATGTGCATCAGGCTGACAGCCAGGGTTTTCAGTGCGCCGCTCGATTCGACTACCGCGTCGTGGGCCGATAAGGATTCGAACTTGTTCGGCGCTGTCACGAACGGGAATCCGGTCAGTTCGGCTATTTTCTTGGCCACCAGCTCCGAGTACCCTTTCGGCGTATTGATCCCGGTTCCGACCGCTGTTCCGCCCAGCGCCAGCTCCGACATGTGCGGAAGCGTGTTCTTCAACGCTTTAATCCCATAGCCAAGCTGTGCCGCATAGCCTGAGAATTCCTGTCCCAGCGTCAGCGGTGTGGCGTCCATCAGGTGAGTGCGGCCGGTCTTTACAATATCCATGAAACCAGCCGATTTTTCTTCCAGCGTCTGTTTCAGCTTTTCCACACCGGGAATTGTCGTTTCCACGATCATTTTATACCCGGCGATGCTCATGGCTGCCGGAAACGTATCGTTCGACGACTGCGACTTGTTCACATCATCATTCGGGTGGATGAACCGTGTCCCTTCGCCGAGTTTATTGCCCAGCAAAACATGGGCCCGGTTGGCTACCACTTCGTTTACGTTCATGTTCGACTGCGTCCCTGAACCGGTCTGCCAGATCACCAGCGGGAAATTGTCGTCGAGTTTTCCGGCGATGATCTCATCGCATACCTGGCAGATGATATCGCATTTTTCTTTCGGCAGGACGCCCAGTTCGAAATTGGTCAGGGCCGCGGCTTTTTTCAGGATGCCGAAAGCCCGGATGATCGGTACCGGCATCGATCCCGGATCACCGATTTTGAAGTTCATGACAGATCGCTGGGTCTGTGCTCCCCAGTATTTTTCGGCCGGCACCTCCACCAGGCCCATCGTGTCTTTTTCTGTTCTTGTATTCATGAGGATATAAGGGTTATAAGGGTTTAAGGGTTCCAAGTTCCAAGCTCCAAGTTCCAAATTTCTAATTTCTAATTTCATCTGTCACCTGTCAACTGCCTACTGCTTACTGTCAACTGCCAAACTGCCTACTGACTCCCGCCGAACTCCATCAAAAAGGCTTTCAGGAATTCGTCGATCTCCCCGTCGAGCACAGCCTGGGCATTGCCTGCTTCGAGGTCGGTGCGGTGGTCCTTAACCAGCTTGTAAGGATGAAGGGTATATGAACGTATCTGTGATCCCCACTCGATCTTTTTCTTTTTGCTTTCGATCTCGGCCTGGGCTTCTCTCTTCTTTCTGAGTTCTATCTCGTAGAGCTGCGATTTCAGCATCTGGATCGCTTTTTCGCGGTTCTGAAGCTGTGAGCGGGTTTCCTGGCACTCCACTATAATCCCGGTCGGCTCGTGTTTCAACCGGACCGCCGTCTCCACTTTATTCACATTCTGCCCGCCCGGACCGCTGGAACGGAAGGTGTCCCAGGTTATATCGGCCGGATTGATCTCGACCTGGATATTTTCATCCACCATCGGGTAAACATACACTGAAGCAAAAGAAGTATGGCGCCGGTTGGCCGAATCAAACGGGGAGAGGCGGACCAGCCGGTGCACCCCGTTTTCGCCTTTCAGGTAGCCGAAGGCGTATTCGCCGTCAATTTCTATCGAAACCGATTTGATCCCTGCCACGTCGCCGTCCTGACGGTCGAGCTCCTTGACTTTATGGCCTTGTATCTCGGCCCATCGGATATACATCCGCATCAGCATGGCCACCCAGTCCTGGCTTTCGGTACCGCCTGCCCCGGAGTTGATCTGGAGAATGGCGCTCAGCTTGTCTTCTTCCCGGCTGAGCATGTTCAGGAACTCCAGGTTCTCGATAATTTTTGTGGTCTTTTCCGCTTGCCGGTCCAGGTCTTCATCCGTAGCTTCCCCGGCTTCATAAAATTCATAGATCACAACCAGGTCGTCAAAAGATGCTTTAGCCTCATCGAAGGCATCCGTCCATCGTTTGATATCCCGGATGGAACGTAAAACCTCTTCCGCTTTTTTGGGATCGGTCCAGAAATCCTGCGCGTGCGTCAGTTCTTCCTTTTCCGTGATGGTTTGTTTCTTCTTTTCGACGTCAAAGGAACCTCCTCAAAGCATCAAGCCTTTGGTTCAGATTTTTATAAAATTCCTGGGTGATCATAACGCATATTTAAGATTGTATTATGAGGTAAAGATAGTTATTAATCTCAAGGGGATTAAACCTAGCTAGCGAGATTTTTTGAGATGGCATCTCAAATCTACGGAAAATCGTTGTAAAGAGAAGATATAGAATGACATATGAATAAAATCCATGGATTTGAGATGCCATCTCAAGATATTAGACCGAGAAACATACTGTGACAACTTAAATATGAACATGCCTTAGGGTTTTGCTGATTCGTTTCACCGGTTCATCTGTTCAGCCACCTCTCTTATCAAATGATACTCATACCCCTTCTGAACCGCATAAGCAGTTAGCTTTTGCCTGCGCCGATACGGATCCTTCTCCTTGATTTCCCTTGCTTTGCGAGTCAGAATCTCCTTCAGCGTTTCTTTATATTCCTGGTCGTCAATTTCCTGGAGCCCGATCTGGATAATCAGGTCAGGCACCTGTCTTCTTTCCAGCTCGTAAATGATTTTCGTCTTGCCCCAGTGGTTTATCCGGAACTTGCCGCCGGCATAAGTCCGGGCAAAGCGTTCTTCATTGAGGTAATCTTCCTTGATGAGTTTCTCAATGATCTTTTCCGCCCTTTTTTGCCCGACGCGCCATTCTTCGAGCTTTTCGGTCACATCGTGGATGCAGCGCTCCTGGTATGCGCAGAAGCTGCGGAGTTTTGCGAGGATTAAATCTTGTTCTTCCGGCATAACCTTCAAAATTCAACATTAAGCATTAGTTTATCAACGAGTTCCGGCACCCCTTCGCCAGCGGGTTTCCGGATTATTTCAAGCAATGGGATGAATGGCACATGTACGGCTTTAGGATCGATGTAATACTTTGGCGCCCCGGCGAATGCATAATGGATCAGCCCCGCAGCCGGATAAACCTGTAAACTCGTTCCGATAATGATCACAATATCAGCCTCCTGCACTATTCCCGCCGCATCCTCAATGAGCGGAACCGCTTCACCGAACCAGACAATATGAGGGCGCAACTGTGATCCTTTTTCGCATAAATCGCCCCGCTTCAGCTCCCATCCATTCAATTCGTACACCAGTTCCGGATCGACCGTGCTCCTGACTTTCTTCAGTTCTCCGTGCAAATGCAAAACATTGGAAGAACCGCCCCTTTCATGAAGGTCATCCACATTCTGTGTGATCACCGTAACGTTGTATTTTTCTTCCAGCCGGGCCAGCGCAATATGTGCCTCATTAGGCCTGGCTTCCAGAAGATTTTTCCTTCTTTCGTTATAAAACTGGTTGACCAGGTCCATATCCCGTTCCCATGCCTCCGGCGTTGCCACATCTTCAATCCGGTGGTCATGCCACAGGCCGTCGTGATCGCGGAATGTCTTCAGCCCGCTTTCCGCACTGACGCCGGCGCCGGTCAATACGGCAATTTTTTTCATTTGGTTTTGTTTTCTATAAAATTACAATTTTTTTCGTGGATTTGTTAGAGACGCAAAATATTGCGTCTCTAACATACCCACGTATTATTATTTTTGTCGAAAATATTCATACGATGGACAGAACCGAATCATTCAAACAAAAAATAAATGCTGGCTATTCCTGCCAGGGTGGTGCAATTATCATAGGCAGTGCAATGCTGGATGGAGAAGGTGTTCCGGGGGCATTGGTCAGGCTGCCGCTGAAAACACTGAACCGGCACGGACTTATTGCCGGCGCTACGGGAACCGGGAAGACCAAGACGCTTCAGATCATTGCCGAGCAGCTTTCGGATAACGGGGTGCCGGTGTTGTTAATGGATATTAAAGGCGACCTGAGCGGCATTGCCAGGCCGGGGACATTCAACCAGCATATCGAGAAGCGGCATTCGATCATGGGAGAGCCCTGGGAAGGAAAAGGATCACCGGTCGAGTTCCTCAGCCTGTCGGATGAGAAAGGTGCCCGCATGAGGGCGACAGTGATCGAGTTCGGTCCCGTTCTGTTATCACGTATCCTCGACCTGAATGATATCCAGGCCGGCGTCGTTTCGCTGGCTTTCAAGTATTGCGATGACAACGGGATCCCCCTGCTGGATCTGAAAGACTTCAAGAAAGTGCTGCAGTATCTTTCCAATGAAGGAAAAGACGAAATCAAGGAAGAATACGGCGCTGTATCATCGACGTCTGTTTCAACCATCATGAGAAAGATCATCGAAATTGAGCAGCAGGATGCCGACCGGTTCTTCGGGGAAGAATCGTTCAATGTCGATGATCTTATAAGAATCGACCGGAATGGAAAAGGGATCGTGTCGATTTTAAGGCTGACCGATATCCAGGACCGTCCGAAATTGTTTTCGACATTCATGCTTTCGCTTCTCGCGGAGGTTTACAATTCCTTCCCCGAGGTCGGCGATGCGGAAAAACCGAAGCTGGTGCTGTTCATCGACGAAGCCCACCTGATCTTCAACGAAGCTTCCAAAGCCCTCCTCAGCCAGATAGAAACGATCGCCAGGCTGATCCGGTCGAAAGGGGTGGGTATTTATTTCTGTACGCAGAACCCCACCGATGTTCCGGATGTGATCCTGGGCCAGCTCGGGTTGAAGATTCAGCATGCTTTGCGGGCTTTCACACCGAAAGACCGGCAGATGATCATGAAAACCGCTGAGAATTATCCCGAATCGGAGTTTTACAATGTGCCCGACCTGCTAACTTCGCTGGGGATGGGTGAGGCGCTGATCACCGCTTTGGATGAGAAAGGGCGGCCAACGCCTCTCGCCGCCACGCTTTTGCGCTCCCCGATGAGCCGGATGGATGTTTTGACCGATGAGGAGATCGATGAGATCATCGATGCCTCCAAGCTTGTCCCGTTCTATAATCGTGAGATCGACCGGGAGAGCGCTTTCGAGATATTGACGGCCAGGATAGAAAGTCGTCAGTCGTCAGTCGTCGGTCGTCAGTCGGGCGAGGCTAAGGGAAGAGGGGAAGAGGAGAAAGGGAGAAAAGGAGAAAAGGAGACTCCGTCGGTTTTAAAAGAGATATCTAGAAATCCCATGGCACGGCAGATTGGCCGGACGCTGGTGTCGGAACTGGCAAGGGGAATTTTCGGGATGTTGGGGGGACGCCGGCGACGTTGAAAAACCTATGGTAGCGACGTTGAAAAACCTATGGTAGCGACGTTGCATGCAACGTCGCTACCATAGGTTTTTCAATCAAACAATTTCATATCATCCAGAACCGCCATCACCTCCTTCACCGAATTGGCGGAATCTTCCACCATCTTCATCTCATTCTTGTTCAATTGCAGCTGAATCACTTCCTCGATCCCGTTTTTGCCCAGTTTCACCGGCACTCCGAGGTAAATGCCTTTCTGGCCGTATTCGCCGTTGAGGTAGGCGCAAACCGGGAAAACCCTTTTCTGGTCGTCGACGATGGCTTCGACCATTTCGGCTACTGCAGCGCCCGGAGCATACCAGGCGGAGGTGCCCATCAGGTCGACCAGTTCGCCGCCGCCTTTGCGGGTCCGCTCGATGATCTTATCCAGTTCTTCTTTGTTCATCAGCTCGGTAACGGGGATGCCTCCGACCGAAGTGTATCTCCTTAACGGCACCATCGTGTCGCCATGGCTTCCCATCAGCAAAGCATGGATATCTTTCGGGGAAATGTCGAGCGCTTCGGCGATAAAAGCCTTGTAACGTCCCGTATCGAGAATACCCGCCATTCCGAAGACTTTCCTGGATTCCTTGTTGGCCGCTTTGTAGGCCACATAGGTCATCACATCCAGAGGATTGGAAACGATCAGGATGATCGCATCAGGAGAATACCGGATGGACCTTTCTACGACTTCCTTAACGATAGTTGCGTTGGTCTTGATCAAATCATCGCGCGACATACCCGGTTTTCGCGGAATGCCCGATGTTATCACGATCACGCCCGAGCCTTTGGTCTTAAGGTAATCATTTGTACATCCCCTGACACGGGTGTTAAAATTCAGGATGGATGACGTCTGCCAGATGTCGAGCGCTTTGCCTTCCGCTACCCCTTCTTTGATATCCAGTAATACGACTTCTCTGGCCAGATCTTTCTGAGCCAGGACATTTGCTACGGTAGCACCGACATTTCCGGCGCCGATGACGGTAATCTTATTCATAAGGATGTTTTTTTTATTTTTTTTACGATTCGTGTTCAACCTGGAAAGATTCAAGTATGCAAAAATAGAAATATTTGTGATATAATTAATATCGCAATCCCAACTTTGAATCCCGAACAAAGAATCTAAAACTTAAAACCTTGAACCTTTGACCTTTGAACTTTGAACTCACTTACATCTCTCTTCTCCCGCCATCCTGGCTTTCACGCACATCGCATCGATCGCACTGACACACACCATGTTCACGATCTCGGTGACGGTGCTGCCGATCTGAAGAACGTGGACCGACTTGTTCATGCCGTTGATCACCGGGCCGATCACTTCAGCGTCGGCAATGACCTGCAGCAACTTGTAGGCTATATTTCCTGCCGTTAGATAGGGGAATATGAACACGTTTGCCGGGCCGTCGGCCAGCTTGGAGAATGGGAAGTGCTCCTTCTGGATCTCCGGATCCAGGGCTACGTTCACCTGCATCTCACCATCTACTACCAGGTTGGGATAATGCTTGTGAAGATAAGCGACTGCATCGCGCTGCATGTCGGGGACCCGGCCCGGGTTGGAGCCGAAATTGGAATAGGATACAAAAGCTACCCTGGGCTTGATCTTGAACTGTTCTACTGCATAAACCGTCTGCAGCGTGATCTCGATCAGGTCTTCCATCGTCGGGTTCTTGTTCACCGAACAGTCGGCAAAGAAAAAGGATCCTTTCTTGCTGTTGATGATATACATGCCCGAAACCAGCCTTGCGCCGGGCTTTTTCCCGATGACTTCGATGGCCGGATTGAGAGTGTCGGGATAGTTTCTTACCAGCCCCGATATCATGGCGTCGGCCTGGCCCGTCTCAACCATCATTGGCGCAAAGTAATTGCGGTGTATCAGTTGCTCCTCAGCCGTCGGCACCGTAACGCCAAAACGCTGCCTCTTTTCGTAAAGGATCCGGGCAAACTGATGTCGCCTCGCCTGTTCCTGGTCTGACCGGGGATCGATAATTTCCACCCCTTCCAGTTCCAGTTCATTGTCCTGGATGATCTTCTTTATTCTGGCCACATTACCCAGCAAAATGGGTATGGCCAGGCGTTCGTTCATCACAATTTCGGCGGCTTTGCACATGTTGTAGTTTTCAGCCTGCGCAAAAACGACCTTCTGTATATCGTGTGCCGCCCGGGTCCTGATCTGCCGTGTCAGCGGGTTACTCAGTCCCATCTTTTTGCTCAGTTCGTCTTTATAAGCATCCCAGTTGGTGATGGGTTTTCGGGCCACACCTGAATCCATGGCCGCTTTTGCAACTGCCGGGGCCACCCAGAGGATCAGCCGCGGATCGAGAGGCTTGGGGATAATGTATTCTTTGCCGAATTTCAGATTTTTATGCGCATAGGCGATGTTCACCTCCTCCGGAACCGGTTCCTTGGCCAGCGCTGCCAGTGCATGTGCGGCCGCCAGTTTCATCTCCTCGTTGATCTTGGTCGACATCACGTCCATTGCTCCGCGAAATATGAAGGGGAAGCCAAGCACATTGTTGACCTGGTTCGGATAATCCGATCTGCCGGTAGCCATGATAATGTCTTCACGAGCTTCGACAGCTTCGTCGTAAAGTATTTCCGGGATAGGATTGGCCATGGCGAAAACAACCGGATGGTCGGCCATGGTCTTCAGCCACTCTTTTTTCAGTGCGCCTGCCGCCGAAAGGCCCAGGAACATGTCGGCTCCTGCCAGCGCTTCTTCCAGTGTATGAACATCCCTGTCAGTTGCAAAGAACCGCTTGTATTTGTTCAGATCGGTCCGGTCGCTGCGCAACACGCCTTTGGTATCGACCATGGTCACATTCTCCCGTTTCACTCCCAGTGCAAGGTAAAGCCTCGTGCATGAAATGGCCGATGCACCGGCGCCATTGACGACGACTTTCAGATTTTCGATCTTTTTACCCGTGATTTCCAATGCATTCAGCAAACCGGCTGCCGTAATAATTGCGGTTCCGTGCTGATCATCATGCATAACGGGAATATCCAGCGCTTCCTTGATGCGGTCTTCGATCTCAAAACATTCCGGCGCTTTGATATCCTCCAGGTTAATCCCGCCAAAGGTTGGCGCAATGGCAACAACGGTCTGGACAAATTTATCGATATCTTTCTCATTGATCTCAATATCAAAAACATCAAGATCCGCGAAAACTTTAAACAGCAATCCTTTGCCTTCCATGACCGGCTTTCCGGCTTCCGGGCCGATATCGCCCAGGCCCAGAACGGCTGTTCCGTTCGAGATCACCGCCACCAGGTTCCCTTTCATGGTGTATTTGTATACATCGTCGGGGTTGGCCTTGATTTCCAGGCAGGGTTTGGCTACCCCCGGTGTATAGGCCAGCGACAAATCTTTTTGGGTACTGTAAGGTTTGGTCGGGATCACTTCGAGTTTGCCCGGCCTCCCCTGGGAGTGATATTCCAGGGCTTGTTTGCTGAAGAGGTTATCCATTGGTTTTTAATTTATTGTTAAGAAATTAACACAATCAGCAAATATAATATTTTCATCTTATTTCTTTATTGATGGTTAAGGCAGATTAGTTCTAAATTAAATTCCTATTTTTGCCCTCCGAAAAAAGAGCCCGGAACGAACTGATATGTACGAATATATCCAAGGAAAGCTGGCTGAAATAAATCCCGCCTTTGCCATCCTCGACGTCGGCGGAGTAGGGTATAACCTTCAGATCACCCTGAATACCTATACCAGAATATCGAATCTTGACCAATGCAGGTTGTATGCCCACCTGGTTATCCGGGAAGATGCACAGGTTCTTTTCGGATTTGCTGAAACGGAAGAAAGAGATCTGTTCCGGCTGCTGCTGACGGTTTCCGGCATCGGCCCCAATACGGCACGGCTTCTTCTTTCATCACTGAATATTGTTGAATTAAAAGATGCCATTACGGCAGGACGTGTCAATATTCTCAAATCGGTCAAAGGAATCGGGGAGAAATCGGCACAGCGGATCATTGTTGACTTAAGGGATAAAATTGACAAAGGATCATCGCCTGTCCAAAAAGTTGATTTCTCACACAATACTATCCGGGAGGAATCGTTATCAGGACTGGTTATTTTAGGTTTTCCGAGAAAGATAGCCGAAAAAGCAGTGGATGATGTGATCAGGGAGTTAAAGCAACTGACTTCCGAAGGAAGCCCCACCACTGTCATCAATGTGGAACGGATCATTAAAGAAGCACTTAAAAGGCTTTGAAAATAGCGGTAAACAGTATCGTATCTTACATTGAAAACTTTACCCGGGTTTTCAATTTTGTTTTTAACAGGCCATAAACCAGGATAACGTTTGCGGAGAGTAGGATCAAATATTTTTACATTCAGCCTGATCAGCCTGATCGTCCTCCTGTCATGGACTATCCCTGCCAGTGTGGACTATGGCCATACGCACGGTTTTGACATTCCCTGGTTCTCACCTCCCGATACTACGGTAAAAGGCGATACATCGGTTGTGCTTCCTTTCCCTCCCCCGAAACAGGACGATTATCTGCTATACCAGCCAGAAGATACCGGTGGACTGTATCTCAGGCCTCCGAAGAATTTTAAAACCGAAGTCGAATATGATCCCTCGACAAACCAGTATTACTTCCGAAACAAAATCGGGGATCTCGATTACCGGAATCCGACCTATATGTCGTTCGACGAATACCAGGAGTATGAACTCGACAATACGATCAAACAATACTGGAGAGAAAGGTCGTCGCCCAGCAGCACCCTCACCAAAGACGGGATCATCCCGAGCCTTTACATCGGGGGACAGGTTTTCGACCGGATCTTCGGAAGCAATACCATCGACATTCGTCCGCAGGGCTCAGCCGAGCTTTCATTCGGAGTCCTGGCCAACCGGCGCGATGACCCGTCGCTGAACGTCAGGCAGCAACGGACCACCAATTTCGATTTTGAGCAGAATATCCAGATGAACGTGATGGCCAAAATCGGTGATAAGATCCAGTTCAATACCAATTTCAATACCGAAGCCGTATTCGATTTTGAAAACAAGCTCAAGCTTAATTACGAAGGAAAAGAGGATGAAATCATTAAACTGATCGAAGCCGGGAATGTGTCGATGCCTCTCAGCACGACCCTGATCACCGGAACGCAGAGCCTCTTCGGATTCAAAACCAAACTGCAGTTCGGCCGGACGACGGTGACCGGTCTGTTTTCAGAACAGGAAAGCGAAAGTTCTACGGTCGTCATTGAAAACGGAAAGGAATCAAACCGGTTCGAGCTGAAAGCGACCGACTATGAGGAGAACAAACACTTCTTCATCTCCCATCTCTTCCGCGAAAGTTATGACAAAGCCCTGGCCGAGCTGCCCATTGTCGCATCCGATATCAATATCACCCGTATTGAAGTTTGGGTCACCAATATCGGTCCGGCCATCCAGCAGAACCGTAACCTCATTGCATTCCAGGACCTGGGAGAATTCGCCCGCATCAATAATCCGAATGTCAATCCTATACCCGGAAGGCCTTATCCGTCAAATAATTCCAATAACCTGCTCCAGCAGCTCGATGTCAACCAGTTGCGCAGCATCAGTTCGGTCGGAACTTACCTGAGCGGAGACCCTTTCAGCATCGGTTACACGGGTTATATGGTCAACGGGGAAGATTATGAAAAGATCGAGAGCGCCCGGAAACTTGAAACTTCGGAATATTCGGTCAATTCAAAACTCGGTTTCATTTCGCTTTATACAACGCTTAACCCCGACCAGTCGCTGGCAGTGGCTTTCCAGTATACGGTCATCGGCGTCGATAGCGTCTTCCAGGTCGGGGAATTTTCAGACCAGACCTCCAACACCTCCAACTGCCTGGTCGTAAAACTGCTGAAAAGCACCTCCCTCAGTACCCAGGTGCCGATGTGGGACCTGATGATGAAAAATGTTTATTCCATTGGCGCTTACCGGGTCAGCCGCGATAAATTCATTTTAAATATCCTCTATTCCGGGAACAGCAACGGTGTCCCGACCGGTTATTTTACCGAAGGACCGGAAGGGATCAAAGGAACACCGCTGATCCAGTTCTTCAACCTGGATAACCTGGATCAGCTGCTCAACCCACCGCCGGACGGATTGTTCGATTTCATTGACAATGCCGCTGTCAGCGGAGGTACGATGAACTCATCCAACGGAAGGCTTTATTTTACCGTCATTGAGCCATTCGGCAAGTTCCTGAGGAATAAATTCGGGCCCGGTAACACCGATCTGGCCAATAAATATGCTTTTGATACGCTTTACCGCTCCACGAAAACCATCGCCGAACAACAAACGGAAAAGAACAAGTACCTGCTGGAAGGATTCTATTCTTCGGAGTCGGGTGCGGAAATCGATCTGAACGCTTTTAACATTCCCCGCGGGTCGGTGAAGGTGACGGCCGGTGGCCGCACGCTGACCGAAAATGTGGACTATACGGTTGACTATACGCTAGGCAGGGTGAGGATCATCAATGAAGGTATCCTCAATTCGGGCCTTCCGATCAATATTACGAATGAAAACCAGTCGACCTTCAATGTTTTGAAGAAGAGGATGATGGGTTTACGGGTCGATCACCAGATCGGGAAGGATATCCGGTTCGGGGGTACGTTGCTGAACCTGACCGAGAGGCCTCTGACACAAAAGGTCGACTACGGAAATGACCCGATTTCAAATACTATCTGGGGACTGGACGGAAGTTACCAGGGTGAATCGAGGCTGATCACCAGCATCGTCGATAAGCTCCCCGGCATCGAAACAAAAGCCCCTTCAAAAGTTAATGTCGAAGGTGAGTTTGCCAGTTTTATGCCCGGACATTCCAAAGCTATCGGTAAAAGCGGCGTAGTGTATATCGATGATTTTGAAGGGGCTAAATCGACCATTGACCTTCGAAATGTCGGCACCTGGTTCCTGGCCAGTACCCCGCAGGGCCAGCCCGACCTGTTCCCTGAAGCTTCAGGTAACGACAGAAGCTATGGATTCAACCGGGCCAAAGCAGCATGGTACACGATCGATCCTTTATTCTATGACCGGAATAATAACCTGAGGCCGGCCAATATTTCACGCAATGAACTGGCCCGCCATTCCGTCAGGGAGGTGCTGGAAACCGAAGTCTTCCCGAATAAGGAGATCCCCAACGGGATTCCGACCAATATCCCGGTTTTCAACCTTGCTTTTTATCCTTCCGAAAGGGGCCCTTATAACTATGATGTGGATGGGCTCCCGGGTATTTCTGCCGGTATCGGACAGGATGGCTCCCTGATCGATCCTGCGAGCCGGTGGGGCGGGATCATGCGCAAAATTGAATCGAGCGATTTTGAAGCGACGAATGTGGAATATATCGAATTCTGGATGATGGATCCGTTCAACAGCGATGCCGAACAAAATAATCCCGGAAGACTATATATCAACCTCGGCGATATTTCTGAGGATATTTTGAAAGACGGACGGAAGTTTTATGAGAACGGCCTTCCAACCTCTGAAATAGTGACCGATGTCGATACCACCATCTGGGGAAGGGTGCCTACCCTCCAAAACCTGGTCGAATCGTTCGACAACAACCCGGCTTCCCGGCCATTCCAGGATGTGGGTTATGACGGCTTGCGTAACGAAGATGAAAGGGACTTCTATGGAATTTCATACATCGACCGGATCGAGCAGGTCCATGGTACGGCATCGATAGCCTACTTTAGCGCATTGGAAGATCCGTCAGCCGACGATTATAATTATTTCAGGGATTCGGATTATGATAATGATGATAAATATTCCACTATCCTTGAAAGGTACAAAAAGTATAACGGGCCCGACGGCAACAGCCCTACGGATTCGCAGAACGATGAGGAATACCCGACATCGGCCACGGCGATCCCCAATGTGGAAGACCTGAACCGCGACAATACACTCAGCGAAGCGGAACGCTATTTCCAGTATGTGATCGATCTTGACCCGAATAAAATGGAGGTCGGTGAGAATTTTATCACCGACATCCGCACGGCAAAAGGAGTGCCGCTGGCCAACGGTACGACCGGTGAGGTTAACTGGTACCAGTTCAAGGTACCGGTCGCCCAGCCCAGCCGGGTGGTGGGAAATATCAGCGATTTCAAATCGATCCGCTTCCTCAGGATGTTCATGAAGGATTTCGAAAAACCGGTCACATTAAGGTTTGCCACCCTGGAGCTGGTCAGGGGCGAATGGCGGCGCTATAAAGGCGATTTGCTTTCGGCCGGCGAATATATCCCCGATGATATCCAGAGCCTGACCACTTTCGATATTTTCAGTGTAAATATTGAAGAGAACGGACGTCGCCAGCCGGTCCCGTATGTCCTGCCCCCCGGGCTTGAACGGGAGCAGAATATTGGCACCACTACCCTGGTCCGGCTGAATGAACAATCGATGGTACTGAAAGTTTGTGACCTGATCGACGGCGATTCCCGGGCAGCTTACAAAACCACCGATTTCGACTTCCGGCAGTATAAAAACCTGGAAATGTTCGTGCATGCCGAGAAATCCAGGAATGAAGATGTTGTCAATGATGGCGATCTGACGGTTTTTGTCAGGATCGGTTCCGATTTTACCGAGAACTACTACGAATATGAGGTGCCGATGACCTTTACACCCTGGGGAACGCCTCCCTCTCAGGCGGATGTCATCTGGCCCGAATCGAACAGGTTTAATATCGACCTTGAGAAACTCGTGCAGGTAAAACTCGACCGGGATATTGCAGCCAGAAACGGGGAAAGCAATGTGTCGGTCAATTTTCCCTACGTCAGGCAAGAAGGGCCAAACAGGATCACAGTGCTCGGCGTTCCTTCGGTCAGTGATGTCATGGCGATCATGGTCGGAGTGAGGAATCCCAAACGGCAATCGCTGACCGGTGAAGACGACGGGCTGTCGAAATGTGCCGAGATCTGGATCAATGAGCTCAGGCTGACGGGGTTTAATGATAAAGCCGGGTGGGCAGGACTGATCCGCGTTAATTCCCAGCTCGGCGATATAGGCCAGGTGGTCTTTTCAACCATGTACAGTTCACCCAATTTTGCTTCCCTTGAGAAGAAAATCAACGATACTCAAAAGGAATCGCACCTGCAATGGGATATCGCCACCGACCTGAACCTCGGGAAATTCCTCCCCGAGGAGGCCGGCGTGAGAATCCCCATGCATATCGACTATTCGCAGACGATCGAAACCCCGGAATACGACCCTCTCAGCCCCGACCTGAAACTGAAAGATGAACTGGCATCCTATGAAAACAAAGAGGAAGCGGATTCGATACGGGATATTGTCCAGGATTATACCGACCGGTTCAATATCAATTTCATGAATGTCCGCAAGGATAGGGTAGGGGCTAAAAAGAAACCACAATTCTATGATGTGGAGAATTTCAGCGTAAGTTATGCTTATACCATGCTGAATATGAGGAATATCGACATCGAATACGATAAAAAGGAAACGCATAACGGGGGACTTGCCTATAATTTCAATATTGCACCGAAAAATATCAAGCCATTTCAGAATATAGGTTTTATCTCCAAATCGGAGTTTCTCAAGTTGTTTAAAGACTTTAATTTCTATTTTCTGCCCAAGCAGTTTGGATTCCGGACCGATATGATGAGGGAAGAAGCGGAACGAAAACTCAGGAATAAGAGCGAAGGATTGATATTATTGCGTCCGACTTTTGCGAGGAAGTGGGACTGGAACCGGTTGTACGACCTGAAATTTGACCTGGCGACCAGCCTGACGCTGCAGTACCGGGCCTCCGTTAACTCGTTTCTCCGGGAGCCGTCCGGGTCGCTGGATCCCAATTCTCCCTGGTACGACAAAGCCGGCGCCGATACCATTGATGTCGGCAGACAGTTCTGGCAGGGAGGACTGCGCCGGAATTACAACCAGACCCTCGATATCACCTACCGGATTCCGATCGATAAGCTTCCGATGATGGACTGGGTTACGGCACAGGCCACCTACGGAACGATCTATAATTGGATTGCGTCGCCGCTTTCAGTGCAGCAGAGGCTTGGCAATGTAATCGAAAATTCAAGGAACATCCAGTTATCCGGGAACGTCGACCTGACCAAACTTTATGGAAAAGTCCCCTACCTGAAAAAACTGGGCCAGTCGGCCAAACCCGATACACGCGGACGGTCGGGGACCGTGCCGAAACAACAGCCGCCTCCCCAGGAGGAACAGGACAGTGTGGCCAAACCCAACTATTTCAAGAAAGTGGCGGATGAATTTCTCAAATTTGTCATGATGGTCAAGCGGGGAAGCATTACCTATTCGGAAAGCACAGGGACGCTGATCCCCGGTTTTATGCCATCGCCGCAGGCGCTGGGAGTCGACTGGGGGCTGAATGCGCCGGGCCTTGGATTTGCCTTCGGAAGCCAGAAAGATATCCGGTCGCAGGCTGTGCAGGAAAGGTGGCTCACCTACGATACCCTGCAAAACCAGGCGTATGCCAATAAATTCACCTCCAGCCTGAACGCCCGTGTTTCACTGGAGCCATTCCAGGGCTTTAAGATTGAGATAAATGCCGACCGGACCTTTGCCCGCAACCATACAGAGTATTTCAGGGCCGATTCCAGCGGGGTCTTTGATAGCTATTCCCCTCAGGATGCCGGTAGTTTCAGCATGTCGTACATCACCTGGGGAACGGCATTCCACACCGATTACGATACCTCGATCTCAGCGACATTTGAAGAAATGAAGAGAAACCGGTATGATATCGCCATGAGGCTGGCCGCTGAGAATCCGAATTCAAATGCCATGGTCTACGATTCCCTTTCTCAGCAGTATTATCCGCTGGGCTATGGGCCGACGTCGCAGGACGTGCTCATCCCGGCATTTTTAGCCGCTTACGGAAATAAAAGCACGACGGAAGTTTACCTGGGTTATTTCCCGAGCATCCCCCTCCCGAACTGGAGAGTCACTTACGATGGCCTGACCAAGATTAAATTCCTGCAAAAGTTCATAAAATCGGCTGTTTTATCACATTCCTACCGATCGGTTTATACCATAAGTTCCTATCAGTCAAACCTGTATTATGGAGAGACTGACGGGAAACCGTCGGCATTGTATGAGGCATCCAATTCCTACTATCCAAAATATGACCTGAACCAGGTGACGATCCAGGAACAATTTGCACCAGTCGTAGGAATCGATATAACGCTGAATAACAGCCTCCTAACACGGTTCGAGTTCCGGAAGGCCCGCACCCTGACTTTCAGCATGATCAATAAGCAGCTCACCGATCTGAGTACCGACGAATATGTGATAGGACTGGGCTACCGGATCAAAGACGTTTCATTCACCGTAAGCTCATTAGGCGGGGGAGGCCGGAAAACCCAGTTGAAAAGCGATCTGGATATTAAAGTCGATTTCTCGATCCGTAACAACCGGACGGTTCTGCGAAGGATCGATGAAAACATCGACCAGGTCTCGGCCGGACAGCGGGTTTATTCCATCAATACCTCGATTGATTACATGCTGAGCAAGAGCGTCACACTCAGATTGTTTTACGACATGATCATCAACCGGCCGTTTGTAGCCAACCAATACGACAATTCCACCACCAGGGCAGGCATCTCGATCCGGTTCTCACTGGCACAATAACTTCTGCCCGGTATGTGGAATCATTTTAAACTAATCCGAATGGTGGCTATATTTTGAAATTGCTTTAAATTTGAAGCCGAAATTTTTAAGAATAATAACATGAATATTCCCGGAAATCTGAAGTACACGAAAGATCATGAGTGGATGAAACCGGAAGGCGACATTGCCGTGGTCGGTATCACCGATTTTGCTCAGAATGAGCTTGGTGACATAGTATTCATTGAAGTTGAAACCATCGGCGAAAGCCTGGATAAAGAAGAAACCTTCGGTACGATCGAAGCCGTGAAAACCGTATCTGATATGTTTATGCCGGTTGCCGGTGAAATATTGGAATTCAACCAGGCCCTGGTCGATAAACCGGATCTGGTCAATAAGGACCCTTATGGCGAAGGCTGGATCGTTAAGATAAAGATGGCTGATGCAGGGCAAGCGGCTGAATTGCTGGATGCCGGACAATACGGGGAACTTGTCGGTGCCTGACGACATTCCTGGTATAGTTTTTGAATATATTATGAGTGAAAAGTTGACAAAATATTTTTTTGTTATACTTTTACATCGAATCCATAATAATTAATCTTAAGAATAAAAGACATGGATCAGAAAAAAACAACCAAAGCCGATCTGGAAAACAAAAAGATCATTTTCCGGCAGATCGGACTTGTTATTGCACTGGCTGCAGTGCTGCTGGCCTTTGAATGGAAAACGTATGAGAAATCAGTCGTTGATCTGGGCACAAGACAAGTGGAAGATATTGCGGAAGATATCATCCCGATTACCGAACAGAAAATAAAACCCCCACCACCGGCTCCACCCAAGCAGGTTATCCAAATCAATGTTGTAGAAGATGATATTGAAGTGGAAGACGATATTGATATCGACGTTGAAGCCGATGAAAATACCGAGGTACAGGAATATGTGGCCCCGGTGAAGGTCGAAGAAGAAGAATCAGCAGAAGAAGTTCAGATTTTTATGGTCGTCGAATCCATGCCGGAATTCCCGGGTGGAGAACCGGCCCTCTATAAATTTCTCGCTGAAAATATAAAGTACCCCCAGATGGCGAAAGAAAGCGGTATCCAGGGACGAGTATTCGTCACCTTCGTCGTTGAACGCGACGGCCGGGTCACCGATGTAAGAGTCCTCAGGGGTATCGGAGGCGGATGCGACGAAGAAGCGATCCGGGTAGTCCAGAATATGCCGAAATGGACCCCCGGGAAACAACGCGGAAAAGCCGTTCGTGTCCAGTACAACCTGCCGGTTAAATTTACACTGCAATAAAGATTATCCTTTATAAATGAAAAAGGCTGTCTTACTGAAAAGATGGCCTTTTTTTCCATTAGCTTATGCCAACACTAAAAAACAGAATCAAACGCCTGGCCAAAGGGTATCTCCCCGAAATAACCCAAATGCGGCGCCATTTTCATATGTTTCCCGAACTGTCGGGCAAAGAGATCCAAACAGCCGCTTTTATTTCGAAACAACTTTCGGAGTGGGGAATAGCCCATAAGACCGGAATTGCCGGTAACGGCATTCTGGCAGTCATTACCGGTGAATTGCCCGGGAAAAAAGTGGTCGCCCTACGCGCCGATATGGATGCTCTGCCCGTAAAAGAATTGAACAAAGTGGCTTATGCTTCCCGGACCAAAGGGGTGATGCATGCCTGCGGACACGACGCGCACATGGCTTCCATGATGGGCACGGCCCGCTTGCTGAAATCACTGGAGGCCGAATTCGGCGGTACAGTAAAAATAATCTTCCAGCCTTCGGAAGAAAAGTATCCCGGCGGCGCCCTTCCCATGATCAAAGCCGGTGTGCTTGAAAAGCCCATGACCGACCTGATCATCGGACAGCATGTCTTCCCCGAACTGGAAGCCGGAAAAGTCGGCTTTAGAAGCGGGCAATATATGGCATCCACCGATGAAATCCACCTGACGGTGAAAGGCAAAGGAGGCCATGCCGCCATTCCCGATAAAGTGATCGATCCGGTGCTTATAGCGGCCCATATCATCGTCGCACTGCAGCAAATCGTCAGCCGCAACGCCAAACCGACCATGCCCACTGTACTGTCATTCGGAAAGGTCATGGCCGACGGGGTCGCCAATATTATCCCCGACGAGGTAAAAATATCGGGCACCATGCGCACTTTCGACGAAGGCTGGCGCGTTGAGATGAAGGAAAGAATTACGGATATGGCAACGGCCCTGGCAAAATCTATGGGAGGCACCTGTGAAGTGGATATTCACAAAGGTTACCCGTTTGTGTATAATGACCCGGCCCTTACCACGCGGGCAAAGAAACTGGCCGAGGAATACCTGGGCCGCGATAAGGTGGTCGATCTGGAAATGCGTATGACGGCTGAAGACTTCGCCTATTTTGCGCAGGAAGTCCCCGGTTGCTTTTACCGGCTCGGCGTAATGAACGAAAGCAAAGGGATCACATCCAACCTGCATTCCGCCACGTTTGACGTGGATGAATCATCCCTCGAAACAGGCGTTGGCCTCATGACCTGGATCGTGATGAACGAACTGGGCCAGAATCGGGAATAAGTATTATTTTTGACTATTAATTCACTTAAAGTCTAATTTTAAAACGATAGAAAATGAGAAAAGTATTTTTGATGTCAGTGTTGATTATGATGGCTGGTTTGGCCGGAATGGCCCAATCCTTTGAAAAAGGCTCGCAGGCGGTAAATATCGGGATCGGCCTGGGACCGGGCTGGCGGAGTAGTAGTCTTGGCTTTTCCTTTGGCGTCAACGGATCTTATGAATATGGTATAGTCGAAGTACCGATGGGTTCCACATTGACCGGCGTCGTGGGTGTCGGTGGTATTGCCGGCGCCGGATTTTCCGGAGCGACATACGGACTGGTGGATAACTACAGTTCTGTCAATTACTTTGTGGCTGCCAGGGGTAATTATCACTTTATTTTTCATGATGATTTTGATCCCTATGCATCGATATTAATTGGATTTCATGGTTATTCGGATAAATGGAAGGGCGATGGCCCCGAACCTCCGAAAACAACCTATTCAGGTGGCGATTTCAGGGCCGGCGTTGTGGTCGGTGCCCGCTATTTGTTCTCTGATACCTTTGGCGTCTATGCCGAACTGGGTTACCTGCTGCATGTATTCAATGCAGGTGTTACCATCAAACTGAAGTAATATTTTCGATTTCAATAGATGCAATGCTTGTCAATGGCATAGATTACCGGACGATCCGGATGGAAGGCCCGTCCGTGTATATGATTGACCAGAATCTGCTGCCATTTGAATTCAGAATTATCCGTACCGAAAGGTATACCGATACGTGTGAAGCTATTCGCAACATGACCGTTCGCGGCGCCGGAGCTATCGGCGCCGCGGCCGGTTTTGCCATGGCTCAGGCCTGCCTCGAAGCGCCTGCCTCTTCTTATGCCGCCTCCATTGAAAAAGCCCGGATAGTCATCGAATCTACCCGCCCGACGGCCCGGAACCTCTTCTATGCCGTCGAAAGAGTCTTTAAAGCCGGAATGATATCAGTTGATCAGGCAATTGAAGAAGCACAGAAGATTGCCGATGAAGACAGCGGGGCCTCTCGCCGGATCGGGGAATTTGGCAGCGAACTGATACGGGAGGGTTTCCGTATTGCCACCCACTGCAATGCGGGCTGGCTTGCCTTCGTCGATTACGGTACGGCCCTCTCACCCGTTTATCACAGCTTCAAGGCCGGCAAAAAGATCTTCGTCTATGCCGATGAAACGAGGCCCCGCGGCCAGGGGGCGAGGCTTACCGCCTGGGAGCTCCATAATGCCGGCATTCCGCATGCCATCATCCCCGATAATGCCACAGCATGGTACATGGCTCAGGGTAAGATCGACCTGGTGATCGTGGGGGCTGACCGGATTGCGGCCAACGGCGATACGGCCAATAAGATCGGCACGCTCGAAAAAGCGATCGCGGCTAAACATTATGGCATCCCGTTCTTCGTGGCCGCCCCGGCATCCACCTTCGATCCCCTTTGCCCCGACGGATCGCATATTGCCATCGAAGAGCGCAACCCGGATGAGGTGCTTTACCAGGAGGGGTTGACAAAAGATGGAAAACGGGAAAGGGTGCTGGTTTGCTCCCCCGGATCGCCTGCGCTGAATCCCGCCTTCGACGTAACACCGGCAGGGCTGATATCGGGCTATATTACAGAACAGGGAGTGGTCGACTATTTATTCCGTTCCGTCGTGTAGATCACCAGTTTGGCCAGTGCATCGCGGGCTTCTCCCGATGGCATCTCATCGAGCATATCGAGGGCTTTTTGCCTGTATTCGAGCATTTTTCCACGGGCATAGCTGATCCCGCCGCTGTGGTTCACCTGGTCGATGATCGCCGCTACCCGAACCGGATCATCGTGGTGATTCTTGATCGTGCGGATCGTTTTTCTCTTCTCCGATGACGGTAATTTACTGAGCATATGGATCAGCGGCAGCGTCATCTTCTGTTCTTTGATGTCGATCCCGTTCGGTTTGCCCGTGCGGTTACCCGATTCGAAATCGAATAAGTCATCTTTGATCTGGAAAGATATACCCACAAGCTCGCCAAACAACCTCATTTTGTCTGTCATTTCCGGTCCGCAGCCCACCGAGGATGCCCCGCAGGCACAGCAGGAGGCGATCAGCGAAGCCGTCTTTTTCCGGATGATCTCGAAATAGACCTCCTCGGAAATATCCAGCCGCCGGGCTTTCTCGATCTGCAGGAGCTCGCCTTCGCTCATCTCCCTGACGGCGTGCGAAACGATCTTCAGCAGCTCGAAATCATTGCCTTCAAGGGCCAGCAGCAAGCCGCGCGACAGCATGAAGTCGCCCACCAGGACGGCAATCTTGTTTTTCCACAGGGCATTGATGGAAAAAAATCCGCGCCGCTCATTGGAATCATCCACCACATCGTCGTGCACCAGGCTGGCCGTATGTAAAAGCTCAATCAGCGAGGCAGCCCGGTAGGTCGATTCGTTCATCTCCCCGCACATTTTTGCCGTAAGAAAAACGAACATCGGCCTCATCTGCTTGCCCTTACGCCTGTAAATATATCGGGTAACGGTATCCAGCAAAGGAACGGAACTCTTCATCGATCCCCTGAACTTCTTCTCAAATTCTTCCAGGTTCAGCTTTATAGGTTCCCTTATTTCATCAAGACTGTACATAATGCCTTTCAACGGATCAAAAGTAATAATAAAAGGAGTAAGGTACAGAACCATCCGAAAGCCTGATTTGTTTAACTTTGTGAAATAAATGTTATTGCAAGGCCAGTCGTTATGTCGGTACTATTTCAGGATGTGGTTTTCGGGCCGGTAAGCAGTCGCCGGCTGGGTGTTTCGCTGGGAGTTAACCTGTTGCCCGTGGAAGCCAAGTTCTGCACTTTCAATTGCGTCTATTGCGAATGTGGCTGGACTCACGAAAAAAGCATGCACGGTACCCGGCTGCCCGGAATGGAAGAAGTAATTTCAAAACTGGAAGAAAGACTTAAATCCATGAAATCGGCCGGTACCAGGCCCGATGCGATCACCTTCGCCGGCAACGGCGAGCCGACCATACACCCGCAGTTCCCCGAAATCCTGGAAGAGGTGATCCGCCTCAGGGACGAATACTTTCCCGGTTCTGTGGTCTCGGTGCTTTCGAATTCCTCTACGCTGGATAAACCGGAGGTCTTCCAGGCTCTGCTTAAAACGGGCAACAGCATTATGAAACTGGATGCCGGGACCGAAAATATGTTCCGGCTGATCAACGGACCACGGTCGGGCATTACGCTGAAGTCCATTGTGGAGAAGTTAAAAGCTTTCGACGGTGAGCTGATCATCCAGACACTCTTTCTCCGGGGCACCATCGACGGAAAGCAGATCGATAATACGGCAGAAGCGGAAATCTCGAGGTGGATGGAGCATATCCGGGCCATACGGCCGAAATATGTGATGATCTATCCCATCGACCGCGCTACGCCGCTGGAGACTCTTGAGAAAGTCTCTTTTGACGAACTCAGGGATATTGCCGCCCGGGTTGAAAAAATGGGTATTAAAGCGCAGGTATATTATTAGTATGATTAATTATGATGTAAAAATACTGATGGCCTTCGGCGAGACGATCAGGGGTAACGAAAAGATTTACCACTGGCTGCTCAAGAACGGGTACCCGGAGCTGGCAGCGCTTTCAAGCGCCATCCGGGGATCGCAGGAAGCTGTGCAATGGTTGCTCAAAAACCATTACCCGCACCTGGCCGCCCTCGATGCGGCTATCGACGAATCGCCGAAAGCCTATGAATGGCTGAGTAAAAACAATTATCAGCTATTGATGGTTTTCGCCGACGCCTGCCGCGATAAACCGGAAGCGGTGGCCTGGCTGAGAAAAAATGAGCTGGATATCTTTGTCCACCTGGCTATTATCATTAAAAAATGGCGTGGTGAGCAGAATTTTGATTACCACAAGATACATTTTTAGTTCCAGGTTCCAGATTAGTTTTCGTATTTGTAGCCGACGCCTTTGATCGTCCGGATGTTTTCTGTTCCCAGCCGTTCCCTGATCTTCCTGACATGTACGTCGATCGTCCGGTCGCCGACGATGACATCATCGCCCCAGATACCCGAAAGGATCTCTTCGCGGGTGAATACCTTGTTCGGCCTGGAAACCAGCAGGCTTAACAACTCGAATTCCTTCCGGGGGAGATGAAATTCTTTGCCTTCTTTGATCACGACATATTTCTCCCGGTCGATCACAAATTCATCGGTACTGATAAACTTGTCCGGGCCTGAATCAGCAGCCTCTTCCTTATAACGCCGGAGAAGTGCTTTGACGCGGCTTACCAAAACACGGGGCTTGATCGGTTTGGTCACATAGTCATCCGCTCCGGCATCGAAACCGGCAATCTGTGAATAATCTTCACCACGGGCGGTAAGAAAAATGACCAGCGTATTCCGCAGCTCCGGGATCTGCCTGATCTCGCGGCAGGTCTCAATTCCGTCCATCTCGGGCATCATGACATCGAGCACGACCAGATGGGGCTTGTGTTCTTTTACCTTCGCCAATCCGTCCCTGCCGTTACTGCTGGTAAATACTTCAAATCCTTCCCGGCGAAGGTTATACCCGAGAAACTCCAGGATATCCGGTTCGTCATCCACTAATAAAATTCTGTATTGCTCCATAAAGGAAATTGATCTGGTTATGATTATAATTGGTTAAACCCTTCTGCAACAGTCATTAATAAAAGACATTCGGCAGCGAAATTACTATTTTATCCAGGAGCAGACGCCTTTATCGGGTCTAACAGCTTAAAATTACGATATTTGCCGTTTGGTTTATGATTAATTGGCAGTTATAATGAGGCAATTGAGATATATTATTTTTACGTTAAGTTTTTTTCTGATGGGTTCGGCTGTACAAAGCCAGGTATTCAACGGTGGAGTTATGGCAGGAGTGGCGGGAACACAGGTTTCCGGAGATGATTATTCCGGGTTCCATAAAGCGGGCCTTTTTCTCGGCGGATTTGTCAACCTGCAGTTTTCGGAACACTCCGCACTGCAGATGGAGCTTGAGTTTTTCCAGAAAGGGAGCCGCGAAAATCCAGACTCTACCAATAATTACCAGCAATATTTATTCCGGCTCAATTATGTGGAATTGCCTGTTTTATACCAGTATACGGCAGGTAAGCGGTTTAAATTCGAAGCGGGGCCTTCGCTCGGGTTCCTGATCAATTATTATGAAGAGAATAATTATTATGAGATAAAAGGGGGAAACCCCGGCGCCAGGGTCACATTCCAGATCAATGCCGGAATGTATGTTTATATCACCCGAAACCTGCTGGTCAATATCCGGACGAACAACTCGCTCATAAATATCCGTGCCGATAATGCAACGGGAGATGTTTTGCGGATTTTCCCCGGGAATTACGGGCAATTCAACGATTGCCTTGTACTCAGCCTGTTTTACCAGTTCGATCCCGCCTGGTAACTCCTGTTCAATGTATGAATACTTTCCGGGTTATTATTTTTTCAGATGATATAATGCGGATAATGTATATTCCCGGGATCCCAAGAGTAATTTTTTCAATGGACTTGCCATCGAAAACCGTTCTACCATCCAAAGTAATCATCTGAATAGCCATGATATCCGGTGGTAAATGGGTCAGGATAACCTGGTTTCCCGAAACGGCTATCTGAATATCTTCCATCGTGGGTTCCGATAGGCCGGTTGAAACGTCAACTTCTATTTCATCGTAGCCATTTCCGCAATAATTGGTCACCGAAACCGAGTAAGTCCCGGCCAGACTGACCTCGATGGCCTGAGTGGTTTCACCGGTCGACCAGAGGTACTCCGATCCGGGATTTCCGGCATCCAGGATGAGGACCTGCCCCTGCAGGATGGTGGTGTCGTTGCCCAGGAAAACATCCGGATCACCAAGGACAAGAACCTCTTTGAACGCGGGATTGCCGGTCCCGCAATCACTCACCGCCCGCACCTCTATTTCATGGCTTCCCCATCCCGACCAGGAGACAACCAGAGTGGTCGTATTCGTAGGCTGAATTACCCCGTCGATCCACCATAAACACGATTCGCCGGGGCCTACCTCCGTGGAGTAAGTTTCAGTGTAGCCTTCGCATGTCTCTTCAGCGCCTTCGATGGGGCCCGGTTCGCCCGGTGCGGTTCCTTCGGCGGTAACGCCAAGTGTTTCTGGGGCACTGTTGCCGCAAATGTTGTGCACGGTCACTTCAATCAGGTAGTTACCCGATCCTTCAAAAAAATAAGTCATCGAAGAACCGGCTTCTGGTTGTAAAACTCCATTGACCCTCCAGGCGCTGGAATCGGCAGAACCTGCTTCGATGGAATAGGTATGATACGTAAATTCACAGACAAACGGATCGCCTTCAATGGGCCCCGGATCGGGTGTTTCAGCCACGCCGACGGTCAGGGCCTGTGTCTCGCCGTTCTGGCCGTTGCAGATGAAAGTAACGGCCAGCAGGAAAATTCCGGGCTGGTTCCAGGTATAGGTAAAGGAAGAAGAGGTACCGGGCTGAACGATGCCGTTCACAGCCCACTGGCAGGTGCACCCGACCGGCACTTCGGTAAAATAGTCGCAGGTCTGTCCGATGCAAACCTCCTGCGGCCCGTAAAGGGTGACGGGCCCGCCCGGGGGCGGAGGAGGAATAGTGTCAGGAATAGGGTGGTAATTGACCGGGAACGTCATGCCTGCCAGGAGCAGGACCGGCAGGAATATTAAAATCAGGCTGGTGAGAATCCGGTTCATGGAGTGTAAAAATAATTATTTCCCTTCATTTTTTTTAAGGAAGAGGATATTTCGCATTAATCCATCGTAAGATGCTCTTTGAATCGCCGATTCATGGAAAAGTTCTTCAAACCTTTCCGGATCGAGCGATTCCCATCTTTCGCGGGTCATTTCCTGTAAATCCTTATTTGGAAGGAATTGGGGCTCATGGTGTGGCGGAGCTTTCCGGTTCCACGGGCAGACCTGCTGGCAGATGTCGCACCCGAAGATCAGGTTGCCGAAATTCTCTCTCAGTTCGTCCGGCGGTTCTTCCCGTGATTCGATGGTATGGAAAGAGATGCATTTCCGTGCGTCGAGCCTGCGGGGTGCTGTAATGGCCGCGGTAGGGCAGGCGTCGATGCAACGGGTGCAACCGCCGCACATATCGTTGACTTTGTCAGTATCGTACTCCAGTTCGATCCTTGTGATGATCTCGGCGATAAAGACGAAAGAGCCGAGCCTGGGATGGATGAGGCAGGTGTTTTTCCCGATGAACCCGAGGCCGGCGCGCTCAGCCCAGGCTCGTTCGAGCACCGGGGCAGAATCAGTGAAAGCCCGGGAAGGGTTTCCAACCCCGGGGTTGGAAACCCTCTGCAACTCCTTGATAATCAGATGCAATTTCTCCTTTAACACGAAGTGATAATCCCGGCCGTATGCATACCGTGCAATTTCGTAGTTGTTTTCCGCGGGTAATTTTATCGGCGGGTAATAATTCATAAGAAGGACAATTACCGACCGGGCGCCTGGGACCAGCAACCGGGGATCCGTCCGTTTTTCTTTGTGGCGCTCCATATATCCCATCCCGGCCTGGAAACCGTCGGTGAGCCATTCGTCCAGCCGTTGTCCGTCTTCATCCAGGCGGTTTGCTTCCGCGATGCCGCAGGCATCGAATCCCAGCTCTGAAGCCATGGATTTAATCCGTTGCGTGAGCTCATGCCGGTCGTATTCCGGGCTTTTCATGGTCAGAAAGGAATGATCAGAACAGTTGATCCTGACGGGGAAACGGCACTTTGCCCAGGTGTTTGTAAGCCAGTTCGGTGGCTTCGCGCCCCCGGGCCGTCCGCATCAGGTATCCCTCCTGGATGAGGAACGGCTCATACACCTCTTCGATAGTGCCGGCCTCTTCTCCGACGGCGGTGGCAATGGTATTGATCCCGACAGGGCCCCCCTTGAACTTCTCGATGATCGTAAGCAGGATCCGGTTGTCCATCTCGTCGAGGCCGTGGAGGTCGACATGCAGCGCTTTCAGGGCCATCTGTGCGATATTGATGGTGATGGTGCCGTCGCCTTTGATCTGGGCAAAGTCCCTCACGCGGCGCAGGAGCAGGTTGGCGATACGGGGCGTACCGCGGCTGCGGCGGGCGATTTCGCGGGCGGCTTCCTTTGCAATTGGCACATTCAGGATGCGGGCGCTGCGGTAGAGGATGGCTTCGAGGGTGGCCGCGTCGTAGTAAGCCAGGCGGAGGTTGATACCGAAACGCGACCGGAGCGGGGCGGTCAGCAGGCCCGAGCGGGTGGTGGCGCCCACAAGGGTGAACGGATTCAGCTTGATCTGCACGCTGCGCGCATTGGGCCCCGTCTCGATCATGATATCGATCCGGTAGTCTTCCATGGCAGAGTACAGGTATTCTTCCACCACAGGGCTCAGGCGGTGGATCTCGTCGATGAACAGCACATCATTGGGCTCGAGGTTGGTCAGCAGGCCGGCCAGGTCGCCCGGTTTGTCGAGCACCGGCCCCGAGGAGATGCGGATATTGACACCCAGCTCGTTGGCGATGATATACGACAGCGTTGTTTTGCCCAGTCCGGGCGGGCCGTGCAGCAGCACATGGTCGAGCGCTTCGCCGCGCTGGCGGGCGGCCTGAACGAAGACCGACAGGTTTTCCTTGACGTTCTGCTGCCCGGCGAAATTGGTGAAATCGGCCGGCCGCAGCGCCTGTTCCGCTTCTTGTTCCGCCGGCGAGAATGATTTTCCGGAAGCGTCGAGGTTGTCGTTCATCGGAATGAGAATTTATGTCAAAGGTAATTAATTTGACGATTGGGCGATTTGACGATTGGGCGATTTGACGATTGGGCGATTTGACGATTTGGCGATTTGGCGATTTGGCGATTTGGGATAGTTTGAAAGAAATCCGTCGGTGAAAGAGGGGTTTTCTTCCGACGGGTAAATCCGTCGGGGAATAGATTAACGGTTTTCGCCGTAGGCGATAAAATACTGTAGCAGGATCAATAGCAAAAGGAAATATTTCCCCGTAGATTAATGGTTTTCGCCGTAGGCGATAAAATACTGTAGCAGGATCAATAGCATAAAGAAATATTTCCCCGTAGGGGATAAAATTTTCTTACAGCCATAGCACTACCCAATAAAATCGAATATCGTCTGTTCGTCTGATCGAGGTTTCGCCTGTTGAAAAAGATCGTCTATCTCGAAACAACCATTTTGGCGCTTCCGATGATGTTATTTTCATCTTTAAGAACGACCAGATACAACCCCGGCACAAAATCTTCGACAGTCAACTTAATTTCATGGTCGGTATCCGGAATATCTATTTGCCGGATTTCCCTCCCGAAAACATCGTAAATCATCAATGACAAATCCCCTCGAAAATCGACCATCGACCATCGACAATCGACAATCCCTGTTGCAGGATTCGGCCATATCTCCAACCCTCTCCCCGTCTCCTTGTCTCCCGGTCTCCCCGTCTCCTCTTCCTCAATTCCCAGGCACGTATGCACCCGTACGCACCGCGTTTCCGACCATTCAGAGTACCCACAGTCGTTTGTTCCGCGGGCTTTAAGTTCGGTAGCGCCTTCATAGGTGAGGTTCCAGGTGATTTCCGCTGATAATGAATCACCGGTTATGGCTCCTGCTTCTGCCGGTATCAGCAGCCATTCATAGCCCGTTGCCCATTTTGCCGTATCGAGGGAATAGACGGATGTGGCCGTAACAGTGGAACAGACCGTATCCGGCCCGGACGTAATGACTGGCACATGCGGCTTGTAATAATCGCAGTCCTTGATTTCGAGCAGCCAGGCGTTATATTGAAGATCATTCGGAAACAAATCACATTCGACATCGTCGCTGAGGTAATTGGCATTTGCCCCGATCACATAGTTGTAATCATCTTTTTTCAATACCGAATGGATTCCCCAGAACCTTTCTGTACTCATACCGCCAAAACAATGATTCCATTGAAGTTCACCGTCTCCTGTGAGTTTTACAACCCATATATCGGAATAGTAATCAAACAATGAATGATTCCCTGTAACATCGCCATCAAGTGAAAAAGCATTGCCAATTATGATGAATCCGCTATCGTCTGTCTGAGTTAAATATACCGGCCATTCTGAGGCCAATCCTCCCAGGCACCTTTGCCATATTATATTGCCGCAAAGATCTATTTTTACGGCCCAAATATCAGTGGCTTCATACTCACCTTGTGAACCGTGCAAACCACTTACATCTCCATCATTTGAATTTGTGCTGGCAACGAATACATATCCATCTGCTATTTTGATGACATCCCTACCCAGGTCGTCAGCGCTTCCACCATAACACCATTGATTTTGAATCGTTCCGTGCAGATCCATTTCCAGCATCCAAACATCGGAACCATATTGTTCTATTACCTGGCAATCGATCATTCCACCCGGTTCATAATGCGCACCGATCATCAACACGGTATTATCGGCTGTCAGTTTGATCTTTAAGGCGTTGTCCCTGGCCTGGTTCCCAAAGGTTTTCTGCCAGACAATGGTACCGGTAGAGTCGATCCTGCATAACCAAATATCCATGTCTCCATAGTGCGTTGTAATATCTCCGCCCATGGAACTGATCCTGCCCATCATCAAAAGGCCGTTATCCGGTAAAAGGATAGCATCCCTCACCTCTTCACCGATGATGGAACCGCCATAACTATTTTCCCAAAGAATTTCTCCGGTATCATTGATTTTTACAATCCAGAAATTGCCGGTTCTGCCGTTTTGAATATCACCATCAGTGGAGGAAGCATTATTTAATAAGTAATATTCATGGTCATTAATTCTGACGATTTTTTGAGGAATATCCATGTTACTTCCTCCATAGCATCTTTCCCAAAGGATATTTCCAGACTGGTCAGTACTTACTATCCATGAATCAGCTCCTGAATGATAATTTGAAACACCAGGCCCATCTTTACAAAGATGAATACCAAACAAGTAACCAGAACCGGATGATTCGACAGCATTTGCGTGATTGCAAACTTCATCTGTGCCCAGGCATTTTTGCCACATGATTATCTCAATCTGGGCCCATGAAGAAAGACAATTTAATAGAAAGAGTGTTATTGAGATTATAATTTTCATCATCACAGGATATTGCAAAAGGTGCTATGAATCCATGTTCATAGCACCTTTAAATTAAATAATTTCTATTGAATAATAAACTTTCCGGCCTTTTGAACTCCTGATACAGAAAGCGAATAGTAATAGATACCAGGTTCCAGAGAACCTGTATTTATCACTTTTTGTCCTGTCTTACCCGAAACAATTATTTCGCTGATCATTCTTCCGGAAACATCTGAAATAGTTAACATTCCCATAGATCCTTCATTCGGTAGTTCATAATTAATTGCTATCCATGTTTTTGCCGGATTCGGTTTAACGGAAACAAATATTCCGTCCTGATTATCAGCTTTATATGATGGATCTATCCGTGCACTTTTGTAAAATGAGCTGTCTGTATTTTCAAGACAATTGCAATAATGCTGGTAATTTGTATATTCCAGGATATTCCTGGCTATGTTTCCCGCCTGGGATGATTCGTTGATGGCATAATCCTCCAGCAAACCGATATCGAGACTATCGAGTTGCAGCACTGATTTTCCTTCAGCCTTCCATCCGATTTGTAGTTCCAAAAGAGATCTGTAATCATTATATTCATCTAATTCCTGACCTCCAAGATAATAAATATCGGCGGTTAAATCCAGTAACTCCAGTGCGCTAAATGTATCATTCTCATACAAATAAGCAGCAATGATTTTCTTATCTGCCTCCATCCCTCCTAAGTTATCCAACCAGGAGCGGTACTCATCGACATCAAAAACGGTATCATACAGAATACTCCTGATAATATCCTGTGCGGCCTGGATTTTAGCCGCATGGTAACCAGCCAGTTCTTCCTGAAGGATAGTTTTATAAGTCACACCATTTGCTACCTGCCTTAGGATTTCCAGCATATAACCCGGCAGGGGATTCTCTTTTTGTTCAAGAAAACTAAGTAGAGTATCCTTATCCAACTCGTCGGGATTAGCCGATAGGATATCAAGTAACACCTCATCCGGAAACACATCTGGCCGCTCAGAAGCAGCCCTGAGTACCTCCTGAGAAAGATGCGGCGAATGGCCTAAAAGCTGGCTTCTTAATGCCCACATGTCTTCAGTTTCTGCAGATTCAATATCGGAGAGTTCAGCTTCTGTATTTCCTCCATCTATCAGCGATTCGTATAAGGGTATCGTTATATAACCCTCTCCCTCTTGATAGGGATAACTTATTTGATCACGCCATTCCATTTGGATTGATTGATTAGTTAATGAATGAATGAAACGGATTGAACAAATATAGTTCGATCAGATAAGAAAGTCAAGGGCGTTTGATAACTTTTTGGTTTGAGACTCCATCTGGTTTTAGTGAGATGGCATCTCATTTCAGCGAGACTCCATCTCAAATTCGAGATGGCATCTCATTTCAGCGAGACTCCATCTCAAATTCGAGATGGCATCTCAATTGGAAGGAGACTCCATCTCACATAGGGCAGATGGAGTCTCCGTTTCCCGCACAAATTCACCGTTTACTTTTTAACAGTAGGAAATTTCATTTTAATTTCTTAATTTTACTGAAAATTGAAACCAAACTGCCGGGACATGAAACAGATCATTGTAGCCATCGACTTCTCCAAGACATCGCTCAATGCCCTTGCCTACGGAATCCATATTGCCGGCAAAGCGGGTGCGGATGTGCAAATGGTGTGGGTCGACAATACCACCAGCGAAGAGGTGGTGTTCGAAGGTTTTGCCCACGAAGAGAGAAATGAAAAAGTAGCCCTCCTGAAAGAACTCCAGGAAAAATATGCCCGAACACTCAAAAACGGTAAACTCGATTTTAAGACGCGTAAAGGAAAGGTCTATATCGAACTGGCCCAGCAGGCCAAGAGCTCCGGGGCCGACCTGATCATCGCCGGTACCCACGGCGTTTCAGGCTTCGAAGAGTACTGGATCGGCAGCAATGCCTACCGCATCGTCACCAGCGTCCCCTGCCCCGTTATTACATTACGTCATGACTGTGCCGTCGGGGATATTAAAAAGATCATCATCCCGATCGACAGCTCCCAGGAGACACGGCAAAAAATCCCGGTGGCGGTGAATGTTGCAAGCCTCTTCGATTCGGAGATCCATATCCTTTCACTCTATTCCACCCCGCTGAAATCGGTGCAGAAAAGGGTCGATAACTATGCCCGGCAGGTGGAAGAATACTGTAAAGAGAGAAATATCCGGTTCGTCACCGTGACGAAAGAGTCGGAAAATATTACCCGGACGACGATCGATTATGCGGAGGCCGTTTCGGCCGACATGATCGCCATTATGACCGAACAGGAGACCACGACGGCCAATATTTTCCTCGGGCCCTATGCGCAGCAGATGGTGAACCATTCGCCGATCCCCGTCCTGAGCATGCGTGCCAAGGAACTGGTGTCCATTGCTAACGGATTGAACAAATGAGATTCACCCTGGTCATCGGCCTGGTTTTATTGCTGCAGCCCTTTCTCAGGGCGCAGGATGCCGGAATGGGCCATGTCTCCGTGATCCGCGATGAAAGGATCGACAGTGTGCTGGTCAATTATGAATCGCTCAGGCTAAAGCTCATGGAGAACCCGGATACCAAGCTGATCCCGGGTTACCGGATCCAGATATTCTTTGATTCGGGCCTGAATTCCAGCGACAGGGCAAGGCAAACAAGGGATGAATTCCTCTTGCTGTTTCCCGATATTCCGGCCTATGTCAGCTGGAAAGCACCCAATTACCGGGTGAGGGTAGGGGATTATAAATCGCGGCTCGACGCCGAGAAAGACCTTCAACTGATCATGATCAGCTACCCGAATGCCTGGGTTACCAAAGACGAAATTAATTTTCCCATCATGAAATAACATACGAGCTATGAAAAAGATTTTGGTTGCCATTGATTTCTCCGAGTGCTCCATCAACGCGCTGGAACACGCGATTACGATTGCCAGAAAAGCTGACGCAGGCATCGAAATGATTTTCGTTATACGGCCCGATTCATCCCGCGAGATGTTCACCGAAGGCCCTCAGACCATGTCGGCTATGGTCAAAGACAAGTTCGACGAGCTGGTGGAAAAGTACCAGCCGCTAATGGGAAAAAACAAACTGGAGTATCTGATCAAAGAGGGAAAGGTATATCATGAGATTGTCAAAGAGGCCGATAAAAAGGAGATCTTCCTGGTGATGGCCGGCACTCATGGCTCATCGGGATTCGAGGAGTTCTGGATGGGCAGCAATGCCAACCGGATCGTGAGCGCGATTAAAAAGCCGGTGATCACCATCCGGGGCGGCGTCAGTATCAACCGGCACCTGGAAAAGATCATCCTGCCGCTCGACAGTACGCCGGAGACGCGCCAAAAGGTTCCGTTTACCGCCTATATGGCCCGGATATTCGACGCCGAGGTCCATGTGTTGCGGGTCTATACCTCTTCTGTCAAAGCCGTTATCCGGAAAGTCGACAGCTATGCCGAACAGGTGGTCAAGCACCTAGAAGAGGACAATATAAAATATGTGCTTGAATCGGTTGAAGCAGATAATATCTCCGATTCGACGATCGAATATGCGCTCAAGGTGAACGCTAACCTCATTTCTATCATGACCGAGCAGGAGACGGCAGCAAAGAACCTGCTACTGGGGCCTTATGCGCAGCAGATGGTCAACCATTCCCCGATCCCTGTTTTGAGCATCCATCCGAAGGAGTTGCTGGTGGCGCTGAGCAGGTAATAGACAGTAGGCAGTCAGCAGTCAGCAGTCAGCAGTTGATATTTAACAATTGAACAATTGAACAATTGGACAATTGAACAATTGAACCACCTGACTTAGCTGCGGGGAATTAATTTCTATCCACACAATTCAAATCCTCAAATGCCACCTTCAGCCTTTTAATCATGGCCGATTCGCCTTCGCGAAGCCACTTGCGCGGATCGTAGTATTTCTTGTTGGGTTTGTCGTCGCCTTCGGGATTTCCGATCTGCCCCTGCAGGTAGCCCTGGTATTTCTTGTAATATTCGTGGACCCCTTCCCACATGGCCCATTGCGTGTCGGTGTCGATATTCATCTTGATCACGCCGTAGGAGATCGCTTCCCGGATCTCGGCCTGGCTTGAGCCCGAGCCGCCGTGGAAGACGAAATTCACCGGCTTGGGCCCGGTGTTCAGCTTCTGTTCGATGTATTTCTGGGAATTGTTGAGGATGACCGGTTGGAGCTTCACGTTACCCGGCTTGTACACGCCGTGGACGTTTCCAAAGGAGGCGGCTATCGTGAAGCGGGGGCTGATCTTGCTCAGTTCGCTGTAGGCATAGGCCACATGCTCGGGCTGCGTGTAAAGCTTCGAACTGTCGATCCCCGTATTGTCGACGCCGTCTTCTTCGCCGCCGGTAACGCCCAGCTCGATCTCCAGCGTCATGCCGATTTTGGCCATCCGGGCCAGGTATTTTTTACAGATCTCGATATTTTCTTCGATCGGTTCTTCCGACAGGTCGAGCATATGTGAGCTGAAGAGCGGTTTACCGGTTTTGGCAAAGTGTTTCTCGCCTTCGTCGAGCAGCCCGTCGATCCAGGGGAGGAGCTTTTTGGCGGCATGGTCGGTATGGAGGATGACGGGGATGCCGTACATTTCGGCCAGGAGATGGATATGAAGCGCACCGGTGACCGATCCGGCGATCGCCGCCTTTTCGCCTTCGTTCGACAGCCCTTTGCCGGCATAGAAAGCCGCGCCGCCGTTGGAAAACTGAATGATGACCGGGGAGTTCACCAACTTGGCTGCTTCCATCACCGCATTCACGCTGTCGGTACTAACGACATTAACGGCCGGTAAAGCAAATCCATCGGCTTTGGCAATGGCAAAAATCTTTGAAACATCATCACCGGAAACAACACCCGGCTTAACATGATCTATTATCCTGGTTGGCATATTTTAAATTAATTAGTTAGACAAATTTGAATGGTGCAAAGGTATAACTATTCTGTTTTTTAGCTACCTTTGCATAGTAATTTTGAATGTTGAATGTTAAAGGTTGAATTCGGGAATATTTATTATTAATTTAAAATTTAAAATTCAACATTCAACATTTCTCCGGTCCCGTGGCTCAATTGGATAGAGCATCAGATTCCGGTTCTGAGGGTTGGGGGTTCGAGTCCCTTCGGGATCACTGCCATTGCGCATTGCTCATTTTGCATTGCGCATTTTTCATTTCATTTTCCATTTATCATTTTTCATTTCATTTTCCATTTATCATTTTTCATTGTCTTACACGTTTCCCATTATTGTGAAATGGTATTGAAATTGTGAAATGAGAAATGATAACGCCCGGCAGGGTATTTTTCATTTCACAAAATCAAGATAATTTTCTTTGTGAATGATGTTAAATGTAGAGTTTTTATAAGTTGCTAAGAACTCATGAGGGATTTTCGCAGTCTTTTCGGTCCATTTAAATTCGAAGCCAGTCAGGTAACCATCAGATTCTTCAATCAGGTCAATCTCTTTCTGGTCATAAGTTCTCCAGAAAAAGTAGTTGCAGTGCATCCTTAAATTATGATTTCTCTTAAGCCGTTCAGAGATGCAGAAATTCTCCCAGAGACGCCCGGTATCATCCCGCAGTGAAAGCCTGTTGAAATTTGATATGACCACATTCCTGATCCCGTTATCCCAAAAGAAATACCGGTGTGACTTGGTGATCTCCTTACGCAGATTCCTGCTGAAGCCGGGCAGGGAAAAAAGAATATAGCATTTCTCAAGTAATTCAAGATACCTTGTAACAGTGTTTTTGCTTACCCCCAACCGGTTTGCCAGTTCAGTGGCGGATACATCATTGCCGATTTGAAACGCAATCAACCGGAGTAAATTCAGAATAAAGAGCGAATCTTTCAGATTATCCAGTTCAAGGATGTCTTTCAGCAAAACACCATTTTTTATTGATTCCAGCATATCCCTTCGTTCCATTTCAGTAGTTGCAGTCATAATTTGGGGATAAGAGCCATAAATCAATCGGGACTCCAGATTTTCCTTAGAAGTGAGAAAATCATCTTTGAGTTCAAGCTGTGCAATGGGATAAAGATAAAAGTACTTGCTCCTTCCTGTGAGTGGTTCTCCAATTTTATTTTTCAGATCGAATGCAGATGATCCGGTCACAAATACAGCAAGTTCAGGGATATTATCCACAATAAGTTTCAGATTATCGCCAATGCCGGGAATTTTTTGCGCTTCGTCGATGAATAAATAATCGTAGCCGGCAGTAAATTGCTTTAAAACGCTTAGCCGCTGGCTTGACAATATCTCCGCCACATCCAGGTTATCTCCCTGAACCATCAGAATTTGCTTTCCTTCAATCCGGTCCCTGATCTGTTCCATCAGAAAGGTTTTTCCAGTCCTTCTTGCACCGAAAAGTCCGGTTACAAAACCAGGATGAAGACTCTTTAAAATATCATCAGTAAGAAATCTGTATATCATGCTGACCAAATTAATATAAATACCGTCAGCAAATATAAGGAAAATAAACAAATTTAAACACAAAGGCGACAATTATTTGCTAATATTTAATGGTTTTCCTGCTATCACTAGTCAGTCGTCAGTCGATAGTCGTCAGTCAGCAGTAAATTTCCCGTTTTCTATTGTGTCCTTAACATTCCCCATTATTATGAAATGGTATTGAAATTGTGAATTCAGAAATGCCCATTCCCAAGCCCGTTGGGCTTGAATACGAATAACCGGTTGTGTAACATCCGGTATTAAGTGCCTGCCCTGATAAGCCAACCCCAATAGGGTTGAATAAGAAATGGATACATGAAAAATCACCAGCCAGGTTAAATTATTGCGATGAATAGAGTAATTTTAATCCGGAAAACATAATGTCATGTCCATTCCGGAGTATCTTCAAAAATTAAATCAGCTTTACAAATCCGGCATATCTACCGAGCACAGTTACCGGCCTGATTTACGGAATCTTCTCGAATGCCTTTTGCCAGGCATTGCTGTCACTAACGAGCCTTCAAGGATCGAGTGCGGCGCGCCTGACTATATATTGACCAGGAAGAATATCCCAGTCGGCTATATCGAAGCAAAGGACGTTGGGAAAGACCTGAACGGTAAAGACATTAAAGAACAGCTTGACCGTTACAGGAAGTCCCTGGATAACCTGATTCTGACCGATTATCTGACATTCCAACTCTTTCGCAATGGTGAGTTTGTAGCTTCTGTTCAGCTTGCCAATGTGGTTCCGGGTAAGATCATCCCCAGGCCGGAGATGTTCAAGGCTTTTGAGGATCTGATCAGGAACTTTGCTTCGTTTACAGGCCAAACGATCAAATCTGCCGCTAAGCTGTCTGTTATGATGGCTGCCAAGGCCAGGCTCCTTGCCGGTGTAATTGACAACGCCCTGACAGGCGTTCAGAGCACTTCAGGCAGCAATTTGTTCGAGGAGGCCAATAATACCTTGAATGATCAAATGAATGCCTTCCGGCAGGTCCTGATCCATGACATTACGTCGAATGATTTCGCTGATATTTACGCACAGACCATCGCTTACGGGATGTTTGCCGCCAGGCTCCATGATCCAACCCTGGAAGATTTTACCCGGCAGGAAGCCGCGCAGCTTATTCCCTCCTCCAATCCATTCCTCCGGAAGTTATTCCAGTACATTGCCGGCTATGACCTCGATGACCGGATCAAATGGATCGTAGATGACCTTGCCGATATTTTTCAGCATACGGACGTTTCGGCTATCCTGAAGGATTTTGGCAAGGAGACGCAGCAGACCGACCCGATGATCCATTTCTATGAGACTTTTCTTTCCGAGTATAATCCTGCACTCCGGAAAAGCCGGGGCGTTTGGTACACTCCCGAGCCGGTGGTGAATTTCATTGTGAGGGCGGTGGATGATATCCTGAAAGAGGAATTCGGTCTCCCGCAAGGGCTGGCCGATACCTCGAAGATAAAAGTGAAAGTGCCGGTGCAGGGAAAAATGGTCGAACAGGAGGTTCACCGGGTCCAGGTCCTTGATCCGGCGTGCGGAACCGGGACATTTCTTGCAGAAGTGATCAAGCAAGTGCATAAAAAATTTGAAGGGCAGGAAGGCATCTGGAGCCAATACGTGGAGGATCATTTGCTGCCCAGGCTGAACGGCTTCGAGATCCTGATGGCTTCCTATGCCATGGCCCACCTGAAGCTGGAACTCTTGCTGCAGGAATCAGGCTACAAACCTTCAAAGCAGCAACGACTAAAGGTTTATCTGACAAATTCACTGGAAGAGCATCACCAGGACACCGGAACCTTGTTCGCTTCCTGGCTATCACAGGAAGCAAATGAAGCAAATCATGTGAAACGAGATACGCCTGTGATGGTGGTGCTGGGTAATCCGCCGTATTCGGTGAGCAGCAGCAATAAATCGCCGTGGATCGAGAAGCTGGTTTCTGATTATAAAAAAGATCTGAATGAAAAGAATATCCAGCCTTTATCCGATGATTACATCAAATTTATCCGGTTCGGGCAGTATTTCATTGAAAAGACCGGCGAAGGCATCCTTGCGTTCATTTCCAATAACAGTTTCATCGACGGGATCATCCACCGCCAGATGAGGAAACATCTTGCGGAATCGTTTGACAAGATCTATATTCTTGATCTGCATGGCAATGCGAAGAAGAAGGAAGTGAATCCCGCGGGGGGAAAGGATGAGAATGTGTTCGATATTATGCAGGGCGTGAGTATTAATATTTTTGTGAAGAGGAGGGGTTAATTGGCCAACAGGCTGTTGGCTTTTTTGAAAATTTGTCGAACAAGCTGTTCGATTAAAAATATTTAATTCTGATGAATGATTATAGCATTTTTATAACCACAGAGTTCACGGATTTACACAGAATAAAACAGAAATGACAGAGAAGATAATTATTGGTAAAGATTATAATGATTGGCTTGGCAAAGTTAAGTCCATCATAAGGAATAGCCAGATTAAAGCGGCGTTAAGTGTTAATGAAGAACTAATCAGGTTATATTGGGACCTGGGTCGTCAAATAAAGATCATTCAGAGCAATAGCAAATATGGTGATGGAATTATTGGTCAGGTTGCTGCTGATCTGAAAAATGAATTTCCTGATATGAGTGGGTTTTCAAGATCCAATCTCTTTGCTTGTAAACGATTTTATCTATTTTATTCTGATGAGAAACAAAAAGTCCAGCAAGTTGCTGGACAATTAGAACCCATTGAAAAAGTCCAGCAAGTTGCTGGACAATTTGATAAAGCTCTTATTCATGAAGTTAGTTCTATTGACAAGCTATTATTATCGTATTGTTGTAAAGTACCTTGGTGGCATAATGTAATCATCATACAGAAATCAAAATCAATTAAAGAAGCCCTGTTTTATATTCAGCAAACGATTTCCAATAACTGGAGCCGTTCCGTTCTTCAGATGCAAATCGAAAGCAATCTGTACGCCCGCCAGGGTAAAGCTATATCCAATTTTGAGCTGACGTTGCCCAAACCGCAATCCGACCTGGCTAACCAGTTACTGAAAGATCCGTATAATTTCAATTTCCTGACGCTTGAGCAGGATATTCAGGAGCTTGACCTCGAGCGGCAATTGGTGAAAAACATTACCCAATTCCTTCTTGAGCTTGGAAAGGGCTTTGCATACATGGGCCGGCAGTATGAACTACAGGTAGGGACAAAGGAATACCGGCTCGATCTGCTCTTCTATCATGTGCGGCTAAAATCCTATGTCGTAATTGAGCTGAAGATGAAGGAATTTGAGCCGGAATTTATCGGCAAACTGAATTTTTATCTTTCAGCCATTGATTCCCTGGTCAAAGCCCCTGAGGATGGTGCCACGATCGGTATGTTGCTGTGCAAGACCAAGGACAATTTAAACGTGGAATTCGCCCTCCGCGATGTAAACAAGCCCATCGGTGTCAGCGCCTTTACTTTCAATGAATTGCCGATTAATATCAAAAACGCAATGCCTACTGTTGAAGAACTGGAAAGAGAACTTTTTAAAGACGAGTCCCATGAATGACAAAAAGTTAGCCCAAGTTTTTCATTATGACCTCTTCGGGAAAAGAGAGGAAAAATATGAGTTTCTGAATACAAATTCTTTGGAAAAAATGTATTGGTTCACATTAGAATTAATGGAACCTAACTTCAATTTTAGAAAACTAGATCGTTCAAATATAGAGATATATAATAGGGGCTTTACGATTCCTAATTTATTTAATAATTACTCAAATGGAGTTACTTCCGAACGAGACCAAATTACAATTCACTTTGAAATACAAACTCTGATTAATACTGTAAATGACTTAAAGGAGCTTAAACCAGAAGAATTTAGATTAAAGCATGATAATAAGCCAGATGGAAGAGATTGGACAGTAGCCTCAGCTAAGGCAGATGTATTGAATAGTAAGTTATTTATTATTAATATTTTATATAGACCTTTTGATTATAGATTGACATTCTATTCTGGAAAAACAAAAGGATTTTTTGCATTTCCACGTGGAGCAATAATGAATAACTTTCTGACAAACAATAATATAGGATTAATAATCCCAAAACAAACGAAAGACAATGTTGGTGCATTTATTTCAAGAAATATTGCTGGACACAAATCGTTTTCAGCTTATGATAAAAATTCTATCTTTCCTCTATATTTAATCTCTGATAATCAAATAGATATTGACAAAACTATTCAGAATAATAGAATCCCAAATTTTAATCCCCAAATAGTCCAGCAACTTGCTGGACTATTAGCCCTCACCTTCACCCCCGAAAAAGAACCCACGCCCGGCACTTTCGCTCCCATCGACATTCTCGACTACATATATGCCATCCTTCATTCCCCAACATACAGGGCGAAGTACAAAGAATTTCTGAAGATCGATTTCCCCCGCATCCCATATCCCAAGGACCAGGAAACATTCTGGAATTTCGTCAAGCTGGGCGGTGAACTTCGGCAAATCCACCTCCTGGAAAGCCCGGTTGTTGAGCGGTTCATCACGTCTTATCCCGTCAGCGGAACGAATGAAGTCGGAAAGGTCAGGTATGAAGAGAAAAAAGTGTGGATCAATGAAAGCCAGTATTTCGATCATGTTCCGCAGGTAGCCTGGGAATTCTACATCGGTGGCTACCAGCCGGCGCAGAAGTGGCTGAAGGACCGGAAAGGCCGGCAGCTGTCGTTCGAAGACGTCAGGCACTACCAAAAGATCATCGTGGCCCTCACGGAGACGGATCGGATCATGAAGGAGATTGATAAGGTGGAGTTTGAGTGAAAATGAAATAATATTCAGATATTTGCATTTATTATTCATGCAGATGAGACAAATAACAGCCATTACATCCATTCTCGTAGCCTTCATCATTCTGATGGCCCATGCTGTTATTCCGCATCAACATCATGATCACGACAGCTCAAATACGGACCCGGATCACCATCATGAACTCCCTCATCATGGTCATGAACGCGATGGCGCGCAAACCGATCATGCATTTATCCTTGATGAGGAAATAGTTCTTCGCCTGACTCAGGAGAGATATCTGGTTGAAATTACTGAACTTCTACACAAGGTGTCTTTGCAATTTCAAAGCATCGGGCTGTCAAGTCTTTATGAACCTGTTGAGTATTTACCGGTCCTGAACTCCGATGCTTCCATCCCGTTGTTAGCATCTTCGTACATATCTTTTACAGAATCCTCCTGCAGCCTCAGGGCTCCCCCATCCATCTGAGTTTACTTTTCGTTTATTAAATCATTCATCATACCCGATTGCGGTATGGTTGATCATTTTATCACATCATTCAATTCTTCATTCTTATGAAAATTAATTCTTATAAATACCTGGTTTTGCTATTCATTATGGCAGCCTGCCATGACCATTCTCATGACAATCAAAGCGACCCTGGACATGAAGACGAAATCAAATTTCAATATACGGTTTACACCGATCATTTCGAGCTTTTTGCGGAAGCCGATGCGTTTCTTCCCGGAGAGACGGCCAATGTTCTGTCTCATTTTTCAACACTGCCCGGCTTCAAGGCGGTAGAAACCGGCGAAATCACTGCAGTGCTCGATATCGGCGGCAGAGAAGTTCGCCAGACACTCGACAAACCGACCCGTAAAGGGATTTACAGCTTCGATATTGTGCCGGTGACCCCGGGAACGGGAACGCTGAAGTTTATTATCAATAACCGCGAAGGCCTGTATGAACTGCTCGTTCAGCCTGTCAGCGTGTATTTAACTGCGGATGAAGCCAGGAAGGAAGCCGAAAAACTGGTCACATCAAAAACAAACTCGACGGTTTTTACCAAGGAACAATCCTGGAAAATGGATTTTGCTACAGGTTTTCCGGAAACTGGTCCCTTTGGGCAGGTCATCAAAACCTCCGCCATGGTTCAACCGGCACCCGGAGACGAAGTGATGATCCCAGCCAAAATTAGCGGTATCGTTACTTTTCATACCACTCCTGTTCCTGAAGGCGGAAGCATCTCAGCCGGACAAAGTCTGTTCACCATTTCAGCAGGCGACCTGGCCGATAACAACCTTGGCGTCCGCTACCAGGAAGCCAAAAACAATTATGAGCGTTTGAAAGCTGAATATGAAAGAAAACAGGAGCTGGCAAAAGACAAAATAGTCTCGGAAAAAGAACTGCAGGCTGCCAAAAATGAATATGAAAATGCCGTGGCCCAGTTTGAACTGCTCAATAAGCATTTCAGTTCAGGCGGACAGTCTATATCCAGCCCCATCAGCGGATACATCAGGCATCTGTACGTGACGAACGGCCAGTATGTTCAAGCCGGTCAGCAACTAGTTTCTGTGATTAAAAATAAGTCATTGATTTTGAAAGCAGACATACAGCAGAAATATGCACCCCTATTGAGTTCAATCATTTCCGCCAACATCCGCACCGTCCAGGACAACCGGACTTATTCACTTGATGAATTGAATGGTAAGATGCTTTCTTATGGGCGCAGTGCAAATGAAAGCAATTACCTGATCCCTGTCAGCCTCCTGGTCGATAATCCGGGTGATCTGATATCGGGCAGCTTTGTCGAGTTATACCTGATCACTCAGACCAATAGCCAGGCCTTGACTTTACCCAACAACGCACTCATTGAAGAACAGGGAAATTTTTTTGTTTATGTCCAGATCACACCTGAATTATTTGAAAAGCGGGAAGTGAAGACCGGAACAACGGATGGGCTAAGAACTGAAATTACCAGGGGAATTAATAGCGGGGAACGAATCATCACCGATGGCGCTATTTTCGTAAGACTGGCACAGGCAACAGGTACATTGGATGCTCATTCAGGTCATAATCATTAATATTTCGAATTATGCTGAATAACATCATAAAATTCTCGCTGAACAACCGGTTCTTTATCCTGTTATGTGCAGTGATCCTGATCGTGGTCGGAATACGTGTAGCGCGTAATATGGATGTGGATGTATTTCCAGACCTTACCGCTCCAACGGTGGTGGTCATGACCGATGCCCATGGCATGGCCCCGGAAGAAGTGGAGCAGCTTGTTACTTTTCCTATTGAGACCGCAATGAATGGCGCAACCGATGTGCGCCGTGTCCGTTCGGTCTCTTCACAGGGTTTTTCTTTTGTCTGGGTGGAATTCGACTGGGGCAGCGATATATTCAAAGCCAGGCAGATCGTCAGCGAAAAGCTCATATCGGTTTCTTCTCAAATGCCGCTGGGTGTGGGCATGCCAACCCTTGCACCTCAATCGAGCATCATGGGTGAGATGTTCTTTATCGGGATCCAGGCGGACAGTACAAGCCTGCTGGATTTGCGAACGATTGCCGACTGGAACGTCAAACCGATGCTACTGTCAACCAGCGGTGTTTCGCAGGTTACAATTATAGGAGGAGAATACAAGCAATACCAGGTACTGGCTGATCCATACCGGATGAAAGCCTCAAATGTGAGTATTTACGAACTGGCTGAAACAGTCAAAGGCATGAGCCAGAATTCTTCCGGGGGTGTAGTACGACAGTATGGCAATGAATATGTTGTCCGTGGAATTGCCCGCACATCCGACCTCGAAGCATTGGGTAATTCATACATCAAATCAGTCAATGGGAAACCTGTCAGGGTCAGCGATGTTGCTGAAGTAAAAATCGGAAGTGCCGTCAAGATGGGTTATGCATCTGAAAACGCCAGACCTGCAGTGATCCTGGCAGTTTCAAAGCAGCCGAATGCCAATACGGTTGACCTGACAAAACGCATTGAAGCGAGTATGATAGAATTAAAAAAGTCTTTGCCGCCCGATGTAAGGCTTGATAACAAGATATTCCGGCAGGCGGATTTCATTGAAACCTCGGTGAACAATGTGAAGAATGCACTGATTGAAGGATCTGTCTTTGTCATCCTCATCCTGTTCCTTTTCCTTGGCAGTTTCCGCACGACACTTATTTCATTGCTTGCCATCCCGATTTCATTGCTGGGAACCATCATTGTAATGAAATACCTGGGATTGAACATCAATACCATGAGCCTTGGAGGCATGGCCATTGCCATCGGCGTACTGGTGGATGATGCGATCATCAATGTTGAAAATGCTTACAAACGACTCCGGCAAAACCGGCTTAAACCGGTCGGGGAGCAAAAATCGATCTTTCTGGTCGTGTTTGATGCTGCCAGGGAAATGCAGGCATCCATTCTGAATGCCACCCTGATCATCATTGTCGCTTTTATACCCTTGTTTTTTCTGTCGGGTATGGAAGGAAGGATGCTGGTGCCGCTCGGGATCGCATTTATCGTATCCCTGTTCATTTCACTGATCGTTGCGATGACATTGACCCCATTGCTTTGCCGGATGTTGCTTTCTGACGATAAGTACCTGACAAAGAACACAAATGACAAACGGCTGACCAGGCACATGATCGCGTATTACCAGAGATCTCTTTCCTGGGCCCTGCACCATAAAAAAGTCTTTGTTTTTTCAGCCATGGGTTTATTTATCGTTTCACTGGTCTTGTTTTCCGGATTGGGACGCAGTTTCCTACCGGAATTCAACGAAGGCTCCCTGACCCTTTCAGTGGTCACAAAACCCGGCACTTCCCTGGAGGAGAGCAATCGATTGGGAAACCTGGTTGAGAAGGAACTGTTATCTATACCGGAAGTCGTCAGCACTGCGAGAAGGACAGGGCGAGGAGAACTGGACGAACATGCACAGACTGTTAACAGCGCTGAAGTTGATGTGAATTTCATTCTGAAAGACAGGAGTCGTGACGAATTCATGACCGATGTGAGGGCTAAATTAGCCGGTGTACCGGGAATCGCCGCAACGGTTGGCCAACCTCTGGGACACCGCATCGATCACATGATCTCCGGTACCAGGGCGAATATTGCCATCAAGGTATTCGGCACCGACCTGAATAAAATGTTTAGCATCGGGAATGAGATAAAAAGTGCAGTTGGAGGGATTGAAGGACTGGTTGATGTGAATGTTGACCAGCAAATCGATATACCCCAGATCCAGATCCGTGCAAATCGCGATATGCTTGCTCAATACGGAATTACTGTTGAGCAGTTCAATGAGTTCATTGATATCGCCTTTGGCGGAGAAAAGCTGTCGGACATTTATGAAGGACAGCGGAGGTTTGATCTTGTACTCAGGCTGAACCAGGACTTCACGCAAAATATTGAAGGTCTGCGTGCATCACTTATCGATACCTATGACGGGAAAAAGGTTCCACTGGAGCAGGTTGCCGATATCGTCTCCGTGACAGGGCCCAGCACCATCAGCCGGGAAAACGTACAACGGAAAGTAGTAGTATCGGCAAATGTTACGGGCAGGGATATCCGAAGCGTGGTTACGGATATTCAGAAGAATATCAGAGAAACTGTCAATCTCCCGGAGGGTTACCGGATTGAATACGGAGGGCAATTTGAAAGCGAGGAGAAAGCCAGCAAAACCTTGCTGATCACATCCATCATTGCTTTATTCATCATCTTTGCCCTGCTTTTCCAGGAATTCAGGAACTTCAAACTGGCGGGTGTTATACTGTTAAATCTGCCTCTGGCATTGATTGGAGGCGTGTTTGCCATCTTCTTTACATCCGGAGACCTGAGCATACCTGCAATCATTGGATTTATAACGCTTTTCGGCATTGCCACACGGAATGGGATTCTTCTTATCTCCAATTACCAGCGGTTACAGGGGCAGGGTGTTGGAATAGATGAAACTGTGCTGCGGGGATCTTCAGACCGCTTGAATGCCATCATGATGACCGCATTGACAGCGGCTTTGGCACTTATTCCCCTGGCTCTGCAGGGTGACCTTTCCGGAAACGAAATTCAAAGCCCGATGGCAAAAGTGATCCTGGGAGGACTATTGACCTCTACCATTCTGAATATCTATATCGTTCCGATATTTTACAATATGTTGTATAAGCATGGAGGTTCCGTGAAGACTAAAATAGATGAAGATGGACAAATCAAATAATCTCAAACTTTCAAGTATGAAAAAATATCATATCCTCTGGTTGATCCTGTTCTGTCTACCTATGACAATTACAGGGCAATACCAGATAGACAGTGTTCTGGCACAAGTCGATAAGAACAATACGACACTGGCTGCGCTGCGAAAAAATTCCGAAGCGGAGAAGATTGGTAACAGAACAGGCATTTACCTTGAGAATCCGGAGGTGGGGATTAATTACCTGTGGTCTGATCCGGCAGCACCCGGCAACCGAACGGATATCAATGTAGTCCAGTCCTTTGATTTTCCTACGGCCTACGGGCACCGCCGGCATATTTCCGATTACAGGAATGCACAGGCCGACCTTGATTACCTCAACGAACGAAGAAAGATTCTGCTGGAAACAAGGTTACTTTGCATCGATATTGTATCCGCCAATGCCCTGATCAGGGAATATGAAGCCCGGAATGCACGAGCCCGGGAACTGGCTGATGCTTACCAGGTCATGTTTGATAAAGGTGAAGCTGGCATCCTTGAACTCAACAAAATCAAACTTACCCTCCTGGGTGTTCAAAAGGAACTGGAAGCCCTTGAGATAAAGCGATCAGCTTACTTGAATCAACTGAAGACACTTAATGGCGGAATAAATATTGGACTTGATCTGACAGAGTTGCCTGATCAGACTATTCCAGCCGATTTTGACCAATGGTATGCTCAAACCGAACGGTTGAATCCTTATCTGCAGTGGGTGGACCAACAGGTTCAGATATTGGAACAGCAGGAAAAGCTCAACAGGGCATTATCCTTGCCCAGGGCTTCGGCAGGGTATATGAGCGAATTCAGGGCAAGCGAGAAGTTACAGGGTATCACCGCTGGAATTTCAATTCCGTTATGGGAGAATAAGAACACGGTTAAGTACATACAGGTCAAAACTTTAGCATGGCAGGAGATGGCTGCGGATTTCAAGCTGCAGTATTACAACCAGTTCAGGAATCACTACGAAAAAGCAAGTGGTTTGCAAAAAACAGTCAGTGATTATAAGCAATCATTGGGATTATATCAGAATACTGAACTGTTAAAAATAGCCTTCGAAAAAGGGGAGATTTCGTTGCTCACTTATCTGATAGAATTAACTTTGACATACTCAACGATCGATGACTATCTTCAGGCAGAGAATGAACTGAACAAAGCAATCGCAATGCTTTATCAGTTAAAGGATTAGACATCGAATACCTGATGAAACGGTTTGCTATTATTACAGGGATCTTATCAGGACTGCATTTTGGAGTGGCCACCCCTTTCAGCAAACTGCTTCTGACTGATCTGAACTCTTTTCAACTGGCCGGATTGCTATACCTGGGTGTGCATTGGCCATGGTCCCGTATACTTTCAGGAAAAACAGCAAAATTATACTGCTTTTTAAGCTCGGAAGCAGGCTGAAAACCACAGGTATCATATTTTTTGGCGGATTCCTCGGACCGTTGCTGCTCCTGGGTGGCTTGAAAACAGCCAATGCACCTGTCTCTGAACGAACTTGTCGAAGAGGCGATTCAGCGGTATGTAGCGGATGAAGGAAAGTGAAAATCTATTGCTGGTTACCTTGAGAACCCATCATCACTAAAAACTTAGTTAAATAAAGTCATCTGATTACCAGTCTCTTCTATCGGTAAACTGATTCTGCCTTTCCGTAAACCGACCATTATATTTTGTATGGATACATTATATATTTGAGGATATTCATTTATTCATCCAATCATTTTTTAAATCATTTCTTCAAATCATGAAAAAACTAAGTTACCTTACCCTGTTGACTGCCATGCTTTTACCCATGGTAATTTCTGCACAGTGGAGCAGCGATCCGATGATGAACACTCCGCTGGATACCTCGTCCGGTTCCCAAACCATTCCAAAGACCGCGCTCCGTTTGTCGGACAACAGTATGTATGTCTCCTATTTCAGCAATGCCAGCGGCAACAACGACCTGATGCTGCAACGGCTCACCCACGACGGGATACCGCTATGGCCTGCCCCGGTTATCGTCAGCCACAACACGCAGGAGGAGACGCTGTATGATTACAGTTGTTGTACCGACAACGATGAGAATTGCGTCATAGCCTTCAGCGACAGCCGTGGAGGCACGCTCGATATCTATGTTTACAAGGTTTCAGCCAGCGGCGAACCCTTATGGGGAGAAAACGGCATCCGGTTATCGCATCACCCCGAATGGGAGTACAAACCGGCCCTCTGTGTGACCAGTGATAATACGGCCGTTGTCGCCTGGACCGAAATGGATGCCTTTTCGGGCGACCACCTGGTGATGGCGGCTGTTGAGGAAGACGGGAGCCTGCCTTGGGGATTGTCAAATATCAACTGGGCGCCCGACGGGGAGTATAGTTACCTGCTGCCATCTCTTGTAGCTACCGAAAGCGGCAATTTTATCGTGGTCTATTCGAAAGCTTCGGGGCCACCGTGGTCGGTTACCCGCTATATTTATGCACAAAGGCTTGATTTGCACGGCAACCTGAAATGGGACCAGGAGGCGCCGGTTAGCGCGCTGGCAGGCCCGCCGGCGTGGGATAATTTCAACCTGAAAGAAGACGGCCAGGGAGGCTTTTTTATTGCCTGGCACGAAGACAGGGAACAGGATAAGATCATGGAATCGTATGTTCAGCATGTAGATCCCGACGGAAATTTCCGGTTTCCCGACAATGGGCTGAAAGTAGGGGACAGGCCGATGAGCCACAAATATTATCCGGTTGTGGCCGGCCAGAATGCGGCAAATGAGATTTTTGTGTTCTGGGTGCAAATGAATTATGAGGTAATGATGAAAGATGCGAAGGGCGATGAGAGCCTCTGGGGGCAGCGGATTGCAGCCGATGGAACCTTACTGTGGTCAGAAGAGGGTACGGAAATCATTCCAACGGGCGATTTTTACATTCTTTCCGATTGTGACCTGCAGGACAACATCTCGTACATTTTTTACAACACGATCGGGAATGATCCCGAGGATATCCGAATCCGGGCCTGCAGTGTGGATGATAAAGGAAATCCGGCCTGGGAATCTGATTACCTGTCCATTTCTGAGGTTCCCCGCCAGGTCATAGCGCCCGTTCTCTCCGATTTTGCCGACGGGCAATGGGTGATGTTCTGGAGCGACAGCCGGGTTCCGACCCTTGATCTTTATGCCCAGAATATTAACCAGGACGGGACCATCGGAATTCCGACCGGAATAGTGGATCCGGATCCTCGAAAGGTTTCCGTGTATCCCAATCCATGTCATGACAGATTTCATATTTACCAGGAGAAATACAACCGGATAGGGCTGTCTGACCTCTCGGGAAGGATTATTTACGACAAAGAGATCAAGGCAGGAACATCATCTTTCGATATCAGTTCCCTGACACCGGGGATATATATTCTCAGTCTGTCAGGACCAGACGGGCAACTGTCGAGAAAGCTGGCGATCCGTTGATACTGCTGCCGTCTAATTATGAATACTCACTACCCAATCGCCCGGGTCGGCTATCAGGAACTCGAAAATCGGGTTGATCATTTGTGTGTGTGCCTTATTCCATGTGGTATAAGACACCTTGATAGTCACCGGAAAGATTATATTTTCAAATCCGAAAGATTCGCCGAGCCGCGTGATGTTACCGCTCGAGCAGGAAGGCATTAAATTCTGTATTTCGAGGTTTCTCATTCCATTCTGGTAAAAATCGATAAGCACCCGGTGCTGAACCTTTCCCATCTTGGTAAACTTGTGCCTGTCGACATACATAGTGGTGAGCACAACGGGTTTGGGAGGCAGTGGCCCAGAATATTTATCGTTTTCCCAGAGACCTGTCAGCGTACTGTCGTTGCCGGCCGATTTTAAGGTCATGGTGCCTTCGCCATGCCTGAGTCCCTGCTCCCAGTCTCCAACGTAGATATCTCCGTTTGCCCAGGAATAGGTTCCATGACCTTCCGGCAGGCCTTTGCTAAACTGGCCCTCATAGGTATCCACTCCCGTTGCGACACCTTTACCATGGGCGAGCCCGTTCTTGCATTTTCCCTCGTATTTGGTGGCAATTTCGGCTTTCAGGACGGTGCAGACTTTCTGGGCTGAGAGGTTCAGGCTGAGTGTGACGGCAAGAATTGACAGAATAATTAAATTTGAATTTTTCATGAGGATTTGGCTTTTATTTAAAATCGAAAATTATAATTTTTTTCATAAGCATTTAAAATAGTGGCATATTTTATGTTTCTTTTTAATAACTTAGTAAAGAATTCAAAACCATGAAAAAAGCGGTCATCCTATTTATCACTGTGATCACAGCCGCAGCCTGTACATCGGTAAAGAATGCCGGCAGCATTGATCTGGACACCAGCGACAGCACGGTGTATGAGATAACGATCATCGATAACCAGTTCGACAACTGGTACCTGATGAATTTTTCACCGGCCGGGGACCGCTCCAACGAATATTACCGCTCGATGAACAACCTGGCGGTGTCGAACTGGAACCAATATTACAATTCCGGGCGGTATAAAAGGGTAATAGACTCCTACATAGACTACTGGCCGACGGTCGACTACGGTATGGAAGTTAACCGGAAGCTGTACTGGTATTTCAAATATATCGAGGAGATTTACGGCATAAGGCTTTTGCAGTAAATATTTATTTCTCGGTCGTTCCGGCAGGGTTTGATTTTAATTCCTTTTACTTTTTAAACCGAAAACCTCGCTGATCCTGGCCTCGGTTGCATGTCTGATTATTGCCGTGTGCTCACAAACCCCGTCTATCCTACGTCGCTGCACGAGTCGGTATTCTCACTCCTCGTTTTCCTCTTATTATGGTCAATCCGAAATATCATCTTTTTGGGACTTATTTTTCGCAGGCACAATTCATCTCATTCCCTTTAATTGTCATAGCTATAACAGGCTATGTGTATTTGCGCCACAGATTTCAAAAACATAAAAATCAGGTTTCATTTTAAAAATTATTATCTTTACAATCCTTTTCTAATCGCCGCAAGATGATAATGAACTAACAATGAGACACATATAATCATTTTGCTTATTTGAAATTAATTTAAATAAAGATATGATCAGAAAAATTCTCGTTGCCAACAGGGGTGAAATTGCGGTAAGGGTCATGCGGTCGTGCCGTGAAATGGATATCCTGACGGTAGCGGTTTATTCGGACGCCGACGGGGGCGCCATGCATGTCAGGTATGCCGATGAAGCTTACCACATCGGGCCGGCGCCATCGAGCGAAAGCTACCTGAAAATCGACAAGATCATTGAAGTGGCTAAACGATGCGGCGCAGAGGCGATCCATCCGGGCTACGGATTCCTATCCGAAAATGCCGCATTTTCAGACCGTTGCAAGGAGGAAGGGATCATTTTCATCGGCCCTTCGGGCGATTCGATCCGGTCGATGGGCGATAAGATAACGGCGAGAAAAAACATGATCGCAGCCGGGGTGCCCGTTGTTCCGGGGACGACCGAACCGATCAGCGACGAAGACAAAGCCCTTTCCGTGATCCGGGAAATCGGGCTGCCGGTGATGATCAAAGCATCGGCCGGCGGCGGAGGAAAAGGGATGCGGCTGGTCAAGGAGGAGACAGAAATACTGAATGCCATCCGGGCAGCCCGCTCCGAAGCCCGGTCGGCTTTTGGCGACGACTCGGTTTACATTGAAAAATATATCGAATCGCCCCACCATATCGAGTTCCAGATACTGGCCGATAACCATGGCAACACCATTCACCTCTTCGAGCGGGAATGTTCGGTACAGCGCCGCCACCAGAAGGTGGTCGAAGAGACGCCATCTCCTTTGCTGACCCCTTCGGTAAGGGAAGAGATGGGAAAATTTGCCGTCGCGGCTGCCAGGGCGGTGAATTACTCGGGCGCCGGCACGATCGAGTTCATAGTCGATGAAAGCCTGAATTACTACTTTCTCGAGATGAACACCCGCCTGCAGGTTGAGCACCCGATCACCGAACGTGTCGTCGGTGTCGACCTGGTGAAAGAACAGATCAGGATAGCCAACAATGAGGTCCTGGCACTGAAACAGGAGGAGCTGAAACAGCGCGGCCATGCTATCGAATGCCGGATCTATGCGGAGGATCCCGACCGTAACTTCATGCCCAGCCCCGGAGTGATCAAGCATATCACCGAACCCCACGGCCTGGGTGTCAGGTGCGACGGGTATGTTTACGAAGGCTACGAAATCCCGCTATACTACGACCCGATGATCTCCAAACTCATCTGCTGGGGAAAAACCCGTGATGAAGCGATCGCCAGGATGAAAAGGGCGCTTTATGAATACAAGATCACGGGGGTTAAAACATCCATCCGGCTCCTGGTCAGGATCATGGATACGCCCGATTTCAGGGAAGGAAAATACAATACCCACTTTATCGAAAAGAACAGGGACCTGTTATTTACCATGCCCCCTATCAATCCGCGCGTAGAAGATGTGGCCATCATGACGGTATTCATGGATTACCTGGCTAAGGTCGAAAATTTCCAGACCAAAGTCGTGACAAACAAAATAAAAAGCAACTGGAAAGCCTGCGGGAGAAGGAAGAACATGAGCGAATAACAATTCAAGTTCAAAGTTCAAAGTTCAAAGAGAAATATTCATCAGGCCTCAAATTAAGAATTAAGAATTAAAAATTAAGAATTCAACATTATCTAATTATGCGTTCACTCGAAATTCAGATCGGAGATAAAATTTCAAAAGTTGAGCTGTTGGGCCGAAAAGGCAGCGAGCTTAAGATGAAAGTGGATGACCGGATCTACGAACCCGATATCATCATGGTTGAGCGGGGTGTTTATTCTATCTTGCTGGATGGCCGGTCGTACAATGTTGAGTTGATCGAGACCACCGGGCCGAAGCAATACCAGGTCAATACGTTGTTTTACACCTTCGACGCCGAAGTGGTGGATGCGGAGACCAAGTACCTGAAAAGCCGCCGCAAGATCGACGGACTGGAAGACAATATCATCTCTTCGCCGATGCCCGGAAAAGTCGTGAAGATCCTTGTCAGGCCGGGAGAAGAGGTCAAAGCGGGTGAAACGGTGGTCATCGTTTCGGCCATGAAGATGGAGAGTGAATATAAAGTCAAGAAAGACAGGCTGATCAAGGAGATCAGGGTGAAGGAGGGCGATACGGTGAGTGCGAACCAACCCCTGATCATCATTGAGTAAATTCCATCCGCCAGATAGCGGACAAAATTCCAAACTCCAAACAAATCCAAAATCTCAATTCTCAAATCTCAAATCATTTGCTATGTCGTCGTTAGAAGAAAAATACAGGATTTTTAAAGAAAAAGACAAACAGGCCGAACTGGGTGGAGGCCTGGAAAGGATAGATAAACAACACAAAGCCGGGCGTCTGACAGCGCGGGAGCGGGTAGAATTATTGCTTGATCCGGGCACTTTTGTTGAGAAAGATAAATTCATGACCCACCGCGCCAAGGATTTCGATATGGACAAGAACAAGATACCCGGGGATGGTGTGGTGACGGGATATGGCAAGATTGACGACCGCCTGGTGTATGTTTTCGCCCAGGACTTTACCGTTTTCGGGGGAACACTGAGCCGGGCCAATGCCGACAAGATCGTGAAGATCATGGACCTGGCGATGCGGATGGGGGCCCCGGTGATCGGGCTGAACGATTCGGGCGGCGCGCGAATTCAGGAAGGGGTGGAGAGCCTGGCGGGTTATGCCGACATTTTCTTCAGGAATGTCATGGCTTCCGGTGTTATTCCGCAGATTTCGGCCGTACTTGGTCCGTGCGCGGGGGGAGCTGTTTATTCTCCGGCCATGACCGATTATATCATCATGGCGAAGGACTCGTCGTATATGTTTGTGACAGGCCCGGAAGTGATCAAGGCAGTGACACATGAAGAGGTGACGATGGAAGACCTTGGCGGGGCGATGACGCACAATGCGAAAAGCGGTGTGGCCCATCTGATCGCGGAAAATGATGAACAGGCGCTGATGATGATCAGGGAACTGCTGGGTTACCTGCCGTCGAACAACATGGAAGACCCGCCGGTAGAGAGCTGCACCGACAGCATTACACGGGAGGACCTGAGCCTGCAAACCCTGATCCCTGAAGATCCCAACAAACCCTACGATATTAAGGAGCTGATCACAACAGTCGTCGATAATCATAATTTCTTTGAAGTCCAGCCTCATTATGCGCCGAACATCGTAGTCGGTTTTGGCCGGCTCGACGGCCGCTCTGTTGGCATTGTGGCAAATAACCCGGCTCACCTGGCCGGTGTGCTCGACATCAGTTCTTCGGTCAAAGGCGCCCGTTTTGTCAGGTTCTGCGACGCTTTCAATATCCCGATCATCACTTTCGTGGATGTTCCGGGCTTTTTACCGGGGACCAACCAGGAATTCGGCGGGATCATCAAGCACGGGGCGAAATTACTCTACGCTTATTGCGAAGCCACGGTGCCGAAGATCACGGTCATCACCCGGAAAGCTTACGGCGGTGCTTACGACGTTATGTCGAGCAAGCATATCGGAGCCGATGTCAACTTTGCTTACCCGACGGCAGAGATTGCCGTCATGGGCCCGGAAGGAGCGGTGAACATCCTCTATAAAAAGGAAAATCTTAATGAAGAAGGGCGAAAAGCCAAGGTGGAGGAATATAAGACCACTTTTGCCAGTCCTTACAAAGCGGCCGAACTGGGATACATCGACGAGATCATTTTCCCGAAACAGACCCGTTTCAAGCTGATCCAGTCACTGGAGATGACACAGAACAAATCGAAATCGAATCCGCCGAGGAAACACGGAAACATACCACTTTAAAAATTCCAGATCCCCAGCACCAAATCCCAAATAAATTTCAAAAATAAAGACCAAGAATATTTTAAATGTTAATCTTGTAGTTTTGGATTTGTTTGGTTCCTGGGATTTGGTGCCTGGAATGTAATGAATTGTATTTGTTAGAAGAAGAATTATTATTACTTGAATGGACTCGACAAGACAACATAAGATGGCCCGGCTGCTGCAAAAGGAGATGGGCGATATTTTCGAGATCGACATGCGCAGGCTGTTCCCGGGCGCTATGATCACGATAACCAAGGTAAACGTGACAAAAGACCTTTCGGTGGCCCGGTTTAACCTGAGCATCTTTGCTTTGAAAGACAAGAAACCCACGGTTGAGGAGATCAGGGCGCACATTCCCGAATTCCGCTACAAGCTGGGCAATAAGATCCGCAAACAGGTCAGGATTATTCCCCAGGTTGAATTTTATGAGGATGATTCACTCGATTATATCGAGAACCTGGAGAAATTGATGAAGTGATTTTGAAAGAAATCATCAATTTATTCGGGTTCCCCGACGAAAAACTGCAGTGTCCTCTTCTCCGCAAAATCGTACCCCAGGTTCATGATCTCCCTTTCATCCGAACCCAGGATCTTTAATTCCCCGTTCTGGCCTACTTTCCCGGGATCCTCCCAGTGGAGCCACCAGTGGCGGATCAGCCCGTCCTCGTTCTTGTCGGTGAAAGTGAAGTCGTAAGCGCCGGGTGGCAAGCTGACAGGATCGTCATAAACCGTATCGTCGAGAAAATCCAGCCTTTCGTAAACGACCCTGCCGGTTTCGTCTTTAATTTTCCACGCGTTGTCGGCGGCCCTCCCGAAGCCCTGCGTTTTGACATGGATGATAAATTTATCCGGGAGGATAACCGGTTTGACGATCGCCGAAACCTGGGTGTTATTGCTTTCCCTCTCATCCTGCAAGCCATTGACCGTAATTATTTCAGCGATGAACATTGATTTATCATCCGCTCCCTGCCAGGATGGCTTAGGCAGGATAATATCGGCCGATTGCATGAAACCAAGTTTGCCCTGCCAGTCGTAGGTGATCTTTTCCCCTTTCTCCAGCCCGTAAAAAAAGGTGATATTTCTGACAGTGTCGGTGCCGAGGCTCCGGATCCGGATCACCGGGTTCAGGCTGACAGGATTCATCCTTCGGTACTCATGACGGTTTCCGGGCGCAAGGATGTCGGTCAGTTCCAGGTCGAGTTTATGACTGGGTGAGGAATATTCGATGAGGTGCATCGCCATTTCGAAATTGCCTCCCTCTTCGCCGTTGGCCGTATCGTACGGCTGTATCAGGTAATCAATCGATACCTCTTCGCCGGGTTCGACGAATGGGGTTATTTCAAAGTCATAGGTGTCGACGAATGTCCCGGGGCACCAGCCGGCACGGTCGAACTGCCAGGTACCGCCCTGCGGATGGACCGGGTTCATCCCGCAATCGCGCCATACCTTCCAGTCGAAGCGGTTCTCCCCGTTTACCAGGTACGTATGTGTCTTCGGATCCCACTCGCAGCAGTTGAATGGCCCGAAATGGCCGTGCCCGGAAATCCGGGCCCTGATGCTGAAGGTGCTGGCATTATCCGCCAGTTTTTGCCTGACAGTCTGCAGCTTTGCATCATCCGCTAATTCTTTATAGGTATAAGAACCTTCGGGCCAGATATTCCTGACCGAAACCACATCCCGCGGCGGAATCCCTTCGATGAAAAGGAACCGCAGGTCGAGCAGTTCCTGGCCGTTGCCTGCCTTCAGATCAACCGTTCCGTGTAGCAACGGCTCATAATCGGTCACATCATAAATCCAGGTAAATCCGTTCAGGCCCAGGTCGAGCCGCTTTCCGTAAGGTGTGATGAACCGGCCGATCTCAAAAGGCTCCCTGACTTCAATGGATTCACCGAACCACGAACGGACCACATTTCCGAGCGAATCGGTCCGGGTGTAGAACAAGGAATCGTAACGGCCTGTCGGGACGAATACTTTGACGTATGTCGTATAATCCCATTCCCCGCAGGGGTATTGGTCGTGCGGTGTCAGCGAATCACACTTCAGCGTGTAATACATCAGGATCTTTTCATAACGCTTCTCCTTGCCGGGAAACTGAAACTCAGCTCTTCTCGTCACTATGGAATCGAAAGTGAACGTCTGAACGATTGTCGTATCCCCCTGACCTCTGCCTGCGGGTCCTTCCTCGCTGCGCTCGTCAGGGCGGGCTCCCTTTTCGCTGCATTCCAGCTGAGCCAGCACCGGCCAGTGGTCGGAAACAAACATGCCGTTATAGGTGATCTTCCTGGCTTCGTACGACCTGGTCCGGAATTGTTCATTAAAGAAAATAAAATCGATCCGTTGCGGGTTCTGCTCATGCCCAAAACCATTGAAAGTCCCTTCTGAACACTTATTCGTGTCGCCTGAAGCCAGGCAGGCATCCGACAACCCGGTGCCCTGCGTCAGAATCCGGTAAGGTTCTTCATCCGCGGAGCAGTTGAAATCGCCGGTAAGGATCACGGGAAGAGTGTGCATATTCTCACCGATAAAACCGAGGATAAGCCTGGCGCTTTCAGCACGTGCCTTTGCGCCCATATGGTCGAAATGGGTATTCAGGAAAAGGATCTCCCTGCCGGTCTCTGTTTCCCGGAATTTACCCCAGGTGCAAATCCGCGGGAGAGCGGCATCCCATCCCACGCTGCCGGTATCGCCGGGTGTTTCCGACAGCCAGAAGTGGCCCTGGTCAAGAAGGGTGAACCGATCGGTCCGGTAAAAAACCGGGACATATTCGCCTGCTTTTTTGCCGTCGTCCCTGCCAACGCCGATATAATCGTAACCCGGAAGGGAAGCATCGAGATAAAGCACCTGCCTTTCCAGCGCCTCCTGCATCCCGATGAAATCGGGTGCGACATTCCGGATCGTCAATGTTGCCAGTTTACGCCTGTTTTCCCAGCAATTGTTCTCATCGGCCGGGTTATCGAAACGGATATTGAAAGACATGACTTTTACGGATTGTGCCAACAGGGGGTAAGATGCAGTTACAAGCCATAAAAGCCCGAACAGGGGGGATAATTTCCGTAAGGACTTCATACAAAGTTTGTTCATTTTATAACGATTTCATCGGTAAAGATCCAGGAATTTTTGCCTTTGCCGAGATGCCATTCAGGGCAGGTTTTCATCGATTCGGCTACAACTTTGACGTAGCGGGCCTGGATACCATCGGCCGGCACCGTGAATGTATTTATAAAGGCTCCTGTTTTATTGTCAGGGGTGATATTCGGATCTGTTCCGATTTCATGGAAAATGATCCCATCCAAAGAGTAATATGCTGAAAATGAATTCGGAAGAAAGATCCATGAGCGGATGTCCTGGAGAAAATCGGCACTGATGGAAGCAAGTGTTTTCTCCTCTTCCAGATCGATAATGGCCTCCAGATCGTTGCCCTCAAAGCCCAGCCAGTTGAAGTGGTAGTCATTAATGCCCCTGATGCCGTCGGTGAGGGCATTTTCGCCTCCTGCCTCATATTTGGCGCTGTATTCGGTAAGGATATCAGCCGCTTTCCCGATGCCCATATGCCTTTCGGAGGTTTTCAGCAAATATTTCTTAACCGTAAGCCGGTATTCTTCCGGCGAATAAGATTGTTCGTTAAGCGTGTTCACATCCAGTCGTTTACAACGGTTTACAAAGGTATCGAGCAGGTTGATCATATCTTGCCTCACCGTTAAATTCATTCCGTCTCCTGTAAACCAGGTCAGGTCATGATCCACCTGGTGCAGGGAGAGGTCGAGAATGGCAAAATCAAGGGGAAGACGGGCATAGTGGACCCGTGCGAGCAGTCCGGGATCATCCTTCACGGCATTTTCCGCTTCATCGAAGCATTTCCGGTAAGCGGGGATCAGGAATGGTTTCAGGAAGGAATGAACGCCGGTGTATGGAAAACCATAGATCACCAGGTCTCCGCCGGATGATTCCAACTCATCGTGGAGGATTCCGATATAGTCGAGGATGTGGGGAGCCGCATCGCCATAATAGCCCCAGATGAAATCTTTCATAATGGCATCGGCATCGGCATAAGGATCCCAGAGCAGTTTGGCGATCATATAGGCCCGCAGGTCGGAAAATTCGGACAGTGAGCTTCCGCTGCCTTGCTGGAACATGAGCTTGCATCCTTTTCCGGCAAAAAACTCCAGGTTGGGCTGCAGAACACGAAGATTCGGGAACGGGCTGATATAGTTGCGGAATTGTACAACATAATCCCATACCAGGATATTCTCCGTCAGCCGGGTCCAGTCTTTTACATCTTTCACAAAGTCAGCGCTTGAAGGATCATTGCGGAGCGGTTTGCTCCGGTTGCATTCGATGCTGCACAGCATGATGTTAACATTCGGCAGTGGCCGGATATTTTCCGGAGCATGACGAGTGTACTGGTAGGCAAGTGTGGAGATGATCTTATCCGGGAAGAGTTCCGCCACCCGGTTCACGAACCAGATCATCAATCCTGACTGGCCGCCGAATTTTTTTGCAACCGAATCACACGATGCGCACTGGCAGGCCAGGAAGTTGTCGTTTTGAGAAACGGACCAGTAAAGGGCTTCCGGCCGTGCAATGATTTTTTTTCGGAGATTTTCAATCACCAGGTCAAATACTTGGGGATTAGAAAGGCACAACTGCCCGTCGCGGACCCTGTTCCCGTTTATTTCCGAAAAGTACTCCGGGTGTTCGTCAAAATATTTAGCAGCCGGGACCAGGTCATCGAAAGTATGGACCCACATACCCCAGGAGCCGTCGGAGTGGGTATCCAGCTTATGCCATTGCCTGTAAGCCGAATCGCTCCGGGCAGGGAAAAGCATCTCCCTGAAAGTGAAGACGGGGACTTGCCTGTCGTCTATCTTATTAATTATGACCTGGTTAAGTTTAGGATGATGTTTTACCGAAGGACTGTAGTACCGGTAACCCAGGTAATTCTCAAAGAATGAGCAAACCCCGTAAAATAATCCATTGTCGCCTGCTCCGCAGATGAAAAGCTTAGCCTGGTCAGTATGGATCAGGAATCCATCATCTTCATCATCTTTAAAACGGCCTTTAGACTTAATTTTTTCCAGGCGTGTGCTGTTCCCGATGACTATTTCCTTTTCCGAGTCGGGCCGGGAGTCGGGGACTATCGGCAGCGTCACTGATGATATTTCCCTGAAAACCGATTGAAACTGCAAGGCGGCTTTCGACTCTCCGGCAGAAGGTTTGCTGGGGATCACGATCCGGTAATCCGAGAGGCCGCTGTCGGCCAGCAGGATCTGGGCGGTGGCGGAGAAATATCCTGATACTGAGAAAAACAGGATGACCGGCAGGATTATCCACCGGATCATAGGTGATCGATAAAATATTGTTCGATTTTCCGGTTCAGGTGCAGCCGGTCTTTGCCGCCCACGCCATGGCCATGTCCCGGGTAAACAAAATAATCGACCAGTTTCCCTTCCTCGATAAAGCGCTGGATCAGGGCAAGCGAATGCTGCCAGACCACTGTCGGATCGGAGGTGCCGTGGATGATCAGCAGATCTCCCTTCAGTTCTCCGGCGCGCTCCAGCAGGCTGGCTTCACGATAGCCGTCCGGATTTTCCTCCGGGGTATCCATATACCGTTCGCCGTACATCACTTCGTAATATTTCCAGTCGGTCACCGGCCCTCCGCAAACGCCCACTTTGAATACACCGGGCTGGCGAAGCATCAGCGAAATCGTCATGAATCCGCCGTAGCTCCATCCGGTTACGCCGATCCTCTCCGGGTCGACATATGGCAGGCTTTTCAGGTATCTGATACCGGTCATCTGGTCAATGACCTCCAGCGTCCCCAGGTTGCGGAAAACAGCCTGTTCGAAGTCCCTGCCGCGGTTGGCCGAACCCCTGTTATCGAGCGTGAAAATGATATAGCCCTGCTGCGCGAGGTAGTAATTGAACAGGCTGGTTCCCCCGAGCCAGGTGTTGTTGACAAGCTGTGCATGGGGACCCCCGTAGACATACACAATGACCGGGTACTTTTTTGCCGGGTTGAAATCATGCGGCAGGATCATCTGGCAGAACAACGGGGTGTTGTCGTCGGCCGGGAGCTGGAATATCTTGCTCTGGCATTTTACATAGTCATCCAGTGGGTCGTCGCTGCGCGAAATGACCTGGAGCATTTTCCCTTTCGAGTCGATGATGTTGTATTCCCGGCAGACGCTGGTATCGCTGTAAACATCCAGGATGTACCTGGCATCGGGGCTGAGCGCCGGGTTGTGAACACCGGTGTTGGCCGAGACGGGCTGGATAGAAGCCGTCTTGAAATCAACGGCGAAAATATCTTCGTTAAGCGGGCTGTTCCGGGTGGCCAGGAAAAACGCCCTGTTCCCTTTCGGGTCGGTTCCCAGGAAGGAGGTGACGATCCATGGGCCGCTGGTCAGCTGGCGGAGCAGGGTTCCGTCGGTCGAATAGAGGTACATATGGCGGTATCCATCGCGCTGGCTCATCCAGATGAACCGGTCGGGCTGCGAATCAATGAAATAGAGCGGATGCAGCGGCTCGACATATTTATCGCTTTTTTCTTCGAAGAGGGTGGCCTCGTACTCCCCGGTAGTGGCGCTATAACGGTTCAATTTCAGGTGATTCTGTCCCCTGTTGAGAATCCCGATGTAGAGGTCTTGTTCATCGGGGCTCCAGGTCACCGAGGTAAGGTACTGATCGGCAGGCAAGCCGGTTTTCACGGTCAAACGGGTGCCATCAGCCAGATTGTAAACAACAAGCGTCACTTGTTCGCTGGTCATCCCGGCCATCGGGTATTTGATGTTTTCCAGCTCTGCAATCCGCGTGGTGGTGTTGACCAGCGGGTAATCGGTCACCATCGTTTCATCCTTCCTGTAGTAAGCCAGGTAATTGCCTTCCGGCGACCAGAAGGTCCCTTTTTCTATCCCGAACTCATTGCGGTGAACACTCTGCCCGTTAACAATACCCGAAAGGGTATCCTGTGTCAGTTGAACCTGTTTTCCCTCCAAAGCTAAATAGAGGTTATTATCGACGGTATAGGCAATCTTTTTCATATTGCCAGTTGCATCAATATTTTCAGCTTCTTCCGGGTAGGAATTGACAAATGAAACAGACCGGCTGTTGACAAAATACCGGTACACTTTCTGGTTGTTCGTAAACAGGAAGGAAGATTCGTCTTCCCAGCTGATGAAAGGAAACCTTGCGAGGGTGTCGAATGATGCTTTTTTCAGTGCCGGGTTCATTTCGGATAACCTGACCAGTGTATCGGGAACCGTTTTGTCGGCTTTACGGGTGAGGAGGGCATTGTTCTCCATGTACGAAAAGCGGTTGCTTTCGGGCACCCATTGCAGGTTTCTCATCGATGACGGATAAACCGAGCGGTTCATGCCACTGACGTCTTCGATGGTCAGTTTTTTTTGCGCAAATGCCAGGGATGTGGCGAAAAGGAAAACGAGAATCAGGGAGATGTTTTTTTTCATATTCGGTATTATTTATTGCGATATGATGCTCCGACGGGTAAATCCGCCGGTGAGATTAAAGTTCTGAACAGGAATGGATGGCATGGGCGATTTCTTTGAGGCAGGAGGGGTCTTTTTCGATGGCATTGCCCACCACGATAATATCAGCGCCGGCCTGGCAGGAAACGATGGCTTGTTCCGGTGTCCGGATTCCGCCCCCGACGATCAGCGGGACGGAGATTACAGCCCTGACTTTACGGATCATGGAGGGCGATACGGGATTTTCGGCGCCTGAACCGGCATCCATGTAGATCAGCCGTAAGCCGAGCATTTCGCCGGCCATGGCCGTGCATGCGGCAATGTCGTCTTTGGCATGCGGTATGGGCAGGGTGTTGCTGATGTACTGGGCTGTTGTCAGCGGGCCGCTTTCAATAAGCATATATCCGGTTGGGAGGATTTCCAGTTTGCTTTCTTTTAAATAAGGTGCGGCGATCACGTGTTTACCGATCAGGAGATCGGCATTACGCCCTGAAATCAGCGATAACAGCAGGACCGCATCGGCTTTGCCGCTGACTTGCATGATGCTGCCCGGGAAAAGGATGACCGGAATTTCAGCCAGTGACCTGATTCTTTCCAGTGTCTCATCCAGGTGGTCGTTGGTCAGCAGGCTGCCCCCGACCAGGATAAAATCGACCCGGCTGTCGGAGGCGATCTTGACAATGTTGTCAATGCCACCGGTGTGGTACTGATCGGGATCGATCAAAACCGCAAATGCCTTTCCGGGTATTTTACCGGTGATTTTCTGGTAGATGGTCATTTCCTGCTGCTCTGATGCAAAAGTATAAAAATTTATACTGCCTGCCGGGAATCTGTCACGGCGCCGGCTCTTCGACATAAACCAGGATATAATCCCCGATGAGTTCATTTTCGATCCGGAACCGGGTAATACCGGAATCCAGGATGATATCGCCATCAAACGGTTCTCCCGGCTGATCGGGCAGATGCAGGCAGATGTTTTCCCTGAAATCCAGGTCTCTTTGCCCGAACAACTTATAGATCGCTTCTTTGGCTGACCAGGCCAGCGTCAGCCGGCTAAAACCGCTATCGTTACCAATCCGGTCAAGCTCGGGCAGGCTGAGAAACCGTTCCTTCACCTTGCCGACCCTGGGCCTGATCTTTTCGATATCAATTCCGACCCTTGATTTGCGGCTGATGATGACGGCCGCCATATCGCCGGAATGGCTGACCGAAATATGATAATTGCTTCCGGCAAGGTAAGGCTTATTGGTCTCGTCATACTCCACCGGAAAATCGTCGGGCCTGAGAAGGTCCCGGATGAGGAGACGGTAAGCCAGCCATTGCTTCCTGCGGCTTTCGGCCACAAAGGATTCATAGAGTTTCTTCTCTTCGGCCCGGAGTGAAATGGCAGCTTCAAGTTCTTCTGTGCTTTCGGTAATCAACCATAACGCCAGAAGCGAATGATTTCCAATTTGCCTGCGAAGATATTCAGCCATGCCGTTACGATTATCAAATCCAAAAGTACTAGGATTCGTCCACATTGACAATTTTCGTACCTTTGCAGCCTCAAATTTTTACATATGGAAAACCTGGTAATAGATACAAATTTGAAATATAAAGTAAAAGATATCAGCCTGGCTGAATGGGGTAGAAAAGAGATCGGGATGGCCGAAAAGGAGATGCCGGGACTGATGTCGCTCCGCGAGAAATACGGACCGCAGAAACCTCTGGCAGGGGCCAGGATCTCCGGTTCTCTTCACATGACGATCCAGACAGCCGTGCTCATCGAGACCCTTACTGAATTGGGAGCAGATGTAAGATGGGCCAGCTGCAATATATTTTCGACCCAGGATCATGCGGCTGCAGCCATTGCACAGCGCGGTATACCGGTCTTTGCCTGGAAAGGCGAAACGCTCGACGAATATTGGTGGTGCACCTACCAGGCCCTTTCGTTCCCCGGCGGCAAAGGCCCGCATCTGGTTGTCGACGATGGCGGTGATGCCACTTTGCTGCTTCATTGGGGGGTACAGGCCGAGAAAGAGCCTTCGTTGCTGAACAGGAAAGTCGAAAGCCAGGATGAGACGGCCATTATGGACCTTTTGCGTAAAGTCTATGTCGAGGATAACCGGAAGTGGCAAAGAACCACCAGCGAATGGAGAGGTGTTTCCGAAGAAACAACGACAGGCGTGCACCGGCTCTACCAGATGCAGGAGCGGGGTGAATTGCTCGTCCCGGCTATCAATGTCAACGATTCGGTCACCAAATCGAAATTCGATAACCTCTATGGATGCCGCGAATCACTGGCCGACGGCATCAAACGGGCTACCGATATCATGCTGGCCGGCAAAGTTGTGGTCGTGCTCGGCTACGGCGACGTCGGAAAAGGATGCGCCAAATCGATGAAATCCTATGGCGCCAGGGTGGTCGTAACCGAGATCGATCCGATCTGTGCCCTGCAGGCGGCTATGGAAGGATTTGAGGTCAATACACTTGAAAACGTGCTGTCGAAGGGAAATATCTTCGTCACCGCCACCGGCAACCGGGATGTCATTACCCTTGAGGATATGAAACGGATGAACGATGAAGCGATCGTCTGCAACATCGGTCACTTTGATAATGAGATACAGGTTGGCAGACTGAATGAGATGCCGGGCATAACCCGCGTGAATATTAAACCGCAGGTGGATAAATATATCTTTCCTGACGGGCACTCCATGTATTTGCTGGCAGAAGGGCGCCTGGTCAACCTGGGATGCGCCACCGGCCATCCTTCCTTCGTCATGAGCAACTCATTCACCAATCAAACCCTCGCCCAACTCGACCTGTGGCAAAACAAATATGAAGTCGGGGTTTACCGCCTGCCTAAAAAACTGGATGAAGAAGTCGCCCGTTTGCACCTGGAACATATTGGGGTTCAACTTACCGAATTATCGCAGGAACAGGCTGATTATATCGGTGTACCCAAAAATGGCCCCTTTAAACCGGAACACTACCGATACTAATATTTAATGTTTAATTTTTAATTCTTAGTTTTAAGTTAATTAAGAATTAGAATTAAGAATTAAGAATTACTTAGTCATGAATATACAGCTGGTTTGCGTAATATTCCGTGACATAAATGCCCAGGGTCATGGTCGACGGACCTGATACCGGCGAACCGTCAAGAATAAGGTACTTGGAATTGGTACAGGTATCCATCACAAACGGGTAAAAATTATCGACTACCAGGCTTGTACAAACGGTGCCGGAATTGCTGCAGCAACTGTCGGGTTTGAAAGGAGGGGTCCGTTCAAAAGCCATGAACTGATCCATGCTGAGCCTGTATACTATAATGCCGCGGCTGGGCGGTTCCACCCCGTCCTGGATTCCCAGGTATGTCCATCCCCCGACAATATTCAATTCCTGGTAAATCGTCGAATTCGGATCAATGGTAATATCGGTCGGAGGCAAAGGCAGCCGGTCACCGTCGTCTTTATCACATCCCGCACCGAAACCGATTAAAGTGATAAAAAGTACGCTTATAAACAGAGTCTTGATCTTCATTTGAATCCCGCTTAAAAAATCAAAAATACAGTAAAATAGATCACACCTATGGCATAGACTACTGAAAATTCTGCATATTGTCGGCCGGAAAGGCCAATCCGTTAACCGGACTGTTAAATTATTTATTTTAGCATTATATTTACTCCGGAAGAGCGTGTACAAAAAGTTCATCATAACCCTTTCCTGCCTGAGCCTTATCTTTCCTTTGACTGCGGCAGGACAGACGCCTGCTTTGCATTTTGACCGGATCACTACTGAAAATACGCTTACGGTCAAGGGGCTGTCTCAAAACTCCATTTACAGCCTGATCCAGGACTCACGGGGTTTTATCTGGATTGGCACCTGGGATGGATTAAACCGCTATGACGGATATGATTATATCGTTTACAATACGGCCAACGGACTGAGCCATCCGACAATAAATTCGGTCATTGAAGACGATGAGCAAAATATCTGGATAGGTACCGATGACGGCCTGAACCGGCTGAACCGGTCGACAGGAAAGATCGATGTTTTCCATCATAACCCGGAGAACCCGAATACCCTGAGTAACGATTATGTTAATCATATTCTGCAGGATAAGCAGGGATACCTCTGGATATCGACTGCCGAAGGACTCAACCGGTATGATAAACAGCAGGGAATATTTACTGTTTATAATTTTTATTCCAAAAATACCGACAGTACCATTTCCAACTTCATTTCGTGTGTGGAGGAGTACGATGCCGGAACCATCTGGATCGGAACACACAGTGGCATCCATCGTTTTGATATTAAAAACCAGGAATTTAAAGAGTATAAACTACCCGGTGTGCCCGGTTCTGCTGACTTTCTCCGGAGCAACTATATCCGCGAACTGGTTGCTGATGATTACGGACAGGTATACGCCGGAACGCTGAACGGGGTCTTCCTGCTCAACCCGATCTACGGCGTTATCCTTCACCTGGAGGCTACCGATCACCGCAACCTGCAACTGTCGTCCGACCAGGTCAATTCACTTCTTTTAGACCGAAAGGGGGTATTATGGATCGGGACCAACAAAGGCTTAAACCTGTTCAACCCGATAACGGATAAGGTGGACCGGATCGTTTCCGGCATTAATAGTTATAATCTGAGCAACGAAGATATCAGAAGTATTTACCAGGACAATTCGGGGACCATCTGGGTCGGCACTTACAAAGGCCTGAATAAAGTTGATTTGCATCCCGGCCGGTTTCTGCATCTCAGGAATGATCCGGAAGATCCCAACAGCCTGTCCGATAATATTGTTTACTCAATATTGGAAGATGAGAAAGGGCTCTTGTGGATCGGTACTTACGACGGTGTAAACCTGCTTGACAGGGAACAAGGTCAGTTCACCTTTTTAAAAAACAGGCCTGGCGATTACAGAAGCTTGTCAAGCAATAAGATCAGGACACTGGCGCTGGATAGTGCCGGTTTCCTCTGGATTGGGACGGAAAGTGATGGAATTAACCGGTTAGACCGGCAATCAGGTGATATTAAACGGTTCTACAACCGTGAAAACGACAATTCCACCATTGCCGAGAACAATATTCTATCCACGATGGTCGATTCAAAAGGACGGATATGGATAGGTACGGTCAGCAAAGGATTGACCATCATTAATTCTTCCGGGCAGGTGATCAGGCACATTTCTGCCAGGCCCGGCTCCGATCCCAGGCTGTCGGATGATAAAATCTGGGTGGTCTACGAGGACAAGCAAGGCAATTTCTGGATCGGGTCGAATATGGGCGTCCATAAATTATCGCCCGATCTGGATCTAACCGGCGTTTACAGGCATGATCAGGCCGATCCGAATTCGATCAGCAGCAATATGATCTTTTCGATTCTGGAAGACAGGGAAGGAATTTTCTGGATGGGAACAATGGGAGGCGGTCTGAACCGGTATGATCCGGTTACACAGACGTTTAAGACGTATAATGAAAATAGCGGCCTTCCCAATAATGTGGTTTATACGGCTTTAGAAGATGAAGATGGGAACCTGTGGATTACGACCAACCGGGGTGTTTCGAAATTTGATCAGCGGACCCAGTCATTTGTCAATTATGATACGCAGGACGGGGTGCAGGGAAATGAATTCAACACCGGGGCTTATTTCAAAAACGTTAAGGGAGAAATATTTTTCGGTGGCATGAACGGTATTAATATTTTTCATCCCAACAGCATCGTCCTGAACAAGATCCCTCCCCGGATGGCATTTACCGGCCTGAAAGTGCTCAATGACCTGGTCAGCACCGACCTTGAAAACGGGGAGGTCATCCGGTTGAACCATAATGAAAACTTTTTCGCTATTTCGTTCTCAGGCCTGGATTATACAAATCCGTCGAAGAATATATACCGTTATAAGCTTGAAAATTATGACGAGGAATGGATCGTGGCCGGAGCAAGCCGGCGAACGGCCGAATACCGTAAAGTGGAACCGGGCACATACCGGTTCATTGTGACAGGGGCCAATAACGACGGGGTCTGGAATGAGAAAGGCATCGGCCTGACCATTGTTGTCCGGAATCCCTGGTGGAGGACCTGGGTCTTCCGGCTGCTTTCTGCTCTCTTCCTGATCACGGTGGCCTGGAGTATCGTCCTGGTACGTATCAGATCTGTCAGAAAGAAACATGATGTAGAGAAAAAAATGCTGGCCATCGAAAAACAGGTCTTTGAACTGGAACAAAAAGCCCTGAGGCTGCAGATGAATCCGCATTTCATCTTTAACTCCCTGAATGCAATTCAGAACTTTGTGCTGGCCAACGATACAGACCGTGCAGTGAACTACCTGGCCAAATTTTCCCACCTGATGCGGATGATCCTGGCCAATTCGACCGCCTCGCTGATTACACTTAAAGATGAATTACGGGCCCTGACTCATTATATCGACCTGGAGAAACTCCGTTTTGATGATAAATTCGATTACGTGATCACGCATGATCAAGAACTGGATGAGGAATTTGTCGAGATACCCCCGATGCTCTTCCAGCCTTATGTGGAGAATGCCATCATTCACGGATTGGTCAACAGCCCCAGGAAAGGACTGCTTGAAGTCTCCATCAAAAAGATCAGCCAGGGCACATTGCTTTGCAGTATCCGTGACAACGGTATTGGCCGGGAAAAGGCTATCGAACTGAGGAATATGTCGGGGATCAGGCGTCAACCCAAGGGCATGATCATCACACAGGAGAGGATTGAGATTTTCAACAAGCAAAACAGGAAGAACTACGCCGTCAGGATAACCGATCTCAGGGATGATAACGGAGAAGCTGCCGGTACGCTCGTTGAATTCACGATACAATACAGGGAATCTTAAAACTTAAATTATGATCAGGGCGATAATAATTGAAGATGAAAAAATGTCGCGCGAAACTTTGCGGCGCCTCCTGGAAAAGTATTGTCCGCAAGTTGAAATCGTCGCCGAGGCCGATGGCTACCGGAGAGGACTGGAGGAAATCCGGGGGCATCACCCGGATGTTGTGTTCCTTGATATCCAGATGCCCGATGGGAGCGGGTTCCGGGTCCTGGAGGAGATCGGCCAGGTGGACTTTGAGATCATTTTCACCACGGCATTCGACCAGTTCGCCATTAAAGCCATTAAATACAGTGCGCTCGATTATCTTCTCAAACCGATAATTCCGCAGGACCTGATCGAAGCTGTCGGACGTGTTGAAAAGAAAAAGGCCGATTCCAACCGGCGGCGGGCCATGGAAAATTTTACGGAAAAGCCCGGCCATGAAGAAAAAGAACAGAAGATCATCCTCTCCACATCTGAAATGATTCACGTCATACAGGTTGCGGATATCGTCCGGTGTGAATCGGACAACTACTATACCTATTTTTTCTTTAATGATGGGCGAAAATTACTGGTATCCAAAACATTAAAGGAGAATGAAGAATTGCTCAGCGCCTACGACTTTATCCGTCCGCATAAATCCCACCTGGTCAATATCAAATATATAAAAAGTTTTATCCGGCATGATGGCGGATATATCCTGATGAATGACGGGACTAAGATTCCGGTATCCCGAAGGAAAAAAGAAAAAATTATGGAGATCTTATATAACTTATAGCCAATAAGTTATAGATACTTTTCTCACCGTAAACTGATTTTGCCGAGCCGATAACTGATTATTTTTGAATACGGTTCATCAATTTATGTATTTTTATATCAGCCAGAAATGAATGAAGATGGACGATTTAATTTACCTCATCGTATTGATTGCGTGGGTGTTATTTGCTTTTTACCGGAAGTCCCAGAAAAAAAAGCAACCGGCTCGGCCCGTAACGGGAACATCCCGGCCCCCTGCTGAATCCTCCCAGTTACCAACCCTGGAGGAGATCCTGATGGGTGAACCGTCATATCCTGAACCGGAACCGGAGTTTGAACCGGCAATGTCGGACGGGATGTCGCCGGTTATTGGTGAAACGTCGTTTGAGAAGGAGTACAACAAGAAAGGCATCCGGTCGATTGAAGAGATGGATATTCCATTTTATTTATCCGGGAGGGATGACAGGATTGCTGCGAAAAATGATATCCTGCTGGAGGAAGACAAGGAATCGGAACTTGAGGCAAAAGTCAATCTGAGGCAGGCGGTCATTTATGCCGAAATCCTGAATCGCCCTTATGCATGAACCGTTTCGGAAGGCTGATTATTTTTAAGCACTTTTAAGAAATTTTGGAGAATAATTACATTTATTTATATCTTTACCCGCTTCAAATTCGCGCAAAATATAACCTAACATAAATTTGTATGGTATGTTAAGAAAGCTACTCTTTACCCTTGGCATAATTCTGTCTGCCAATTTGTTAGTTTTTTCACAATCAGGGGCACTTAAGGGAAAAGTGCTGGATAAAGCTACCCGGGAACCACTTCCTTTTGTCAATATTGTGGTCGAGGTTGGAGGGACAAATGTCTCGGGCTCCGCTTCCGATTTTGACGGGAACTATATGATCAAGCCGATCCCGCCCGGAAAATATGATGTGAAAGCAACATATGTAGGGTACAAGCCTACAATGTACAGGGGCGTAACCATTGCCGCCGATCAGATCCAGTTCCTCGACATCGAGATGGAATCGACAGCGCAGCAGCTCGAGACGTTCGAAGTGATTGATTATAAGGTTCCTCTGATCTCCAAAGACCAGACGACATCGGGTGCTTCCGTGACCTCCGAGGAGATCGCCAAGATGCCGAACCGATCGGCTAACTCGATCGCTTCAACGGTCGGAGGGGTCTTCTCGGCCGACGGCGAACGCGGACGGGTCAGGGGCGCCCGTGAAGATGCCACCGTCATGTACATCGATGGTATCAGGGTGAGAGGCTCCTCCAACCTGCCGGCTTCGGCCATTGAGCAGGTCGACGTAGTCCTCGGCGGGGTACCGGCTCAGTACGGCGACGCAACCGGAGGTATCATCAACGTTACTACCAAAGGCCCATCACGTGAGTTCGGCGCCGGGATCGAACTGGAATCATCGCAGTACCTCGACCCATTTGGTTATAACCGGGCCGGTATCAATATCAACGGGCCTCTATTCTCCAAAAAGGATGAAAACGGTAAGAGAACGACCTCCCTGCTCGGTTTCTTTATTGCCGGGGATTTTAATTATAATAAGGATGGCAGGCCTATCGGCATCGATATATATAAGGCTAAAGACGATTACCTTGCTTATATTGAAGAAAATCCGCTTCGCCCGGCACAGGGCGGATTCGGAACCTATCCGAATGTCCTTTTTACCGAAATGAGCGATCTTGAGAAAGTCAAATCGACCCAGAATACCAGCAACTATAATGTCAGTGTTTCGGGGAAAATCGATATCCGTACCACCGAGACGATCAACCTGACCCTGGGCGGTTCCTACTATCTCGACAATAACAATAATTACAGTTATGGGAGTTCTTTGTTTAATTATAAAAAGAATTCTCATTCCATGAACAACACCTGGAGGGTATTCGGAAGATTTACACAACGCTTCCCGACCGACAAGGAAAGCAATTCATTCATTAAAAACGTTTATTATTCAATCCAGGCCGACTACACGAGTAACTCCGGATTTACCGAAGATGCCGATCACGGAAAAGACCTTTTCAAATACGGATACCTTGGTAAATATACAACCTACAAAACTCCTACTTATGAGCTCGGCTCGGATACGGTCAACGGAAATTTCTATGAGCAGGCATGGATCCTGAACAGCTGGGATTTTGATACCCTGGTCACCTTTGATCCCTATGATTACAATCCGCTGATCGCCAGGTATACCTCATCCTATTATGAATTATTTGCCGGACAGGTTATTGGGAATTATCAGAACCTGGATCAGATCCAGCTCGGAGGCGGGCTGCTCAACGGCCAGGGTCCCGACGGAGTCTACGGGCTCTGGACTGCCCCGGGCGCAGGGCAAGCCGGTTATAATGAGTATGATAATACCCAGTTTGCCATAAATGTCAGCGGCGCAATGGATATTGGAAACCATGAATTTAAATTCGGTTTTCAGTATGACCAGCGCAGCGACCGTGGCTTCGGCTACGCCCCCGGCGCTTTCTGGGGACTGATGCGCAGTATCACCAACTTCCATATCGCCGAACTGGATATTGACAATCCTATCATTGTCGAAGGTTCCAACCTGGATACGATCAAGTATTTCCGCAAATACGACGAACTGACACAGAGGACTTTTGATTACAACTTAAGGCAAAAACTGGGACTACCTACCAATGGGCTCGATTTTATCGATATCGACTCCTATGACTTTAATACAAACTCTATCAATTATTTCGATAAGAATGGCGTAATGCACACCAAGTATTACGAAGGAGGAGAGTTATTCTCGGTGGATATGTTCAGCGCGGATGAATTGTTGAACGACAATATCTCTTCCTATGTTGGATACTTTGGCTATGATTACAAAGGAAATAAACTGACGACCAAGCCCAGCTTTGAGGATTTCTTCAATGCACAGGACGAAAACGGCAATTATACCCGTGAAATTGGAGCCTATGAACCAAACTACATGGCTTTCTACCTGCAGGATAAATTCGCATTCCGCGATCTGATCTTTAACGTGGGAATCCGTGCCGACCGCTTCGATGCCAACCAGCAGATGCTGAAGGATCCGTTCCTGGTTTACCAGGCCTATACGGTGAAGGAAGTTTCGTCGGTCGGTGGAGATGCCGTCTCGCATCCATCCAATATGGGAAGCGACTATGTCGTTTATGTCGATAATGTTAACAATCCCACAAGGGTAGTCGGCTATCGTAATGAGTACGACTGGTTCAACGCCTCCGGTGCTGAAATCCAGGATCCGAACAGCCTGGATGTCGGCTCAGGGATCTCTCCATACCTGGTCGATCCTACACTGGAGCGGCCTACCATTGCTGCATTCAAAGATTATGAACCCCAGTGGTCGGTCATGCCGCGTATCGCCTTTTCATTCCCGATCTCCGATGAAGCGCTGTTCTTTGCACATTATGATGTGCTTACCCAGCGCCCGACAAACAGTGTTTTCAGCGATCCTTCCACGTACTACTTCTTTAATAATGTATCCGGTGTAATCAATAACCCCGGTTTGAAACCGACACAGACCATCGACTATGAAGTGGGTTTCCAGCAGAAACTGACCAATTCATCATCGGTGAAACTGGTTACATTCTATCGTGAAATGCGCGACATGCTCCAGATCTACCGTTTCAACGGAGCCTATCCTAAAGATTATACCTCTTTTAATAATATAGACTTTGGAACGGTTAAGGGTCTTACCGTGCAGTATGACCTGAGAAAGACCGGAAACGTCAGGTTGAGCGCATATTATACCTTGCAGTTTGCCAATGCCACCGGTTCAAACCAGGGAACAACGGCAGCCCTTGTCGCCTCCGGATTACCTAACCTCAGGAGTACCTTCCCGATCCAGACCGACCGCCGCCACTCCTTCAACATTTTCCTCGATTACCATTTTGGCGGGGATGCTGAATATAATGGCCCGGTCAGCCAGCGTAAAAAATCAGGCAAACCTCCCATTCAGTGGTTGAGCTATTTCGGATTTACCGTTACTCTTAACGGAGGATCGGGAACGCCGTACACTCAGTCGAGGAATGTGGTCGGGATAAACCAGGCAGGTACCAACCTGGTGAAAGGAACTTACTACGGCGCACGCGGCCCCTGGCAGTTCAGGACCGATGCCACGATCGACAAGGATTTCCATTTTATGCTGGGTAACGGGGAAAACCAACGCCCTGCCTTTGTCAATGTTTATCTGCGTATCAATAATATCCTTAACCAGAAAAACATCATGGGCGTATATCCGTTCACGGGCAATCCGGATGATGACGGTTATCTGTCGGCTCCTGAATCCCAGAAGCAGATCAGTGAAGCAACAAGTGAGCAGGCTTACCGCGATTTGTATGCCATTGCAGTTAATAACCCGGGCAATTACAGCAGCCCGCGGACGATCAGGCTCGGGGTTATCTTCAACTTTTAGTGCTTAGGAACCATTCTTCAATTGATAATATTAAGAATTATAATATGAAAATGAGAATTATCTATCGGTTACTGTCCGTTGTGCTGATCGGATTGCTCCTGACAGGCGGCGCCTACTCCAGGGAATTCGTCGGGGCAAAGAAAAATGCCGGTACAATTAAAGGAACGGCAGCCGGGTGTTCAGCCGCTTCAGGCTTTCGTTTCCTGGATATAAACAATATCAGGGCTCGTATCAACACCGGCGGAGATATGTGGTGGGACCTTCCGGGAGGAATCGGAGCCCAATATTATATTCCGAAAACCGGAACCGCTACCTCCATGTTTTCCGGATCACTCTGGATCGGAGGACTGGATATCAACAACCAGCTAAAACTGGCTGCTATCCGGTACCGCCAGGTAGGTAACGATTACTGGCCGGGACCGCTGACAACCGACGGAACCGCGGCGGTGGACCAGGAAACCTGTGCAAAATACGACAAGCATTTCCTGATCACCCGACTGGAAGTAGACGAATTCCTCGGATGGTGGAACAGCACGAATAAAGCGGAGGAGTATCCGGGCTACAGTATTCCCAAATCTATACTGGAATGGCCGGCCCACGGCGATGTAGCCAAACTGAACAGCTATTACCTGGCCCCGTTCCGGGATGTTGACGGCGATGGAGAATATGACCCGAATAACGGCGACTATCCGTACTATGACATTACCAATGAACTTTGCCCCATAAATTTTGCCGGCGATCCGAGTTATATCCCGGCAAGGACCATGGAAGAGGATCTGACGGAATATAAAGTTGCGCTTACAGGCAGTATCCTGGTTGACCAGGTCATCAAAGGCGACCAGACGCTTTGGTGGGTTTTCAATGATAAAGGAAATACCCATACGGAAACGCAGGGCGCCCCGATCGGTATGGAAGTAAGAGCCCAGGCCTTTGGTTTTGCGACCAACGATGAAATCAACAATATGTCGTTCTATTCCTATGAAGTGATCAACCGTTCAACCTTTGAACTGACCAACACCTATTTCTGCCCCTGGGTAGATACCGACCTGGGATATGCATGGGATGACTATGTGGGTTGTGATGTTCTCCGTGGATTAGGCTATTGCTATAATGGCGTTGCGATCGACGGCAGCGGTGAACCGGAATCGTACGGTGCGCAGCCCCCGGCTATCGGCGTCGACTTTTTCCAGGGCCCGTACATAGATCCGGATGGATTCGACAATCCCAGATTTACGGGAGATTGCAGCATCCTTGGCCAGGGACCGAATTTTGAAGTCGACCAGATGGCCATCAATGGCGTAAACTTCGGCAACGGAATCGTGGATGACGAACGTTACGGGATGCGCCGTTTTGTTTACCATAATAATACCTCTTCCAACCCGGCAACTACTGACCCGGGAGTAGCTTCCGAATACTATAATTTCTTAAGGGGCATATGGAAGGACAATTCATTGATGTTATACGGTGGAACCGCGCATAACATAGATGCGGCTGCTGTGGGACCTATTTGCGAATTCATGTTCCCGGGCGATTCCGATCCCTGCAACTGGGGGACGAAATTCCAGCCACCAAACGGCGGATATAACCAGAACGGGAAATACTGGACGGAGGAAGAATCGGGCAATGAGCCGGGAGACCGCCGTTTTATGCAGTCAGCCGGACCATTTACGCTGAAACCCGGCGCTGTTAACTATATCACGGTCGGTATCCCCTGGGCAAGGGCAGCATCCGGCGGCCCCTGGGCTTCCGTTGAACTGCTGCGGGTTGTGGATGACAAATGCCAGGCACTGTTCGACAACTGCTTTAAAGTGATCGACGGCCCCGATGCACCGGACCTTATTATCCGGGAACTTGACCGGGAACTGATCGTTTTCATCGATAATCCCAAAGGCTCCAACAATTACCTTGAACAATACGCCGAATTCGATCCGAATATTATCCAGCCAAATCCGGCAAATAGCGAACTCAGAAGCGATTCCATATACCGGTTTGAAGGATATCAGATCTTCCAGTTGAAAGATGCCTCCGTAACCCTTGGAGATGCTAAAGATGAATACGGTAACTTTAATCCGGATATGGTCAGACTGGTGGCCCAGTTCGACGTTAAAAACGGTGTAGGCAGGATCATCAACCATTATTTTAACAAAGCTATCGGATTCAATATCCCTGTTGTTGAAGTGGAAGGAGGCGATGAAGGAATTCAGCACTCTTTCCGGATCACCGACGACGCATTCGCATCAGGCGACAAGCGGCTTGTCAATCACAAGCAATATTATTATACCGTTGTTGCATATGCTTACAATGAGTATTTGCCTTACGACCCGGAAGATGTCATCGGGAAAATGGGCCAGAAAAAAGCTTACCTGCCCGGAAGGAAAAATATTGTCACCTATACGGCCATTCCACATAAGACCATCAACGGCCTGGTAATGAATTCCACATACGGCGATGGCCCGGCGATAACCCGTATCGAAGGACAGGGCAATGATGGAATGATCCTCGACCTCACACCGGAAACCATTGAGGAGATCCTGAGCAAACAACCGGTTGGAACCGTGATCGACGGCGATACTGTCGATATCGGCCATCCTTTGTATCCGATTGCTTATGAAGCCAAATATGTAAATGGATTTGGCCCACTCAACATTAAAATTATCGATCCGTTGAATGTTCCCACAGGAAAGTATTACGTCAGGTTTGATACCCTTTACACCATGCGGAACTTCAATGTGACGGGCAACACAGCTCTAATTGCGGGAGGAGATACGGCAAGCTATATTACAGGCAGCTGGACTCTGGTCGACTCGTTGGGCAGGGAATTCAAGTCGGATGCCACCCTTGACAAGCAGAATGAGCAATTATTTCTCGACTTCGGGATCTCGATCAACATGAAGTCGTTCTATACCCCGGGGCCCAAGAAGGTGGGTCAGAAACCGGATCAGAACGGCCCGATCACGATTTACGAAGTGCTGGCCGATAACAACGGTGTACTTGAGTCGTCAGTGACTTACCAGGACAGCTCCTATATCTGGCTTGGTGGAGTCGTAGATAACGACGTCCCCAATGATCCGCGTAACTGGATACGGGCCGGAACTTACCAGGATGGAAATTCATCCGACTGGAACATGCCTTCGGCTTCATTTGATCCCAACCAGAACTTCGAGCGCCTGGCCAGCGGAACGTGGGCCCCGTTTGTTCTCACAGCAGCTAACGACCAGGATATAAATGGACCGGCTTACAGCATTGCCTGTAAAGAAAGGACATTTATGGAGGATGTTTTCAGTGTCGATATCGTATTTACACCGGATAAATCGAAATGGTCAAGGTCATTGGTCATTGAGATGTGCCCCGATGCTAACCTGTCACAGGGAAAGGCGGCACGGTTCCAGTTCAGAAGGGCTCCGTCCATCGATAAAGACGGAAATCCGGCTTCGGGCGGCAGCGGCCCCAGTTCAGATCCCAATGCAGCGAACTACGTGTCAGACAGCAGTATGAGCTGGTTCCCGGGTTATGCCATCAATGTGGAAACCGGTGAACGACTGAATATTGTTTTCGGTGAAGACAGCTGGCTGGTAGAGGACAACGGAAGAGATATGAAGTACAACCCGACTTCAAGCATTTTTGATCCAGTATCAGGCAATGCCCGATTCGGCGGTAAGCACTATGTGTATATCATGGATCATGTCAGAAGGGATCTCCAGGGAAGAATCTTTGATTTCCCGGCCTACGACGGCTGCAAATACATCCGGAACGGATATGGTTTGAACGACCTGCCGCCGTTCCTGTATGAACTGGCGTGGATGTCCACCGCGATGTGGGTCGGTATGCCGCTATCCATTGACGGAAAGGAATGGCTGAACAATGAAGTGAAGATCAGGATCAGGGTAGCCAAACCCTATAAGCGTTTCTACTCGACAACATTGGATTCTGCTTCTATTGCCAATTCTCAGAACGGCCACATGCCGATGTACCGGTTCGAAACCCAATCGGTGGCTACACAGTTGAGCGATCCCGAAAAAGCTAAAAGTGACCTTGACCTGATCCAGGTGGTGCCCAACCCGTATTATGCTTACGCCGGCGGCGATGGTTATGAGCGGAATGCGCTCGACAACAGGATCAAGATCACCAACCTGCCGGAACGTTGCACGATTTCAATCTATAACGTAAACGGAACGCTGATCCGGCAGATTACAAAGGATGAGCCCAAAACCTCGGTAGACTGGGATCTCAAGAACTTTGCCGGTGTACCGATTGCAGGCGGGGTCTACATCATCCATGTTAAAGCCGATAATGGGGAGAAAATCCTGAAATGGTTCGGCGGACTGAGGGTACCCGATCTTAATGTATTTTAATCAGAGACCAGGATAAAATAACAATATTAATTTCATCCACTATGAAGAATCTTTACAGATACCTGGCAGCCTTGACGATGATTACGGCATTTTTCTTTGCCACCTCAGGGGTGCAGGCTGGAAATAAAGACCGATCCGGGCAGGCAGGTGCGCCTGAACTACTGATCAATCCCTGGACAGGCAGCGCCGGCTGGGGAGGAGTGAATACCTCCAATATCAGGGGCGTTGAATCGATGTTCGCAAACATTGCAGGACTGGCCTTTGTCAATAAACTCGAGCTTGGATTTTCACAGACGTACTGGCTGAAAGGGTCCGGTATCGGAATATCGAACTTCGGACTCGGCGTCAGGGCCGGTGAAACCGGCGCAATAGGGATTTCGGTGTTTTCCATGAGATTTGGCGATCTGGACGTAACAACGACCGAACAACCCGATGGAACCGGTGCTACTTACAGTCCCAGCCTGCTGAATTTTGCCCTTTCTTATTCGAAGACTTTTTCTAACAGCATATACGCCGGTCTTACGATCCGCATCATTTCGGAATCTATCCCGGATGCAAGCGCACAGGGTATTTGCCTTGATGCTGGCGTTATGTATGTGACAGGGGAAAGAGACCAGGCCAAATTCGGGATTGCTTTGAGAAATCTCGGTCCGACAATGAAGTTCACCGGCGACGGATTCTCCATCAAAGCTTTCTTCCAGGGCAATGACAATTCGATCTCGGTCATCCAGCGCTCAGAATCATTTGAGTTGCCAACACAGCTTCGCATCGGGGCATCGTATGACTTTCAGATCGCGGCCCTTCACCGGCTGACACTGGCAGGAAATTTCACTTCCAATTCATTTTCAAAAGACCAGTTTACCCTCGGCCTGGAATACTCGCTGAATGAGATCCTGATGTTGCGCGGAGCCTACACATATGAAGACGGTATATTGGAAGATGTGTCTGATCCAAGCCGGACGAATGCATATAAAGGCCTTAGCCTTGGCGCTTCCGTAGAAGTGCCGCTCAGCAAAAAGACCGATCTGAAACTCGGCATCGATTATGCTTATCAGTCGACCGATAACTTCAAGGGAACACAGGCTTTCGGGATCCGAATCAAGTACTAAACATTTAAAATTATACCGTATCTTTGTGCGTTCAAAGAGACCCTTTTATGGAAGGGTCTCTTTGTTATTAAAACATTTTACAGGGATTGAATCATGGCAGAACCAAAGTATTATACAAAAGAAGGTCTTGATAAGCTGCGGGCAGAGCTTGATCATCTGACAACAGTGGAACGGCCTTCTATCTCAAAACAGATTGCCGAGGCGCGTGACAAAGGAGATCTTTCGGAAAATGCCGAGTACGATGCAGCTAAGAACGCCCAGGGAATGCTTGAGATGAAAATAGCCAGGCTGCAGGAAGAGATAAGCAACGCCCGGATCATCGACGAGTCGAAAATGGATCTGAATAAGATTCTGATCCTGAGTACTGTTAAACTATCGAACCTGAAGAACGGGGCCGTTATGTCGTATACCATTGTGCCTGAATCGGAAGCAAATTTAAAAGCCGGAAAAATTTCCGTATCTTCGCCTATTGCCAAAGGGCTGCTCGGTAAAACTGTCGGTGACAAAGTGGAGATCGACGTGCCCGCCGGTAAACTGAACTTCGAGATCATCGAAATTTCACGTTCATAAACATTATACCATGCCCAGTATCTTTACCCGGATCGTCAACGGGGAGATTCCCTGCTACAAGGTAGCTGAAGACGATCATTTCCTGGCTTTCCTGGATATCAACCCCCTGGCCAAAGGGCATACGCTCGTTATACCCAAAAAAGAGGTTGATTATATCTTTGGGGTTGAAGATAATATGTATGCAGGCTTATTCCTATTTGCAAAAAGGGTAGCCCTTGCCGTGGAAAAAGTCGTACCCTGCAAACGAATGGGTATCGCCGTTTTAGGCCTTGAAGTGGCCCATGCCCATATTCATCTCGTTCCCATCAATACCGTGTACGATATCGATTTCAGTAAACCGAAACTGGTGTTGCAAAAAGTAGAGTTTCTTGAACTGGTTGAAAAAATCAGTGCGGAATTCTCCAAAGGCGCTCAATAGGGCCTTATATCGCGCCCTTCGATGTAATTGATAAATGCTTTGCAGGCGGCTTTATTACCCCCCGGGGTAGGGTAATTGCCCGTGAAGTACCAGTCGCCCGGATGGTTCGGGCAGGCGGCATGCAAATCTTCTATGTTCTGGTAAACGACCTGGATCACGGCTTTTGTTTCACCGGTGGTCAGCATAGCCGCAATTTTATCAGAGATCTGGGTTGCTGTGAACGGTTTGTATATCTCTTTTACGTGATTGACCGCCTGTTCCTTCGGTAACTTTAGCTGTGCCCTGCATTTTTTGTAAACATCGTTGATTACATTGCCCTGGTTAGTCTCTTTCAAAAGATGGATGGCAGCATGGAAGGCGATGAAATCGTGAAGTTTCGACATATCGATCCCGTAGCAGTCGGGGTATCGGATCTGCGGGGCGGAAGAAGCAATGATGATCTTTTTTGGCCCAAGCCGGTCAAGGATGCGGATGATACTCTGCTTCAGTGTAGTACCGCGGACGATCGAATCGTCGACCACCACCAGGCTATCGACGCCTTTCCGGACCGATCCGTAAGTGATATCATAGATGTGCCCGACCAGGTCGTCACGCTCTTTGTCCTGGGTGATGAAAGTCCTGAGTTTGGCATCTTTTACGGCCACCTGCTCGACGCGGGGCCTCAAAGCCAGAATCTTTTCCAGCGATTCCTCCGATAGGTCCTTTCCGAGTTGTATGATCTTCTCTTTTTTGGTGTGGGCACAATAGGCTTCTATCTCGTCCATCAGGCCTTTGAAAGCGACAGAGGCGGTATTGGGAATGAAGGAGAAGACGGTGTTCTCGAGGTCGTGGCCGATTGCGTCGAGGATGGCCGGGGCGAGGGCTTTGCCGAGGTTCTGCCGTTCGCGGTAGATTTCGACGTCGGTTCCGCGTGAGAAATATATCCGCTCGAAGGAGCAGGCTTTGCGTTCGAGCGGCTCCAGGATCTTCTTCTCCGAAACATGCCCGTCTTTTTTAATTATAAGGGCATAGCCGGGTTTTATTTCCCTGACCGATTCGTAGGGCACATTAAAGGAGGTTTGAATGACGGGGCGCTCAGAGGCCACCACAACCACCTCGTCGTCTTTGTAGTAGTAAGCAGGACGGATACCTGACGGATCGCGCAGGGCAAACGCATCACCATGGCCGATAGCGCCGATAATGGCATAGCCGCCATCCCAGTCCTTACTCGACCGGGTCAGGATCGCCTGCAAATCGAGGTGCTTACCGATCAGTCCCGAGATTTCCCTTTTCTGATGGCCTGACGACTTGAATTCGCGGTACAGCCGTTCGTTCTCTTCGTCGAGGAAGTGTCCGATCTTTTCGAGCATGGTGATCGTGTCGGATGTTTCGATCGGATGCTGGCCCAGGTCGATGAGGCGTTCGAACAGCTCGTCGACGTTGGTGAGGTTGAAATTGCCGGCCAGAACAAGGTTTTTCGTCTCCCAGTTGTTGCTCCGCAGCACCGGGTGGAGCAGCTCGATGCCCTGTTTGCCGAAGGTGCTGTAACGGAGGTGCCCGAGGAACAGCTCACCGGTAAATTCGGCGTGGTATTTCAGCCAGTGGGCATCGTTGAGCAGGCGGGAGTCGCGTTCGCCGATGGCGTTGATGCGTTTATAGACCGTTTCGAAGATATCCTGGATAGCGGAGCCGGAATTGGAGCGGACCCGTTCGATGAATTTATGGCCGGGGGCCAGGTCGAATTTCACGCAGGCTATTCCGGCGCCGTCCTGTCCGCGGTTATGTTGTTTCTGCATCATCAGGTGCAGTTTTTTCAGGCCGTAGAAAGAGGTGCCATATTTGGCGAGGTAATGCTCAAACGGCTTGAGCAGCCGGATCATGGCAATGCCGCATTCGTGTTTGATAGGTTCGCTCATCGGGGTGCTGATAGCTTTGCAAAGGTAGCAGAATAATTGAATGGTGGAAAAGGGTTGTAAGGGTGGTAAGGGTGGATCCTTTTGCAATTTGGATCACTAATTTTTAACTTTACATCCTTAAATAAAACATCGTGAATAACCTGACTATTGCAGAAAAAACCATTGCCCGGGAAACACAAGCTCTCGATGCATGGCACCAGGGTAATCCGTCTCCCTATAAATCATCCACTGCCCCGAACGGAAAAGTATATTCTCCATTTAGTTTCAATATTGATCCTATGGAGCGTCTCATACTGGTTAATTTTGAGAAGGATCCGGACAAGTTTTATACTGTTTTTGAATTTCAGCAGGCCTGCGATATAACGGGCAGGAAGCATTTATTGGCAATAGCTTACCGAAGGGACGACGCCACAGATGTCTATTATCAGGAAGGTTATCCCTTTGGATCACAAGATAGTGTTCTGAACAATGCCAGTTTCTTTATAAGACCTCTTGAGAATGCAAGATTTGAAATAAATGCAGGTCATGTTGATGTCTATTTTGCTTTTGAAGATAAGATGGGCCGGGAAATAATCGTGCAAATAAAAGAAAGCAAATGTCGAAAGAAGAATCCTTTCTTTTTACTTGCACCGGTAGGAGCAAATTCTGAAAAACCAATGTCTTTGCCTGTTTATTCACTATATCAGATGTCATTCTTAAAACAAAAACATTCCGTCGTAGAAATAGAAATAGATAAAGTAAAACATAAACCTGATACTTTTCCCTTACCGGTAGATTGCGCAAAAAACTACTTCACTCGTTATTCTGCCGATACATTTAATGTTGACTGGAATAAGAATTTCACAGGTCAATTATCTCCTTTAATCCCTGACAAGGTTAATAAAATAGAAGACAAGGGAATAGCCTATGAAATGGAAGAGACAGGCGGACATTATGAAATAAAGCGTATGAGCGCCAGGAACAGTAAACATCATATTACCATAGAGTTTAGTCCGGCTTTTCCTGATATTATTTGCCTCCGAGAAGGAACCGATATTGGAGGAAACTTTTCAATCATCACGGATAATACAACGGGCAGCATCGGTGGACATTACCGGATCAGACGACAAGAAAACGAAATTAACCTGCAAATTAATCCCGATGGAGGTTGGAAACCCAGGGAGAGCAGGTTGGTTTTGAAGATATTATTCTCTGTTGTCAGGATATTCAGGGAATGGCCAAAGAGCTATGTCTGGAATGCAAGGATCATATTGGATAATACAGGCCAGCCAATGATGCAATCGGGGTGGAAAAGGGTTTAAGCAAACTAATCCCTATATTTGTCTTGTAACAAAAACATCACTTATGAAAAAGCTGTATATCCTATTAATCGTTCTAATTATCACATCTCCAAATGATCTCTCCGCCCAGGTCGACAAATCCGACTGGGTTGGCACCGTGCCCGACGGCTGCACGTCGATCACCTGTGGCAAACGGGCTACCATTGACGGCTCAGTAATAACATCCCATACCGACGACAGCCACCGGACCCGCTCGTCGATCTTCATCCAGCCGGCGCTCGATCATCCGGAGGGTTCCCGGTGCGATATCACCCAACGGGTGCCGTGCGACACGTTCGCCATGCCGCTGTATGTTTACAAGAAGATAGGGACCATCCCGCAGGTGAAGCACACCTTTGCCTATGTCAACTCGGCTTACCCTTGCATTAATGAACACCAGCTCGCCATCGGCGAATCAACCTTCGGGGGAAGGGAGTCGATGCAATCGGGCAAAGGGCTGATCGATTGCACGATGCTATGCCAGCTGATGGTGGAGCGATGCACGACGGCCCGCGAAGCAATCGCCATGGCCGGCGAGCTGACGGCAAAATACGGCTATAACGATGCGGGCGAATGCCTGACCATCGCCGATAAAAAAGAGGTGTGGCACCTTGAGATCCTCGGCCCGGGAAAAGACAAGGTGGGATCGGTGTGGGCCGCCCAGCGCGTACCCGACGACCATGTGTCGGTAAACGCCAACGCCAGCCGTATCCGGAAGATCAATCTCAAGGATAAAGACTATTTTATGGCTTCTGAAAACATCTTCCAGGTAGCCATCGATAGCGGATGGTGCACCTCGAAGGACGATTTCGAGTTCTGCTATGCTTACGCTCCCGAAAGCCGCACCACGCTGGCCTCACGGCGGCGCGAATGGCGTGTGCTCGACCTGGTGGCGCCGTCTCTGAAGCTCGATCCGAATGCAGAGCACTACCCTTTCTCCGTAAAACCCGACAGCCTGGTTACACTGCCGCAGCTCGTTTCCATTTTCAAGGATTACTACGAAGGGACGCCGTTCGATATGACGAAAGATATGACTGTAACCGGCGATGATGGAAAATCAATTATTTCGCCGCTGGCCAACCCGCATATGCCATACGACGCCAACAAACTCTTTAAAATCAACGGGGGATGGGGATGGCTTGGTGAACGGACCATCGCCCGCTGGTACACGATGTATGCCACGATCATCCAATGCCGCGAATGGTTGCCCGACCCGGTGGGAGGGGTGGTGTGGCTGGCTATGGACAATGTGGCCACATCGGTCTATATCCCGGTCTACTGCGGCGTGACCGACCTGCCGGAACCCTACAAGGTCGACGGGAGGATCGAGGGCTTCAGCAACAAGTCGGCCTGGTGGGCCTTCAATCGATTAGGCACGCTGACGGCTCAGCGCTGGGGCGATATGCGCCACGATGTCGACGCCATCTGGAACCCGATCCAGCAGGAGCTGTTCGACCGGCAAAAATCGGTCGAATTACAGGCGGTGCAAATGCTTAAGGAAGATCCCGGGAAGGCTAAGGCTTTCCTGACCTCCTATACCGGCATGTGGGGAAGCTATGTGGTCGACAAAGCCTGGAAACTGGGCGATTACCTCTGGACGAAATATGATGAGAAATTCTAAGGTCATAAGCTCGCTTCGCTCGCGACACTGGCATGCTGCGCATGCGTCATAAGCTCGCTTCGCTCGCGTCATAATGTTGGTAATAAGTTTATTTTTGAACTTTGAACTTTGAACTTTGAACTATGAAAATGAAGTTTCCGCATACCTATGTGATCATTTTCAGCCTGATAATCCTGGCTGCCATTTTAACCTGGATCTTTCCGGGCGGGGATTATGTCGAGCAGGTCAAAACCGTTGATGGCAAGGAGGTTAAAGAGCTGGTCTTTATCGAGCAGGATAATGCACCGCAGACCTGGCAGGTTTTTGGCACGATGTTCAAGGGTTTTGTGAGGCAGGCCGGTATTATTGTTTTAATACTGATGATCGGCGGTGCGTTCTGGATCATGAACACCACTAAAGCGCTCGATATGGGCATTCTGTCTTTCATTCATTTCACCCGCAGTCTTGAGAGATTCAGGTTCTTCAAGCTGATCGGCGTCGATAATGTCGTGATTGTGCTGATCATGCTTATGTTCAGCTTATTCGGCGCAATTTTCGGCATGAGTGAAGAGTCGATCGCATTTGTGATCATCCTGGTGCCACTGGCTATTTCGATGGGATATGATTCGATAGTAGGCGTAGCCATGTGTTACCTGGCGGCCCATATCGGTTTTGCTGCTGCGATGCTGAATCCGTTCACTATCGGGATAGCACAGGGGATTGCCGGGTTACCATTGTTTTCAGGGCTGGAATACCGCTTTTTCTGCTTTATCATAATTAATATCATAGGAATTGGTTTTGTCCTCTGGTATGCCCGCAGGATCAAAAAGAACCCGCAAAGATCGCCGGTTCACGATATCGATGTTTACTGGCGTGACAAAGCTGCCGGAACCACAGAGCGGATGGAGCACCATACACCTGTATCTGCCTGGGTATCCTTCGCATTAACGCTTGCGGTGCTCATTGCTTTCTCTGTTTATTATCCGATGACTGAAATAAAGATCGGCAATTCGGCGGCAATGATCATTCCGGCGATACCGGTTGCAACGGTACTTTTTGCTTTTCTCGGGCTGATTTCTTTACGAAAAACGGTCCATTATTTCATCCTGACCCTGCTGTTGTTCACCATTGTTTTCCTTGTAATAGGGGTGATGGGCTATTCGTGGTATATCATGGAAATCGCAGCGTTGTTCTTTGCCATGGGGATTGCCTCCGGGGTAGCCATGGGATACGGCGGCAACACCCAGGTGAAGCTTTTCCTGGATGGCGTCAGGGACATTGTTTCAGCCGCACTTGTAGTAGGGCTTGCAGGCGGCATCATCGTGGTACTGGAAGACGGAAAGGTAATCGACACGATATTGCACCGGCTGGCTTCATCGCTTCACCAGGCGGGCCAGATTCAAGCCGTAGGGACGATGTACGTGATCCAGACGATCATCAACCTTGTAATTCCTTCCGGTTCTGCCAAAGCGGCCCTTACAATGCCGATCATGGCGCCGTTTTCCGACCTTATTAACCTGTCGAGGCAGGCGACGGTCATGGCTTTCCAGTTTGGCGACGGCTTCACCAACATGATCACGCCAACATCCGGTGTTTTGATCGGAGCGCTCGGAGTGGCCAGGATCCCTTACGACAGGTGGTTCCGCTGGGTCTGGCCGATTATCCTTATCTTTTTCATCCTTGGATTCTTATTGCTGATCCCAACGGTGACGATGGAGCTGAACGGGTTTTAGTTGCCGGCTGCCACTACGTTCCACATCTTGAAGAGGTGGATAACCTTTTCCCGGTCATAGGATTTGTCCTGCTCCAGGTACCAGCTATCCTGCGTATGAATGCGTTCACCCTTCCGGTTGAGAAAAACCAGCACGGGAAACCCGAAACGCTGCGGATTGCCAAGCGTCTTGAGCAATTCATAATCCCGTTTGTCTTTTTCTTTGGGCACATTCACCATCACCCGGATGTAATCGGCTTTGAGCAGCGAGTCGATCTGGGGATCGGATGATTCCAGGTTGTGCAGCCTGACGCACCAGGGGCACCAGTTGCCGCCGATCTGAAGAAGCACATGCTTGTTTCCGGCATCGGCCTGCCTGACGGCATTTGCGATATCTTCGCGGGCATTGGCATCGGGGTCGTATATATTAATTTCTTCCACCTGGGAGAAGATTCTAACAGAGATAAAGATAAGACTGATCAGCAAGAGGGCCTTTTTCATGTTTGTAAGATATTTGTTGTATCGCAAAGTTTCGCAAAGGTAGCGCAAAGTTTCGCAAAGGCGAAAAACATTCCCGCCGGCAAAAAGATTTTCGGTACTTTTATTCCATGGCAACATTCTATCCATCGCCGATAGGCATGATCCGGCTTGAGATTTCCGGGAGGGGGCTGGCGGGCCTGGAATTCAGTGATTTAAGTGAGACTCCATCTCGTTGCATCAAAACTCCATCTCACTCAACCGAGACGCCATCTCACTCAAACCAGATGGAGTCTCGAATCATCCGCCAGCTCGACGAATATTTCTCCCGCAAGCGCAAAGTGTTCGACCTGGAACTCGACCTGCAGGGGACTGACTTCCAGAAGCAGGTATGGATGGAATTGCTGAAGATTCCCTACGGAAGAACGATAACCTACAAAGAACTCTCGATCAGGCTGGGCAATCCCGGCGTTATCCGCGCCGCAGGGGCAGCCAACGGCGCCAACCCGGTCAGCATCATCGTTCCCTGCCACCGGGTGATCGGTTCCGATGGATCGTTGACAGGCTATGCCGGGGGATTGTGGAGGAAAAAATGGCTTCTTGATTTCGAATCCGATGAAAAATTTTTGTTCTAAATGTTCATTAGGCTATTAATAGAACACAGATGACACAGATATAACGGATTTACACGGATTCTTAAAGTCCTACAGTCTTGCCGTCCTACAGTCTTACAGTCCTTTCGTCCTTCAGTCCTACGGTCCTACCGTCCTACAGTCCTAACTCCTCCAGCTTGCTTTTCTCCAGGATTCTGCCTATCGGATAAACATTCCATTTCCTGTCGAGATAGGGAGAGCGGAAATAGAACCACTCCAGCTGCGACCATTGGCTCTGGGAGGCTTCGGGGTTCTCAGCCTTCCATTTATTGAATTCTTCCTTCAACGCAGGATTCTCCGCGATCATCTTCCGTGCATATTCTTCCATCACATAGGTCTCGAAATATTCTTTCAATTCAAAAATCCCGTTAAGGAAACCCCACTGGAGAAAGGAGTCGGGCGAGCCGGGCTCGAGCATATGGACAATGGCTCTCACAGCTACCTGGTCTGTCGGGATAACCACCGAGCCGGCCGGGAATTGCCGCACTTCATTGAAAGCTTCGAAGGTGGGCGTCACCTGGATCCGCCCTTCGAATGAGGTCTTACTGAAATCGGTCTTTGTAAATCGATAACTTTCAATTTTGATATCTGCAGGTTTCTCCAGGCGGTAATACTGCACTCCATGCAGTTCCAGACGGTCGATGATCTCATTCCATTCGGGCGGTATGATGTAAGCCTCAGGAATTAAGACCGTAGCTGCCGGGATCTGCTGATGGAACAGGGGCACCTTGAAAGTTACCGATTTGTCGGGATGATATCGGAACCAGTCACCGCCGGTCAGGTCGCTTTTCTCAACATCGTATTCCACCCCTTTAAAATCGACAAAGATGCTGTCGGGGCCTGCTTTGTAGCTTAAAGCGAAAGGCCTGGCGCGAAAAGCGTCAGATACAGCATATTTATCTGCAGCGGCATTCAGGATTTTGATCTTAAACGCGTTTTTATCAAGATAATCCGTCAGAAATTTCAATAATTCGTAAGTGCTGCTTACCCGTGTTTTATAATTCTTAAGAGAATGATTCTCCACCAGCAGGCAGATCCGGTTCCGGGTTGCCATGTAGCCGGTTGAATAGCGCGGACCTGCGGCTCCGCTCCTCAGCCCGCTTCGGGGATCGTGCCAGCGGCGGAACATAACGTAAGGGCCGGCAGGATAGCCGGCTTTTTCCATCCATGACTCCATCTCCGGGATAAATGACCCCTCGGTCCAGGCTGTCAGGCCCTCGTCCATATTCCCGTGGGTTTCCAATCCATAGGTCATCACATACTGGTAATCAGCGCCATCGGTAACATGGATGTCGGCTACGAATCCCGGTTTCCATTGCTGGTACAGCCGGAGCCAGGCCTGCATCTCGGGGGCGTCAGCTTTAAGAAAGTTGCGGTTCAGGTCAAGGTTCCGGGCTGTTGTCCGCCATCCCATCTGCTCCGGGCCGTCCTGGTTGATCCGGTTGTAGGGGCCAAAACGTTCATGGCCGTCGACATTTATGACGGGAATAAATAGAAACGTCAGGTTTTCAGGAAATTGGCCGAGCTTTTTCAGTATGACGAGATCCCTGAAGAACATGAACCCGGCGTCTTTGCCATCGATCTCTCCCGGGTGGATACCGGCCTGGATCAAAACGACAAGCTTGCCGGCATTATTGACCGAGGCCGGGTCGGTGAACCCGTCACGGTCGATGATCAGCAGCGGAAGGTCCCTTCCCTGGGGTGAGCTTCCGAATGTTGTATAATAAACAGACTCTGAGGCTTCGTCGAGCAATTTGCAGTAAGCCACGGTTTCGTCATACGACGGTGTGGCTTTGAAATCCGACTTTTCGTAATAAGTAATCAGGTTATCTTCTTGAGAATAAGCAGATAATGCTGATAAGAAAACAATGATATGGAAAAATCTCTTTTTCATTAATGATAAAACTATGTTTGAAAATGTCAAAGTATGCCTTCGTGGCCCTTTGAGGCCCTTCGTGTCTTCTTATATGTTTGTTTTTTTATTCAAACAAATATTGTTATGCTTGCAACAAAGGGGGATCGTGTTTTAGCACTGTGATGCTGTCACGAAGAGTCCCCCTGTTGTCAAGCTTAATAC
>JAGOPY010000026.1 GCA_017991835.1 Bacteroidales bacterium | reverse complement strand
AAAAGGCTGATCGTTTACCTTTCCATGTCGTTCGGCAATCCTTACGGCGATCCGTGGGATCCGGGCATCGTAGAAGAATATGCCGGTTTTCTTCACGGTCTCGGCCTCAAGGTCATACCCCTGTCGGATATCCTGGGAGAAGTGGCGCCCGCAACCGTTCACGATGTCTATTCCAGGGTTACCCGCTCCTTTCCCGATGTCGAATTCGGATTTCACCTGCACTCGATGCCGGGTCATGAATATGAGCTGATCGATGCAGCCTGGCAGGCCGGCGTGAGGCGCTTCGATACCGTTACCGGCGGTTTCGGAGGCTGCCCGATGGCCCACGACTACATGGTCGGCAACCTGAACACGTTTGCCCTGGTGGATTATTGCGAAAAAAACGGCATCGCGCACGGACTGGATTTGGAGGTGCTGAGGCAGGCAGCACGGGAAATAAGCAAGACTATTTAGTAATTCTTAATTATGGATCAATAGACAGATGCAGGCCTTCCTCCTATAATTCCCAAGTATTCAGGGTCTTATGACAGGAAATAGTGCTTCACCCCCGGACCATCCTGAACCGGCAATTCAAAATAAATTTTCTTGAAAGTATTTCGAATCTTTTTTCTATTTTTATAACATTATAGAACAAGTCTTATACAATTGCTGAACATTTAATTGGATTTTATGAATACTATCTGGCGATTAAAATCAAACTGTTGACATTTTAATATTTTAATTCTGGACAGATTTATTATTATCAAAAAAATTAAATAAACAACAAGGCGTAACACGATCAATTATTAATCTAAACTAAAGGAGGTGAGTATGAAAAAATTATTTTCATTTTTTCTGGTTATGTTCTTTATCTCTTCCCTTGCGTTTTCACAGAGTGAAACTGTGGAAAAGGGAGATAAAGAATTTAGTGCCAATGGATTCCTTCAAACAACCGTCGGCGGAGGTAGTTCATCTGCTTCTGGTTACATAGGGGGATATTTTGGATAATACGTATTAGATAAACTTCAGATCGGTTTTGGTCCCGGTTTAACTATCTCCGGCAGTGGAAGCGGGACAGACTGGTATCCATCATTATCCGTATTTGGAGCATTCAACTTTACGGTCAAGAAAAAAGCAATTCCTTACATAAAGATTGCCTGGTATCAGATGAGTTTCGTGACGGAGGGGGCCAGCTTTATCGACTATAGTTATGCCCAGGCAGGCTTTGGTGTTAAAGCGTTTATAAATCAGCACCTGGCATGGGATACTTCGCTGAATTATGGTCTCAGTGTATCTGATCCGGCCTATGGCGTCATTATCCTGATGACAGGCTTGAGTTATGTATTTTAATCAATAAATAGATCTGTTACGCCTGTTTTTATTCTTACGACCATGAAACATTCTGCGCTGATTATTACCTTAATCCTGGCATTCCCGGGCCCCGTTACATCCCAGATCTCCACTTATTTGAAAGATGTCATAAACGTTCCCGCCGGGAAAATAACTTCTATGGTCATAAGCCGGGATGACCGTTTCCTATGTTACGGGACTAATGATGGAGATATTTATGTGTGGGATCTGAACTTCAACAGGCAACTCTTCAAACTATCCCAGCATTCCAGTGAAGTTTCCTCCCTCATTATTGATTCGCAGAATAAGTATCTGATCTCTGCGTCGCCGGATAAAAAAGTCATCATCTGGGACTTTTATACGAGGGAGGTATTCAAGATTATCCCTGATAATAAAATCAAGGTGAAAAAACTGGCGCTTAGTCCCGATGAAAAGCAACTGGCAATTTGCGGGAACAGCAACAGTATAATGGTTTACGATTTCCCTTCAGCATTCCTCAAAGGGGAGTTGACAGATGAACACAAGAAAGACCCAATATTTATAACATTTAATAAATATGGTGATCAGCTGGTATCGTTAGGGCTGGATAAAAAGATTGTCTACTGGGATTTGAACCGCTTTAAATCAGTGACTTCATTTGAAATAAGTCCGAATACCATTAGTGGATCAGGGTTTGATGTGTTATCCGGGGAAGCAAGTCATGACAAGCAAATACTGGTTACCGGGATTGAAGAGATTAAATTGGCAAAAGGCGGCAACAGCATGGTCTTTAAATACTTCTATTCATTTTATAACCTGGAAGATCACAGTGAAATAAAACTCCTGGAAGGAAATACAAAGAAACTGGAGATCATATGTATGACACCTGATAAGAAATATATGATTTCTGACAACTCTTCTTTGCAGACTGCTAAAATATCGTTCTGGAATATTCAAACCGGTGTGATCGACTACGACTACTCATTTAAAGTTAACGCTGAAGTAACCAGCATAGCGGTATCACGGAGCGGCAAATGGCTTGCCGTAAGCTATACAAGGGATAATGCTTTATCTGCTTCTGAAATAAACCTGTTTGAAATGACCGGCATCGGGGCATATGACAACCAGTCGTTTACGGATAATGTCATGGAAAGCAGCGGTTCCGGTTTCGGGAGTTCCATAAGGTATACCACACCAAAAACACCTTTGATCGAAATAGGACAGAAGAGAGTCATAGCAGTGATCAATCTCGATAATATAGGCCTGACGGATGATGTAGCGAAAACGGCCACATACCTGCTGGAGTCAAAACTGGGTAATAATGATAAAGTTGTTCTTACAGAAAGAAACCAGGTCGAAAAGCTGGTTGCTGAAATGCAGTACCAGCAGTCGGGTATGACCACATCGGATGTCGTAAGCCTTGGTGAACAATTGAATGCAAACTATATCCTGACAGGAAGCCTCAATAAACTTGGAAATACAATCATTCTAAGCATAAAACTGATTAATATCGAAACAGCGCAGATCATCGGCACAAGGGAAGTCCAGTGCGATAATGCAACGGTAGAGGATATACCGGATATGATCATGCTGATCGCCCCGTCGATTGTGAAATGAAATTAATAGCTGTCATTTCTATTTAGTTCCCTGATTCTGAATCTATTCCTTCCGTTTCGGAAAACCCAGCCAATTTATCGATGGCAAAATCATTTTTCTGTCAGAGGCGTTTATGGCAAGAAGTTTATATTGGCTGATTAAAATGCAACCACGGTTTTAGTACCGGAAAAATACCCAAGAACCGGTAAAAAAGCAAATAAATTATTCAATCCCTGCCGGTCAGTCCTTCAAATACCCTACCGGGTGGTTCAGCATCAGGTGCTGCGAATCCTTCAGGTGCAGCGCATCCCGCAGCAGGTCCTTATCCATCCAGGCACGGGGGCGCGTTCCCAGTCCTGTTCCGGCGCAGAACAACGCAATATTCTGCGAAACAATGCCAGCGTCCATTGCCGCCCAGGTCAGCTTTTCATCGTCTCCGGCCCGGGTAAAGCGCGAAATATCCGATACCAGCACCAGGAATAGCGGAGCCTTCGCGAAATTCGCCTGCTCTCCCGCCACCAGCGCACGATGATCGCCGGCGCTCACAAACTCCAGCAGGTTTTTCTGCGCATTGTACAGATAGGCCCCCGACCGCATGACAACGTAGACGTCGATATCCTGCGAGTTCATGGCCGACGGGGCGGTCCGTTTCCCGTTCTCCGGGCGGTTGATGCCGTTGGCCGCCCACACCAGGTCGGAAAGATCCTGCAGGGCCAGGTCGTCGGGCTTGTATTCATTCACCGATGCCCTCAGCGATAAGGATTTCATGATGCTGAGGCCCCGGTCGGCGCCGGGAGGATTCAACACGATGTTTTTGGATTCCTGGGCGGTGGTCAAACCCGCACTTATGACCAGTAATAACGCAACTATCAGACTTTTCATGAGAATTGTATTTTGAAATTGTTGAGTGAGAAACGTGATTTCATCTTGTTCTGGAACTAATATTATTCGTGAAAATTCGTCTAAATCCGCGTAATTCGTGTTCTATAATGGAACGCGAATAAACGCGAATGCAACGAATTTACGCGAATTATTTTAATTTTCATCCGGTTTTACTTGGTAATTTTGTCATACACAGTGAATATAACCCGATATTATGAAAAACATCATCAGCGTCCTGCTCTTCCTAGTCTTCCTGGCTGGCACTTATGCTCAATCCCAACCCGATTCCGTCGTTCAAAAGATCATCGAAATCGGTAAGGCCGACAACCGCACTATGGAGCATCTCGACGTTTTGTGCAACCGGATCGGCGGGCGTCCGATCGGCAGCAGCGCCTACGAAAGCGCAACTATCTGGGCTGCCACGAAGTTCGACGAATGGGGAATGGAGGTGATCCTGGATAAAGTGGGCGAACTCCCCGTCGGCTTCAACCGCGGCCCGTGGTCAGGGCGCATGCTGTCGGATGAAGGGATGATCCTCCACTTCGCCACCCCCTCTTACACCGCAGGGACCAAAGGCGTGCAGCGCGGCCATGTGCTGATCGAACCGCGCACCCAGGCCGAGTTCGACCGGATGAAAGGACAACTGGAAGGCGCATGGGTGCTGATCCTGGGAGAGAACGACGGCTGGCCCATCGATATCTCGGCTCATGCCGACAGCCTGCGCGATTCGATCAAAGCAGCCAATGCCGCGATCGAAGAGGAGAACAACAAGATCAGGCGGGAGAACCGGGATAACAAAGAGAAAGGGTTGCCCGAAAAAGAGCTGAAAGAACTTAACGAAGAACCGGCGCTGTTTTACCGCGAGATGCGCAAAGCGGGCATCCTGGGCATCATCCAGTCGTCGAAAACGCCGATCCGCGTGATGTACGACCGGAAGAACATCATGGACATGACCTTCGACAACCTGCCGGAAGTACCTGATATAAAGCTGGATGAACACCAGTATGCCGTGATTAAGCGGATGGCCGAAGAGCGCCGATATTTCCTGCTCGAATTCGACATCCGCAACCATTTCCGCCCCGGGCCCATCCCCTACTATAACGTCATCGGCGTTATTCCCGGCACAGAGTTCCCCGACGAATATGTCATCCAGGGCGGGCATCTCGACGCGTACGACGTAGCCACCGGCGGCGTCGACGACGGCTCGGGCGCCACCCCGTCGATGGAAGCAGCCCGGCTGATCATGGCGGCCGGCGGCAAACCGAAACGGACCATCCTGACGATCCTGTGGGCCGGCGAAGAGTTCGGCCTGCTCGGATCCCAGAGCTGGGTCGACCGCAATATGGACCAACTCGGCAAGATCTCCAACATGTTCAACCGCGACGGCGGGCCGACGGTGATCACCGGGATCAGCGTGCCGGCAGCCATGCGGGAAGACTTTGAACAAATCTGCGCCCCGATCAACGGCATCAACCCCGATTTTCCGTTCAAAATCGAAGAGCGGCAGCCTTCCGAAATGCCCAAAAAAGCCTGGGGCACCGACAGCGGCCCGTTTGCCGTCGCCGGCGTCCCCGTGCTCCATTTCAACACCGGCGATCCGAAAGGGTATAATTTTAACTACTACGAGATCTGGCACACCGAACGCGACACCTACGACAAAAGCATCAAAGAATACCAGGACCACGTATCGATCGTGACGGCTATCGTGGTTTACGGCGTGGCCAACCTGGATCATTTACTTAGCCGGGAAGGGTACTGGATAGCGCCGGAGGAGGAACAGGGAAAAGGGAAAAAGGAAAAAGGAAAAGGGGGAAAGGAATAGGGAAAAGAAAAAAAATATCTGATTTTTACTTATTTATCTTATCTTTATAGGTCTGATATCAAATCATGCCATGAAATCCGTTTATCGCACGGTGATTGCAACGCTGATTTTATCCATCGCATCATATGTGGCTGCCGGCCAGGGCATTTCCGTCAACAAAACCGGCGCTCCGCCCGACTCCTCCGCCATCCTCGACATCCAATCCACCTCGCAGGGCGTCCTTTTTCCACGGATGTCGACCTGGAAAATAAGAAATATCCAGGATCCGGAAACGGGCCTCATGGTCTTCAACACCGATTCGCTCGAATTGTACATCTTCACCGGCCAGAAATGGGAATCGGTCCGGGATAAAACCGATACGATCACAACCTGGGAGTGCGGTCAGGAATTTCTTTACGGGGGACAAGCCTACAGCACCGTATTGATAGGGACTCAATGCTGGATGTCGGAAAACCTCAATATTGGTGTCAGGGTAGAAGGGACAGTGGAACAGCATGACAACGATACCATTGAAAAATACTGTTACAACAACGACCCGGCCAATTGCGATGTCTATGGCGGGCTCTACCAGTGGGCCGAAGTGGTGCAGTATCTGAACGGGGCGACCAATTTCACCTCGTGGGATCCGGCGCCCGAAGGACCTGTCAGGGGAATCTGCCCGGAAGACTGGCATATCCCCTCTTACGGCGAATGGATGGAATTGGTGGTATATTGCGATTATTGGGGCGGACGGCTGAAAGAGACGGGAACGGAGCATTGGTTTCCGCCCAATACGGATGCAAACAACGAGAGCGGTTTTACCGCTTTCCCGGGCGGTTACCGGCACCCATCCAACGGCGGTTATGCCGAATTCCGGTATATGGGCACGTTATGGTCAACCACAGGGTATGAACCCTATGAAACCTACTCGGTATATTTTATCCGCTTATATTTTAATAATGGCGGAATAACCTGGGCGATCGGCATCGAAAAATCCTGGGGGTTCTCGGTGAGGTGCGTGATGGATAATTAAGTCGTTGGCCGCTGTCCTGTGTCCGCCAAAGGCGGACGAAGGAACTCTGGTCGTTAGTCATTAGAAGCATGCATAAGATACTCATTATTATAGGATTAATAGGGATTTGCGCCAATATCTATTGCCAGGAAGAAGCGTATAACTGGTATTTCGGCGAACAGGCGGGTTTGAGCTTTGCCCAGGGTGATCCGGTGGCATTGACCGACGGTGCACTTTTTACAGGTGAAGGATGTTCGGCTATCTCTTCGTCTTCCGGGGAACTGCAGCTCTACTCCGACGGCAGGTTTGTGTATGACCGCAACCATTCCATCATGCCGAACGGCAGCGGCCTGCTGGGACATTCTTCCAGTACCCAGTCGTGCATCATCGTTCCAAGACCGGCCAATAATTCTCAATACTACGTATTTACCGTTGATGCCAAAGACAACGGGCTGGTTAACGGCCTTTGCTATTCCCTTGTCGATATGACGCTGAATGGCGGACTCGGCGATGTGTCGCCGGCAGAAAAAAACATCTCCCTCCTTCCGTATACCTGTGAAAAAGTAACTGCCGTCAGGCACAATGATGGCGCCTCTGTCTGGGTCATTACCCACCAATGGGGGTCTAATGCATTTTATTCGTTCCTCGTCACCGCAGAAGGTGTAAATATGACGCCGGTCATCAGTCATGCCGGTCAGGCCGTTTCAGGCGACATGGAGGCGGCCAAGGGTTATATCAAAGTTTCTCCCGACGGCGCCAGAATTGCTATGGCGAACAATACGGCTTTTACTGTCGGTATCTTTAGCTTCGATGATGCATCGGGAGTTGTGAGTCATATCGTCACTGACGATAGTTATGTGAATCCGGGAGGATCCGACCCCGGTGGGCCTTATGGCGTAGAATTCTCGCCGGATAGCGACCTGCTCTATATTAGCGAATGGAAAACAAACCGGAAGATCAGCCAGTACGACCTCTCGTCCAATGATCCGCAGACTATCCTGAATTCACGCGTTACCGTCGCCACTGTCAACCAGAATGCCGATCCTTTCGGAGCCATCCAGCTTGCTCCCGATAAACGGCTTTATATCGCACGAATGGGAAGCAACTATATGTCGGCCATCAATTTTCCCGATACGGCAGGCCCCGGCTGCAATTTCAACGATAATGCCATTGAACTGACAGGAGGAAATTCAAGATATGGGCTTCCGGCCTTTGTTCAATCTTACTTTAACGATATTGCCGCTTTCACCGCTACTCCCCTGAAGGATTATGCCCCTTTGACGGTCCAGTTCACAGATCTTTCCAGTGGCAGCCCGACCGGCTGGAAGTGGGATTTTGAGAACGACGGCACTTTCGATGCATTTATTCAGAACCCTTCACATACGTATGATGTGCCGGGTATTTACACTGTAAAACTGACAGCGCTTTATGGTTTCGCTTCCGATGTGGCTATGAAGACAAATTATATCTCGGCTGCAGGAGGTCCTGAATTATGCCTGGTGACAGTCACATCCGAAGATGCCAATAAACTGGTTTGGGAAAAACAAACGGAAATTCCCGTGAATTACTTCAATATTTACCGGGAAACGTCGCAACCCGGAGAATATGAAGTGATCGGGACCGTCGATTATGAGGATTCATGCGTGTTTGCCGATACTACCGCGAATCCGCAGGAGCAGCCTTATAAATACAGGTTATCGGCCTTTTCACTCCAGGGAACGGAATCATTGCCGGGAAATCTCCATAGCACGGTTCATTTATCCGTTAATTCAGTCCCCGGTGGCTGTGAACTGGAATGGACGCCCTATGAAGGATTTGTATTTGACAAATATTACATTTATCGCGGGAACGAAGCGGACAACCTGACTTTGCTCGATTCGGCCGCAGGTGGAGTCAATTCCTTTACCGATGCCGATCCGCCTTTCGGGCCCCTGTTCTATGCAATTGAGATTATTCTTGATGGTGGTTGTTTCCCTGGCGGGGATGAAATTTACCACACCTCCCGCTCCAATGCGATATTTGCCGGAAATATCGGTATTCCGGAAGATGCCGGATCAACATTCCGGATCTTTCCAAACCCTGTTCATGATATCCTGAATATCCAGGCCGGAACCGGAATGATCCGGCAGGATGCAGAGGTATCCATTTATAGCGTATATGGTATCGAACTGATCTCCTGCCAGTTAACGACCGGAAGAACTGCCATCGACATCCGGGAGCTGGCCCCCGGTATCTATTTCATAAATCTGAAATCCCGGAACCAGATAAAAACAGGGAAATTCGTGGTGCAGTGATGCTGCCTTCTTCACTTTAGGTTGTTGGTCAACTTATTTCAGAAGCAAAGCAATACGGTTTTGAAATGAAATACTATCTAATTAATATCCCTGAATATCAACCGGTCAAACCGGCTATCTTATCGGTAATCTTAACATAAAGATCGCCAGTCGCGGTAAAAACTTCGTAATCCTTTAATCCCCACTTCTTTATTACCTCATCGGAATAAGTATCCCTGACGGTTAAAACCAGTACTTGGGCCTGGCCGATCAGCAAAGCAAGCTTCTCCGACCATCCCCTGTCATTCACCTCCAGGCGTCCGACTTCGTCGATAACGACGAGCCTGCATTGCTTTTCGTGCGAGCGGGTCAGCGCCGCCAGGCCCAGCTCCAGTCCGGCCGGATGGATATCGTATTGCCCGACGGCCGCGTGCGCACTATCCGCCGCCTTTCTCAAAAACGGCTCCCGCTGGCCGGTCTCCACATCCACCACATCATAACCCGCAGTCAGGCCGTCTTCCATTACCCTCGGAGAATAAATACCATCGACCTGAATGTTCTTTTTCCTGAGTTCCTCAATTATTTTCCGGATCTGTGTTGTCTTTCCCCCCCCAACCGGTCCGGAGATTATAAAAACCTTTCGCTGCAGTTTTCTCCTGATCTCCTCCAGCCTGAAATCAATCTGTGAGATCACCCGGTAAATGACCGATACCGGGCTTTTTACAATTTCCTTTATATCCGGAAAGGCAGAAATCATGATCGGCAGGCTGTCGAAGGAGAGCTCCAGGGCCATCGGAAGTTGTTTGAAAGAGGTCCTAAGGAAAAACTCCCTGATCCGGGGATTGTAAAGCTCGGTGCCCAGTACGGAGAATCCCAGGATGACAAGGGCCGCCCGGAAATTCATCTGGATGCCGATGATCAGCCCCTCGACGAACTCCCGTGACTGGACCCGGTTAATGACAAACGCCGTACCCATGGTTATCAGAACGAAATAGAGCCAGAAAGTGGGGCGGGCCAGCTGCCTGAGCGCCCTTTTATAACGAATGACCCAGATCGTTGTAATGATGATTATCCCTGATCCCCAAACCATCCATGACCCGAAGTTCAGCAGGATGAAGGCGGTGATGATCAGGACCATATCGAGAAACAACCAGCCGATGGAATAAGGAAAAGATTGTGTTTTGGGTTTCAGGAAGGATAAATTGGCGTTGTTGCCGGCCTTAACGGCCACAGGTTCCTGCGACAGCAGTTTTCTCCCGATCCGCATCCCGATGATTGCAGAAACAAGGCCCAGGCTGCTGTAAATGATGGCCAGGAGAATGACCGGCGACCAGACCAGGTCGAGCCGGATATTCAGTTGTTTCTGCGCATAGCTCAGCAAGCCGGAATACACATCCACAATATCAAAACCGTAAAAAATAATGAAGTTTATGATTTTCTGGAAGAGATTCCATGTAGTGGCGAACATGGCCCCTATGGCAAATCCGAAGAAATTCCTGCCCAGCACGCGGGTAAAGATCTCCAGCATCAGGGCCTGGCTGAAAATAGCGATCATCGGGCCGAAAATGACTGCGCTGGGCGACATGGTCTTCATCAGGGCACAGATCAGCCCGGCCCGCCAGAACAACCCTTTCTGCTGCCATTTGTAACTCACCGATACCAGGGCAATAATCCCAATCCCGGCCAGGATATTCGAACTGAAAGGAATGCGGAGATTGTGCAGGAAACTTCCCAGGACGATCTCCGAGGCGGCCCATGTGGTGCCGATAACGGAAGCCCTGATCCATTTGTCGCTGATCCCCGGATGTTTATGCATTCACGACAGGTTTTTCCGCATTAGTGAAAGAACGTCACCGGCGGCGGACTCTGGCCCCGCAGCAGGCTTTTCATGGTGTTCAGCCGCCATTCCTCGTTGGAATAATTGTACAGGGTGAGCAGCAGCGGTTTATCATCGGTCAGGATATGCGCATCGCTCAAATCCGGCATGTTCGCAGCCGACCCGAATTCAATGGCCTTTACCAAAGCCGGGTAAACTACCGGGTACTCCCTGCAGCAGGCATTGATGTTTTGCGGGATCTCCATGGGCAGGCGAAAATCGGCCGGAGAGGCAATGAAGTGAATATCGCCTGAATTCTTATCGTCGCCGGCGAAATAATACTTCACCTTTAAGCCTGATTCCGCCAGGGTTTTGTAAACCGACCGGGCGCCGGGCCCGTGCTCTCCCCATAAAAACCCCTGGTTGTTGATGATCAGCAGGCCGTCGGGTGCCATGATCCGCTTCATCTCACCGAAAGATTCCATCGTGAACATGTGGTGGGGCTGGACCTCTCCGTTCAGCACATCGATGACTACCAGGTCGTATCTCTCTCCGGTGGTCCGGATAAAGTGCCTTCCATCATCCACATAAACACTGATCCCATCCGGATTGAAGCCAAAATATCTCTCCGCCAGCCCGACCATTCGCTTATCGTATTCGATGGCATCGACGCTGAAGCCCATCTGTTTGAGTTCCATGGCTATATTGCCCCCGCCCAGGCCGATCAGCAAGGCTTTGGAGCCGGGTGGTTTCATGCCGGCGATCATGGCGATACGGTGCGGGTATTTCCAGTAAGAAGCCGGGATATATTTCGCATCGACCTGCGTCTGGGGGATTTGATTGATGAACAGCGTGCGGATGACGGGATCGCCGCCGCGTGTCTCCACAACGGTGATCTGCCCTAAGATCCCTTCGCCCCGGAAAAGGTATTTGCCTGCGACATTCGCGTCGGAGAATGACTTTGCCGAAGCCAGGAACAGGAGCACGAGAACAAACACGGAGATACCGGTAATCCCCTTGAATTTTCTGCTGATGATGACCACCAGGATGGCCATGGATGCCAGCAGGAGGGCCGTAAAAAAGACCGACAGCCGGATTCCCCATTCGGGCAGGAGGTAGAAGCCCATGAGTAGGGTCATGATGATCCCGCCGAGGGTTGAGACGGCATAGACCGTCCCGGCTGTTTTGCCCGTTCCTTTCAGCTCCCGGTTCTGCAACTGGATGAGGGTGGGCGAGATCATGCCCATGCAGAACAGTGGCAGGAACATGAACGAAAACGACGAAAGGAGGGAACCGAGGCGCAGGCCCAGGCTGCCGGTGAGCGACATGAATTTGACCGCCACAAAAGGCATCAGTGCGATCAGCAGTGTGCCGGCCAGCAACTCCCAGAAAAGCAGTCGCAGCGGGGGAAAGCGGTAGGTGGCCCAGCCTCCGGCGAAATAGCCTGCGGCAAGCCCTCCAAGCGTCACAGCCAGCACGGAAGCCCATACAAAGAGCGACGTCCCGAAGAAAGGCGCGATCATCTTGGCTCCGGCCAGCTCGATCGCCATCACGGTACCGCCTTCGATGAACGCGACAAGGTAGAGGAGGTTCAGGTTCATTCTGCTCTTCTCAGGGGCGCTGCTCTGCCGGACCGGCAGGGTGGTATTTCTTGACATTCAGTAAAGAATTTCAGATTTATTCTTCAAAGATAGAAATCATATGCGATTCTTCGGCCCGGGGCCGGGGAATGCTTATGAACCGTTCTTCCATTTGTTTTCTCATCGGAAATTGCTTTTGGTTATGGATGTAATAAAGGTAGTTAAATCTTTTCCAATCCAGTCATTCGGGTCAATGAAAAGAAACAAGGTCAAAGTTTTGGAAATTGTTGATGCGTGAGGTTAGGCCACGTTTTCTTTAAACTTTCTGATTACTTTAAATTCGTCTTTCTTAACTAAAATTTCTTCTTCAATATCAAAGTCATCTTGCAGTCCCAGCCAGAATTTTGCAGAATTACCAAAATAATTACTCAACCTGAGTGCAGTGTCAGCCGTAATCCTTCTCCTGCCTTTCAAGATTTCACTTACCCTGGTTTGTGGGATTCTAATGTCTTTCGATAATTTGTAAGCAGAAATTTTTAAAGGAATTAAAAATTCCTCGAGCAGAATCTCTCCCGGATGTATATTATTTAACTTTTCCATATTCCTATTACATTAATGATAATCTATTATTTCCACATTATAAGAATGTCCATTTTCCCAATGAAAAATGATCCTCCATTTGTCATTTATACGTATGCTATGAAAGTCTTTAAATTCACCTTTGAGTTTCTCCAGATTATTAGAAGGAGGAACGATTAAATCATTCAAATTCATCGAATTATTTAACATTCTAAGTTTTCTCCTGGCAATATGTTGAATTTCATCTGGTAACTTCCTGGATCGGATACCGTTCCAAATTTTTTCAGTTTCCCTGGATCTGAAAGATTGAATCATAGTAACGTATTACAATACTAACGGCAAAGGTAAGCAAAATATTATAAAAGACCAAATAGAAAATGAGGCCTGACGCTCTATCGCAGCGCCCCTGTCCGGGCATGCTGGGCCGGGTTAATTTGCACGGGCAGGCTGGCGCATTGTTAGTTCAAAGTTAAGAATTCAAAGATCAAAGTGACATACGCGCCCCGCGTGCCCGGGCAAAATTTTTAGCGTCCGGCTTGGGCGATGCGCGTTTGTTATGCAAAGTTTTTATTCTTTCATCAGGACCTTAATTTGAACCTTTGAACGCGGTAAAATAATTGGACTTTTTACCTTTTCATTATTAATTTCCATAACTTTTTTATCTGCAGACATTTTTAATATCACTCTAAGATTATCAAAATCCCAAACAATTTTATTTGATATATATGTGGCTTCATTAATAGATACTTCAGATTGAGTAGGATTACCCAGGATACCGATTAATCTATCTTTAACATTCCAATATTTAGTAAGGTATTCTGTAGTTCGTGATACCTGTTCTCTTAACTGATCATCAGTAGCTTCAACTGCGGTATTAGGAAATCCCCAATGATAATAAACAAGTTTTACAATTGAATCCTTATCAAAGAAGTACCATACATGAAGGGTAGGATAAAAATTGTCTGTATTTCTTTTATAGATTAAGGCTTCATTATTTACCTGAGGCCATTCTTCATAAATATCTTCAATATCCTCATCAAAAAATGGTTTAAAGTATTGAAATCCCTTATTTTCAGATTTTAAGGAGTCTTCAGTTACAATAAGTGATTGTAATGAAACAGGATTAAGGATTATGGGCTCTTGAGAAAAGAGATTAAAAATAAAAAAGAAACAAATTAAAGATAAAAGAATTGCTTTCATAAAAATTTTGTATAACGCTCTGCGCAACTGCCGGCCGGTGTTTTTGGCCGCACAGGCGGGCGTACGATAGTTCAAAGTTAAGAATTCTAAGTTCAGAGTACCATAGCGCCCGCCTGGGCGGACAAGATTTTTTCAACACTGGCTGGCAGTTGCGTTTTTGTTAGCCCCAGTAAATTCAAATCGAAAATGGCAAATCATTTGAAGATCCATCCGCCCTATCGCACCATCTCTGAAAGTAAAATTTAGCCTGTTCAAAAATATTTCTCCAACAAATATTGCATTTTTAGATATTTATGATTATCTTTAGCCTCCCCCCTGATTTAATGGCCAGAAAAATAAAATATTGTAAAATTTCTCACCTATTTGCGAATTCCCATCCGCCATGAAGGGCCAGCAACCCTGAGAAAATTTAAAAATCCCGATCAATCAAACTCCTTTATTATCATTTAACAGCTGGATTTAGAGAGGAGGTTTCGATCTGTACCCGTATTCATCAATTATCCTATTTTTAGTGCAAGTCTTGATATTAACCGCCTCCAAGTTAGCCTATTTATTAACCTTTTAAATCTAACTCAAATGAAAAAAATTATCATTTTATTTGCCATGCTCCTGATCGGAGCGGGCAGCGTGTCCGCCCAATTGCCTGCTTATACAGTAAAGGTATCATGGACTTATCAATTTCCCTATTACTGTCAGAGCGAATTATCAAGTAATTATGTGTTTGTTGTAACGCTCGATATTTATGATGTTGTAAATGGAGTCCAAGTTACAGATCCAAATACTTACCAAACTGAAGACTGGAATGAAACTTATACACTTTTTGCGGATACTGAAACCCAAATTGAGGATTGGTGTGATCAAGCACCCAAAACCCCATCTCTCAGAGTTACGGCTCGAGTGAATATGGTTAATATTTCGACACAAGATGTATATTGTTGGAGGGAAGGTATTGGATACAGTACATGTTATGATTTTAGTAATACTGGACTCGAAATACAAGTGACCTTCCAATAATGAATCATGACCTTCAAAAGACCCTGTCCATTAAACTGGCAGGGTCTTATTAACTTTACCTATTAACTTAAAAAAAACTATTTTTACTTAACAATGAAACTAAAGTATTGCACATTATTTATCGCTATTCTATTTTTTAAAATAGCTGCAGCCCAAAACCAGGCCAATATCTGGTACTTTGGCGATTATTGCGGCTTAGATTTCAATTCGGGAGTACCAGTCAATACCCATGAAATTTTGGCTGCTGGTAATGCAATATCAGTGCTGAGTGATGCCAATGGCAATTTTTTGTTTTGTTATAACGGTATGATGATATGGAACAGGGAGGGTACTCTCATGCCAAATGGTTTTGACCTTATAGGTGATAAACGTGCTTGTATGGGCGCTTTGATTGTACAACAACCCGGGTCGGATCATTTGTATTATATATTTTCTGTTGATTATAAACAAGCTGAAGATATAGGTATGCATTATTCTGTGGTGGATATGAACCTGGACGGGGGTCTTGGCGATGTTACCTCAGAAAAGAACGTCCCACTAGCGCAAGCCTGGGCAGCAAGCAATAAACTTATATCAGTCCGACATGCCAACGGAGATGATGTATGGATCATTACACGCAATTTTAAGTGGCAACAATGGTATGTTGCCTTTTTGCTGACGTCTTCAGGTTTGTCAACTCAGGTTGTACTAAGTCCCGTTCCTGAACGATCGGAGTTAAATAATATGGGTAGCATGAAAGTTTCACCTGATAAAAAGTATCTGGTTGCTGCATATGAGTCATGTGATTGTCCTGATTATAAAAAAACATCCCTGGATGTCTGCAGGTTCAATGCTTCAACTGGTGAAATTGAATTGCTTTATACCTTAACAAAAAACTCTATATTAATTTCAGTATACAAGCCATGGGCAGTTGAGTTTTCACCTGACTCCAAGCTATTGTATGTCTCATATTTCAAAAATGGATATGGCACAATGGATCTCTATCAATACGACATGCAGTTTATTGAGGATTCTCTTCAGCTTAAACAATCCGAAATATTTATAGCCAGCGGGCCGGTCAATGGATTACAATTGGCCCGGGATGGAAAGATTTATTGCACTGTGCCAAATGGCGAAGGTATCTATGATTACGTGAGTGTTATAAATGAGCCCTGGAAAAGAGGGACCGCTTGCAACTATGAAGCGGATGCTATTTATTTGGATGATTACACAACACATTCTTGCTTTCCAAATATACTTCTTGACCACCTTTATCGCTTCGAATGGACCGGCGAGCAGTGCCAGGGCTATCCGATTCACTTTAAGCCAAACTTTATTCCCACGCCTGACAGCATCATCTGGAATTTTGATGATCAACTTGCTCCCGGAAGCATTTCCGCGGAGCTTTCGCCGACGTATTCATTTAAACATGCCGGTACTCATGAGGTAAAAGTAGATGTCTGGTATCCTTCCGGAAGATTTGAGCATACATCAAGAGAGATAGACATATCCCCTTCTCCTCTTCCCCTCCTCGGGAATGATTCGTTGATTTGCAATGGTTCTTCTATCACATTGAATGCAAACTGCGAAGCTGATTTCTTCTCCTGGTCCACTGGCCAGTTCGGCGTTTCATCAATAACTGTTTCTGATTCAGGCGCTTACTGGGTTCGTGGCCGCTTTAATGATTCCGGCTGCATGGGTTATGATACGATCCACATTGGCTATCATCCGCCAACAATTATTGACGAAACCAATCTTCAAATCATCCCGACAACCTGCAACGGCTCAAGCGGTTCAATTACAGGACTCATTGCTCTAGGCCCTACGCCCTATGCATTCCAATGGCTCGACCTATCAGGTAATCCGTACGGCACAAACATCGATGCAACTAACCTCCCCGCCGGGCAGTACCAGCTTTCCATCATCGACGGCAATGGTTGCGAAACGGCTTCTGATGTGTTTACAATCGAAGATGCCGGAAACCTGCAGGTTCTCAATGTTGAACTAACCCAACCGCACTGTGGACGGCCGGATGGAGAAATTGTCGTTCACGCGTTTTCGCCCGCCGGTTCTGGGTTGCAGTATTCGATTGATGACGGCGCGACGTACCAGGCCGATAGTGTTTTCTCCGGTTTGATTGGTGCGGGTTACGTGGTAAGGGTTACGGATGGATTGGGTTGCTTTGGTTTTTATATTGATAATCCTGTTATCCTTGCCGATATTCCCGGTCCGCAGGTTCAACCTCCAATTGTTATAGACGAAACTGATTTCCTGGGGAATGGCTCGATTGAAATAACTGCAAGCGGAAGTACTACAACGCTCTATTACTCCAATGACAATGGCATCACATATCAATCGAACAATGGAACTTTTAACTATTTAACCGCAGGTACATATATCTGCATAGTGAAAGACGAAAATGACTGCGACACGACTTTCACGGTTGAAATCCAGAACATTATTCTGACCTATCTGCATGCTGTAACTGGTGAAGATGGAATTTGTGAAGATTCTTCAGCACTGATTCCCGTTAATGTTGACAATTTTAATAATGTTGCTGAATTTCATTTGAAGCTGGGATATAATGCTGATAACCTTGAATGCGAAGGTTTTACCAATGTTAATGTTCAATTGCTGGACAGCCTTACTGGTTGGGTGGATGCGATTGCAGGAGATATTCATTTAGCCTGGAATGATGAATTGCCGCTGACTTTTATTCAGCCGGAAAAAATAGCCGACCTGGTTTTCACCACAAAAAATCCCGGGCAGGGAGAACTTTCGTGGTACACCGGGGAAACCGAAAGTTACTTCACCAACTCCAGCGGCAACCCAATCCCGGCCGAGTTTAGCACAGGCGAGGTAACCGTCTATGAACCGCCGGAGATCATCCTGGAACAGAGCAAAACCGTCTGCACCGGGCAGTTTGCCAACCTGATGAGCATTTCCGTTGGCAACCAGCCTCCGATCGATTACCAATGGATCTACCCCAATGGTGATACCACTGATAACGATCCTTTCTTCTTCTCCGTCACCCCTGCCGACGCCGGCCTCTACACCCTGCTCGCCACCGACCGCGTCGGCTGCACCGACCAGAAAAGCATTGAACTGATCGTCAGCGAAAATCCGATAGCTGCTTTCCATGGCACGGATACGCTGGAATTGCACACGGGCGATGTGCTGAATGCAGGAACCGGACTTTCTTCCTATTTATGGAATACTGGCGACAGCACGGAAAGTATTGTTATCAATGGTGAAGGAATGTACAAGGTTGAGATGGAGTCACCAGTGGGTTGTTTGGGTTCGGATTCGGTTTATGTAAAACTGACATCCGAAGAAATACCGGAGACCCACCTGTTCATCCCAAATGCTTTTACACCTGATGGAGACGGAGTGAATGACACCTTTCTAGCATTATACAGTGGCAATGACATTTCACATTTCACAATGGATGTCTACGACCGGTGGGGAGGACGAATCTTCAGATCAGAAAACATCCTGGTTGGCTGGGACGGAAAAAAGAACGGAAAGGAATGTCCGGGAGGAGTTTATGTTTATAAAATCGTTTTCTCGGTGGATGGGATTCCCGGGAACCAGGAAAGGGTCGGGACGGTGATGCTGGTCAGATAATCGGTTCACTCTTCACCGCTCACACTTCACTCCTCACGCTTCACCCTTCACACTCCAACACCGGCTGGCAGTTGCGTTTTTGTTAGCCCCAGTAATTTCAAAATCGAAAATGGTAAATTAATAGAAGAGATGTTCGCCCTATCGCGCCATCTCTGAAGGTAAGATTTCTCAAGTTCAAAAATTTTTCTCCTACAAATGTTGTATTTTTAAATTATAATGATTATCTTTAGGTCCCCCAGTAAATGAACAGGAGCTTTAAATATTATCAGATTTCTAATTTTGGATATCTAACCATTAGAACCCGTTTCTGTCATTCTCATCCACCATAGTGGGGCCTGCCACCCCTGAATTAATTAAATATTCCGATCTATCAAACTGTTTTTTCTCATGTGACAACATGTTCATTAGAGATATTCGATAGGAATACTGGACTTTCAATTTATCTCCCCAATTAAACATGCCAAAGTTTTAACCACCGCAAATCAACCTCATTTTATCAATTAACCTTTTAAATCTTACAAGTATGAAAAAAACTGTTTTTACCTCAGCCATCATTATGGCCTTGATTTTTACTGGGATGCAAAGTGCTACTGCACAGGGCACCGTAACTGTTTCTTGGGACCCTCCTACATCTTGTGATTGCCCTTCACCAGGAAACTTCTTCTATAGGATAGATATAGCAATTGTTGACCAATGCAATGAAGAGCACCAAACTGTCTATGAAGATTATCAAATTGTATCAGGGACAGAGGATGATGCCCTTTTTATTCTTGATTACACCTGCCTCGATTACACCCTTGAGCCTTGTTATCTTGTCACTGCAGTAATTAAAAAGCTGTGCCCTGATGGTCATGGCGGATTTACTGTAGTATGCAGCGGTAAAGGTAATGAACATGTTTCGTGCAACTGGTTGATGAATAATGATACACCCATTACAATTGAGTGGGATTAAAGCTTCAACAATGTTTCAATGAAGATCGAAGCAATTTAACAATCCTTTTGAATGATCTGTTTTCGGTGTAAAATATCACCGAAAACAGATTTTAAAGGCATTAAATTTAAAAATAAATGAAGGTATTTTTGTATTTATTTATATTATCTCTAAGTATTAAGTTGTCATACGCCCAAAACCAGGCTAACTTTTGGTATTTCAGTGATTATTGTGGTTTGGATTTTAAATCAGGAATACCTGAAGTTCTTCATGATGGGCAGACCAGGACAAATCTGGGTAATGCAACAATTTCTGATTCCCTTGGTAATTTACTATTCTATACAGCTAAGTTTTCAGTATTTAACAAAAATCATCTCATCATGGATAACGGTGATGGGCTGGCCTACGCGGGTACATTCGGGAGGGCAATTGTCAAATGGCCTGGGAATGATAATTTATATTATATTTTTAATGCGATACACCCTCAAATGTACACAGGACTTTTTTATTCGGTTGTTGACATGTCGCTTGATAGTGGTTTAGGTGCTGTAACAGAAAAAGAAATTCCTGTTTTGTCTGCAATGGACGCCGCAGATAGAATAGCAATCGTTAAGAAAGATAATTCCGAATATGTTTGGGTAATAACCAGGAAATACACAGATGATGCGTTTGCGGCTTACCTCGTTGACGAAAATGGATTTAATCCAAATCCGATTTTATGTGAGATGCCTGATCAGGAAGCTTCAATAGGTCATTGGGGCTATTTAAAATTATCATACAATAAGCGATTTTTATTTTCCAGTTATATGATAACTAATGATATTGAAGTTTGCAGCTTTAATGCCTCTGATGGTACTATACAATACATGTACACCATTAATAATCCGGCTTATTTAAATTATCCACTGACAGGCATGGAGTTTTCGCCAGATTCTAAATATTTGTACATTGGCTTCAACTCTTCAACTGACACTAATAAAATATATCAATTTGATATGCAATTTATTAATGACCCAATCTTATTTAACAATTCTGCTATATGGATTGGTTCGGGTGGGGCATTCGGCTTGCAACTAGCCAGAGACGGGAAAATATATTGCACAATTACCAGCGAACCCCAACACTATTATTATTTGAATGTGATTAATAATCCATGGGTAAGAGGCGTTGGGTGCAATTATGAAAATGAAGTTCTAAATATGGCTCCGGGAGAAGTTGAATATAGTTTGCCTAATATTTTATTAGACTATCTTTTTCGTTTCGAATGGGAAGGTGAGCGGTGCCAGGGCTACCCGATTCACTTCAAGCCAAATTTCATTCCCACTCCTGATAGTATCATCTGGAATTTCGACGAATTCGCCCCCGGAAGTATTTCAACTGAGCTTTCTCCAACCTATTCATTTCAACACCCCGGTGTTCATGAAGTAAAGGTTGATGTCTGGTACCCTTCCGGACGATATGAACACACATCAAGAGAAATTGAAATCTTCCCTTCTCCTCAACCCGATCTTGGCCCGGATACGATCATTTGTGAAAACGCTTTACTAACACTCAACGCTGGTTGCGACGCCGATTTCTTTTCCTGGAGCACAGGCCAGTTCGGCGTTTCTTCGATCACGGTATCCGATAGCGGAACATATTGGGTGAAGGGCAGATTCAGTGAATCGGGTTGCGAAGGCTACGACACGATCCAT
>JAGOPY010000025.1 GCA_017991835.1 Bacteroidales bacterium | reverse complement strand
CGTCAATACATCCACATAGTAGGTAACCGGTCGTCCTTCCATAATAATAGGGTTCAAAGTTTCCATAACCATCATTAAAAAGAATAACAATAGAGTCTTCATACGCGCATGAAGCAATGATATCAACGCTTCCATCCATGTCCATATCGCAGGCATCGATGGCATGAACAAAGGAAGGCATCTCAAACTCCTGTGACCAACCCGGGCTGGTAATCAAAATGATGTGGAATATGGTTAAAAATATAAGGAACTTACTTTTCATTTGTTTGGCTTTGAATGGCTAAAGTTAATCATATTTTGTTCAATCTTATATGAAGAATGAAAAGAAAATAAATTGTTTTAAAAGGGACCCATAAGATGTTCGCATTTTGCGTTTTGCATTTTGCATTTTACATTTCATTTTGCATTTGGCATTTCATTTGGCATTTTTCATGCTTTACTTTTTACTATTCACCGCTCACCCTTCACCGCTCACTCTTCACTACTTTTTCGAAACTGCTAAAATTATCTCCCTCAGCAGCAAACAGATACAATCCCGCAGGGCATTCATTGCCTGAATCGTCAAAAAAGGGACGCCATCCCTCGGGACGCCATCCCTTTACTTTCCTGCCTAGAATATTATAAACCACAACGCTCAAGTCTGCTCCCTTTTCAGCATTGATGGTAATCTTAACCTGGTCAGAAAACGGATTGGGGAAAACAGAAATGCTGATGGTTGAAGGGTTTGGAGATTCCTGGGTAAAACCCGGGCTGGTAATCAATATGATGTGGAATATAATTAAAAATTTAAGGAATTTTCTTTTCATCGGTAAGGTTCTTGAATGGCTAAAGTTAATCATATTTTGTTCAGACTTATATGAAAAACAAAAGGAAAATCAATTGTTTAAAAAGGGTTCCAAAGATGTTCGCATTTTGCGTTTTGCATTTTTCATTTTTCATTTCATTTGGCATTTTGCATTTTTTTAGGGATTTTTTACCTGATTCGGAAAAGTTTTGATACCGATGGCTTTATGGATTATGCCGGATTCTTTGTTTTGCTTGACTTTTGCAGGTTTGTACTTTACATTTAATCCGCCAAAATACTTAAACCGATGAAGAGCCTGCTTTCCGCATCCCTGGCATGCTTGTTCATGCTCAGCGCCTATTCTCAGACCAACCATGCGCCGGTCGCTGTCAGTGATACCGTTGAAGTCGTGTCGCAGATATCAACCATTATTGATGTGCTGGCCAATGATTATGATCCGGATGGGGATTATTTCAGAATAAATTGGTTCTCTGCGCCTTATGATGGCGAGGTGGATACAGTTGACAACCAATTTCTGTTTAAATCCGGCAATTCAATGGATGGTTTATCTTTTTTCTATAAAATAAAGGATGAGGGTAATCCTCCAGAAACCTCGCAAGTAGCCCGTGTCAGAATTACTTTGTCAGTAAATCAGGATGTTCCGATAGCAGTTAAGGACACATTTGAAATACTTGAGCTGGTTCCTGTAGAATTGGATGTTATTTCAAATGATTTCGATCTGAATAGCGATGAATTAAAAATTGCCGGTATCAAGAATACTTACAAATGTGAAGTTATGATCAGCGATGATTCACTCCATGTCATCGTTATTCCTGATTTTTATTATTATAGCGATGCCTCCTTTTACTACTTTATCAGGGAATCAAATTCCAAGGAAAAATATTTGTCGGATTGGGTAAAAGTCTGGCTCAACATATTACAAAATCCCGATATCCCCATAGCAATGCCCGACACAGGCTATTCAACAGGGGGAGTTCCGGTCTCCATCCCGGTTTTAGAGAATGATTACGATCCCCAGGGAGAAAGTTTGGAAATCAAGAAGATCAAATCAATTTCGAATGGGACCGCCATTCAATCAGGTGATCAGATTATTTATACACCAACTATATCTTTTACCGGGATTGGAGGATTCTCGTATAATATCCGGGAAGCAAATGATACAAACATCTATTCTCATATTACTGATGTTAAAGTATTTGTTACAAAGAATCCAGATTGTCCTGTCGGTATTGCTGATCATGTCCGGGGAATGACTGCAACTCCAATCGTCATTGATGTATTGGCTAATGATTATGATAGTAACGGAGATTTATTGGCTGTCAAGGATCTTCAAACATCAGGCGCCGCCGAAATATCCGGAAATAAGATCGTTTACACCTCTGATCCACTGGCATATCCGCGGGATTCGCTCTTCTACCGGGCTGCCCAGGTAAATGATAATAATTATTTCTCAGAATGGACAAAGGTTATAATCGATCTGACTATAAATCCGGCCTTGCCAGTAGCCGTCACTGATAGTATTGATGCACTCTTTGCGTATTCTGTTACCATATCTCCACTGGCTAATGATATTCCAAATTCGGCTGATTCGATTAAAATCCTTAGCGTTAAAAGTTCTTCCACAGGATTGGCAACAAAAATCTCAGACAGCCTGGTTGTCTACCGATCATATACTAATGCCGGGTGTCTGGACTCAATCACATATATAATCGGTGAAAATACAGAATCAGAGTTAAAAGCATGGGGAAAAATTTATATTACGATTCCTGATCATCATTACTATGACTCACTGACTATCAATAGAATAAACGCAGGAATCAATGCCGACGGCATGCTGTTCGGCAATATAGGTCAATTTCCGGGAGAGGGATTGGAGGGTGATTTCAAATCCCATTTTAATTACCCAGCCGGAGAGGAGACCAAAACAATTTTTAATAGTATCCTATGGGTCGGAGGAATAACCGGTATTGACAGCCTGCATTTTGCCGGAGAAAACTACAGGCAATTCGGATCCGATTTCCAGCCGGGGCCTATCTCTGATTCATATGATGAGCATTTTACCAAACGTTTCTGGAAATTATGGAAACTGACTCGTTCCGATATCAATTATCACAGGAGCAATTGGTGGAAAGAAGACTATTCACCAATTTCCGATATTTCCGCCTGGCCTGGAAACGGAAACGAATACAGCGGTGAAGCATTGCAACTGGCTCCATACTTCGATTTCAACTTTGACGAGAAATATGATCCGACGGATGGCGATTACCCGTTGATCAGGGGGGATCAATGTATTTTTTTCATGATGAATGATGATAAAGAGCATACCGAGTCGCAGGGCGAAAGGTTAAAAGTCGAAGTCCATGGAATGGCTTATGTATTCGATGCACCGGGCGATAGCGCAATGGCTCATTCGGTATTCGTGCATTATGATTTGATTAACCGGTCTGAAAATATTTATAATGAAATCTACACAGGCATTTTTACGGATTTTGACCTTGGAAATCCTTGGGATGATTATATCGGATCGGATGTCATGCGAAATTCATATTACTGTTACAATGGCAATAAAAATGACATGGATCACCCTTATCCTGATTATACCATTTTAGGATATGGCCTTTATCCTCCCGCCCAATCGGTTACCTTACTTGGAGGGCCATTTCTGGATCCGGACGGAATAGACAATTTTCCGGGGGAATGTGATGCCGGTATCATTGGAACCAACTTTGGAAACGGAGTACCTGATGATGAACGGTCAGGCTTCACCAACTTTATGTATTTTATTTCCAATATTTGGGATCCGGAAATTTTTGACGATAAATACAACTTTATGAAAAGTATCTGGCGGGATGGTCATCATTTAGTCTTTGGCGGCGTTGGGCACAGCGATGCAGGCGGGCTGGAATGCCGGTATCAGTTTCCCGGAGATTCGGATCCACTAAACTTTGGTACCGGTTGCATCACACCACCACCACCGTTTGACCAGGAAGGATTTTACTGGACCGACAGTATTACCAATCCTCCCGGCGACCGGCGGGGAATCGGCTCCATGGGCCCTTTCACCTTCAAACCCGGCGATGTGCAGGAGATCGAACTGGCCTACGTCGTCGCCAACGGGTGGAACGGGCCGGTGTCGTCGGTGGACAAATTGATGGAATATATCGATACGCTGCGTGCCCGGGTGCAAAACGGCGGACTTATTGTCCCAAACAGCGAGCTGGGATACAATGAACCTTCCAAAATCCCGGGAAGCCTGAAAATTTATCCGAATCCGGCATCGGATTTTGTTGTTGTTGATTTAAAGGGAATAGAATCCGGTTGTGAATATGCAATCTATGACCTCTTTGGCAGGATGGTGCTATCGGGAATATTATCATTTCAAGCACAAAATGTCGTCAATACCAATGGATTATCATCCGGGTTATATGTTTTAATGGTGAAAACGGATGATCTGATTTATTCGGGGAAAATCATTAAACGCTGATCACCCACCCTACCATAATGGCGTCGCTGATGCGACTCAATGGAATTGAACTAAATTCCCCCTTCCCCCGGATGGGGGAAGGGCTGGGGTTGGGGGCTAAGCTAAACCGTCACCACCGCGATCCGCTTCTTCCCGTCCATGCTGACAGTCAGCGGTTTATCGAAGCGGATATGGCGGAAATACTTCGTCTGGCTGATCACCGGCTGCTGTTTCAGGATCTCCCAGCGGATGTAGCTCTTCGACAGCTCGGGCTGGATGCTGAAATAACCGACGTTCATCGACACAACGTTATGGAAGAAATGAGAACCTGACGAAGCATCCAGCGGGTATCCTTCCAGGCTGGTCTCGATGATGACCCGGGCATGCGAGATCTGCGCCCAGTTCACCGGGATGCCGATCCAGCGGTCGCGCGTGCCCCACCGGCCGGGACCGATCAAAAGGTATTTCTTGTTCTCTGCGGCAAACTTCCGGTTCATCTCCTCGATCTCATACGTCATCTGCATAGTCTCACCCTTGTCGAAGGTGTCGATATCCACAAAGATCACATCCTCAATGTTATCGATCACCCCGTTGCCCATACTCTTTTCGGCATATAAAATGATCTTCTCTTTCGGAATCTTGTCGATATTGACATTATAGTCCATCGCATTGCCGATCAGCGGCTTGATCTGCAGCAAATAAAAGGTGGCCCGCCCATGATTGTCTTTCGTCAGGTCAACAGCAAACTCGATCTCCACCGGCGATCCCATGGCTTCCTTGACGACATCCAGCACCACTTCAATCGTCTGAGCCAAAGGAACATAGTTGTATTTCAGGATATTGGCAAAATTGATCAACCGGGGTCCGGGATGGGTCAAGCCCGGGATAATGACCTGGTTATCCGCATCATAAACGGAGGCACAGTGCTTCAGGTTGCCATGCATCTCGGCTTCGTAAATGTCGAGTTTGGCCAGCCCGGCAGTATCCCCTTCCAGGAGATTTATCTCTTTCTTATTGAGATCGACGGCATAAAACTCCACCTGGGTGTTCTGCGACTGGTCTTTGGGCGATAATATCTCGGTTGTAGGGTATTTGGGCGAAAAACGGTAGGCTTTCTCGCCGTCGACCACCGATTTGCCCAGCCCGACGGCCGTGACGGCAAAGCCCTCTTCCGGCTGCATATGGGCATAAGGGTAGAAATTATACGACTGCGCCACACCGCTGATGTGCGGGTAGAAATAGTTTCCGTATTGCCTCCCGACCACCTCCTGGATCACTACCGCCATCTTCTCCTCTTCGATCTTATAGTGCACCGCTTCGATATAACCCCGCGCTTCGGGCGAATAGATCGAGGCAAAAACGAGCTTGACGGCGTCAAGGGCCTGCTTTAGCCGCTCATTCGGATCGGGATGGCAGTTGGGAAGCAGATAGGTCTCGAAAATCCCGGCAAAAGGCTGCATCAGCGAATCTTCGAAGAGGCCTGACGACCGTACGGCAATCGGTTTGGTGATCCGCGTCAGCAGCACCTTCATCCGCTTCACCAGCGTATCGGTAAGCTTTGCCTCCATGAACCGCTTTTTGATCTCCTCGTAATCGGTCGTCGAGGCCACAAAATCCCTCAGATGGTTCCGGTCCATGAAATACTCGAACTCCTCCGTCCCGATAACCGAAGTCTTTGGCGCCTGGATCTTGATGGTCGGGATTTGTTTGGAAAAATCAAAATTGTAGATCAGCGTATTGACAAAAGCCAGCCCTCTTCCCTTCCCGCCAAGGTAACCGTCCATCAGGCTTACAATGTTGGTCTCGTCGGTAATAGCCGACTCCTCGAACGGGATGATCTTACCCTGGTTCTGTTCGTTCCTGAACCGGCCGATCACATCGATGAGATAATCCCTTATCTGACGGGCATTCTCAAAATCGGTGACCTTCTGCGGGTTCAGGATCTTCGCCGCCTGTATCTCTCCGCGCGCCGTGAGCCATAGGGAAAAATGGTCCCTTTTGGCATGATAGAGCAATGATTCATCGGGAATTACCCGCAACAGCCTCTCAAACTCCCGCAGCGTCCGGGCTTCGGCAATTTTAGCCCCCTGTTCGTTACGGTAAATAAAATTGCCAAATCCGAGAAAGTGGGTGATAAAACTCCGGAAATCCTGGCTCAGCGTTTCGGAATTTTTATTGATGAAGGTGCATTTCAAGCGATAGGCCATCTCCGAATTCTCCTCTTCCGAACTTTGGATGATAATGGGCATATCCTTGTGTACCGACCGGGAATACTCCACCAGGTCGAAGCCGGCCCGTTCATCCAAAACGCCATTCCGGTTGAATTTCACATCGGTAATGAGGCACAGAAGATAATCCCTGAAGCGCTCCATCACGGCCTCGGCCTCCTCGTAGGTCGAAACCATCAGGATCTTGGGCCTGGCGCGAAGCCTGAGGATTTTGTAGAGTTCGTCGGTGCTTACGTCTTCAATGATCCGCTTGGTCTGCTCCAGCACAATATGATAAAGCATCGGCAGATACCGCGAATAATACTTGGCCGAGTCTTCGACCAGGAGGATGACACGCACCATCCCGATGTCGGTATCGTTATCGGCATTGATCTTATCCTCCACATGCTTGATCATGGCAAAAAAGACCGACGATTCCCCGTTCCAGATAAAGACCTTGTCGATATGCTCCAGGGCGTTTTTATCTTCGGAGATCAAAGCCATTTCGGCATTGTTGTTCAGAAGAAGAAAAACGGGGATATAGGGATAGAGCCGTTTCACCTTGCAGCTCAGACCGATCGGGGTACGTTTGTCGGCCCCCATCATCATGATGATCAGATCGAAATGGCGCTGGCCCAGGATATCCATCGCCTCATCGATGCCGGAAACCCCGGTGATACGGGGAATCGATGTCAGGTTGAGGGTATGGTATTCTCCCAGGACATGTTCCGAAAACCGGCCTTCTTTCTCGATGCTGTATGCGTCGTAAAGATTGGCGACCAGCAGGATCTCCTTCACTTTGAAGGGCATCAGGTCATGGTAAATATCCCGGTCTTCGTTGGATTTGTTGATAAACCGCTGCAATAGCTGCCGGCTGGTCACTACAGGCTGGCCATCGTCGGATTTGGAGGCAGTACGTCCTGCCCCGGGCTTTATGATGGTCTTTGCCAGCTGCCCGTTGATAAAGCCGGTGATCATGTTGGCCAGGTTCTCGATCAGGTGCCGTTCCTCGATCATGAACGGTCCTTCGTCGATTTCGGGGAACTCCTTCAGGTAGTACACCTCGATATATCCCACTTTATTGTCGATGGTCTCGAAACGCTGCCGCTGAACCCAGGGAGTCGCTTTGAACTCGATGCTGGCAAACTCCTTGCCTTCGTAGAGAATACGGGCCGCTGTAAATTGCGGGTACTGCCAGGCGGGAGGGAGAATGGTGGAGATTTGTTTCAGCGTCTCCTCGATCGATTTCCCCTCTTTGATGATCTGGGTGGTGCGGTTGATGGCGGCCAGCTCTTTTAACCGTTCGATATTCTGTGCCTTAAGCTGAAGGTAGTTGGCCGGGTTGCCCGAAGCGTTTTCGTTCATGTGTCAGCAGTCTGATTTATGCTCTAAAATTAAGAAAAATCGGGCTTTTGGAGATAAAACCGCTTCCTGTTTTAAACTTTTCATTTTGACAATTGTTTATCAGATAAAGTTGCGGACATGAGGCTGATTATTATATTATTACTGATACTTACCCTGCCTTTCAGCCCTGCCGGCCAGACGGCAGATGAAGTCCTTTCCCGCTATTTTGCCACCGAACTCGACGGCAATGTCTTTATGAGGTGGACCATCACAGCAGGAAACACCTGTGAGGATACTTATATTGAACGGTCGGCAGACGGAATCGCATTTGAGCGGATCGGCCTGATTGCAGGTATTTGCGGCAGCCCGGACGCGAGCATTACCTTCGAGTTCACCGATACGGTCCCGGTCTACAACCAAGTCAGCTATTACCGCCTGATGCTGGGGTACTTCGGATATACAACACCGCTGGCTATTGAGGTAAAAAAGTTCAATGATGAAGGTTTTTTTGCGGGTCCTAATCCCTTCCGCGATTTTACACGTATTGCCTTTAGAAATGACGATAATGAGGAATACCGGCTCCTGGTCTGTGATATGCAGGGACGCAAAGTACTTGAAATGGTTACTACCGGGGATAAATTCATCATCCGGAGGGAAGAGCTGGGATCAGGAATATATATAGTTAAGATGATTAAAGAAAACGTGACCCTCAATCATTTCAAGCTCATAACGGAATAACAGTAATAATCCGCGCAAATCCGTCGCAACTTGTCTGCCAACCGGCGGATCCGTTTCATCTGTGTGCCATTAACATTAATTGGACACGAATGACACGGATTTAAATGGACGATCACGAATAATACTTTTGGTAACTTTGCTGGTACCTATTTTGAATGGAATCCAGGCCGAAAATAAAGATCGGGCAAACTACCACCGACCGATTTGTAGAAATCGCCGGCTGGGCTGCGCTGGCTTTTATGTGGATCATTACACTTTACTATTTCCGGAAACTTCCCGAAACCATCCCAACTCATTTCAATATGAAAGGTACTGCGGACGGATTCGGACAAAAATCGACGATCTTTCTGCTTCCAGCCATCGGAACCGTCCTGTTCATCGGCATGACCATTCTGAACCGCTTTCCGCATATCTTCAATTACCCGGTCAGGATCAATTCTGAGAATGCGATCAGACAATATACCCTGGCAACCCGGCTGTTGCGGATATTTAAGGTTTCGATCGTGCTGATCTTTTTAATGATAACCTGGATGACTTCCGCTGCGGCCAACAATCAGGGTAAAAACTCTTTTGCCTGGTTTCTGCCGGTGATGCTGGCAATTACCTTTGTTCCGCTGGGGATTTATATTTTTAAATCCTTCAGGGCTAAATAACCGCTGAAAAGTTTTAGCCACTTCCGGATTTAAAATTTGAGTCCACTCCGAAAAGTAATCTATATTCCAAAGTACCCACCCCTGCCCCTCCCTACGAGTAGGGAGGGGTTAGGGGAGGGTAAATTCACTTTTCGGAGCTGACTCAACTTTGAACTTTGAACTAAATCAGTTTTCTCTTAAAACGAACTCGTCGTATTCCAGTTCAAACCGCAGTTTGTGTTTCGACTCTTCCATGGCCAGCGACAGGAAAATATCTTTCAGTTCCTTGTTCGGGGCCCTTTCGGCCAGGTTCGAGTAGAGCCTGAAAGCGGCTTTCTCCCGTTTCATGGCCAACACCAGTGCCTGCTCATAGCTGAGGGCACCACTGACATTAACCTCCACCGTGTAATCGGCGATCTTCAGGTCGGCCACTTTCTCTATGGGCATGGTGAACAGTCCCTGCTCACGGATCTGAGTCAGCCTTTTCTTGTGCCTGATCTCTTCCCCGGCAAATTCCAGGAACACTTTCTTCATCTCTTCGGAATGGGCTTCCTTAGCCAGCCCGGTGTAGAAATCAACGGCTTTTTGCTCCTGTTCTATGGCAAAAGCCAGGATTGCTTCAATATTTTCAAACTCTTTCATAAACTTCTGTTTTAACATTTTCAAATGCCCCTGTAAACTCAGAATCAAATCGTTTCACCAGGTAATCGCAACCGTGTTCGAATAGTCTGGCTTGATTATCCTGGTTCGTTACCGTGAACGAATGGAAAGATTCTTTTCCCGGTTCCGGCAGCAGTGAGACAATCTCACTCAAAACATCATGATAATCAGCACTTTGATCAATTCCTTCCGCCTTCAGAAGATCACTCAACTGCTCCAGGGTAGTCCTGGAGACCGGGGTGAAATGCGCCTCAAATTCCTGGATCACCTTCTGCGTGTTGGTGAAGCTTCCGCCCGATTCAACGGGGAAAGAGGCCGGGAGGATCAAATCGGCCAGCGCGGCTGTTTCGGTCATGAAGTAATCCTGAACGACAATGAACCCGGCCTGTTTCAGCCAGCCGTGAATTTTAGCTTTATCGAAGGTACAACCGGCCGGATCTTCGCCGAAAATAAAGAGGTTCTTCAACGTTCCGCTCTCCAGTCTTTCAACGATCGGAACAGGATTTATCGCCGGGAAATCTGCCATCTTCCATGCTTTCTGAATCCTGGACCTCGACTCTGCATCATGCAGCGACACTCCGCCGGCGCCATAGTTGCGGCAAATCCCCATATCATGCAATCCCTGGCTGTTGTTCTTCTCCTTCAAGGCAATCAGCCCGCTGCCGGTTTTGCCCAGCTTCCCGGTGATCAGCGACAGGTTTTGCAGCTCCGTGCAGGCATTCGACGACAATTCCTTTTCGGAAAAGACGATGACCGCCCGTTGTTCTTCGTTGTAACGGGTGGCAAATTCCACGATTTCTTCGGCAGAAACACCGGATCTTTGAACCAGATCCGTAAAACTTTCTTTCAGAAGTTCGTCCTTATAATCATCAAAACCTTTACAATTATCCCTGATAAAGAGGTTATTATGAAGATTGTTGTGAACAAGATAAAAATTGATGGCTTTGATAAAATCATAATACGATTTAATAACAAGCACCGAATCGGCTTTATGAGCCTCAGCGCTATTGTCTTTTGTTGTAACCAGTTCAACCTTAACGCCTTTGATGTATTGAGCATTGTAGATATTAAAACCGGCCACCGCGTTATCACGGCTGATCTCTGATCCGATGAGGAAAACCCTGCCGGCATCGCGGATCTGGCTGAACGGCGTTGCCGACGTGGTGTTGTTCCGATAGCCCGCCCCGCGGCCCAGGTAGTGAAAACTGGTCACGTTATTGGTCTTAACGCCGGCCCGGGCCAGTTTCTGGACCAGGTAGAGCTCTTCGTTCGACAACCGGGCGCCGGCAAAGAAAGCATTGTCGTCGGCTCCTGTGGAATGGATCTTCTGACGGATGACTTCGTAAGCTTTTTCGAAGGTCACCTCTTCGAATTTCCCGTTCACCTTAAGCAACGGTGAGGTAATTCTCGACCGGTCGTTCAGATATTGGTAACCGAACCTGGGATACCGGCAAAGGTTGCCGTCGCTGTTCACCTGGCCTTCAACGCCTGAAACGTGCATAACGAAACGGCTTTTGTGGTCGAGCGATATCGAACAGCCCACCGAGCAATAGTTGCAGATGGTTTCTGCCGGCTGGAGCCGGACCGGTCCCGGTTTGAACGGCACATTCTCTGTAATGGCGCCGGTTGGGCAGGTAGAAATGCACATCCCGCACGATTCGCAGGTGGTTTCATACAAAGCATTGCCCATCGACGGGGCCACATAAGTGTCGAAACCGCGGTTTACCAGGCCTAGCGCCCCGGCGCCTACTACCTCGCGGCAGATCCGGATGCAGCGGCTGCAGAGGATGCATTTGTTGTTATCGATCTCAATATAGGGATGCCGGAAATCGACCCGGTACTCCTTAAACTCACCCGCCTGTGCTTTCTGGTCGGCATTATATTCGGTAGAGAATTTCTTCAGGTCGCAGGTAAAAAGGGCGGTACAGCCGCATTCCAGGCATCGTTGGGTCTCCCGGAAAGCCACCTCCTCCGACTCATAGCCCAGTTCAACCTCTTTGAAGTTGAGCCGGTCTTTCGGATCGAGTGTCGGCATCTCATGCCTTTTCCTCTCTGTGAATAATCCGTGATAATCTGTGTTACTCTGTGGTTTAAAAACATCCTTAGAAGAATAGAACTCCTTCGTTATAGGCACCACCGGCAGCCCTTTCAGGTAAAGATCGCAGCTATGCGATGCTTTCCTGGCCTGCGCGATCGCCTGGATCAGGGTAGCCGGCCCCGTAACGCCATCGCCGGCGGCAAAAACCGACGGGATCCCTGTCTGCAAGGTATCCGGATTGGCTTCCAGGTCGCCCCAGCGGTTGGCTTTCACCTCCCCGTCGGTCGCATATGACTTAATGTCGTCAAGGAAATCGGCCTCGGTTTTCTGGCCGATAGCAGCAAGGATATAATCGATCTCCACATCGAACTCCGATCCCGACACCGGCACCGGCCTTCTCCTTCCCGACGCATCCGGTTCCCCCAGCTCCATTTTCACGCAAGTAATACTCTTCACGCCTCCCGCTTCACTCTTCACGACTTTCACGGGAAGTGTCAGAAACATATACTCCACCCCTTCGAGCTTTGATTCATGGATTTCTATCGGGTTGGCCGGCATCTCTTTTTCGGTGCGCCGGTAGATCACGTATACCTTGTCGGCGCCACAACGGATGGAAGTACGGCAGCAGTCCATCGCCGTATTGCCGCCGCCGATCACCGCAACCTTCTTACCTCTAAAGTTAAAGCGCTGGCCTGTCATTTCCATCTCTTTAAGGAAATCGATACCGGAAAAGACGCCCTCCGCATCTTCCCCTTCACATCCGATCAGGGTCCCTTTCTGCGAACCGATCGTCAGGATCATCGCATCATACTGGTTTTTAATGTCTTTATATGAAATATCGTGCCCGAATTTTTTATTATAGAAGATATTGACCCCCATTTCGGTGATATTATCGACCTCTTTCTGGAGAAGGTCGTTAGGGAGGCGGTATTCGGGGATGCCGTAGCGGAGCCAACCTCCGGCCCTGGGACTGGCTTCGAATATATCCACCTGGTGCCCTTCTTTTTGCAGGAAGAAACCGCAGGAGAGCCCTGCCGGGCCGGCGCCGATGACGGCGACTTTCTTTCCCGTTGCGGGCTTTAATTCCGGTTTCCATTTATCCGGTGAATCGATATCGATATCTGAGGCGAACCGTTTCAGGTAGTCGATTCCCACGGCGGCCCCTTCGTCGAGCAGGTTGCGGCGGCAGGCCACTTCGCACGGACGGACGCAGACGCGGCCGCAGATGGCCGGCAGGGGGTTGGTTTCTTTGATCAGTGCGACGGCATCGTGGTACTTGCCTTTCTCGATCAGGGAGATATAGCCCTGGACATCCACGCCGGCAGGACAAGTCTGCTTGCACGGGCCGATACAGTCGGCGTAGTGGTTGCTCACCAGCAGGTCGAGCGCTGTTTTACGGGCTTTATGTATCTTTTCATTATCCGTAGTGATCTTCATACCCTCATATAGCCGTGTCGAACATGATGGTTGCAAGCCTTTCATGCCCTCGATCTCAACCACACAAACGAAACAGGAGGTAAAAGGCTCGAGGCGCGGGTCGTTGCAAAGGGTGGGTATTTCGATCCCGTTGCGCTTGGCCAGCTCCAGGATGGTCTCTCCGCGGGAACCCTCGACAATATTGCCGTTCAGGATGATATTGACTTTTTCGCTCATAGTTTTGCTTTTCCTTTCTGATATTTCTATTTAACCACGAAGGCGCTCAAAGGACTTTCACTAAGGCGCACGAAGTCTTGAGGTGCTTTGACATCTACCTTTGTGTTCCTTTGTGAAATCCCTTTGTGTGCCTTTGTGGTTATAATATTCATGCAATATGGGTGTTATGATAATTTGATCGCTTCGAATTTACATTTTGTATAACACATGCCGCATTTGATACAGTCGGCCTGGCGGATATAGTGGACCGTCTTGCGCTCGCCGTCGATGGCATTTACCGGGCAGTTCTTCGCGCAGACCGTACAGCCTGTGCATTTCTCCCCGATCACCTCGTAGGTCAGGAGTGATTTGCAAGCCTTTGCCGGGCATTTTTTATCGCGGATATGCGCCTCATACTCGTGGCGGAAGTAACGGATCGTGGTCAGCACTGGGTTAGGCGCCGTCTGGCCGAGTCCGCAAAGTGAGTTGTCCTTGATCTGGTAAGCAAGTTCCTCGAGCCTCTCGATGTCACCCTCCTCCCCTTTTCCTTCGGAGATACGCTGCAGGATCTCCAGCATCCGTTTCGTTCCGACGCGGCAGAAGGTGCATTTGCCGCAGCTCTCTTTCTGGGTGAAGTCGAGAAAGAATTTAGCCACATCGATCATGCAGGTATCTTCGTCCATGACCACCATGCCGCCAGAGCCCATAATGGCGCCCGTAGCGTTGACCGAGTCGTAGTCGACGATCGTATCGGCCAGGTAATCCGGGATACATCCCCCGGAAGGGCCTCCCATCTGGACGGCCTTGAATTTACGGTCTTTCTGGATACCTCCGCCGAGTTTGAAGATGATGTCGCGTATCGTGATGCCCATCGGTACTTCCACCAGCCCGGAGCGCTTGATCTTGCCAGCCAGGGCGAAGACTTTGGTCCCCTTGCTTTTCTCCGTGCCGTATTTTGCATAGGCATAGGGCCCGTTTAAGATGATCCACGGGATATTGGCATAGGTCTCCACGTTGTTGATATTGGTCGGCTTGCGCCAGAGGCCCGATACGGCAGGAAAGGGCGGGCGTTTGCGCGGCATTCCGCGCTCTCCTTCGACCGAAGCGATGAGGGCCGTTTCTTCGCCGCATACGAAGGCGCCGGCGCCCTCTTTGATGTAAATATCGAAGTTAAAGCCTTCGATACCGAGGATGTTCTGTCCGAGGTACCCTTTGGCACGGGCCTGGTCCAGTGCGATGTTGAGCCGTTTGATGGCCAGCGGGTACTCGGCGCGGCAATAGATCACGCCTCCGGTAGCTTCGATGGCATAAGCCCCGATGATCATCCCTTCGATGACCGAATGCGGGTCGCCTTCCAGTACCGAGCGGTCCATGAATGCCCCCGGGTCGCCCTCGTCGGCATTACAGATGATATATTTTTCAGCATTTTTGCTCTCGTGGGCAAATTTCCATTTCAGTCCTGTCGGGAATCCCCCGCCGCCACGGCCCCGGATACCCGAGTCGAGGACGGCCTGGATCACCTCTTTCCGCGAGATCCTTTCCTTGGCGATCTTCCGGATAGCTTCGTAACCCTGGCGCGCCTCATATTCTTCTATATGTTCCGGATCGATGTAACCGCAATTGCGCAGAACGATCTTCACCTGCGATTCGATGAACGACTTGTCGGACGTCTCCACCAGGTCGGATTGCACCAGGTAGTCGATCACCGGGCTGTGCTGGTTGACATGCTTTTCGATCAGTTCCACTGCTTTTTCCTCGGTGATGCCCCCATAGAGGTAAGAGCCCGAGTCATCGACGATCTCAACCAGCGGTTCGCGGTAGCACATCCCGATGCAGGATGTTTTCTTCAGCTCGAAGCCAAGGTTTTCCGCCTGCTGCAAGGCACGAATCTTGTCATAGACCTTTCCAGCGCCCGCCGCCACACCGCAGCTTCCCAGTCCGACGATTACTTTCGTTTTCTCCATATCTATAATCTTTTGTAGCTCTGCTAGTTACGAATCCTTCGAGATTCCATTAATACCACAAAGGCGCACGAAGTACAGCACAAAGGCACACGAAGGGATCAATTACCGATTGGCCACCTTTGTGCGCCTTCGTGAAATCCTTTGTGCGCCTTAGTGGTAAATTTCCGTAACAACAGGCTGAAACTGTATGCATTAGTTATTCTGTTTTATTTCTTCCATCCTGATATTCTTCACGATCCTCACTGCTTCTGTTCCTGTCAGTTTCCCGAAGGTATTTTCCCCGATCATCATCACCGGGGCCAGCGAGCAGCAGCCCAGGCAGGCGACCGATTCGAGGGTGAACATCCCGTCTTCGGTCGTTTCGCCGTCTTTGATCTTGAGTGCTTCCTCGAGCGAATCGGAGATCGTGTTGGCGTTTTGCACGTGGCATGCCGTACCGTGGCATACCTTTATGATATGTTTCCCGACCGGTTTGAGGCGGAACTGGGCGTAGAAGGTAGCCACGCCGTACATATCCGATAGTTCAAGGCCTGTTTCGCGGCTGATCTTCACGAATGCATCCCGGGGCACGTATCCGAAGATAGCCTGCGTACCCTGGAGCAGCGGGATGAGATTGCCTTTACGGTTCTTGTATTTTTCGATGAGGTGATCCAGGCGGGACAGGTCGATGTCTTCGGTTTTTTCCTGCGCGACCGCCGGAGAGATTCTTTCGATGCGCATAATTTTAGCCTTTAAAAAGCGGAGGCTAAAGTATGGATTCTTCTTCTGACCATAAGTGGTCCGGGCTAATTTGGAGGCAGTCTAAAGAGGAGACAAATTCCAAATTCCAAGCACCAAAATCCAAACAAATTCCAAACTCCAAATTCCAAATTCCAAACAAATTCAAAAAATAAAATTCAAAATCACAACCTAATATCTACTTAATGACGCTCGCGAAGCGAGCTAATGACACGAACGAAGTGAGTAAATAACCACCTTATGTCCACCTTATGACGCTCGCGAAGCGAGCCAATGACACGAACGAAGTGAGTAAATGACCACCAAATAACGCTAATGCTTCGAGCTACTTCTTATGTGTCTTCTGCCATTCTTTCAAAACGGCTTTGACCTCTTTGCTGCCATTATCCAGCCCCTGGTCCAGGATGACAAGCCCGCTGGCATCGCGGTTGTTGGGATTGCCGCCGTTATCAAGCAACCACTTAAGGGTTTTGGGCAGGTTGCTGCTGATGGATTTGGCCATATAATTGTCCATATCCCAACCAGAAATGGTCACATACTTCTTGTAGCAATCCATAAATGCGGTGTTTTCCATCATCATTGCCATACCAAAAACATTGCCACTGCTGGTAAAGTCGCTGAGATTCACTTTATAGGCTGCCAGAAGGCTCACAAACCGGTCCATGTCAGGAAAATCCGGCCTGATGGCAATCAGCATCAGAGGCTTCAAATAAAGTTCGTATAATTCGGGTTTATCAAGGATTCTATACCGGGCCGGCATCTTATCCTGAACATTGGGATCGGCACCATGCTTCAGCAGGATTTCTGCCATGTCGTACATTCCCAAATCAATACAGAACATCAGGGGGCTTTCGATAACGGATGGATTGTCCGGCTGGCCGGGTTTTTTCTCCATACTGATCCCGAATGAGGCTAAAGCGGCTATACGCCCGACATTGTTTTCACGGATCGCTTTCAGGTATTCGGTATAATCGTAGGTGAACATATTTCTAAATATATCGGCATTTTCTTCGGGAACGGTCACATAAACTGCCACACCATTTTGTTCCCCCTGTTTTACATTACCTGCCAGTACCAGGCTGAGACCTGTTGACATCATTTTTCTGAACTCAACAGGTTCTTCTGAAGTGAAACTCATCCCTTTTTGTACCGATCCATCCTTACCCAGACGTGTAACGATGAATTGCACCGGCATTCCATCCTTGTATGTGTACATAAACTTTTCAGTAGATAGGATGAGTACTGTTTCCTTGTCCATTGTCAAAGTGTGGATTACACCTTCGGTAGGATTCTTCCATTTCAGTTGCCCTGTATTATCAACCAGAGCGATATAGTTCTGTTCGTTTTCTCTTCCCGTCAGGATAAAACCTTCATTTCCGGCAGGGATGACATCATGTGTAAAGAAATCTACAAGGCCTTTTATATCAAATGATTGCACTAATTCTCCTTTGCGATCAATCCATTTCAGTTTCAGGTTGCTGCCAGCATACCTGTAATCAGAGAACAGCATTATCCTTCCGTCATCCAGCAAAACCGGGGCCCGCAAAAGGCCATGGTCATCATCCTGAAAATCCTTTTCAAACACTTTAGACCCGTTTGGCTCAAGCAGAATGATACGGGTAAAATCGTTCTGTGCTCCGAATTCACTGGTAGTGTCATCGGCGGAATAATTAAAGATCACCCAGTATTTACTATCAGGCGTCACGAAGAGGGAGCTCTCATCATCATCGCTAAAATACATTGCCGGATCCAATTCGATGATCCACTCCAGGCTGCCATATTTCGACAATTTAATGATACCGGGCATATTGACATAATCGCGCTCCGCATCATAGTATTCATAACTATTGCTGTATTCCAGTTTCACCGCCTGTGCGTCGTCAAACATATCATAGTTGAATAACACCAGGTATCCTCCATCCGGTGTGAGGATAAAATTCTGGACGATATCCAGTTTCATAGATTGACTTCCCTTAAGATCACCATTGATCTCAAGCTGCCTGATGGCAACCCCGTCATGATCATCCGGAAAACTCTCCTTGGATGTACTTACATAAATTTTACCGTCAGGTCCCTGGCGCATACCCGAATATTCCAGGTTATGTTTACCAAAGAATGTTTGTTTTACCAGTTGAACCTCCTGTGCTTGAATCGCCGGTATCAATACCATTTCGGCCAGTAACAGCATCATTTTCATTGCTTTCATAGATCTTTTTAGTTGGTTAGTAATAGTCAAATGCCTGATAATACAGGGATGCGCAAGGTAATAAATTCCAAATTCCATCCGCCAGCCGGAAGACTAAATTCCAAAATAACCACCAAATGACGCTCGCACAGCGAGCTAATGACATCTTTAAAAATATCCATCTGAACACTTGACATTTTGCTTTATATTTCGTAAGTTTGGGGTGGCAAAGTTGAAGCTCCCGAAAGAGTAAAATCCCCCCCTGTTTTACTTTCTTATTTCTATACAAAGCCTTCTGGCATCGTTGACCTGATTACATCCCCCCGACTGCCAATCACTAAACCGGCATCCGAAATTTTCTTTGATTCTATTGATTCTGAAAATATTTAGAAGCACATTATACATATTACTGATATTGATATTTATTCACTGTAAATCTTAACGATTGGTTACTCAACAGGCTGACCCCCTGGCATGATAAACTTTGCCGGCTCAGTTTCATGAAAAAACGAGGGCGTAACCGAAAAGCCCTAACAGAGTAGGAAAATCTTAACATCAATTAATTATGAAAATCGGAAAATTAAATTTCAAGGACTATGCAGCAAAAAAACCGGTCCTGCTTTCTCCTTCCGGCAAGTTTTTAACCATCAAAGAAGTGACGGCGACTTCAAAATTTGAATTCGGATCGCTTCACACCCTATCCGGGGAATCGCAGGCAAAACTGGCACTGGAAAGGTACAAGCTGGAACCTGATTTCAAGCTGGGTATTTTCGAACAGGGGGTGATGACGAAAGCGGATGTAATGAACCATATCCAGGACGGCACCGAGTTTGGCCAACTGGCCGTGCAGGTCGAAATGCAGTACTGCAACGAACTGATGCAATCATTGAAAATGACGACAGTTCCCGCTTTTCCCAAACTCCCCGACAAACCGCTTCCGGCCGTTCCCGAATGGAAGCAGATAAAAAGGTGTTTCTGGTTCCGGATCAAAAACATTGTTTTGTTCTGCGAAAACACGACCGACGCGGTGACCACTCCTTTTGCGCTATACCGGATTGCGAATGTCCACAGCGTATTTGCTGCCAGGGGATTCAATATTGTCGCCCTGACCGGCACCAACGACACCCGTACCAATTTCGAAGCTACGGCTAAAAAGCCATTGACGGTCTATCTGAGCGGTATCGGGCATGGCAATTACGATGTCTATACCGGTCATGCCGGTGGAATCATCCTGAAGGTGGGAGCTTATGATCCCGCAGAGGTGAAAGGGAAGGCCATCCATTTCCTGAGCTGCCGCACCGCTGCCAGACTGGGGCCCGACACGGTTGCCAAAGGCGCTAAGTGCTATGCCGGGTACGACGAAAACTTCACCTTTGTCTGGGATAACCCCGCCACGCCGATCAATGAGGTCGATCTCTTCAAGAAATCCGACAGCATTTTCGACATTTACATGGCTAACGGTTTCACAGCGCAACAAGCCTACAACGCAGCCATTGCCACTTTCAATGCCTGTATCGCCCTGGTTCCCGGGACGGCAGCGGCCAGCTGGCTGTCGTACGATCGCGATCATTTCCGGTTGCTGGGCGACCCGAACACCCGGATATCGCCGTACCGCTTTGTGAGAATCTGTCTGCCGCTGAAAACCCCGTTGCATGAAGAAATGCTGGCGGAAGTCGGAGAGCTGATGGATTGAAAATTTGATTACTTTTATGACAAGATCACGGGATCACCGCCTGGCGGCGGTGATCCCTTTCACCAGAAAAAAATATTGGATACTATCGAGATATGAACAATTTTTTAGCAAAGCAACCCTTATGCTATGATCCTGACCGGATGAAATTCATTTATTATGATGAATTGGTTTCAGGACAGGAGGAGATAATCTTTCCTGATTCCCTTTCGCGGGAAGATCAGAAAAAACTGATCACCGAAAGGCTGAAAAAAGGCCCGGATGATACAGTCCAGTCGATCAGCGGGATGCCTTACACCCGTGATGACCTGATCCATGCGATTGAAAACGATGAAGATATGGGGAATATGACTATGGAAGCCGAATTGATCATGCTCCGCGACCTCTTGCGTCTAATTGCGGGACAGAGAGCGAAATGATTCCTAAATCACCACCAAATGACGCGGGCGCAGCGAGCTAACGACCTTCAATAAACCTCGATTTCAGACAGTACGGGGCAGGCTTTGGAACCGGTAATGCTGATCCGGATCTTCTGTGCAAAAACAGGATCAAGGCTGATGATCCGCTTGTAGCCTATTGTTGTTCCGGTGGCCACAGTGACCCAATCCTTATCCTTCAACACTTCAATCTCAAATGATTTCACCCGCTGCCCGAGACGGATATATTCACTAAGGACAAGATAACGGATGCATTTCTCAATACCAAGATCAATGACAATGTCAGAAGTTGTGATAGTATCGTCGGTGGCCCAAAAGGTTTCCTTATTGTTATCGACCAGGTTGGCAGGGTTGAATTGGGGGGAACTACCACGGAATGAGCTGGCAGTGACCCGGGCATAAAAGGCAAGGTTGTAAGCAAAGGCTTCATCCCGTAGCTTTTTAAAACCCAGCATGGATTTCACGTCGTTCTCGTGAAGCAATCCACGACGATCGGGAGGGATATTCAGCAGCAGGTTTGAGCCCCGGCCCACCGAGCTGAGATAGATCTCAAACAGCTTTTCCGGGGATTTCACCTGCGAATCCTGGGATGGATGATAAAACCAGCCGGGCCGGGTGGAGACATCGACCTCTGCGGGTATCCACCGGGTGCCGTCTGCGCTGCCGCTGTTCAACAACCCTTCAATGCCACTTTTCCCTGCATACAGTGTGTCGGGATTGATCAGGCACCAGTTGGTTTCGCCGGCGAAACCCGACTCATTTCCGCACCAGCGGATATCGGGGCCGGCATCGCTGAAAAACAGCACATCCGGCTGGATCTGCCTTGCCATATCGATCGTCAGAGGCCATTGGTAGTAAGTCCTGCGGTCGATTTGCCGGTTCTCTCTTGCGCCGCCGTAAAAGCCTTCTCCCCCGTTGGCTCCGTCGAACCATATCTCGAATACAGGGCCATAAGCCGTTAACAGTTCGCCAAGCTGGTTCCGGTAGTAATCGATGTATGCCGCCGAACCGTATGCCGGCTGGTTCCGGTCCCAGGGCGAGAGATAGATCCCGAATTTCAGCCCGTATTTCCGGCAAGCATCTGAAACTGCTTTTACCACGTCGCCTTTGCCGTCCATAAATGAACTGTTTTTAACCGAATGTTCGGTGTATCTGGAAGGCCAGAGGCAGAAGCCGTCGTGGTGCTTGCAGGTAAGGATCAGGGCTTGCATCCCGGCTTCCTTCAGTATCTTTACCCATTGCTCCGCATCAAAATCCGTGGGATTGAACATTTCCGGGCTTTCATCGCCGTAACCCCATTCTTTATCTGTAAAAGTATTGGTTGTAAAATGGATGAAAGCATACGTCTCAAGCTTATGCCAGGCCAGTTGCTGAGCAGTGGGAACCGGGCCGCAGGGTGATGGAGGGGTTTGCTGGGCCTGAATGCTGAGACAAATCAGAAACAAAAGGTTCGCGAAACAATCGCGCGCCAACCGTATAATTTGTTTAACCCCTACAGGGTAAAGGTCCTTATTCGCAACCATCTCTTCCATAATACTTTATGCCCTACGGGCAATGCTATTCTCAACTATTTATACCATCCAACAGTCTTACAGTCTTACAGTCCTAAAGTCCTACAGTCCTATGCCCTACTCCACCTCCCCTATCACCACCACATAATTCTTCCCGTATTTCTTGGCGCATTTCGGGCAGGTTGTGTACCACATGTACCATTTTTTTACGGTCATGCCTTTGGATTTGGTATCGGCTGCCGCGTCTTTCATCCATTTACCGGTATCTTTAAAAGGGCCTTCGTAGACTTTGCTGTAATACTTTCCGCTCAGGGTCATATTTTCAGCACCGGGCACCTCCTTGTCCACCGCCAGGTAGAGATCCATATTCCAGGAGGAGGTGTGGTCCGACAAACAGAGGTAATCGGGCATCGTCGCTCCGGCACCCCTCACAGCTTTATCCAGTCTTTTCATGACACTGCCGAAATTCAGGGGCATGTAGAAAACAGTCACGACCTTGTCCCTGATAAATCTTTTCCCTTCCCAGGTTATCCGCGTGTCGGTCCATGGCGCCGGATCAAAGGGAGGACAGCATTCGGAGGTTTGGTTGGTTGCTTCCATGATACTTGATTTTTAGATTAAGATCACTAGCGTTGCGTCTTAGTTAAAACATTTTCAACTGATTATAAAATTGTTCTTTGACATCTTGATAGTTTTCGTTTAAAAAGATTTTTGTTAGCGGCATCCTCTCAAACGGTGAAACGCTTACCA
>JAGOPY010000024.1 GCA_017991835.1 Bacteroidales bacterium | reverse complement strand
CTTCCGTGGCGGAGGGTTTTTTCTTTTTCTTTTCTTCCATTTTTGTGAGGTTTTTAGTTGTTGTTTTCTTTAAAACCACACATTAAAATTATATCTTTACTGGTAAACTTTTTGCTGACGATTTACACCCTCAGCAGTATCGGAATAGTTGAAATTGGTGCTATCATACCAATTCATTAAAAAATCATAAAATGTATCATCCGGCTGAACCATGTGGTACTCCTGTGATTCAACAGTCAAATAATTTAGGAAAACAAGAATAAACAAACCAATTTGACTCAGATTTTTCATTTGGTTTGGATTTTGGTTAATAATTGACAACTTTATATGTTAAGGGAACTTCCCCTTGTTTCCATAGTCGTACTATAAATATCCCTGTTTCATCCAATGTGATTTGAAATTCACTGTTTGCAGGAGTTTCCCCTGAAACAACCTCTTTCCCTATCACGTCATTAACTGAATAGTGAATATTCTCATTTATATCTGTCATGCCTTTTATGTAAAAATAACCTCTACAAGGATTTGGGTAAATCCGATAATGTGATACTTGTTCCATTTCATCGATCTTCACATAAACCACGTTGCACTCTTCATCCGTACCGAGACAATATTCTTCAAGGTAATAATATGGACCTCCGCTCATGCTTATGACAGGTGATTCTAGCAAGCCGGACTCATGACCGATCCCTTCTATAAATGCTGAACTACCACCACTAAATTGAAATATTTTTCTGTTATAGCCGTAAATATATAATAGTCCAGTATCTATTAGGTATGATTCAATCTGCTCGGTATGTAAGCACATTCGAGAGGCATCACCTACCTCATAAGAAAAATCAAACAATAGATACTCCTGATCTGCAGAGTCACAACCATAAGATCCCGGAGGCGATTCAATTATATAAACAGTTTTGTTCAAGGTATCTTCACGCAGAAATCCATATAGCCATTGATTGGTAATGACATTTGAGTAAGGTTCTTCGAAAGCCCTCTCAAAGAGTTTTTTATACGCCACCCCATCAATCGAAGTATCGCCACGAATCAACCAGCCTCCCTGAAAATCTATCCATGGTGTGGCATCATTATCCTGGATAACTTTCCACTGAGCATTTTCAAGAACCAGTGGATTGTAGGCTTGGGTGTTTCCGAAATAACAAATAAGATTGAAAATAAGGCATAAAAAGTAAATCTTTGTTTTCATAAATTTCAGAATAATTGATTTGTATATATACAGGATATAAAATAGCATTCTCCCAATGAAGTCTGAAAGATAAGATATTTTTTTTGCCCGTCAAAGTCAGTATATTAATTACAATTTCTTAATATCACTTACACCTTCCGGGTCGATTGCGGCTTAAAGCCCCGGTGAGATAAAATCAATCCAAATTTACATGGCGGGTCAAAGATAAGTCATTATATCGATAAGGTCAAGATATTTTAGAAAAAAAAATAATAACAGGTGGTTATCCCCAACTTCTATTAATAATCAAATTCCGTATCTGCAGTTGCAATTTTTGATTGAATTTTGCAACTTGAATTGCAATTTTTGATTGAATTTTGCAAGTGCACCTTATAACAACCTTATGACAACTTTATAACCACTTTATAACCACTTTATGACCACTTTATAACAACTTTATAACAACTTTATGACAACTTTATGACAACTTTATAACCACCTTATGACAAAACCCTACACCCTATCAATCCTCTCCACCGACGGCCAGGTGTTCAATGCCACCGTCACCTTCGATCCCTCTCACCTCATCTTCGCCGGCCATTTCCCAGGGCAACCGGTAGTGCCGGGGGTGGTGCTCATCGAAATCGCAGCAGCTTTCCTTTCGCTGGCTACCGGGAAAAAACTGACGGTCAAAGAAGCATCGGTTATCAAGTTCCTGAAAGTCGTTGATCCGAGGATGAATCGGGTACTATTGATTGATTGTTCTATTGTTGAGGAGGGTGTGGACGGGTACAAAGCTAACCTGAGGATCTATTCGGGTGAGGTTGATTTCGTAAAATTCAAGGGGATTTGGTTCACACAGAGTTGCACAGAGTTTAAATAGAGAGACACGGATTAAATCCAATAATGCTTATTTTTGTCATCATCAAAAAAATCCATACTATGAAAAAGCTGGTCTTATTATCAATCGTACTTGTCGGCGCGGCTATTGCGCTGATGTCATTCACATTTTCAAAGGTAAACACCTCCAATCCGCCCCAGGAGCAGGCCCAGGCCATGTTCCCGGCTGAAATACAGAAAATCTTCGAGACATCCTGCTTCGACTGTCATTCCGATACCGGCAATGCCAAAGCCAAGCTGAAGCTGAACTTCTCAAAATGGGGCGAGCTGTCGGATGCTAAAAAAGTCGGAAAGATCGGGAACATCAACGACGAAGTGCAGAGCGGCAAAATGCCGACTGCGCGCTACATTTCCAACTATCCCGACCGTGCCCTCACCAAAGAGCAGAAAGAGCTGGTGAATAAATGGGCTACGGAAGAATCGGCCAAACTGATGGGACAATGAGAAGAACCTTGTGGATAATCATCGGGGCGGTATTGGCCGCTTTCATCGTTATGCAGTTTTTCCGGCCGGAAAAAAACAACAAGGTAGCCGATCCGAAAAACGATATCGTTTTCTCGTTCAACATGCCGGTCAACATCAAGAAGAAGATCGTCAACGCCTGTTATGATTGTCACTCCGAAACGACGGCCTATCCGTTTTACAACCGGGTGGCGCCTGTTTCATGGATCATCGCCGGCCACATCCGGGAAGGGAAAAAACACCTGAACTTCTCCGACTGGGCCAGCTATGACCGCAAAGACCAGATCAAGCTGCTGAATGAGATCTGTGAAACCATCACCAACGGCGAGATGCCGCTGAAAGGCTACGTTATGATGCACAGCAAGGCGGTTTTCAACGAACGCGAGATCGAAGAGATCTGCGCCTGGACCGAACAGGCGGCTGAAGAGGTGATGTCGCGCAAAGATCAGTAAAGCTGTACACCACGCTTTCGATGCATGTCTGAAATCAATTCATACCCCGGCTTCAACTCGCAGGGCTGCTGCGTCATTATCCCTACCTACAACAATGAAAAGACGCTGGAAGGTGTAATTTCAGGCGTGCTGGTGTTAACCCGCGACATTATTGTGGTAAACGACGGCTCGACCGATTCGACCCGGGAAATCTGCGCCGGATTCGACGACATCACGATCATCCACCTGGAGCGAAACCGGGGCAAGGGCTATGCCATCAGAAAAGGGTTCCGGGAAGCGCTCCGGCTTGGGTTCCGGTATGCCATCACCATCGATTCCGACGGGCAGCACCTCCCGGAAGACCTCCCGAAATTTATCGACAGGATCACCGCCGAACCCGATTCATTGATCATCGGCGCAAGGAATATGGAGCAGGAAGGGGTGCCGGGCGGTTCATCGTTCGGGAACAGGTTCTCCAATTTCTGGACCTGGGTGGAAACGGGCTACAGGCTGCCCGACACGCAGTCGGGCTACCGCCTCTACCCTGTCCGAAAGATGGCAAAGATGCGATTCTTCACCAACCGGTTCGAATTCGAGATCGAAGTACTGATCCGGTCGGCCTGGAAAGGGATCCCGCTCACATGGGTGCCTGTCGGCGTGGTCTATCATCCTGAAAAAGAAAGAGTTTCACACTTCCGCCCCTTCACCGATTTTGCCCGTATCAGCCTGCTCAATTCGGTCCTGACTATCCTGGCCCTGCTGTTTTTCCGCCCCTGGATGATGATCCGCAAGATGAGCAAAGAGGGGTTCCGGGAACTGGTCAGGAAGCACCTGCTCAGCCCGGAGGAGTCGAACTTCCGGAAATCGGCCTCCATTGCCCTGGGCATATTCATGGGCATAGCGCCGGTATGGGGCTGGCAGATGATGATCGCCCTGGCCCTTTCCATCGCCCTGAAACTGAACAAAGCCATCACCCTGATCGCCTCCAATATCAGCATCCCGCCCATGATCCCGTTCATCCTGTTCGGCAGCTACATCACCGGCGGACTGGTCCTTGGCAACCATCAGCCGCTCGATTTCGGCCCGGAGATCACCCTGGATTTCGTCAAAAAAAATCTTATCCAATATGTTATCGGGGCGCTGGTTTTCGGTGCAATTATGGGTATTTTAGCAGGCTTTTTCACTTACCTCCTGCTGACCGTTTTCAGGCGCAGGCAAAAGACGGTTGCTGAAGGGACCGGACCGGGGAAGTGATTTTTTATTAACTCTTAGACGAGAATGAGCCTGATCTTTACCAGGATATTCGATTTTTTCGCCCGCTACAGGCTGGTCTTCTTCCTGTTCCTGGGGGCAGCGCTCGCGGTCATTATCTGGCTCATTTTGCAGCTACGGATCGTCGAAGATATCTCAAAAGTGCTCCCCCACGACGAAAAAGTGGATCAATACCTGGAAGTCGTGAACCATTCGGCCGCGGCGGAAGAGCTGGTATTTTTCGTCGGTCCGGCCGACGCTTCTCAGACCATCCCGCCGGAGGAACTGATCCGTTTTGCCGGCGATCTGGCCGACAGCATCCGCGGTTCATTGATGCCGGGCCTGGTAGCGGAAATCCGTGACCGCAGCGACGATCTTGCCTTTAAAGGCATTTACACCGAACTGCACGATAACCTGCCTGTTTTCCTTTCGGAAGAAGATTATGCCCGGCTCGATTCACTGACCTCGCGCGAGGCGGTGCGGAATGCTGTGAAGGCGGCTTACAAGAACCTGGTCTCCCCTGCCGGCATGGTCACCCGCGACATGGTCCTCGCCGATCCCCTCGGGCTGACAGCCCTGGCGCTGGAAAAAAGAGGTACACCCGGTATCGATGAGAGCTACCGGATCTATGACGGCTACATATTCTCTTCCGATCTCAGGTATCTCATCTTCTTCATAAAACCGGCCCAAAAGCCGACGGAGACCTCCAAAAACACCGCCCTCATCAAAAGACTGGATGAAATTACCGGTAATTTGAGCCGGGAAAATAACGGTGAGATCAAGGCAGGGTATTTTGGCACCGCCGCCGTCTCTGTCGCCAATGCCCGGCAGCTCAAGCGCGATATTATCCTGACAATGAACCTGGCCATCGTCCTGCTGGTACTGTTCATCGGTTTCTATTTCGGCCGGTTCCGGGTCATCCCGGCCATCGTCTTCACCACCCTTATGAGCGCGGGGATATCGGCTGCCGTCCTGGCCCTCATCGGGCGCGAGATCTCGGGTGTTTCGCTGGGATTCGGGGCGGTGCTGCTGGGAATCGCCATCGCCTATTTCATCCATTACCTGAACCATCTGCGCGACGTAAGTGAACCACGTAAAGTACTGAAAGAGATTGCCCTGCCGATTGTCATGAGCAGCATCATCTCCTCGGGCGACTTCTTCACCCTGCTGCTGGTCCGCTCCGAAGCTGTCCGCGACCTGGGACTGTTCGCCGGTTTCAGCATCCTGGCCGCAGGATTGATGACCCTGGTCTTCCTTCCCCATCTTACAAAAAAAATAAACTGGGACAAAAGCCGCGAAAACCTTGTCAACCGGTCGGTACGAAAAATCGCCTCCTACCCTGTCGAAAAGAAGAAACTGGTACCGGTGATGATCCTGCTGCTGACGGTTCTCTTTTATTTCACCTCAAAGCGGGTGACTTTTGAAGGCGACCTTACCGGGATGAGCTATATGCCGCCGGAATTAGCCGCATCGGAATCGACCCTCGACAGGATCAGCCAGTATTCGCTGCGGTCGGTTTTTGTTGTGACGAAGGGAGAAAATATCGACCAGGCGCTGGAGCAAACCGGCCGCTTTGTGCAGAAGGCGGAACGGCTCAGGGAAGAAGGCATCGTCAAAAAATACACTGCCGTAACCGGACTGGTGGTACCATTGGCAGAGCAGCAACGGCGCCTGGAACGGTGGAAAGCTTACTGGACGGAAGAGAAAAAGGCAGAGGTGAAGGGAACGTTGACCGAAGCGGCGACGGCGGCAGGCTTCAGGGCCGGCAGCTTCGGCAGATTCTTCGACTGGCTGGAGAAGGAACATATGACAGTTGGACGGGATGATCTGCCTGAACTGAGCAAAATTTTCATTGATCCTTATATTTCGGTAAACGATAAGATGGCGACGGTTACGACGATCCTGAAGGTCAGACAGGAAGACAAAGGACGACTTTACGAAGCGCTGCAGAATGAAACATCTTCGTTCATCTTCGATAAACAATACCTGACCAGCACTTTCATGGATATTCTTAACTCCGACTTCAACAAGCTGGTTATCATATCTTTACTTATTGTTTTTGTGGTTTTGCTCTTCTCCTATGGCCGCATCGAGCTGGCCCTGATCACCTTCATCCCGATGTTCATGAGCTGGATCTGGACGCTCGGGATCATGGGGCTGTTCGGATTGAAGCTGAACATCTTCAACATGATCATCACCTCATTCGTATTCGGGCTGGGGATCGATTATGCCATCTTTTCGATCCAGGGGATGCTGCAGCAGTACAAATACGGCCACGGCGACGTGACGGCCTTCCGGTCGTCGGTGCTCATGGACGCGATCACCACCCTGGTCGGCCTGGGGGTGCTGGTCCTGGCGGTGCATCCCGCGCTGAAAGCTATGGCCTTCGCGGCAATCATAGGGATCATTTCAGTCTGGTTCGTGACCTGGAGCATGGAACCGGTGCTGTTCAACTGGCTCGTATACCAGAAAGACCGCAAACGGCCCCGGCCGGTCACCCTGAAAGATTTTATTTTCTCTATTTCTTCGCTGAGTATTTTCATTATCGGGAGCATGTTCATCATGCTCTACGGTTTACTTTTCATCAAATTCCTGAGGTTCAGGACCCGATGGGCGAAGTATGCCCTGCACTACCAGATGACGGCCTTTTCAAGGGTCCTCATTTATTCAAACATCCTATCGTCTTTAAAGATCAACAAACCGGAAGAGGAGGATTTCCGGAAACCCGCCATGGTCATTGCAAACCATCAGTCGCACAACGACATAGCGCTGCTGCTGATCCTTCATCCGAAGTTCCTGGAGATGACCAACGATCGCGTTCAGCGCAACAAGTTCTTCGGGCCCCTGATCAAAATGGCCGATTTTTATGCCATTTCCGACGGGATGGAGTCGCTTTTGCCCAGGCTCAGAAAGAACGTGGAAGAGGGCTACTCGGTGGTGATCTTCCCGGAAGGGACGCGATCGCCCGATGGCCGCATCCAGCGTTTCCACAAAGGAGCCTTTTACCTTGCCGAAGAGCTGAATATCGACCTTCTTCCCATTATTATTCACGGATCGGGCGATATCTATTCCAAAGGGGAATACCTCCTGAAGACGGGCCGTGCGGTCATTGAGGTGCTGCCGCGCATCACGCCCGCTGAAGCCCGTTCGAAAGGGAATCTGCTCGAACGGTCACGGGCGATTAGGCATTATATGACAGCGGAATACAATAAGGTTGCCGGGAAGGCGGAGACGCCCCGCTATTTCCGTGAAAGGCTTGTTAAAAATTATCTTTTCAAAGGGCCGGTGCTGGAGTGGTACCTGAAGATAAAGGTAAGATTGGAAAAGAACTATGCACTATTTCACAAATATCTTCCTGTGGATGGGCACATTACCGATATCGGATGCGGGTACGGTTTCATGATCTATATGATGAATTTCCTTTCGGATAAGAGGACATTCACCGGGATCGATTATGATGCGGAGAAAATCGAAGTGGCGAAGAACTGCCCCGCCATGAACCGCCGGATCGAATTCATCGCCGGCGATGCCCTGACGATGGAACTCCCGAAAAGCAGGGCGTTTGTGATGGCCGATGTATTGCATTATTTTCCGGAGAGTGAACAGGAACGGCTTGTTATCCGTTGTATTGAGAACCTGGAAGACAACGGAATACTGATCATCCGCGACGGCGACCGGAAGATGGGGAAAAAGCATTTCGGGACGAGGCTTTCGGAGTTTTTCAGCACCCACCTGGGCTTCAACAAGACCCGGGGCAGTGCAAAGCAGCTTTATTTCACCAGCCGGGAGAAGATCGTGGAGGTGTTGATGCGGAATGGTATGGCGGTTGAAGTTATTGATGAAACGAAGGTGACGTCGAATATTGTCATTATTGCTCGCTGCCCCCACCCTGTCCCTCCCCCGGCTGGGGGAGGGAGTAAGGGAGGGGGCTGAATCTGGAATCTGAACTTTGAACTTTGAATTATGACTTCGTCATAACGGGCAGTGGCCTCGGCGGCCTGGTCAGCGGGATCATCCTGGCGAAGGAAGGGCATTCTGTGTGCATCCTGGAAAAGAACCAAAAGCCGGGAGGCAACCTTCAAACGTTCGAACGTTTCGGGCATTCATTCAATACGGGTTTGCACTATATCGGCAGCATGGAAGAGGGCCAGACGCTGCAACGGTTCTTCAACTATCTCGGGATAGCCGGCAAACTGCCGCTGGTAAAGATGGATGAGGATGGCTACGACCGGATCGTTTTCGGGGAAGAGGAGACGGTTTACCGCCATGCGCAGGGCTGGGAGCGGTTTGAGGAGGAGATGGTGGTGCAGTTCCCTTCGGAACGAGACTCCATCTCAACTTATGTTAAATCGATCCGGGAGATCATCCGCAGCATCCCGTTGTACGACCTGGAAAATGCCAGTACACCCCGGCTTGAGATGTCGCAGCTCAACCGGTGCACGATGGATTTCCTGGGCGGCATCACACGCAACCGGCGACTGATCAGCGTCCTGGCTGGCGCCAACAGTATTTACCACGGTGCGGCGGGCCGTACGCCGCTCTACCTCCACGCCTGCATCCGGAATTCGTTCGTGAGCAGCGCCTGGCGGATCAAAGGCGGGAGCGACAAGCTGACCGACCTGCTGGCAGAAACTTTCACCTCTCTTGGCGGGAAAATCCTCACCGGGGCAGAAGTCACCGGTTTTATCCCCCAGAATGACCGGATAGCCTCGGTAGAACTTAGAGACGGACGCCGGATCGAAGGGAAGCAGTTCATCTCGAACCTCCACCCCGGAGCCACTTTGAAGCTAACAGGGTTGGAAACCCTTCGCAAGAGTTACCGCCACCGGATCGAGAACCTGGAGAACACGGCCGGCTTCTTCAGCCTTTACCTGGTCTTCAGGGAGAATACCTTTCCCTACCTCAATCACAATCTCTTTCAGTATTATCATGATGATTATTTTAAGGATGACCTTCCGGAAGAAAAGTGGCCGCACACATATATGATCTATACGCCTTATCATGATGATAATAAAGGATTTACGAAGACGGCAAGTATCCTTACTTTCATGAAAAATGAACAGTACAGGCAATGGGAAAACCTTGCTGCAGCAGGCCGTGGCGAGGATTACAGGGGGTTTCGTGAGATGGCATCTCAAAAACTGCTGGATGCCGTTGAAAAAAGATATCCGGGAATCCGTAGTAGCGTCGCAAGATTTTGCGACGCTACGCCGTTGACATTTGCTGATTACACCGGTACGCCCGGTGGCAGCGGTTACGGCATCCTGAAGGATTGCCACGACCCTGTCCGGTCGATCATTACACCGAAAACAAAGATTCCCAACCTCTTTTTCACCGGGCAGAACCTGAACATTCACGGGGTGCTGGGGACGACTATTTCGGCCATCGTCACCTGTTCCGAATTTACCGGTTTCCGCAACCTCGTCAACAAGATCGTCCATGCGTAGAAGGAGAGCCATACGGGTCATTCTTTACATCCTGGCGGCATTCGTGCTGATCGTCGCCGGCCTGTTCGCCTATTACAAGCTGGCCACGAAGGTCCACGAGCCTGAAATCGACCCATCGGCGTTGGCCTCTTACGAAAGGACCATATCGGGGTCCTCTGTCAATAGCTGCGAACACGGATGGTTAAAAAAGGAGCGTGACGGCTGGTGGGTGATGTACCTTGAGGGGAGTCCGTACGAAGTGGGCTATGCTCACGGATTGCTGACACAGGAGCTGATGGCCGCGCAGGAGAAAGCGTTCCTGGAGCGGCTGGCGGAGCTGATCCCGTCGAAGTTCTACCAGCGGTTCATGCTGGGATTCGTTCGCCTTTTCAACCGGAACCTCGACCAGTATGTGAAAGAGGAATACCGGCAGGAGATTTACGGGATTTCTCGCTTTGCCTCGCCCGAGTTCGGTTTCATGGGGCCGGCGTATGCCCGGATGTTGAATTATCACGCCGCGCACGACCTGGGCCATGCCGTGCAGAATATGAACCTGGTGGCTTGCACCGCTTTCGGCGTATGGGATGGCCGGACGCCCGACAGCAACCTGGTGGTCGGGCGGAATTTCGATTTCTATGTGAATGATGATTTTGCAAAAGACAAGATCCTGTGTTTTATCAGGCCCGATAGCGGGTATGGCTTTGTCATGATCACCTGGGCCGGTTTTACCGGCGTGGTGTCGGGGATGAACGAGAAAGGGCTGACGGTGACGCTCAATGCCGCCAAATCCAGCATTCCGGGTGGGGCGAAAACGCCGGTGTCGCTGCTGGCGAGGGAGATCCTGCAGTATGCTGCGAACATCGACGAAGCCGTTCGCATCGCCGCAAGCCGGGAGACTTTCGTAGCCGAGTCGTTCCTGGTTGCGTCGGCGGCGGACCACAAGGCCGTTGTCATCGAGAAGACGCCGGAAGATCTGGCCATTTACGATCCCGGCGCCGATTTCATCATCCTCACCAACCATTTCCAGTCGGATAAATTCCTCAACGACCAATTGAACGTGGAAAACATGAAGAATGAAGTCACGGTATACCGTTACGACCGGGTGAAAGAGCTTCTGGAAGAGAATCCTGTTATCACACCGGAGATTGCGGCCAACATCCTGCGCGATTACAGAGGGCTGGATGGCGCCGATATCGGGATGGGCGAAGAGAAAGCCATCAACCAGTTCATCGCACATCATTCGGTCATTTTCGAGCCCGGGAAGCTGCGCATCTGGGTTTCCGGTCAGCCGTGGCAGTTGGGGGAATACTGGATGTACGCGCTGGACTCTTTGCGTAACTCTGCGAAACCTGATGAATCTTTCACCACAGGGGTACACAGAGTGAACACGGAGGGGCACGGAGGGGGCAGTACCGTAATTCCTGCCGACACCTTGCTGAGCTCCGATGTTTTCCGGGAATTTCTGATGAAGAGGGAAGAACAGTAGGCAGCATTTCCTGAGTCCGCCTTTGGCGGACGAAGGATCGCAGTTGGACAGTTGGGCAATAAAATAAAAAATCCATGTTCTTCTCTTGTAGGGAGGACAGTATGGTTGCAGGGACGCCAGTCCCTGGAAAAAAAGGTGCAGTTTCAAGATTGACGAGCCGGCGGGATTAATTCATCGGTTGAAATCCCGAACAGACGATCCGGCGATATTAAATTTTAAATGCCAAATGCCGAACCGGGTAATTCTTTGAGACTCCATCTCGAATTTAACGAGACTCCATCTGCCCGAAATGAGATGGAGTCTCCGTTTATGAGATGCCATCTCGAATTTGAGATGGAGTCTCGCAAGATTGAGATGCCATCTCAACCAAACCAGATGGCGTCTCAAACCAGAAAGTTATTAACCGCCCTTGACTTTCGTATTTGTATTAATTATATTTGTTTCATCCATTTCGAGAATTCTTCTTTAACCAATTGGATCTTATTTCTATTCTTAGCCATGTTATTTTCTTGCCGGATAATATCATCTGATTCATTACCTGGGATTGCTTTACCCTACATAGCTTTTCTTTTCTGATGTGAGAATTATACCGAGCCGGAACAGAGCCTTAACCGATTTTTCAGTATTTGCGAATTTTATGCTGCTGTTCCTATCGGTATAACTCATTCTAAGCAGTTTTGCTTTCGCAAACCTGCAAAGAATGAGTATAACTGAAAAAATAATTTAAAAAACAAACCAAATGAAAAAATTAGTCTTGTTAGTTGCATTCACTATTCTCGGAATTGTTGTAATTTTAAGCTGTAAAAAGAATTCCGATCGTTCGGATCCGCAAACCAATTTAACCCAGCAAATGGATCCCTCTTCTCAAAATATGGTACAACAAATCATTTCTTAAAGGGAATCTTTGGGAAAAGGATTGAAATCCGGCAGCAATTATCCGATTGATACGGCTGTCAGGTATACGGAAGCGTTGATCAATTACACCTATGCCGATGTGGCAAACAACCTGGAAGGGCTATATGTTGATTCGATATTTGTAGACGTGACACTAACAGGCGGGCAGGTCACTCCCGGTGAAGCCGCTTCTGTTTACAATGACATCATCGACAGCCTGACCGTTCAGTACCAGAATCTTCCTTCACAGAACCTACACCTGGTCTTTGCCGATGTCTTCAGCCGCGATTCAGTTGCCGGTGGGGTAACTTTCGGTGTGATTTCAGGTTTTGGATATGGTTCGCCGATCAGTTACGGAAGCTTTGGCGAAAATGACTGGTGGATGTTTGGTTGGGCCCAGTACAATAATGGAGGGTATTGCGGTGAAAGTGAATATGAAGGAACCCATACCAACGACGATGCGGCAAATCAGATTGAGAAAAGGATTCGCTTACACATCGGTGTACCTGCCGGAAGAAAATCTCCAATTGATGTAGTAACATTGGAAATCTTGCCAGAAGGCTCAGTGCGTTATATTGAAGGCAATTGGTCCTATTATTGCGATTTATTGAATAAAGATGATGAATATGAGGACGATAATCTCTATGATTATCTGGTAATGGGAAAGATTTCGAACCATCCAAATTTTGATCCATGCCTGACTCCGGATGAGATGAATTTCTACTGGGATGGAACAGATGATGTCAGTAACGAATTACTGTTCGAATGCGAAGACATCAGCAATTTGATAGAAGGTAAATCGTTCATGTCTATTTCAATTCTGGGAGATAATACAACCACTACTCCATATTATTGGTATTTACATCAATTAACAAATGTGTATGGTATTTGGATAGTTAATCCAAATAATCCCGAACCCTGGAATTAACCTTTTGATGGCAGGGTGAAATCTTCGCCCTGCCATTATATTTTAAATTATGGAAAAATGACACTAGCGTTGCGTCTTAGTTAAAACATTTTCAACTGATTATATAATTGTTCTTTGACATCTTGATAATTTTCGTTTGCAAAGATCTTTGTTAGCGGTATCCGCTCAAACGGTGAAACGCTTACTAATTGCAGGATTTCGTATAATGAATGAGGTAAATTTAGTCGTTTTTTTGCAATTGCGACGATTACATAGGTAGCAATTGCGATCCATATCTGGGTTTTAACTGCATTTTCACTATGACCCCAAAATGCTTTTATCCTGAGATGCTGTTTGATCCATTTGAAGAATAACTCTATATACTACCTATTTTTATATAATTCTGCTACTGTCAATGCTTTAAGTCTGAAATTGTTCGTTAGAAAATAGAAGTATTTGTCCGATTCAGCATCGTAATACTCGATAAGCCTGAGTTTTTTCGGATAGCGTTTTGAGCTTTTATACCCAGCTAATTGTATCGTTTGATCCGATAGTACGCCAGTCTCTTTTCTCACTTCCCGTGATGTTACGAGATAAGCATCAAGGTTACTTTTTGCTCTGACGATGAAAAATGCCTTCTCCTGATGAATTCGGTATAGCCGCTCGTAATCGATATACCCTTTGTCCATTACGTAATAGCTGCCTCTTTCTATTTCAAAGTAATCCAACGCATTCACATCGTGAACACTTCCTTCGGTAATCAGGACAAACTCGGGTATCGATGTCTTTAAGTCCAGCATAGTGTGCATTTTAACTGCTGCTTTGGTTGATCTGAAAGTGGCCCACCAAAACACACTCAAGCACAAATCAATAACCGTAGCATCAATGGCAAAAACACGCCCTTTTAATTTGACATCAAGCTGATTATCGGATTTATAAAGTTCCCTGGCTTGGTCTATTAGATTCAAAGCAAAGTCCTGAAAGATTCTCCAGTCACGATTTTCATTCGCCCGGGTTAACGTCGATTTATGGACAATGGTTCCGATTCCCAGATGATAAAGTTTTTCAGGGTGAAGTTTTAGACACAGTAAAGTATCACTAATACTTTCACGATGAGTCAATTGGCCAAATGACATACAAAGAAACTGTTTCCAGCAAGAGAAGTCTTTTGCCTTGTAGTTTCCATTATATCGATTGACACAGTACTTGAAAATATGGAAGGAGCCGAACTCCATCAATTGTGAAAACACCATCTTCCCTTGATTCATTGCAAAATTTTGGAGCAAAGGAAGAGAAAACAAAATTCAAATCGTTGCTTAACAAAAAACTCAGCAAACGAAGATTTATCAAGCTTTTCAAAGAACTAAAAATAAAAACAACGCAACACTAGTGGTTTTATGTGGTAAATAACGTTCTGGCAACACAAGACAGTGGGTGTGTTTTATCCTGTTCCCGTTATGACTATCTTACACAGGATGAGGAGTTTGATGTTTATATCCTGAAAGTGAACAAAGACGGGCTGCTGGTCGGTATACCCGAAACAGAAAGTGAAAACGAAGATCAATGCCGGCTTTACCCCAATCCGGGGGGCGAAACCCTTACCATCGACATCCCGAATCCGGGTTTACGGCTGACAATGTCCGATATCTCCGGTATCGTCAGGTTCGGTCGGTACCTGGAGAACAGGCACAATATTTTACCGGTTTCTGCTCTTCCAACCGGTATGTACTTTTACCGTATCGTTAATGAAAATAATGAGGCTATTTGCGTAGGAAAGTGGATTAAACTTTAGTTGATATTTACTTTAAAGCCTAAAGTAACATAGGCACAAGGGGCCACAAATCAAAGGCTTTATATTAGAATTAACTGCTTTGTTATGTTATTAGTATTCATTTGATTAAGAAAATAAAAAGGCTGGAAACCCATTTACAGTTGGACAGTTGGGCAGTTGGACAATACCATTACGCGATTCGGCATTGCGCATTTTCGATTTAATGTGGTGGTCCGACGGGTAAATCCGTCGGTTGAAATGTTCACCGGGAACTGCGGGCTGAAAGGGGTGTTTATTCGAGATGCCATCTGGTCTTTGCGAGACTCCATCTCCTCTCCTCCCATCCCAAAAAATTATAAATTTGTAAAAAAATAAATCATAAATCCGTAAATTCACAAATTCACAAATTCACAAATTCACAAATTCACAAATTCACAAATTCACAAATTCACAAATTCACAAATTCACAAATTCACAAATTCACAAATTCATAAGTTCATAAGTTCAAAAGTTCACAACTTCATAAAATCATAAAATCAAAATATCCCAAGTTCCCGCCATGCTTCCGAAAATAGAGTTTCTTCCTTCTTCCGAAATAAAAGCCTTCCAGCAGGAAAAACTATCCCAGCAACTTCATTTCCTGAACGGGAAATCGCCGTTCTATAAAGAGCTGTTCCGGAAAAACCATATCGATATCTCCAGGATCAAGACACTGGAAGACCTGGCCAACATCCCGGTTACGACGAAAGACGACCTGCAGAAGCATAACGACGACTTCATCTGCGTGCCGCGAAACCGGATCATCGACTACATCACCACCAGCGGCACCCTGGGCGACCCGGTGACCTTTGCCATGACCGACCGCGACCTCGACAGGCTGGCGTACAACGAAGCCATCTCGTTCGCTGTCGCCGACGGCAGTACCGACGACACCTACCAGCTCATGACCACCATCGACCGGCGCTTTATGGCCGGCCTGGCCTATTTTCTGGGCGTACGTAGGCTCGGTGCGGGCATCATCCGCGTCGGCAACGGGATGCCGGAGCTGCAATGGGACAGTATCCGCCGGTTCCATCCCAACGCATTCATCACCGTCCCGTCGTTCATCCTCAAACTGATCGAATACGCCGAGGAAAAAGGGATCGATTACCGTTCATCGAGCATTAAAAAGGCGGTTTGCATCGGCGAACCGTTGCGTAATCCCGACTTCTCGCTCACCACGCTCAGCCGCCGGATCAGCGAGAAATGGGATATTCAGCTCTATTCCACCTACGCTTCGACCGAGATGGGGACGGCATTCACCGAGTGCCGCTATGGCTGCGGCGGGCACCACCATCCCGAGCTCATCATCGTCGAGTTCCTGGATGAGAACGACGAGCCGGTGAAGCCTGACGAGCCGGGCGAGGTAACGATCACCACCCTGGGAGTGGAGGGAATGCCGCTGCTTCGTTTCAAGACCGGCGACGTGTGCTACCACTACAACGAGCCCTGCCACTGCGGCCGCACCACCATGCGCCTGGGTCCGGTACTGGGGCGCAAACAGCAGATGATCAAGTACAAAGGCACCACGCTCTATCCGCCGGCATTGTATGATATCCTCGACAACATCGACAACATCGTCAATTACTACGTGGAGGTTTACACCAATGCCATCGGCACCGACGAGATCGTGATCCATATCGGCAGCCGCCTCGAATCGGAAGCCTTCGAAAAGCAGATCAAAGACCATTTCCGGGCCAGGCTTCGCGTGGCGCCCCAGATCATTTTCGAACCCGCCGGATACATTGAAAAGACTGTCAATCCCGAAGGCGGCCGCAAGACGGTTCGGTTTATCGACCGAAGGAATAAGTAGGATTTGGATTGAGATGCCATCTGGGCAGAATGAGATGGAGTCTCATTGTTTTGAGATGCCATCTGGGCAAAGTGAGATGGAGTCTCATTGTTTTGAGATGCCATCTCGCAAATTTGAGATGGAGTCTCACTTGACCCCTCACTTGACTTTCCTATCGATATTCATTATATTTGTCACGCCCCCCAACCATTGATCTTTTTAAAATTTCAATTAATCCCGATGATACGGTTTTGCCTGAAGTGGCATTTACGTAAGAGAGAGAGAGAGAGAGAGAGAGTAATCTTTCTTCCGGAAAAGATATTTCCTCCATAATTAACTGATTAATTGAAGCCAGTTCTAATTAATCGAATAATTCATTTAATTTTATAAAACCATGAAAACAATTATAAATATATATTTTAAAGTTTTGTTATTAGGCATATTGATTCTCCTTATTATCAAGACTAACTTCAGTCAGACCTTTCAAGATACAATTGATTACCCATGGCAATATATTGGGAATCATTATTCAGTGTCTGATACAACGATCGATCTTCCTGTTAATTATCCATCTGGCAACGAACTGTTAACCCAAACTTTATGGATCCCTGAAGTGCCGGGGGGGATTATTCCATACGATCTTGTTTATGTTGGCAATAACGTAAATAAATTATTTATTTACGGTAACCGGAAAATCATTGTCCAGGATGGAGCTACCAATGGTATTCTTCATGAAATCAATTTGTCTGAATATGGCTCTCAATCATTAGTCAAATATGAAGGATTATATAATACGAGAGAAAAACACCTCACATGGAACCCGGACCAGAATCTGATTTACTGTGTGGATGATAACCTGGATTTGTATATTATTAATCCAACGACGTATTCCATCACTCAATTACCTCATCAAATTAATGGGTTTTCCTCATTTGATTATACTATTCTTAAGTATAACAACCTCACAAACCAATTATATTGGCTTGTTACGAAAGAGTCAACTGATTATTCAAAATTACTGATCTTTTCTACAGAAGATCAAACCATTACAAAATTAAATGAGTTGATTTTCAATCAGCCGTTTGATATTGAATTTCATCCGCAGAATCCAATTTTTTATATTTCTGATGATAATTATTTATACATATATAGCTGTAATAATTTTGAGGAACAAAACAGTTACTCAATGAACATGAGAGCTGGAGAAATAATTGTCGCATATTGCAATGGGTTCAATACGGATAAGGTATATTGTCTGCCTAACAACAAGTCCTTTAATCCTTCAGGTGATCCGTATGTGCTTGTACTTAATGGTACGATCCCTACTGAAATTTCTGTAGATCATTATTATTACACTACCGGTTGCTACAATCCCAATAATAATATCGTATTTTTCGGCTATTCCCACTTAAGTCCGAATGGCGCAGGAGTGACATTATATAGAGCCAATAATGAAAATACATTCTTAGGTGATCATGAATTTTCCGGCAACTATTTCTTTGACCAAATAACGGATTTTACATTTATTGGAAATAAAACAATTGGGTGTTCTGAGGATCAGGTTTTCATTTTTAACAACAACTTCTTTCTAACCGATTATACATTTACGGAGAATCTAAATGCGCATTATTACCGCTTATGCAATAATGAATCATCCAAAGTTTTCGTTACAAATCTACAAGGTGGAAAAATAGATGTTTTTTCATCTATTTCTCCTTATAACCTTTTAACATCAGTATTAATTGGAAATGCAAGTTATCATGGATTTATTGATCATAACAACAATAAACTGTACACGTATAATTGTCATGACCTTGGAAACCATGAGATGATCTGCTGCGATCTTTCAGATAACAGCATCGAAGTTTTTAATATTGGATACATGCCTACCGGTATTGCTCATGACTACGTTCAAAGTAAAATATATATATCGAACTATAATTCAACTCAACTCAAAATAAAAGTCTTCGATTGCAATTCAAATGAATTCAATGATGACATAATAATAAATGGTTATAATAAATGCAACGAGCTATTCTGGGCTCCGGAGAACAAACTATACTTAAGTGTAGAGAGTGGTTGGAACAATCCTATACCGAAAATACTGATATATGATTTGAATTCAAATGCACTTGTTACAAGTATATTGGGCTATTATACAACGAATACTACAGGGCATGATACTCACTTCCTCTATGACGAAACAAACAATCGGATTTTTGTTTCCATAAAAGAATGGTTATTAATCGGGGAAGCTCCTCACGGATCAATAATAATCATAAACAATGACACTTATAGTTTTACAAGGATTGATAATATATTCCATGTAGACAAATTAAGATATAATGCCAAGGATAATATTTTGATAATTAAGCAGTTTAATACTCCCACCCCGTTGGTATTTTACGACGCAATATATTTAGTAAATATTCAAGATCTAAGTTACATCTCAGTACCTGTTAAAATCGGGAAAAGTATAGTCGATATTGAATATGATTCGTATCGCAATAACATTTATTGTACTTTCGAGGACAACAGTGGAAATATTTATAAGCTTAATGGAGAAACAGGAGCATTACAGAAAATTATATATTCAACCGGGATAACTAATTCTTTATTATATAATCCTGTTAACAGGAATATTTATGCCCACATGATTCTGGATTATGCCTCAAATAGAAAACTGAATGAAGAATTGTTAATTTATAATCCAGATCAGGACAATATCTCAATCGCATATTTAGGGCAAAAGGAAGGCCCAAGGAATTATTTACATACTTATATCACGGATATTATTCATGACTCCGTGAACAATTATATTTACCATACAAATGCTCAGAGCAATATTTGTGTTTTAAAATGTTCCAACGACCAGCTCACCCTCCAGCCCCGCACCTGGAACTGGATCTCCTTCCCACGACTTGTAAGAGAAGGTAACGGCACTGTTTCTTCAGTTGACCAGTTGGAAAATATCGCTCCTTTTCCGACTACTGGTCAAATGACACATTGGGTACCTATAAATCAGGGAACACAATCAATACTCTGGAATGAACATGTTTATACAGGAAACCTGATTAATATTCAGAGCACCTTAGGCTATAAGTTAGAGACCAGTAACCATGAAGTTGCAATTCTTCCCATGACAGGAACCGTTCTCGCCCCGGAGACAACGGAGCCTCTCTACGCTACCGGATTAACCAACAAAACGAATTGGGTCGGCTATTATTTACCGGTGATTCAAAGCCCTTTCGATGCCATCGGGGAAGAGTTCCTTGAGGATATGAATATGCTCAAAGGGAAATACTGGTCGTGTATCAAAAAAGACCCGGGACATACCAAGACAACCGGAGGTATCTGGGCTTGCGCCTGCCAACAGGGAAGGGTCGAAATCAAATACGGTGAAATGATCGAAATCTATCCTGCTGAAGATATACCCGGATTCCACTGGCAAATGTCCTGGATGCAAGAGGAATCGGAGCCCAAACCACCTTCCCTGTTATTCCAGTATGAGGAAAAGGCAGAATACGATGCCCTTTTTATCGAACTGGATACCCTGAACCTGCCGGAAGAGATCGGCGCTTTTGCCGGAGATTCCTGTATTGGTGCAACTACGGTATTGCCCTCCGACACCATGGCCCTGATCTGCGCTTACACCGAAGGATTTGAAGGCGAGGAGATCACCTTCGAACTGCTGTATCCGACTAAATCGGCCAGGCCAAGGTGCAGGGATTATTCTGTATTGAATACTACCACGGGGATCCGTGAAAAACGCAGGATCGTGGCAGGGGAAAACCAGCCCTATTTCCTGGTTTCTTTCAAATCGCAGGAAAATATCCCGGCAGAAGAATCGGCTTTCAATGTCAATGTCAGGCCAAATCCGGCCGGGAACGAATTTACCGTATCGTACTTCACCGGGGAAGAGGCCTCGGTCGAATTGTTGTTGATCAATGCATTAGGGTTGCCCGTCAACTCCTGGCAACGAGGCATCCAGGGCGCAGGAAGCTATTCGATGACGATCAGCACGGCAGGCTTGCCTTCAGGTTGTTATTACCTGAAGGTCAAGGCCGACAATGCCATCGAAATACAAAAGATTATGATCATTCATTAAAATTAACGGGAGTGCATCAAAAGTCTTTAATAAACCACAAAGGCGCACAAAGGCGCACAAAGTATATGGTCATCAAATTAAAACCTTGGTGTTCCTTCGTGAAACCCTTTGTGTGCCTTTGTGGTTAATCATTTCTGATAAATCCTTATTAATAAAAGAGTGTTGAAGATAAAAAATATCATAACCACCTACTGGTGTTTGATCCTGTTAATCAACCAGGCTTATTCACAGATCATCTCAGTCAAACAGGATGGAACCGGCGATTTCACGATAATACAAGACGCGGTTGACATTGCGAACGATGGGGATACGGTTATCGTCTATCCGGGAGTCTATTTCGAAAACGTGGACCTGACCGAGAAGGGCATTGTCCTGGCAAGTACATGGCTCCTTTTCGGTCAGGATAGCCTGGTCCACCAAACGATCATCGACGGCAACCAACTGGGAAGTTGCATTAATACTGAATCGGGGATCGAGTGGTCGGAGATAATTGGATTTACTCTGCAGCATGGAGTAGGGACTAAACACAATGAATTGCAACCAGAGATGTATGGATATGGTGGTGGTATTTGTATCAGGGATTCTAAAATAAAAGTGACCAGATGTGAGATTTCAGACAATTTTGCAATGTATGGCGGTGGAATTGATGCGATTGGATCTTCTGTGAGATTTTCAGGAAATACTATATACAAGAATTGGGCAGCAAGTGGCGGGGGTGGAATTATCACCACCAACTCATTTGTTGAATTCGATAGCGTTTTTTTAAATAGTGTTTATCTGAATTATGGATCGTACGGCGCTGATATAGCAGTCAAGTTCAATGATTCCCTTCAAAAAATCTGGCTTGACACCTGCACTGTATTAAATCCTGATCAATATTACATTGGAAGATTCAACAGTTGGGCCGTCCATATCGACCGTCCTCCGATTTCGGTGCTGCATGGAAAGATAGAGCAAGTCAATGCCGATCTGTTTGTGAGCACCACCGGTAATGATTCCAATTCAGGGCTAACAGCAGCAGAACCCCTTAAAACCATTTCTTTTGCTTTACTCAAAATCGCTTCAGACAGCCTCAATTCCAAAACGGTGCACATTGCTGACGGCATATATTCACCAACCCTCACGGGAGAACATGTACCCATCCAATTAAAAAATTTCGTAAACCTCATTGGGCAAAGCCGGGAAAATACCATTATTGATTGCGAAGTCAAGTATGAAGGAGCCCGTTTTGCTTTCGGTCAGGATTATTCCATGGCAAAAAATATCTCCTTTATTAATGGTAATGGTTACCCCACATGGTTAAACGGAGGTATATCGACAGGCTATTCCAAGAAAATAGTATTAGATAGTATTGCTATAATTAATGCAACCGGAGATCGTTGGGTCGGAATATACTCAGATTCAGGCGACTCCATTATTATAAAGAACTGCATCTTTGAAAACTGTAAAGGGTACTGCCCAGTTGAGATTTTTACCGGTTATCAAAGTCCGCCAACTTTCGCGGAACTGGTTTCAAATCGCTTTTGCCTTAACCATCCCGACACGAATACTGATTGGGAATTTAGACAAGTTACTTTATACTTCTGTGGTTCAATTTCAACTCCCGGAAAGATTATGGCTAAGGTCGTCAATTGCTTATTTAACGATAATTCCGACAGCACTGCCTACGCACCTGCACCAGTGCCCGTTGCACTTTTAGCTACTTATGGTGTGTTTGTTGAAATGGCCAACTGCACCTTTGCTAATAACACCACGACTAATGATCTTGGCGCCGCATTGAGCCTTGCCTATGGTTCTCATGCCAACCTGTACAATTGCATTTTTTACGGTAATATCCCAAAACAAGCCACCCTAGCCAATACACCACTGGAGCCTAACACATTGGGAATCTACAACTCCCTCATCCAGGAAGGAATGGAAGGCATTTATAACAACGGAGGGGTGAATTTCATCGAATGGGGAGCAGGCAACCTGGATGCAAGTCCCCTGTTTTTCGGCTCGGGAGACCATCCCTATTCCATCGATTTCGGCTCCCCCTGCATCGACGCCGGCACCCTCGATTTGCCTCCCGGCATCGAACTCCCCGAATACGATATCGCCGGCAATCCAAGGATTTACGGAGATGGAATTGATATGGGTGCCTACGAATATGGGCCGTGGGTGGGGGCGAAAGAAGTCGGCAGTCGGCAGTCGGCAGTCAGAGGTCAATTGAGTATTAGTC
>JAGOPY010000006.1:5636-239903 GCA_017991835.1 Bacteroidales bacterium | reverse complement strand
GAATCCCGGCCGATATAACACCATTTTTCTGGCGCAATTTACTCCGAAATCACTGGCGCAATTTGCTCCGAAATGAGTGGCTCAATTTAGTCCGAAATGGGTGGCGCAATATGGTCCGAAATAGTCAAGTGACCGCAAATCTCGATCTCAACATCAAATGAGATGATCAGGTTGATGATCTCCGGGAACTTGATAAAGCTCTCCTTCACATCTTCCTGTTGCACAGAGAATCCGAAGAATGGATCCTTGATGATGGCCTCATACTGAAGGTTGATTTCCTGCATCGTGGCGGTATCTCCTCCACGATCCGGATGGTGTAATAATGCAAGTTTCTTGTATACTTGCTTAACTTCCTGTAGTGTTCTACAGTCGCGGAAATACAGTGTTTTCATAGCTCATTAGTTTTTGAATTTGTCATCCAAATAACTTTTGACCATGAATTCATACGGAAAATGAGTCAAATCCTCCTAAGTGTGTGGTAATTGCGGGCTGGAGGATTTAACATAAAGTCATTATATGACACAAAGCGAAGCGACTGTTATATAATGGCACTTTATGTCTCAATCCCTTATGGCAGGATATTTCTAAAAAAAAGTGAATGTTGAAATAAGGAGTCTCTTTCCTTCGGCAGAACAAGCCCCCCGGTCGGTTCAATGAATCAAACTCTCAAAAGCACCTCCCCGGGTATTTCCGTGCATATATAGAGGGCTACAGTTAATTACTACTGAATGATCCTCTTGATTCTTTCCTCATCGAATTCTTGCTGGAATTTATTGAAATCACCAAAACAGATGGCATCAAGCATGTCCTCCAAGCTCATATCATGCTCCTTGAGTGTATCTCTGATCAAATCCATGTTTTCCTTGATATAACTAAAGTATTGCCCTGGTGTGTAATTCATCTCAAATCCGGCCGGATCATATACGATTTCTTCTAACTCTGATGGCATTGTATCTGCCCGGACAACATTCAGTACCCTTACTCCCATGAACACCTTGGGTATTTTTCGATTATCGAAAATGAAAGGGTGCATGACGGATAAATGGCAATGTTCTGGAAAAATTTCATCTTCTGGCTTGAGGGAATGGCTAATTGAGATTGACAGTCCACCATCAGTATTTTCATTGGGATATTCCCCATGAACTCCGGTGATGAATAGACCTTCAGTCAGCAGATAGCTATATTCTCGTTCAAATGCTGTTGTTAAATCATAAGATGTCATTGTTATCGATTCATAATTACAGTTCAGGAGTAAAATTTTCGATGACATTCTTTAGGTTGCCTAATTCTATGATGCTTTTTGGCTTTCCACATTTCGAGTTGCCTTTTCCTAATAATTCATACTTAATAATCAAGGACCTTTCAGCATCTTCAGCATGATCTTCAAAATCTTTCTTTGATAAAGGAGCATACGTGAAATAAAGATTGTCTACCATATAATCAATAAAAGGCTGAAATTCACGTCGGTTTGAAATCCCTTTTGTGCGAATAACATAATCTTCCGGATTATAAATAGATTCATCTCTCCTAAAATTCTTGATTTCAATATTATCTGGATGAAATAATGTATAACTAAAGCCAAGAATATTTGATAAGTGTTCTGTTATCCTTTTCTTGATTTTCCAAGCCTTTCCTCCGTAATAAGCAATGAAAAAATTATCCCGGCTTTTGAATCCCCAGAGATAAATTCCGGATACTTCTTGCTCATTTGATTCCTTGGCAAGTAAAGTATACTTCTGTAAATCAGTCCAATGAAGTTGCATAGAATTATTATGAATTGTTTTTAAGTTAATTATCTTGATTAATTATTATTGATCACTTTCAAATGTCTCATTTTATTCTTCTTAACCTCAAACAAAATGGATTAATCGGACAATTCCTGCAATCCGGCTTCGTTGCAAAACACCACTCCCTGCCGATATTCCATGCTGCTGTATCAAGTATTGATGGATCTTCAGGCGAATACTTCCTGGCTGCAAAAACTACTGCATTCATATTGGCATCCCGGTCAACAATCCCTGATCGTTTGAAAACCCTTGTGACATGTACATCAGGTTTGACGTCAAGGTTCTTATATTGTTTCTTATCCTGCAAAAGGCCGTAATCCTTAATAAGGATTTTAACAGCCATCTTGGCAATAGCCGGTCCAATCAGAGGGATATCATCGAACCGCTTTTCAATGACCCTTGGATTGCCCTGGTCATTCCAAATCTTTCTCGCATCCCCCTGAAAATGATCAAGCATGTGATTTGCAGTATCAGGTAAAAGATTTGCATAAGTTCTCCAGAATCTATGAAATGCCTTGCCATTATTACCTGACAACATGTAATCCGACAGCTTTTTACCTTTCATTTTGATAATTTCTCGCCAGACTTTTTCCGGATCATTTTTATCACCCAAATCTTTATTAAGAAATTTTCCTGCAGCCCAGGCCAACTCCCATTTTACTCCCCGGTCAAATACACATCCAAACAGGAAATCATTGGCCTGCATGGAAGTGAAGTTTTTCTTTTTTGCCGGTTTTGAATAATCTGAAATGGATTCGGCATAATCAATCATTGCAGCTGCAATCAGGTTAAGCCTGATATCTTGCGGAAGTTGTTCAACTGCTTTCCTGAAATTCTTTTTCATAAACATGTTATTGCCTAATGGCAAGTAATGAACATCTGATACCAAGCGTATTACTCAATCAAAGTTTTGTTTTGATCATTGATTACCAATGCATCTAAAAGGTCTGCAAATTTGGTCTTCTTTGACTTCTTGAAATATTCAAACTTCCCTTGCTTTACCATGACGTACCGCCAGGTTTGCTTTGTCTGGGCAGAAACTGAATCCACCCAACGTTTGATGGCATTGTTTTTCTGGTCGAGTTCCGGGTATTCCCTTCCTTTTGTTTCGAGGATCCAGAAAATCTTCTTTTTGCCCTCGGTTTGCACTGCAATGAAGTCCGGGAAATAATACCGGATGGCTCCTTTGGATGTTAAGTAGTCTATCTTGAATATGTTTGCCAATGCCGCAAAGGCTTCTATATCATCGGCGTTATCTAAATATTTGGCGAAATCCAGTTCAAAGTTGTTGTATGCAGCGACAAAATTGAATACTGTTTTAACCATTCGCTGGTGCTTACGTCGCCAGGTGAACTTTGGGGTGTCTGAAAGCTTGATGGCTTTTCCTTCGATCTGAATATTCTTCTTTTCCGCTGTAGCTTTCCCTATCTCGGTTGAGAGCAAATCCGTAATGGCTTCCTGGATATCAATCTCCCTTAACTTTCGTCTTAAATGGATGTTTTCCAAATCTTCAATGGTTGTTTTGAAGCATTTGTGCTTGATGTAAGTTTCGATGATAGGATAGAGAATATGGAAACATTCTGTTAGCCTGGCTTTTTTCATTGTCTCAACGACAATAGTTGAGATAATTTCCTGACTTATCTCCACAAATCCATGTTTTATTTCTTCTTCATGTATTTGAGTCCCAAGTTCAAACAATCTTATGTTGATCTTGAATTTGGTTTCTTCCGACAATTTAGATGAATCAAACAGGCTTGGAAATGTCATAGGATCCAGTTCACCTATCTTCTGATAAATTCGATTGTATGAAAAGTTGGTTGCCGGTATGGTAATATCGTATTCAATACGGTTCTTCTCCGGGGCTATGGTTACAGGTAATGGTGGAGGAGTGTTTTCTGTGTTAATACCAACTCCCTCCTTTTCGAGCTGCCTGACAATTTCCTCAAACTTATTGTTGCCAATGACTTCCAATGTTTGAGTCCTATCGGGGCTGATATTCCTCATCAGCCTCAAACCCCTTCCTATTGCTTGTTCCGGTAATATGGGCGAATCAAAGGCCCGGAGGCCCAGGACAATGGTCACATTCTGGACGTCCCACCCTTCCCGAAGCATCAAAACACTCACGATCACCTTAATCCTGTTGTCTTTTTGATCCACATCCCTTGCATCCTCCCGCAAGCTTTCCAGGTCTTTATCCTTTACATCACCGTGTCTGTCTGTATGAATTATCAGGACCTCATCGTCTTTGATACCAAGATTAAGTTGCTTATCTGTCCTGGCGATTTTCTTGATGCCTTCTGCAAGTTTATCGGCATAATCATTCTTTTCGGCCATGATGAAAAGCACCGGCTTCTTATCGATCTTGTGAAATGCCTCATAATGTTGTTTCCAACGAGTTAAAGCCGCCAATATCCACTCACTGTATTTCGCCACCACATTATCTTTATTGATATGTTCCGGCTCTCTCTTGTTAACTGTATGAACGATTAATGGAGTTTTCACAATTCTGTCCTCAACAGCCTGGGCCAGAGGATAATCACAGATAATCCAAGGATAATAGGTCCCATCTGGTGTCTTCGGAGTGGCAGAAAAATCAAGCCACATCATCAATCCCTTCGGAAAGGTGTTGTGGATCGAAAGCAGGCTTTCGTTCCATTTCAGTTCATCATCATGCACATGGTGAGCCTCGTCATTGATGACGAGCATGTTGTCCAGTTCTTTTATCCTTTCCAATAGAGTCATTGGAGGTTTGGCCGGGTCCTTCATTTTTGGGCCAAGGATGGCATTGATAATGTTATCGGGTTTCCATTCTTTTATTCTGCTTTCATAAAGTTGCTGGATGTTGTTGACGATAAGATTCCCTCCTGGAGCTAATGGAGATTCATCTCCACGCGTCTTTATATTCAGTTTGAATAGCGACTTCCAGGCATCAGGGATATATGGTAATTCATAGAAAATCTTTGATCCCGCAAAATCCTTTACCAACCTTTCGTAAACAATCCGATTTGGAGCGACAACCAGGAAATTGTCAGCATAGCTATTTTTATTTTCTCTGATCCGGTTAAAGTAACTCCATACTATCACAAAAGCCATCACATAGGTTTTCCCTGCGCCTGTAGCCATCTTGACGGCATAGCGAAGCAGGTTCTCCTCTGGCATGTCCTGTTCTCCAACTTGTTCAAGCTCCGGAAAATAACGCTTTATCCTCCGCTTACCGTCCATATCCACTGATATTTCCGCACTGCTATCGAACAATGTTTCCGGATAGATATCCTGGAATTCCTCAATTAGTGGAGCAAGGTCATCGTATTTTTTGACTTCGAAAAGATAAATGATGGTTTCAATGGCTTCTCTCTGACAGAAATAATAATGAAATGGCTCATTACCAAATACCGGTGGATGGGACTGGTCAAACCAATATATGAGTAATTCTTTACTGGTCTCCGTAGCTCCCGGATACCCCTCCTCTCTCCAATGATCAACTGCATGGCGGAGTTTATTGACCAATAGCATTTTGCTTATTCTTCTTCCTTCAACCACTTCGAATTGGTTGGGCCCTGTCTTCCGGAGAAAACCAAGTGGTTTCTCCCAAGGTTGTCTATCTTCTAAATATGGAAGTTCTTTATCGTATTGTACCCATGTTCTCGGCATAATATTCAGATTAGACTATTTAACTTCAATTTCATATACCTGGCTTGTATCAATACCGAAGATATCGATGATTTTGATAAAGACTTTGTATTTTCCCCCTTTGTCATATGTCTTATCAGCTTTTAATGCCAAATTCCGACTCTGTTTTGTACGATATGAGGTCCATGTATTGTTAAAAGTATCATTCTGAAAATCAAAATCTATTGCCCAATAGTCAATCCAATCACTCCATTTTGTGACGCGTTCTTGCACCTCATCAGGTATTAAATCTGTATGTGGGATTACAAAATCTTCAAGATTGACCTTGAGTTTATACTTATCGACATTTAGGTTAGCTTTGAAATACGCTAATTCAAAGAACCGAATATCTCCTTTTGCAACAGCTTGGGGATCGAGAATATCCATAGGAATTATTCGAAGTAATAATCGGATGGATAATTGTTTTGCAACTTCTTGGATAGCATCATTCAATCCCATTTCCCATTCCCAACCCAAAACGTGAAGCTCTTTTAGACCCAAACTTTTAGTATCATTTAACGCATCCTGAACTTCCTGAATGGTTACAGGACTATCAACTGCTCCAATATAAATTAATGCATTTCCCTTTTTTCCATGGACGAACTCTGATCCAGCAATAGGTTCAGCTCCATAAAGTTTTAATATAAAGGCAAGATATTCATACAAAGCTTGCTGTTCATTTCGCTTATCAAAGGATGTAATTTGCCAAAATTGCCTTTCATATTTTCCCAAATTCAATATCTCAAATGGTTTTGCAGTTTCTCCATATAGTGTACCTTCTGTCTCAGGACTTCTACTTGTATCTATTTCAAGTAGACGTTTCCTTGTAGTATGAATAGCGTATCTGCCTAAATCAACTCCGATCCATCTCCTATTTAATTTTTCAGCTACTGCACAAGTTGTACCACTACCACAAAAGAAATCGGCAACTAATTCACCTTCATTACTGCTTGCCTTAATTATTCTTTCTAATAACTTTTCTGGTTTCTGTGTCGGGTATGGCAATCGTTCTAATGCTGTTGGAATTTGTTGAAATGACATAATATCATTCCATACATCTCCTATTGGTTTTCCTTTTTCAATAACTTCATCTAAATATCTTTTTCCTCCCCTACCATCAAAGTATCTTCTGCCCTCATTATCAACCTTATTAAACCTTCTAATATATTCTTCGCGATGCTCTGTCGATAGCTTATTAAATGTAAAATCATTTACATTCTTAGTATAAAAAAGAATCGTATCATGACCTCTTATCCAATTATTAGCGAGGGATTTATATCCGCTTAAAACTGATATATCCCAGATTATTTCTCTTTGAAAATTATCTGGTCCAAATACTTCATCACATATTGCTCTTACATAACTGTTTACCCTCCAGTCTAAATGAATATATATTGATCCGTCGTGTGATAATAGATCTTTCATAATAACAAGCCGGTCGTAGAACATTTTTAAGAATCCACTAAGGCCTTCACCCCAAGTATCTCTATATGCCTTTTCCTCAATCATTGAATGAGACTTATGAACGAAATCGCCTTTATTCCCAATTTGGATATCCAGAGTAAAATCCGCTCCTGTAGCAAATGGTGGATCAATGTATATAAGATTGATCTTATCTGCGAATCTTTCAAGTAAGCTACTCATGACAAATTTATTGTCACCCCAAATTAATTTATTCTTCCAACCTTTCTCATATGTTGTGGCTTCTTCAACTTTCCAAGTTTCGAATAAAGTCCCTTGTGCAATTTCACTGCGACCTATTCGCGGTGAATTAACAACTTCGACTATTTGAAAGGGATATGGCCCTGGTCGATCTAATGGAGTAAGTTTGCCATCATCATCGTATTTACCTTTCCATACCAGTTCAGTGCGTTTGATATCGATTTTTCCCATGTTTATTATTTTTCAGTTCTACAGTAATATTTGAAGTCACATTCCTTACATACCCTTGTTTTATTGGGTTTATTTTTGATAGTAAAGTCTTTTTTTAGGATGCAATTTGCCACTCCATCAAAGTATTTACCAGCCTCGGCCACCATATTCGGATCATAATCGATCTCCATCAGCGCATCCTTTCTTAAATGCTCGGAGGTCCAATAGATATATAATCTCTCAGGATCTTTGTTATATCTTTCCTTGAGGATATAGGCGTATAAATTGAGTTGCTTGCGGATTTTATCAATAGAGGGATCATTCTTTGCCGGCTTTGGCTGTGATTTGAAATCAAGCACCTCAAGTTTGTTATCTTTACCAAGCAACAAATCCACCTTACCGTTCATGATATAGTGATCCATTTCGATGGAAACATCGACCTCCGTATCAATTACTCTATTCAGCAAGTCTTTGTTATTCTTGAAATAGATAAGCACATGCCTCATAGCATCTTCTTTCTGCCTGGCTCCAATAGGACGCATACCGTTTGACAGGAGTCCTTTGTAATTGTTTTCGAAATCAATTTCAATTTGTCCCTCGGTTACCGTTTCTCCGTCAAGTATAGCCCGATGGATATCCTCAATTGTCTCATGGACCAGCGTACCGAATAAAATCTGCCCCGTACGGCTTGGGGTAAAATCATATTCTTTGAAGAACATGTATTGCTGTGGACAGGTCTCATATACATTGATATGTGAAGTCAGGGAAAGTGACTTCTTTGGTATGAATGGAGATTTTGATTCGAATTTTTGTGCTTTCAGGGTATCCTTTTTAACATGCGGCCACTGTTCCAGGCCCTCCCAGATAGAATCAAAGAAATCCTTTGGCTCCGTGGAGGTAGTTAGAACAAGCAACTTTTGAGGTCGGGAAAAAGCTACATAGAAACACCGGGCCCAGTCGAATTCAGTAATCCGGTTTTCAGGCTCAAATTCTTCCCTTTGATAATAATGATGCAGTTCACGGTCGATGTATTTTTCGACCTTGTAATTTTTATCTAATGATCCCACAACCACGACCGGAAACTCCAAACCTTTTGATTGATGGATGGTCATAATTTGAACATACCCTTTGGGTATGGGATTTTCTTCATCTTCAAACTCAATCTGACCGGTTTCGAATAATAACCGGAAAAAGCTGTTGAACAGTCGGTATTTGATTGCTTCCTTGCTTCTGGCTGAAATGATATCATGATGATAGTAGGTCTGGAATGTGCTTACCAATGCCGTGAGAGACGAAATGTTCCTCACACGGTTCTCATCTTTCAGATAATCGGAAAACGGCTTATGAGCGCATAATTGGTAAATGATGTCGACCAAGTTTTCGTCAAGGGTGTCTTTTCCAGTAAGGTCATCGACCTTTTTGGACATTCGTTTGATATAGTCGGTCAAAGAAGTTCCGATGAATGGAGCGATCAAGCTCAATCCCTCTTCAATAACATCATTGTGATCATAATTCTTCAGGTCATCACCTGTATAGCCCAAGATCATCGCATAGCAGGCAATGATGATCAAAACCTCCTCATTTTGGAAGAAGGCTTTGGCCCTTGGACAGAAAGCTTTGATTCCTTTTGATCTCAACGCCTCGATATATGGACCGCTGTATTCCAGCTTTACACTCCGTAGTAAAAGGGCGACATCTTTGGGATCTTCGATGATTTTGTTTTTTAACAGGTACTGGACTAAATCTGCGAATCGCTTTGCTTCATCCTGGGTTCCATTACCCCATATAGAGAAAACTGCAGGATAATTCGGAGAAACAGTTGATTTGGCCGGTATGAGTTTTTTATTTGGATAACGGAAGTAATTGGTACCTGCCCTATTTTCCCAGTTAACATGGGTAATAAACTTATTGTATGCATCGATGATGGTCTTATGTGACCGGTAGTTTTCAAGCAAGGGATGCACCTGGCATTTTTTGAACTTTCCCTCAAATTCCAGGATGTTTCTAACGGTGGCCCCCCGAAACCGATACAAAGCCTGGTCCTCATCTCCGACGACGCAGATATTTTTATGTTTGGAGGATAATTCCAATCCGATTTGTTCCTGAATGAAATTGGTATCTTGGTACTCGTCGATGAGGACATACTTGATCTTCTCTGTGATTTTTGCCCTCGTGGCCTTATTCATCAGCAGATCATAGAACACTTTCTGCATGAAAGCAAAATCCAGCCTATTCGATTCAAATAACCGGTCTTTATATAGGTTATATGATTTCCCGATCATTACGAGGAAATCATCGCCTGATGCCAAAAGATCGTCCGGATCGACAAGTTCTTCAGTAATCTTATTGAAATATTTCTGGATCGTTGATATGGTTCCCCACTTTCTTGTCCATCGGTTGAAATATTTTTTATCGACTGTAAAGGGTTCTATAATCTCTTTGAAGTTTTCATTGATAAACAAGGAGGCCGTGAGGTCGTCCAGGATTATATGGTTCTTCTTTAGACCTGTATACTTGATATTGTCGGAAATGAATGAATCGCAAATACTATGAAAGGTTCCGGTAATGAGCTCGTGTAAATTTACTTTGAAGTTCAATTTTTTGGAAAACTGACTTAACCGGTCCCGGAGTTCAAAGGATGCTTTCTCGGTAAAAGTAGTGAGCACTATTTCAGAGGGCTGCGCTTTGCCAGATAGAAGTAGATAAAGTGTGCGCAAGGTAAGAGTAAATGTCTTGCCTGATCCTGGGCCGGCAATAATCAGGTTCGGGCCTTCAGTGGTGAATATTGCGTCTTTCTGTCCTTTGTTAAGGTTGGGAAATGCATTAAGGATGCTTTCTTGGGCTTTATCCATTATTACGACTACATCATTTGAACCATTTGATTTGGACGATGGTCAACAAAAGTCGATTAAAATTAGAGATTTCTTTTGGATCCAACGATAAAATTTATACCTGAATCAAAAAATAACACAGGAAAAGATCCAGAATTCATTCATAGCAATTTTGAATGATTTTGCCTACCAGTCATCATCATCATCATATGTTTCATTTTGAATGGTGCGTTCACCGCCCTCGATTATAGGTGGCAATTGCACTTTAGGATGATTCAATAGAGTAATAAGTTTACGTACTAATAACCCTTCCATAAGAACTTGAGTTCTATCTGAAATTAAATCTTGCAATTTTTGCACTGATCTATATTCTTTAGAATACCTATTCCGATGAATATTTTTATCTTGAGCAAGCGATGACCAGTAATTGGCATTTGACCAACTCATCAACTTATCGTTGATAAACCTATTTGTTGACAACCAAGGTTCCAATTTTCGATCCCAATAAAGAATCTCCATCCATGATTTCTGAATATATCTGCATAATACCAACAGATGATCCGGATCATGCAAATCCTCCAGGGTATGCAGGCCATACCTCCGAATCTTCCGGTTTCTTAATAATCTGACTTCAAATCTGAATAGTTCTGTGCCTAACCCATATTGCTTTGCCTTATCATACGCCTTTAACTGATAATCTTCATATGATGCCCGCTTCAAGTATCCATTCTTAATGTCTTCATAACGAAATTCAGTCCTGTGATGCATATACAGGTACCTTATAAGCTCTTTTGAAGGAATAACGGGAATGACATTTGCACCTACTTCCAGGTTGACCAGGGTGCAATTACAGGTATGCAAATTGAATTTTTCCTTAATTTCATCAATTACATCCTTGATTTGCAGTCGGTTAAAGTCATCATGGTTGTGTTTGCCAAGGTTTTTATACTTGTGTAAACTCCCTTCTATGGTCATGACATTCGAAACATACTTGGTAAATTTCAACCCCTGGAATTCGGCAATCATATTGCCGGACAATTCCCCCGTCCCAACACTGACGGATTGTTTGAAGTCGAGGAGCGGGTTATTCAAAAATGCCACCCAATCCGGATTTTCAATTCTGATTTTCACAAAATCAATCATAGCATACCTCCTTTCTCAATTTCATTGAACTTTAACTTTGCTTCATTGAGATCTCTGAATGACCAGGCCCAGTCACCAAAGGCCTCATTATGAGGGAATAATTCTCGTGCTCCCAGGACCCTATCACCCACTTTCCTCGCAGGTTGAATCTTCAGAATAAACACCTCATAATATGACACGTTTTCAGAAACCACTTGTTCGTAGACGCACGATCGTTGGCCCCGCAATAATTGGATATACTCGAAGCCGTTTTTTCTCATTTTTAGTTGAAGGGTTTTCATGGCTATTTGTTTTTAGAGTTAGTTTCAAGAAAATTCGACAGGTGCTCCAAGTCGTAAAAAATAGTGGTACCGACCTTGGAGTATTTCAGGGTACCATTTACGCGAAGTTTTCGAATAGTTTCAGGGGATGACCAACCGGTCAATTTCATCAGTTCCTTTTCGCGGATCCACTTAAACTTGGTTCCCAGGTCCTGAATGATCTTTTTTTGATTTTCATTGAAGCGTTTCTCGAAATCGAGTAAATCGCCTATCGTTAATATCTGGTTTCGGTCCATTTCTGTGAAACTTTGAACCGAAACTACAATAAAGCAAAGGCGATTCAGGATTGCATGGGGTTGTGCAACCCTCAATTAAATTGTTGAGATAAAGGAGATTAAATGGCTGAAAATTGTTTATTCAGACAGCAGTTTTTGGCCCATTTGCAGGAGTGCCTTTTTCAAATGATCAGTGTACTTATGATTGATATTATTCCCCCTGGAGTTTTCAAAGAAGTTTTTGAAGCTATTGAAGCTCATGCCCTTGGATCCGGTTTCATGCGTACTAAAAGTGGAGGATATTACTCTATAGATTTTTGCAAACTTATTAAATGGCTCATCACATATTATACCTTGCTTCGTCAGCATATAAATTAAGAGGGCAAATTCTTCAACAGTAATTGATACTTTAATAGTCTCAATATCAGGGGTGTTCTTTTCAATCTCTTTGAAAAAGAACTTTTCATGAACATTAAAATCATCTCCAAGATAAGGCTTTAATTGGATGAGTATTACTTTTATGTACGACCGGAGTTGACTTTCAAACAATTCATAAAATTCATCTTGTTTATCTAAAGTATCTAATAGAGTATAATACCGAATCAAGTGAGAAAGTAGATCGACACTATAATGGTATTTGCCCTCCTTCTGGGTCATGGATTGCAGATCCATCCTGGATTTACCGACAAGCCCACTCAAACCTGATCGGAATTCATGATACACAAAATCATAAAAGTCTTCTGATTTATTCTCATTATTTTCATCCTTCGGCATAATACAAAGGATACCATTATAATGGTACAGGATTGCATCAGGATAAAAATTGTAATCTTTCTCGAATACTGCTAAATTCAATTGACGTCCACTAAAAACTCGATCATACTTTTCAAAAAAGTCTAAATGTGATGAAGGTAACATGGTTTAACCTGTTTTTGAGTTATTACTTTGTTTGCTACTCAATTTTGCTTCGACAGTTGCCATATCTTCACTAATCTTCTGGGCAACTATTTTGGCGTATATCTGTGTGGTCCGGATGTTCTTTTGCCCAAGCATCGCACTGACTGATTCTATACTTGCCCCATTTTTCAACATTGTGGTCGCGAAGGTGTGGCGGGCCAGATGGAATGTCAGGTTCTTATCCACTTCACATATAGCTGCCAAATCTTTCAGGTACGAATTCATTTTTTGATTTGAATATATAGGTAATACCCTATCTGTGTTGACAACCAGGGGATGCCCGGAATATTTTTCCATAATTTCTAATGCCATCGGCAATAAAGGAATTCTTGCAGTAGTATTTGTTTTTTGTCGGTTAAAGATAATCCATAGTTTACTATCAATGCCCTTTTCAATTTTATCCCTTGTTAAGTTGACAACATCGATATACGCGAGTCCTGTCCAACAGCTAAACAAGAAAATGTCCCTGACCAACCTGTATCTTTCGACTTTAACATCCTTGTTCTTCAATGTTGAAAGCTCCTCCTCTGTCAAATAATCGCGCTTGACTTCTTCAATATTTGCTTTGAACTGCCTGAACGGATCATTCTGCAACCAATCCCTTTCCATAGCAAAATGAATTATCCTTTTCAGGTTTTTGATATACTTCATGGTCGAGTTGTGGTTACAGGACCGAGTAACCTTGAAGTATTTTTCCAGGTCATATGCAAAGGCCAGGTTCAACCTGTTCAAAGGAATATCCGTTTTGTCATATTCATGCTTCAGGAAATCCTTTACATGTTGCAGTGTCGTTTCAAAGCGGGTATAAGTTGCCGGGGCATAATCCACCCCTACCCGTTCTTTCAAAAGCCGGTTATGCCATTCAAATGTTTCGAGGAGTGACATTTCCTTCTTATACTTATCCGTGATCTTCCTAATAATTGATGGACCATCGACCGTTACTCCTTCATCGATCAATTCTTTTTGGGCCTTATGAACGCGATTAATCAGCGAATGAATATAGCTATTGATCTCCTGGCTTTCATCATTCGTTCCCCGCGCTTTCCCGGCTTCCGGATTCCATCGCTTGGGCTCAATAAAACGTTTTAGCGCATACTCTGTTCTTTTACCCTCAATGGTGAGCCGCATATAGATCGGCACTTTACCGTCTTTCCTGGTCTTTGATTTCAGGGTGTGAAACAAGATTCCAAATGTGGTTTCAGCTGCCATAACAATTTCACTTTAGATTTGACTTCAAAATAACACATAAAAAATGAAGAAAACAAGAAGAAAAGAAGCAGATAATAAACCTTATATTAAATTTATATACAACTATTTACAGGGTTTTCGGTGACCTATTTCTAAAAATCAGAACAGGTATCCGAATAGGTCACCCGGGATGAGGTTTTTTGATGGAAAACGATGGAAAGCTTAAAAAATAATCCCCTCATAATCAACAGATAATGAGGGGATATGGAAGAAAATGGCGATTAATCAGTGGAGCTGGAGGGAGTCGAACCCTCGTCCAAACAGATAGCAGAGGCGCTTTCTACATGCTTATCCGCTTGTTGATTGTCGGGGCGGGTTCGGAAAACGGCACCCAAGGCCCACCCTTATCTCCTTTATCTCGCCACAGCGCCGGAGCTTCGCCATGACCAGCCCGAAATTGCGAGCGCCCTGTTGTCCGGTTGGAATCAGGCAGATCCGCCGGCAGAACGTCCTGTCCCGACTCCTTGAGTCGGGATTAAGCCACCTCCGCGATACGCAGATTAGGCAGCAAGAGCGAAGTTATTTTCGCCAGTTATTGGTTCGCAGATGATATTTACGAGCGTATCTGCAAGGCTCGGCATGCTTACTCAACCACAAACCTGCTGTCGAAACCGGGCAGCCCCAAATTGAGTGTTGAGTTTTGTGTTATGTGTTAATTTTACAAAGAACGGATGTGGGATTGTACAAATACCGTGCAAAAATAGGGATTTTCGGTGGTTTTTTTGATGTCGGGGTAAATAAAATCCCCGCCGGTCAGGATTCTGGCCGACGGGGATGTGAATCAGACGGGTCTATACCGGTCTATTCTTCAATGTTCTTCCAGGCTCTGTATAGCTTCCGGGAGCCGTAGGCGGCACCCATGCCGATCAGAAGCACCAGTCCGCTTCCCACCGGGGCCGTTCCGCCGGGAACATCTCCCGGGTCTCCGTGATCAGGTGGCGGGGGCGGCTGAGGAATGCTGATGTTGCTCAGTCCGATAATAAATCCAAGGGTCAAACCCAGTGCCAGTATCTTGAATCTGTTTTTCATAGTCATTCTTTTTTCTTGTGTTGATCTCTCGTTTATCTTTCCTTCCATATCTTACTACTTATTGATTATAACCTTATGGCTGACAATACCTTTGGAAGATGCCAGGTTCACCAGGTATACACCGTTGGTCAGCGAAGCGGCATTCACCGTTGTCATTCCTTCACCGGCACGTCCGGCCAGAACGACCTGCCCCACGAGATTGGTGACATACAGCTCGCTCTCCCCTTCGGCATGCGACAGGATGCGGATCTGGTCGCCCGTGGAATAGACTTCGAACGGGTTTACATTGCCCGGATCTTCGATACTCAGCGGGCTGAAATGGAGCAGGAAACGGTTGGGTTCATCACCCTCCTGTGAAATGAAGGAGTACTCGACGCCGTCTTTCAGCTCGGTGGTAATACCGGTCTTTTTATCGGTCAAATAAACGGTAAGGCCCGGGATAGCATTTTCCAGTCCGATGCTGAACTCGGTTTGTCCGTTCTTCTCAAATCCCAGGTCGATGGCGCTGGCGGTGTTGAGTGCCGGCACAATGTGGGTAGAGAGCATTTCGCCGCCGGCCAGGGCATAGAACTTCGGTGCGTATCCGGCCAGGAAGCGGGAGTCGAAGTCGCGGTCGTATCCGCCGGTGGCCTGGTCATTGGCGCCGATGACGCATTCCTGGGCGGTGTTGCCCGTCCGGTCGTAGGCGACCAGCTTAAGGTTTCCCGGAACGTCTTTATAAATATACAGGAAATCATGTACCCTTGCGGCGACTGGAATGGTCAGGGACACAGGCGAGCCAGAGAGCACCTGTACCATAAACCCATTGAATGCCGGGATGTTTTCACCGGGATCGATATCGACATAGGCTGCAGTGGGCTCATTCCAGACTTTTGCCGTAGCGGCAATGGTGGCCGGTACTGTCCAGATCGTACCATCGTTCCACTTCAGGGAACTGTTATAGGGGTTTCCCAGCAGGTTCCATCCTGAGTAAGTCCCGCCACTCATAGTAAGGTTGTTTACAGTGACATCAGTAGTTGTAACCTGACCCGTAAAATTCCTGCCCGGAGTGTTCTGATAGGCAGCAAGGTAGCCATGGCCGGGAACGAAACTGGTAATATTATTTCCGGCGACTTTCTGGTTAAGCCACATGTCGTTAACTTCGTCCCATGCAAAGAAATCATAATTAGCCGGCACTGCGTCGGTGAATGCCGGAGAGACCGACTGCGAAGTCATCGGTGAAGAGAGCAGGTGCCAGCCATGCGCATCATCAGTCCATGAAGGAATAGTAACATATGATGTCATTGTGCCTGAACCGCTCACACTCTTCAGGATAGCGGATGACGGATAGTTAAGATAAAAGTTGCACCCGTTGAGGTCCACATTGGCATTGTTTATGGTTACCGGTGCGTGATCAACAACGAGGATATTAAACGTGGTAGTGGCAGGGTTTTGATTCCATAGTGCCGGATTGGTGGCATGTGAATAGGTTAATGTCAGGGGACGGACAAGAACCAGGTTGGTTGTTGCAGAATGAGTTGTGTATTTGGCGATTCTGGATACCACAAGGCTGTTGCTTCCATATACATTACAAAGCGACCCTTCGATATCCAGCCCGAGCACATCGGTTGCCCCGCCGATTACCCCATCGACCATGATATCGCCATAAACATAGAGATAACAACTTCCTGTAGATGAATTTGCTTTCAGCGTACCGGTACCATATACGCGCAGCGTCTTGACTTTCCCCGAATTATAGGATGGCGGATAGATCACTGTAAAATTATCGCTGATATAAACGTCTGAAGTCTTATAAATCGGAATTTCTGTCGTAGCCGGGGTCCAGCCACCACCGTTGGGTAAACTGACCGACCAGGTAGCAGGTGAATTCCAATTACCGTTTGCTGTAGCCAGGAAATCCATAAAATCGGTCCATCCATTTGTCAGCGGAACCGTCCCATCGGTTTTATAATCGATGTATAATCCTGAATTCGTATAGGGCCAAATCTGGAAAACATAATTGGTATTGGGATCCAGGCCCGTGAAAATAGCCGTTTGAACTCCCTGCGCCACGTTTTTCACCAGTAGTGCATCTGCTTCGGCGACATGGTCCACCGGAGCGACAAAATTCACAGCATCGACCAGTCCTTTGATGATATACCCGGTCGGAGGTGTGGTTCCGGCTGCATCCGTCCAGGTCAAAGTCAATGAAAGCTGTCCGTTTACACTGACCGTGAAGTTAGTCGGGTAAGCGGTTGGTTCGGGCAGCACAACGGCGCCGTTGCAGGTTACATCGGCCGACGAACCCCCGCCAATGTTGTTGACCAGCTCCCCGTTATAGCTTCCCAGCGTGAGGCCCGATTTAAGCCGCACATAAACCGGTGTTGCTGCAAGTGTACCGGATGAGTAAGGAACCGACACCCCTGTGCCGAATGTGCTGTTGTCAGTGGATACCTCATAATCGGTCGGGGCTATGACAGCTATATTGTCTGAAGGTGGATCAAGATTAATTCCGCTTAGCAAATACGACAGTTAGGTCGAAGGGCCCTGTCCTTCCACATAATGTAATCCGTTCAAAGTACTCGGATCCACACTGAGGGTCGGTGTATTTGGAGCACCGACAATGTCGGACCATGTGGTGGAAACGCGGATGCCATCCAGCTTCCCAGCCGGTGCTGCCTGACGAATGGCCACTCTGCCAACATCTGCAAGGTCGCCGGAAGCATCGGCTGCCACCAACCAACCCGTTGCCGGAATCGGTGCATTAAGAGGCGGATTAATATAAATTGAGGAAACATCATTACCGGTTCCACTTACAATTTCATGTTTCAGTACAATCAGATATGTGGTATTCAAAGCATATACAAATCCACTGTAAGTCGCTGTGCTTGTGCTGTTTGAAATCCCGAACGCAAGATTGTTACTGGCATCTCTCTTTGCAAATACCCGGCCCCGGTAATTTGTTCCCAAAGTAGTGGCACCAAAATGGAAGAAATAGTCACCGCCTGTGGTGGCAGCTGATATATTAACTAAAAACCCAAAATAAATGGTACCGGAAGTTTGCGCACTAAATGCCCGGTTGTCATCTTCACCGGATGCTACAAAAGTCACTTCGCCTCCTACGCCCGACGAAAGGTAGCCGGGATAACTGCAGGTTGTTGAAGGATTCGTCACTAGGATTGCATTGGTTCCGCCGGCGCTATGTGCCGTCCAGCCATTGGCTGTGATGGCGGTTCCGTTGGTATAATCAAAATCCTCTACCAGCAAAGGCTGACTTGCCAGGCGACCCGAAAGGGATAACAGTGCAAGCAACACAAAAACAGGGATAAGACGCCACGCGTCGCGGAAACGGCACCTCAGCTTGCACAGCGCCGGCCTGTCAGAAATTCTTAATATCATAATGGGAAATTTTAAGTAAAGATTTGGTTTAATATTGCAATTTTGAGTTTAAGCGCAAATTTAATCAGTTCGCTAAAATAATAATATATTAGTTAGCAAATCCGGCTATTTTTACATTATTCATAAAAAATTAATATTGAGATGAAGCAAGCTTTTTTCGCTCTCCTGGTTATGATTTCCACCTGCTATTTTGCCCCGGGCCAAATCCCCGGCTACCATTCAACGATCCGGGGCGAAATCCTCTCCTACCACGCCCCGCAGCCCGACGCCACCACCTCGCTGCTGGTCCGCTCCGAAGACAGCACCCGCTTCATCGAATGGGAATCCGCTATGATTGCGGAAACTGGATACTCAAAACCAGAATCTGGTAGTAATAAATCCGGAACCTGGAACCCGGAACCTGGAACTTTCCTGCTCCTCGCCGGCATCGACGTCAACTCCGCCGATCCCCGCTCCTGGAAAGTGTTTGTGAACGACAGGCATCTGTTTACGATCTCGTCACCCCTTGATACCATCCAAAAAACCATCACCTGGCCCGGACCGGATGGATCCAGCCTGGTTTTCAAAACAAAAGAGGTCGATAAATACGGCGATTTCATGGGCTATCTCTACTGCAACTTACCCTCTTCAATGCTGGAAGCAGGAAAACCGGTGCGGTTCAGGGTCGTCGGTGAAAGTGCAGGCAGCCGTACCTGGTTTATGGTTTTTGAATATGAGACGAATGACCGGGTGAGGCTGATCCCCGAACAGGCTGTTGTGAAAGGCGATAAAGGCAACTACCAGGTATTGCGGGCCGAGATCGTCAGGTATGCGGAGCCGGTGGAGGCAAAGATCACTGTTGCCGGCAAAAAGCTGAACAGAAATCTCGATTTCGGTTACAATGTCCTCTACCTCCCTGTCCCCGAGATCACGGCCGAAACAGCCTTCGACTTTGTCATCAAGGCCGGAAAAACACTCATCGCGCAGGAATCTTTCACCATCTCACCCGTCATCCCGCGGACGATTTATCTGCTCCATCATTCGCACAACGACATCGGCTACACGCATGTTCAACCGGAGGTGGAAGAGATCCAGTGGCAGAATCTTGACCGGGCGCTGGCATTGAGCGATTCGACACAAGATTTTCCGGCGGGATCAGGGCTCAAATGGTGCACGGAGGTGATCTGGGCTTTCGGGAGCTGGTACGACAGCGCCGATCCGGTAAAGAAAGAGCAGATCAGGCGTGCGGTGAAAGACGGGCGGATTGAGCTGAACGCCTTGTATGCGAACGAGCTGGTGTCGCTCTGCGGGCCGGAAGAGCTCGACAGGCTGATGGAGGCCGGGCGCCGGATTGCGAAAGAGTGCGGCGTTGATCTGAACTCGGCGATGATCACCGATATCCCGGGGTGGTCGTGGGCTTTGGTGCCGGCCATGGCCCGGAGCGGAGTGAAATACTTCTCTGTTGGCACAAACCGTGGCCACCGGATCGGCAGCATTCTCGAAGAATGGGGCGACCGGCCGTTTTACTGGGTCTCCCCTTCCGGGGAAGAAAAAATATTATGCTGGATCCATGGCGAAGGGTATTCTCTCTTTCACACCGGACTGGCATACAGCATTATACGTAAGCGACTCCAGGAAGACCTCCTCTTCGGTTACCTGAATAAACTTAATCAAACGAATTATCCCTACGAGGAGGTGATGCTGCGGTACAATATCGGTTCCGACAACGGCCCGGTAGATGAGACGCTGCCCATGGCTGTCAGGAAGTGGAATGAGCGGTATGTGACGCCAAAGATCGTGATCTCGACTGTCGGAGAAGCATTCTCTGCTTTTGAAAAAAAGCACGGGCCGGGATTACAGGAATTCCAGGGCGACCTTACGGGTTACTGGGAAGACGGCGCCTGGTCGACGGCGCGGGAGACCCACCAGAACCGGCGGAATGCTTCCCGTTTGATCCAGGCACAGGCCTTGTGGGCGATGTACAACCCGGAGAACTACCCTGTGGACGAATTCTATGCTGCCTGGCAGAATGTGTTGCTTTACGACGAGCATACCTGGGGCAGTTGGAACAGTATCAGCGAGCCCGATTCACCTTTTACGCTGCAGCAGTGGGAGATCAAGAGATCTTTTGCAGAGAAAGCGGAACAGCAAAGCCGGAGGTTGTTTTTCGGGGCGATGACCAGCAAGCCGCTCGGAGGGCCTGCAACGGATGCCATCGAGGTGATCAACACCTGTGGCTGGCCCCGCAGCGGGCTGGTAACGATCTATGGCGGACCGAATCCGGAAGCCGTTGGCCTGGCGGATGATACAGGGAAACTTATCGAAACGCAGCTCCTTTCGGACGGGAACATTGCATTCCTTGCCACATCCGTTCCATCCCTGGGGTCAAAAATCTATAAAATCACCCAAATGCAGGGTAAAAAATCCCAAATTCCATCCGCCAGCTGGCGGACCAAAAACCAAACAAATTCCAAATCCATAAATCTCGAAACGCTCGCTTATTCGCTTTCCATCGATTCTCTGACGGGAGCAATATCATCGTTTATATGGCACCCTGGCGAGACTCCATCTCAATCTGCGAGACTCCATCTCGAAAAACCAGATGGCGTCTCATCCGTTCCATCCAGTCTCGTCGATCTTTCTGTTTACTCCGGCCTTAACGAATATCTCTACACCTCAGGAAGAGATCCCGAAAAATCATCCACCGGAAAATTACTAGAAATCAGGACGATCGACGATGGGCCGCTGGTAAAAACGTTCAGCATGGAGCTGGAGGCGCCGGGCTGCGAGAGCCTGAACGTTACCATCCGCATCACGGATGCCCTCGGCCAGGTTGAAATCATCAATACGGTGCGTAAAAAGAAGGTCGTTGAGCCGGAGGCGGTGCGCTTCATCTTCCCGTGGAATGTTGCCGGCGGCGAGATGACATACGACCTGGCTTATGGCTTTTGCCGGCCTGAAAAAGACCAGTTACCCGGGGCGAACCGGAACTACCTGGCCATGGAGCACTGGATCGATATATCGGGCAAACAGGGAGGAGTGACAGTGGTTTGTCCGGATGCAGCATTATTTGAAACCGGTAAACCGGGGATGGATGCGATTGTGACGGGCTGGGTTGATACCCTCCCCTCCTCCCAGGCTTTTCTTTCCTATGCCATGAATAACTACTGGGAAACCAACTTCGCTGCAAGCCAGGAGGGCCCATGCGAGTTCAGCTATGTGGTCTATCCGCATGAAGCCTTCGATCCAGCCCTGGCCGAACAGAGAGCCATCGGTTACCGCCAGCCGCTGATTACCCGCAAAGGGGGCGGATGGATGAAAGCAAGACCTTCGCTGGTTCAATTCATGAACAGGAACCTGGTGATAACGTCCGTTAAACCGGTTGATGATGGAAAAGCATTGCTGGTTTCGGTTTACAATGCCGGTTCAAAAGAAGAGACGCCCCGGCTGCAAAATCAAGGAAAACTTCAGGTCTCAGACCCCGACGGAATTAACGGCAAACCACTGGATCCGGCAGAATCCATCCCGGCAGGCGGAATAAAGCATTTTATAATTTCAGCTGAACACTGGTAATTAAGAAAAGAAAATCGTGTTCATTCGCTTAAATTCGAGTTTATTCGAGTGCCATTGATCGAACGCGAATTAAAGTGTATGAAACGAATTTGCACGAATTTTTGAAACTGTAAGTAATGTTGTTTTACCTTTGAGATCGGTCTTAGAACCGGCAAGAACATAAAATTCCAAATCAAATGAAAAAACTTTACAAAACCCTGACCCTTACCGCCATCATCCTTGCTTTAACCGCCTTTACCGGACGGGCACAAAATGCCTGGCTGAATGAGATCCACTACGATGATTTCGGGACCGACACTGTCGAATTTATTGAAATCGTGATCCAGGATGTGGAAAATTTCGACCTTTCCTCATTCGAGATCGTGCTTTATAACGGCAACAACGGCGAATCCTACGACACAAAATCGCTGGATGAATACACCGTTGGTCATGTTGAAAATGTGTTTACATTTTTCTATCGTGTTTACCCGACCAACGGGATCCAGAACGGAGAAGCCGACGGACTGGCGCTGGTTTATGACGGCACCGTGATCCCGGGGCAGTTTTTAAGCTGGGAAGGGACGCTCACTGCCGTTGACGGCCCTGCATCGGGGATGACTTCCGTCGATATCGGCGTTGCAGAAGCGGGTGAACTGGAAGGAAAATCGCTGCAACTCTCCGGGGAATCCAACGAATATGACGGTTTCACCTGGCAAATGCCATCTGAAGAAACAATGGGAGATGTGAACAATGATCAGTTCTTTCTTCATTTTGGCCTGAAGGAGCCGGGTTTGAGCCACATTGATTTTTTCCCGAATCCCGGAAACGGTGAAGGACAAATCTTCAATCCTTTCTCCAATAATCTGGTCTTAAATGTGTTTAGTGTAGATGGAAGGATGATAAGGCAAATAACGGTTAAACCCGGAGAAAATCTCATTCGCATGGAAAACCTTGCCTCCGGAATCTACCTGATCAATTTACGGGAGGAAAACGGAAGACCCATCGGTAACGATAAGCTGGTAATCCGGTAGCCTTTAGATTTTCAGTACATATTGGAGGGCAATGGTCCGGGGTGGTTGAATATCACCCGGCCTGCCCATGTATTCCTTATTAAATATATTCTTGATTATCAGGCTGATCTCAGATGATGCGGTGAGTTGATACCCGGTGCGGATATCGATCACCACAGCACCTTTATTATTTGCTTCGCGATAATCTTTCAGGCCGGGAAAGAACTCCTGGCCAAGGATAACCGTTTCGAAAGCCTCGTCGATCCGTTCCGTAAAGCTCTGGTAATTGATCGTAATTCCCAGGTTATAATGCCTGTACTCCACCTCCGCATTGCCTTTGGCCGAATGCCTGTAACGGTATTTCAGTATCTCATTTTCTATGGAATCAACCGAATGGTCAATCGGATCAAGATAGGTGTAGCCGGCAAAATAGCTGAGGAGAAAAGCCCCGGTTTTCACCTGTCCGTTCAGTGAGATATCGATCCCCGCAATGCGGGCCACACCGATATTGACCGATTTGAACCCGATATGGTCCAGGGTTGGAAGGGTATTGCTGTCGGGCAGGTACAACCCGAAGGTAAATTCCATCATATCCTGGTATTCGGTCCAGAAACCGGCCACATCCAGCGACCCGCTCAAGCTGCCAAGCTGAAAACCCTGCCGGATGCCGATTTCAGCGCTCCAGCCCGTTTCGGATGTAAGGTCGGGATTGGGGAAAATATTCAGGCTTCCCAGGCTGGTGGCCGTGTACTTCTCTGCCATGGATGGAAACCGGTATCCCTGGCCGAAGGAGGCTCTGAGGAAAGTTGACCCGGCTGCCTTGTAGCTGATCCCGGCCCTTACCACAGGCTTTGCTTCCGCGTTTTCCGCGTCGAGCCTGTTGCGCTCCCATCGCAGCCCCAGGCTGGCCGACAACCTGTCGAAGAACCTTTTATCGAACTGGGCAAAGGCAGCAAAAGATGAACCTGTATGGTTTCCGTAAAGATTGGATCTTCCGTCGGTGTAGGAAGCAGCCAGGCCGGCCGCCAGGTGGATATTGTACCGGAACTGTTTCTGGTACTGGTACTCACCGAAGTAGTATCCGGAGCCATTGTCCTTGTCCGGATCCTCATCAAAAGTATTCTGCACCTTGTAATACCTTGTCCGTAATGCATGTTCTCCTTTTTTATCATCGAAATAAACAACATACGGATCAACGTTGAAACGAATACCGTTCGTAGGGGAAACGGAAACGGGATTCTGGACGAACGCGCCTGAATCGGCGTCGGTCCATAGCAGGAAATCGGACGACTCCTGCCACTGGATGCTGGCCCTCAGCCCTGCACTCAATCCTTTCACACCGGGCGGATTATACCGGATACCGGCCGATGCCCTGCCGTAGTACTGGTAATTGTCGGTCCGGTAGCCCTGGTCACCGAAACCATTCAGCCCGAAGGTAAGGTCGACCGGGCCGGCTTTCCGCATATGGCTTGCTTTGACGCTGCTGTAAAGCGGGACGCCATCCCACCACCAGCTCAACTCTTTCCGGGCGGGGCGTGTATAGACCCCCTGCGATAGGCTGACTGTCGTTTCCGGTTTGTCGCCCGGGGCAGTCGTCCTGACATTGATCACGCCGTTCAGGGCAGAAGAGCCGTATAAAGCCGACGAAGCCCCTTTGATCACCTCCACCTGGCCAATGTTCTCAACCGGGATAAAATTCCATTTCACTTCGTTCACATCGCCGGTCAGCATCGGAAGTTCATCTACCAACAGGATGACGCGGCTGCCGGCGCCGTAGGAATAGCCGCTGCCTCCGCGGATATTGGCCTGCCCGTCGATCACATCCACACCGGGGATCAGGCGAAGCGCTTCGTCGAGCTGGTTAGCATTTTGTTTCTCTATAAAAGTGGGCTTGATGATCTCCATGGAGACCGTAACATCCGAAAGGCGCTGCTCATAGCGGGAAGCAGAAATCACTGCCGTATTGAGCAGAACGGCCGATTGAGATAGCTGAATGTCTTTGGTCAGAATTTCATTCTCCTTCAGAGTAACTGACACACGGTAAGGTTCGTAACCGACAAACCGGTAATTCAGCACATAATTTCCTGGTTTAACTTTAAGGGAATATTGGCCCTGTGCATCGGATGCGGCGCCGTTGAGGCTGTCGAGAACGATATTGACACCGGCCAGCGGGTTGCCGTCAACGGCATCAGTTATGCGCCCCCGGATTTCGGCATCCTGGGCGTTTATGTTGGCCTGAAATGCCGTAACAGCAAACAGCAAAGCCAACCCCTGCCTCAGAAATTGATGGATTGCCCGGATCATTCAGTGTTACGATTGATGGATTAACGGCCGGTTTTAACCATAATGCCGCTGGTCAACCCGATTCCGTCTCTGACCAGGTAAAAATAAGAACCCTCCGGGAGAGCAGATCCATTGTAGATCAGCTCATTCTCCCCGCGATTCACAGGATATGCTACGGTGTGGACACATTGTCCGGCCAGGGTAAAAACTTCAAAGGTCGCCTCCCCTGCATGGCTTGTTGAGTAAGGGATAACGGTCATGTCAACAAAGGGGTTGGGGAAATTCTGCCCGGCAAATATTTCCTTACTTTCATGAATGCCTGAATCATCGACTACCAGGATAGAGAGCGAAGTGGAGTCGGTGACGTTTGCGACCTCGACAGGGGGCCATCCGGGGAAAGGAATGACCGAAACGCCAACTTTAATGGCGAGTGGGTAGATCCCGGCGGCTTCGGGCTGGCCTTCCATGATAACGCAGTTATATTCGCCCGCCATAAATACGCTGTCGGGGCTGTCGGATTGCCAGGTCAGGCCCGGGGGGAGGTTGCCGACCTCTTTCAGCTTCACATGATGGATGGTGATGATATTGCTATCGGGGGGCTGGTAATATATCGCCGGTGTTTTAATGGTCGCCACCTGGCTGTAGAACTGGTTCAGGTAGGCTACTTCGAGGGAATCGGGGCACACCTGGCCGTTTTCTTCCGGATCGGGGCACTCTTCGGCGGTCATCGGCTCGCATTGGGAGCGACCGGAGAGGGGGAGGAGGAGGAGGAGGGTGATGAGGGTGGTAAGGGTGGTAAGGGATTTAAGGGGGTTATGGAGTTTAAGGGGGTATGGTGTTTTCATGGCTTGAGATTTTAAAGGTAAAAGTAATATAAAATCTCAAATAACAGGGTTTCCAACCCTGGGGTTGGAAACCCTTTTTAACCCATTAAAAAAATCTTTTAAATTTACTTCACGTTCTCCGCAAGGAATTTCTCCATCGCACGGTAGAAATCGAAGCGGTTCTCTTCGTTGTAGAAGCCGTGCCCTTCGTTGTCTTTCACCATATATTCCACAATGATTCCGCGGGCTTTCAGCGCTTCGACCATCTGGTCGGATTCGGCTTTGTTAACCCTCGGGTCGTTGGCGCCCTGGGCAATGAACAGCGGTGTTTTGATCCTGTCCGCATTGAGAACGGGCGATGTTTCGGCCATCAGCAGGCTGTCGGTCACCGGGTTGCCCACCATCTCGTACATCATCTGCAGGAACGGCTCCCAGTAAGGCGGGATGGTTTTCATGAAGGTGAAGAGGTTGGAAACCCCCACGTAATCAACTGCCGCAGCATACAAGCCGGGATCCTTGACAATTCCCTGCAGCGTGGCATAGCCGCCATAGCTGGCTCCGTAGATCACGAGCCTGTCGGGATCGGCAATACCTTTGCTGATGAGCCATTTGGCGCCGTCGGTAATATCATCCTGCATGGTCCTTCCCCACTGTTTGAAGGAGGCTTCCCAGAATTTCCTTCCGAAACCTGTCGATCCCCTGAAATTCATCTGGAACACAGCATAGCCGCGGTTGGCCAGGAACTGCACCTCGGGGTTGAAACCCCAGTTATCGCGTGCCCAGGGGCCTCCGTGCGGGTTCAGGATCACCGGGAGCTTTTTGGCGGTCTCCATTGTGTAGCCTTTGGGCAAAGTGAGATAACCCTGGATTGTCAGGCCATCGCGCGACTGGTACCTGACCGGCAGCATTTCGGCCATTTCGTTCTCATCGATCCAGGGGCTGACATCGGTGATCTTCGTCAGTTTATCCGCTTCGCGGTCAAATATGTAATACGCCCCCAGTGATTTGTCGCTGTAGGTGCGGACAATCAATTTATTTTCATCATCCGTTATAGCGGATATCCCCAATTCATATTTACCCAGATCTTTGTTAAGACGGTCAAATAGCAACCGGGTCTCTTCGTCGAAGAAGTGCCTGTTCCGCTTATCTCCGTAATAATTCGCAGCAGTCAACACTTTTCTCTTCCTGGAAAAGAAGATGTTGTCGATATCGTAATCGGGATTTTCATAGAGGACCTCCACCTCTTTGCCGTTCTTAATATCGAAAACCACTGCCGCCGCTTTATCCCGGCCCAGGTTGGAAATTGCATACACGTTCTTATTGTCGAACGTAAAGAATACCGGCGACAAGGTCTCTTTGAAATTGGTTGTCAGCACCGGCACAAACTCATCCTTCTCGGTCTCCCGGTAAAGGATCTGTGAGTTGATCCCGTCGACAATAGCTGTGGCAGCCCTGAGCTTTCCGTCGTGATCAAAGATCCAGCCCTGGATATTGCCCGGGTTCTCGGCCAGCATTTCCATTTCTCCCGTCCTGATGTTCAGCCGGTAAGGATCAAATACCTGGGGATTCCGTTTATTCATGCCAATGATGACATGATCGGGGAATTCGGGCAGATCGTCGATAATATCGGTCCTGACGCCTTCAAAATCGGTGAAACATTTCAGATTACTGCCATCGGCATTCACACCGTACAAACGGAAATTCTCATCGCCTCCCATATCTTTCAGGTAAAGGATCTGCTCATCATTCGGCCAGAAATAGCCCATGATATCGCGGTCGATCTCCGATGTAAGCCGTATGGCGGAATCGGTCCCGATTTTCTGGACGAAAATATTCATCCTGTCCTGGTAAGGAGCCTTAAACGAAAAATAGGTGCCTCCCGGTGAAATCTGGTAAGAAGACTTCTCCGGATTCTTAAAGAAATCTTCTAAAGGAATCTGTTTTGCTTTCATAATTACAGGTTGTTGCTGACAAGCGGCCAGCAGCGTGATCAGGATGGCCGGCAAAGCAACCATCATCATTAAACGTATGTATTTCATATTTTGTAGATTTATTTTGCGCAAAAGTAGAAGTATAAAGCCAATCCCGACACAAGGAATTTCCCTTTGGTCATTCCCGGTTAATAAAAGGAAAGGTTTCAGGTTTATTGCCTGATGAATTTAGCCGTCAGGGTTAGATCTTCCTGTTCATTCCATATCCTGAGCAGATAAAAGCCTGGTGCCAGATTCCGGATATCGATGATGTTGCTGGTCAGAGCGCCTTCCATAGCCACTGACCCGTTCAGTTTAAACACCGTGTAATTCATTCCGGTCAACGGTTTGGCGCTGTGGATCTGAATCTTCGTACGAGCCGGATTCGGACTTAAAACAATATTGGCCAGGCTATTATTAATCTCCGGGGTGCCGGTTATCAACCCTGTTTCCAGGCTGGCGGCGTAATTACGGAATCCTTCCCAGTGGCTCAGCACATGCGGGCCGAAGGCCAGATCCTCGGTAAACATGCCCGAAAGGATCATTTTGCCGTTTTCAATCATTTCGATGGATTGGAGGTTTGCCCGGGCGCCCGAAATCTGCTCTCCCCAAACAGCTGCTCCTCCGGATGAGTAACTTACAATAAAAATCTCCCGTGAACCGCAGCAGAGGGTATATTGCAGTTTAAGCTGGTCGAATCGTATCGTATCGAGGTAATGCCCGGCGATATAGACATTCCCGTAAGGGTCGGTATCGATGCCGACGACCTGGTCGCTGGCCGCGCTGAACCCATGCCGGGCCCACAGCAATTCCATATCCTGGCCGAATGCAGCGGTAAAAATATCCTGGTTGAACTCCCCCGCATCGAAGGTTTTATCGCCAAAAAATAATTTCTCGCTGAAATTGCCGGCGACGTAGAACTGTCCATCCAGGCCGGCCCTGATCAGGTTTTCGGTGGTAAGGTAGGTGCCGTTCAACTGGAACACCCGGTCGAGTCCGCCATCGGGGTCATACCGGGCAATGGCCACTCCTACGGGGTTTGGCGTATGCAGGGTCGTGTCTCCGAATGTGATATCGTAATAAAAGGATGCGGCCAGCAGAATATTCCCTTCGGAATCGATCGTCACCGATGAAGCCTGGTCGCTGGAAGAACCGCCGGCTGTAGTGACCCAGGCCGGTTGTCCGTCAGGCGAAAATTTGATCACGAAGGCATCGGAGCCACGGGCCGCCGTAACGGTCGTATCGCCCACGATAAAGGAGTCGTAGAAATGGCCGGCCAGGAAGAGGTTTCCACCGGAATCGGTTGCCAGTCCGCGGATATAATCGGCCATTCCGCCACCCATGGTGTATGACCAGAGATAATTTCCCTCCCCGTCGAACCCGGCTACGAACAGATCCTGGCTTCCCTGCGAAGTATAAATGTCGTTGCCGATCTGAATGGTTCCATAATAGTAACCCGTCATGGTAACATGATCCTCGTTATCGGAAACGATCTTCCAGACAAAATCATCATCGCTGCCGCCAATGCGTATCGACCACACCGGTGCCCCTTCCGGAGTGTTTTTCACCAGCCAGATATCGGTTCCGCCTGCAGAGACCAGGCTTTTATTTCCGAACTGTACCGTACCGAGAAATTCTCCGGCCATATAAAAATATCCGTTATCCGTTCCGGCCAGTGTTGTCTTTGCATCGGTTGTATTGGAAGGATTTCCGCACTGGCTGGCCCATTCAAACTCCCGGGGCTGGGCGGTGGAGTGAAAATTTATCAGAAATGAGATTAAGATCAGGAGTATAATTCGCATCACAATTTTTTTTTACAAATATAGAAATTTAAATATGACAGCCGGTTCGGTTCCGTAAACGTATTCTTCAATGGCAAACCGCTGGTCCCATTTCTCTTTCATATTGTCTTAAGAATTTAGTTGTCGGTCGGGTCGTCGGGAAATTTGACCCAGTGGGCATAATCCTGTCCGAGCCGGCGCAGGGAGCGGCTCCAGAGCATCGAAGGCGTGGTTCGGAGGATATCGTCAGCCGTCAGGTTCGTGACGACCCAGGAGTTCCGCTCCAGCTCTTCGTCGAGCTGGTTGGGCGACCAGCCGGAATAACCGATGAAGAAACGTATCTGAGATGGTTTTATCAGCGAAAGCCCGATCATCTCCTTGACCCTTTCAATATCTCCACCCCAGTATATACCCGGGATTATTTCGATGCTTTCTTCGATCTCATCGCCCATAGTGTGGATGAAAAAAACGCTGTCGCTCTGAACCGGCCCCCCGAGGAAAATCCTGGAGTTGAACTCGGGAAAGCCTTTGACCACATCATTAAACCTCGCTTTAACCGGTTTGTTCACGATCAGGCCAAAAGTCCCCTCGTCGTTGTGCTCAGCCAGGAGGATGACCGATCTCTTGAAGAAATAATCAAGCAGGAACGGCTCGGAGATCAGGATCTTTCCCCTGGCCGGTTTAATATTGTTGGTTTTTATTTTCAGAAGGTCATGAATATCTTTCATCGCCTCAAATCTGCACGGGTTTGCCCGTTTTGTTTACTTTTGAAATCTAAATTACAAAAATAATACCAGCCTTATGCAACGGTTTGATAACTTTTCAACGTATTTGAGAATGAGGGAAGAATTCCCGGTTTTCACCTATGAAAGTTATCATTATGAATTTTCCGGAGAGACCCTTGCGTTAAAATTCACTTTTAACCTCTCCGGCAAATATTTTTTTCATCCGCTGGTGGTCATCCCTGTAAAAAACTTCTTCCGGCCTCAAAATGCATTTAAGGCCGGGGAACTCGATGCACTAGTGTTCCACGCCGGCATGATCGAGCTTATTTCTTACTGGAAAGCGGCCTGCCCGGCCACGGTGATCATCAAGCCGCACAGTCTGACCGGTGAGCAGGCGGCCTTCTGGAAGAAGCTTTATTATCATGGATTAGGTGAATTCTTCTATATTAATTCGATCCCCGCAGATGAAGGAAGTTTCATGAATCTTCACGCAACGGGACCGGATCTGTTAATGCCCTTTGATTATTCCGGCACCGGACGCATGGTACCGGTGGGTGGCGGGAAAGATTCGGCGGTCACGATTGGATTGATGGAAAAGGCCGGCCTGGATTGGTTGCCTTTCGCCCTCAGCCCGGTATCAGCCACCGGCGAAGTGATCCGGACCACCGGCAAGACCCGGAACGACACACTTGTTTTTGAACGGATTATCGATCCAATGCTCATCGAACTGAATAACCGCGGATTTCTCAACGGGCACACGCCTTTTTCGGCCCTTCTTGCATTTTATTCCCTTCTGGCCGCTTATCTTACCGGTAAAAAAGACATTGTCCTTTCTAACGAATCGAGCGCAAATGAGCCCACCGTGCCGGGTACGGGGATCAATCACCAGTATTCCAAATCGTTCGGCTTTGAAAAGGATTTCCGGGAATACGTTTTGAAGAATATTTCATCCGGTTTCAATTATTTCAGCCTCCTCCGGCCGCTTTCGGAATTGCAGATTGCCCGCCTTTTTTCGGGGATGCCAAAGTTTTTTCCGCATTTCAAAAGCTGCAACGCGGGGAGCAAAGCAGGCATCTGGTGCGGCCGGTGCCCGAAATGCCTGTTCACTTTCATCATCCTGTCGCCCTTCCTGGAGCCTGACGAACTGACGCGGATTTTCGGCAAGAATCTTCTCAACGACGCTTCCCTGGCCGGTTACCTGGATGAGCTGACCGGCGAAATCCCCGTTAAACCTTTCGAATGTATCGGGACCATTGACGAAGTGAATACCGCATTGGCGATGGCAGTAAAACATTACAAGCCGGAAGCTATGCCTTACCTGCTGGGAATATCTGCTGGAAGACAAAATAATGCGGGTTCTAAACTTTTTGTTGACTTTGAAAAACAAAAGATGTTGAATGATGAACACTTTGTACCTGTGGAATATTTGAATTTGCTGAAGGAGGCGCTGAGATGAAGGAATTATTCCGAACGATGGCAGCAAGTCATAAAATTCTCATCCTGGGATTCGGAAAAGAGGGGCAGTCAACCTGGCGGTTTATCAAAAAGAATTATCCTGAAATGACGGTCGGGATAGCCGACAAGGATGCGGATCTGCTTCAAAGGACTGAAGATCAGGAAGAACTGGCTGGCATCGACCTATATCTGGGTGAAAAATACCTGGATGCGCTGAATGATTACTCACTTGTGATTAAGAGCCCGGGAGTCGGATTGCCGGAAAATCTCAGCCTCCGGCCGGGGATCGTGATCACCTCCCAGACCCGGCTGATGCTGGAAGCTTATCACCGCCAGATTATCGGCATCACCGGCACCAAAGGGAAAAGCACCACTTCCAGCCTGGTGCACCACCTGCTGGCAAATGCGGGCGTATCCTCGGTGCTTGTGGGTAATATCGGGCTTCCGCCATTTGATTACCTCGACCGGATCGGGCCGGACACTAAAGTGGTTTATGAAATGTCGTCGCACCAGCTGGAAGACATTGGTATAGCTCCACATATTGCCGTCCTGCTGAATCTCTTTCCGGAGCATCTCGACCGGTACCCTTCCCTGGAATCTTATTACGGGGCTAAAATGAGGATCCTTACGGAACAGCAGGCGAGCGATATTTTTATCTATAACGATGATATTCCCGGGATTTCAGAACAAATTGCTCCATATGAACCAGTTCGCCGTTTCCTGAGGTTTTCCGCGAATCATCATTCCGGTCAGGGCTGTTATCTGCAAGATAACGGGATTTATATGTGTAATGAAAAAGGAAGCACCCTTTTTGCGGAGATCACCGATGATGATTATTTTTTGAAAGGAGGCCATAACCGGATGAACATGATGGCTGCCATACTGGCAGCAATCGCTGCCGGGGCCGGCAGCGAAGCCATCCGGGCGGGGCTGAAGACCTTCAAAGGCCTGGAACACCGCCTGGAATATGCCGGGACCTACCGGGATATCCTGTTTTACAACGATTCGATCGCCACGATACCCGAGGCGGCCATTGCGGCGGTGAAAGCCTTGCCCGACACCGACACCCTGATCCTCGGCGGGTTTGACCGGGGGCTTGATTATTCAGGTCTCGTGGATTTCATGGTCCGGTCGGATGTCAGAAATTTCATTTTCCTGGGAAAAGCAGGCGAAAGAATTTACAAGGATTTTCAGACGATTGAAAATAACAAGAACCTGTTTTATGTCGCATCATTTGAAGAGGCCTTTCAGATCATCTTCCGGGTAACAAATGCAGGTAAAATATGCCTTCTTTCACCGGCAGCCGCCTCTTACGATATTTTCAGAAATTTTGAGGAACGGGGAAAGATATTCAAAAAAATAGCAAGAAGTTATTAACTCCTTGCTATTCTGTTTATTAACAAGATGAATGAAATTATTCCACGGCTTTATTTTCTTTTTTAGCCGATTTCGGGGAGGATTTCTTTTTTGCCGGTTTTGTCGCCACAGGTTCCGGGGCCGGGGCAGCTATTGCGGCCGTTTTTCTTTGTGGTCTTCTGACGCCATATGATCCCATGATGATCTTGCCGCGTTTTGATTTTTTATCACCTTTTCCCATAATCTTTATTATTAAATGATTATATGATTGACCAACAAAGTTAATAAAAACATTATGGCTTGCCAAATCAAGAAAAAGATTTACTTTTGCACCCTGAAATCTAAAAAGGTAACCTATTATGGCTAAAAAGCAGGATAAAACCGAAGGTGGAATAGTTGCAGTAGAAGAAGCTTTAAGTAAAACGGAACGATTTATTGAGAAAAACCAGAAGATCCTGACGATCGTCATTGGCGCCATCGTTGTTGTTGTCCTGGTATTCTTTGCCTTCAAGCGTTTTTATATGGCTCCGAGGGAGCAGGAATCGCTGGAACAGATGTTCATGGCAGAGCGCTATTTCGAGAGCGATTCGTTAAGCCTGGCCCTCAATGGCGACGGGATGTATCCCGGTTTCCTGGATATTATCGACGACTATGGCATGACCAAAGGCGCCAATCTTTCCAAATATTACGCCGGAGTTTGTTACCTGAGGATGGGAAACTATGAGGAAGCCCTGGATTACCTGAAATCATTCAAAGGAAAAGATCATATTCTGGGGCCAATGGCAAAAGGTGCGGCCGGCGATGCTTATATGGAGCTGAACCAGGCGGCCAAAGCCGTTTCCTATTATCTCGATGCGGCAGAATCATCCAAAAACGAATTCACCGCCCCGCTTTTCCTGATGAAAGCCGGCTGGGCCTATGAAGTGCAGAATGATTATAACAAAGCCCTCAAGACTTACGAAAGGATCAAACAGGAATTTCCGACGAGCAATGAAGGCAGGGAAATAGATAAATACATCGCCCGGGCCAAGGGGAAGATATAATCCGCATACTTTTCGTAATTTCGGCTTCTGATGCAGGAAGCTATTAAAATCGTTTTTCTGGGCACCCCTGAATTTGCGGTGGAATCACTGGCAATGCTGGTGGATTCCGGTTTGCAAATAGCAGCGGTTGTTACGGCGCCTGACCAGCCTGCAGGGCGTGGTCAGCAACTGCGGCACTCTCCCGTTAAGGAATTTGCCCTTCAAAATGGGTTGAAAGTATTGCAGCCTGTAAAGTTGAGGGATCCGGAATTCATTAGTGACCTGAAAGCACTGGATGCCGATCTTTTCATTGTGGTGGCATTCCGCATGTTACCCGAGGTGGTCTGGCAAATGCCGCGCCTGGGAACCTTCAACCTGCATGCTTCGCTTTTGCCCCAATACCGTGGCGCCGCGCCGATCAATCACGCCATCATCAACGGTGAGACGGAGACCGGGCTGACCACCTTTTTACTTAAGCAGGAAATTGATACAGGCGATATCCTGTTCCGGGAGAAAATAGCCATCGGACCGGACGAAACAGCCGGCGAACTGCACGACCGGATGAAAGTTACCGGAGCAGGCCTGGTGCTCAAAACCGCCCATGCCCTCATCTCAGGCGATTACAAGGTTACAGACCAATCGCATTTGCAAAGGGAGACTACAATCCTGAAAGGTGCACCGAAAATCTATCGCGATTTCTGCCGTATCGACTGGTCGGGAAGGTCGACAGAGATTTTCAACAAAATCAGGGGGCTCAGTCCTTACCCTGCAGCATTTACATCCCTGATCCCACCGGAAGGCGAACCGGTTACTGTTAAGATTTTCAGGACCGGGATCGGCCGGGATGTTCCGGGAACTTATCCGGGTCAGTTGACTACCGACAACAGAAGTTACTTGCATGTAGCCACTTCAGATGGTACTATAAAAATTCTGGAGTTGCAACAGTCAGGAAAAAAGATGATGAAAACCGATGAATTCTTAAGGGGATTCCGGATAAATTCTGACTGGAGGATGGGGTAATAGTCGATAAAAGTCTTAAAACCTTACTCTAACAACGCTTTTACAGCTTAAGTTATTAACAATAATACCCATTTATTAACATTTTCAAGTATTTACGGGCTTTTCGCTTGACTTTTTTTGTGAATGCCTTAATTTTGCAGTGTTTTATGTAATGTTAACCTTAAAAAAAACTTACAACCATGAACAAAGCAGAATTAATCGATGCGATGGCAAAAGAAACCGGCATGACCAAAGCCGATTCCAAGAAAGCTCTCGAAGCATTTGTTGGCAGCACCATGAAAGCCCTTAAAAAAGGTGACAGGGTTGCATTAGTTGGATTTGGATCATTCTCCGTTGCCAAAAGGGCATCCCGTAAAGGCAGGAATCCGCAGACAGGAAAAGAAATCAAGATCGCTGCCAAGAAAGTCGTCCGGTTCAAAGCCGGCGCCGACCTTTCCAACACGGTGAAATAAGCCTTCTTTTCGAAAGCTGAAGAACCGGCGTCGCTTATGCGAGGCCGGTTTTTTTATGCCCTGATCTTTTCCGGTCGTACGTAAAAACGGTATGGAAGCAGCGCGTCGGGGCCGGCGTATGCAATGCCAATCCGCTGTCCTGTAATTATTTCTGCCGATAAATCCAGTCCCCGGTCCTCCAGCCAGATCTTCCCGCCCATCAGATCCGTACCGGATAACGAATAATGAATCCCGAGCAATTTGGACGCATTGCCCGGGCCGATCCCCGAGGCAATGCCGATTTTCATTTTCATTGCCCTCCGCTTCATCACCTCAATTCCCCCGACAGGGAATATTCCCCTTAGCAATATGGCGTGAGGAATGCCTTTTCTATTTGTAACGATATTAAATAAGGAGTGGACACCATAACAAAGATAGACATAAGCCACTCCTCCTTCGGCAAACATGACCTCTGTCCGGGCTGTCCTCCGGTTGCCATAGGCGTGCGAAGCCCGGTCGGTTGCCCCTTCATATGCCTCCGTTTCGATAATGATACCGGATGTTACCTCGCCATCAATCCGGGTAAATATATATTTCCCGATGAGATCTTTTGCAATCTGCACTACATCCGGGCGACGGTAGAAGGAAAGAGGGAGTTTCATAGTTCCAGGGTTGCAGGGTTCCAGGATTCCACTAAATTCCAAGTTTGAATTGCTTGCGCCAGCTGTAGCGCATCTGGTCGTCGCGGACCACGGCGCCTTTGTCTTCGAGCCAGCGCAGTACCAGCAAAAGGTGTTTCTCGCTGTGGCCACCCGATTCAAATACCAGCTCAGCCAGGGTCATCGGCCGGGCCTGCAGCTTTGTCCGGACGTGATCGCGCACCATGTTGAATTCCATCTCATTCAGGTTCAGCTTATTCCTTTGCAGACAGATATCACACAATCCGCACCGGGGGGCGTTCTTTTCACCGAAATATCGTAAAAGCATCTGGCTTCTGCATTGATCTTCCGATGTCATGTATTCAATCATCGATTCCATCCGGATCAATGCATATTTCTTCCGGTCATGATAATTGACCTGGGAAATCTGAAGATGTTTCTGATCCAGCCTTACCACCGGAAAAATAATGCGGGGCCGGGCCGGGCGCTGTGCATAGGAAAGTATGCCGGCTTTTTGCAGTTTTACCAGGTTCGCCACTACATTTTCCTCTTTCAATCCTGCTCTCCTGGCCAGCTCCACCTCATTTACCTGGACAAACTCGGTAAAGACCCCGGAATAGGATCTTAGCAGCAGTTTGACAAAAGCATCCATCGACTGGTTCTCGATCTGGTAGCGGTAGATCGATTCCCGGTCGGCTTCAAAATGGATCCGTGAAGGAGTTTCCAGCGATTCATTCATAGCAATATACCCCTCTCTTTCCAGGAACCGGAGTGCATTATAAGTAACAACCGGGTTATAACCGTAATTCCTGCAAAATGCATACAGCTCAAAATCAAAACTCTCATCTTTGCCGCTTCCGACAGGGAGTTGGAAATAATTTCCCAGTGATTGGTAAACTGCTTTAATCAAATCGACAGGCGGATACTCTTTTTCGAGGTTTTCTTTCAGCTTGGCGATATCGGCCGCATTATACAATGTAACGGCATAGGATCTTTTCTCATCGCGCCCTCCCCTTCCCGCTTCCTGGAAGTAGGCTTCGATGCTGTCGGGCAGGTCGATATGGACCACCAGCCTGACATTCGGCTTGTCGATTCCCATCCCGAAAGCGTTGGTAGCGCATATGATCCGGATATCCTCCCTGATCCAGGCCTCCTGCTTCCGGCTCCTGGCTGCCATATCGAGCCCGGCGTGGTAAAAATCGGCTTTGATCCCCTGCTTGCGCAGGAAGGTGGCCGTTTCAACCGTCCGTTTACGGTTCCTGACATAGATAATACCTACACCCGGGACCTTTTTGAGGATGCGCAACAGGCGGCTGTTCTTGTCCTCCTCCCGGATGACGGCATAGGTCAGGTTTTTCCGTTCGAAGCTCTTCCGGAAGACATTTTCAGCCCGGAAGGCCAGGTTCTTCTGAATATCGCTGATCACGCCGGGAGTAGCAGTGGCCGTCAGGGCGAGGACAGGTACTCCGGGCAAAAACTGCCTGATATCGGCGATCTTAAGGTACGGTGGCCGGAAATCGTATCCCCACTGGGAGATGCAGTGAGCCTCATCGACAGCCAGGAGGCAGACTTTCATCCGGCGCAGGGCCTGCTGAAACTGCTCGGTCTGCAACCGCTCCGGCGAGAGGTAGAGGAATTTCATATCCCCGAAAACGCTGTTATCGAATGCCATCTGGATCTCGTTACGGTGCATACCGGAATAGACCGCCACTGCTTTTATCCCTTTCTTTTTCAGGTTTTCCACCTGGTCCTTCATCAGGGCAATTAATGGGGTTATAACCAGGCAGACCCCTTGCATGGCCAGCGCCGGAACCTGGAAACAGACCGATTTACCCCCGCCCGTGGGCAACAAAGCGAGGGTATCCTTTCCGTCCAGTGCCGACCGGATGATCTCCTCCTGCATCGGCCGGAATGTGGAATGGCCCCAGTATTTTATCAATATGTTGCGGATTTCGGTCAGATCCTTTTTGTTTTATAATTGTTGAGCCCTTTCTAAAAATCCTTTTGTAGCCACCAAAGCACAAAACCACGAAAATTCACTAAACATAACACCCTGATCACACCAGGCTTTGATAGAATCCGGCCAGCGTGTCAACGGTTTTATCGAGGCTGAAGTTTTCGGAAATATGCTTTTTCGCTGCCGTAGCAAACTCTCTGCACCTGGCCCGGTCGGAATACAGGTCCAGGAGCGCATCTTTTATGGCAACCGCATCCCGTGATGGGATTATCAGTCCGCACTTCTTATCGATGACCATACCTTCGTTACCGGGAATGTCGGTAATGACCGGGCAAACACCAAGGTTCATGGCTTCTGCAACCGATTTTTGGAATGATTCGCCTTTGATGGACGGCGAGATAAAAACATCGCAGGAGGACATAATATCCAGGTTATCCTGGCGGAAACCCGTAAAAATCACCTTATTGGCGTTCTTCTTAATCCTTCCGCTGAATTTCCGGATAAACTCTTCTCCCCCTCCCATTATCAATAACCGGATATTCAAACCGGGAGGCATTAACTCAAAAGCCCTGAGCAGGTATTCCGTACCTTTCATCTTGCGGCCGTCGGCAGTCGTAGTCACCACAAATTCATCCTGCCCGATTCCGAATTCAGCCAGGTCGGCCGGTTTGATATCCGAGTACCATTGATGGTCATGGCCTTTCGTTATGACAACGGTCTTTGTTTTATCAAAAAAAAGTTGCCTGTCGATCTGGTCTTTGACAGACTGCGAATTGCACATAACTTTATCGACCCGGGGGCTGAGTACTTTAAGGTAAGCTGCCGGATCGTACCAGTGTATATTTCCTGTATAGCCGCGATAGAGAACTACCTTCACCTTCAGGCCCCTGGCCGCTTTCAGGCCATTGATAATGGCTTTTCCATTAAATAAATGAATGATATCATAACCCTTTTTCATGATATCATTCCGGATAAATTCAACCTCCTTTTTGTCCAGTTTTTTATCCGGATGAAAGTCGATAACTTCGATTCCGGCATCCCGGAATTTCCCGTAATAGTATGATCCCGGGTAGGTCATGACAGAGATGCGAAATCGAGGATCGTTTGCCAGTTTTATAAACATCTCAGCTTCAGGTCTTGACGAGACTCTTTTATTATAATCGCTGACCACAAGAATTTTTATCAATTTATCCATTCTTTATGATTATAGATTCCGATACAATTTGCATTCTCTTCGATCAGATCATAGGTAAACGATTTCAGCAGTTCTTTACAATACAAATAATCCTCATCCGACAGGTGGGTTTTCTCAAATACTACCGCCAAGGGCCTGAATTTAGCAAAATCAAACATCTTAATAATCTCAGCATCAAATCCTTCCGTATCTATCATCAATAGATCAACAGCTTTTAAATGCAAGTTCTTTTCAAGTGTTTCAAAATTTAAAGACTCCACTTCATCAAAACTGATCCAGTCGTTTTTATCCGCCGGAAGCTTGATTTTGTATTTCTTCGCTTTCTGCTCAATCATCCCGGAGTTGATGACCTTTACCATCTGGTCGTGATTGAATGAACTCAATCCGCTGGCCCATCGCTCATCCGAGAAGGACAGCCGGTACAGTTTCCGGGTCCCGTTCACCCGGTCAATTGCACAGTTAATCACTTCAATGTCATCTTTATGATAGATTGATTTCAGGACCGAGAAGGGTTTCTTTTGTGGTTCGATAAGGATGCTTGAAGCCTTGTATTTTTTTATGAATTTATATAAAGGATCATTCACAAACCCGTCGTTGGCGCCAACCTGGAGAATGAACGCACCTGGTTTTGATTTGAAAAGGTTATCCAGGATCCGTTCAAGTTTGTTTTTAGGATTCCAGAAATGTTTAAGATAGCATAAAAGAAAGGCAGATGAATTGCTGATCTGCTTTTTCTTTAAAGCATATAAAAGGTCTTTTGTGTGCTGCTTTATATTCATTTCTTCCAATCGGATAACAAAGATATTTTAAAATACGCAATGAGATGCTTTTGAAACCAGTCAAAAACAAGCTACAGAGCGCAATTGTAGTATTTTGGTAAAAAAAAACAATTATTACTTGTCATTTCGAATGGTTTGTATATAAATTTACCCGGTGAATCTTTAAAGCTGAAATCATGGAACTGACTTCATCCAATGCCATATCGCCCGTCGATGGACGGTACCGCAAACAAACCGAGCCGCTGGCCTATTATTTTTCGGAAGCCGCCTATATCAATTACCGCGTATTCGTTGAGATCGAGTACTTTATTGCGCTGTGCAACATCCCTCTGCCGCAGCTCAAAGACTTTGACAGGAACATGTTCGAGGAACTTCGGGCCATCAGCCGCAACTTCACGTTTGCCGACGCCGAAGAGGTCAAACAGATTGAGAAAACGACCAACCACGATGTGAAAGCCGTGGAGTACTATGTGAAAAAACGCTTTGAGAAGCTGAAGTTAAAGCAATACAAAGAGTTCGTCCATTTCGGGCTGACCTCGCAGGACATCAACAACACGGCCGTTCCGTATGCCACCAGGCTGGCTCTGCACGACGTACTGCTGCCACTGGTCAATGAAGTGGAAGAAACACTGACCCGCAAAGCGAAGGAATGGAAGGAAATTCCCATGCTGGCGAGGACGCATGGACAGCCGGCATCGCCAACCCGGCTCGGCAAAGAGATTTACGTTTTTGCCGACCGGCTGAAGAACCAGCTTTCCCTGCTTAAGACGGTCCCGTTCGGAGCCAAATTCGGCGGGGCAACCGGCAATTTCAACGCGCATAAGGCCGCCTATCCCGAAATCGACTGGGCCGCGTTCGGCGACCAGTTCGTCAACAAGTCGCTCGGCCTGACCCGGCAGAAGGTAACGACACAGATCGAGCATTACGACAACCTGGCTGCGCTGTTCGATAACCTGCGACGTATCAATACGATCCTGATCGATCTTTGCCGCGACATGTGGACGTATATCTCGATGGATTATTTCAAACAGAAAATTAAAGCAGACGAAGTCGGTTCGTCTGCCATGCCTCACAAAGTGAATCCCATTGACTTTGAAAACGCGGAAGGAAATTTCGGTATGGCCAATGCCATTTTCAGCCACCTTGCCGAAAAGCTGCCGATCTCGCGCCTGCAACGCGATTTGACCGACTCAACGGTGATCCGGAATATTGGCGTCCCGATAGGCCATATGATGATCGCCATCAAATCCCTTCTGAAAGGGCTGGAAAAAGTTATTCTGAATGAAGAAAAGATCAAAGCCGATCTCCAGGACAACTGGCCGGTAATCGCCGAGGCCATCCAGACCATTCTCCGCAGGGAAAATTATCCCGATCCATATGAAAAGTTGAAAAAGCTGACACGAACAAATAAGAAAATTGACAAAGCGTCGTTTCATCATTTCATCGATGGACTGAAAATCCCGGAAAAATTAAAAATGGAATTAAAAAAAATCACCCCGGAGAATTATACGGGCATTGACCTCATCTGATGAATTAACACCCGCAGAATGAAGAAATTCCTGAGGATCTTAGCATACATCAAGCCGTACTGGATATACGCATTGTTAAATGTCGTTTCCAATATGATGGTCATTGTTTTTTCGCTGGTGACCTTTGTCATGCTGATCCCCTTCTTAAACCTCCTGTTCGGAATCGATGACCTGGTGACAACACGGCCGGAAATTCACCTGAATGCCCAGTCAGTCATCGATTTTCTGAATTATATCATCAGTAAGATCATTCTGGAGCAAGGCAAGGTGGATGCCCTGATCTTCATCTGCCTGTTCTTGTTCGGCACCTTTTTCTTCCGCAACCTTTTCCGCTTCCTGGCCATGTTCTTCCTGGTAAAAGTGAGGGTTCACGCCGTGCGCGACATCCGTGACGAGATTTACCATAAAATCCTTATCCTGCCTCTATCGTTTTATAATCAGCGAAAAAAAGGCGATATCATGTCGCGGATCACCAACGACGTCCAGGAGATCGATATTTCCATCATGCACTACCTGGAGATCATTTTCCGCGATCCGGTGACAATCATCGCCTATTTTGTGACCCTGCTGATCATGAGCCCTCAGCTGACGGTATTTGTGATGGTCCTGCTGCCTGTCGCCGGTTATGTGATCGGGACGATCGGCCGAAATCTCAGGAAGGAATCAAAGGTCGGCCAGGCAAGGTTCTCCGGTTTGCTTTCGGTAGTCGAGGAGACCATCGGGGGATTGAGGATCATCAAAGCATTTACGGCCATCGGATTTTCAGACATCAGATTCCGCGAACTGAATAAAAATTATTCCAGGCTGATGGTCAAGGTTTTTCGGACGCGTGACCTTTCCTCACCGATGAGTGAGTTCCTTTCCTCAGTCGTCATTATTACTGTTCTCTGGTATGGCGGAAGGCTTGTTTTAAGCGACAGCGGTACAATTACAGCGGCCGTTTTCATCACGTATATCCTGATCTTTTCCCAGATAATCCCCCCCGTTAAGGCTTTCTCAACCGGTTATTACAACATTCTGAAAGGGGTGGCTTCGGCCGAACGAATTTTTGAAATTCTCGATGCGGAAGAGGTAATTGTTGAAAAAGAGAACCCGGTCAGGATCAGCGAGTTCAAAGAGAAGATCGAATATCGCAAGGTCAGTTTCCGTTACCAGACCGATGATGTGCTTAACAAAATCGATATTGAAATTCCAAAAGGGAAGATCATTGCCCTGGTGGGGCCTTCGGGAGGCGGGAAGACCACTTTTGTCGATCTTCTTCCCCGGTTTTATGATACCGTTGAAGGGGGTATTTATATTGATGGGGTGAATATTAAAGACTATCGTATCGATGATTTACGTTCGCTGATGGGGATGGTCACGCAGGAATCTATCCTTTTTAATGATACCGTTTACAACAACATTGTATTTGGAAAACAGGGCGTTACAAGGGATGATGTTATCGCAGCGGCGAAAGTAGCCAATGCCCATGATTTTATTGAAGCGATGGAAGAAGGTTATGATACCAACATCGGTGACCGCGGGGCCAAGCTTTCCGGGGGGCAGAGGCAGCGCATCAGCATTGCAAGGGCCATCCTGCGCAATCCCCCGATCCTCATCCTCGACGAAGCCACCTCTTCACTCGACTCCGAATCGGAGAAACTGGTCCAGGATGCCTTGCTGAAAGTGATGAAAGACCGCACTTCCATTGTGATCGCCCACAGGTTATCAACGATAAAATTTGCCGACCGGATTCTCGTCCTGGAAAAGGGAAGGATCGTTGAAAGCGGTAACCACGACGAGCTGATCAAAACGGGCGGGTTGTATAAACGCCTTCATGATTTGCAGACTTTCGCCTGAAATGTGTAATTTTGAAGCTTTAAACAAAGTATATGGATTTAAGTAAGATTTTGGCAATCTCGGGAAAACCAGGCCTTTACAAAATGTTATCACAGACAAAGTCAGGTTTTATCGTCGAATCACTGACCGATGGAAAGCGCTTTCCTGTATTTGCCCACGAACGGGTCAGCTCACTGGAAGAGATCAGTGTTTTTACCACGAAAGAAGAAGACCTTCAGTTAAAGGATGTTTTTCGCAGGATGTATGAAAAAACCGAAGGCAAACCGGCCCCCGATGCAAATTCCGACAGCAAGGTCATCCGGCAGTTTTTCCAGGATACAGTAGCTGAACACGATCCGGAGCGGGTTTATGTTTCCGATATGAAAAAAGCAATTGCCTGGTTCAACCTGCTGCTGGAAAAAGAGATGATGGTTTTCGAACCGGAAAGCAATGAGCCTTTGCCAGAAGCTGAAAAGGAAGAGGGAAAAACAGAAGTTCAGGAATGACCTTCACACACCGGCCCCATGAAAAGAGTTGAGGATTTCACCGTTTTGGGTCAGAGATGGCTGAACTATAAAACATATATTCTTGAATTAGAAGCCTCTTCACCTCTCCCTCCAATCTCACCCGGAAATTTTGCCGAGATTGAGGTTCCGAACACTAACAAAATCTTTTTGCGCCGTCCTTTTTCGGTCTATGATGTCGATTATCATAACCGCATTGTAAGTTTTTTCGTCAAAGTGGTCGGTGAAGGGACACGCGTTCTCGGGAATCTTCGGAAAGGTGAGAAAGTCAATGTCATATACCCGCTGGGCAATTCCTTCACGGTGCCGGAATCGGGGAATGTGCTGGTGGTGGCCGGCGGATCGGGTGTTGCACCCTTTATCCTCTACGGCAAGGAACTCATGAAAGCGGGCGTAGGTGCCACTTTCCTGTTCGGAGCCCGGAATGCCGATGAGATCGTCCTGACCGAACAATACAAAACTTACGGCAAAGTGCTGGTGACCACGGAAGATGGTTCTATGGGCGAGGCCGGCCTTGTTACGCAACACAGTTTGTTCAAACGGAATGAACTCAATTTCGATCTGATTGTGACCTGCGGCCCGAACCCCATGATGAAAGCGGTGGCCGGCCTGGCCCGGCAGAAAGGGATTCCCTGTGAGGCCTCTCTTGAGAACACCATGGCATGCGGATTCGGAGCCTGCCTGTGCTGCGTTACACCCACTACTCACGGAAACCTGTGTGTATGCACCGATGGCCCTGTTTTTAACGTCAATGAATTAAAATGGCAGATCTGAAAGTAAAGATTGGTGGCATTACATTAAAAAACCCTGTTACAACGGCATCAGGGACTTTCGGCTATGGGGAAGAGTTTGCCGATTTCATGGATGTCAGCCGGCTCGGGGCGATCTTCACCAAAGGGATCACATTGGAAAACCGGGAAGGAAATCCATACCCCCGGATGGCGGAAACAGCTTCGGGAATGCTGAATTCGGTCGGACTGCAAAACAAGGGGATCGATTATTATATCAGCCAGATCTATCCGAGGATAAAACACATCGACACACACATCATCCCCAATGTAAATGGTTCAACCATTGACGATTACATCGAAATCTCATCCAGGATCAACGAAGTGGATGGGATCGGCGCCATCGAACTGAACATATCCTGTCCGAATGTGAAGGCCGGCGGGATGGCATTCGGTATCAATCCGGCCACGGCCTTTGAAGCCACCCGGGCGGTCAGGGACGTTTACAAAGGGACGCTGATTGTGAAGCTTTCCCCGAATGTAACCAGTATAGCGGAGATGGCCAGGGTCGTAGTAGATGCCGGCGCCGACGCCATATCGCTGGTCAATACGTTTTTAGGGATGGCTATTGATGCCGAAAGCCGGAAACCTATACTGGGCGCAGTTACAGGAGGTCTCTCCGGGCCGGCGATCAAACCGATCGCGCTCCGAATGGTCTGGGATGTCTATAAAGCCGTCAGGGTCCCGGTCGTTGGCCTGGGAGGGATCATGAATGCTGCCGATGCGATCGAATTCATCCTGGCAGGCTCAACAGCCATTCAAATAGGCACAGCCAACTACCTCGATCCATCCGTTTCCATCAAGGTGCTGGAAGGTATAGAAGAATATCTCGAAAGGCACGGGGTCGGCTCTGTCAGCGAGCTTACCGGCGGTGTAAGAATCTGATCTCTAGAGGTTTTTCACCAGCATGGCGGCTTCATTCGCCTGGTTCATGTTGTACTCCATTGCCAGGTCCTGGTAATTGATCAGGTCGATGATCGTCCCGATAAAACAAAGCCCTGCGGTAAACAAATACAGAATGCCCATGCCGATCTGGTTGACCAGGAAACGTTGAACACCTGAAATGCCCACAAAGCCCAGCAGGCCGGTCAACAGGATGATCTGCGGATCGCGGCGCCGGCTGCGGTAAATATTGGCAAAGTTCATCAACTGGTTGTCGGTGTAATCCTTCACCAATCCTTGTACATAGACTAGCTCACGGCCCTGAAGTTCAGGCAAATACTGGAATAAATTTGACATAATAATCTGGTTTTAAATGGTTGATATTTTAAAATGGTTTTGATTTCTGAAAACTTTAATAATTCTGTAAACTATTAGCCCGATAGCCGGAATTCCCAGAGGGTGCGCCATGAAAGATCCGTAAAAGTCGAAGCGGAACAGCAGGCTGACCGAATGGCCAAGCCCGCATCCGGGACACCAGGAGATTCCCATGTTGCTGAGCGGGCATAACGAATAATGGTGGGTAAAAGGATCGGACAAAGCCAGGAAAGCGAGTGCCGCAATCCAGATCAGTGCCTCTTTCCTGTACCACAGGGACCGGAAAATAATGGCCACTTTTTGTCTATCCATTATTCTTTCAGGCTAATATTCAATCAAAAATAAACAAAATCAGATAATATTCACTTCCCGCTCAAGAGATACTCCGAATTTTTCCATTACCGAATTCCGGATTTTTTCAGAAAGGGTCAGAATATCTATTCCGGTGGCCCTGCCGTAATTGACCAGCACCAGGGCCTGGTCTTTATGGACCCCTGCATCGCCATCGCGGTAACCTTTCCAGCCGCACTTCTCGATGAGCCAGCCGGCAGCCAGCTTGTACCCTGTTATGCGATGGCTTTCCTTATCTTCAACAGGATAGGAAACTATTCCCGAAAAAAGGTCTTTCAGCTTTTCAAATTCAGAAACGCTGATAAAAGGATTTTTAAAGAAACTTCCGGCATTTCCCAACAAATGCGGATCAGGGAGTTTTGAATTACGGATTTGAAGGACTTCATTCCTGAAGTGCTGCGGAGTAAGGTCTTCCGGCGGGATATGCCCCAGTTTTGATTTCAGGGCCTCATAGGAGAGGTTCGGAACCAACTTCTTGTCCAGCCTGAAATCCACATGCGTTATCAGCATTCTCCCTTTGAGTGCGGTTTTGAAGATACTATCGCGGTATCCGAAACGGCATCTTGCCGGATCGAATTCGGAATATTCGCCCGTACAAAGATCGACGGCTCCGAGCGATTCAAAACGGTCTTTCATCTCGCACCCATAAGCCCCGATATTCTGGATCGGGCTGCTACCCACCGTCCCGGGTATTCCCGAAAGGTTCTCCAGTCCTCCCCATCCCATTTGTACCGTATAACCGACAAAATCGTCCCAATCCTCCCCTGCTGCCCCGCGAATAATTACCGATCCTTCATCTTCGTAAATAACTTCTTTTCCTTTTAAACCAATTTTTACCACAAAACCGTCGTAGTCACCCGAAAAAAGGATATTGCTTCCGCCCCCAAGCAAAAGCATCCTGTAACCGGCAACCCGGTGCCGGTCGACCAGAACCGAGATATCTTCCTCATTCTGAAGAACGGCAAATTCCCTGGCATAAACCTCCAGGCCGAATGTATTGAATGATTTTAAAGGGTGCCGGTGAAATATCTCCATGCGGGTTTCGTTGTACAATTCATCAAATTTAGGCAAATATCGCCATTAATTGCTATTTTCGTCATCAGTAATGTTTACGGGGATAAAAAGAGAATTTGAAGAGAGTCATCGTATCGGTAATCAATGATCTCAGCACCGATCAGCGGGTCGAGCGGACCTGCCGTACCCTGGCAGAAATGGGATTCCGGGTGCACCTGGTCGGCCGGCAAAAAAGGGACTCCATCCCTCTGGCCGGAAAGCCCTACCGCCAGACCCGGATGAGACTACTGACGGAAAAAGGGCCTCTTTTCTATGCCGAGTACAATTTGCGGCTCCTCCTGTTCCTGCTGTTTCACAAAGAAGCGCTCCTGGTTTCAAACGACCTCGACACCTTATTGCCTAATTATCTCATCTCCAAATTAAAACATATTCCAGTTGTTTACGACAGCCATGAACATTTCACGGAGGTACCTGAACTGGCGGGTCGGAAAACGGTGAAAAGAATCTGGAAATCAATCGAAAGAATGATATTTCCCCGGCTGAAGGATGTTTTCACCGTTAACGGATCACTGGCAAAGATCTTCGCAGACCTTTACGGTGTTGAAATCAAAGTGGCCAGGAATGTTCCGTTTGCCAGGGAATACAGGATTGAAAAGACGAGGAGTGAGCTCGGGTTACCGGAAGACAAAAAGATCATCCTGTTGCAGGGGGCCGGGATCAATATTCAGCGCGGAGCCGAAGAAGCGATTGCAGCGATGGAATATATCGACGACGCAATATTGCTGATCATTGGCGGAGGGGATGTCATCGATGCTTTAAAAAAACTTGCCGGTTTACCCCCGGTTCGGGGAAAGGTGCACTTTATCCCACGCCTGGCCCCGGATGAGCTATACCGCTATACGGTTCATGCCGACATCGGCCTGACACTGGATAAAGACACCAACATCAATTACCGTTACAGCCTGCCGAATAAGCTCTTCGACTATATCCAGGCGCGGGTGCCGGTGCTGGCATCACCCCTTCCCGAAATCAGCCGGGTAGTCACAGCATACGATATCGGCATGCTGATCCCCGATCACAATCCCGTGAATATAGCCGCCCGGATGAAGGATATGACGGGTAACCCCGAACGCGTTGCGCAATGGAAAGAAAACCTTAAATTTGCCGCTTCGGAATTATGCTGGGAAAAAGAAAAGCAGGTTCTGGTCAATGTTTATTCAAAATATGCCGGATAAGCATCTTCATATCATTTCATTCGACATTCCTTATCCTCCGAATTACGGCGGAGTCATTGACGTATTCTACAAGATAAAAACCCTGCACCGGCTGGGCATCCGGGTTCATCTGCATTGTTTTGAATACCCCGGAAGGGATCGTACACCGGAGTTGGATCGTTATTGTGAGGAGGTCCATTACTATCCCCGAAAAACGGGATTAAAATCTATGCTGAGCCTGGCTCCGTATATCGTCTCTTCCCGCAAATCGGAAGAGCTGATTGCCAATCTATTAGAAGACAATCACCCGATACTTTTCGAAGGACTGCATAGCTGTTATTACCTTGATGACCGCAGGCTGGCAGGAAGGATAAAAGTTTACCGGGAGAGCAATATCGAACACCGGTATTATTTCAATCTCTTCAAAGTGGATGCCAACCTGCGGAACAGGTTGTATTTTCTGATGGCCAGTGCGAAACTCAGGCTTTTCCAGAAAGTCCTGCACCATGCTTCGCTTATGCTGGCCGTTTCACAACACGATACCGAATACCTGCAGAAGCATTTTCCCGGAAAGCCTATATTTCACCTGCCCAGTTTTCACGCCAACGACGAGGTTGCCATTTTACCGGGAAAAGGGGATTATGCATTGTATCATGGCAATATTGAAGTTCCTGAAAATGAATACGCTGCCACCTACCTGATCACCAGAGTATTCAATGATACAGCGGTTCCGCTCATCATTGCCGGGATGAAACCCCGGGAAAGGTTCAGGCGGATGACGGAGCTTTATCCGAATGTAATGCTGATTGCCAATCCGGATGATGAGAAAATGTTCGATCTTATCCGGAATGCGCATGTCAATATCCTGGTCACATTCCAGGCCACCGGACTGAAGCTCAAACTTTTGAACACTCTTTACAATGGCCGGTTTTGCCTGGTCAATGAGGCGATGATCAAGGGGACATCGCTGGAGAATTTATGTGAATCGGGCAACACGGCAGCTGAGCTGAAGAACCGGCTGGCGGCGCTATTCGATCAGGAATTCACCCTGGATGTAGCTGCCGGCAGGGCCAATGAACTTAAAAAACTGTACGACAATACGGAAAACGGAAAGAAGCTTATCGATCTGATTTACAAGCTGTGAATCTTCCCTCCTTCGCACCGGATAATTCGGGCAGAGAACTCGTTCAGTAATAAATAATTATGTGTGGCCATCAGGACCGCACAGCCGGTATGGCTGATATCGCGAAGCAGTTTCATGATCTCCCGCGAAGTTTCCGGATCGAGGTTACCGGTCGGTTCATCGGCAAGGATGACTTCCGGATTATTCAGCAGCGACCGGGCGATGGCCACGCGTTGCTGTTCGCCGCCGGAGAGCTGATGCGGAAATTTAAACCCCTTGGTGGCAAGTCCGACTTTCAGCAGCACCTCTTTGACCTGCTCTGTCATCTCTTTCTTATTGCGCCATCCGGTGGCTTTCAGGACGAACATCAGGTTATCGTTGATATTCCTGTCGCTTAACAATTGAAAATCCTGGAAGATGATCCCCAGTTTTCTTCGGAGCATGGGTATTTCTCTTTTCCTGATGCCGATCAGCCTGTATCCGGCAACAACAGCTTCACCCTGATGGACAGGCAATTCAGCATACATTGCTTTCAGCAGGGAACTTTTTCCCGATCCGGTTTTGCCGATCAGGTAAACGAATTCACCCGGTCCGATCTCGAGCGATGCGCCGGAGAAGACCATAGTATCACGTTGATATACCGGGACATCCCGGAAGAAGATTACCCTTTCGTTGTTCATTTTAATTTATACCAGGCCGCTGAAGCCCATAAATGCAAGCGACAATATACCGGCTGTAATGAGCGCGATCGGAATGCCCTTCATCCCTTTGGGGACAGACATCAGTTCAAGATGCTCCCTGAGGCCCGCAAAAAGGACGATTGCCAATCCAAAACCCACTGCGATTGACGCTCCGAATACCACGCTTTCCAGCAGATTATACTCTTTGGCATGGACCAGTAAAGCCACGCCGAGAACCGCACAGTTCGTCGTGATCAAAGGTAGGTAAATTCCGAGCGCCTGGTATAAGGGAGGGGAGATTTTCTTCAGGATGATTTCGACCATTTGTACCAGGAAAGCGATAACCAGGATAAAACTGATGGTTTGAAGAAAAGTGATCCCGAACGGAATCAACACAAATGTATAAACCAGCCAGGTAACAATCGTAGCCAGTACAATAACAAAAACAACCGCGGCACTCATCCCGACCGATGTCGACACTTTACCGCTGACACCCAGGAACGGGCAGATTCCCAAAAATTGCGAGAGGACAATGTTGGAAACGAAAATGGCTGAAATAATTATAACAAAGTATTCCATAATTCAGGTCTTTACGCGGTTTTTTTAATTCTGTTCATCAGTGCGATGAAATATCCAAGAGCGAGGAAGGCCCCCGGTGATAATACGAATACGAGAATTCCATCGCCTTCGGCAAATTTATATCCCATGATGGAAGCATTTCCCAGGGCTTCCCTGACAGAGCCCAGGATAAATAAAGCCATTGTGAACCCGAGTCCCATCCCAAGACCGTCGATAAAAGAGGAATAAACACTATTCTTTGAGGCAAATGCCTCAGCGCGGCCCAGCACGATGCAGTTCACCACGATCAGCGGGATAAAGATACCCAGGGCATCGTATAGAGAAGGTGTGTACGCCTGCATCACCAATTGTACAATGGTTACAAAGGATGCAATGATCACGATGAACGAAGGTATCCTTACCTTATCGGGTATCGTTGATTTAACGGCAGATACCACAACGTTTGAACCAACCAGGACAAATGTCGTAGCCAGTCCCATTCCCAGGCCATTAATAGCAGAGGTGGTAACGGCCAGCGTGGGGCACATCCCCAGCAGCAGCACAAGGATCGGGTTATCCTTTATAAATCCTTTGGTGAAATTCTTTAGCTGGTTCATTTTAATTCCCTCCTTTCTTCTGATAATTCCTGTAGGCCCTGTCGACCGCATCGCAGAATGCCCTCGAACTGATTGTGGCAGCGGTGATGGCATCAACCTGTCCCCCGTCTTTCTTTACTTTTAAGCTATATGAAGCGGGATTCTTCTTATTGAACTGATCCTTGAACTTCGGTTCCTTCATTTTCGTCCCCAGCCCGGGCGTCTCTTTTTGCTGTACAACAGATATGTTATTTATTGATCCATCCGGAAGAAAACCGACCATGATCTGGATCTGCGTAGCATCGTATCCTTTGCTGGAATAGGTTCCGACAGCCGTACCCACCAGCGTTCCCGCCTTATACGCTTCGTTGATGGTAATTGAATCTTTGCCGTTATCCGGCATGATTTTGAAGGAATACAGGCTATCAAATTCAGGGACAACCTCTTTGATGGCGTTTTCCTGCTTGGCCCTGGCTGCCAGTGCGATAGGATCTTTTGTGACCAGATATACACCCCCCAACGCCAGCGATGCGATAAAGGAAATCGACACCAGGGAGATGATCATATTTTTTAACGATGATTCTTTCTTAGCCATGACAGTGTGATTTAGCTGGGTTTGACCACTCCGAACCTTCTCGGTTTAAAGCTCCTGTTGATCAGCGGCGTAAACGCATTCATGATGAGGATGGCGAAGGAGACTCCTTCCGGATAGCCTCCCCAAAGCCTGATGATCATGGTCAGTATTCCGCATCCCGCTCCGAAGATCAGCATGCCTTTGGTATTGATAGGAGATGAGACCATATCGGTAGCCATGTAAAAAACACCGAGCATCATGCCGCCCGTGATCAGGTGAAACACCGGATCGAGATACTGCTCCGGGTTGATAAGCCAGAAAATGCCGGAGAAGATCACCACCGCAAGAATATACGACACCGGGATGTGCCAGGTGATGATCTTTTTCCAGAACATCCAGGCTGCTCCGATCAGCAAGGCGATTGCGGAAACCTCACCGAGCGATCCTCCCTGGTTTCCAAGCAGTTCGCCGGCATAGGTGGGTAATTGCGGCAGCAGTTCCGACACGGTTTTGCCGGCATCCAGCCCTTCCTTGACGATTCCCAGGGTGGTAGGGCCTGAGATGGCATCCGTGACGGCTGTCCCGCCAAAAAGCGGCTTGGGAATGGGCCACGTTGTCATCTGCACCGGAAACGACATCAGCAGGAAGACACGTCCGACCAGTGCCGGATTGAACGGGTTCTGGCCCAGCCCGCCGAAGCTCATTTTCGCTACTGCGATGGCTACGAAAGCGCCTGTGATCGTCATCCAGACCGGGAGGCTGCTCGGCACGTTAAAAGCGAGCAGAACGCCTGTCACCAGGGCAGAGCCGTCGTTGATCGTGAGCGGGCCCCGGAGCAGGTATTTCTGGATGACCCATTCGAAGAACAGGCAGGCCAGGATCGAGGTCAGCATGACCTTTGCGGCTCCCAGGCCGAAAAAATAGAACGACACCAGCATGGCCGGGATCATGGCGATCACCACGCCGTACATGATTTTCGGAACCGGCTGGTCGCTATGGATATGCGGTGATCCTGATACGGTTAGTAAGCTCATATCTTATTTTTTTCCTCTGTTTCTGATATTCTGTCCGACTTTGTTCTTGCCCATCCGGATATAATCCAGCAGGGGCCTGCCGGAGGGACAGGTATAATGGCAGGAACCGCACTCCATGCAGTCCATGATCAAATTGGATTCGGCATTGTCCCACATACTCCGGGCGGAATACTGTGCCAGCAGCACCGGTTCCAGGCCCATCGGGCAGACGCCGACGCAGCGGCCGCACCGGATACAGGCACGTAGCTGGATCCTGGAAGAGTGCTCTTCAGCAAACAGCAAAACGCCGGAGGTGCCTTTTACTACAGGCACCTCAAGAGAGTTCAGGGCTTTCCCCATCATCGGTCCGCCGCTGACCACTTTGCCTGTGCGGTCGAGATCGGCCTGGGCCGACAGTAGAAGCTCCTGCACCGGGGTACCGATCCGTACCAGGTAATTGGAAGGCCGGGCTATAGTCTTCCCGGTGACCGTCACAATCCTCTCGATCAGGGGTTTGTTCTTCTGAACGGCTTCATAGACGGCAAATGCTGTTCCGACATTATTGACCACACATCCTACCTCGATCGGAAGCTTACCCGAAGGAACTTCACGGCCAAGAAGTGCATTGATCAGTTGTTTTTCCCCGCCTTGCGGATATTTCACTTTCAGCCCCTGGACCAGGATTTGCGGATATTCGGAGGCAGCCTCCGCCATTTTCCGGATAGCATCGGGCTTATTATTCTCGATACCGATGATCGCTTTTTCGACGCCTAATCCTTTCATCAGGATCCTGACACCCACAATGATTTCGGCCGTTTTTTCCAGCATCAGCCGATGGTCGGCTGTCAGGTAAGGTTCGCATTCCACGCCGTTAATGATCAGGTATTCCGGCTTTTTCCCTTCGGGTACCATGAGCTTGACATGTGAGGGAAAAGTTGCCCCTCCCAGGCCGACGATACCCATTTCGTGAATCTTTTTTACAATGTCCTCCTTCGACAGCGTGATCTCTTTTTTCAACATCGGGCTCCGGTCGATCGATGGATCCCACTCATCCCCATCAACGCTGATCACGATCGCTTTTTTCCTGAACCCGGTCTGATCGATCATTTCATCGATCTTCAAGACCTTACCGGAAACCGATGAGTGGACATTGGAGGAGATAAAGGATTCGCCTTTGGCGATCAGTTGCCCCACCTTAACGGCTTCGCCTTTGTTCACCAACGGTGTGGCAGGGGCTCCAAGGTTCTGGTTTACCGGGATGACGGCCTGCTTTGGTACAGGAAATACCTCGATGGCACTCGTTACCGAAAGTTTATTTTCAGGCGGATGAACTCCTCCATTACGGAAAGTTTTCAATGCACACATCCTACAGATATTTATTTATTTTCAGAAATAATAAGACCATCACCTTCAGCGGGAGCTTTTTTATCAGCATCCGCCGGAGATGAGTCCGTGGACGTCTCTACAGTAGCTTTTTTACCGCCGGCTGGTTCGGCTTCTTTGTCTTTTTTAAGGGGAAAATTTATCTCCAGGATAGCATCTGTCGGGCAGACAGGGGCGCATTTCCTGCAAAGGCGGCATTTGACGAAATCGATGTATGCCAGGTTATCAACCAGTGTAATGGCTTCATAAGCGCAGGCTTCCATACATTTTCCGCATCCGATGCAAGCCACGGTACAATTCTTCCGGGCCGGGCCTCCTTTTTCCTTATTCACACAGCCGACATAAATCCGTCGGTCTTTTTTGCCTTTGAAGCGCAACTCGATGATATTCCTCGGGCAGGCTTTCACGCATGCGCCGCAGGCTGTGCACTTGTCGTTAACAACCGGCAGGCCGGTTTCCGGGTCCATATGAATGGCATCAAAGATGCAGGCAGTCACACAGTCTCCCAGGCCGAGGCAGCCATAGGCACAGCCGCTCGTGCCGGCATACAGGTTATGGGCAAAAGCACACGTTGCGGCGCCTTCATATCTGACCTTCGACGGGGCGTTTTTATACGAACCCTGGCAACGCACAACGGCGATCATTGGTTCTGTTTCCACCGCTTCCAGCTCCAGAACAGCCGCGACTTTTTTCATGACCTCTGCTCCGCCTACCGGGCAGTTCAATCCTTCAAGCGACTTCTCATCATCGGCTTTCTTCACAAGCGCCTCGGCAAAGTTCCGGCAGCCGGCAAAACCGCAACCGCCACAATTGGCAGCGGGTAAAGCCTCTTCTACGGTTCCGATCCGGGGATCTTCGACCACTTTGAACTTTTGTGCGATGAAATAGAGGACTACCGCCGAGATAAGACCAATCGCACTGAGCGACACAACGGCAAAAATCAATACACTGTTCACTTTGTTCTCTTTTTAATACTGCCTTACGCATTAAGGGCTTAAGGCCGGTTTAGGATGAGCAAATGTAAAAACAATTGTGAAAACAGTAACAATAAGGATCGAAAATCGGATTGGGTATAAAATACTGATTATTACTATTTTATAAGATAAAAAAAGAAGCTTCAGAAATATTGTTCCTGAAGCTTCTGAAAATCACGGGGTTCCTGTAAAAATTTAGAAACCGTCTAAATTATTGAATCTTAATCATTTTTAAGTCGGATGATCCTGCATATTGCCCGGTTTATCCAATTATTATTTTCTGTTTACTGAAGAATGACTTTTTGGATAGCCTGTTCTTTCAAGCCGGTTACTTTCAGATAATAAACCCCTCTCGGGAAATTCACGGTGTTCATTGAATTGGAATAACTACCTACGGTAGCGGGCAATTTCATGGTAAACACAGGTGCGCCTTGCTGGTTTGTCAGGTTTAACACGGCTTCAGTACCGGCCTCCATACCGGTTACTTCGAAATTAAGCCTCGATGTGGCCGGGTTCGGTACCACCCTGAGCCCCAGTTTACCCATTTCCGGTTCTGAAATACCGGTACATTCATCGATAGTGATCTTGACCCTGTCGAAGTGCGAATTATCACAGGGCAATGAATCATAAGCAGTTAACCTCAACCAGGCGTATCCTTTTGATATATCTTCGGCTCCGGGCGTATAAACCGGTGTAAAAATCCCCGGATCATCGAATGTACCGTCGCCTTCGGTGGTCCAATAGATGGAATCCTGGAAAATGGCCGAACCGGAGAGCTGGATGACATCGTCGTCGCAAATCGTCGTGTCGGGGCCGGCAAAAGCCTTGGAAGTCTTTGTAAAATAAACGGTTACAGAATCCGTATCGGTCTGGCCTTCGATATAACCTGTCACCGTAGCCCAGAGTGTCACCTGTCCGTTGGCAAGGTCGCCATTACCCCTGAGATAGGTTACATCCACGACATTCGGATCGGGAAAGAAGCCATCTCCGGACGACTGCCACAGGACGCTCTGCTGGTAGGATGCATTGGCATCGGCAAGAAACAGGACATCTTCACAAATGGTGTCATTGGGCCCGGCGTCAATAGTTGGTGGCAGAATCGGGCCAAAGTCAAAGGAGGCGATCCGGGTTTTCCATCCATTCCGGTTATATTCCGTTGTAAACCAAAAGGTCGTATCATCGACCGGGTCGACCGACAAACAACTGTAATCGCCCCAGCGATTGATCCCGCTCTGGGATCCGGTACCCGACATAATCTTGACCTCATCCAGGTTCATCTCGCCCAGTGGAGCATCAGCTCTTCTTCCTACATAATAAATGGAGGGATAAGTAGTAGTGCTCGACAGACTGTAACCCAGCGCAATATCGCCATTGCCATTCATGGCAATACTTCCCATCCAGCGGTGCTGGCCGTCGTTCGGAGCGTAGGTCCCCTGCTGGTAAATGTACCAGTCGTCGGTCTCTTTTCTCAGCTCATACCATCGGATCCCGGCCCTGTTGCTGCCCGCATTCACCGAATGGTTGGCCACCAGCGTCTGGTAGGAACCAAAGTTCCTGTACTGCAGGCGGAACATCATCATCATACCCAGGTCATCCAGTGTCGTACCGGTGTTAGGTTGCGGGATCCCGTCAAGATTTGGATTGAAAGCGGCTGTTGACATGGAATTGACCATGGTAAAAGTCGACATGTTCGGGAATTCCCAGTTGACATCGAATTCATACACCTCAAAGTTCTGGGTTGAAAACATCCGGATATAGCCAAAATAGCAGGGAGCATCTTCCGGTGGCGGGGTTCCGTCGACGTCGGCCGGGAGCATGCTGAAGGTCCCGGAAGGCTGGTTGAAATAGACCATCTGGGCATCGGGATCACCGGCCAGCATTGCATCACGCTCAAATGCGGCAACACCAACGCGGGTATAGCTTCCGAACATGTTCCAGGTGGCGTAATAGCCGTCGGGCCAAACCGAAAGTTTCGGATAATCGTTAAAGGCTACCATCTGGAAAGCATAGCGGTGATAAGGCCCGGTGGGGTCGGGGGTGGTACTGACGGCAATCAGCTGCCAGTAGGAACCGTTATTGGTATTTACGGCAAACTGCGAAGCCATCCATCGGTCGGCCATTTCATCGTAAAGAACGATAGGATCTCCGTCGTTCGTGCCGGTCCAGGGGCCGATAAAGCCATCCCACAACGTGCTGTTGTCGACCGGGCCATAGAGCAGGTTCCCCTGTTTATCCCAGATGGCAAACGAAAGATTGATCATCTGGAAATAATGGTTAGGCCCCACATCCCCGTCGGTGTCGGGAGGATAACAACTGCAGAGGTTCCCGATCCCGTCCATATTGACAACAGGCCCGCTGATTTCGCGGTTTGCACTGTAATTTTTCTGTAAAACAGGATCGACAAATCCTTCCGGAATATCAGCTTCCCTGTTTTTGTATTCGTCCTCCATGGATTTATTCTGTATGATGCCGTCTTTCCATGAACGGTCGCGTTCACCCGGCAGGACAATCGGCATATCCCTCAACGGAGGGGTTGTGTCGAAATACTTCGCCTTCGACACGATTGGCGTATTTATTTCTTCTTCTGTCTGGCCGTAGCCCGCCAGAACAATTAACAAAGCGGCAGTAAAAAACAGTAATCGGTAATACTTCATGACACTTCTCCGGTTAAATGATTAGTTAGATAAAATAGTTCTTAAACAACAAAATTGCATCAATGTTCATTTTAATCAATCCTGAATCTGAACTCCTTGTGTAATCTTCCGCGCATCAGGTATAATACCAGATAATAAGGGGCCAGCATGGCAATCGACAGCAATGCGGCAAGGCCCTCATTATTCAATACCGACAGGAATATCACGATGGATGACATCAGGATAATGAACGGAAGACCATAGCCCATCCAGACCGCTTTCCGCCCGAGCGATTCATCCATCCTCACCATCACTGCGTCACCCTCTTTATGGGCAGCGCCGGGGTTTATCCCGACTTCGACGATTTTCTCTTCGACTTCGGCTACGGTACACATTCCTTTGGCATGGCAGGAACCGCATGCCGACTGTGACAGTATTTTCACAAAAGCTTTATCGCCTTCGATATGGTCAATAACACCCGGGTGGATGATCGTGTCGGAAGCCATGATTCTATTCCGTTAAGCGGCTGCAAAGATAACGGAAAATCAATCTCCCCAGACTTTCAAAGTTTCACCGGGGCCTATCCTGAACTGTGCGTTCTCTTCTATCATGAAATGACGGCAGTGTCGCTCTGTGCTCGAGTTAAACGAGGGGAATTTTGTCCCGGCCGGTTGGGATGGAATAATAATATACGACGTACTATCCGGTATGTGCCCGGTGAACCAGTTTGCAGGATTGCCCCAGTCTGGTGAATAGCCGAGCCAGTAATTGCAGGCATGGATAGGAATCATCTGGGGCAGAATGTTATAGCCGGTAATCCAGAGATGGTATTCGCCCTCGGCCAGCACCGAGTCGGGATAGATAACCGCCAGGCCCGATCCATCGGTCAGTGCGCTGCCATAAAGCGTGTCGTTTTTCATCAGCGCACAGGAAAGCCCTTTGACATTTCCGGTTGAAGATTCCAGTTGCACTGCGACCGAAGCGGAAGAAGCCGGCACCATGGTCTCGCTGACCAGTGCTATATCCTGTGGTTCTTCGGTACGGAGCGCCATCACCGGATCGCCGAGCACATTATTGTCGTAAAAACACCAGCGCGTAGCTCCGGGCTCGAACTCTTCATTGCCGATCTCCACAAATGGCGCTGTTTCGCTCTTGGATTTCAAATGGGCCATGCCGATCCGGTAAAGGCTGTCGTAATACAAAGCGTCCATGAATTCCCGGTGAAGATGCTGCGAAGGGCCGTCGGTGGTTCCCTGGTTAAACCAGCCGTACCTGGAGTTACCGACAAAAGCGGAGGCGAAATTATCGATCCCGATCATCCTTTCACCGATACAATCGGTATAATCAAACCCACCGCAAATACAACCGTGGGTGTAAACGACCGTGTAATTATGGGTTACCCCGTTGGTCTGCGCGAAGTTTGCATCGGTAATATCACCCAGGGAAAGCTTCATAACATACGACTGGTTGGCATGCCCCACGTGGTGCAGCCAGGGTCTTCCACTGTTGATGTGGCTGATGAGGGTGGCTTTGGACCAATAATAAGTCGAGTCGTCGTAAAGCGTGTCGCGCGGATGGGATGGCGGGATGCCGTGCGTGCTATAGCCGTTATCTGTGCGGTAACCGATCAGCAGGTTGAGGTAATCCGACCCGATCGTATAAGGATCATCATACAGCTCTTCGCCGGCCAGAAGAGGCTTTGTCAGCTCACCCTCCACCGGATCACACTGGTAAAGAAAGCTTTTGTGCAGGATGTTGTGAAGTTCGGCCGTATCGCTGAAAGTAATTCTCCCGATGGCAACTTCGGGGTAGAGGTCATCCTCATCCGGCTCGCCCCAGCGCGCATCGCCGTCGTTGTTCCACGAACCGTCAAGTGCAGAATAATATACATCGGCCGGAATGTTTGTGCTGGAATAGCCGCCCCCCGATTGCACATAACAGTAAAATCCGCGATAAGGAACTATCTCCGTATCTCCTCCAAGAACAACATAACTGATGCCGTTGTCGTCATACTCCTGGATAATAAAATTCCTGATCTTCTGCTGCAGGTCGATGCCGCTCATCGAAGAGCCAATGGTCTCAGTAGCCGCCACTTTGGTTTTCAGTCCCTGTAATTCATAAAAGGATTTCAACGTATCGAATTCGCCCAGGTATTGATTCTTTGTAATAACCAGGATATCATATTCACTCGTCAAGAACTCTCTTCCGGAAAAATAATCGCTGATCTTTTCCGGATTTTGAACGAGGTCTTTCAGCCAGAGTGATTTTTGCTCTGATCCGAAAAAGTGCTTGTTATGGCTTTGCGCAGGGTCGGTAAGGGTGATGATCTCTATTTCAACACGTTGATAATAAGTTATCTGATTTTCTTTCGGGAGATAAGAAATTGGGGTAAAAGAAGACAAGGCGATTCCGCAGCCGTTGAAAAACTGAGTTTCCAGGTGGGGCTTAAAATAGGATGGATAGGGTGTGGTGCTCTGGTAAAAGATTTCATCGACAGCCATCAGTGATTCGCCCGGATCAGACAGAGGACGCACTTCCTGGAAAGGCATCAGCATGATCTTCTCTTGCAGGACGACAGGATCTTTGTACGAAATCGATATGGATTCAGCCTTCTCGCCCGGCGGCAAAAGGATCTTCACCGGGTAAAACGGCAGTGTCGCTTTGCCCGTTTGCCCGGCCAGTTTCGTTCCTTCAAAATATACGATCCCGTATGGTCCGGAATAACTGATCTCAGGGCGGTTAAATTCATATACGTGAACAATCTTTCCGGCGTTAGCTCCGCTAAGCATGAAGTGCATCAGAACCGTTAAAACCAGTATTTTTCGTCTCATCGGAATATTCAGGTTACGGAGTCGACAGTGCGACAGGTAAAATCTTCCCGTTAAACCACTTATGACCATTCATCGAAAAGTCGGCGATAAAGCCGGCCATTTCGGTTGCACTCAGAGGAGCCTGATGTCCGGGGAAAGCTTCGGCCAGCATCTCTGTCTGTGCCGCTCCCAGTGCCAGGCAATTCACGCTGATCCCGCTGTCTTTCAGTTCCAGGGCCAAACATTCTGTCAGCACGGCCAGCGCCCCTTTGCTGGCACTATAGAGCGACAGGCCATTGAACTTGACGCTACCCTGAACCCCACCCATACTACTGATATTAACAATGTGCGCACCAGGGTTGAAATAAGGTAAAAGATTCTGTATCATCAGGAAAGCGCTTTTTACATTTACACCGAACATGAGGTCGAAATCCCCTTTTGTCAATCTGTCCAGGGGCTCATTCACCAGCGCGCCGGCATTGTTTAGCAGGATATCCACCGTACCGAGATTTTCCCTGACTTCGCGAACCACCCGGGATTCGAAATTGTCGCCAGCAATATCAACATCAACAATGAATATTTTACTGATTTCATTCTCCTTTTCGCAATCCGATCGCAGCTTCTCAAGTCCGGTCTTATTACGTGAAACTGCCAGGATCTTATTATGCCCGGCCGCGGCGAAAAGTTTTACCGTTTCGTAACCTATTCCCCGGCTTGTTCCCGTGACAACAATATTCATATATTCGATATTATATTACAAAAATAGTAAAAACGCTCTGTTCATCGCAACGAATATTACACCTGACGATACAATTATTGTAATTTTGCATGAAAATCCGGGTATGAGAGCAATACTTCTTCCGTTGATTCTGTTTGTCCTGGCGCAGTCCTTACCGGCCTCATTAAAGGCACAGGACGAACCGTTCGACGATATCAGCAAAGCTATCCGCGAATCGGACGCACGAAGCCTGGCAGCATTTTTCAGTGCTACGATAGAGATCAGCCTTCCCGATGCTGAAAACACTTACAGCGCCTCGCAGGGCGAAATGGTGATGAAAGACTTTTTCAACAGGATCCCGGCCGATAATCTCACTCTTGTCCAGAAAGGTTCGCTCAACACCTCTTCTCATTATTCGATTTCTACATATCACTCGGGAGGTAAGAATTACCAGCTTTATATGGAAATCCGGAAAGAGAAGGAAAAGTTCCGGTTGTTCAAAATTAAACTGGAAGAAAAAATAAAATAATTGCGCTAAGATGACGATCGAAGAAATCATCCGGAAAGCGTTGGTAGAAGACCTGGGCGGCGGGGATCACACCTCGCTGGCAACGATTCCCGTCGGCGCAACGGGGCGGTCAAGGCTGCTGATCAAGCAGGAAGGGATCCTGGCAGGCATTGACGTGGCCAGGGAAGTTTTCCGGCAGGTCGATCCCCGTCTTGCCTTTGAAAAACTACTGGACGATGGAGCAGCGATCCGGCCGGGTGATGTGGCATTTTACCTGTCCGGGCCAGGCATTTCAATGCTTTCAGCAGAACGGCTGGCCCTGAATTTCATGCAGCGGATGAGCGGCATTGCCACGGCCACGCACAACATGGTGAAGCTTATTGAGGGTACCCGGGCAAAGATCCTGGATACCCGGAAGACTACTCCCCTGCTCCGTGAACTGGAAAAAATGGCCGTGCGGGCCGGTGGAGGATACAACCACAGGATGGGCCTGTACGACATGATAATGATCAAAGACAATCATGTCGACTTTGCCGGCGGTATCAGCCAGGCCATTGAGGCCGTACATCAATACATGAGCCAACTGAAAAATGGAAATGATCTCAAAATTGAGATCGAGGTAAGGAATTTCCGGGAACTGGATGAAGTTTTGCAGAAAGGGGGCATCGACCGTATCATGCTCGATAATTTTACAGTCGAAGATCTCGCCCGTGCCGTCAGCATCATTGGAGGCAAATACGAAACAGAGGCTTCGGGTGGAATTACTGCGGCCACCATCCGGTCGTATGCAGAAACAGGCGTTGATTTCATCTCCGTCGGAGCGCTCACACATCATATCAACAGCCTGGATATGAGCCTTAAAGCGGTAATCTGACATGATCAAGTCGCCGATCAGCAACATCACCAAAGAAGTAAAAAGCCTGGCCACAAAGCTATTTAAGCTGGTGCTGCTCCCCCTGATCATTCTTTCAAGAAATATTTATCTTCCGGGCTTTAAGGGTGTCCCGCTTTACGATGTGGGATTGTTTTTCGTCCGTGGCATGCAGAAAAGCTCCATCTCTATCCGGGCCAATTCCATCTCCTATTCCTTTATCATCGCCTTTGTCCCGGCAGTCTTATTCCTGTTCACCCTCATTCCTTACATCCCTGTGGCAGGATTGAAAGAAAACCTGTTGATGACGCTCGAAGAGGTGATCCCTAGGGAAGCATTCGTTGTTCTCCGGTCAACCATTGAAGACATCATTACCAACCAGCAATCGGGCCTGTTATCCATCAGCTTTCTCATCTCGCTCTACTTTGCCAGCAACGGCGTTACGGCCATCATGAACGCTTTTAACCAGTCGTCGCATTCGATCGAATCGCGCACACTGGTCAAAAGGCAACTGGTTGCTTTATTGCTGGTTCTTATCCTGGCGATGAACATGATCCTGTCGGCGGCCGCGCTGGCATTTAATTCGGTCTTTCTTTATTTTATGGAAAAACAGGGCTTTATCAGTAACAATATAACGTTGATTCTCCTGGAAGCAGGCCAGTGGGTCATAATTTTCCTGACCTCGCTCATGGCATTTTCCAGCATCTACTATATGGCGCCGGCCAAGAAAAGAATCTTTCCCTTCTTCTCCGCCGGATCGATCCTGGCCTCGTTCCTGTCGGTCATCGCTTTTAAAATATTTACCATTTTTATTGAGAATTTCACCGATTATAACCGGTTCTACGGATCATTGGGGTCGATGATCATGATCATTGTCTGGATAAACCTGACTGCGTTGATGCTGCTGATCGGGTTTGAGCTGAATGCCAGCATTTATGAGGCGAAGAAACAGGGGGAGAAGAAAAATACCGGACAATGAATTTAAATTTATTGAATTCTTTTCTTTAAATTTACTCCATATTCGTTATCAATGAATCTGGTGATCCAATGTAGCCGATTATTCAGGCGTTATCTATTCAGATTCTGTATTACATTTTTATCTTTCATTGTACCTTGTTCAAAAATCTTTGGTCAATCGGGAACAGGGATGCCGGTCTGGTGCATTTCACCTGCAAGTGAAGCGGGTGTCCTTGTTATTGACTGGAAAATGGATCCTCCTGACATCAGGACTCTTGACAATCTAAGTCCTTCATTACGAGCATGCGCCAGCACGGCTGTCGATAACTGCGGTAATCCCGTATTCCATGTAGTCCATTCAGGATTGGTCAATAATCAGCCAAATAACCTTTTTATTTATGACCTTGACGGCAATCCTCTTTTAAATAACGATCTTGAAAACGGGCCCGGAATGAATGCAAAGGCGTTTGCAGGAGAGATACAGGTTATGAAAGTCCCAGGGACAATCAACGAATGGTATATCATATACCCTAAGTGGAAAACCAATATCGGCGCGCCTCTCGGTGAAGGAAACTACACGCCTGCCGAAGCGGTCTATTCACGGGTGAAGTATACCTGCGACAGCATCTATGTCCTGGATAGGGATGTTGAATTAAAGGTCAACGGCACTGCGTATACTTACACGACAGGATGTGCAGTCAGTATTTTACCCTCTGATCCCGGACAACTATGCCTCTACCTCGTACGCAGGAGTGAATCAGTGGAATACCTGTCAGTTGACCGTTTCCTGGTTAACAATGGCGGAATCCTATTTAAGAAGAACACCGGTAATATTAATACCTCTTATTGGAACCTGACAATTGCCGGTTCATCAATCGAAGTCTCGAATGACGGAAAACGCATTGCAATTAATAACCGGCACCAGGATGGCGACTGGGATGATATCTTCCTCATCGATGCGGCTATATTCGATAATTCATCAGATGCTGTGCAGGGAATTTCCATAAAGGAGCTGATCCTTCAACCCGATTTTAACATAGTTTATTCTCCCGCATCTGTTGATAATATTGCTGCCAATAACCCTGATTTACTGTTCCTCAAAAATATTGACCGTAAAATCTCAGAAATTGAATTCTCACCCGGAGGAGATTATCTGTATTTCGTCGATGGCGGTTTCGGAGCCGGCGGATTGACAAATATGACCTACCTGGGGCAGATTTATATCGGACCCGTCGAAAATCCTGCAACTTATCCATTCGACATAAGGCTTCAAATTCAAAAACCACCAGGAACAATCGATTGGGATGAAGGAACCGGTGGTGCTGAAGCGAATTATCCTGATACTTACTTTCCTACTTTGTATTTGGAAAAGGTTTTTGAAAACAAAATGTACCTGATAAAGAAAAACTCACCATACCTCTTTATCATTCCATATCCTGATGAACCAATGAACCAGTTGCTGTCGCCCGGTGATATCGATTTTTCCGACAGTAATTATCCGAATATATTATTACACGGAAAAATATGGATGACGCCTGACCAGATTGAAGGGTACGATTATATTACTTCCGTAGATCCGGTATTCGACCTTGGAAATGATACGATCTTATGCCCTCCCGGCCAGATCCCGCTTACTCCGGGCGATCAGTTCGGATCCTATTGCTGGCAGGATGGCTCCACGGATGCAGTGTATATCGCCACAGATACAGGGACATACTGGGTCTCGGTCCAGGATGAATTTGGTTGCAGCTATACCGATACCATTAAAATTATGACAACCGCCGAAGGGATAAACCTTGGCCCGGATTTTTCAATATGCCCGGGCGACACAGCAGTATTAAATCCAGGCAGCGGTTATTTTCAATATAATTGGCAGGATGGATCAACAATGGAAGAATATTCCGTATATTCTCCGGGTACTTATTGGGTGGAAGTCACAACAATAACAGGTTGCACCGCGACTGATACAATAGTGGTCGATAACAATCCTCTACCTGAACCCGATTTGGGTCCGGATGCCACCATATGCCAGGGAGAAACCATAACGCTGGATCCAGGGGCCGGTTTCGTTCAGTACTTATGGCATGATGGCCTTTCTGACAGGTTCTATCAGGCCTACCAGGAAGGGATGATTTGGGTTGAAGTAATGAATGATAAAGGATGCAAATCAGCAGATACGATAAATATCACCCACATCCCATTTCAACAGGTTGATTTTGGAAAAGATACGGTCATTACCCAAAACCAGACATTCATACTCGATGCAGGTGATGGATATAATATGTATGAATGGCAGGATGGATCATCAGACCGGTTTTATGAAGTGAAGGATGAAGGGTGGTACTTCGTACAGGCTTCATTTGAGAATTGTACTTCTTCAGATAGTGTTTATGTGATTCTGAACGATTGTCAGTCTACAATGATCATCCCTAATTGTTTCACACCGAATGGGGATGGATATAACGAGGTTTTCAACGTGTCGGCCACAAAGATCTCAAGATTTAATATACTCATTTTCAACAGGTGGGGGCAGCAACTATATGAATCGGATGACCTGGAAAAAGGTTGGGATGGAAAGGTTAACGGACGAGTGTGTCCTATTGGCACTTACTTTTATCTGATCAGATATACTACCGAATGTGTCGGCGGTACAGAACAACCTGCGGAGAAGAAAGGTTCAGTGACTCTGCTTGAATAATTCAGACCATTTAACATTCGCTTCGGCCAATCATTTTATTCATTTATTTTTGCCGGATCAATATTACTATTGTAATGGATATTAACAGGATCGTAATCATCGGCGCCGGAGCCATCGGAACCGCCCTGGGCAATGCGATGGCAAAAAATAACTGGAACGATATCACCTTGATTTCTATTGAGGAAGATGTTGTTGAATCCATCAACTCCGGTCATATCAACCGCAAATATTTTCCCGGCATTATCCTTCATCCCGGATTAAAAGCGACCCAAAGCACCGATATTCTTGCACGGGCCGAATATATTTTCATGGCTATCCCCTCCGTGGAAACGGTAAAGTACCTTGAAATCCATCGCGAGATGGTGCCTGCAAATGCCATCATTATCAACCTGGCAAAAGGTTTCGGGGAACATAACTGCACCATTATCCGCTGCCTGCAGGAGATCCTTCCCAACCGCACCTGCCCGATGAAAGGCCCCACCTTCGCCCGCGATATCATCAACAACCAGCCCACCGCTTTTACAATCGGCTCCGAAAATTCTGATGTTTTCGCATCGTTTAAAAAGATATTCAGCAATACCAATATTTACCTCGACTTCAGCACCGATGTGATGGGTGTGGAAATCCTCAGCATCCTGAAAAATATTTACGCAATTGTGGCCGGGATCACCGACGCCAGCTTCGATGCGCCGAACCTTCGCTCACTGGTGCTCACCAAAGCTTTCCGGGAAATGCGGGCAATCCTGGTTGAGTTCGGCGGACAGGAACAAACCATGTTCACTTACAGCGGTTTCGGCGATTTCACCCTGACGGCGCTGAACGACCTCAGCCGGAACCGCACTCTGGGATTGCTCATCGGAAAAGGATTCTTTACCCGCGAAATGTCGGACAAGGTGGTCCTGGAAGGGAAAATAGCGGTTAATGTACTGGCTGATGTCCTCGCCAGCAGGGGGCTTAGCGATAAATTCCCCATCCTGATGGAGCTTCACAAAGTCTTCACAACTCATTACGACCTATCCCAGTTCGTCGACAGGATCATAAAATTCAACGGGGAAAATTAAAACCACGAACCGACGGCTTTAGTCGTCGGAGCACAAACCCCGTAGGTTGTCTCAAAAAGGTTTAACCACGAAGGCGCACAAAGGATTACACGAAGGAACACAAAGATATCCTCCTGTTAATCAATTACTTCGTGCGCCTTCGTGGTTAAATAAAAGACTTTTAAGACGACCTCTTTTATTTTTAACGGCCCTGGCTATCGGTAAGCATAGTCCTGGCTTTCTCAATGGCTGATTTAATCCCGTTGGCATGGGTACCGCCGGCCGTAGCGTAATGCGGCTGTCCGCCACCGCCGCCGCCGATCTCTCTGGCCAGCTCCTTCACCATATTGCCGGCGTGAAGGCCTTTCCCTTTAACAAGGTCTTCTGTCAGCATCAGGCTCAGGCTGACCTTTTCACCACCTGTGGTGAAAATCAGGATGAACATGCTTCCGGGCATGTCGTGGAGCATGAACGACAGATCTTTTGCCGATTTGGGATCGATTTCAAGGCTGGCAGCAATGAACCGGGTGTCGACGATCACTTCTGCATTATCGTACAATTCACTCTTCAAAGCCTGGATCCTGTACCGGTTCAGTTCTTCGATCCGGTGCTGGAGATCTTTGTTTTCATCCAGGAGGTTTTTCACCCCTTTTACTACATCTTTGGCGTTCTTAAGAAGTTCTCTGACGGCCGTCACCGTATCGGCCTGCTCGTAGAACCAGGCTTCGGCCTTTTCGCCGGTTACCGCCTCGATCCGGCGTACTCCGGCTGCAATGGCCCCCTCCGAAACGATCTTGAACAAACCGATCTGTCCGGTGCTGTGTACATGCGTCCCCCCGCACAATTCAATCGAATAATCCGGATCAAACGTAATCACCCTCACTTCGTCGCCGTATTTTTCTCCGAAGAGAGCCATCGCCCCCCGGTTCTTTGCCTCTTCAACGGGCACTGACCGCTCTTCATTCTTAACAATATTTTCACGGATTTTCCGGTTAACGATCTCTTCCACCCTGCGAATTTCTTCATCCGACATTTTGGCAAAATGGGAAAAATCGAACCGCAGATGGTCTTCATCCACCAATGAGCCTTTTTGCTCAACATGGCTTCCCAGAACCGTCCGCAATGCAGCGTGCATCAGGTGTGTCGCACTGTGATTGTTGGCCGTTGCTCTCCTTTTTTCGTTATCGACCACAGCCCGGTAAGGTTTTCCGGTTGATCCCGGTGCCTCTGATGCTTTGTGAATGATCAGCTCATTCTCCTTGTAGGTATCTTCTATCATGATCCTGTGGCCGTCAGATTCCAGGTAGCCCCTGTCACCAACCTGCCCTCCCGATTCCGCGTAAAAAGGCGTCCGGTCGAGAACAATTTCGACATACTCCTGCCCTTTTGCCCTCACCTTGCGGAATTTGACCACCTCGACCTCTGCATCCAGTGCGTCATATCCGATAAATTCGGTCTCTTCACCATCCGGTTTTATTACGGTCCAGTCGTGTGTATCTACCTGCGCGGCCTGCCGGGAGCGGTTCTTTTGTTCTTCCAGCCCCGCCTGGAAACCCCGCATGTCCACATGTAAACCCAGCTCTGAAGCCATGAGCTGTGTCAGGTCGACCGGGAAACCGTAGGTATCGAACAATTCAAAAGCAAATTTTCCTTCAATCTCATTACGTCCCGGGTTTTCTTTCACATATTCCTCAAACCTGCGAATACCATGCGACAGGGTCCGGAGGAATGACTGTTCCTCCTCTGCCACCACTTTGCGGACCAGGTCGCCCTGTGAATAGAGTTCCGGGAAATATTCACCCATATGTGAGGCAAGAACCGGAACGAGCCGGTAAATAAACGGCTCCTTCATGTCCAGGAAAGTAAAGCCGTACCTGACCGCCCTTCTTAATATCCTTCGGATCACATACCCGGCGCCGGTATTCGACGGCAACTGCCCGTCGGCAATAGCAAAGGAGATCGCCCGCAAGTGGTCGGCGATCACCCGCATGGCAATGTCTTCCTTCTCATTTTGCCCGTATACCCTTCCTGAAAGTTTGGCAATCTCTCCGATGACCGGCTGGAAAATATCGGAATCATAATTCGACTTTTTCCCCTGGATGACCATCGACAGCCGTTCGAATCCCATCCCGGTATCGACATGTTTCTGCGGAAGCGGGACCAGCTTTCCGTCCATCTGCCGGTTAAACTCGATAAAAACCAGGTTCCAGATCTCAATGACAAGCGGATTGCCTTTATTGACCAGCTCTCTTCCGGGCACCGCCGCTTTTTCTTCTTCGCTGCGGATATCCACATGAATTTCCGAGCAGGGGCCGCAGGGACCTGTCTCCCCCATCTCCCAGAAATTATCCTTTTTAGATCCTGTAAGGATATGATCAGAAGGCACAAACCGGCTCCAGATCAAAGCAGCCTCTTCATCTTTCGGCAGGTTATCAGCAGCATCTCCTTCAAAAACAGTCACATAAAGGTTATTCTTATCAATTTTATAAACATCCGTCAGAAGCTCCCATGCCCATTCAATCGCCTCTTTCTTGAAATAATCCCCGAACGACCAGTTGCCCAGCATCTCAAACATGGTGTGGTGGTAGGTGTCGTGACCGACCTCTTCGAGGTCATTATGCTTTCCCGATACACGCAGACATTTCTGTGTATCGGCTATTCTCAAATGCTTTGCCGGGGCATGCCCGAGAAAAATATCCTTGAACTGGTTCATCCCTGCATTGGTAAACATCAGGGTCGGATCGTTCTTAACGACCATTGGAGCCGACGGAACAATCTTATGTGATTTCGAAGAGAAAAATTCCAAAAATATCTTTCTTATTTCTGCTGATTTCATTAATTTTCTGATTATTTGCCTGTTAATACGCTTTTAAAAACGAACTGCAAAATTAATTTTATTTATTTTTGCACTCCGTTCAAATACGGAAAATGGAAGAATATTCGTTCATACCTGCGGAAGCCATTGATTAGATGGGAAAGAAAGTCAAATACGTATTCAACCATAAAACATTGTCGTTCGAGCATGCCAGGCTCACTGCCCGGCATTATATCCTCAAAGTCCTTTCCTATCTGTCCACCAGTGTGGCCTTCACAGCCGTGATCGTCCTGATCGGTACCTATTTTTTTGATTCTCCGAAAGAAAGGATGCTCAAGCGGGAAATCCGGCAGTATGAACTTCAGTTTAAACTGATCAATGAGCGGATGGCGAAGCTTGAAACGGTGCTGAATGATATGGCCGACCGCGACGATAACATCTACCGCGTCATCTTCGAATCGGAACCGATTCCGACGGAAGCACGCAAAGCGGGTATCGGCGGTTCGGACCGGTACAGGGACCTGGAAGGCTACAGAAATTCGGAAATCCTGGTAAAAACGGCCCGGAAGCTTGACCAGATCACGGCGAAAATGTACGTTCAGTCGAAGTCATTTGATGAGGTATACGAAATGGCCATCAACAAATCAAGGCTGCTGGCCGGCATTCCTGCGATTCAACCGGTCAGCAACCAGGATCTTCGCCGGTTATCCTCTTATTTTGGCTGGAGGACCGATCCTTTCTACAAAGTGCAGAAGTTTCACGAAGGCGTTGATTTTTCGGCTCCTCCGGGGACCGAAATCTATGCTACGGGCGATGGCAAGGTGCTCCAGGCCGACCGTTCCAAAACGGGCTACGGTAACCAGATCGTGATCGATCACGGTTTCGGGTATAAAACCATGTATGCGCACTTGCAATCGTTCAAGGTCAGGGCGGGCGAAACCGTTAAAAGAGGCCAGGTTATCGGCACCCTGGGAAGTACCGGAAAATCGACATCACCACATCTCCATTATGAGGTCTGGAAAAATAATACACCGGTCAATCCGATCAATTACTTTTTCAACGACATAACTCCCGAGCAATACGAAGAGATGCTGATCCTCTCCCAGCGTCCTTCGCAAACCATGGATTAAAATCAATCGCATTGGCTGAAAAATTATACTATAGCATCGGTGAAGTAGCAGAAATGTTCCAGGTGAACGCCTCCCTGATCCGTTTCTGGGAAAAGGAATTTCCCATCATCCATCCGCAGAAGAACCGGAAAGGAAACCGGATGTTTACTACCGGTGATATCGATCATTTACGGATAATTTACAACCTGGTGAAAGAAAGAGGTTTTACGATCCAGGGGGCACGAGACTACCTGGCAAAAAACAGGAGCGAAGCCGAAAAAAACCATGAAGTGGTGAAATCGCTTCAGAATATCCGGTCGCTGCTGGTCAGGCTCGGCGACGAACTTTGATCAATACTGCTTCTATCAGAAATACCGGTCGTTCATAAGGAACTCGACCACATACTCTTCAATACCATCCTCCAGCGAATAAAAATCCTCTTCAAAGCCCTCCGCCCGCAATTTAGCCATCGGGGCTTCCGTAAAATACTGGTATTTATCCCGGATGTCTTCCGGTGTATCAATGAATTCGATATTTTCCGGTTTGTCAAGGGCATGAAATACCGCACGGACAAGATCCAGGAATGTGCGTGCCTTTCCGGTTCCCAGGTTATAAATTCCACTGTGCCCACCCCGTTTCATCAGGAAAAACAACACATCCACTACATCCCTGACAAAGATAAAATCCCTTAACTGGCCGCCATCCTTATAATCGGGACGGTGAGAACGGAACAACCTGACCTTGCCGGTCTCCCTGATCTGGTGAAAAGCATGGAAGATCACCGAGGCCATCCTCCCTTTATGGTACTCGTTCGGGCCGTAAACGTTAAAGAACTTCATCCCTGCCCAGTAAGGAGGTGCCGATTCCTGCATCAACGCCCATTTATCAAATTCATGCTTCGATTCTCCGTACAGATTCAGCGGTTTATACAGTTCCACCCGGCTGTGGTCATCGCTGTATCCATGCTCACCCCCGCCATATGTAGCGGCAGATGAAGCATAGATCAGGCGGATCCTCTGCTCCGTGCATATCTTCCAGACTTCCCTGGTAAATCCCAGGTTTAAACTGTCAAAGACCTCCTGATTCGTCTCCGTTGTATCGGTCCTGGCACCAAGATGATACACAAATTCCACCTCATCCGCATGCCGGGTTAGCCAGGGAAAGAAATCACCGCGTTCAACTTTTTCAGAAATTGATTTATGACAATAGTTCTTCTCTTTTCGTGGATTTGTAAAATTGTCCACCAAAACAATCTCCCGGTAGCCTTTGTGGTTGAGTTTTCCTGCCAGGCAACTTCCAATGAAACCTGCCGCCCCTGTGATGACTATTTTACCCATTTCGGTGAAATCATTGTTTAATCAAATATACGACTATTCATTCCTTTAATTGTTTACAGGAATCAATTTTTTGACCCTGCCTCACACGAATTTATATATATTTGTCATCGTTAACCCGGATGGTTATAATTATCTTCTAACAAAAATTATTAATTCTTTTACAATGAAAATGAATTCTTTACGCTTCGGTTTACTATTATTACCCACCTTTTTCCTGGCCGTCCTGACTTCATTCGCCCAGGTAAGCGAAGGGGGCCTTCCCCCGAGTTTCTCCCTTCAGGGGCTTTCTTCACAGGTCGATCGTATGGTCTATCCGGCACCCGATATGGAAATATTGATGGCGGAAGATGAGCAAAATTTACGGAGCGCCTTTCCCGGCCCCGAGCGTATGGCCTATTCGGTGCCTGTCAATCTCGATGTCAGAAATGCAGGCACCGTTGAAATCCTGGCCGACGGATCGGTGCTTCGCCGGATGACTGTTCATATCCCCGGAGCGCTCGCTTTAGGGGTTTATTACAGCGATTTTCACCTGCCGGATGGCGCAAAACTCTTCCTTTATAACGAAGCGCAGACCCAGGTCATCGGAGCATTCACGGCTGCCAATAACCACGAATCGCGCCTCTTTGCCAACGAATTCATCCAGGGCGACCTGGTCAGTATCGAATACCTGGAACCGGCCGGAACAAGCGGCGACGCATCCGTCATTATCTCAGAAATAGCTTATGCTTATCGTTATATCGAATTTGTTGAAAATGGAAACCGGGATCAGTCATGGTCCTGCATGATCAATGTCAAATGCCCGGAAGGCAATGGCTGGGAAAATCAGATCCAGGGAGTTGCCCGGCTTTCGATCAAGATCGGCTGGAGTTATTACTGGTGCTCCGGTTCACTGATCAACAACACAAACAACGACAGAACCCCGTACCTGCTAACGGCTGAACACTGCGGCGACGGTGCCAATGCCTCCGACCGCAACCAGTGGGTTTTCTACTTCAATTACCAGTCGGCTACCTGCACCGGCAATTATGGCCCGTCGAGCAACACCATGACCGGTTGCACGCTGAAAGCCAACGATCCCAACGACAATGAATACCTTGGCGCCGATTTCGAACTGGTGAAACTGAACGGGACTCCTCCCTCGGGCTACAATGTCTATTACAACGGGTGGAACCGTACCAACAGCCCGGCCGACAGCGGCGTTTGCCTGCACCACCCCGCCGGTGATATAAAAAAGGTTTCCACTTATCAGAATATGGTCTCTTCCACCTGGTGGAACGGAACCCCTTCGCATTGGAAAGTCACCTGGATTGAAACAGAAAACGGTCTATCTATCATGCAGGGCGGCTCTTCCGGCTCTTCAGTATTCGACGAGAATGGCCTGATCATGGGCGACCTGTCGGGCGGTTATTCCTCCAATACCTGCGATAACCCGTCTCCGGCCTGGTTCGGGAAAATCTGGTACGCATGGGACCAGAACGGTGATGTCCCGGCAGAACGCCTGAAAGACTGGCTCGACCCGACCAATACCGGTGTTTATACCCACCCCGGCCTTTCGTCGCAAATACTCCCCCCGGTTGTTGATTTTGAAGCAGATACAACCTACCTCCTGCAAGGGGAAAGTGTCCACTTTACCGACCTGACCACCGGAAACCCCGCCCTCTCCTGGGAATGGTCGTTTCCCGGCGGTACCCCGAATGCCTCCGATATCCAGAACCCGACTATTACCTATAATCAAGCCGGCACATTCGATGTAACCCTGACCGTTACCAATGCCGATGGCGAAGAAACGGAACTGAAACCCGGGTATATCACGGTCGAACAGGTCCTCCTGCCGGATGCTGACTTCGTGGCCAGTGCCCTCGAAGTGACCGAAGGCGATTTGATCGACTTTACCGACCTGTCGACCAACAACCCGACAGCCTGGGACTGGATCTTCAATGGCGGCGATCCGGCCACATCCGGCGAACAGAATCCTGACTCGGTCATCTACGCTGTCCCCGGTGTTTACAACGTCTATCTGACCGCATCGAATAACGGGGGGTCCAACACCGAACTCAAAGAAAACTATATCACGGTACTTGCAGGCGCTCCGCCGGTTTCCGACTTCTATGCCGATAAAACGGAGATTCTGCCCGGCGACACGGTGAACTTCTTCGATCTCTCCACCGGAAATCCCACCCAATGGACCTGGACCTTTGAAGGCGCTGCACCTGGAACTTCCAGTGTGCAGAACCCGGAAAACATCGTCTATCCTACGGAAGGAACATTTTATGTAAGATTGAGGACCAAAAACTTCTTTGGCAATAATACGCTCCAGAAAGACGGGTATATCACCGTCGGCAACATCTCGGTCGGTGAGATCAACCGCCAGCAGGGTGTCATGGCATTTCCCAACCCAACGGCCGGTTTGTTGACCGTTAAACTGCCGGAAGGTGCGGAAGCCTGGACCGGACGACCGGTACAGGGTGGCAACATTCAATCCTCTGTAAACATAGAAATCGTCAATTCGCTCGGAAATGTCATCCGCAAAGCGGAATTTCATGCTGATGACCAGGGGGTTACATTCGATCTGACCGATGAGCCGTCAGGTTTATATTTTGTCCGTGTTTCTACCCCCACCCGCTCGGTACAGAAGAAGATTTCACTTCTGAGATAATTCTCAATGTCAATATCTTTAATTACTTTGCTTAAGCATTTAAGGCAGGGAGACCGCAAGGATTCTCCCTGTCTCCCCTTCTCCCTGCCTCCCCGTCTCCCCTTCTCCCATTCTCCCCATCTCCTTATCACCCTTATCGCCCTTTTTCCCCTTCTCCTTTTCTCACAAATTTCGCAAAAAGGCACGCCTGAAAGTTTCAGGTACAATCTCCCGGCAGCCAGGGAGCATATCCTGACCATGCCCGAAAGAAGCATCCTGGATGCTGAAGATCAGGAATCGGAAAAGAATGGCCTGAACCGGCGAATCGGGATCGCTGTCTTTGCCGGACTGGATATTATGAACGACGGCGATGTTTTCCTTACGGATGAGGGTACCCAAATCTGGCGACTGGAGGTAACCTGCAGCGGGGCACTGGCCATCGGGCTGCACTTCGACCGGTTCATCCTGCCGGAAGGATTCAGTCTTTACGCTTACAGTCCCGACAGAACCTCGGTACTGGGGGCTTATACCTTATATAATTATAAACCACAGGGCATTTTCTCGACCGAGCTGACCACCGGAGATAGAGTGATCATCGAACTCAATGCCAATGCCGGGGCAGATATTTCCGGTGCCCGATGCCATCTCGGGGAGATATCATGCGTTTACCGCGATTTACCCGACAGAATCGCCGGCCGGAGTTCATCGGACGACTGCGAGGTGAATATCAATTGCCCGGAGGGTGATAACTGGCAGTTTCAGAAGCAGGGAGTGGTCCGGATCTATGTCAGGGATGGCGGCGGTTTTTTTTGGTGTACCGGTTCGCTGGTCAACAACACCCGGCAGGACAATACGCCTTTTCTTCTGACGGCAGATCATTGTGCGCCTTATGTGACCCCGGAAGAACTGGCACAATGGATCTTTTATTTCAATTATGAATATCCGGGATGTGAGAACATTTCCCAGACGCCTGAGCTGCTGACCATGAATGGCGCAGCAAAGCTGGCCAATGCCAGCACATCCGGTTCCGATTTCCTCCTTCTCCGGCTTGATAATGAGGTACCACCGCATTACGATCCTTTTTTTAACGGCTGGAGCATTGAGAATGCAGCCAGCTTCAGCGGGGTCACCATACACCACCCGGCGGGAGATGTGAAAAAGATTTCGACCTATACCGACCAGCTTACCTCCTCGCAGTGGAGCGGTGAATTCGGCACGCACTGGCAGGTTTACTGGAGCGCTACCGAAAGCGGCTGGGGTGTGACCGAAGGCGGATCGTCGGGATCGCCGCTGTTCGACAATTACGGCCGTATCATCGGCACCCTCACCGGTGGGCAGGCGGCCTGCGAGCCGGGTGGCGGCGGACCGAATACAGGTCCCGATCAGCCCGATTTCTACGGCAAGTTCTCTTATTCCTGGGACCAGAACGGCACCGATTCCTCTCAGCAACTAAAATACTGGCTTGATCCTGATAACACGGGCATTTCATTCCTTCCGGGAAAGTTCACCCAGTTAACGGCCGCATTCAACGCCGATCCGGTAATAACATTGATTGGCAACGACGTCATTTTCACCGATTACAGTTCCGGCGATCCGATGGCCTGGGAATGGTACTTTGAGGGGGGCGTTCCGGAAACCTACAACGGGGATGGCCCTGTTACGGTCAATTACCCCAATGGCGGCAAGTTTGATGTAAGGCTGACGGTGACCGACGGCTTAGCTTACGATACCTTGTTCTTGAAGGATTACATCCATATTGTCGGAAAAGTGTATCCCAATCCCACCAGCGGGCTTGTGAGCATTTACATTACCGAAGACTTGCCTTCGGATATTAAAGCAGAGGTTTTTACGATTCCCGGGTTGAAGGTGTTTGAGCAGACATTCACAGAGCAGACCTATCCATTGATCACCCTTGACCTTTCGGGTTATTCATCGGGCCTTTACCTTATCCGTCTGACGATAAAGCAGCGATATTTATTCGTCAAAGTCATTGTGCGATAAGCAATAAAAAGAGGGCGGACTCAACAGAGACGCCCTCGTTATTATTAAAATGACTTTGGGTCCTTATTCTTCGAGCCTTTTCCGGGCGTCGTAGACTTTCTTTGCACCGTAGGCTGCGCCCATTGAGATCAGCATCACGATACCGCTGCCGATGGGAGCTGCTCCGCCTCCGATGGGGTCGTCGGTTCCTCCCGGTCCTGGTGGTGGTGGCGGGGGGGCTGAGGCGCTGACGATGATCACAGGAACAATTATCAATAATCCCACTAGAATCAGGTTAACTATTGCTTTTTTCATATCTGGAATGTTTTTTTCGTTAATTATATTAATAATTGTCCGTTTTTACTTCGTGATATAAACCTTACCGGTATAGACATTGCCTTCTTTGGTAATGACCTTCACGATATAGTAGGCAGAGACATCGCCGATCTGGACCTTGTTGACCGAGTTATTGGGGAGGGTCCCGCGATGCAGTTCACGTCCCATCAGGTCATAGGCCACAAATTCCTTCACCGTTTCGCTTCCGAAGTTGACGATATAGGCGTCGTGGCCGTAACCGTAGATCCTGACATCAGTATTCATACTTGAAGGATCTTCAATACTGGTTGGTCCAAAGAAGTGAAGGACAAACCTATTCACATCATCTTCAGCAGAACCGTCAAATACATATTCCGGGTTATCTGACAAGTTATACCAAGGCCCACCTGCTGCCAGGTCTTCAAGCCAAATTTCGGTGCCACTCTCAAAACTTTCAATATTCTCGGCTGTTATTTTATAGGTAGCTTGCGCACCACATTTGAAATACATTGGAACGCTGGTTAATTGACCAGGAAGGAGTGATGGAAGCGTATTAATTGTTAATTCATGTAAACCTGCATATGTATGTATCTGCGTTGCATTCTCAGACATACTAGCCCAATTTTCGACATCGCGACTCACGTCAAACCCATCTGTACCATTGACACTGAAACGTATAATAATTTCATCTTTACTGTCATTTCCTTCAGCAAGAACTCTGAGGAAATTTATAGGTGTCGACTTTAAAATTGGAGTGTACGTATGAACTCTTTCATTATCAGTCGACGCTGAGGATAATGTCCTCATAGTGGTGCCAAGATAATAATATTGACCAAAGAATCCTTGTCCGGGTCCAATTACACCATTCGCATCTCCAATTCCCAGGGTACCGATCCAATCTCCGGTTTCTTCTTCATCATACCACCATGTTCCATAATTATCTGCTGGATCATTTTCCCAAGTCCAGAAAATTGCATTAATTCTTTGATAATTATCAGCATGCAAAGCACTTAGATTCATACCACAAGCATATGGGTTAGAAAACAAATAAAGTCCCTGACCACCCTCACCCGTAATTGATTTTACCCATGATGCGGGCAAAGTAGGCTGATTAACATTTCCAGTACTAATTTTTCCAGTAAAGTCTAAGGTTTTGCTGACACCAGATACATCACTAACTGCTAATCCACCCATTCTTGGGATCTGTTCTAATGGCTCCCATAAGTTTACCCATTGATTACCGGGTTCATCGTATTTATATGCATATGTACTTCCGTTCTCAAGTTCAAAATTTTGAAGATGTTGATATGCAGGTCCGGTTGTGGCAGGATCAGCAATTACAGGGTCATATGCTGGGATACCTATTAAATGCATATGAAAATCTCCAGGATCTTCGTCATTGGCCATGTACACTTGAACAGTGATGCTACCTCCAGTCAGATACTGAGTTTTATTAACTACTGCATTATTCTTAAAAGAACCAGTTCCATTGGCATCAGCTGCAATAACAAGACCTTGTGGAGTTCTAATAATCGTTGAGTCACTTACTGTCAAAGCTGCGCCAGGCATTATAGTCAGTTGTCCGCCTGTATAAACCTTCAATTTGTTAACAATAGCAGGAGTAGCAACAGGTGTCGATAATTGACCGCTAAGGCCAGTCACGTAACAGGTTAGAGATCCATCGGCAGCTCCAGGTTGTTGATTCACACCACTGCCTCCACACCAAGAAATACCATCCCAAAAAATTCCGGTAAACAGAGGCACATTCGGGAGTGTAGTAACTCCATATGGGTTAACTATTTGGTTTCCGTTTGAATTAGAGAAGATGGAAAATCCATTATTAGTTCCAACCCATGCATTTGTACTGGCCGGTATTTCAAACGTGCAATATACACCAATTCCAGGTCCTGAAAGGGCAATCAAGACAAGATCGTAGCTATTTCCGGAAATCATAGACAATGAAGATCCAGCAGAATGAGCATATTTCTGATAGTAATTAGTACCATCATTTCCCAGAAGACCTGCTGGGGCAAATGCAAAACCAAGTTGATTTGTTACAGCCCCTAAAACAGATGGGCCATATGACATTGGATAGCTAATAGTAAATGCCGCAGGTGTCCAAACAGCCTGCCCACCCGAATAATTCTGATCCGGGGTGACTGATACTACCAATTGCGCTGTATTGCATTTGTTATCAAGGCCGTAAGTTATAGATGCTTGCGTACTAAATACAGATGCAAACAGTAAAAATAAGATAATCGAGAATTTGTATATACTTTTCATAGCTATAGTTATTATCATTATAATTAATTGGGCAGTTGCTGGTTCAAAACAATTGTTGGATCACCGGAAGAATTGATTGGGTTATTTGTAACCGATGCTGAAATCGGAGTGATATCACTGGGGTCGTTGACAAATTGAACATAGCCATTCAAATCTGTGTCGGCATTATGATATTGTGCAGCACCGTACCAAGTAGGGTCATTAGAGGGATTGCCGACATTATTAACAACTTCATTATTTATAGGAGTTATATCACTTGGGTCGTTTACAAATTCTACTGCTCCGTTTCCATTTGCATCGCCAGACCATAAAGCCCATTTTGCACCCATGTTTCTCATCGCATTAGTTCCATAGATATTGGAACCGGTGGAGAAGTCGAAGCTATAAGGCCCGGCGGCGGTGAAATCGATCGGGCTGGCGGTCATGACGCCGAGGTGGTTGCGGTGACGAACGGCTACGTAATACTGTGCTTTGGCCAGGCCGGTAAGTTTCACGCCCGAACTGCCGTCTATCGCGAGGACATCGCCGTCGTTCTTCAGGAAGCCCGAATAGCTGGCCACCACGGTGGCCGGGTTGGCCTGGCTCCTCAGTTCGATCTCCACCCAGTCGACGGCATTCTCCGGTACGAGCGTGGCATTGGTCCCGTTACCGTAAGGATCGGTCAGCGGAATCTGTGAGTTGAGTGCGGTCGACATGGAGCCGGCGTTGTAAGGCCCGGCGAGGAACATATCGATATTCAGCAGAATTGTATTCCAGAAGCTGTCGCCGACCAGGAAGGTCCCTACGCCGGTGAATCCAGAGCCGGTGATGTAGTAAGGATCATTTCCGGTTGCGGCACCCAGGGCGGCCCAGGTGACATTGCCACCGAGGTCGGAGGATACGCCGACGGCGCAATCCTGGTTGTCGAAGTTGGCATCTTCCTGCGCGCCAGCCCACTGCGGTGTCACAGAGAGGTTAGCGCCACCTGCCAGGCCTTCCGTTACCGTCCAGTAGCCGTCGACGGCATGGTCGGTGCCTGTCCATCCGCCGGGTTTGCCCTCGGAGAATCTCACACCATATACATCCGATGTGCCCGCTTCATTCAGGATCACCGGGTTGTAATAGGTGGCGGATCCGACGGGCATCAGGAAGTTGGTGTTGGCCACCGAAGCTTTAAGCTGCCCGGTACCATTTGTAACAATATATTTACTGGCATCTGCCCCGGTTACCCCGGTGCTGCCCACTGTAAGATCAAAATTGTTGAGGGTGACCTTACCTCCGGAGAGGGTGAAGGTATTGCTCATCGTCTGGCTGGCCCCGGTCTGGGTGTTGGTCAGCGCTACACCGTTAGTGTTGTTGACCGTAACAGCACAGTAAAAATTGGTTGGTGTGTCGCCGGTAATTTCCTGGGGACCTGTGCCGTTAAAAGTAAGGCTGCCAACCGAGGCAGCTCCGATGCTGCCGCCGTTATTGACGAAATCGCCTTTCAGTTGTACCGCCCCGTCAATCACGATACTCCCTGAATTAGTGCTGGTATAGTCGCCTTCAATAACCAATGTGGCACCATTTTCAACAGTAATAGTGCCGCCATTGTTGGTCATTTGTGAGTAACCGGCTAAAAAAGCCACCAGAATTAAAAAGGTAAAGAATATTCTTTTCATAATGATAAGTTTTTGTTCCTGCTCTAAATTCTTAGTTCATAATCATTTGTGTTGCTTCATGCTTTAACATCCGATATTTGAACAGACTTGGTTTCCAATAATGCAAAGTAAAACAAATTTAATTACCAAAACAATAATAAATTTAAATTTCAGGGCTTTTCCCGAAATATTTTTAAAATTAATCACTCATCATAACAAAAGTAATAATAATCGAAATAAAATTACCGTCAATTGTCTAAAAATAACAAAATTTAACCTCATTTTAACAATAACACCTCCCCTTCCCTGATCTTGTCTTTATCCTTTATCCTGTTCTTCCGGCATAATGCTTTTAACCGTACTCCATAATCCTGTGAAACAGAACGTATTGTTTCACCAGCCCGGACGACATGGCTCTTTGCTTCCGCAGATCCCTTTTTCTTTTCCAGGTATACTTTGTCCCCCGCCTTGAGCTTCGATTTTTTCCCTGCCTCATTGTATTTTTCCACCTGCCAGGTATAAATCCCAAATTCTCCGGCAATCTTCCGGTACGTATCCCCCTTCCTGGCCAGGACGAATTTCACACCGTTGTTTTTAAAAATGATCCGGTCGTTCCCACCTCTGCCTGCCAAAGCAAAATCATCAGGAGGCGAGGTTGAAGGTTGAATATTGAAGGTTGTAGTTGCGGAATCAATGCGATCTTCCTGACCAATGACCAACGACTGACGACCCGAGACCACATCAAAAGCATCTAGTCCGTTCTCCTCGACTATTTTGATCAGCAGTTCCGGATACCTGGGATTGGTGGCGTATCCGGCCTGTTTAAGCCCGTGCGCCCAACCTTTGTAATCGGTGACCTCAAGGTCGAACAGGAGCTTATAACGGTCGCGGGTGGTCAGGAACAGCGAATGATCGCGGTACGATTCCTCTGCTTTCCGGTATTTGCGGAAACACTCGTTCGGGGCGTCGTCATCCTGGTGATAGGTGGCCCCGGTCCACCCCTTGTGGCATTTGATCCCGAAATGATTATTGGCTTCCCGGGCCAGCGGGCTGTTTCCGCAGTCCGACTCCAGGATGCCCTGCGCCAGGGTAATGCTTGCCGGTATCCGGTAGGTTTTCATTTCTTCTATAGCCAGGTCTTTGTACTGCTCGATATATTGCGCCAGTGTAATCCGTTCCTGGGAATAGGTCAACGATACTATTCCTGAACAAGTTATACATAAAAATATCGATCTTAGTTTCATTTTTCGACCCCTAATTTGCAAATGTAACCGTGATCTATCCGCCGGGCAGCGACAATCGGATCGTTTTATTCACATTGTCGTGTTAAAAGGCTTGCCAAGGCTATGGGTCTGCCTCGTGAAACTCCGTGAAACCTTCGTGGAATTTATAAATGATTGTTACACAGAGGTCCACGAAGAAGGCACAAAGGTACACGAAGTTATTCTGAAAGAAATCTTACTTTTTGCGACACCCTCTTCCTGCCGGGTTTTCCTTCTGACGAGTGTCACGTCGGCTGCAGGAATAGTTTCCTGATAAGATTTTTTTCGACCTTTGTGATCAACTTTGAACTTTGAACTTTGAACTTTGAACTGATTGGTTCCCACTTTCCTTCCCTGGCTGCCGGGCAACTGGATCAGTTCAGGCAGCTCGGCATTCTATACCCGGAATGGAATGCGAAGATCAATGTCATATCCAGGCAGGATATCGATAACCTGTATGAACGGCATATCCTTCATTCCCTGGGAATTGCAAAAGTGATAACTTTCAAGCCCGGCACCCGCATCCTGGATGCAGGCACCGGGGGTGGATTTCCGGGAATTCCCCTGGCTATTCTGTTTCCCGATGTCCATTTTCACCTGGTCGACAGCACGGCAAAGAAGCTGATGGTTGTCAGGGAGATCGCCTCGGCTGCCGGGATTGCCAATATTACGGTTCAGCATCAGCGGCTTGAAGAGCACCTGAATAAATATGATTTTGTGGTCAGCAGGGCCGTGGCTTCACTGGATCAGATGGTGGATTGGGTGTTTAAAAATATTAAGAAAGATGGCTTCAATGATATGATAAACGGTATTCTGTATCTGAAAGGGATGGAGACGGGAGAAGAATATAACAATAGAACAATTGAACAATTGAACAATCGATCAGGCGAAGTCGCTGGCAGGCGAAGGATCGAATACCAGAATTATCCCCTTGGCAACTATTTCTCAGCGCCGTTTTTTGAGACCAAGGCGGTTGTTCACCTTTTTTAGCTGTCGTCTTGCCCGATATAATAATTTATTATCTTCGCCTGTCTTTTTAACCTAAACAAAACCTATATGACTGAAATGATCCAAAACACCCTGAGAGAATCCAAGGTAGCCCGCTGGACTGCCCTGGGATTGGTAGCTTTTACCATGCTGGCGGCCTATTTCTTTGTCGATATGATGGCGCCTTTGCAATCGCTCCTTGAAAAGAAATACACCTGGCAGCCTGATACTTACGGATTCTTCTCCGGATCGGAGTACATGCTTAACGTTCTCGGTTTCCTGATCATTTCCGGGATCATCCTCGACAAAATGGGTATCCGCTTTACCGGTATGACGGCAGCCACCACAATGCTGGTCGGAGGGCTGATCAAATACTACGGCCTGACCGATTATTTCAATCACGGCGGATTTGGCTATGAGTTCTTCAATTCGTTCTGGACCAGCATGCCGGCTTCGGCAAAAGTGGCTTCCATCGGATATGCCATTTTCGGTATCGGTGTGGAAATGGCCGGGATCACAGTATCAAAGACTATTGTCAAGTGGTTCAGGGGCAAAGAGCTGGCCCTGGCCATGGGAATGGAGATGGCGACAGCCCGCCTCGGCGCTTCGGTGGCATTCTTCTTCTCCTCCGCCATCGCCGGCGCCGGAAAACCGGGCGAGGATCCTATAAAGTCGATCTGGTTCGGACTGGGACTGCTGGCCATCGGGTTCCTGACTTTCCTGACATACATTTTTATGGATGCCAAACTCGACAAGCAGGATAATACGAACAAATCGGAAGAGCCTGCCGAAGAATTCCGCCTGAGCGACCTTGGAAAAATTCTGACCAACCGGGGATTCCTTCTCATCTCCCTGCTTTGCGTCCTGTTCTATTGCGGTGTTTTCCCCTTCCTGAAATATGCCGTCAACATGATGCAGAACAGGCTTGGGATCAGCAATCTGGCTGCCGGATACATCAGCGGCCTTTTGCCTGTGGGAACCATTATCCTCACCCCGATTATCGGTAATTATCTGGACCGGAAAGGAAAAGGGGCCAGCCTGATGATTTACGGCGCCGCCCTGCTGACCATCGCCCACCTGACCTTTGCGCTGGCGCCGCTGAACATGGCCCTGGCTATAATCGCCATCATGGTGCTCGGCGTGGCTTTTTCGCTGGTTCCGGCATCCATGTGGCCTTCGGTACCAAAGATTGTTGAAGACCGTTACCTTGGATCGGCGTATGCCCTTGTTTTCTGGATACAGAACATCGGCCTCTGGTTTATTCCCTGGCTGATCGGCATCGTGCTGAAAGCCGTCAACCCCGGCGTGGCTGAAAAGATCCAGGCAGGCGACCTGACCGCAACATACAACTATACCGTTCCGATGCTGATCTTTTCCGGACTGGGAATGGCCGCCATCTTCCTGGGGTATCTCCTGAAAAGGGAAGACAAACGCAAGCAATACGGGCTGGAATTGCCGAATAAAAGATGAGAACAAGGGTTGGAAGATTTGACGATTTGAAGATTTGAGGATTTGACGATTTGACGATTTGACGATTTGACGACTTAACGATTTAATATTTTAACAGTATAACAATTGAACTATTGAACAATTGAACAATTGAACTATTGAACAATTGAACTATTGAACAATTGAACAATTGAACAATTGAACAATTGAACACTGGAACACTGAAACACTGAAACATTTACGATATGAGCGAAGAGATTAAGAAACTGGAACCGAAGGCGGTATGGGAGAACTTTTACAGGTTGACCCGGGTACCGAGGCCTTCGAAGCATGAAGAAAAAATACAGCAGTTCATGCTGGAATTCGGCGATGAGGCCGGACTGGAGACATTCCGCGACAAGGTGGGCAATATTATCATCCGCAAGCCGGCCACCCCCGGGATGGAAGACCGGAAAGGGATCATCCTGCAGGCCCACCTGGACATGGTGCCGCAGAAGAACACAGCGACCCAGCACGATTTCGAGAAAGACCCGATCACTGCGGTGATCGACGGAGAATGGGTGAAAGCCAAAGGGACGACCCTGGGAAGCGACAACGGAATAGGCGCAGCGGCGATCATGACGATCCTGGCGTCGAAAGATATGGCACACGGCCCGATCGAAGCGCTGTTCACCTGCGACGAAGAGACCGGGATGACCGGAGCCAATGGCCTGAAACCAGGGTTGCTGAAAGGCGATATCCTGCTGAACCTCGATTCGGAGGACGAGGGCGAGTTGTACATTGGTTGCGCCGGTGGCGTGGATGTAACAGCCGACTTCAGCTACAAAGAGGTTGAAGTTCCCCCGTTTGTGGCGCCGTACCGTATCAGCCTGACCGGGCTGCGGGGCGGGCACTCTGGTCTGGATATCAACCTTGGACGGGGCAATGCCAACAAGATCCTGAACCAGTTGCTGATGCAGGCCGGTGAAAAATTCGGCGTGCGCCTGGCACAAGTGGAAGGGGGCAATTTGCGCAATGCCATCCCGCGTGAGGCTTTTGCGACGGTTGTGGTACCCGAATCCCGGAAAGAAGATTTCAAAAACTTTGTGGCTGCATTTGAAGAGAATGCCAAGACCATGTTCGGCCAGGCCGACCCGGGCCTGATGATCACGGTCAATTCCACCAAAATGCCCACTCACCTGATGGAAGAAGAGGTGCAGAACAAACTGTACAATGCGCTCGACCAGGCGCCCAACGGAATGATCTCGATGATCAAAGACATGCCCGAGGTGGTGGAGACCTCCACAAACCTGGCCATCGTCAAATTGAAGGAGGGCAAAGTGTTTGTCGCCTGCCTGCTGCGCAGTTCGGTAGATGAGAACAAGATGAAGCTGGCCGAACAGATGTCGGCCATCTTCACCCAGGCAGGAGCCAAAACGGAGGTTTCGGGCGAATACCCGGGTTGGAAACCCAATATCCACTCCCCTATCCTGGAGACCATGAAAGAGGTTTACCGGGTCCATTTCGGGAAGGTTCCGGCCGTCAAGGTGATCCACGCCGGGCTCGAGTGCGGTATCCTCGGCGCGCAATACCCGCACTGGGACATGATCTCATTCGGCCCGACCATCCGCGGCCCGCACTCCCCCGACGAAAAGGTGCATATCGCCTCCGTCGGCCTGTTCTGGGATTACCTGGTAAAGACGCTGGAGCACTGCCCGGTGAAAAACCCTGCATAGCATATCTTATCGCTGAGATGAGCAAAAGGATCCCGAAAGAGCTTTTCAAAGATGATCATTTTCTGGGGCGCCCGGCGGATGCCGATGACCGGATTGTTCACCGGCGTATAAAACTTGTGCGGGAGTTCCCGGGATTTACGGGTAAGGATAAAACGATGCTGGATATCGGTTGTGGAAACGGAGCCTCTGTTATCGCGCTGCATAACGATTTCAGGAGTTGTACAGGCATTGACGTAGAATTCAAACCAGACGACGGAGATAACTACCGGTTCTATGTGTCCGATATCACAAAAGAAAGACCGGAAAATCAATTCGACCGTATCATCAGTTTTGAGGTAATAGAACATCTTCAGGAGGAAAACCTGGAGAACTTTTACAAAGCCCTTAAACCGGGCGGAATCATCGCGGTTTCGGTCCCCAATAAATGGTGGATCTTTGAAACGCATGGTGCGAATATACCCGGTCTTAACAAAATCCCCTGGAACAGGGTCCCTTTGTTCTCCTGGCTGCCCCGGCCTGTACATGAGAAGTTCGCAAACGCCAGGATTTACACAAAGCGCAGGATCAGGAAGCTGTTGCAAAAACACGGGTTCCATGTGCTGGAAATATATTACGTGACTGCTCCTATGGATGTTTTACCTGAAGGAGGGCTGAAAAGATTCGTCATCAGGTATCTCTTTAATACCGATACTACGAGGCTGCCTTTCAAAGCAACCTCCATTATGGTTTTCGCCATTAAAAAATAAATTACAAAGTCGGGAGGATTTTATTTGGTAAATCAAAATTAAATTGTACTTTTGCACCTCCAAAATTGAGAAGTGATGAAAAGAACATTTCAGCCATCGGTAAGGAAACGCAAGAACAAACACGGTTTCAGGGAAAGGATGTCGACCAAGAACGGCCGCAAGGTTCTTTCAAACAGAAGGGCTACCGGCAGAAAAAAACTGACCGTATCCGACGAAAAAAGATAGAATCCTTTTAAAATATCAGGAACCCGAAAAGAAGATAATCATGGTTATCTTCTTTTTTTTTGCCAGTGCAACTCTTTGTATTAAGTTCCTGTCTATATTTATAGCCTTATCTGATAAAACCAAACGCCATGAAAAAGATTATTTTTCTGATGGTTTTCTTTTTGTTTTTTATCCAAACCGTCAATTTCGCACAAAACACAATCATTATCCAGCCCGGCCCGGAAGGGAAAGACGCATTAGTGTGGAGCTATGCCCCAAACATGAATTTCGGCAACACGCCTAAATTCCTTGCTTCGGGATGGACGCATGGCGGTGAACCGGGCATCAACAGGGCCCTGATTGATTTCGACCTGTCTGAGATACCGGAAAACGCCGTTATTACCAGTGCAAAGCTGAACCTCTATTTCCTTTGCCTGGAACCCAATTTCATGGGGCATACAGGCCAGAACAGCGCAACCCTCAGCCTGGTCACAGAACCCTGGGACGAGGCAACGGTCACCTGGAACACACAGCCCGCCACCACCGCAGAAAACCAGGTTTATCTGCCCCAGAGCGAAGCGCCTTATATGGATTATACGGATATTGACATCACTGGACTGATACAGTCCCTGCTGACATCACCGGAAGAATACCACGGGATCATGATGCGGTTGCAAAATGAAAATCCTTACCGGTGCATACTTTTTGCTTCGGGTGATTATTCTGACACGATATCTATGCGTCCCAGGCTGGAAATCACCTATACCAGCGAATCAAACACTATTGTCATTCAACCCGGACAGGAAGGGAAAGACGCACTGGTCTGGAGCGCATACCCCTTGTATCATTTTGGAAACAGCCCCAAATTCACCTGCATGGCCTGGTCGCACTACAAAGAAATTTGCACAACCCGTTCGATGGTAGAATTTGATTTATCAGTCATCCCGGCAAATGCCACCATCACCGATGCACGTCTCAGTCTGTACTTTGTCAGCCAGGAGAACCTGATCGAAGGGCATACCGGTGAAAACGAAAGTATTCTCCGGTTAATTACGGAACCCTGGGAAGAGGATGGTGTAACCTGGGCCAACCAACCCGAAACCACAACGGATTTCCAGGTAAGCCTGCCGGCCAGTACCGATCCTTACCAGGATTTTACAAATATTGACGTTACAAACCTGATCTCCAAGCAATTCGAACAACCCGGACAGTATCACGGATTGCTGCTGCGCCTGGCAGACGAAAGCATATACAAATGTCTTTTGTTCGCATCAGGTGATTATGCAGAATCGGCGGAACTACACCCGAAACTCGAAGTATCATACACTGTATCAACCGTCACCATTGAGATCCAGCCGGGAGAGGAAGGGAAAGACGCTCAGATCAACACCATTCTTCCCGGCAATAATTATGGAAATTCACCCATCTTCAAAGCAGCCGCCTGGACGCATTCCGGAGAACCAGGCACAAACAGGGCGCTGGTTGAATACGACCTTTCCGTATTGCCGGAAAATGCGGTGATTGAAGACGCAAGACTCAATCTCTATTTTGCTAACAAAGAACCTACATTTTACGGCCATACAGGTGAGAACGATGCCTGGCTGCAACTGATCACAGAGCCCTGGGAAGAGATGGAAGTTACCTGGAATAATCAACCGGCAACAACCAGCCAATACCAGGTTTACATTCCTCAAAGTGTTGAGGAATTCCAGGACTACACCAATATTGATGTAACGGAAGTCATCACCAGGTTGTACAACGAGCCTGAAACTTACCACGGGCTGTTGTTCAGGTTGATCCATGAAGAATATTACCGCTGCCTGCTTTTTGCATCCAGCGATTATACCGACACCGTTGAGAACAAGCCTAAACTGGTGATCACCTATTCCATCTGCCAGGATCCGATTGCAGTTTATACATTTGAAAAGGAAGATTTTTCAGTATTTTTCCATGACCAGTCGCTTCACGGTGAATCTTTGTACTGGGATTTCGGCGATGGTTATTATTCGGATCTTAATGAACCCTGGCATATCTATGATAATCCGGGAACATACGAGGTATGCCTAACGGTATGGAATGACTGCGGGGTGGACTCCGTGTGCCATATGATCAACATTGAACAAAATGCAGAACCATCAGATACATATGATAATACCATATCCATATACCCTAATCCTGCGGTACATTACTTTAACGTTACATCAACCGTTGAGGAAGAAGTAAGTGTCTTATTGCTGAGTCCAAACGGGGAAGCTATTGTTAAACGCATTGAGAACATCGATCCTGACAACGGGATAACAATTGAAACGAGCAAACTGAATCCGGGAATTTACTTTCTGAAAATATCAAGGCCTTCAGGTCATACTGTTAAGAAGATCATGGTAAATCACTGATATTAAGAATTGATATCCTGTAACTTACAAACAGGTACATTTAATTTAAAATAAGATTAACCGAATTTCGTTAATTTCGCGAGGTTAATACGTGTATTAATCAATACCTGTATCCAGATGATCAAGTCAGATGCTTTGAGTTTCAAGAAGTTACTTCCAGTCATTGTTGCCCTGGCCGTTTTTTTCCTCATCATCATTATTTATTTTTACCCTGTCCTGGAAGGCAAAAAACTGTCGGCCAGCGATATGGTCCATTTTAAAGGGATGTCGAAGGAAGTTGTTGATTACCGCGATAAGACCGGTGAAGAGGCACTATGGACAAATGGAATGTTCGGTGGGATGCCCGCTTATCAGATCTCCGTTCACTACACTCAAAATTTGATGACTTATATCCATCGCCTGCTAAGGTTAGGTTTCCATTTGCCGGTAGGTATGATTATCATCTATTTCATAGGATTTTATATTCTGATGAGGGTATTGAAGATCAATCCCTGGCTCAGCATTACCGGAGCCATCGCATTCGCTTTTTCTTCCTACTTTTTTATTATCCTTGAAGCAGGTCATACGTCAAAGGCTTATGCCATCGGATATATGGCACCGGTGTTTGCAGGAATCATCCTATCGTACAGGGGCAGATGGCTAGCGGGCGGCCTCACGACTGCATTTTTTCTTGCCCTGCTTATTGTCAGCGGCCATCCTCAGATCACCTATTACCTCTTGATCGCGATGCTCATTTATGGTTTGGTGGAACTGATCCGCCATTACAGGGAAAAGAAACTTCCGGATTTCCTGAAAGCTACCGGCGTGCTGGTCCTGGCAGCATTGCTGGCGGTTCTTACTCATACGGCAAGTCTCTGGAATGTCTATGAATACAGCAAATATTCAATCCGGGGGAAAACCGAGCTGACATCAGAACAGGAAAACAGGACCAGCGGGCTGGACAAAGACTATGCAACCGCATGGAGCTACGGTATCTCCGAAACGATGACGCTGCTGATCCCGAATTTCCACGGGGGCTCATCACACGGCGAACTATCCAAAAATTCGGAAACATATCAGGTCCTTACTCAAAACCGCGTACCCAACGCCGACCAGATCATTAAAGCACTTCCGCTCTACTGGGGAGATCAGCCATTCACCTCCGGTCCCGTTTATGTTGGCGCTATCATCGTGTTCCTCTTCGTCTTTTCACTGATTTACCTGAAAGGCCCATTGAAATGGTGGGGTATTGCCGTGACCGTGCTTTCTATCATGCTGGCCTGGGGTAAGAATTTTATGCCTTTGACCGACTTCTTCCTCGATTACGTTCCTTTGTATAATAAGTTCAGGGCTGTTTCGATGACACTGGTCATCGCGGAACTGTCGATTCCTTTGCTGGCACTGGTTGCCCTGGATCAGTTACTGAAGGACCCGGCTAAGGAGAAAGCGGTTAAAAGCCTTTTCATGGCGCTATATATTGTTGGGGGTCTGCTTGTTTTCTTCCTCCTGCTCGGGACCAGCCTTTTTTCATTTTCGTCACCCAATGATGCCAGCCAGGGAATCCCCGACTGGTTAATGCCTGCCCTTGAATCGGACAGGAAAGCACTGTTCCGCAATGATGTTGTCAGGTCTCTGATCTTTGTTCTGCTCGCCTTCGGTTTGCTCTGGGCCTACCTTAAAGGTAAGGCCAAACTGGCCTATGTGCTGGCACTCCTTCCCCTGTTTGTGATTGTGGATATGTGGCCGGTAAATAAAAGATATCTGAACAATGATGATTTCATCAAGAAAAACAAAGTCGATAATCCATACCAGGCTACTCCGGCTGATATTGCTATCTTAAAAGACAAAGACCTGTCGTACAGGGTCTATAATATGAATGAAGCCTTCGATGCATCGGCCCGGACATCCTACTTTCACAAGAATATCGGAGGTTACCATGGAGCCAAGATGCGACGGTACCAGGAGGTGGTCGATCATGCGCTGATGGATGAAAGGCGGAATATCGCCGAAGCACTGGGAAATTCGCAGGTCGCACCCGGAGAAGCGATGGCCGGTGCCACAGCATTCAATATGCTGAATACCAGGTATCTTATCCTGAATGCAAACAGTGAGCCGTTAAAAAATCCCTATGCTTGCGGAAACGCCTGGTTCGTAGGCGATTATAAGATAGTGGCCAATGCCGATGAAGAAATTGCTTCGCTCAATGGCCTGGATCCTGCAAGAACAGCGGTCATTGATAAACGATTTGAATCCTTTGTGGCCGGCCTCAGACCATCGGCAGGACCATCCGGAAGCATAGATCTGCTTTCCTACTCCCCCGATCAATTGGTTTACGAATATGATGCGCCTGCCGACCAACTGGCAGTTTTCTCAGAGATTTATTATGATAAAGGATGGAACGCTTACCTGGATGGCAAAAAATCACCGCATTTCAGGGCCAATTTCATTCTGAGAGCCATGGTCCTTCCTGCCGGGCAGCACAAGCTTGAGTTCAGGTTTGAACCGAAATCTTATTATTTAGGAGGAAATATCTCCCTGGCAAGTTCATTGATAATATTACTTTTAATTGCGGGCTATTTTGCAAAAGAATTCTTCATAAATAGGAAGAACGCATGAAGAAAGTCCTGGTGATTTTGTATTACTGGCCACCTGCCGGCGGAAGCGCCGTGCAAAGATGGCTCAGGTTCTGCAAATATTTGCCTGAATACGGTTGGGAACCAACCGTAGTAGCCCCTGAAAATGCTTTTTATACCGATCTGGATAAAGAACTGGTTGCAGAAATCCCCGAAAAGCTGAATGTCCTTAAGATCCCGATCCGTGAGCCTCACCGAATATATAAAGCTTTTGTGGGATTGAAGAAAGAAGAAAATATCGGGGCGTATATGTCGATGAAAACAGAGCCGAAGGGCTTTGCCAGGATAAAAAATGATCTGTCGGTCTGGATCCGGTCCAATCTTTTTATTCCTGACGCCCGAATTTTCTGGATAAGGCCTGTCACCAGATTTCTGAAGAAATACCTTGCCTCACATACCTTCGATGCAATTGTAACGACCGGGCCGCCTCATAGTATTCACCTGATCGGGTTAAAACTCAAAGCTTCAACTACGATCCCGTGGGTTGCTGATTTCAGAGATCCCTGGACGAGTACCGATTTGCACGCCGCGCTGAAATTGACACGGTATGCTGAAAAAAAGCATATCAGGCTGGAATCGAAGGTCATTCGAGCTGCTGACCATATCATTGCCATCGGAAATGATATGAAGAACGAGTTTCTGAAGATCGGAGCTGAAAATATCACGGTGATCACGAATGGATATGATGAATCGGACATTCCTGCAGAATATACTGAAAAAGATCGAAAATTCTCCATTGTTCATCTTGGAACACTGCCTGTAACCCGAAACTCTTCCGCATTATGGAAGGTTCTGTCCGAAAAGGTCGCAACCGATAAGCAATTTGCAAAAGATTTATCAATTCATTTAATAGGGACCGTTGACTATAAAGTGGTCCAGGAGATTGAAGCCCTTAACATAAAAGACTATCTCAGCATCACTCAATTCGTGAAACATAATGAAGGCATGGAAATTCTGCGAAGATCAGCCGTACTGCTGCTCCTGATCAACCGGTCGAAAAATGCAAGGGGCGTCGTAACCGGCAAGATATTCGAATACATGGCTGTCCGGCGCCCTGTTTTACTGATCGGGCCCGTTGACGGAGATGCTGCAGCCATTATCCGGGAAACGGAATGCGGTTTATGCGCAGAGTTTGATGATGAACAGATGATTCGTACTTTGATCGATCATTATTACAACCTTTTCCAAAAGAATGAATTAGAAGCCAGACCGGGGAAAGTGAGCCAGTACTCGCGTAAGTCGCTGGCAGCCACCCTGGCTCAATTGCTTGACAAATTGCAAGGTGATATTTCAAATCAGGTGAATTAAATAAACAGGACAGGCCATTGGATATAAAAATTTTTTACGATCAGAAATACGCTACATTTGAATCTTTGCCGGGATTTCAAGCAGAACGGGAATATTGCATCCGTATTATTCAATGGATGAAGATGATGGAAATCTGGCCGGCGGTAGCTGAAAGGTATCTGGATGCCGGTTGTGGATTCGGGCTTAAGACTTATATTTTCTCAGAATATTTTCAACATTCCACAGGTATTGATTTCAGCCACAATGTTGCAGAAATTTGTAAAATACTGAATAACAAACCGGATTCACTGGAGTTTCAGATAACTGACATTGAAAACTTAGAGGGTGTCGGTTATGATCTGATAACCGCGTTTGGCTTGAGCTATTTTAATATTTCAGATATGGGTATTCTGGCTGCCAGAATTGAAAAACAGGTCGATAAACTGCTGAACAGGGGTGGTGTTTTTCTGATAACTACCCGGACAGGTCCGTCATCGAACGCAGGAACCGGATGGCACCTTTTAAATAAAACTGAAATAAAAGTCGTAAAACATACGTTGAGGAACAACCTGAGGGATTGCCGGATTGATCTTTTTGAACCGGATAAAAGTTGGACTTACCTTAGGTCCGGCAAATTTTTGCAGGTATCAGGATCGGTCTACAAAACACTGATGAACAAGCCAAGGGATTTGTTTATAATAATTCGGAAAGATGGACCGGACGCAGGTATTAAATAGCTTTCGAAAGCGACCGGTTTCCGGCAAAACGGATTTCATCACGAACTATTGCAAGGGTAAACGGGTTCTTGATATCGGATGCATTGGCCAGGACAACAATCCCGACCGGCCGGAATGGCTCCATGGCAAGATCAGGCAGGTTGCCACATTGTTAGCCGGTGTCGATATCAATACCGAAAAGATGGAACAGCTCCGGGAACAGGGTTACCTTCTGTTTTCTGCCATCACCTTTTCCGACAAGGATTTCAAAGATCCCGATATTGTGGTAATGGCAGATGTTATTGAACATGTCAGCGATATTGTCGCATTTTTAAAACATTATAAAAAATTGGCATCCGATCGAACGGTTTTTCTGATCAGTACGCCAAATCCATACAGTATCCGTCAATCCTTCAGCATCTTGTTATTCGGACGCCCAGGTATTAACCCGGAACATACAGTAGCTATTGATCCGACCAATATGATGGAATTATTGGATCGAGCCGGATTTGAATTAATAGATTTCTCGTGGCTGCACGAATATGACAGGCCAAAAAAGAGCTATAATAAAGTGTTGTTTCAAATTTACCGGTTAATGTATTCTGTCAGAAAGTTCTGGGCTCCGAATTACATAGTAGCGGTAAAACCGAATAAACCTGGATGAGAAAAATTACGATTGTTACTGCTTTTCCCATATCGATCCCGCATCCGCGGGTTGAGACCGAGAAAATTATTCTGTCTGAAGCAGGATACGAGGTCTCGCATTTATCTTATCCCCGGCGGCCTGATATTTTTCAACGGTTAATCAATTATTCTTCATTCAATTACTTTAAAAAACATCTTTATAAAGAAATACTGGAAAGCATACCCCGGGATGGAATCGTAATTTTATATGATTTCCACTTACTTCCTTTGGTTAAGGCCCTTAAAAAAAGACAAATGAAAGTCATATATGAAACCATCGACAACATGGTCCATCTGAACTTTCATTACATTTCGGGCGAGTTACCATTCCTGAAGCCAGCCGGACCGTTGCTACTAAGACATTATGCTGCCCTTGAGAAAAAACTGGCTGCGATGGCTGATGGCGTGATTGTCAATTCGGCGGCCCTGCAGGAGTACTTCAGGCCATATCGTACTTCCTTGATTTTCTATACTTCACCTTTTGAAAATATCGTTCAGGCCGGAAATAAATCGAAGCCGGCAGCTTTGCTTTATCTTGGCTTATTCACCCGAAACAAGGGCGCAACAGAGACACTAGCGCTGCAGGCAGACCTTGGCCTCCCTCTTTTCATTTTTGGTGATACCTCTGATAAAAATTTAATAAATGCTATCAAATCGAATCCGGAAGTTACGTGGGAATCAAGAATCGCCCCGGATGTTCTGGCCCATAAGCTTTCGCGGCTGACAGAGAGGTACAGGTTGATGGGTTGCAGCATCATCCATCCCGTCCACTTCAGTTATGCGACACAGGAAGCCAACAAAGACCAGGACTACCTGGCGATGGGTCTTCCCATCATCGGGAATGACAGGGCTCCTACATTAGAGAAAATCAGGGCAGGATGCGGCATCCTCTTTAATGAAAAAAATAAAATCGATGAGGTTATAGAGAACCCGGAAAAGTATCAGCTGCTTCAAAATAACTGCTTGACTTTTTACAATCAGCACTATTCGCGGGAGAGATTCAAAGAGAACCTGCTCCGACTGGTGGATCACATTTCAGGCCAACGTATGTGAGCATCTGCTGAAAAACCTTGCTCAGCAGCGAATTCAGCAACGTCTATAAAAAGCTGGCTAAAACCCTGGTATTTAAAATCGGTAAAAACGGAGTTATGAAACAATACCGAAAAATTCATATTAAAGTATTTTGAATACTGAGCTATATCTTCCAGTGGATTTCTGAATCCGTGCTTATCTATACGCTGATAATGCGAATAGGTGCCATCCATGAAGAACAGCGGTACCTCCACAAGCCGGGCAGATTCCGGGTTCAAGAAATCAAAAACATAGAACGGGGTGGCTATACTGTTCCGAAATCCGGGAGCTTCAGCAAATCCAAGCGAAAAATCATATTTTATACCGGCGTTAAAAAGCGTCAGTGGCGTAAAAGACAAGTCAAACTTAAGAAAATGCTGACGGTTATTAATTATATTTTCCCCAAGGAAATTACAGGCCTGCCCGATTTGCCGGTTCAACTGTCCGGGATCCCGGAAAGTATGGTAACCCGCATGAAGTCCGGGAATGTGACCAGCCTCCTGAAGATCCTTGATAAACCTGACGGTAAAATGATCTCCGAGACGATAATCGGCATCGTCGCGGGAACGACTGGCAAGAAAAAAGAAAACCGACTTGATCTGAAATTTATCCAGCAGCGCCAGTAACCTGTAACAGGCATCCTGGTAATCATCTACCTGAAAAAATAATTTCCTGCGGCTTAACTCTACCCATGATCTTAATTTTCCGGTCCACGGATTTTTTATAACATGACCGGTTGCTTCATACCACCCGGAATATAATCGGTCTATATCGTGAGTAAAAATAATATTTGAGCCTGCCGTAGAAAATTTTAAAGGATTACAATGGTATCCGGACTGCTTTATTCGCAGGCACATCTCGTTAAACAAGAAATTGACGACCGGAATCCCGGCAAAATTAAATTTTGACTGAAGCGACTCTGAATATGGGAATCGTTCATGCAGATCCCGCTTTTTTATAACTACTTCCTGCCATCCGCTAAGCAAAAGGAAGGAATTAATAGATAATTCCTTAACTGTCAGATCGGCCAGAGTGATTTTATGATCAGCAGACTCATAATAGAATAATGGCAAGGGTATTCCGTTAAAGTCGATAAACAAAGGTTTTGGCTGAGTAATTATTTCGTTCAGAATCTGCAGGTAGCTTATATTCTCCGGTAATGATCCTGCGATAAATTCTATAGTTCCTGCATCCGATCGGTACAGGTGGTTAAAATTTTCCCCGAGGTATTTTGCAATATCGATCCCTTTTATATTCAATGCTTTAAATTTTCATGCCTGTTTTTAAGAAATCCATCTCTGAGGAGGCTGATCAGTACTGGTAATTGTTTCCGGAACAAGATCAATGCAGTAAGAACCGCAATAATAAATGCAGCGGAAATAGCCAAATAATGATTGACGCGGGTGAAATACCCAATTATCATCAGGCTAAGTAACAAAAGAACAAAAATAACTGTAAGTCCGAATACTTTCATCCTGTTAAACGGTATGGTTGACATTTTACGTGCAAGCCCAGCCGTTAGCCAGGCCTGGGAAAAACGAGAGAGGAAATTGGAAAGCAAAAGGGCAAAAATTCCTGCGGAAGGGATCAGAAACCAGTTTACGGATAAACTAATCGCCAGGGATATCCCAAGGGCTATGGTTAAAATCATTGTTTTTTTCTGATAATAAACCGGAAAGCTATAAATGGTATACAACATTCTGAAGATATAACCTATAAGCAGACCATCAATAATCCATCCGATAGAACCATATTTAGGATCCAGATAAAAATCTGTCATCAGGTTTCCTGCGAGGGAGACAGAAAGTATAGAAAAACAACTCATTAAGACGAAAAGATGGATATAATTGGATATCCTTCCTGTATCGGTTTGCTGTTTCATGATCATATTCATTTCAGGAATAATGAAAGAGGACAGTCCACTTAAGATTAGGTCGGCAAATAATGCGATATTAAATGCCATCACGTATAATGCCAGTAATTCCAGGCTTTGCATGCGCATTTGAAACAGTACCTGGTCGAATTGTGACACTCCCCAATACATCAGTCCATATAATACCAGCGGTGCAAAAAAAGGAACAACCTCCCTGATAAGTGCAAATTTTATTGAGGCCTTCCTTCCTGCAAAATACATGAATATCAATACTATTGTTGGCAGGGCAATTCCGGCAAACTTGCCTAACTGTGCGCCGAGTACACTATTCTGAAAGAAACGGATACCGATCCAGACAAAAGCGACTTGAAGAACAGACGCAGAAAGTGTCAGGATCAACACTTTAAAATGAGCTTGTTCGTTTCGCTGAAAACTTAACAGGGATTTATACAAAGAAAGAGCAAATCCAACCAGTACCGAGGCGATAAACTGCCACTGCATATTTTCTAACATCCCTTTAAAAAGATATTCATTGATACCCTGGGGAATAATGAATACGAAAGCTATTATGACGAAAAGCAATGCCACCATGACAGATATCACAGAAAGAAAAAAATCATCCAATTTTTTCCTGTCATGCACATGATCATAATAGTACCTTGTGATGACCTGATCCATACATAGGGAGTTTATGATCAGGCTGAGAGTAGAAGTGGTTGTAAGCATGGCCAGAACGGCATATTCCTCCCTGGTAAGCAGGGAGGAATAGATTCTCAAAATTATGATCCCTGCCAATGCAGGAAGAATCTGCAGGAAAGTATAGAATACCGATTTCTTGGCGAAACTGCTATAAAAAAACACAGGTTTTCAGATTATTATCACAACGATAAAAGTTCCGAGTTTATTTTTTACAAAACTTAAAACTTTTGCCCGGATAATAAGCTGAATTTCCCAACTTCTCCTCGATCCGGAGCAACTGGTTGTATTTGGCGATCCTGTCAGAACGGCTGGCGCTTCCGGTTTTGATCATTCCCGTATTCAGGGCAACGGCCAGGTCGGCGATGGTAACGTCTTCGGTTTCGCCCGAACGGTGGCTGATGACGGCTGTATAAGCATTGGTATACGCCAGGTTCACGGCATTGATCGTCTCGGTCAGCGTCCCGATCTGGTTGACCTTTACCAGGATGCTGTTGGCCACGCCTTTGCTGATGCCTTCCTGTAAACGGCTTGTGTTGGTCACGAAAAGATCGTCGCCCACGAGCTGGATTTTGCTCCCCATTTTATCGGTCATCATTTTCCAGCCGTCCCAGTCATCTTCGGCCATACCGTCTTCGATTGAGATGATCGGGTACTTCCTGACCCATTCGGCCCAGTAATCGACCATTTGGGCGGGAGTGAGTTTTTCACCGGAAGATTTCTTCAGGTGGTACACTTTTTCATCAGTCAGGAAATACTCCGAAGATGCCGGGTCAAGGGCGATATAGATATCTTCGCCCGGTTTGTATCCCGCTTTTTCGATGGCTTCGAGCACTACCTGGATGGCTTCTTCGTTGCTGCCCAGGTTCGGGGCAAAACCGCCTTCGTCGCCAACATTGGTCGAATAGCCCTTTTTCTTAAGGACCCCTTTGAGCGTATGGAATACCTCTGCTCCCATCCGGAGCGCCTGGCTGAAACTTTCTGCCCCGGCCGGCATGATCATGAACTCCTGGAAATCGATGCTGTTATCTGCATGTGAACCGCCGTTTAGGATATTCATCATCGGTATGGGCAGCGTATTGGCATTCACTCCGCCGACATACCGGTAAAGATACTGGCCCGTTTCCATGGCGCCTGCTTTGGCAACGGCCAGCGAAACGCCCAGGATGGCATTGGCGCCCAGTTTGGCTTTGTTCGGAGTACCGTCGAGCTCGATCATATGCTGGTCGATATCGCCCTGGTCCGTCACATTGTATCCGACGATCTCTTCTTTAATAACATTATTCACATTATGGACGGCTTTCAGGACACCTTTTCCGAGGTATTCCTTGTCACCGTCGCGCAGTTCAACGGCTTCGTGGATACCGGTAGATGCGCCCGAGGGGATGGCTGCCCTTCCGATGACGCCCGATTCGGTAAATACGTCCACTTCGATGGTTGGATTGCCCCGTGAATCCAGGATCTGACGGGCATGAATATCGATTATTGCACTCATATCTTTAATTTTTAATTCTTAATTCTTAACTTTTTATTGGATATACTATTGAGATGTTTTGTGAAAACTTTAAACTAAAAAAGGATAAAGCGCTTCCACCTTATCCTTTCCATTGATATTTCATGTGATGTTAAGCTTTTGTTTCTTCTTCGGGTTCCGGATCTTCCGGTTTGGCTTCATCAGCCGGCTGGGCCTCCTCGGGCAGAATTTCCTCTGCCGGTGGTTCCGCATCAGCTACCATGTCCGGTTCTGCTTCCGGTTCGGGCATCTCTGCGGGGACACTCTGGGGTGCCGGAGCCGCAACGGCTACCGGTTCCTCTTCTTTCTTCGCTTTGGCTTTGGCCGGTTTGGCCGGGGCTGCAGCGGTATCGGCCACTTCTTCGGCGCCGGCTTTCTTTGCTCCGCCCCTTCTGCTACGGCGGGTGGTCTTGGCCTTTGCAGGGGCCTTATCACCCAGCAGGTTCAGGTTGAAGTCAACCAGTTCGATCATCGCCATCTCGGCGTTGTCGCCCAGCCTCAGTCCCAGTTTGATGATCCTTGTGTAACCACCCGGGCGGTCGGCCACTTTGGCAGAGACGTCCCTGAAAAGTTCCGTGACCGCTTCCTTGCTCTGCAGGTAGCTGAACACCACTCTTCTGGAGTGGGTTGTATCCTCCTTTGAACGGGTGATGATCGGCTCGACGTACACCCTGAGGGCTTTGGCCTTCGCCAGGGTCGTCGTGATCCGTTTATGCATGATGAGCGATGTTGCCATATTCGACAGCATTGCCTTCCGGTGAGCGCTTTTTCTACTCAGGTGATTGATTTTCTTTCCGTGTCTCATCGCGATTTATTCCTTATCAAGTTTGTATTTTGCAACATTCATTCCGAACTCAAGTCCTTTGGTCTTAACCAGGTCTTCCAGTTCGGTCAGCGACTTCTTCCCGAAGTTTCTGAATTTGAGCAGGTCGTTTTTATTAAATTGCACCAGGTCGCCGAGTGTTTCCACGTCTGCGGCCTTCAGGCAGTTGAGTGCCCTGACGCTGAGGTCCATATCTACCAGTTTGGTCTTGAGCAACTGCCGGATGTGGAGCGAATTCTCATCGAATTCTTCGGCTACGGCTTTCTCTTCCGTATCCAGGGTGATTTTTTCATCCGAAAAGAGCATGAAATGGTGGATCAGAATTTTAGCTGCTTCTTTCAGCGCTTCCTTGGGCATGATGGATCCATCGGTTTCGATCTCCAGGGTCAGCTTTTCGTAGTCGGTTTTTTGTTCCACACGGTAATTATCGATCTTGTATTTCACATTCCGGATGGGAGTATGGATAGAATCGATAAATATCATGTTGATATCGGTATTCATCACTTTATTCTCTTCGCTGGGAACATAACCGCGGCCCTTCTCGATATTGATCTCGATGGTCAGTTTGGTAGAGGGGTCGAGGTGGCAGATTTCCACTTCCGGGTTAAGCACCTGGAAAACCGATAAGAACTTGTTAATATCGCCGGCTTTGAAAGAGTCCTGGTCACCGATCACGACGGTTACTTTTTCGCTGTTTTCCGTCTCAATCTGACGTTTGAACCGGACTTTCTTAAGGTTCAGGATAATTTCCGAAACATCTTCCACCACTCCTGTAATGGTAGAAAACTCATGTGAAACGCCATCGATCTTGATGGACGTAATGGCAAAACCTTCGAGGGACGATAGCAATATTCTTCTTAATGCATTTCCGATCGTCACACCGAAACCGGGCTCCAGGGGTCTGAATTCAAACACACCTTTTGAGGTGTCGGTTTCGACCATGATGACTTTTTCGGGTTTTTGGAATGCTAAAACTGCCATGTTCGTTTTTTTATAATTAAAAGAAAAAATTCAGATGATTATTTGGAGTACAACTCGACGATGAGCTGTTCCCGGATATTTTCGGGTATTTCCTCCCTGGGAGGATAGTTCATGAATTTGCCCTCCTTTTTTTCGTCATTCCAGTCGAGCCATGAGAATTTATTGGAGCGTGAAGCAAGCGATTCTGAGATTACTTCGAGCGATTTGGCTTTTTCCCTGACGCCGACGACATCACCTTCTTTGAGTGAATAGGAAGGGACGTTGACCACTTCTCCGTTGACGACAATATGTCGGTGGGTAACCAGCTGGCGGGCAGCACGACGGGTTGGGGCGATGCCCAGTCGGAACACGACGTTATCCAGACGCGCTTCGATCAATTGCAGCAGAACTTCACCGGTGATACCCTTTTTCCGGGTAGCCATAGCGAAGGTTTTTCTGAACTGCCGTTCCAGGATACCATAGGTATATTTGGCTTTCTGTTTTTCTGCCAGCTGAACGCCGTACTCAGACTCCTTTTTCCTGCGGTGTGACGAACCGTGGATGCCCGGAGGGTAAGGTTTTTTGTCCAGTACCCGGTCCGGTCCGAAAATCGGTTCCCTGAATCTTCTCGCTATCTTTGATTTAGGGCCTCTGTATCTTGCCATTTCTTATATTGATTAAATTATTCTTAAAACGATTATACTCTTCTTCTTTTGGGCGGACGGCATCCGTTATGCGGAAGCGGGGTCACATCCTGTATCTCGGATACTTCGATCCCGGCGGTATGAATGGTACGGATAGCCGATTCGCGTCCTGAACCCGGTCCTTTCACAAACACCTTTACTTTCCTGAGACCCAGGTCAAAAGCTGTCTTGGAACACTCCTCCGCAGCCATTTGGGCAGCATAAGGAGTATTCTTCTTGGAACCTTTAAAGCCCATTTTACCGGCAGATGCCCAGGAGATGACCTGCCCGGCATTGTTGGTCAGGGTGATGATGATATTATTGAAAGATGCGTGAATATAAGCCCTTCCGACTGGCTCGACCTTGACGATCCGCTTCTTTGTTGCTCTGGTTGTTTTAGCCATTTTTACTGAAAATTATGATTAACCTTTAGGTGCTTTCTTCTTGTTGGCAACGGTCTTTTTCTTTCCCTTGCGGGTACGGGCATTGTTCTTGGTGCTCTGTCCGCGCGACGGTAATCCGAGACGGTGCCGGATGCCACGGTAGGTGCCAATGTCCATGAGACGTTTGATATTAAGCTGGACTTCCGAACGAAGCGCACCCTCGACCTTAAACTCATTATTGATGATCGTACGGATGTTGTTCTGTTCTTCATCGCTCCAGTCCTGGACCTTTTTGTTCAGGTCAACGCCGGCTTTCTCAAGGATCTTCTGGGCGCTGCTGCGGCCGATCCCGAAAATATAGGTCAAGCTGACCTCGCCGCGCTTGTTCTTAGGAATATCGACTCCTGCAATTCTAGCCATAAATGCTAAATTATAATATTGTTATTGTTATTGTTATTGTTCCTGTTAAATGTTATCCTTGTCTTTGTTTCAGTTTCGGGTTCTTTTTATTGATGATGTAAACCCTCCCTTTCCTCCTGACGATTTTGCAATCGGCAGTACGTTTTTTAACTGATGCTCTGACTTTCATGACCGTCTTTTTTATTATTTGTACCTGTAAGTAATTCTTCCTTTTGTTAAATCATATGGCGACATTTCCAGCTTCACTTTATCTCCCGGGAGGATCTTGATGTAATGCATCCTCATTTTGCCTGAAATATGGGCTGTGATCACGTGCCCGTTTTCCAGTTCCACGCGAAACATGGCATTCCCCAACGATTCGATGACCGTTCCGTCTTGTTCTATAGAAGCCTGTTTAGCCATATATTAAATAATTTCAATTCCTCTTTTTGTAAGTTCTTCCTCGATATACCGGAAAGTCGACAGCACATCCGCCCGGGTCGTACCGATGGCAATCGTATGCTCAAAATGAGCTGAAGGCATCCGGTCAGCGGTCCTGATGGTCCAGCCGTCTCTTTCCTGAACGACATTTTTTCCGCCAAGGTTGATCATCGGTTCGATGGCAATCACCATCCCTTCTTTAAGCCTGACCCCGGTGCCGCGGCGACCGTAGTTGGGTACATCCGGCTTTTCGTGCAGGTTTCGCCCCACGCCATGTCCGACCAGGTCTCTCACCACGCTGTAGCCAAATTCCTCCACATAATTCTGTACCGCATATCCGATATCTCCGACCCTTTTCCCGTCAACAGCCGCTTCGATCCCCAGGTATAGCGATTCTTTTGTCTTTCGCATCAAATCTTTCACCTGACTGTCTACCTCTCCTATTGCAAAGGTATAGGCAGAGTCGCCGTAAAAACCGTTTTTCAGCACCCCGCAATCGACAGAAACAATATCTCCTTCCTGCAGCACCCTGTCGCCCGGAAAACCGTGAACTACCTGCTCGTTGACCGAGATGCAAAGGGTGAAAGGAAATCCGTTGTATCCTTTAAATCCGGGTTCAGCCCCGTGACTCCGGATAAATTCCTCGGCCAGTTTATCCAGGACGATTGTCCGGATACCCGGTGCAATAACCCGGGCAACCTCGGCTAATGTCTTTCCAACAAGTAAAGAACTCTCTCTTATTAATTCTATTTCTTCTTTCGACTTGAAATAGATCATTTCTACATGGTATATGCCGAACGTCCCTTTATTCTTCCGGTTTTGGTCAAACCGTCGTAGTGACGCATCAGCAGATGACTTTCTATCTGTTGCAGGGTATCCAGCACAACGCCTACGAGAATAAGCAGTGATGTTCCCCCGAAAAATGATGCAAACTGAGAGTTAACGCCCATATTGATCACCAATGAAGGCATGATGGCAACAAACCCAAGGAAAATAGATCCCGGCAGTGTGATCCTCGACATCACATTATCTATAAATTCGGCCGTTTTCTTCCCGGGTTTCACGCCGGGAATAAATCCCCCGTTCTTTTTCATATCCTCTGCCATCTGGTTCGGGTTTACGGTAATAGCCGTATAGAAATAGGTGAACATAATGATCAGCAGGAAGTAGACCACGTTGTACCAGAGCCCGTAAGGATTGGCAAAAGCGGCGGCAAAAGCCGACATGCTTTCGGTGTTGGTAAATCCGGCAATGGTGATCGGCAGGAACATGATGGCCTGTGCAAAAATGATCGGCATAACGCCGGCCGCATTCACTTTCAGCGGAATATACTGCCTGACGCCGCCATACTGTTTGTTGCCGACGACCCGTTTGGCATACTGGACCGGAATTCGCCGCGTCCCCTGCACAAGCAATATTGTTGCCAGGATAATAAACACCAGCACCACCAGTTCAATGATAAAGATGACCAGACCGCCTCCCTGGCTGGCAATGCGCGAAGCAAATTCTCCGGTGAGGGCAAAGGGCAGACGGGCTATGATCCCGATCATAATGATCAGGGAGATACCGTTTCCAATCCCCTTATCGGTGATCTTTTCACCCAGCCACATGACAAACATGGTACCGGTGATCAGGATAACGATAGAAGAGAACCAGAAGAAAGTCGAAGGTGAAGTGGCATTCGGATCGAACGGCGCAATAGCTTCGGGCGGAAGGTTGGCAATGATAACCCCGCGGATATATGCCGGTGCCTGGAATGCTGTAATGACAACGGTCAGGTACCGTGTGATCTGGTTGATCCTTCTCCTACCGCTTTCTCCCTCGCGCTGCAGCTTCTGAAAATACGGAATGGCCATACCCAGCAGCTGGATGACGATGGATGCCGAGATGTAGGGCATGATACCGAGAGCGAATATGGAAGCATTCGAAAATGCGCCGCCGGTGAACATACTCAGAAGCCCGAGCAATCCTCCGGATGTCTGGCTCTGTAGTTGTGCCAGCATGTTCGGATCTACACCCGGAAGCACTACATATGAACCCAGTCGATATATAACGATGATCCCGAGAGTATAAAGGATACGCTTGCGAAGATCCTCGATCTTATATATGTTTCTTAAGGTATTTATTAATCTTTTCATTATTTGCGTTAAATTAATGATGCAACACCATTCACCGCTTCGATGGCCTGTTTGGCTTTATCGGAAAAGGCATGGGCCTTGACTTCGATCTTTGCTCTGAGTTCGCCACGTCCCAGGATCTTTACCAGGTCGTTCTTTCCAACGAGACCATTCGTAAAGAGGATTTCCGGGTCAATTGCCGTAATATTTTTATCTTCAGCCAGTTTCTGCAGCACATCCAGGTTGATTGCCCTGTACTCCACCCGGTTACGGTTTTTGAAGCCCCATTTGGGCACTCTGCGGTGAAGGGGCATCTGGCCGCCTTCGAAACCGATTTTCCGGCTGTAACCCGACCTTGACTTGGCCCCTTTGTGACCACGTGTGGAGGTTCCTCCCTTGCCGGAGCCCTGTCCGCGTCCGATACGTTTGCTGGTCTTTGTCGACCCTTTTGCCGGTTTAAGATTGCTTAAATCCATCTTCTGTCAATATCGCTAAATGATTATACTTCTTCCACTTTAACAAGGTGTTCCACCTTTTTGCACATCCCCATGATTTGCGGGGTGGCTTCATGTTCGACGGTATGGTGCATCCGTTTCAGGCCTAACGCTTCCAGTGTGCGTTTCTGCCGCAACGTTTGTCCGATCCCGCTTCTGATCTGGGTAACCTTAACTTTTTTCATTGTCATTTCCTTTCCAGATTATCCGTTGAATACTGTATTGAGGTCGACACCGCGCAGCTGGGCCACGGTCCGTGCATCTTTCATTTTTGCCAGTGCATTGATGGTTGCTTTAACCACGCTGTGCGGATTGGAAGAGCCTTTCGATTTGGCCAGCACGTCTTTGATACCAACGCTTTCGAAGACGGCACGCATAGCGCCGCCGGCGATTACTCCCGTACCCGGGGCGGCCGGTTTGATATAAACCTCAGCGCCGCTGTAAGTGCCGGTCTGATCATGTGGAACCGTGCCGTTTAACACGGGGACCTTGATCAGGTTCTTCTTGGCATCATCGATCCCCTTGGAGATCGCAGCGGTAACCTCTTTTGCTTTTCCCAGGCCATGGCCCACAACGCCGTTCTCATTCCCAACCACTACAATAGCCGAGAAACTGAAGGTACGTCCGCCTTTGGTCACTTTCGTCACGCGCTGGATGCTCACCAGGCGGTCCTTAAATTCGATTTCGCTCGATTTTACTCTTTTTACGATTGCGTTTGCCATAGTTCCTTAAAATTTTAAACCTCCTTCACGGGCTGCTTCTGCCAATGCTTTAATCCTTCCATGGTACAGATAACCACCGCGGTCAAACACCACAGTTTCGATACCGTGCTCCTTTGCCCTTTCAGCAATGAGCTGGCCGACCATCTTTGCCTTTTCTGTTTTTGTTCCTTTCTTGTCCAGAATTCCTTTTTCGCTGGAAGAGGCGGCAACCACAGTCTGACCCGCCAGGTCGTTGATCAGCTGGCAGTATATTTGCTTATTGCTTCTGAATACACTCAGCCTGGGCCTTTCGGGAGTGCCATTAACGATCTTCCTGATCCTGAGTTTAATCCTCAGACGGCGATAGTCTTTCCTGTTATTTCTTTTTGCTGTTCTTAAATTCATGATGAACCTCCGGATAATTAATTTAACGATTACTTTTCAGCAGCAGCTTTTCCGGCTTTTCTCCTGACTTCCTCACCCATGAAGCGAATACCTTTGCCTTTATACGGCTCCGGTTTTCTGAACGAACGGATCTTGGCCGCAACCTGGCCGATCAGTTGTTTATCAATGGATTTCATAATGATGGTAGGGTTCTTACCACGTTCGGTAACGGTAGTTACACTGATTTCCGGCGGCATCTCCAGTACAATGTAATGGGAATAGCCGAGGGTCAGCTCCAAAAGCTGGCCGGTAGCCTGGGCTTTGTAACCTACGCCGATAAGTTCCTGGGTTATGGTAAATCCTTCCGACACCCCTTTGACCATATTGGCCAGGAGTGAACGGTAAAGACCGTGCATTGAACGGTGCTGCCGTTCATCGCTGGGCCGGGTGATGGTAAAATGGCCGTCGGCCATTTCCAGCTTGATGTCAGGGTGGACCTTCTGTTGGAGGCTACCCAGCGGACCCTTTACGGTGACGGTATTATCGTCAGTAACACTGACCTGAACTCCCGCAGGGAGGTTTATCGGTAATTTTCCTATTCTTGACATGCTGATTCGATTTTAGCTTACGTAGCAAATAACTTCACCACCAATGTTTAGTTTTCTGGCTTCCTTATCGGTCATTACACCCTGGGAAGTCGACAGGATGGCAATCCCGAGACCATTTAATACCCTCGGCAGTTCATCCGCTCCCGCATACTGCCGCAAACCGGGTTTGCTGATACGCGTCAGATTGGTGATAGCCGGTTGTTTGGTGACCGGGTGATATTTCAGTGCGATCTTGATCACACCGGGCTTTTGCTCATCCTCGAATTTATAATTCAGGATATACCCTTTATCGAAGAGAATCTTGGTGATATCCTTCTTGATATTGGACGCAGGGATCTCCACTATCCGGTGGTTGGCCATCACGGCATTCCGGACGCGGGTCAAAAAATCTGCAATCGGATCTGTCATTGCTGTATTCCTTATTTAAATTTTACCAACTTGCTTTTCTAACACCCGGTAGCAGGCCCTGGTTGGCCATTTCCCGGAAATTTATCCTGGATATCCCGAACTGGCGGATGTATCCTTTTGGCCTGCCGGTCAGCTTGCAACGGTTGTGCAAACGGATAGGCGAAGCATTTTTGGGAAGTTTCTGCAGTGCGGTATAATCACCGGCCGCTTTCAGTGCGGCACGTTTGGCGGCATACCTGTCAACGAGCTTCTGCCGTTTGACCTCCCTGGCTTTCATTGATTCTTTTGCCATATATCGATGTTTTTTTTATGTTACTTCCTGAATGGCATTCCAAACTCCCGCAGAAGCGCGTGCGCTTCCTTGTCGGTTCGGGCCGTTGTTACGAAGGTAATGTCCATGCCATTGATTTTGCTCACTTTATCGAGATCGATCTCCGTGAAGATGATCTGTTCGGTAACGCCGAAGGTGAAGTTGCCCCGTCCGTCAAAACCTTTGTCGCTGATCCCGCGAAAGTCGCGTACACGGGGAATTGCCACAGAGATCAGCCGGTCCAGGAACTCGTACATCTGGTCTCCGCGTAAGGTAACCCTTACCCCTACCGGCATATCCCGGCGAAGTTTAAAGTTGGAGATGTCTTTCCGTGACCGTGTTGCAACGGCTCTCTGCCCGGTAATATTGCTCATCTCCTCCACTCCGACTTCGATGAGTTTTTTATCGACGATTGCGGAGCCTAATCCCTGGTTCACTGCAATTTTCTGGAGTTTTGGCACCTGCATAATGTTTTTGTAGCTGAACTCTTTCATCAGCGCAGGCACGATCTCGTCGTAGTACTTTGTCTTGAGTCTCGGTGTGTATTCCATTACTTGATAACCTCCCCTGTCTTTTTTGAATAACGGACTGTTTTATTGGTCTTTTCATCGAGTTTACGGCCGATGCGGGTCGGTTTGCCGCTTGAATCGATCACTTTCAGATTGGAAATGTGGATCGGGGCCTCTTTCTGGATGATCCCTCCCTTCGGGGTTTTGTTGGTAGGGCGGGTATGTTTGGAAACCATGTTCACCCCTTCCACCAGGATCTTCTCCTTTTCGCTGTCGACCACGAGCACCCTGCCCTGCTGGCCTTTCGAATCGCCGGCAATGACCATTACGGTGTCGCCTTTTTTAATATGCAATTTCTTACGCATGTTCGTAAATATTATAACACTTCTGGTGCCAGTGAAACAATTTTCATGTATTGCTTATCCCTTAATTCCCTGGCCACAGGGCCGAAAATACGGGTGCCGATCATTTCGCCGGCAGTATTGAGCAATACACACGCATTATCATCGAAACGGATATAAGAACCATCATTCCGACGGATCTCTTTCTTTGTGCGAACGACGACTGCTTTAATGACCGTTCCTTTCTTAATTGTACCGGAAGGCAGGGCGTTTTTTACGGTAACGACGATCTTGTCGCCGATAGTGGCATACCGCTTGGCTGTACCTCCCAACACCCGGATACAAAGCACTTCCTTTGCCCCGCTGTTGTCTGCCACCGTCAGTCTGGTTTCTTGCTGTATCATGGTTACTTAGCCTTTTCTATGATTTCTACTAATCTCCAACATTTATTTTTACTCATCGGCCGGGTTTCCATGATCTTCACCGTGTCGCCTATGCCGCATTCATTTTGCTCATCGTGGGCAACCAGTTTGGTGGTTTTGCGGACAAATTTCCCATATTTGGGATGTTTGACCTTTCTTTCGATCTGGACAACAATCGACTTTTCCATCTTATTGCTGACAACCAGGCCAATACGCTCTTTTCTCAGATTTCTTTCCATAAGAAGATTACTTATTTTTCTCTGCATCAATTTCTCTTCTTCTGATCTCGGTTAGCAATCGTGCTACCGTTCTCTTGTATTCTTTCATTTTATGAGGATTATCAAGTGGCGATACCGCGTGGGCAAGCTTCATCTTGACAAGCTGTTTCTTCTCATCTTCCAGCCGCTCCCGGAGCTCCTCGTTGGTCATTTCTATGATAACTTTCTGTTTCATCAGGCTTTAATTTGACTCTTCGACATAATCTCTTCTCACCACGAATTTCGTGGCAACAGGTAATTTCTGGGCAGCCAGGCGTAGCGCTTCTTTCGCCACTTCCAGCGGTACCCCTTCTGCTTCAAACATTATCCTTCCGGGGGTCACCGGCGCCACAAAATATTCAGGAGCACCTTTTCCTTTACCCATACGGACTTCGGCCGGCTTCTTGGTAATGGGTTTGTCGGGGAATATACGGATCCAGATCTGCCCTTCACGTTTCATATGACGGGTCAGCGCCTGACGGGCGGCTTCAATTTGCCTTCCGGTTATCCAGCAGGTCTCCATTGATTTTATTCCGAAGGAACCAAAAGCCAGCTGATTACCCCGCTGTGCAGTCCCGTGAGGGACCATCTTCTGTTGCTTCCTGTATTTTGTCTTCTTTGGCTGTAACATGATCTTGAGATTTTCTTGTTAATGAAATTTTAGCCTTCGCTTATCTCCTCCTGCGCGGGCCTTTTCTTGGCGCCTGTTTCTTTGCGGTGTCTCCGGCCATCGGAACGATCTCCGGCCTGCCGTAAACCTCACCTTTGCAAATCCATACCTTTATCCCGATCCGGCCATATGTGGTATGAGCCTCCGCGCGGGCATAATCGATATCTGCCCTTAACGTGTGAAGCGGCGTCCGACCCTCTTTGTATAGCTCGTTGCGGGCCATTTCGGCACCAGCTAACCGACCGCTGATCTGGACCTTTATACCTTCTGCACCCATCCTGACGGTCGATGCTATGGCAGTCTTGATGGCTCTCCGGAACGATATCCTCCCTTCTATCTGCTTTGCAATAGCTCCTGCAACAATTACTGCATCCAGCTCCGGACGCTTAATCTCCGAAATATTGATCTGTATCTCCTTCTTGGTCAGCTTCTTAAGCTCTTCTTTCAACTTATCAACTTCCTGTCCGCCTTTCCCAATGATGATTCCCGGCCTGGCCGTGTGAATGGTCACCGTGACCAGTTTCAGGGTCCGTTCAATGACGATCTTGGAAATACCGGCTTTCGACAAACGGGCATTGAGATAATTGCGGATTTGCTGATCCTCAACCAGTTTAACACTGAAATCTTTGCCACCGTACCAGTTTGAATCCCATCCCCTGATAATTCCCAGTCTGAGGCCGATTGGATTAGTTTTTTGTCCCATTCAGTTATATATTATAATGATTGATTAACTTTCTTTTTCCTGTATACGACTTCCCAACGTAAGGGTCACATGATTAGATCTCTTGCGGACCCGGTAGGCTCTGCCCTGCGGCGCCGGCTGGACCCTTTTCAGCATCCGGCCACCGTCGACCATGACGGTCTGTACGAAAAGGTTGCTGTCTTCCAGCTTGGTGCCTTCGTTTTTCTGTTGCCAGTTGGCAATGGCCGAGAGAAGAAGCTTCTTCATCTTGCCGGCAGCCTGCTGTGGAGAATTCTCCAGCATGTGTAGCGCCAGTTCGACATTTTCTCCCCTGATCATATCGGCTACCAGCCTCATCTTCCGGGGTGATGTCGGGCAATCATTCAGTTTGGCCTGGAAAAGGCTTTTCTTTGCCTCTTTAGTCTTTTCTGCTCTTAAGCGTTTGCGTGCTCCCATGTTGCTGTATCTTTACTTTTTGCCTTTGTCTTTATTGCCTGAATGTCCTCTGAATATACGGGTCGGGGCGAATTCGCCCAGCTTGTGCCCTACCATATTCTCGGTCACGTAAACCGGGATAAACTTGTTCCCGTTATGAACGGCGATGGTTTGCCCAACAAAATCCGGAGAAATCATCGAAGCCCTCGACCACGTCTTGATGACGGTTTTCTTTTTAGTTTCAACGGCTTCGAGAACTTTCTTCTCCAGTTTATAATGGATATAAGGACCTTTTTTCAGTGATCGTGCCATTCCTGTGCCTGTTTTATATTTTATTGCTTATTTTTTACGTCTTTCGATGATGTATTTGTTCGAAGCTTTGGTATGCGAGCGGGTTTTCTGTCCCTTCGCATACTTGCCTTTTCTCGAACGCGGATGTCCGCCCGAAGCTTTACCTTCGCCACCGCCCATCGGATGGTCAACCGGGTTCATGACTACGCCACGAACTCTCGGACGCCTTCCCAGCCAGCGTTTGCGACCGGCTTTGCCATGGCTCTCCAGGTTATGGTCGGTGTTCGACACCATCCCGATGGTGGCTTTGCATGTCTGCAATATCATACGGGTCTCTCCCGAAGGCATCTTGATGATGGCATACTTGCCGTCGCGTGATAGGAACTGTGCGTATGAACCGGCACTGCGGGCCATTTTCGCGCCTTCACCCGGACGAAGCTCAATGTTATGAATGATCGTTCCAAAAGGCACTTCGCTAAGGAACAAGGTGTTACCGATCTCCGGTGACGAACCCTTGCCTGAAAGTACCTGCTGCCCGACTTTCAATCCATGTGGGGCTATGATATACCTTTTTTCGCCATCGATATAATGAAGAAGGGCTATGCGCGCCGTACGGTTCGGATCGTATTCAATCGAATTCACCGTTGCAGGTATGCCTTCCTTATCCCTTTTCCAGTCGATTATACGGTAGCGTTGTTTATGTCCGCCGCCGATATAACGCATTGACCTTCTGCCCTGATTGTTCCGGCCGCCGGTACTCTTGATGGGTTCCAGCAGGGACTTTTCCGGTGTTCCCGTTGTAATGTCGTCAAACGAACTGATAACCTTGAATCGTTGACCCGGAGTTGTCGGTTTATACTTTTTTAGAGCCATTTATCTAGATATTGCTGTAAAAATCAATTGTTTCACCTTCTGCTAACGTAACGATCGCCTTTTTATAGGCTGCAGTGCGACCTACCATGATGCCCGAACGGGTGCCGCGCGATTTGAAATCGCCGCTGTAGTTCATCGTGTTGACCGATTTTACCTGGACGCCATAAAGCGTCTCCACTGCTTTCTTGATCTGTAGCTTATTGGCCTTCTTTTGTACGAAAAAACCATACCTGACCGCCTTTTCACCGGCCTCGGTCATCTTTTCGGATATGATCGGCTTCAGAATGATATCCATCTCTTTCAGCTTATAATGTTACTATCCTAAAATTTCTTCAATAATCGGCATTGAACTCTCCGCGATAACCACGTTGTTGGCATTGAGAATGTCGTATGTGTTCAGCATCTCAGCGCGCATTACCTTGGCTTTCTTAAGGTTACGGCTTGACAATACCAGGTTCTTATCGGTATCGGGCATCACCAGTAACGTCTTCTTATCTTCCAGGTTCAGGTTCTTGAGCATGGCCACGAAATTCTTTGTTTTCGCCTCTTCAAAATTGAAATCCTCGAGGATCACAATGCCGTTTTCCTGCGCTTTATAAGTCAATGCCGACTTCCGGGCCAGTTTCCTGAGCTTTTTATTCAGCTTGAACTCATAATCTCTCGGGCGGGGACCAAAAGCGCGACCGCCTCCACGAAATACTGGAGAGTTGATATCACCCGAACGGGCCGTTCCTGTACCTTTCTGACGCTTCAGCTTGCGCGTACTGCCGGATACTTCCGACCGCTCCTTCGCCTTGCTCGTCCCCTGGCGCTGATTGGCCAGGTATAACTTCACATCAAGCCAGATTGCATGATCATTCGGCGTAATTCCGAAGATCCCTTCATTCAGCGTAACCTTCTTGGAGGTTTTGCCGCCACTAATATTATAAACGTCTAGCTCCATCTCTCAATTATTACATATGATCCGTTTGATCCCGGAACCGCACCTTTTACTATGATAAGGTCTTTCTCAGGAATAATTTTAATTACCTGGAGGTTGATCATCTTCACGCGATGATTTCCCATCTGTCCCGCCATCCTCATGCCTTTGAATACGCGCGACGGATAGGAGGATGCTCCGATTGAACCGGGAGCCCTCAACCGGTTGTGCTGGCCGTGTGTCGTATCACCGACACCGCCGAAGTTATGACGGTTCACTACACCCTGGAATCCTTTACCTTTGCTTGTGCCAACTACATCGATATACTCCCCTTCTTCAAATACGTCAACTTTCAGTACGTCTCCGAACTTTTTCTGGTGACCGGCCTCAAAACGGGTAAACTCACGTACAATCCGCTTGGGGTCTGCTCCGGCTTTGGCAAAGTGGCCTTTCATAGGCCTGTTGATATGCTTGGGCTTGGCATCGTCGAAAGCAAGCTGGATAGCTTCATAACCATCCTTCTCCTTGCTCCTGACCTGGGTGACCACGCATGGACCGGCCTGAATGACGGTACAGGGGATATTCTTCCCGTTCTCATCAAAGATGCTCGTCATGCCTATTTTCTTTCCTATTAATCCTGACATTGTCTCAAGTTTTTATCTGTTCAAAACGTAATCCGGCATCATACTTTGATCTCAACTTCAACGCCGCTGGGCAGTTCCAGCTTCATCAGCGCATCAATCGTCTTGGAAGTCGTGCTGTAAATATCCATCAACCTCTTGTAGGTCGAAAGTTCAAACTGCTCCCTGGATTTCTTATTTACAAATGTTGACCGGTTTACTGTAAAGATCTTCTTGTCGGTCGGCAGTGGAATCGGACCACTTACAATGGCTCCCGTCGACTTGACAGTTTTCACGATCTTCTCTGCCGACTTGTCGACCAGGTTATGATCGTAAGACTTCAGTTTTATGCGAATCTTCTGGCTCACGTTTATCTGAATTTAATTATTTAATGCGTAATATCCTTTGATCTTATACAATATCTCATCAACCAGCTCCTTCGGAACAGGTTGATAATGTGAAAATTCCATGTTTCCGGAAGCTCGCCCGCTGGTTATCGTCCGGAGGGTAGTCACATATCCGAACAACTCCGATAACGGGGCTTTGGCATATACAATCTGGTATCCCAGCATTGCACTGACATCATCAATCTGCCCTCGCCTCTTATTTATGTCTCCTGCAACATCCCCGACATATTCTTCCGGCGTATTGATGGTCAGCTTCATGATCGGCTCCAGAAGTGTTGAATTGGCCAGTCGGCTGGCATTGCGGAATGCCTGGGCCGCAGCAATCTCAAACGAAAGAGCATCAGAATCGACAGGGTGAGTCGCTCCGTCAAGAAGCCGCACCTTGAGGCTGATCATCGAAAATCCGGCCAGGATGCCATTCTGCATCGATGTCCGGAATCCCTTTTCAATGGCTGCAATGTATTCTTTCGGAAGAACTCCTCCCCTGGTCTCATCGATAAACTGAAGTCCTTTCACACCTTCGTCAGCTGGTCCCATCACAATGGTCAAATCGGCAAATTTGCCTTTTCCGCCGGTCTGCTTTTTATAAACTTCGCGGTATTCAACTTCCGATAGGATTGCTTCACGGTATGAAACCTGCGGACGGCCTGAATTGATCCCCACTCCGTATTCACGTTTCAGCCGGTCGGTAATAATTTCCAGGTGCAGTTCTCCCATCCCCCGGATTATGGTTTGACCGGTTTCGTTATCATAATGAACATCAAACGTCGGGTCTTCCTCTTCCAGTTTCTTCAGGGCCAGGTTCATCCGTTCCATGTCGTCCTGCGTCTTGGGCTCAACGGCCACATTGATCACTGGCTCGGGAAACTCGATATTTTCCAGAACGATAGGGTGTTGGAGGTCGGTCAGCGTATCCCCTGTGCGGATCTCTTTGAATCCAACAGCAACGCCTATATCACCGGCCGCAATTTTCGGCAGTGGGTTGCGTTTGTTGGCATGCATCTGCAGGATCCGGGCCAGCCGCTCCCTCTTGTTCGTATTGGCGTTAAGAACTACAGTGCCTTCATCTACCTGGCCTGAATAGACCCGGAAATAAGCTATTTTGCCGACGAAAGCATCGGTTGCAATTTTGAAAGCAAGCGCTGTAAAAGGCTCGTTCTCGTCAGCCCGGCGTGTTTCCTTTTTATCAGTGAATGGATTGGTACCTTCCACCGGCGGAATGTCAAGAGGGCTGGGTAGATATCTCACAATGGCATCGATCAGTTTCTGGACACCTTTATTATGGAAAGATGATCCACACAGTACCGGGACAATTCTTCCCTCAAGAGTGGCTTTGCGCAAAGCGAGGTGTATATCTTCAGCCGTAATGGAATCGTGCTTTTCAAGGAACTTTTCAAGAAGTTCTTCGCTCTCTTCAGCCGCGCCTTCCACCAGGCTGGTGCGGTATTCACGAACCATATCCGCCATATCTTCCGGGATTTCTGTTTCGTGGTAGTTCAGGCCAAAGGATTCCTCTTCCCATGTATAGGCCTTATTTTCAATCAGATCAACCACACCGGTAAAAGTATCTTCAACGCCGATAGGGAGTTGAATGGGTACCGGGTTAGCCTTTAACTTGGCTTTGATCTGCTGCAGCACACGAAAATAGTCGGCACCGGAACGGTCCATTTTGTTCACATAAGCCAACCGGGGTACCTGGTATTTATCCGCCTGGCGCCATACAGTCTCCGACTGGGGTTCAACCCCGCCGACTGCGCAGAAAATGGCAATGGCTCCATCAAGAACCCGGAGTGAACGCTCCACTTCCACGGTGAAATCCACATGTCCCGGGGTATCGATGATATTGACTTTATAATCTTGTTCGTCGACTTTCCAGAAAACGGTGGTTGCGGCCGAAGTAATCGTAATCCCTCTCTCCTGCTCCTGGATCATCCAGTCCATGGTCGCCGTCCCGTCATCTACTTCGCCGATCTTGTAATTGATGCCGGTATAGTACAATATACGCTCCGTCGTCGTGGTCTTGCCCGCGTCGATGTGCGCCATGATGCCGATGTTCCGGGTATGTACTAACCTGTCCGACATTTTTTTGTACTCTATACCTGATTCAAATTAATACTCAAAACTTAAAATCTGAAATGGGAGAAAGCCTTGTTGGCTTCTGCCATCCGGTGCATATCTTCTTTCTTTTTAAAGGCTGAACCTTCTTCTTTATAGGCAGCCATTATCTCACCGGCCAGTTTTTCCTGCATCGACTTTTCATGACGATTACGGGCAAACTTGATCATGTTTTTCATACCGATGGATTGCTTTCGGGCAGGCCTGATCTCCGAAGGGATCTGGAATGTGGCTCCACCAACCCGGCGGCTTCTGACCTCAACGGCAGGCGTAACATTGGCCAGGGCTTTCTTCCACACCTCAAGACCGTCTTCCTTGCTGCGCTGGGCAACTATCTCGATTGCCTCGTAAAAAACATCGAAAGCGGCATTTTTCTTACCACGCAACATAATATTGTTGACAAACTTGGTCACCATCAGGTCGCCGAATTTTGGATCGGGAACGATGATTCTCGATTTTGATTTGCCTTTTCTCATCAGTTATTTGATATAAATATTACTTCTTAGGTCTTTTTGCTCCGTACTTTGATCTGCGCTGCTTTCTGCCGTCGACACCGGATGTATCGAGAGCGCCGCGGATGATGTGGTAACGTACACCCGGCAAGTCCTTCACCCTGCCACCACGTATCAGCACAATGCTGTGTTCCTGCAGGTTATGGCCTTCTCCGGGAATGTACGAGTTGACTTCTTTTCCATTGGTCAGTCGTACCCTGGCCACTTTACGCATGGCGGAATTCGGCTTCTTGGGAGTGGTCGTGTAAACCCTTACACAAACACCACGCCGCTGAGGACATGAATCCAGTGCGGGAGATTTGCTCTTATCAATCAATTTAGCACGTCCTTTTCTGACAAGCTGTTGAATTGTTGGCATACGCTCTTTATTAAAATTTTAATTTGCTTTTTGCTTCCTTTTTTTACAGACGCAATTTGTTGCGTCTTTACTTCTGTCTACAGACACAATATGTTGTGTCTTGACCCTCTCATTGTTCAGGATTTTTCGGGAAAGTATACAAGGCGGGCTCTTACGGAGACTGAGCGGCTTTCTTTTTCACGCCCTGAACCTATATCGTCTCACCTTGTCAGGTTCCTAAGTCTTTCTGGATAAGCTCAGAACGACTATCCTTAAAATTCGGGCTGCAAAGGTATAAATTGATTTTGAATTAACAAACGTTTATGGAAATATTTTTTTTTGAGGAGGAAAGCTTAACTCTGCGTTGCGAAATTAAAAAATATATCTTTATTCCATGAAAGAACAGTATTTCTCATTACAGGGCTTACAAAAAGAAACTGAAGAAATGATCCTGGAAATAACCAGCGGGCGTTTGAAGAGCAATCCCCGAAAGTGGAATGCCGATATCAGCCGGTCTGCCCTTATTGTTACCGATATGCAGAATTATTTCCTCAATCCTGATTCCCACGCTTTTATCCCCTCAGCAACATCCATTATACCTAATATCCTGAGCTTGGCCGACTTTTTTCATAAAAGTAACAGACCGGTCATCTTTACAAAACATACTAATGACCATGAAAATGCGGCATGCATGTCGTACTGGTGGAAAGACATGATCGGAAACGAGACTCCATCTGCTAAAATCCATGAAAACCTGCGAACTTCCGGTGATATCATCCTTGAAAAACATCAATACGATGCTTTCTACAATACCAGGCTTGAAGAAATACTGCATAATCAAAACGTGCGGTTTACCGTGATTTGCGGGGTAATGACCAACCTGTGCTGTGAAACAACTACCCGAAGTGCATTCGTAAAGGGTTTCCAACCCTTATTGCCTTTAGACGCCACGGCCGCATACAACCGGGAGTTTCACATTTCCACTTTTATAAACCTGTCCTTCGGTTTCTGCCCGCTGATGACCACCCGGGAAGTCATAGAAGTTCTCATGAAATGACTGAAAATAAAATCATTATCATTGGTTATGGTCCATCTGGCATTGCCTGTGCAATTCAGATGGTCCGGTTGGGACTCCATCCCGTGGTCATCGAAAAAAGCCGGCCCGGAGGCATGCTCACCAATGCCCGCCTCATCGAAAACTATCCGGGTTTCCCGGAAGGAATAACCGGTGAAAAATTGGCCCGGCGTATGATCAAGCAAGCCAAACGGTTTAATATCAATGTAATAAAAGATGAAATTACCTTTGTCGATCACCGGAATGATAACTACATATTAAAAGGTATAATAGAAAATTATACATGCGATGTACTTGTCGCGGCCACAGGAACGGTACCGGTGACACCTGAGAATATACCGGCAAAGCTTTTCCGCAACAAACGAATACATACCGATATTGCCGGGCTGAAAAACATTTCGGGGAAGTCGGTCGGTATCGTCGGTGCCGGCGACGCTGCCTTCGATTACAGCCTCTCATTAGCCGAAAAAGAAAATAACGTAATGATCTTCAACCGGGGAGATCAGGTCAAGGCATTGAAAGTTCTTAAGGAAAATGTATTTATCAACAATAGGATAAATTACATTGACAATATTGAGATAAAAAGCCTGGAAATCCTTCCTGATAAACGTTTGCATGCCACCTGCAACAGTGCGTCTGCGATTAGAAATTATTTCCTGGATTATCTTATTTTTGCGACCGGAAGAAAACCGGCTGACGGTTTCTTTCAAAAAAGCCTGGAAGGCAAGCTGGACGGGCTGATAAGCAGCCACCGGCTCTACCTGATCGGCGACCTGAAGAACGGCTCTTGTCGTCAAGTCTCAGCAGCCGTTGGCGATGGAGTAAGAGCGGCAATGGAAATATTCCACCATGAAAGTAATCAGTAAAACAGAAAACAGCCAACTGGCAACAGTTTATATTGCGCAGAATTCTTCAGGAAAACTGATAGAATTCGTCGAATCTGTTCAACCCCCCCTTACACTTTCGGAAAAATGGGTACTGATTGTATCAACCCTTTACGGATGCCCGGTTGATTGTTCTTTTTGTGATGCGGGCGGGAATTATCACGGCAGGCTTACGGCCGAAGAAATACTCTTCCAGGTCGATTATCCGGTTCGGCTGAGATTCCCAGATGGTGTGATCGGAACGGAGAAATTCAAGATCCAGTTCTCCCGCATGGGTGAACCGTCATTTAATCCCGCTGTTCTGACGGTACTGGAAAAAATCCCTCAACTTTATACCATTAAAGAATTCATCCCTTCCCTTTCAACGATAGGCCCGAATGGTACCGATAAATTTTTCGGACGGCTCCTTGAGATCAAGAAAGAATTGTACCCCAAAACCTTTCAATTCCAGTTTTCAATCCACACAACTTCGCTGAAGCAAAGGGACCAGCTGATTCCGGTAAGAAAATGGGACTTCAGACAAATGGCCCGGTACGGCGAGAAGTTTTTTGATGAAGAAGGAAAAAAAATCACCCTCAATTTCGCCGTGTCCAGGGAGAGTATTATTGACCCAGATGTACTGACCCGTCATTTTTCCCCGGATATCTTTCTAATTAAGCTCACCCCGGTAAACCCGACTTTCAAGGCCAGAAAAAACCAAATAGAATCTTTGGATCTTAAGGATGAAGGTTTTTATTCTGATGTAATTCAGAATATCAGGGAAGCCGGATACGAAACCATTGTGAGTATCGGCGAAATGGAAGAGAACCTTATCGGCAGCAATTGCGGGCAATATGTCCAGGCGCATTTGAAATCATGCGAAAAAATGCCAGAAGCCTACCAGTATCAATTAAATCAGTAAAAAAATCCAAACGCCGGGGAATCGATACCTTTTTTTGCAGATATCCCTCCGGGACACCTGAAAATCCCGAAGGGATTTCCGATAGTAGTCCGCCGATTTATCGGAGAACGGACATCGGATAATCCCGAAGGGATTTCCGATAATAACCCGCCGATTTATCGGAGAGGCACAGAACCCGGGATGTACCCGCCATGTCCGGAACGGACATCGGATAATCCCGAAGGGATTTCCGATAATAACCCGCCGATTTATCGGAGAGGCACAGAACCCGGGATGTACCCGTCATGTCCGGAATAGACATCGGATAATCCCGAAGGGATTTCCGATAATAACCCGCCGATTTATCGGAGAGGCACAGAACCCGGGATGTACCCGTCATGTCCGGAACGGACACCTGATAATCCGTCCGGATTTCAATCCGGTCAACAAATCCAAAATATTTTTTTGAACCACCGGGTATTTTTCAATGAAAAACCGGATTAAGCAGTATAGATCATTTCTTAATCTCAAAATCATACATTATGGCATCAACGTATATCTCAGTGAACATTCACTACGTGTTCTCCACAAAAGGAAGAAAGAATCTGATCTCGAAGGAGATCAAGCCCCGGTTATGGCAGTTTATGGGAGGAATTGCAAGGAAAAATAAAATGGTTGCATATGCAGTAGGCGGAACAGAGAATCACGTTCATGTGCTGCTCTCAATCCCGGCAACGATTAATATTGCCGAGGCAATTAAACTGATCAAAGGCGGATCATCAAAATGGGTTAACGATGAATTTATTGTACCCGGAGGATTTAAATGGCAGGAGGGATACGGCGCATTTAGTGTCAGCCAGAGGGGGCTGCAAAGAACCATTGCTTATATCCTGAACCAGGAAGATCATCACAGGAAGAAATCTTTCAGGGATGAATATGTCGATTTTTTAAACCAATGTGGGATTCAATATGATGAAAGGTTTCTTTTAGGGTAATGTTTTCTGGATTAAAATTCTTATGTTTCTCAAATGTCCCTTCGGGACATGGGCCTCGGCGAATCGGTTTACGGATACGTTCACAACCGATGAATCGGTATCCTATTATCAATTGTCCCTCTGGGACATCTGCAATCCCGAAGGGATTTCCGATAATAACCCGCCGATTTATCGGAGAGGCACAGAACCCGGATGTACCCGCCATGTCCGGAACGGACACCGGATAATCCCGAAGGGATTTCCGATAGTAACCGCCGATTTATCGGCTGTGACGGACCGGGGATACTCCCTTTGGAAGGAGCCGGATTTACTGTTTAAAAATAGTCAAACATCTTTGAAGAAGAAAGCCTATTTTTGCCGCTTTAACTCCGACTGATGGAATCGCTGCTGAAAGATCTGAACGAACCCCAAAAAAATGCTGTCATCAATTACGAAGGGCCATCCATGGTCCTGGCTGGTGCCGGCTCGGGGAAAACCCGCGTACTGACATACCGTGTGGCCTACCTGGTTCACAAAGGGATTGATCCGTTTCATATCCTGGCTCTTACCTTTACCAACAAAGCCGCCCGGGAGATGAAAGAACGTATCACCAGCCTGGTCGGCGCCGATGCCCGGAACGTCTGGATGGGGACCTTCCATTCCATTTTCTCACGGCTCCTCCGGATCGACGGTTACCGGCTGGGCTATACTCCACAGTTTACCATTTACGATACGGAAGACTCCAAGCGTACTATCCGCAACATAGTCAAGGAGATGGACCTCGATCCGAAAGTTTACCAACCCGGCTACATCCTTCACAGGATCTCTTCGGCAAAAACCCGGATGATGTCGGCCAGGGAATATTTCGACGACCCGGAAATTAAAGCAGCTGACCAATCCTCCGGCAAACCGCACATCGGGCAGATCTTCTTAAGCTATGCCGAAAGGCTCAAAAAATCTGACGCCATGGATTTCGATGACCTGCTGGTCAATATGAATATTCTGCTGGAGCATTACCCTGAGGTCCTTCTCAAGTATCAGCGTAAATTCGAATACATTCTCGTGGATGAATACCAGGACACCAACTACTGCCAATACCTGATTCTTAAACATCTAGCAGCTAACAACGAAAATATTTGCGTGGTTGGCGACGACGCTCAGAGCATCTACGCTTTCCGGGGAGCCAGCATACAAAATATCCTGAATTTCAGGCATGACTATCCCGATCACAGGATTTTCAAACTGGAGCAGAATTACCGGTCGACCCAGAATATCGTCAATGCAGCTAACAGCATCATCATAAATAATAAAGACCAAATAGAAAAAAAGATCTGGACACAGAATGATACTGGGCCGAAGATCAGGTTAATAAGGGCCAAAAGCGACACAGAAGAAGGGACGCTCGTAGTCAATGCCATCTTCGAGCTAAAGATGAACAAACAGCTCGGAAACGACGCTTTTGCCGTTCTTTACCGCACGAATGCCCAGTCGAGGTCGTTCGAGGAATCGCTGCGGAAACTCAATATTCCCTACCGGATCTATGGCAGTGTCTCTTTCTATCAGCGCAAGGAAATCAAAGATCTCCTGGCTTATTTCCGTCTGGCAATCAACAACCGGGATGAAGACGCGCTGATCCGGGTCATTAACTACCCGGCCCGGGGGATCGGGCAAACGACAATGGAAAAGATCATTGTCACTGCCGGACAGCATCAGGTCAGTTCCTGGCAGGTCATCGAAAATCCCGATTACTATCAGCTTGCTGTCAATTCTTCCACCCGGCACAAACTGGAAGAATTTGTCGTAATGATCAAAAGTTTTTCTGCCCGGATGAAAGCCAAAGACGCCTATGATCTTGCCCGGACGGTGGCTACAACATCGGGAATTCTGAAAGATCTTTATGAAGATCAGACGCCGGAAGGGGTCAGCCGTTTTGAGAATGTTGAAGAATTGCTCAACGCTATCCGGGAATTCTGCGATACGCCCAGACCTGAACCGGTAATGGAAGAGGATGACATGCCCCTGCCCGACTTCCCGGCTTTCCGCACCCTGGATGAATTTATGCAGGATGTGGCCCTGATCACCGACGCCGATGATAAAGATCCGTCGGACCGTAACCATGTCTCCCTGATGACAATCCATGCCGCAAAAGGGCTTGAATTTCCGCATATTTTCATTTCGGGTCTTGAAGAAAATCTTTTCCCATCCATACAGTCGCTTAATTCCCGCGCCGATCTTGAAGAGGAACGGCGGTTATTTTATGTCGCCCTTACCCGCGGAATGCATAGTGTAACAGTATCTTATGCCGAAAACCGTTACCGGTGGGGGAACCTGGAACCCTGCGATCCCAGCCGCTTTATTGATGAAATCGATCCCAAATACATCGAAATTCCACGGAAGACTTCCATGTATGACCTGCCGGTCGATTTCCGGAAAATACGCGGAGCCGACTCGCGGGAAACTGCCCCCGGGAAAACCGATCCCTCCAGGAAACTGAAGAAACTGACAAACTTTACCAATTACTCTTCCGGAGATTCCGGAAAGCAGGATGAACTTTCCGGGCTGCAGCCCGGAATGATGGTCGAACATGAAAAATTCGGCAAAGGAAAAGTTCAAAGTGTGGAAGGAGAAGGCAGTAATAAAAAAGCAGTTATCTTCTTTCAACTTATCGGTCAGAAACAACTTCTGTTAAAATTTGCTAAACTTAAAATCCTTTGATCAAATAATTTAGTAACTTTGCCGTTTTAAATCCGACTTCAGACATTGCGCGGTTAATACCCTTTCATATATAAACTCCGGAAATATCAGGCACTATCACCGGTCGGTCAGTCGGAAAAGCTCAAAAATCAAATTTACATGGAATATAACACACAGAAAAACAAGCTGATCATTGCTGAATACGGGCGGAATCTGCAGCAAATGGCCATGGACTGCGCCAATATTGAAGACCGTGAAAAACGGACCCGCATTGCCGAATTCATCGTTAATGTCATGGCGCAAATGAATCCCAAAGTGAAAGAGTCGGGCGAGTACAAACAGAAACTGTGGGATCATCTTTATATAATGTCCGATTTCAAACTCGACGTCGATTCCCCTTATCCTCCCCCATCACGTGAGGTACTTCTTTTCGCTCATAAATCGATTAAATACCAGCAAAGCAATATTCGTTACCGTCACTACGGTAAAAATATTGAAATGATCATAGATAAAGCGGTGACGTATGATGAAGGTCCTGAGAAAGAAGCTCTTATTAAAACTATTGCGAATCATCTGAAGAAATCCTATCTTAACTGGAACAGGAATTCGGTCGATGATGAAGTAATTCTCAAGAATCTGGGCGAACTCTCCGGTAACCGACTTAAGCTGTCGGAAGAGCACAAACTCAGCCACACCAACGAAATCCTCGCACGCAACATTGTTAAAAAGAAGAAATTCGTCAAACCAGGAACCGGGAACCAGTTCGGGGCGCCGGGCAACCAGGGCCAACCATACCATAAACTGAAAAAGAAACAGGGATGAGTTCGTTTGAAATTCACGGCGGAAAAAGATTAAACGGGACCATCAGGCCGCAGGGGGCCAAGAATGAAGCATTACAGATCCTTTGCGCCGTCCTGCTGACCCCCGAAAAGGTCACAGTCAGCAATGTCCCAGATATCCGCGATGTGAATTTTCTGATCGACCTGCTCCGCGATATGGGAGTCAGTGTCAATAAAACGGCTCCGGAAACCTTCGAGTTCCAGGCCGACCGGATCAACCTGGAGTACTTGCGTACACCCCAGTTCAAACAGAAAGCGGCCAGCCTGCGCGGCTCGGTCATGATCCTTGGACCGCTGCTGTCGCGGTTCAGAAAAGGTTACATCCCCCATCCGGGTGGCGATAAGATAGGCCGAAGAAGGCTCGATACCCATTTTATCGGTTTACAAAACCTGGGCGCCCGTTTTATCTTCAATGAAAAAGAAAAACTATACGAAGTTGAAGCCGAAGACCTCAAAGGTTGCTACATGCTGCTCGATGAAGCTTCGGTCACCGGAACAGCCAATATCATCATGGCTGCCGTAATGGCCAAAGGGAAAACCGTAATATTCAATGCGGCATGCGAGCCTTACATCCTCCAGTTGTGCCGTATGCTGAACAGCATGGGTGCCCGGATCAGCGGAGTAGGCTCCAACCTGCTCACAATTACAGGAGTCGATTATCTGGCGGGATGCATACATACCATGATGCCCGATATGATCGAAGTGGGCAGTTTCATCGGTCTTGCTGCTATGACACAGTCGGAACTGACCATTTCCGGCGTCAGGCTGGAAGACCTGGGATTGATCCCGACCGTCTTCAACCGCCTGGGCATAACGGTGGAGCAGGCAGGTGAGAATATTCATATTCCGCAACATACCCGCTACGAAGTGGAAACCTTTATGGATGGATCCATCATGACCATTGCCGATGCACCATGGCCCGGATTCACCCCCGACCTTATCAGCATTGTGCTGGTAGTGGCGACACAGGCTAAAGGAAGTGTACTCATCCACCAGAAAATGTTCGAAAGCCGCCTTTTCTTTGTCGATAAACTGATCGACATGGGCGCCCAGATCATTCTCTGCGACCCGCACCGTGCAACGATCATCGGCCTGAACCGAGAACACATGCTCAGGGGGATCGATATGGTATCCCCCGACATACGGGCTGGCGTCGCCTTGCTGATAGCTGCGCTCTCGGCTGAAGGCCGCAGTGTGATCCATAATATCGAGCAGATAGACCGGGGATACCAGAACATCGATTCACGACTGGCCGCCCTGGGCGCCGATATCAGGCGCATCTGAAATCTGCATGCCGTCTTTTCCTGTCCGGGACTTAGCCCTGCCAAATTGTCCTTTTATCGCGGTTGGCAAACAATTTGATCGCAAAGCGCGAAGTTTCACTATTTTTGCACCCTTGTAAAGAAGGAATTTATTGAATATCAATCTTTAAAGGGTGTATTTATTATTATAGCCAGATAAATACCATGACGAGCAAAGAAGATAAAAATAAAAAAACGGAAACCACCGAAGATCAATCGGTAAAAACCGGCAGTGATACCCATACAGGACCGGCAAGCGAAGAAAGCCCTGCAAAAAAAGACAAGAAAAAGAAACATGATGATTCCGAAGAACTGAGCCGGCAGTGGCAGGCTAAATACGACGAGGTTAATGACAAATATCTCCGGATGTATTCGGAATTTGATAATTACCGCAAACGGACTCTGAAAGAAAAGGTAGAACTCAGCAAAACCGCTTCCGAAGAGATAATTGTTGCCCTCCTACCTGTCATCGACGATCTGGAAAGGGCCCTGGCCACCGGCTTTAAAACAGAAGACGGCAAAGAGGTGGTGATGATGGAAGGGCTTACGCTCATCTATCAAAAATTTAAAGGATTACTTGCTCAGCGCGGGCTTGAACCCGTCCCTTCCGTCGGGGAAGCTTTCGATGTTGATTTTCATGATGCGCTGACCAATATCCCTGCCCCTTCCGATGAGCTGAAAGGTAAAGTGATCGACGAAATAGAGAAAGGGTATAAACTGAATGGTAAAGTGATCCGGTATTCAAAAGTTGTAGTGGGGAATTAAGATGGCAAAACGCGATTATTACGAAGTTCTTGATATTCCCCGTTCGGCTTCTGCCGACGAGATCAAGAAAGCCTACCGGAAAATGGCCCTGAAATACCATCCGGATAAAAATCCGGATGACCCATCGGCCGAGGCTAAATTCAAGGAAGCGGCAGAAGCATATGAGGTGCTCAGTGATTCTGATAAAAAACAACGTTACGACCGTTACGGGCATGACGGGGTGAAGGGGATGAACGGGGGCGGCTTCAATATGAGCATGGACGATATATTCTCCCATTTCGGGGATATTTTCGGGGGAGGTTTCGGAAGCGCCTTTGGGGAACAGTTTGGTTTCGGAACGCGGGGCAGGACCACCCGAAGGGTGAACAGGGGAACCAACCTGAGGGTGAAGGTCAAACTGACCCTGGAAGAGATTGCGTCTGGAGTAGAGAAAAAGATAAAAGTCAGCAAATACATCCCCTGTGACCATTGTAACGGAACGGGCGCCGAAAAAGGAGCCTCGATGAATACGTGTCCGACGTGCCATGGCCAGGGAAGGGTGACCCGGGTAACCTCAACCTTTTTGGGACAGATGCAAACATCATCTACCTGCCCGACCTGCGACGGCGAAGGGACGATCATCGGCACCAAGTGCAACAAATGCTATGGCAACGGAATTGTCAAGGGAGAAGAGGTGATCGCTGTAAGGATTCCGGCCGGCGTAGCCGACGGAATGCAACTCTCTATGAGCGGTAAAGGCAATGCGGCAGCCCGTGGCGGTATCCCCGGGGATCTGCTCATCCTTATAGAAGAACATGAACATGAGCACTTTACACGCGACAATAACAACCTGGTCTATGAACATTTTATCAGCCTTCCCGATGCAGCCCTCGGCGGTTCAGTTGAAATCCCGACTCTCGACGGAAAAGCAAGGCTGAAAATAGATCCGGGAACGCAAAGCGGAAAAATACTGCGTTTGAAAAACAAAGGGCTGCCCGATATTAACGGGTACGGAAGAGGCGACCTGCTGGTCAACCTGACCGTCTGGACTCCCAGGGAGCTGACCCGCGAAGAACACCAAATAATGGAAAAGCTCAGGGAATCGGAAAACTTTAAGCCGCACCCTTCGAAAAAAGACAGGGGATTTTTTGACAGAATGAAAGATTTATTCCAGTGAACATAATACAGGTAGAAGAAGTCACCAAGCGTTTTTCCGGACACACCGCGCTGGAAAAAGTCACCCTCGATGTCCCCGCAGGAAGCATCTACGGCCTTCTCGGGCCAAACGGAGCAGGTAAAACAACCCTTATCCGAATTATTAATATGATCACCGCGCCGGATGAAGGGCAAATCCTTTTCGACGGAAAAAAGATCCATCCGGATGATATCACCCGCATTGGATACCTGCCGGAAGAGAGGGGACTCTATAAAAAGATGAAGGTCGGCGAGCAGGCGCTCTACCTCTCGCAACTGAAAGGATTGAGCCATACCGACGCCCAGAAGCAGCTCAAAGAATGGTTTGAGAAATTTGAGATCAGCGCCTGGTGGAATAAAAAAGTGGAAGAACTTTCGAAAGGAATGCAGCAGAAAGTACAGTTCATTATCACAGTCCTTCATAAACCCAAACTGCTCATCTTCGATGAACCCTTCAGCGGGTTCGACCCGATCAATGCCAACCTGCTGAAAGAAGAGATCCTAAAACTGCGTTCCGATGGTTCTACTATAATCTTCTCTACCCACAACATGGCTTCCGTTGAGGAGCTCTGCGACAATATCGCCCTGATCAACAAATCCAGAAAAATACTGGAAGGCAGCATGATGGAGATCCGCCAGCAGCACCGCACCGAAATTTACGAGGTGGAAGTCTCCGGGCTGGTAAACGGAAGCCTGGAACTGCCTGCCCAATGTGAAATCATTAAGAAAGAGGAAAAAGAGGGAAGACAAACTCTTCAGATACGGGGAATTCTGGATCATAAGCCGAATGAACTGCTATCGGGTCTCATTTCGCAGGCCAGTGTGCATGCATTCCGCGAAATTCTTCCGACCATGAACGACATCTTTATCGCCACCGTTAACGCTGCTGAAAAATGAAAAAAATCTGGCTCATCATACAACGCGAATACCTGACCCGGGTAAAGAAAAAGTCGTTCATCGTCATGACTTTCCTCGGGCCCATCCTGATGGCATCGGTCTGGATTGTGCCACTTTTACTGGCTTCCCGCTCCGACGGCATAAAAACCATTGAGGTACTTGATGAAACCGGTATTTTTTTCGAAGAATTTAAGGAAACTTCCGATACCAAATTTGAATATATAACCGACGATCTTCAGACAGCAAAAGAAAAACTGGCTACCAGCGAAAACTTTGCAATCCTCTATATCCCCAAATCTTCTTACTCGACACCATTGGCCTTTTATCTTTATTCCTATAAGAATCCCGGGCTCAGCCTGAAGCTCTACTTGCAGGAATCGGCAAATAAAATCCTGGAGAACAAGAAACTACAAGACGTTTACGGGATTGATGAAGAAACCCTGGCCTCGGTCAAATCAAATATCAATCTCGTTGTAGAAGATATTGAGACCAACAAAAAGTCGTTCACCGAGATCAGCTGGGCACTGGGATTCATTGGCGGTATGCTGATCTATTTCTTCATTTTTATGTATGGTGCGCAGGTTATGAGGGGCGTTATCGAAGAGAAAACCAACCGGATCATCGAGGTCATCGTATCCTCCGTTAAACCGATCCAGCTGATGCTCGGTAAGATCGTCGGCATAGCGATGGTCGGGCTGACCCAGTTCCTCCTCTGGATCCTGCTGACCCTTGGCATTGTAACGGCATTCACAGCCGCGTACTCCGACCAGATAGCCGATTTTAAGATGGGCGAGCAGCCTGTGGTCACCGATCCCGGGCAACTTTTCCAGTCCGACGCCATGGGTATGCCCGACACGCAGCAAGGTTTGGAGGCGCTGGGATCCGACGAAAACATCAACCAGATCCTGGAGGTTTTCTTCTCCATCAATTACGGAATCATCATTTTCACCTTCCTGTTTTATTTTGTCGGAGGATACCTGCTGTATGCCGCGCTGTTTGCGGCGATCGGGTCGGCTGTCGACAATGAGGCCGATACACAGCAATTCATGATGCCGGTAACGATACCGCTCATCTTTTCCATTATTATCGGGCTGTCGTTTGTATTGAATAACCCTGACGGAAGTGTCGCCTACTGGCTTTCCCTTATCCCTTTCACCTCACCGATCATCATGATGATCCGTGTTCCCTTCGGGATAAACATATACACCGATCTGATCCCATCGATGATCCTGCTTATCGTTGGATTCCTGGTAACGACCTGGATAGCCGCCAAAATATACCGTACCGGTATCCTTATGTACGGTAAAAAGGTCAGCTACAGGGAACTGTGGAAATGGCTTACTTACAAGCCGTGATTATTTATCGAAAAGCTTGCTCCAGCGGTATTTTGTCCGGCTCTTCCAGTCTCCGCGATGATAGGCATAGCTCACAATAAGCGGCAGTACAGAAGTAGCTTCAGCATAAACCATCTGCTCGTAAACCGTATCCACCTTTCCCCAGGAGGAAGCTTCTTTAAGGGTAGAACTCGAACAGGCCCCATCCCTGACATCCGCTACCGTGATCTGGACAGCGTATTTATGCATCGGGACATCCTTACCAAGAATTTCGGCACAGATCACTGTATCCTGTGCAAAGTTTTTGGGCACCCCGCCCCCGATCATGAATAATCCGGTTGATTCGGCCGCCATCTTTACCAGCGTCAGCTCCAGGAAATCCTTCACCGAATCGATGCTGACATGTTTTCCGGGATTTTCCCATTGATGCTTCACAAGGCCAAATCCGGCGCTGCTGTCTGAAAAAGCCGGGCAGAAAATCGGCACGTCATGTTCGAAACAGGCCTGGATGAGAGAATCTTTCTTAACAGAGTTCTCGCTAAGATATCGGCCCATCTCCCGGATAAATTCCCTTGAAGAAAAGGGCCTGGGCTCCAGCTTATCTGCGATAAGTTTTACCGTCATATCGCAATGCTGCAATTCCTCTTCATCAATATAAGTGTCGTAAATGCGGTCGATATAGTTATTCCTCAGCATCCGGTCATCGATACTGGGCGTTCCCCGGTAATGTCTGAACCCCAGAGCCTCAAAGAAGTCCATATCGACTATGGAAGCCCCCGTGGCCACAATGGCATCGATCATATTGTTTTTCACCATATCTACATATACCTGCATACATCCTCCGGCACTGGTGCTGCCGGCCAGGGTCAGCCAGATCGAACAGCTTTTATCATTGATCATAAGCTGCAGGATATCAGCTGCATTAGCCGTTTCACGAGAAGTGAACGACATCTTCCGCATCGAATCGATCACAGGGGCTGAATCAAACGATTTGATATCGACATGTTCAATTGCCTGTTTCAAAAGATCTTTCTTTTCCATAGTATCGAGTTTTTATATTTAATCAACATGAATAGTATTATTTTAACCCATCCGCGATAACCGGATTAACCAAAATTCCGCAGGCTGAATTACTTATTGATTTACAAATTGATAGCTCAGCATCTGGTAAATAAGTTTGGACGCCAGAAAGTCAGAGGCTTTGTTATCAACTATAGGACACAATTCAACAACATCAAAACCAACTACTTTGCGGGTATTTATCAGTTTCCTGACAAGGTGCAACACCTCATAGTAGTTTAACCCACCGGGCTCCGGTGTGCCGGTTGCAGGTAACACTGATGGGTCGAATCCATCGAGATCGATAGTGATATACACTTGATCACCAAGTAATTCTATAACCCTGTCGATCCAGTTATTCCCGGACCCGGCGATATCTTTGGCATAAAAGATCCTGCCTTTATCAACAAAAGGTTTTTCCACCACATCCATACTGCGGATACCAACCTGCACGATCGGGCACAGTTCCCTGACACGCGACATGACACAGGCATGATTAAAACGGGAGCCTTCGTATTCGGGGCGAAGATCTGTATGGGCATCGATCTGCAATACATGCAGTCCCGGAAATCTCTCTGCAAATGCCTGCACAGCGCCAATAGTTACCGAATGTTCCCCTCCCAGGGTTACGACGAATTTACCATCATCCAGAAATCGGCTGATGGATTTTTTCACCTTAACGGCCAGATTTTCCGGGGAATTTTCTTCGATGACCGGTTCAGCGGTAAAAATTCCCTTTAGATAAACCTCGGAATCGGTCTCTATATCATAAAGTTCCATATTTGCCGATGCTTCCAGGATGGCATCTGGTCCCCTGTCAGCCCCCTTGATCCAGGTACTGGTTGCATCGAACGGAACCGGCAGGATAACAATAGGAGACACTTCATAACCTGACAGTTCAGCGGGTATTCCACCAAAATTCATATATACGGTTTAAATTAGAAAACTCTAAAATACGACTTTTTTGATTACATTAGTAACCCAGAACCTTCATCATCGCTTTATAGCTTTGTTCCTTGGCAAACAGCTTGGTATTGTATTCCCCATCGCTGTCGCGGTCGATGATAATATGTTTCGGCGCCGGAATAAGGCAATGCTGTATGCCACCGTAACCGCCGATCGATTCCTGGTAGGCGCCGGTATGAAACAAACCGATATACTGAGGAATTCCCGGTCTCATTTTAGGTAAGAAGATGGCATTGGAATGAGCCTCGGAGTTATAATAATCCATGCTGTCGCAGGTCAGTCCGCCCAGGAATACGCGCTCATATTCAGCATCCCAGTTATTGACGGCTAAAAGGATGAACCTTTGGTTAAGCGCCCAGGTATCCGGAAGTGTTGTCATAAAAGAGCTGTCGATCATATTCCAGATCTCCCGGTCGTTCTGCCTTTTCTGATCAATGATGGAATAGAGCACGGCCCCGCTTTCGCCGACCGTGAAGGAACCAAATTCGGTAAATATATCGGGTTCAGGCACATTATTCTGATTGCAAATGATTTTAATCTGTGAAATGATCTCCTCTGCCATGTACTCGTAATCATAATCAAATGTAAGAGAGTTCTTTACGGGAAATCCACCGCCGATGTTCAGCGAATCAAGTTCGGGGCATATTTTTTTGAGCTCACAGTAAACATTGACGCATTTCGACAGCTCATTCCAGTAATAGGCTGTATCCCGGATACCGGTATTGATGAAGAAGTGCAGCATTTTCAAGGCAAACTTGCTGTTATTCTGTATTTTTTCCTGGTAATAGGAAACAATATCATTATACCTTATACCAAGCCTGGAGGTATAAAATTCAAATTTCGGTTCTTCTTCCGAAGCAATTCTGATCCCTAATTTTACCTTTTTTCTAATGCCTTTTGAAAATTTATCCAGCTCGAAAATATTATCGAGGACCGGAATAGTATTTTCAAAGCCACGGTTTATCAGATTAATGATGTTTTCAATGTATTGAGGGCGTTTAAATCCATTGCATATTATATGGGTATCCTTATTGATCCGGCCTTCTTCAAACAACTGCTCCACAATATGAATATCAAAGGCTGAAGAGGTCTCGATATGAATATCGTTTTTCATTGCTTCCTGCAGGATAAATGAAAAGTGAGAACTTTTCGTGCAGTAACAATATATGTAATTGCCGTTATAATCGGCTTTGGCCATGGCCACGTTAAACCATCTTTTAGCCTTCTGGATCTGCTCACTTATCTTTGGCAGATAACTGATTTTTAACGGAGTGCCATATTGTTTTATAATGTCCATCAGCGGAATTTCATGAAAATTCAGCTCATAATCAATCACTTCGAACTCATTCGTTGGGAAATCGAAGGTTTGTTCAATCAGATCCAGATACTTAACTTTCATATCAATACAATTAACTTGTTAAACGGCAGGCAAAGATAATATATTAAAGATATCACTGTCAAGAAACTTCAATCCAACTCACCTAAATCAGTAATTTTTACTCCATCCATCTTAGTCGGATTTTTATTTATCTGATATTCTTATGTTTATACGTAATAGAAATGATACAATTTGTCCTTCCAATTTTCAATTTTCAAATTTCCAGTTTCATTACATTCTTTTACCAATAAAAAATGAAGGTACTAATGGAAATTAGAAATAATATGCTAATTTTGCACCCTCCAAAAAACAGGTATAAAATCATAAAATTCTGTAAACATGCAAAGTAAGGGAGCTATTAAGGTATTTGCGATTGCATTTGCATTAGTTTGTCTTTTCCAGCTATCATTTACATTTTTCAGCGGCATTACGGAGCGGAAAGCGCGTAAATATGCCACAAACGCTGAGGCGATGAGACTGGCCGATGAATTGGCGGGCGGCAGTCAGAGGAGTAAAACCTTTGTGATGGATTCGCTGGCAAAAGCGCGAGAATCGTATTATCTCGATTCCATGGCGAATCAACCCATTTACAATATTCTCGTTAAAGAATATACTTATAAAGAAGTCAAAGAAAGGGAAATCAACCTCGGGCTGGATCTGCGAGGCGGTATGAATGTCGTCCTGGAAGTTTCGATAGGAGAAATTGTCAAGGCACTGGCCGGACCCAATGCTGTCAACCCGATCTTCCAGCAAGCCATGGAACGGGCCTATGAAAAGCAAAAATCGAGCGATCGCGATTTTGTAACCTTATTCGGAGAAGCATTCCGTGAAGTCGATCCCAATGCCAACATGGCTTCTATCTTCAGCACGGTAGAATTTAAGGATAAAATCACCTATAACTCCACAAATGATGAAGTTCTTGAGGTTTTAAGAGATGAAACCGAAGGGGCCTTTGATATGACGTACAATATTATCCGTACTCGTATCGACAGGTTCGGCGTTACCCAGCCGAATGTCCAGAAACTGACGGGAACCGGACGAATCCTGGTTGAACTCCCGGGCATTAAAGAGCCTGCCCGTGTTCGTAAACTTCTCCAGGGGACAGCCAAGCTTGAATTCTGGGAGACCTACAACTACTCGGAAGTATACGGATATTTTGCAGATGCCAACAGCCGTCTTGTGACGATCCTCGGATCTCAAAACCTGGAAGACAATGGCACGGCTGGCAAGACCACGGAAGGAGAAACTTCGGATACCGGAGAAACCGGTAGCCCTGCTGCTGGCGACACCACTAAATCCCTTCTTGACAAGATAGAGAGCGACACATCGAAAGCTGCCCAGGACAAGTCGTTTGAAGAGTATGCCAAAGACAATCCCCTGAATGCTTACCTGATGCCGGCCTTTTTCCAGGGTGAAGACGGACAGTATTACCCGGGACAAAGCGCAACAGTAGGATTTGCCGCCATAAAGGATACGGCGAAAGTTAATGATATGCTCAGGAAGGTCGATAACGTCTTCCCCCGGAACCTCAAGCTGGTATGGACGGTTAAGCCAAGAGATGCCAACTCCGATGTGCTCGAACTGGTAGCGCTGAAGGTGACCTCACGCGACGGCACCCCGGCCCTTGGCGGTGAAGTTATCGTAGATGCCCGCCAGGATTACGACCAGCTTGGCAATGTTGAGGTCAGCCTGAATATGAATGCTGAAGGTGCCCGGACATGGAAACGCCTCACCGGTGAGAACATAGATAAACAGATCGCTATAGTGCTCGACAACCACGTTTATTCATTCCCGACTGTAAGAGGTGAAATCCCCAACGGTATGTCTTCTATCAGCGGAGGCGGAATGACCCTGGAAGAAGCACAGGATCTCTCCAATATCCTCAAAGCCGGTAAGCTCCCCGCTTCGGCACGCATCGTCGAAGAGGCGGTCGTAGGCCCATCACTGGGTCAGGAAGCAATCAATGCGGGTTTATGGTCATTCGTCATCGCATTCCTGCTGGTGCTGCTTTATATGGTATTCTTTTATGCCCGCGCCGGATGGATCGCCGACCTGGCCCTGATCGTCAATATGTTCTTCATCCTCGGAGTTTTAGCTTCCCTGGGGGCGGTACTGACCCTTCCCGGTATTGCCGGGATCGTCTTAACCCTCGGTATGGCCGTGGATGCCAACGTAATTATCTACGAACGAATCAAGGAGGAAATGAGGGCCGGCAAAGGGATCAGGCTGGCAATCTCCGACGGTTATAAAGCCGCCTATTCCGCTATTATCGACGGGAACGTAACGACCCTGCTTACAGCTATCGTACTCTATATATTCGGTACGGGCCCGGTACAGGGTTTTGCCACTACACTGATCATCGGTATCCTCAGCTCCCTGTTCACAGCTATTTTCATTTCCAGGATCATCTTCACTACACTTCTTGATAAAAACAAGACCATATCATTTGAGATACCCACGACCCGGGGATTTCTGCAAAATACAAAAATCGACTTTGTCAGTTTACGGAAATATGCTTACATTTTTTCAATCACAGTCTCTGTTATTGGCCTTATCTCAATGTTTACCAGGGGATTTGATCAAGGCATCGATTTCGCGGGCGGCAGGACCTATGTCATTCGCTTCGATCAGCCGGTCAGCACCATCGATGTCAGGAATGCCCTTGAAGGACAGTTCGAAGGTAATGCACCCGAAGTTAAAACATTTGGACCTTCCTCACAGGTTAAAGTGACCACTAAATATTTGATTGATAATAAAGGGCCTGAGGTCGATTCGATCATCCAGAACAAGCTCTTTACCGGTCTCAAAACATTTTATACCAACCCGTCATTTGCCTACTCAGATTTTACCACAGATGCAACAGAAGCCGGTAAATTACTGGGAATCAGAAGCTCACAAAAGGTTGATCCCACAATATCGGATGAAATTTTATGGCGTTCGATCCGGGCTATTGCAATTGCTTTGATAATCATTTTCGTATATATAGCCTTGCGGTTCAAGAAATGGCAATACGGACTCGGAGGCCTGATTTCATTGTTCCATGATGCCTTGATTACTTTGGGAATATTTTCGCTGCTTTATTCCATCATGCCGTTCAGCATGGAATTAGACCAGGCGCTGATCGCCGCCATCCTGACGATCATCGGTTATTCCATCAACGATACGGTGATCATCTTCGACAGGATCAGGGAATATGTCACCCTGCATCCGAAGCGGGACTACAAAACAAATGTCAATGAAGCTATTAACAGCACACTGGCCCGTACGGTCAACACAGCCGGCACAACCCTGATCGTACTGATCGCCATCTTTATTTTTGGCGGTGAGGTCATCCGCGGATTTACCTTTGCCCTGCTCTTTGGTGTTGCGTTCGGTACTTATTCCTCGGTATTTGTCGCTACACCCATTGCATACGACCTGATGATGAAGAAATTAAAGAAAAGCGACAAGGCAAAAGCCATCAAATAGATAAATCATTACATAAAACCGGGCTGGTTGACAAGGAGGTAAAATTTCCGGACAACCAGCCTTTTTTATTACTTTTGTGTTCTTATCAATTACGGCCCTATGCCACAGATGCTACTGTTTTTTGATATCAGCGGAGGTGAACTCATGGTCATCCTGTTCGTAGCTTTCCTGGTTTTTGGGCCCAGTAAGATACCCGAAGTCGCCCGGAAGATCGGCAGGGGGATGAATGAAATCCGGCGCGCATCGGATGAAATCAAACGGGAGATCAATAAAGAAAGCCGGAAGCTGGAGCACGAAGTGAACGGCGAAGGTTCGTTTTACAGAGATATAAAGAAGTCTGCGGAAGAGATCAGACAGGATTTTGAGGATGCGGCAAAACCGTCAGATGAAGTCGGGAAAGAACCACCGGAAGAAAATAATCATATAGGCTCACGGGATTCCGGCGACTTCAGGTGATCATTCAAATAATTTTGATGCTTCTCCGTTAAATAAAAAATGTATGAATTGCTGTTGTAGCATGAAAAATATTATCCGATACACATTACTCCTGGTATTTGCCATACTGGCCATCAGTCAGGCTGCCGGACAGAAGAAGACCTTTATCCGCACGGCAGACGAGGCATTTGAAGATGAACGGTTTTCGGTTGCAGTAGAAAAATACCAGAAAGCCTATACCAAGCTTAAAAAAAACCCGGTGGAGCGTGACCGGATCTCCTTTCGTATGGCGGAATGCTACCGGATGATGGGAGAACTCAAAAGAGCCGATATCCAATACAAACGGTTGATAAAGAATGGCTATGACAGCAAAGAACCCATCATCCTGCTTCATTATGCCGATTACCAGAAAGCTGACGGAAACCTGACTGAAGCAAAAGAGTATTATACCAAATATATTGAGAAAGTCCCTGATGATCCACGGGGAAAATATGGCCTGGAGGCCTGCGAAAAGATCCCGAACTGGCAGGAATACGAGTCGAAATACCAGATTTCGGAAGAGAAAGGATTAAATTCCCGGGAATCAGATTTTGCGCCGACTTATGCCAGTGACAATTTCAACAGCCTGATCTTTACCTCCACCCGCGAAGGAAGCAAAGGAAAAGGCATTGACGAGTGGACCAACCAGGGATTCAGTTGCCTGTTCCAGTCGAGGAAAGATGTCAAGGATGCCTGGAGCACACCGGTTCTGGTGGATGATGCCGAAGAGGGCGGCATAAATACGGAGGCCAATGAGGGAGCGCCCATGATGAACAAGAACTACACCCGGCTCTATTTTACCCGCTGCCCCACCGACGAAGGCCGCAAGAACGGATGCCAGATCTACACATCAAACCGGACCGGCCGTACCTGGAGCACGCCGGACCTGATTCCGCTGGGGCTTGATTCAACGGAAGCGGTCGGGCATCCCACGGTCAGCGACGACGAGATGATCCTTTACTTCTCATCGAACCGGCCGGGTGGAATGGGAGGAAAAGACATCTGGGTAGCAGTAAGGGAAACACCGGGAGGCCCGTTCGGCCGTCCGTACAACCTGGGGCCCCGCATCAATACCCCCGGCGATGAACTATTCCCTTACCTGAGATACGATACGCTGCTTTATTTTGCCTCCGACGGCCACCCCGGACTGGGAGGACTTGATATATTCTATACCTTCCCCGATACCGCCAGGATGTGGTCAACACCTGTCAATATCGGAATCCCGATCAATTCTTCCTCCGACGATTTTGCTATAATTTTTCAGCCGAAAGGCGAACAGGGATTTTTCTCATCAAACCGGAGTGGAAGAAAATCCAGGGAAGATATTTACTCCTTTGTTATTCCCGCAGTGGCTTTCACTTTATCGGGAACTGTCAAGGATGACCGGACTTTGCAGGTCATTCCGGGGGCGCGTGTGGATATTGTCGGTTCGGATGGGACGTCGATGACCGCAAGAACCTCCGAAACCGGAGTTTATATGTTTGGCAAGTCGCAGATCATGCCGAATACCACCTATGAGATGACCGTATCAAAAGATAACTATTTCAATGCCAGCGGGCGGGAAACAACCGTAGGTTATGAGAAAAGCAAAGACCTGGTGCGGAATTTCGTCCTGGAACCGATTCCGGAAGAACCGGTGGTGCTGCCGGAGATCCTCTATGACCTGGCTAAGTGGGATTTGAAACCGCAATACCAGGATTCGCTGCAGGGGCTGATCACGACGCTGGATGAGAATCCGACACTGAAGATCGAGCTGGCCTCCCACACCGATGCCCGCGACACCGAAGAAAGAAATGACATCCTGTCGCAACGCCGTGCCCAGTCGGTGGTCGATTACCTGATCGAAAGAGGCATTGACCCTGACCGACTGGTGGCTAAAGGCTACGGGGAAAGGGTCCCGAGGCTCTTGCTGAAAGACATCACCCGTGACGGATTCACCTTCAAGGAAGGAACCGTTCTTACGGAGAAATACATCGATTCGCTGGCAACGACGCCCGAAAAAGAAGCCGCTCACCAGTTAAACAGGCGGACCGAGTTCAGGGTGATCAGCAAGGATTTTGTCCCCAAACCGAAAAATGTTGAACTGGGCAAAACCGTTGAGATCCTGATCAATCCGGACGATAACATCTTAAAATACACCCCGGCGCCCAAAACCGGGAACATCACGGCTGCCTGCATTATCAACGGGTACACGGCACAATTCACATTCGATGCGAAGCTGATCCCGCAGATATCTGTCAACGAAGCACTGAGACTGCTTTCATCGAAGGCGATCGGGAAAGAAGACTTTGTCGGCAATCCTGACGAGATCCTGGCCGATGGTACTATTGCCAACCGTTCCAAACTGGTCATCAAAGAACTGACCATTGCCAACGTTTCGATTAAAAACGTGGAATTCCTGGTGATCAGCAACCTGAGCTACCCGATTGTCATGGGCAATTCGGTTTTCAATGCTATCGGCGATTATACGATCGACAATGCCCAGCAGCAAATTATCTTCCGGAAAAAGAAGTAATGGCTGATGATCTCAAATACTCTCTCAGGGGCGTATCGGCATCCAAAGAAGATGTCCATGCTGCAATTAAGAACGTAGATAGGGGCCTGTTTCCCAAGGCTTTCTGCAAGATCATCCCCGATGTGGCGGGCAACGATCCGGCCTATTGCACAGTGATGCATGCCGACGGGGCCGGGACCAAATCGTCATTGGCTTACATTTACTGGAAAGAGACGGGCGATCTGTCGGTCTGGAAAGGGATTGCACAGGATGCGATCGTGATGAACCTCGACGATCTGTTGTGCGTGGGTGCCACCGGTCCTGTCCTGCTCTCGTCAACAATCGGCCGGAACAAACGCCTGGTTCCGGGGGAAGTGATCACAGCAATCATCGAAGGGACAGAAGAATTCCTGGCCAGGATGCGCAGCCATGGTATCGAAATCCATTCCACCGGTGGTGAAACGGCCGATGTAGGCGACCTGGTGCGGACTATCATTGTCGATTCAACGGTTACGGCCAGGATGAAGCGGAGCGAAGTGATCAGCAACGACCGTATCCGGCCGGGTGATGTTATCATCGGGCTGGCTTCTTACGGCCAAGCTTCTTATGAAGAGAGTTATAACGCAGGGATGGGGAGCAATGGATTGACATCGGCACGGCATGATCTTTTAAATAAGGTTTATCGCCAAAAGTACCCTGAGAGCCTGGATCCGGAGATGCCACAGGAACTTTCATACACGGGGCCTTTCCAGGTGACCGATCCCTCTGAGATTCCCGGCACGGATATCGGAAAGCTCATCCTCTCCCCCACCCGTACATACGCCCCGGTAATGAAAGAGATTCTGCAATCGTACCGGGATCAGATTCACGGGCTGGTGCACTGCAGTGGAGGAGGACAGACCAAAGTCCTTCATTTTATAGAGAATATCAGGATAATAAAAGACAATCTATTCCCTGTCCCGCCTCTGTTCGGACTGATACAAAAGCACTCCGGCACATCGTGGAAAGAGATGTTCAGGGTGTTTAACATGGGCCACCGGATGGAAATCTATCTTCCGGAAGAGTCGGCTGGAGCGGTAATCCGTATTTCAGAACGGTTCGGCGTTGGTGCACGGGTGATCGGTCGTTGCGAAGCGGCATCCGGGAAATCGCTTGAAATCCGTTTTGAGGATCAAATATTGGATTATAGCGCGGAATGATTCATCCCATCTAAATCCTCACCTGTCGATTTCTTGTTAATTTTGCATTCAAATAATTATTTGGTTATGCTGGGTAAACTGGAGGAGATCCACAAAAAGTACCTCGATTTAGAGCGGCAGATAAATGATCCGGATGTGATGGGCGACATGAAGAAGTACATTCAGCTCAACAAAGATTACAAGGAATTGCAACCTATTATCGCCGCATACAAAAACTACCGCAATGTGATGTCGTCGCTGGAGACGGCCAAAGATATCCTGGACAAAGAGAAGGACGAGGATATGCGGGCGTACGCCAAGGAAGAGCTTGTGGAGCTAACGGCGCAGCGCGACCGGATGGAGGAAGATATCCGGCTGATGCTGATCCCGGCCGATCCACAGGACCGCAAGAATGCTGTAGTGGAGATCAGGGCGGGGACAGGCGGCGACGAGGCCAGCATTTTTGCAGGCGATCTTTACCGGATGTACCTGAAATTCTGTGAGACCAAAGGCTGGAAAGTCGAGCCGGTCAGCGCCACGGAAGGGACTGTCGGCGGCTTTAAGGAGGTTATATTCGATGTGATTGGGGATGGCGTCTATGGCCAGATGAAGTACGAATCGGGCGTGCACCGTGTGCAGCGTGTACCGAAGACGGAGACGCAGGGCCGGGTGCATACATCGGCAGCCTCTGTTGTTATTCTTCCTGAGGCGGATGAATTCGATGTGGATATCAAGGAAAACGATATCCGCAAAGATACCTTTTGTTCCTCCGGCCCCGGCGGGCAGTCGGTGAACACGACCTACTCCGCCGTCAGGCTAACACATATTCCAACAGGAATCGTGGTGAGTTGCCAGGACCAGAAGTCGCAGATCAAGAACTACGAGAAAGCCCTGACAGTTCTGCGGACACGAATCTATGAAATGGAGTACAAGAAGTTCCTTGATGATATCTCCAGCAAGCGGAAGACCATGGTTTCGACGGGCGACCGGTCGGCCAAGATCAGGACCTACAACTACCCGCAGGGCCGCGTCACCGATCACCGCATCGGGTTAACCCTGTACAACCTTGTTGAAATCACCAACGGCAATATCCAGGAACTGATTGATCAGCTGCAGCTTGCCGAAAATGCAGAGAGGCTGAAAGCGGAGGTGTGAGGCAGTCGGCAGTAGGCAGTTGGCAGTCGGCAGTCATTAAGAATTAAGAATTAAGAATTAAAATTTAAACCTTGCTTCATGACTCGTAAGGAACTTATCAGCATCATCCATAAGAAGAAATCGTTTCTTTGCATCGGGCTTGACACGGAGATTGAGAAGCTCCCTCCTCATCTTTTACGCGAGGAAGACCCGGTTTTTGAATTCAATAAACAGATCATCGATGCCACGATCGACTATGCCGTTGCCTATAAGCCCAATCTGGCCTTTTATGAAAGTACCGGTTTGAAAGGGTGGATCAGCCTGGAGAAGACGATTTCGTACCTGCACATGAAAAAGGACCGGGTGTTCCTGATTGCCGATGCCAAACGGGGCGATATCGGCAATACTTCCCGGCAGTATGCGAAAGCCTTTTTTGAGATCCTGGATGTGGATGGCGTGACGGTAGCGCCCTATATGGGATCAGATTCGGTGCAGCCATTTCTGACGTACCCGGGAAAATGGGCTGTGCTGTTAGCCCTGACATCCAACAAAGGGGCCAGTGATTTCCAGTATCTCCGGCACAACGACTCTTATCTTTTTGAGGAGGTGCTACGGACCTCCTCACAATGGGGATCGGAGGAAAATATGATGTTTGTTGTTGGCGCGACGCAGGCCGCACAACTGGAAACCATACGTGGTATAGTCCCGGGGCATTTCTTGCTTGTGCCGGGTGTCGGCGCCCAGGGAGGAAGCCTGCAGGAGGTGGTTCGTTACGGAAAGAACAAGGATATTGGATTGCTGGTCAATGCTTCGCGAAGCATTATTTTCGCATCCAGTAAAGAGGACTTTGCCGAAAGGGCGGCAGACGAAGCACTGAAGATGCAGAAAGAGATGGCTTCTCTCATGGGATAATCTTGACTGTTTCCAGAAATTATAACCATCCTGAAAATACCGGTTGCCATAAAAGAGCAACCCCGAGCTCGTCGGGGTTGCTTTTGCCAAGTCTTACTAGTTTGAGGTGAGAAAGGACTTTTGAAGTAAAGTAAACCAATTAACCAAATCTTCAAAAGCCTCCGAAGTAGGAAATAATTAACCAATTAATCCGAGATAAAAATACAAGTTTTTCTACACGTGATGCAAATAAAATAAGTTAACGGTTGATTTAAATCAGTTTTCGGAATCATTCTCAAGTTAACGGTAATGTCGTACCCGGTCATCATTAAAAAAAACCTCTTAAAAAACATTGTTAAAGAATGAGTTAAGCGGGTAAAGTGTTTTAAAAACCTTTTTGGCATATTCCGGGTACTTTTCACTTAAGGCCAGTTCGTCTGATACAAAATGCGCCACAGCGTAATTCCGGAATTTCAGCAGTGCTATTCCCGGAAATTCTTTTGGATATCCCCGGGGCGGACTTTTCATCTTCTGGTCATCATCAATTTGTCCGAAAGTCTTTACAAATTCCTTGTCTTCAATAATTTTCCTGAATTCATCATATTTATAAAAGACCTCATCCCTGATCTTCTTCAGCACATCAGGTTGCGGCATATAGATACCTCCCGCCAGGAAAGAACCGCCGGGCTCGCAATGAACATAATACCCGGCCATCGGTGAACTCTTTCCTCCCCTGGTAATATAGGCACCCATATTGGTTTTATAGGGCGATTTGTCGTGTGAAAACCTCACATCGCGATAAATCCGGAATACACAATCCTTCGCTGTTATGAGATCGATATTCGGATCAATACCCCTGATAACCGGAATAAGTTCATCAATGAATGATTCGAACGATTTTTTGGCTTTTTCATAGCGGGATTTATTCGACTGGAACCATTCACGGTTATTATTGGTTTTCAATTCGTTAAGGAAGTCAAAAATAATCTTTTCCATGCTTTTTTTTAACAAAGTTATTTTTTTCTTGCATCGACCGGGTATAATTGGGGCAAAAAACGGATTAAGCAATATAGGAGGTGTTATGAAAATAAAAATGATCGGGACGATGATGGCCTTTTTGATTATCGGAGGTCTGGGTATTTTTTCATGGAGCCGGGTATTCGGACAGACGGGGCCGGCAGGGGGAAGATGTATTGCGATGGGTGGGGTCACATCAGTCAGCGAGGAGATTTGGGCTGCAGCCAATAATCCGGCACTGCTGGCAGGGGATTGCCTTCCAGCCATCTCGATATGCCTGGAAAATAAATACTTAACGGGGCAGATGCAGTATAATTCGGTGGCCGGAATCCTGCCGGCAGGCCGTGGAGGACTGGGCTTTACCGGGAAACTATTGCTCATGTCATCCTACTGCGATGCATTAATGAGCCTTGGTTACGGCAGACCATTCGGGGAAAAGGTAAAGATCGGGATCAACCTGGTCTATCATATTCAGTCGGCAGGCGAAGGATTTGATCCGGTGCACAAAGTCAGCTATGGTTTGGGTACAGCAGTGGACCTGTCGGCTAAGGTATCTCTCTCTTTCTCAACCTTCAATCCATTTCGGCTCTATTATAAAAGTTCAGGGTATGCAACATTGCCGTCGGTTTTCAATCTGGGGATGGTTTACCGCTATGCTCCGGCTTTCCTGGTTGCAATCGAGCTGGAGAAGGAGATGGATTTCCCTTTATGCGTCAAAACGGGAATGGAATACAATTTCGGGGAAACCGTATTTATACGGGGCGGCATCCGCTTGCTGCCATTCGGCTATTCATTCGGTACAGCATGGAGGAAAAAGAGATTACTTATCGAAGTTTCCTCATCTTATCATCAGTATCTGGGATTTTCACCTGTTATATCTTTTCAATACAATCTGAAATGAAGAAGCTTATCATGATGATAATTGCATTTAGCCATACATATCTTGCCATACTTAACGCTTCGATATGCCGGGCACAGGATAGCCGGAAAGAGGCCATATCCCTGGAGGACTATATAGGTGACTTCTTTGAAGGGGAGGATGAATATATGACCGGTCTCGGGGAGTGGCAGGAGGCTGTTTCGAGGTGGCTTGAAACCCCGGTCTGCCTGAATAGTGATGAAACGGAATGGCTGGCAGAATACCGGATCATTGATCCCTACCAGCTCAGTAAGCTGAAAGAATACCGTTACATCTACGGCAACCTGCTTTCAGTATATGAGCTGGCTTTTATAGAAGGATGGGATGAGCAGTCAGCGCGCAAAGTGTTCCCGCTGGTTACCGTATTATCAGGCAATAATCCCTCCTTTATTCCTGGAAAATTCGATCTGAGATCATTCCGGCAAAGTCTATCCGTTAAATACAGATCGAATTCCGGCAAATCCAGGGGGTATGATAAGTTGTATCCTGGAAAGAGCGATTCCGCGGTAACGCATTTCCGGGGATCTCCCGCGGGAATTGCGCTGCGTTATGATCTGCAATACCGAAACAGACTGGAGCTGGGCATCCGTATGGAAAAGGATCCTGGCGAGCCCATGCTTCAGCAGACATCTGTTTTATCACAACAAATCAAAGTGCCAGACCTTTTTTCCGGTTTTCTCCATATAAAGGATCTGGGCTTACTTAAAAATATAATAGTCGGCAACTTCAGGGCTAATTTCGGGTATGGCCTGAACCTATCGGGCGGGCAGTCCATTTCGACGGGCAGGACAAATGTTCCGGGTATGGCGGGCAAAATACGGCCACAGACCTCAACAGGTGAGGCAGGGTTTTTCAGGGGGGCAGCCGTTGAGTTGGCTTCGGGTCGATTTTCTGCTGCCATCTTCGGATCGAGCCGGAAAATTGATGGAACCACTATTATCCGGGACACTCTTTCGGGGGAGGTCCTTTCATTTTCGGCCATTTCAGCGTCCGGCATGCACCGCACCGACAGCGAAATGGAAAACCGCAGGGCCATTACAGAGACTTATGCCGGCGGGTTCGGGATATTTCACAGCGATTGGTTCAAAGCGGGCATATTTGCAGGATACAACCGTTTCAGCGCCGAAATGGTCTATCAGCAGGAACCTTACAGGCAGTTTGATTTCCGCGGAAAAGAGAATATTATTGCCGGGCTGGCTATGACTGCCTGGCTTAAGCCTGTAAACATTTTCGGAGAATTTTCCAAAAGCATTGGATACGGGATGGCTTACCTGGCCGGCTGCCGTCTATCTCCTGTACCCGGGGCCTCGATCCTGGTCAGTTACCGTCATTTTACCAAGGATTACAACAATTTTCACGGCACAGGCATTTTATCAGCCGGCAATAATCAGAATGAATCCGGCCTGAGGACTTTTTTGCGGTTAGAACTGCCCGGAAGATGGAATATTGAAGCCCTGGCGGATATTTCAAAATCAGACTGGGTAAGTTACACGCTAAATGCTCCCGGACGAAAGTGGAGTGTTGGATTGCTGGTTGAAAACCAATGGAACCGTTCGGCCCTGCTGGCGTTATCATTCCGCTATACCGGAGGCTCGGTCAGGGCAGAGTGGCCGGAAGCAAACCTGGCCCGGACCACGACATCAGAACAATACCGGATAAGAATATCGGCAAGGGAAACGACAAATAGTATCTTCAGTTTCAACACCAGGCTGGAATGCAGTCTGCGTCCGGAAGAGCCAACCGGCTGGCTGCTTATGCAGGACATAGAGATCAAGCCCTGGACCGGGCCGTTAAAGTTCTGGTTAAGGTGCAGTGTATTTGATGCCCGCGGGTATGATAACCGGATTTATGCTTATGAAAATGATGTCTTGTATGATTTCTCGACCATAGCCTACTATGGCAAAGGGGTCAGGGGGATTTTCATGATCAGGTCTTCGCTTTTCCAACATATTGATTTGTGGGTCAGGTTTTCTACTGTATATTATGCGGATAAATACATTGGAAGCGGTTGGGATGAAACGGGGTTAAACCAGCAGAATGAGATTGAAATTCAGGTCAGGATAAGGTTTCCCGATTAATAAAGCCTTTCCCTTTTAAGAAGATAAGGCAACAGAATTTGTTCGAAGCCCTGGTTTATATCGGCTTCCACAAAATCGATCCGGTACTGTCCGCATTTGATTCTCATCTCGTTAGTAAAACGGGAAACCAAGCGTGTATATTCCTCTTTGACCTCCAGCGGGTTCACTTTCACCTGGCGTCCGCTTTCGAGGTCAATAAATTTATATGGCCGGTTTTCAAAGTTAAAATCGATTTCTCTTTTTTTATCGATGACATGGAAGAGGACTACCTCGTGCTTATTATGCCTGAGGTGCTGGAGCGCCGCAAACAAATCGCCGGGGTCGGTCGCTGTTTCGAACATATCTGAAAATATGACAACCAGTGAGCGTTTATGGATATTATCGGCGATTTGATGAAGGGCCGAAGTGGCCGATGTTTCTTTTTTCGCATCGGCTGGTATCGGTTCAAGCATTTTTTCGAGTTGTGAATATAAATACTTGAAATGAACCGAATTGGACTTCGAACCGGACCCGAACTCGATCTTATCTGAAAAAATACTTAAACCTACTGCATCGCGCTGGCGTTTCATAAGGTTCATCAGCGCTGCGGCGGCATAAACCGAGAAGGTGATTTTATTGGGTTTGTCAAGACTGGGATTTTCGACCACCGGATAATACATCGAGCTTGAATTGTCGATAACCAGGATACATCTCAGATTGGTCTCTTCTTCAAAGCGCTTGGTGAATAGCTTATCAGTCCGGCCATATAACTTCCAGTCGATATTCTTAATCGATTCGCCGGGGTTATAAAGCCGGTGTTCGGCAAATTCCACGGAAAAACCATGGAACGGACTTTTGTGCAGCCCCACGATGAAACCTTCCACCACCTGTTTGGCGAGGAACTCCAGTGAGCCGAACTGTTGAAGACGGTTATGATCGATCGACCAGGTCAATCAGTGACTATTAAAGATGGGGCTGAAGTTTGCCCAGAATCTTCTGTTTGGGCACAGCACCGACTTCCTTATCCACTACCTGGCCGCCTTTGAAAAAAAGCAATGTCGGGATATTCCGGATGCCATATTTTGCAGTGATTCCGGGGTTGTGATCGACGTTTACTTTACCTACTACGACGGTATCGGCATATTCTTTTCCGATTTCTTCAACAATCGGTCCGACCATTCTGCAAGGTCCGCACCATTCGGCCCAAAAGTCGACGATTACAGGTTTTTGAGAATTCAGGACAGTTTCCTGGAAGTTAGCATCAGTGATTTCAAGTGCCATATGTAAATTATTTAATGATTAAGCGTTCAAAAATAGTAAAAATTGTGTTGGAGGATTTCTCACCGGCTAATTTCCTATCACAGCATGGAAACCATTCACGGAGTAATTCACCTGTTCAAAATCCGAAATGGCATGAATAAATCCGGCCGGGCTAACCCTGAACTTTTTAGGGAACATATCCAGGTATAATCCATCCTGGTCTTTAATCCTGATCTTGATCTCACACTCCCCGGGATTTGACTTTACGATTTTCACCACGCTTCTTACCAGTTCGGAATCGATCCGGTCGAGTTCAAAGGTAACACTGACCGATTTGCAAAATCTTTCCATCGCTTCAGCCAGCAGTATCATATTTTTAATGCGAATCTCGGGGCGGTTATTTTTCCTGTTCACCTCCACTTTTCCGAATATCAGGACATACGTATCTTCTACCAGCAGGTATTTGAACTTCATAAAATCGTCGGAGAATAACGACAACCTGTAAGAATCGGTAAAATCTTCCAGTTCGAAATTAGCATACTGGTTGCCCGTCTTAGCGGTCCTGATCTCTACCGAATTGATCATTCCGGCAAAAGAGACCGCTTTATTCAGGTAGCGGCTTAATCCGGCGTTGAGATCCTGGAAAGTCACGTTGCAGAATGAGTCGATCTCCGCTTTGTATTCATCGAGCGGATGACCGGAGATAAAGAACCCTGTGACTTCCCGTTCATATTTAAGCTGCTGATGTTTAGACCACTGCGGACAATCCGGAATTTTCGGATCCTGGAGGTCGAGGGTCAGGTCATCGCCAAAGAGGGAATGCTGGGAAGCTTGCTGTTTCTCCTGGTATATAGCCGCATGACGAATAATCTTTTCCAGGAAGATGTTATCTTCGGGATTTTCCTGCTGGAAATACTGGGCACGGTGGATTCCCTGGAAGCCATCGAAGGCGCCGGCTTTGGCCAGCGCCTCCAGTGCCCGCTTATTCACAGCCCTGAGGTTGATCCTTTTCACAAAATCGAAGATACTGCGGAACGGGCCGTTTGCGTTGCGTTCCTCGATGATGGCGTTGACGGCGGATTCACCGACGCCTTTAATGGCAGCCATTCCGAACCGGATACCGCCTTTTTTATTTACCACAAAGTGCAATTCGCTTTCATTGACATCGGGGCCGAGCACCGGGATATGAAGGTGCTTGCATTCATCGATAAAGAAGGTGATCTTTTTGATTTCGCTAAGATGCCGGCTCAGGACAGCAGCCATAAACTCGGCCGGGTAATGGGCTTTCAGCCAGGCCATCCGGTACGACACGACGGCATAGCAAGTTGAATGTGACTTATTGAAGGCGTATCCAGCAAATTTTTCCCAGTCGGTCCAGATCTTAGCCGCAATTTCTTCATCCAGGTCATTGGATTTGATCCCCTCGATAAAATCCTTCTTCAGTTCATCGATCAGGTCCTTATTTTTCTTTCCCATCCCTTTCCGCAGGACATCCGCGCGGCCTTTGGTGAAGCCGGCCAGCCGCTGGGAAAGGAGCATGACCTGTTCCTGGTAGACGGTGATGCCGTATGTTTCTTTGAGAATTTCTTCCATTTCGGGAAGAGGGTATTCTATTTTTTCACGGCCGTGTTTCCGGTTGATGAAGTTCGGGATATAATCCATCGGGCCGGGCCGATAGAGCGCATTCATGGCGATCAGGTCCTCAAAACGGTTCGGTTTCAGGTCGCGCAGGTGTTTTTTCATCCCTTCCGACTCGAACTGGAATATGCCGTTGGTATCGCCTTTTGAATAAAGCTCGAAAGTTTTGGTATCCGTCAGCGGGATGGCTTCAATATCCAGTGACAGGCCTTTTGATTTCCGGATATTATCAAGGGTATCCTTAATGATCGAAAGAGTTTTCAATCCCAGAAAATCCATTTTCAGCATCCCGACGCTTTCGATCTGGCTACCGTCGAACTGGGTGGCCAGCATATCCGATTCTTTGGTGATGCTAAGGGGGATGAGGTCGATCAGTTCATTTTTACCGATTATGATCCCGCAGGCATGAGTACCCGTATTACGTATCTGGCCTTCAATTCTTTCTGCGCCTTTGAGGGTTTCCTGCACCAGTTGTTCCCCTTCTTTGCGTTCCCGTTGCAGGTCGGGCGATTCTTTGTAGGCGTCGGTGAAGGTTGTTCCGGGCCGCATATTGACCAGTTTGGCCAGGCGGTCGGATTCGCTCAGGGGCAATTGCTTAACACGGGCGATATCGCGGATCGCCCCTTTGGGTGCCATTTTGCCGAAGGTAATGACCTGTGCCACACGTCCTGCGCCATATTTTTCAACAACCCACTTCAATACTTTTTCCCTGCCGTCTTCGTCGAAGTCGATGTCGATATCGGGGAGTGAGATACGGTCGGGATTGAGAAAGCGTTCGAAAAGCAGGTTATAACGGATCGGGTCGACGTCGGTTATCCGCAGGCAGTAGGCGACGACCGAGCCGGCGGCTGAACCTCGTCCCGGGCCTACCGATACGCCCATCTCGCGGGCATGCTGCAGGATCTCCTGAACGATCAGAAAGTAACCCGGATAGCCCATGCGTTTGATTGTTTCCAGCTCAAAGTCAAGCCTTTCTGCAATTTCAGGTGTAATGGAGCCGTAGCGCTTTTCCGCTCCCTGGTAGGTGACATGCCTGAGGTATGCGTTGGCATCTTCAAAGCCGGATGGAATCTCGTAATCGGGCATCAACGGGTTCCTTTTTAACGGATAGGTCTCTATCTTATCGGCAATTTCACCGGCAGTGGCAATAGCTTCAGGAAGGTCATGGAATAACTCCTCCATCTCTTCCCGGCTCTTCAGATAAAACTCATTGTTCGGAAAACCAAAGCGGTACCCTCGACCGTGACCCACCGGAGTTGCCTGGTACTCATTGAGTTGAAGGCAGAGCAGCATATCATGGATTTCCGCATCGTCTTTTGCCAGGTAGTAAGCATTGTTGGCTGCAAAATATCTGACATTGTATTTCCGGGCAAGCTGAAGCAATATTTTGTTGACATGTTCTTCTTCGGGCAAACCGTGGCGGTTCAGCTGCACATAGAAGTCATCGCCGAAAAGCCTATGCCAGTAGCAGAAGGCTTCTTCCGCCTGCGTTTCGCCGATATTCAGTATTAAATCATTGATTTCCGACTTGAGCCCGCCGGTGGTAGCGATAAGTCCTTCACGGTATTTTTCGATCAGCGGTTTGTCGATTCGCGGCACGCCATCGTAGAACCCTTCCAGGAAGCCAATGCTGGATAGCCTCGACAGGTTCTGATACCCTGTAAGGTTCTTCGCCAGCAGAACCTGGTGATAACGCACATCAGGATTGTCTTTCGTGAACTTTTTGCGGGTCCGTTCCAGGCTGATATAATATTCGCACCCGATGATGGGTTTGATCTTATGTTTAACCGCTTCGCCAATAAATGCAAAAGCCCCGTAGAGGTTTCCATGATCTGTCAGGGCCATAGCGGGCATCTTCATCTCAACGGCTTTCGCTATGATATCTTTCACATCGGCCGTCGCCTGCAGGATGGAATACTGCGAATGGACGTGGAGATGGCAGAAAGGAGTCGTGGCGGGTTCCAGGGCTCCGGGTTCAGGTGATTTCGGAAGTGATGTTTCTTCTGGTTGTTGAACGCTGACTACGGTTTGTCGTAAATCGCGCAGGGTGATCTGTTCCGGTTGAACCGGTTCAGGGTGGTTGATGATGAAATTTCTGACGACCTCCGGATCGACGCCTAATTTTCCGGCGGTAATGATTCCCAGGCGTATGAGCTCCAGGAAACATCGGGCTGTAGCCCGGACGTCGGCGGCGGCATTATGGGCTTCGGCAAATCCATCACCAAAAAGCTTCTGATGCAACTCGCCCAGTTTGGGCAGTTTGAAACCGCCTCCGATCCCACCGGGAAGTGCACAGTAATTAAGCGATTCGCGATCGGTATCGACCTTGATTTTTCCTTCAAAATAGTTCTCAAAGCGGGTTCGCACGAATTCGGCACCGATGATCTTCATATCGAAATCGACATTATGGCCGACTATGACTGTAGCCTGATTCAGCGCGTCGATAAATTGTTCCAGGACAAGTTTCAGGTCGTCGCCATTTTCAGCGGCAAACTCGGTGGTAATGCCGTGAACCTTCGCGGCGTTGTAAGGGATGGTGAAGTTATCGGGTTTGATGATAAAATCGCGGGCTTCGACCAGGCTGCCGTCGGTGTCGTGCAATTGCCAGGCCAGTTGGACGGCCCGTGGCCAGTTGTCCACATCGGTCACCGGTGCTTCATAATTTCTGGGTAAGCCCGTTGTTTCGGTATCGAATATCAGGAACATTTGATTATCAGTAGTTTAATATCCTAAATGATAGTTCGTTAAAAATAGATAAATTGGCCGGAGGGAGGTGCATTGTTGATAAAAAAGTTGGGCAGCCGGCACTAGGCGGTTAGCCGTCAATATAGACTATTGAGCGCATTGTAAATGTTTTACTATATTTACCAATCTAATAATTTCTTATGCCAAAGATCTACGATAATATCGAGAACATATTGATTGAAGGCCTTAAACAAACCATCAGAACATCTTTTCGTGCTGATTTTTGTGTAGGTTATTTTAATCTCCGGGGATGGGATAAACTGGCTGATTTGATTGATCAATACCAGGGAAAAGAGAACGAATGTTGCAAATTACTTATCGGGATGCAGAAACCTTCTTCAGAGATTTTACGGGAACATCTGGCCACCAAAGAACCGGGATTAATGGACAATGCTACAGCCCTGGCCTTAAAAAAGAAAATCGCACTGGAATTCCGCAGTCAATTGATGTTTGGATTACCTACTCAGAATGATGAAGAAAGCCTTCGAAAATTGTCGCTCCAATTAAAACAAAGGAAAGTCATAGTCAAACTATTTCTCAGGCATTCTTTGCATGCAAAACTTTACCTGATTTTCAGGGAAGATCCGATCACCCCAGCCGTAGGATATGTCGGAAGCAGCAACCTCACCCTGGCTGGACTTGAGAAACAGGGGGAATTGAACCTGGATGTGCTGGAACAGGATGCTGCCAACAAATTGACTAAATGGTTTGAAGACAGGTGGATTGATCAGTATTGTATCGATATTTCTGATGAACTCGCTGCGATCATTGATGAAAGTTGGGCCGGTGATAAGCTCATAAAGCCATATTTTATTTACCTGAAAATCGCCTGGCATCTCTCCCAGGAAGCACAGCTTGGCTTGAATAACTTTCTCATTCCCAAAATTTTTGGCAATGATCTTCTGCCGTTCCAACAAAGCGCTGTGCTAATTGCTGCACGACATCTTGATAAACGCGGCGGAGTGCTGATCGGTGATGTGGTTGGCCTCGGTAAAACATTAACTGCTACTGCCTTAACAAAAGTCTTCGAGGAGACTTTTTACCTTGAAACCCTGGTGATCTGTCCGAAAAACATTACCGAAATGTGGGAGGATTATTTTCACCGGTACCAGATTCGGGGTAAGGTAAAAAGCATTTCAATGATTGATGAGAAGTTTTTGAATGAAAGAAGATACCGGGTCGTCATCATCGATGAAAGCCACAACCTGAGAAACCGGGATGGAAAGCGTTATTCTATCATTAAAGATTATCTTGAACGAAATGAATGCAAAGTCATTCTTCTTACAGCCACACCTTATAATAAGATTTATTTTGATATTTCAAACCAATTAAGACTATTTATTCCGGAAGAGCAGGATCTGGGAGTTTCTCCTGAACGATTTATTAATGAACTACAGGGTGGGGCAACAGAATTCGTTTCGACCTATCAATATCAACCCAATACGCTGCTGGCGTTCGAGAAAAGTGATTATCCTGAAGACTGGCAAACCTTGCTTAAACTATACATGGTCAGGCGAACCAGGACTTTTATAAAAGAAAACTACGCGACTTTCGACGACGGAAGAAATCAATATTTCCTGACCTTCTCGGACGGCAGCCGCTTTTATTTTCCTGACAGAATACCCAAAAAGATTGAGTATGACTTTGATCCTCTGGATGATGTGGATATTTACGCGAAGCTCTATTCTGAAAATGTAGTTCTCCTGATCAATTCATTGCAACTTGCCCGCTATGGGCTGGCAAATTATATCGACCCGGCAAAGGAAGATTCAGCCGGAAATGATGATAAACTGATCCTAGCTAATCTTTCCCGTGCAGGTAAACGATTGATGGGATTTTGCAGGACGAATTTGTTTAAAAGACTGGAAAGCTGCGGCTTTTCATTTATTATATCAGTCTCCCGCCACCTGATGCGGAATTACGTTTATATCCATGCTATCAAAAACGGGCTGAAATTGCCGATCGGAAGACAAGAGAATGAATCGATCGATGAATTCCTCGAAGAAAATGATGCGGACACGCTGGATCAGGGAATCAGGCAAATCAAAACGGATGTCGGAAAATTTATGGAAGATGCTGCAACGGCCTATGAAAGAAATAAGCATGATAAAAAGCTTACCTGGATTGATCCTGAGTTTTTCACGCATGATCTGATAATCAGTCTTCAGCATGATTGCAAGATTCTGCTTGAGGTCTTGAATATTGCCAAATATTGGGATCCTAAAGCCGATAAAAAATTAAAATCCCTGGAACATCTTTGCAAAACGAAACATCCAAAAGATAAAATCCTGATCTTCTCGCAATTTGCCGACACCGTTGATTACCTCAAGGAAGAACTGAACAAGCGAAAAATTGACCGTTTGGAAGCTGTAACCGGAAACATTGAAAATCCCACCTCGTTTGCCCATCGCTTCAGTCCGGTCAGCAACAAGAAAACACCCGGAACAGATGATATCAGGATCATGCTTTCGACGGATGTCTTAAGTGAAGGCCAGAATCTGCAGGACGCCCACGTCATCGTAAATTTCGATCTTCCCTGGGCACTGATCCGATTGATCCAGCGCGCCGGCCGTGTTGACCGTATCGGCCAGCATCATCCCGAAATCCTTTGCTATTCTTTTCTCCCGGCTGACGGGCTGAATAATATCATCCGGCTGCGCGACCGTCTATCACGGCGTATCAGGGAAAATGCAGAATATGTGGGCGCCGATGAAGTATTCTTTGATGGCGATCCGGTCAATATCAGAGACCTGTACAACGAAAAAGCCGGTATCCTCGATGAAGAAGAAGACACCGAAGTTGACCTGACCTCAACCGCTTTTGAAATCTGGAACCAGGCCATAAAAGCCCGGCCTGAATTGAAAAAAATCATACCATCCTTGCCAAATGTGATTTACAGTACGATGCCCAAACCAAAGCAGATGGTTGAAGGCGAAGGCGTTGTGACTTATCACAAAACTGCTTCCGATGTTGATATATTGACCTGGATTGGTATGGATCAACGGGTGATTTCTAAAAGTCAAAGCCGTATACTCAAAGCTATTGCTTGCGATTATGATACCCCTGAACTGGAAAAGATGGACCAGCATCATGACCTGGTTAAATTATCCCTTGAATATTCTTCTAAAGATGAACAACTTACCGGAGGCCAATTAGGTAAAAAATCGGGAGCGCGCTATAAAGTGTATATGATTCTTACACGATATATTGAAGAATTTAAAAACACGTTGTTCGACACGGATTCATTGAAAAAAGCCATCGGCGATATTTATAAATACCCATTACGGGAAAGTGCTAAAGATATATTAAACAGGCGTTTACGTATCGGGGTCACGGATGACCAGCTCGCTGCCATCGTTGTTGAACTCAGGAACGAAGGAAGACTTTGCCTGGTAGAAGAAGAATCTGGCGAAACACTTTCAGCGCCTCAGATCATTTGCTCGATGGGAATAAAAAATCAAACTGATTTACATGGAAAAACAAGTTTTTAATCAGCGCATCAGGGATTTTGATTTTACGAGATTATTCAATGAACTGGGCTGGAATTACCTGAATGAGGCCAGATCGATAAAAATTGAAGAGGAAACTTTCAATTATCATTCCATTGCACAAAAAGAAGGATTTCGCATTATTGTTTGTCAGGCCTCAGAAAACGGGAAAATCCCCTCTTATTCTATCAGAAGAAAGGTTCAAACTGAAATTTCTAAAAACTATCACGAGAGCCTCCTGATATTTATTGATAAGAACAGATCAGAACAGACCTGGCAAATGATTGACCGGCAGCCTAACAAGCCCAACCAGTTCCGGCAAACCAACTGGAAATCGCACCAGGATCCCGAATTGCTATACCAGCGGATGAAAGGCGCATTCTTCACCCTTTCTGAAGAAGAAGGCCTCACGATCGTTGACGTTACGCATCGCTTGCGCCAGAATTTTACCGCCAACGCCGAAAAAGTCACCAAACAGTTTTACGATAAATTCAAAAATGAACATAAGCGTTTCCTTGGATTTATTGAAGGCATTACAGTTATGGGTGACCGAGAATGGTACGCTTCCCTGATGCTTAACCGGCTGATGTTCTGCTATTTTATCCAAAAAAAAGGATTCCTGAACGACGATATCAATTATCTCAGGAACAAACTGAAAGAAACACGGGACAAGCAAGGGAAAGACCGGTTTTATTCATTTTACAAGAGTTTCCTGCTCATTCTGTTTCACAAAGGCCTGGGTTCTCCTCATACTGACAGCTTGTTACCTGATCTTGGGCGAGTTCCTTACCTGAATGGTGGACTGTTCGATGTTCACGAACTGGAGAAAAGCTATACGAATATTGAGGTTAAAGACGAAGCCTTTGAGAAAATCTTCAATTTCTTTGACGAGTATAACTGGCACCTTGATGACAGTCCAACGGCAACCGGGCGTGATATCAACCCAGACGTAATTGGTTATATTTTCGAAAAGTATATCAATGACCGGGCACAGATGGGCGCTTACTACACCCGGGAAGACATTACCGATTACATCTCCAAAAACTGCATCATACCTTACCTTTTCGACGAAGTGAAGCGGAAATATCCCGCCGCGATGAAAGAAGGTGCGGAAACCTGGAATATGCTGAAAGAAAGCGGGGATAAATACATTTATGGTGCCGTAAAACACGGGCTTCCCAAAAATGGCGATCTTTTCGATGACCTCCCGTCGGAAGTAAAAGTTGGTTTTAATGAAGATCTGGGTAAGAAAATAGTTGAGGATACCACTTCGCCACATCTTTATGAATTGCGGAGAGAATGGAACCAGCCAGCGCCTGCTAAAATTGCCTTACCGACAGAAATATACCGGGAGGTGATTGAACGGAGAAACCGATACCAGGTGGTGAAGGGAAAGATCGAAACGGGGAAAGTGAAAGAGATCAATGACTTTATCACTTACAACCTGGATATCAAACAGTTTACCCAAGATGTGCTGGAAAATACGACTGACCCGGCTTTGGTCCATCATTTCTACGAAGCGCTTAAAGGAGTGACCATTCTCGATCCCACATGCGGTTCGGGCGCGTTCCTGTTCGCGGCTATGAATATCCTGGAAACGCTTTACCGGAAGTGCATCGACCGGATGGAAAGCTTTGTTGAGGATGAGGGCGGAACAAAGTATTCTGTCTTTGTCAGAGAACTGGAACAGGTAAACCGCCCGGAACACCCAAACCTTGATTGTTTCATCTATAAAAGCATCATTCTCAATAACCTGTATGGAGTGGATATTATGAATGAAGCGGTGGAAATTGCCAAGCTGCGTCTTTTCCTGAAGCTGATGGCAACCGTGGATCCCGATTACAAGAAAGACAATCTCGGCCTGGAACCGCTGCCGGACGTTGATTTTAATATCCGGTGCGGCAATACGCTTGTGGGGTTTGCAACCGGCGATGAATTGAAAAAAGGGCTGGATTACACTTTTGATGGCGCTATTGTCAGACCGCAGATCGAGGAAAAGTGCGAGGTAGTTGCAAAAGCCTTTAAACGGTATAAAGAAATACAGTTGAACCAGGGTGATGATTACGAGGGATTTAAAGAGGCAAAGGAAGAACATAATAAAAGACTAAAGGAACTCAATAAACAGTTGAACGAATTGCTTCATATGCAGTATTCCGGGACCAAATATGAGGAGTGGCTTAAATCCTACCAGCCATTTCACTGGTTTGCTGAATATTATGAAATAATAGAAGAAAATAAAGGTTTTGCTGTGATCATTGGGAACCCGCCATATGTGGAATATTCTGAAGTCAACAAGACTTATGAACTAAAAGATTATAAGACAATTGAATGTGGAAATCTACACGCTTATTGTCTCGAAAGATCATTGAGCTTAAAAAAAGCTGAAGGATATCTTGGTTTCATTTTGCCCTTGGCTTTAATTAGCACACCGAGAATGGAAAGTGCGATTAAGATGTTAAAGTCAAGTTGTGATTCTTATTTTTCAAGCTTTGAGTGTAGGCCAGCTAAACTGTTTGAGGGAGCGGATATTAGGCTTTCTATAATCATTCTTAAAAAGAAAGCCGAGCAAAAGAGTAATTTTAAATCAACTAGACTGATAAAATTCTTGACTTCCCAAAGAAATTCTCTTTTCCAAAGTCTTTATTATACTGATCTTAGACTGATTACACAACCATATAATCTTATTCCAAAGACGTCAAATAGTACTGAGTTGGATATTTACAATAAGTTATTCACGGTAAAAAAAAGAATTTCCAGTTTTATTTCTGATTCCGTGACAAATTTTAAATTGTTCTACTCTTATGGATTTAGATATTGGGCAAAGGTTCTTATTACCCCTACATATTTTGAGGGTGAAAATGCTCAAAAATCAACTGGCGAAAAAGAACTTTGTATATTACAAGGTAAAAATCGGACCTTAATTGGATCTGCGATGTCCTCTTCATTGTTTTATTGGTACTATGTTGTAACAAGTGATGCGCATAATTTTACAAAGCATATTATCTATAATTTTCCAATAAATGAACTAACTGACAGCAAGTTAGATGACGTTTTTTATTTATATCAGGAAGATCTAGAGGTTAATTCAATTTTAAAAACTGCTTCCTATAAATCTACTGGCACTATCAACTATCGAGAATATTATGTAAAAAAATCCAAGCCCATCATCGACCAGATAGACCAGTTATTAGCGGTTCATTACGGTTTCACGGAGGAGGAGCTGGATTTCATCATCAATTACGACATCAAGTACCGGATGGGGATCGGGAGCGGAGAGGAAATAGAGGAATGAATTATAACGTTCTGAAGATTAAATTATTAAAACATTAATTATAAACAAAACAAGAAAATAAAATGGACATACCAGATGATGTAAAAAGAAAAGTTGAGCAGTTCAAAATCGAGAAACACCCCAAATCGATTTGCATTGCAAATTACAAAGGGGGAGTTGGTAAAACAACGGTAACTACACTGTTGGGCTACTATCTGGCTCATAGAGGATACAAAGTGCTACTCTTTGATATCGATCCCCAGTGTAGCCTGTCTCTTGCCGTAGGATATGATCCAGAGGTGGTGAATAAAACAGATTTCACAATTTATCATCTGGTAAAACCAAAAAGGTGGTCAACAATAACAAAAGTTAAGTTCCGGCAATACATAGATGATGTTCCTGATGCCTACGCTCCCGATACACTAAAAATCATCAAAGGTTCGTTTGATGTAGATGAGTTAGATATTATAGTGACCAGGGAATTAGTTGAAAATCCAAGTGCTGAAACTATGCTATTCGGTTATTGTACCAATATGCTTAATGAATTCACCGATTTTGATTATATTCTTGTAGATTGCCCACCTAATAAAATGTATCTGACCCAGGCAATGCTTAGAGCCTGTTCTTATTATCTCGCTGTTACGATACCTGATAAAATATCCATTTTCGGCATGCCAAGATTGCTCAGATGGGTTAAAGAAATTGATGAAAAATCGAGGCCGAAATTTTTAGGTTGTGTCCTGAATGGGATTAATCGGGCAGGGGGTTATGAGTATGGCACTCAAAATCAGCAAAGAGCCACAGAAGAATTATATGATTCGATAAAAAAGGAACTTACCTCTGTAGAAAGGAAGATAATTGAAACACATCCAATCATAGAGCGTATCCCAAGGCTTGATGTAATTTCAAGATTCCTAAGCCAGGGAGCCGATAAAATGGCCTGGTTCGATTTCCGTCACCAGAGTAGTGAGCAAAAATCAGTGGCCGATATTATGATGAATTTTACGAATCGAATTGAAAATAGAATTAAAGACTATGCCAAAGCATGACATAATTTTAAAGCCAGCAGAAAAACTTCCTAAGAATCTTGAAGTATTCGTTAAAGAAACTTTTAGAACCTCTGATTTAGAGAAGCTTCAAAAATTTGGGGGACGTATTCAAGTTTCCATTACAGCTCCTTTCACAGATCGCAAATCTCAAAATAAAGAACTTAATATTGATCAGAAGTTTATTAATGACCTTATATCCAAACCAGCATCAGCCAGTAATCAATTGAAACATCTAACTAAAGATCAATTATCACAAGTAGCTCAGAAACTAAAGCTTTCAATCAGTTCAAAAATGACGATCCGGGAAGTGCGAAACAGCATCATTGATTTCGTAAATTCATCACGAGTATGGTCTGCGATCTCCGGATCAAATAAATCAAAAACAAACGAAAAAAAGTATCCTTAATAGAATGATTTAAAACCTGTTAATTGAGGCAGAGGAATAATGAAAAATAAACAGAAACGCCTCAGTTTCCCGTAGCGTCGGACCGGAGATGCTATCTCCGGTGCTGCTAAAAAGCAAAATTAGTGTATTTATCTGAATATTAATAATTAGGCGTAATTTTTGTGGAGTTAAACCTGAATATGGGAAATTTAAAAATGTGTTCAATATGACTGCAGTTGTTGGGATTTTAAATAAACACGCGGTAGCTTTAGCGGCCGATAGTGCTGTAACCATAGATGGTGAAAACGGTCGAAAGATTTTCAACCGTGCAAATAAGATATTTACGTTATCAAAATACCACCCTGTGGGGGTAATGATATACAATTCGGCTTCTTTTATGGCCACTCCTTGGGAAACAATTATTAAAGTATATCGAAAGCAATTAGGAGAGCAGTCCTTTCCTACTATGCAGCTATATGTTGAAGATTTTATTCGATTCCTTGGTGAAAAGAATTACTTCACTGATGATACAATTTCAAATCACTTTTTTCTTGGTTTTAGCGGATTTTGGATTAAAGCTTTGCTTGATGAATCATTGTTTGGAAATGATCAGCTTAGAGAAAATTATCAAGATCACATCCATGAAATAATAGGGCTTTTAGATGGAAAATCAATTGAAGTTCTGAATCAGATCAATGATAAAGAAATTTGTCCAGCGCTTGAAGGATATACATTTGAGGAATTTGAAATTTTTGCCAATGAACCAATCCAAACAATTATCCGGCATCAATTTACTCAACACGGGTTTAATTTACATGTCGACCTTGTAAATAGAATTAAATTGATAGTTTATCAATACTTTAGGATGAAGGAGGAAATAACAGGCTTTACCGGACTCGTTTTTACTGGATTTGGAGAAGAAGAAATTTACCCTCAATTAATTCCAGTCGATATTTCATTTGCAATCCAAAACAGATTAAGATACTTCATTGATACAAGAAAGGAGGCGAAAATTTCAAATGAAATGGAAGGGGCCATAAGACCATTTGCCCAGACAGATGTTATTGATACGATATTAAAAGGTGTCGACCCCAGGCTTGAACAGTCTTATTTCAAAAATTTCAAGGATTTATTTCACCAATATAATCAAGAGATATTAAATATCTTGGGCGATGCTAATCCTTTACTGTCTACTCAAATTAGAGATTTGAACATCGAAGATTTATCTCAAGTTTATATGGAGAATAATAATCGTATAAAAAGAACAAATTTTCTTATCCCTCTAATGAGCGCTGTCAGTAGTTTGTCAAAAGAAGACCTTGCCGAAATGGCTGAGAGTTTAATTTACTTGACTTATTTGAAAAGAAGGATTACTTTTGCAGAAGAAAGTGTTGGAGGACCGGTTGATGTGGCTCTGATTTCAAAAGGCGATGGATTTATATGGATCAAAAGGAAACATTATTTCAGACCAGAATTAAATCAACATTTCTTGAATAATTATCTAAATACCTGATACTATGAACATTTTTGCAATTAATCCGGATAAAAAGAACTGCTTATGCAAAGAGCGGGATATCTTTTCGGTATTAAAAAACGATCAGGTTAATAATGATGAAATCCATGAGGATATGACGGCTGATGAAATATCTGAAGTAGTCACAAAGCGCCTTATGGAGAACATCAGAAAACAATTTGAAGCATCAAAAGAAAGATATCTTGCCAGCTTGAAAAAGTGACTTCTGGTCATTTATCGCATAAAGTTGAGTATATTTTCCGTACAACTCTTTTTTCAACTTGATTTTTGCCTCTAAGGTTCTAGACCTTTGTAATATCTACTTAAGGCATAATCAATTATATGAAAACATTCTATAGCATATTATACGCCGTCATACGGCCCGAAACAGATGAAAAAATAGCCATCGGACTTATGTTATCCGATGGCCGGAATAGTCTTTTTGAGCATTCAAAATACAAGTTATCTTCCATTCGGTCTCTGGTTGAGACCGCTGAATAAATGTTTATTCAAAACTATATATACTCTATAAATTAGGACCGTAGTGGATAGTCTTATGAACAATAATCAGCACAGCATTTTCGAATTGATAGATGCCAAGCATCCTATTATCAATGAAAGTTATTTTCAATACTTAAGTATTTATAGTACTAACGTAGTCTGGTTCAGCAATCCTTTGCAAATTGACGTTCCTATTGATAAAGAAACCTTCAGGAAATTTTTTGAAAAGCTTGTATATGAGGAATATGGAAAAGGGAAAGGTGAACAATTAGCAAAATGCTGAAAAACATCATGTTGCACTTTTCTTAATGAATTAAATAAAAATTATTTTCCCACCACCGGGTATTTTTACCCCAAAAACCGGATTAAGCAATAAAGTCCGGTTATGAACATCGAAAAACATCTAGGAAATATCAGACTGCTTGAAGAATACAAGACGGCCTTTATCTGCAGCCGGAGCATTCCGGCCGGGATCGTGCTGAAATCGTACGACTGGGCGATAGCTATGCGTGAAGCAGGAAAATGCGTCATGTCGGGCTTTCACAGCCCGATCGAGAAAGATGTCTTTCATTTCCTTATTAAGGGAAAACAACCTGTAATACTTGTCCTGGCCAGGGGAATGCTTCGTGAAATCACCCCGAAAATTAAAAAATCAATAGAGGAAGAACGGTTATTGATCATTTCTTCATTCGGTGATGAAATAACAAGAGTGACACATGAAACAGCACTTGTAAGGAACCGAATGATGATGGATCTTGCCGACGAGGTTTTCATTCCAAGCATTGCACCTGGAGGAGCACTGGAAAAGCTCGTGAATCAAACCAAAGGCAAAAAAATAATCATCGGTTTCTCTTAAATCCAGAAACCGTTTAGTTATTATTGCTTTACTCCGAAATTTGAGATTCGGGATTTGGAATTTGAAATTATCTTCCTATCTTTGCACCCCAATTTAAAATTCTTTCATCCTAATTATTTAACAACACATTATGCCAACGAAAATCAGATTACAGAGAAAAGGCAAAAAGGGGTTTCCTTTTTACCACGTTGTCATTGCGGATGGTCGTGCACCACGGGACGGGAAATTCATCGAAAGAATTGGCATTTACAATCCTGTGAGCAAACCAGCCGAGATCGACATCAATTTTGACCGTGCCCTTTACTGGCTTCAGGCCGGGGCAGAACCGACCGATACGGTAAAATCCATTCTGAAGTTTAAAGGAGTTTCTTACAAATTCCATCTTCTGAAAGGAGTTAAAAAAGGTGCTATGACGCTTGAACTGGCTGAGGCTAAATTCGAAGCCTGGCAGAAAGAAAAGCAGGAGAAGTTCGTTTCCAAGCTTAAAGATGCCGAACTGAAAGGCAAGGAGAGCAAAAAGAAGAGGCTGGAGGCCGAAATGAAGGTGAATGAAGAGAGGGCTAAAGAACTCCAGGCCAAGAGGGCTAAAGAGTTGAAGGCTAAGCTGGCCGTTGAAGAAACGGAGGAACCGGTTGCTGAAGAAACTGCTGTTGAAGAAACCGTTGCTGAAGCCGCTGTTGAAGAAACCGTTGCTGAAGCTGCTGTTGAAGAAACCGTTGCTGAAGCCGCTGTCGAAGAAACTGTTGCTGAAGCCGCTGTCGAAGAAACCGTTGCAGAAGCCCCTGGTGCTGAAGTACCGCCTGCTGAGGAAGGTCCTGAAACCAAAGCATAAAATATTCGTACAACAATTAGTCGCTCTTTACTTTACCCAGAATTATTAAAAGGCTGACTAATAAAAAAATAACCGGCAGCAAATCCTGCCGGTTATTTTTGTAATATTACATTATGAGTCCGATACCACCCAAAGAGCATAAAGGATTCTTCCTGGTAGGGAAGATCATCCGCACACACGGTTACAAAGGAGGATTGAAAGTGATCCTGGATGTTGACCGGCCTGAAGAATACCGGGAACTCGATGTCATCTTTATCGATATCAAGGGGCAGCTGATCCCCTGGGCCATCGAACAAATCCATTTCGAAAACAACAAAGCCAATCTAAAACTGACCGACCTGCATGATATGGAAGGGGCGGAAAAAATGGTCGGGAATTATATTTACCTGCCTGTTGAACTTTTGCCCAAACTCAGGGGCAATAAGTTTTATTACCATGAAATCATTGGTTTTACGGTGATTGATGAAACGCATGGCCCACTCGGAACCGTTGAAAGGGTGATTGAATTGCCCAACAATCCTTTACTTTCCATAAAATCAGGGCAGAAAGAGATCCTGATCCCCATCTCCGATGAAATTATTCTGAAAGTCGACCGGAGGAAAAAGCAGATCAGCATTAAAGCGCCGGAAGGACTTATTGAAATTTATAAAGACTAATTTTTAATTCTTAATTATTGTTTATGAATTAGTTACGATATAATTAGCACATTTGGAATATAATTTTAACAATTTCGGGTAGGGATTATCAGGGGATGAGCGGTATAGGGGTAAACTAAAACGAAACAAAATGAAAAGATCAAAATTATTTTCAGGGATTGCTGCGATAGCCCTTGCCGCAGCAGTATTCAGCGGATGCCAGAAAGAGAAGGACATTGAGCTGGATGAAAAAGCCGTATCAAAAGATAATGCCTATGCGGAAAAAGCTTTTGAGAATGTTGGGGATATAGCCAACGAAGCCTATGATATGGGTTCGGGCCACTACCTCAAAAGTTATCCGGGAAATCGCATTTTCCTTAGCGATTGTGCTACCGTTACGCTCGACACCAATGTTTTTCCTTACAAACTGACAATCGATTTCGGCGATGAAAACTGTTTATGCCTCGACGGCAAATACCGCAGGGGCCAGATCATCATCACTTTCAACGGAAGGTACCGCCATCCCGGTACGATCATCACCCATACCCTTCAGGATTACTTTGTTAATGATAAAAGCATTGTCGGCACCAAAGTGGTGACCAATATGGGAGAAAACGACAATGGCAATTTATATTTTACCATTGAGATCAGCGGGATTGTCCAGCGCCCGGATGATGAGGGGACTTTTACCTATAATTCTTCGAGAGAGCGGGAATGGATTCAAGGGTCGGATACGGGAAATCCATGGGATGATATTTACCTGCTGACGGGTACCGCCAGCGGCACAAGACCCAGCGGCCTAACCTGGGAGCAGGAGATCACCAGTCCGCTTCGCATCGAGCTGGCCTGCCGGTTCATCGTGTCGGGCACCATTGAGATCCGTCCGCAGGACAGACCGGTTTGGGTATTGGATTACGGCACAGGCGAATGCGACAATGTTGCTACAGTGACCGTCAACGGCCAGACCTACACAATTTACCTGGATTAAAACACATACAGAAGCGCGCAACTTTGACACGGTCGCAGTTTAAAGAGCTCTTTGACAATCACTTTGACCCGGTGAGGAACTACATCTACTACCGGTCGGGTGACTCTGAGACTGCGACCGATATTGCCCAGGAAGCGTTCCTTACCATTTGGGAGAAACAGCCGGCAGACCTGACACACATTACATCCCTGTTGTACAAAATTGCCGGTGACCGGTTTATCAGTCTTTACAGGAGAGAAAAAGTAATGGAGAAGTTCAGGCTGAGTGTGAAACCTGATCAAACGGGCGGTTCGCCGGAAGAACAGGTGATCTTTGAAGAGATGAAATCAAGATATGAGAAGGCCCTTGCTCTCCTTCCGGAAAAGCAACGGGCCGTTTTCCTGATGAGCCGGATGGACCGGATGAAATACCATGAAATTGCGGAACGGCTTGGTTTAAGTGTGAAAGCTGTCGAAAAAAGGATGAACCTGGCCCTCGCTTTTCTGAAAAAATCAATAGAATAATGAATGAAGCAATTTTACGATCATATTGACCCGATAAACAGCGAAAAGCCTGATCGCGGGGATATCTTCAAGCGCCTGGAGGTTCCGGTATCCAGGACCCGGGAAGAGGTATGGGAGTACCTGGAGAAGAGGATTGACGAGCCGTCATCCCCGAAGCTCCTCCGGTTCAGGCCCCGTTGGATCATCGCCGCCGCCGCATCTCTTATCCTGCTGGCAGGAGTTGCTTCCGTGCTTTTCTATACCTCGCGAACTATTGTCAGCGCTCCGGGGCAGCATCTTTCGCATATTCTCCCCGACGGATCACGCGTTGAATTAAATGCTGACAGTAAGATCAGTTACAAGCCTTACCGGTGGATATTTTCCAGGATTATAGAGCTTTCCGGCGAAGGATTCTTCGAAGTTGAACCCGGGCGCACTTTCTCTGTTGTCTCGGCCCAAGGGACTACGACGGTTCTGGGCACTACCTTTAATATATATGCGAGGGCCGATGAATACAAGGTCAATTGCCTGACCGGAAAAGTGAAAGTCGTTTCGACCACTGAATCCTTTGTCGTTCTCAGTCCCAGCCAATCGGCGGTTATTGAAAATGATGGAAAGATCCTGGTTTCGCGCCAATCCAATGAGGCCAATCCGGTCGGTTGGCTGGATAATATGTTCGATTTTAAAGCCGTACCGTTTACCCGGGTAATGGAAGAAATTGGGAGACAATACGGAGTATCGATACAAGCCGATATACCGGAGGGGATCATTTACACAGGACATTTTTCCAAAAACAGGCCGCTGGAGGAGACGCTCGGGGTGGTTTGTAAACCATTTGGATTTACTTTTGCGAGGATTGCTGAAAACGAGTATATAATTTCTCAGAATTGACGGATGACAAGTCCCGCCAAAGCATTTGCCTTCCTCATCTGCCTGGTCATACCGGTATTGGCCTCAGGCCAGAAGCTCAGCCTGGAGGTACAGGGGAAGCCCGCCAGCGAAGTATTATATGATTTTTCAGGCCGGTATGGTCTTCAGATATCGTTCAATGAAAAGAGTTTATCTCAATACAAGGTTAATATCACCGGTGAATTCTCTTCTCCGGAAGAAGCGATACGGAAGGTAATTGAGAACCTGCCTTTTGAACTTGAAAAACAGGGTGATGTATTCATCATCATCCCCCAAAAAAAATCTCCGAAAAAAAGGACCTACAGTATCACAGGGCAGGTCATCGAGAAAGGGACACGGGAGCCCCTGCCCTACTCGCACGTCATCATCAACAACACCGGCATAGCGACTGATATCAAAGGCAGCTTCAGTTATATTTCCTCAACCGACAGTGTTTTTCAGATCAAAGCGACCCATCTCGGTTACTTTATTCTCGACACGCTGGTTATGGGGAACCGGAATGTGCAGTTCAGTTTATCACCCAACTTTATCGGTTTAAATGAGGTCATTATCACCAATTCGGTTGTTGAAAGGGCATCACTGATCGGAAGGGAGCCAGGGGTCATGAAGCTTAATCACCAGGTTGCCAATTTCCTGCCCGGATTCGGCGACAATTCCGTTTTTAACCTGCTCCGGCTTCAGCCCGGCATCCTCGCCTCAGGAGAACAAACCAACGAACTGATTGTCTGGGGATGTTATGAAGGACAGAGCAAAGTGATCTTCGACGGATTCACACTTTACGGGTTAAAGAACTTCAACGACAATATCAGCACCTTCAATCCCCTGATGGCCAAAGACATTGAGGTTTACAAAGGAGGTTTTGATGCCCGATACGGGGAACGCGTCGGGGGCATTGTCAATATTACCGGTAAAAACGGAAATACCGAAAAGACCTCATTCACCGTCGACATCAACAACATGACTATGAACGGCATGGTTGAAATACCCTTGTTTAAAACAGGGTCACTGATATTCGCCCTTCGTCATACTTATTATGAGTTGTATAACCCGGGGGACGTCAATGACCTTTTTTCTAGAGGGAGGGGAAATAATGCGGTGGAAAATGTGGATGTCAACATTATTCCAGATTACCGTTTCGGGGATATGAACCTGAAATATTCAGCCCGCATCAGAAACACGGATCTTTTTTATATCAGTCTTTATAGCGGGAATGACCGTTTTTCGTATTCCATCAATGAACCTGTCAACCAAATCATCATCAAAAAAAACACCTCCGAAAAAAACAGACAATCGGGGGGATCGGTATTTTACGGAAAATCCTGGAAAAATGGATATTCGACCCATTTCAGCCTGAATTATACCGTTTTAAATTCGACATTTACGGATAACCTGGAGATCGAAAAGGTGATCCAGCAAAAAACGGAGCAGAGGTTTGACTTGTATGCGTTTAATTCGATCCGGGAGAATTCGTTGCGGGTGGATAACCGGTTTCCGGTTCATGAGTCACATATCCTGGAAGGAGGAATGATTTATATGGCCAACCGGATCGAACTGGCGGAAGACACTTTTGACATACCGCGAGTTCGGTTCGACGAAGAGGCAAAAAGGATGACCCTTTACTTTCAGGACAATATCAAGCTATTGAATATTATTGATATAAAAGCCGGTTTCCGTTTAACCCGTGCGTATAATCTGAAGAAATTTTACTTTGAACCCAGGTTATCGGCATCGGTCAGGCTGGGTGAATCCTTTAAAATTAACGGTGCCTGGGGACTTTATGACCAGTGGGTAACAAAGAGTTCCGTTTTGGATGATATGGGCAATTACCGGTACATCTGGACGGTTTGCGACAACGAGAGCATACCGGTCCTTAAGGCTTATCATTATGTTCTCGGGACTTCCTACAACCATAATGATTTGACTGTCAGCATTGAAGGATATTACCGCAATGTATCAGGACTGACGCGCTATATCCGGAATACGGCGCTGAACATTGAAGGGATCTATGAGGGAATTGGCCGGTCGTACGGAGTGGACCTGATGATCAAGAAGGATTACAAAGGCCATTCAGCATGGATTTCATACACGATTGGCAAAACGGAGGAGTTGTTCGAATATTTCAAAAAGGATGAATACCGCCGTGCGCCGCAGGACCAGCGGCATGAAGTGAAAGCCGCGATCCTGGTAAACCTGGATCCATTTTACATTTCTGCCGATTATGTTTTCGGATCGGGTTTTCCCTCAGCTCCCGCTATCCTCGCCGAACAGGCTGATGACCTGACTTACAGCCGGCTGGATGCATCGTTTATCTATAAATTCCTTGACAGGCGGTTAAAGGGCGAGGTCGGACTATCGGTATTGAATGTGATGAATACTGAAAATATCAAGTACGCCAATTTCGAGCGGATCTCGACGAATGCTGACAATTCGGTCAACCTGTATTCAGAGGCTATTCCGATTACGCCGGCATTGTATTTGAAGCTGGCAATGTAGAGGACAGCCTTATCCGGGCGAAGCGAGGGATTGGACAGCTGGTAATATGACAAATATTTATAATAGCGGAAAGTTGAAGGCGAGCGGGAAAGCGACCGGCACCTTTTACTTCAAGCATTTCGGGGTGAAGGACGACCGGAGCACCATGAAGGTGGGTACGGATGCTGTATTGCTGGGTGCCGCCGTTGATGTGGCCGGAGCCGCTTCGATACTGGATATCGGGACGGGTTGCGGCGTTATTGCGCTGATGCTGGCGCAGCGATCCGATGCGTTGATCGAAGCCATCGATATCGATGAAGAATCGGTAAAGCAAGCAAAGGAGAATGTGGTGAAGAGCCCGTGGAAAGAGAAGATAAATGTTATTAATGTTTCGCTTCAGGATTATGCCGATGTATGCAGCAAGAAATATGACCTTATCGTTTCCAATCCCCCCTATTTTTCGAATTCATTAAAGTCTCCTTCACAGAGAAGGAATCTTTCGCGGCATGACCATTCGCTCCGTTATGATGTTCTGATTCGTATTGCCAGCCAAATTTTAAATCCGAATGGCAGCTTTTGGGTTATTTTACCAGAAGCAAAATGTGAGGAGTTCATCCAGAATGCCGGACAAAACAATTTATTTCCAAGCAAGTTGCTTTATATCATCCCAAAACCCAACAGGAATATTCAACTGGTTATCATCCGGTTTGATAAATGCAGCGTGGTGACTCCGGTTATTCAAACCCTTCATATTAAAAACGAAAATAACTCTTATTCAAAGGAATACAAAAATCTCACCGGGGAATTTTATCTCGATTTTTAAGGTTTTGTTTATCCCCTACAGGGAATTATTGCTTATTGTAATTGATCCTGCAACAAAATTTTATCGCCTACGGCGAAAATCCCTACGGGGAATTATTGCTTTTTGTAATTGATCCTGCAACAAAATTTTATCGCCTGCGGCGAAAACCTCTAGCCTAATAACCGACGAATTTACGCGTCGGAAGAAAATCCCTCCAGCGCCGACGGACTTACCCGCCGGAAGAAAATCCCTCCAGCGCCGACGGATTGACCCGTTGGAGCATCAGATTGCAAAATCGGATTATCTTTACCGTTGAAATCATACGCGACTTGAAAAAACATCTCCTGGAAATCATCGTTTTTTTGTGCGGTGCGGTTGTCATGATCTTTGAGCTTGCCGGATCGAGAGTGCTGGGGCCTTACCTGGGCACTTCGATCTTCATCTGGACCAGCCTGATCGGGATCATCCTGGGAAGCCTGAGCCTGGGTTACTGGCTGGGTGGGCGGCTGGCCGACCGTAAACCCTCTCCCGGGGCGCTGGCCTGGATCATCCTGGCCGCCGGTCTGTTCATAGGCTTCACGACCCTTGTCAAGGGTCCCTTTCTGAAGTTTCTTCCTGAAGTAATAAACGGTTTGAAATGGCAATCGGTAGTTGCGTCCGTATTTCTGTTTGCCCCTGCCAGCGTATTCCTGGGAATGGTATCCCCATACGCTGTAAGGCTGAAGATCAAGGCATTGCAGACTTCAGGCGCTACTGTCGGACGACTTTATGCCATTTCAACGGTTGGCAGCATTGCCGGGACCTTTGCGGCGGGATTTTACCTGATCCCGGCTATAGGAACGACAAGCATTCTGATTGCAATCACGATCCTGCTTTTACTCATATCCATCCTTCTTTTCATCATCTCAAAAATTCCGGCGGGGATTATAGCGGCAGTCATGCTGACACTGGTCAACAGCTACATTCTCTACCGGGATCAATCGGGTCAACGGGCTTATGTTGATGTGGATACCCAATACAGCCGTGTCTGGATTTACGATGCCACGGACCAGGCCACCGGCAGGCCCATCCGGTTTATGCGGATCAACAACGAGAGTTCGTCGGCAGAGTTTCACGACAGCCGGGAACCGGTTTTCCCTTACATGCGGTTTTACCGGCTGGCCGAACATTTCACCCCGGATTTCAGGTCAGCACTGATTTTAGGCGGAGCAGCATTCAGTTACCCGAAATATTTCCTTCAGCAATATCCGCAGGCCACCCTTGATGTAGTGGAGATCGATCCCGAACTCACGGAACTGGCCCGGCAGCATTTCAACCTGCGGGATGATCCGCGCATGCGGATTTTCCATGAAGATGCCAGGACCTTCCTGAACCGGTCGGAATACCGTTACGATGTTATTTTTGGCGACACATATAAATCGCTGTATACATTACCCTGGCACCTGACCACCCGGGAAGCGGCGCAAAAGACTTACGATATGCTGAATGAAGGCGGGTGTGTAATTCTGAACATCATCTCATCCATCGGCGGAGAGTCGAGTCTGTTCCTGCAGGCAGAAACGGCTACTTACCGCGATGTTTTCCCGCATGTTTATATCTTTGCGGCCGATAATCCCCAGAATAAAGATGCTTTGCAGGGCACACTCCTGGTTGCTTTGAAAACCTCATCGAAGTCCGGGCTGACCAACCCCGATCCCGAATTGTCGGCTATGCTGAAAAATAATGTGACACACCTGGTTGCCGCAGGTGTACCGGTACTGACGGATGATTACGCCCCTGTAGATTTTTACACAAATAAAAGCATCCGGTAAACAAATGATGTATCGAAAAAATAAACTGCCTGAATATTCCGTTGTAGAAGAAATCCAGGGAAAATGAAGTTACTCCGATATTTATTCATCATTGGTCTGCTAATGGCATCGGTTTCTTCGGCTGATGCACAGCGGTTCCTGGGTTTTGCAGGAGGCGGAATGAACCTGTCGCAGGTGGATGGCGATGAAGTGGTCGGTTACAACAAAGCGGGGGGGCATTTATCGCTGGGAGTATCTCTACCGATCCGTAAGAAGTGGGATGTTACCCTCGAAACCGTCTTCAGCCAGAAAGGGGCCCGGGAAAAAGCGCAATATATTCACACCATTACCGACAGTACGGTAGTCCCAGTTAAAACTCAAACTTATACGGGCGAATATAACCTAAAACTTAATTACGTCGAGGTACCCCTCACTGCCCATTATACCGACAAAGAAAGATACACTGTGGGTATGGGTTTTTCCTACGGAAGGCTGGTCAATTCAAAAGAAATCGAACATGGGGGCAACATTGCACCCTATTCGGATACGGTCAAATTCAGGTATAACGACTGGAATGTCATATTCGACCTGCAGTTCAGGATCTGGAAACAGTTAAAGGGCAATATCCGGTTCAATTACTCCATTTTCCCCATCAGGGAACGAATCTATAAAGATGTCATCTATGGCATCAGGGATCCATACGAACGCAAGCAGTACAATCACTTGTTTACGGTTCGGCTGATTTATGTTTTCAATGAGAAGTACAATAAGAATACTCAACCCGAAGAATTAACCCAATGATCGGATGAACGAGGAGTTGACTAAAAACAGGTGCGGCTGGATCAGTGATCCGCTGATGCAAAAATATCATGATGAGGAGTGGGGAGTTCCTTTACATGACGATCGTAAGATATTCGAGTTCATGGTACTGGACGCATTTCAGGCAGGTTTAAGCTGGAAGACCATTTTAAACAAGAGGGAAAATTTCAGGCGGGCCTTTGATAACTTTATCCCGGAGAAGATAGCCAGGTATGATGAAGCCAAATATGAGGAATTGTTAAAAGATGAAGGGATAATCAGAAACAGGTCAAAGATCCGGGCCACGATATCCAATGCGAATGCTTTCCTGGCAGTTCAGAAAGAGTTTGGGACTTTTGACCGATATATCTGGTCTTTTGTCGGCCACACAATGATCCGGAACAGCTGGAAGTCGATGCAGGATATACCTGCAAAAACAGAAGTATCGGACAGGATGAGCAAAGACCTGGCGGATAGGGGTTTCAAATTTGTCGGCTCGACCATATGTTACGCTTTCATGCAGGCGGCGGGCATGGTCAACGACCATATTACCGGGTGCTTCCGTTATAAAGAATTACAGGATAAATAAATTATTCAGGGATTAGTGACCAGGGTTATTTCCTGCATTCCCGCAGAAATCTCATTCCTATTTCTTTCGAGAGAGGATTATCGTTCCCCAATCTTTCAGGGTGCCACTGCACGCCCATCAGGAAGGTTTTGCCGGCAGGTTCATTCCATTCCACGGCTTCCGGCAGGTTATCTTCAGTGAAAGCCACGATTTTCAACGCAGGCGCCAGGTTTTTTATTCCCTGGTGGTGATTGCTGTTCACTGTTCCGGCCGTCTGGCCTGCAAGTTCCGCTATCAGTGAGCCGTCGGCAAGGGTAACCGGATGGAAGCAGGTATTAAAATCGGGGCATCGGTGGCTGACCAGGGTATCATAATCGGAGGGTAAGTCGATGATCAGGCTGCCGCCGAAATAGACATTGAGCATCTGATGCCCCCGGCAGATGCCCAGGATGGGCATTTTCCAGGCCAGGGCCGAATCGATCAGCCTCATTTCGAGCGTATCGCGGTAGTGGTCGATGGTCATGCACCGGAGCGAGTCCTCTTCCTGGTCATACCAGGCCGGATTAATATCGGTTCCCCCGGTAATGATCAATCCATCGCATCCTTTAAAAAGCGCCAGGGCAGAATCAAGGGGCATATCGTACATATCAAGACTCACAGCATTGGAATCGAGCGACTTAACCCAGTTGTAATAATTGGCATAGGAATTCTCCGGGCTACCTTTCGAAAGGGCAATTTTTAACTCAATTGACTCCTCCTCCCTAACGCATCCCGTAAATACCAGACCCGCAAGAATCCAAAAAACCAAAATAATACCTACGCTTTTCATAATATCAGAAGATCAAGATTTCATAAGAACACAACTTCACAAGCTCACAATTTCACAAGCTCACAATTTCACAATATCATAATTTCACAATATCACAATTTCACAATATCATAATTTCATATTATCATAATTTCACAATATCATAATTTCACAATATCATAATTTCACAATATCAAAAAATCAAAAAATCAAAATATCATCAAATCTCCTTCATGGTGAGGTTGATTCGTTTTCTCTCCTTATCCACCTCCAGCACCTTAACCATAACTTTCTGATTGATTTTCACCACCTCTTTCGGGTCGCGTACAAACCGGTTTGCCATCTGGCTGACATGTACCAGGCCGTCCTGGTGGACTCCTATATCCACGAAGGCCCCGAAAGCCGTTATATTGGTGATGATTCCAGGGAGTACCATACCCGGCACCAGGTCGTCGATACTGTTGATCCCTTTGGCGAATTCGAACATGTCGAATTTCTGCCTCGGATCACGTCCCGGTTTGGCCAGTTCCTGCAGGATATCCGTCAGGGTCGGAAGGCCAATCTTTTCACTGACATAATCGTTGAGATTGATCTTTTTCCGGATATCATCATTCTGGATCAGATCGGCAACGGAAGCACCGGCACGTTTCGCCATTTCGGTAACTACATGGTAGCTCTCCGGATGGACGGCGCTTCGATCCAGCGGGTTCACCGCATCGCGGATCCGGAGGAATCCGGCAGCCTGCTCGAACGCTTTATCGCCGAAGCGGGGGACTTTCCGGAACTGGTCCCGGGAGTTGAACGGGCCATTCTCTTTTCTGAAATTGACAATGCTCTGGGCCAGCGAGGGACCCACGCCGGAAACGTATGATAAAAGTTCTTTGCTGGCGGTATTCACCTCGACCCCGACCTGGTTTACGCATATCGTCACCGTATCCTCAAGGCTTTGCTGGAGATCGGGCTGGTTGACGTCGTGCTGGTACTGCCCTACCCCGATCGATTTCGGGTCGATCTTTACCAGTTCGGCCAGCGGATCCAACAGGCGACGTCCGATCGAGACCGCACCCCTGACGGTGACATCATAATCGGGGAATTCATCCCTGGCAATTTTCGACGCCGAGTAGATCGAAGCGCCGCTTTCGTTCACCATGACGGCTATCAGGTCTTTATCAAAACGGATATTCCGGATAAATCGTTCGGTCTCACGACCGGCAGTACCATTTCCGATAGCAATCGCCTCGATCTTATATGCATCCACCAGCGACAGGATTTTTTTCTCTGCCATTTTCACCTGGTTCTCGGGCGGATGGGGGTAAATCGTTTCATTATGAAGAAGGTTGCCCTGCTTATCGAGGCAAACGAGTTTGCACCCTGTCCTGAATCCCGGATCGACGGCCAAAACATTTTTTTGCCCGAGCGGAGGTTGCATAAGCAATTGTTTCAGGTTATCAGCAAAAACGGTGATGGCATATTTATCCGCTTTCTCTTTGGCGGCGGCTTTTATTTCGTTCTCCATCGAAGGTTGGAGCAACCGGCCATAACTATCATTTACCGCCTTACGGATTTGTTCCGCACAACCATCAGTCGCGTTTCTTATGAAAATATCCTCGAGTGTTTCGATCGCTTTTTCTTTGGGGGGGTACACATCTGTTTTCAGGAATCCCTCGGCTTCTCCCCGCATCATGGCCAGGAACCTATGGGAAGGGATTTTTGATACCGGCTCGTTCCATTCGTAGTAATTACGATAGTTAACACCTTCTATTTCTTTCCCTTTGACAATCCTGGAATAGATTTGTCCGTCTCTGAGGAACAATTTCCTCACCCGGGCCCGGGCTGGCTGGCTTTCACTGATCCATTCGGCGATGATATCGCGGGCGCCCGCCAGTGCCTCTTCTTCATCCGCTACTCCTTTCTGCGCATTGACATACTGCTTTGCACGGCGGTACGGATCTTGTTCAAAGCGCGACATGATGATCTTAGCCAGGGGTTCGAGCCCTTTTTCCCTGGCGATGGTCGCACGGGTCCTTTTTTTCGGTTTATACGGAAGATAGAGGTCCTCCAGTTCCGCCATCGTCATCACTTCCAGGATGCGTCCCCTGAGTTCATCGGTAAGCTTACCCTGTTCTTCAATGCTTTTGAGGATGGCATCCCGCCGTTTATCCAGGTCGAGAAGTTGTTTCAGGCGGTCGCGGACATCGGTGATCACGACTTCATCCAGGCTTCCTGTGAGCTCTTTACGGTAGCGGGCAATAAAGGGGACGGTAGCGCCGCTGTCGAGGAGGGCGGCTGTATTGATAACCTGTTCGGTGGAGATATTGAGTTCTTCGGCTATCCGGATATAATACTTCTTATCCATCTCATCTCAAAAGGATTACATTTCCTTTATAAGCAATAGTGACCATTTTGCCGGATCTTTCCACATCATAATTTACAAGCCACACATAAACATCGCCGGGAGCATCAATCCCCTTCACTTTACCATCCCATCCCTGATCAAGAGAATTTCCTTCATATAAAAGCTGGCCCCACCGGTTGTAAATAAACAATTTGAAATTGACAATAGCATCAGGGGAGGAAGCGAAGGCTTTAAAAACGGGGTTTGCGCCACCCGGACGAAATGCGTTAGGCACCTGCACATCGAAGTAGATCACTTCGGCAGTATCCGATTTAAAGCAGCACAATTCATTCTGAACAGTAACAGTATAGGTTCCCGCCTCATAGATCTTTACTTCAGGGACAGATTCACCGTTTGACCATTCATAGGTCACATAGCCATCCCCGGCATCCAACAAGATCGGTGATCCAGGGTACATGTAAACGGTGTCACCGATATCCAGGGTCGGCAATTCACGGACGACGACTGTTTCCGTGTAGGGGCCATAGGAATCGGTCCCGTTGAATTCGGTAACCCTGACGTCATAGGTTCCCGGTCCGGAAAAAGTATATGTAGGTTGAACTGCGTTGAGTGTGACCGGGCCGCCGTCATCGAACTGCCATGTAGCGTTTGTTATGTTAGAATTATTTTGCAGTGTAAAGACCATCGTATCGGTAAAGCAAACATTTTCGACATCGAAATGGGGCAAGTCGAAGTAGGATTGCATGAAATTGGGGAAGCCGTAATAGCTTCGCTTACCGGCCAAAGGCAGAGCATTCGTCATGAAATTGCAGGCCAGCCCATCCCTTTTCGGATTTTGGATCACGCTCAGGGAGAAATAACCATTGGGCGAGCGGGAAACGTAAATACGCCCGTCGGTACCTAACTGGATACCTCCAAAATAACTTCCCAGTGTATCCTGAGCAATCACTGTATAGAATGATGGGTCGAAAATCTGGTTTCCATCGTTCACATCAAACTGGTAAATATAGGAGTGAGGCGGATCGAGCGGCTCGATATTAACGGGAGTAGCAGTTCCATAAAGGTAGCGCGAATCGGGAGAAAACTCGACGCTATAGGCATCATCAAAAATAGGATCTGAAACGATCTCATTCGATACTGCTCCGTTTGAAGCGTTGAAATCAAATATTTCGAATCTTTTGGCCCCATGAATTGCCGAAGCCAGTTTAGTTCCATCCGGACTGATCTTCATAAAACCGATAAACGTATTGGATTCACCCGGCGCAGAGTGTGTCGTTCCGACAAAACTCGATCTGTACCCGGTAGTGTCGACGCCATTTGAGGAAACCAAAAAAGAACAAAACTCATCGGAGTTGAATTTATGGGCTACAACCCAATAGTCGACGCCATTTGAATGCCTGACGGCAGTGAGCTTTGTTGAGACCTCGGGACCGAGCAGTACATGATTCTTTTTGGTCACTTCGCCGCTAAAGCCATTTCTCACCACATTGACCGCACTGTATTCCAATCCGTAGATCATGGTAGGATCCAGGGGGTTCATTTTCGGCCGGCCTGCAGTGAATATAAAATAGATACTGTCATTTCCCGGATGAGGAACGATGAGCACCGGTTGTGCTCCGTTGACAAATCCATGCAAACCGCTACCGTTTGTAACCAGCGAATTATACCGGTTGTAGACATTGAGGCCGTCGGTATAGAACAGTATAGTACCATTGCTATCGGACACCACGGCCGGGCATGTAGGAACATTAAGCATGGCATTGGTCTGGTCGGCAAACGGATCCTGGTTTCTGAAGTCGAGCGCTGCATTCTGGCCAAAATACCATCGATCGGCTTCGTGGTCGGCTGCCGGGCAGTTGGAAGATCGCAGTTCGGCTTTAAGAATTCCCTGTGAATTTGCGCTTTGGTTGATTATCAGCAATATAGCCGCAGCAAACAGCATCGGCAACGAGAAGCACAAGTTTTTATAAACGAGTTTATTCATGCTGGGTTTGAGAGTTTATTTTTTCCGGTAAAATTTTCAGGCCAAAGATAACATTTTAATAAAACTACCAAAATCCTGATAATGACTCTTGAGTCAAAACATCGAACCTGATTATTTCCTTAAAATGTATTTATAAAGTTGGTTAATACCCATTTTATCTGAGATCCTGATGAAATACATCCCTTCGCTCAAATACCCGACCGGCAGTATCAGTTCATTGTTCATCAAGGACTTATAATAAGTAAAAACATCCGAGACAGGGTATCCCTGTATACTCAGGACATCAATTTCTGCCTGTTTCAACTCCGGATCAAAGATCATTCTGATATTTCCATCCCCGGGATTCGGGTATATCTGGCAAATGGCAGAGGATAAATCCTCCCCGACGCCTGTGCAGGCCGTGAAATCAAATATCACATTGACAGATTGCTCAGACTGGCAGCCTCCACTCAGGCTGGTAACCGTGACCGTATAGGTTTGCATGTCGAAACCAATTCCGGTTGAGGCCGCCCTGATTGTCTGGGTTGTAGCTCCATTCGACCATAAATAGGATGCATTTGGAACATCCGGGTCCAGGATAACTGTATCGAAAACGCAGACGGTTTTACTGGTAAATCCAAAATCGATCTCGGGCGTAGTGAGTACATTGACGGCAACACTTCCAAAAGTAGTATTGAAGCTATCGTCGAGAGTACAAGTATAATATATTGTACCCACCTGATCTGGTGTTACTTCCGGATTCTGAAGGGTGGAATTAAATCCGTCGGAACCCAGCCAGCTATACTGGTAGTTTTCCGCTCCTGCCCCTCCGCCGGCATTGGCATAGAGTTTAACTGTTTCGCCCAGGCAGACCGTTTCGGGATAAGCAGCAGGCACCACGGCCAGCGGCCCTCCCGATATGATCAGGGTCATTAAATCGGGCGACTGCGATTCGCAGTTGGTTGTCAGATCAGTCACAAAAAGCGAAAAAGTCGTTGTTCCGTAAATATTTTCTGTCTGTGGAGAAGCGACATTCGGATCGACAAGCAGGTCAGCCGGTTCCCAGTGGTAAGCATAGTTTCCGCTTCCATTCCCGGCTGATCCGTGAAGAATTGTATTTGTTCCATGGGGTATTGTGACATCTTCTCCTGCATCGGGGATGGGTGAAGGGTGCACTGTAACGGTAACATTGCCGGAAATGACGTTATAGCCGTCGTTAATCTGTACACTGTAGGTTGTCGTTTGTGTCGGGGTTACGACCGGGTCGGGCAGGTATGATGAGAATCCGGGAGGATTGGAGCTCCAAAGATAGGTATAGGTTCCTGAACCACCTGAAACATAGGGCAAAAGATGAGACGGATCGCCGGTACACACCGCGGGCGGGTCGGCAACGGGGATACATCCCAGCGGTCCGCCCGACAGGTTCACCATGATGTCGTCCAGATCATAGCATCCTCCGACATTATCGGTCGCGGTTAGCGTAAACAGGGTCGATTCGGTCAGATTGACGGTCAGCGGATTCTGTGCCGTCGGGTTGGTCAGTTTAGCGGCCGGTTGCCAGGAATACTGGTAATTTCCCGATCCGCCGGAAGCTTGTCCGTTCAGCGTGGTGGAGGTTCCGTAGGGGATGGTTTTATCATTGCCTGCGTTTGCTGTCGGTGAAGGATCGACATCGGCTTCAACCACTCCGGAGGCCAAGCCGGAACAGTAAATATCTTCGACCGCGGTAAATTCATAAGTAGTAGGCACAGCAGGATACACGGGCAAAATATACGGGGAGGAGTTGGCGCCAACTGTCTGTGGGTTAGAGCCATTGGTAGTATAGGTGATATCCCACGGCGGTGATCCGGTCAGTTCAAATGTCAGTTCTACCGGTTCTCCTGCGCATATCTCCGCCGATCCGGTCATAGTGCCCGATGTCTCCGGATAGGTGTTTACATACATATCCATAAACAAAAGCATTTTCGCACAATGCAGGTCTTCTACTTTTGTAAAGGTATACATAGTTGGTACAGGGGGATAGAGGAAGATAGTATCCACCGGGCCGTATAATCCGGGCTGGATAAAGGTATTAGAGCCATTATTATAGGTTACTTTAAAAGGCCCCCATCCTGTAAAATTGAATATGGCATAAGCCGGTTCACCCGGGCAGACAGTTGTATCGGGACTTGTTAAGACTGCTCCCGGCAGGCTGTAAATGACGACGTTGGTTATTGCCGGATCGCTGCTTTGTCCGTTTACGGTAATTACACAGGAATAAGCCCCTGCGTTATTCAGTGTTACATTGGGGATGATTGGATTTTGCTGGGTTGACAGGAATCCGTTCGGCCCGCTCCAGTAGTACTGGGCATTATTGATCGTATCGGCATAAAGCTGGAGGGTTTCGCCGACACAAAGCGGCCCGTTATTCCCTACGGGAGGTGGCAGGATCGTACAGTCGGTACTTCCGTTGCCGGCGGTCTGGCTGAATGTGATCTCGCAGGGCTGCTGTGAATAGTTGGTAATGAGGAGGATATAATACTGACCGGTCTGGCCGTTGGGAATAACACAATACTCTGTTGGCGCGGGTGAATAACTGCAATCTACAACCGTATTAGCCGTAAGTCCCTGGACGCAAGGCTCCCAGGGATCGGTGAACGGGCCCCAGCAGCAGAAATCAATGTCGACCAGCGGGGTACTGTACATGTAAATCGTAATACTTCCGGGATCATCGATAAGCAAATGGTACCAGGCAGGAGCCGGCTGGGTGGAAAGACAGTCGTAATAAGCTCCGTACTGTGCCTGGCCGCTCGTACCGGCCGGAAAGGTATATATCGAACCGGTGCAGAATGGTTCCGACTCTTCGCATAACAAACCCTGCCCGGCGCTTTGAAAAGCTATAAGAACGATCAGAACAAAAAAAAGTAAATATCGCTTAAACATGTTCGTCATCATTTTTTATATTTATTGTTCCTGGTCATCCAAACATCTTTCTCCTCTTTCGACATTCTCAATCCGGCCTCTGTTGTCTTTTCCCTCAACTCATTAAAGAGACAGGTAATTTCGTCTTCCTTACTCGTATAATAACTTTTAAACCAGGTCTGGTCCTTCCGCAAAATATCGGAATCCAGGTTTACAATTCTTTTATCGGTGAAGGTCAGTACCATGAAATAGACCCGTTCAAAATCATTGTTAAATTTTGTCAGATCAACTGCATAATAATCATAATTATCATCGGAATGGCTTAAAACCGAGAACCTGGTACCGAAATCATCCTGATTAAAGGAAAGATCATATTGCACCAGGTCCTGAACAGAAGTATTGGTAACTTCTGTCTGTCCGAATGAAAATGCGGACATGATTGCGAAAAGTATGACCAAACAAGTTCTCATTAAGGGTAAAATGTTTAAGATTGAATATATCTTTTTTTAAAGCGGGCTAAGATAACTATATTTTTAATCAAGGGTATGATATTGAACCTTATCGGGTAAAAAAGTTTACCTCAGAATGATCTTGTGATAACTTAAATTTCTGTTAAATAAAGCTTTGAAGAAATAAATACCCGATGGCAGACCATCCAGATTAATTTCGGTTTTCAGGAAACCTTTGCCGGAATTTGTGGCTGGCCGGTTCAGCACAACCACTCCGTATGGGTTGATAATTTGCATTGCATTCAAACCGGAGGCATCCAGGAATTCAACGTTAATAATACCTCCGGAAGGGTTGGGGTAAATATTGATTCCCGGATCCGTTCCAAATTCGTCGATTCCTGTGCAGGCAGTAAAATCAAACACAACCGTGACGGTATCTTTGTGAACACAACCCTGGAGATTTGTCACGGTCAGGTCGAATGTCCTGGAATTAAATCCTATGCCGGTTGAGACCACCGGCAGGGAGGCGTCTGTGCTCCCGTTCGACCAGTAATATTCTGCGCCGGGGATAAGCTGATCGGGCGAAAGCCTGACGGTGTCGGTCGGGCAGGATATGATCTGCGGAGAGCCCAGGATATTGAAGACAGGTGAAGGGAATACTGTTATTTTCAAAAAGTTGGAGGATGTATTAAATCCATCATCGATCTCCACATTATAGATATGAGGTCCTTCGTCCTCCGGGCTAACGATCAGCGTCGAGGGGCTTTGATAGTCGACCTTAACAATTTCAGCGCCATCGAACCACGTTATCGTATAGGTTCCGTAATTGCCACCAAACCCGTATGCAGTGATGGTAGTACTTTCCCCTTTACAAATCGTATCATCGGTAGTGGTAACGGAAACGCCCAGCGGGCCTCCGGTAAGGTTGACCACGACCGTATCGGCCAGGCTGAGGCAACCGGTATTGATATCGGTCACTTTAAGGGTAAAGACAGTCGTTCCATAGAGATTTTTAGTAGCGGTATTTTGCTCATTGGGGCTGATGAGCATATCAGCCGGTTGCCAGGCAAAGGCAAACGGGCCGCCGCTTCCTGAAGCCTGACCGTACAACGTGGTACTGGTTCCGAAATTGATGGTTATATCCTGCCCGGCATTAGAGAGCGGAATTGGGTGAACTGTTACTGTTACCGAAGAGGAGGTCACATTATAGCCATCGCTGATGGTTACGGTATAAGTGGTAGTGACAGCGGGGAAGACAACCGGGTTCTGAATATCAGAAGCGAATCCGGAAGGATTGGATGTCCATGAGAATGTGTAATTCCCTGCTCCCCCGAATCCTGTAGCGAAGAGTTGCACATCTTCCCCGAGGCAGATTTCAGATTCACTTGCTGTTGCTTCCACCCCGATCGGGCCACCGATCTGCTGAACAAAATAAGGGCCTGCGAGGGTATCACAGGCATAGACATCGGTCACCAGAAGATAATAATTTCCGGAATAAACATCATGCAATTCGGGTGTATTTCCAATAGAATCGTAATTATCATCCATCCATTTAAAAACGAAAGGTTCATTGCCGCTGAAGTCCAGTCCGGTAATATGTCCGTTATTGGCGCCCCAGTTAGCTCCGGTAATCAGGATATTATTGTCATTCACCAGCGGTGCGCCGGTTTCTTCAACGAGATACGGTCCGCCTGGCGTCATACACGTATTATTGTCGGAAACCCGAAGGGTATAATTTCCTGTCGGTACGTTAAGCAGATCAAGCGTAGTTCCGACCGTGTTGCCCGAATCATCGGTCCAGAGATAGGTATAGGGTGGTGTCCCGATGATTTGAAGGCCCGTAATTGATCCGTTGGCCAGGCCACAGGTAGCCGCATTGATTTCCAAATTGAATTCGTTGATCAGCGGGGCTCCCAGTTCCACAGTAAAAACGATCGTGTTGCCAATGGCAAAGTTATTGCAGGCGTCGTACACGAAATTCAGGGGTTTCAGTTCCACCGAGTAATCTCCGTCGGAATTGATCGGGCGGTCGATCAGCAGCGTATAGCGTTTCTCCATCTCACCGCCGGCCAAACAGACTTCACCCTGCACTCCGAGAATGGTATATGGGCCGCCCGGACCGGACAGTTTGAAGTCGGAGGGATTCACCGACTCACACATGACATTTTCGGAAAATTCGACCACGATCTGGGTATCGCCACAGGTTATCTCATCGGTAAGGACAGTGGCCAGTTCGGGCCTGACATCATCAAAAATAACGGCAGTAGAGGCGCTGAAATCGAGGGTATAGCCCTGGGTTGTGCCACTCCAGTTTTCGATGATCAATACATAGGTCCGGCCTTCGACGACGGGTAGGTCTTTGTTCCAGATATTAGTAGCCCCGCAATTATTGCAATTGCTGTTTCCTCCGTTTTGAGTACTGATCCCGGTGTTGCCATTTGCGCCGGCGCCATATGCGTTGCAGCTTTTTTGCATCAGGCTGTACGAAGAATATATGTCATCGCACCGCAGGTCGGTCACATCATAAACTGCCCAGTCATAATCATCGGAACTCTGAACAGGGTCGATCGTGAGCCTCAAAAGGCCTCCGACCTGGACGGTCCAGATATACCAGACACTGTTCACCTCCCCAGCCAGGCAACTGCCCGGGCAAGCGGTATTGCATGGCAGGTCTTCATAAATTTCATTGTTATAATTCCCGTCGCCGCTGTATGAATTTTCTTCGACATATACATCCTGGCAAACCGGGATGGCACCCATACAGTCCTGAACCGTAGGAACCTGAGAATAGACAAGTGAACAGTGAGCGGTGAGCAGTGAAAACATTAAAATAACAGGAAATATGCCTGGCGTTTTTTTCGTTGAAGTAGTCATAAGCAATAGGTTAATGAAGCTGATGCCACTCCAAAAATAGTTAAAATCGAATAAAAACGGATATAAAATTTGAATGCTGCGGGTGATTTTTTACCATCCTGAAGCCAGAACATCAATAATATGAATGGTTTTCAAAGGAATATTATGTTTACGGATGTACCCGTCGAGATGGATCAGGCAGGAAGCATCAGTCGACACAATATACTCCGCACCGGTATCCAGGGCGTTCTGGACTTTTTGCTGGGCCATGGCCGTTGATATGGGTTCGTTCTTGACCGAAAAAGTGCCCCCAAATCCGCAGCACACATCGGTATCCTTCATTTCGACCAGTTCCAGGCCTCTGACATGGCTGAGGAGGGTTCGGGGCTCATTTCCCAGTTTATATTCGCGTAGGGCGGCGCAGGAGTCATGATAGGTGACTTTATGCTCAAATACGGCGCCCAGGTCGGTAACTTTAAGAGTATTGACCAGATAATCGGTAAATTCGACGATATTTTTCTGCAACTGCCTGAATTCGAGATGTAAACCTGTATTCAGGAACAATTGTTCGTAATAATTTCTCACAAAACCTGCACAGGAAGCAGACGGAACAACGACCGGCCTGTTGTGGTTGAACTCCAGGATAAACTTTTCGCCGATGGCTTTTGCGTCATCCCAGAATCCGCTGTTGAAAGAGATCTGGCCGCAGCAGGTTTGTTCTTCATTATAGTAAACATCGATATCGTATTTCTCCAGTATTTTGATCATATTGAAGCCCGTTTGGGGATAGATCTGATCGATGAAGCACGGGATGAAAATATCGACAGTTACCATAATTCTGATGAAAAAATGACGAATCAGGGGCAAAGGTATCAAATTATCTTAAGGCGGATTCAATTCCTCATCAATTTGAAACTTTGCAGTTAAAACCTACAGATTGAAGGTCTTTCCAGAATCCGGGATAGGATTTATTCACGACCGACGGGTTGTTCAAATGAACCCGGTAACCTTTCATGGCCAGGCAGGCGAAAGTCATGGCCACCCGGTGATCGCTGAAATCTTCAGGGCTCAGCTGGCCCCTGGCTGCCATTCTTCCTTTAATCCGCCAGGCGCCCGGGTATTCTTCAAAAAGAATGACCCCGGTTTTAGCCAGCCCGGCTCCCAGCGCTTCGATCCGGTCTGATTCTTTCAGCCGGAGGCTCTCCAGCCCGGTAAAACGGCCATCGGTTCCGGCCACCGCACAAGCCATGATCACCGGCAAAGCGAGATCGGGCGTATCGGTAAAATCGGCAGCAAAGAATTCCGCCGGAGTTCCGTATCTCTCTATGATTATTTCATCATTCTCCTCCAAAGTCCTTACCCCCAGATACCTGAAAATATCGATCAGCGACTGGTCCCCCTGCATATTTGATTTTTTGAGTCCCGGTAAAACTACCCGTCCGCTTTCGGCCATCGACATCAGGCAATACCAGAACGATGCTGCGCTCCAGTCGGCTTCAACCTTAAATGAAGCGTTCAGTTCCGGTTTCGGAAAAACACGGATGGAATCCTGCTGGCTGATTACCTCGACGCCCAATTTGCCAAGAATCCCGGTCGTCATCCGAACATAAGGCGATGATACCGATGTCCCCTTCAGGTCGATAGTCAGTCCATCTGGAAGTGTTGGGGCCAGTAACAAAAGTGCTGTAACAAACTGGCTGCTTACCGAACTGTCAACCGAAATCCGGTGCCCGTAAATACGCCTGCCCTTGATCAGCAGCGGCGGAAATCCGGTATTCTCAGCGTATTCAATGGAGGCTCCCAGTTCCCGCATGGCATCTACCAGTGCACCAACCGGACGATTTTTCATCCTTTCGATGCCGGTGAGCAGAAAATGGCCGGGTGTTATCGAGAGCAACGGAACAAGAAAACGAAGAACGGTCCCGGCATTCCGGGCATCGATTCTCAGCAGGCCGTTCTCCTCCGTCAACATATACCTTTTGACGATATCCAGCGTGGATGCAAGCAACAGGGTATCATCCGAATCCGACAGATTCTCGATTTTAAGCCGGTTACCATAGCGCGACTGAAGGATCAGCAACCGGTTTGAAATGCTTTTCGAGGCCGGTAAGATGACCGTACCATTCAGTGTCGTGCTATTTACAGAGATGGTTATCATTTCGCCGCTATTTCACTATAATATAAAAATGCCTCGTTTACAAGGCTATTTCCGGCACTGACGCCTGTTAGAGGGTTCCCTGCATCACGGAGCAGTGTAAACCGGATTTCATCCGAACGATTCTTCTTGTCGTGCGCCATGATCCGGTTCATATCACGGGTGGCATCCCCGTTAAGCGCGGGCAGTCTGAAATGCCCGGCAATAAAACCGGTCAAATCTTCAAGGACTTTTCGGCCGAGCCCGCAAAGCACAAAAGAAAGATAGGTTTCGCAGATCATTCCCGCTGCAATCGCTTCACCGTGTAAAAGTGGCTGTGAAGAGCGGGAAAACAGGCTCTCAAAGGCGTGGCCGAAAGTATGGCCGAAATTCAATACCTGCCGGGTTGATTTGTCATAAGGATCAGCACTTACTATCCGGCACTTAAAGCGTATTGCATTCAGGAAGCTTTCCCGGAAAGCCTCATCTTCGAAAGAGACGGTATTGCGTGCGGTATCCCATGCATCACCACCTTCCAGGATGGCGCATTTGATAATTTCAGCGTAGCCCGACTTCAGGTGGGATGCCGGGAGGGTACCTAGAAATCCCGGGAAGATGAGCACCGCTTCCGGATCATAAAAGGTTCCGATCTGGTTTTTGATATCTCCTGAGTTGACTGCCGTTTTACCGCCGATGGCGGCATCGGCCATACCCATCAGGGTAGTTGGTATGTTGATGAATGCGATGCCTCTTTTGTAAATGGAAGCGACGAACCCGCCGAGGTCAGTGACCACTCCCCCGCCAAGATTGACCAGAATTGCCTCTTTTCCTGCCCCCGAATCAACCAGCCATTCAATGATCTTTGCGGCCGTCTGCATGGTTTTCGACGGCTCGCCGGGTACGATCGCAAATGTCCGCTTCATCTCCAAACCGCAAACGGCATCAGTTAAAATTGGGAGGCAATACTTACGGGTATTTTCATCGGTAAGGATAAATACGGTCTTTTGAATATCATCAGCTAAGAATAACGATTTCAGGTTCGTCAACGATCGCGTGCCGAACAGTACCGGGTAGTTTAGTGTTCCGATTTTCTCGTTATGATCCCGTGCCACCTGACCTGGAAGGAATTAATCGGTTAAGCTGTAAATGCAGCCAGGAGTAAGTCGATATCCTGGAAAGGAATGGTAAACAGATCGCTGATAGGTTTACTGGTAAGGATGCCTTTATACACGTAAACTCCTTTGCAGATACCCCGGTCGCGACGGATAAGATGGTCGACTCCACCCTCCTCCCCGATGCGGAGCATGACCGGTGTAAAGAAATTGCTCAGGGCGTAGGAGGCGGTATGAGGCACCTGGGAAGCGATATTCGGTACACAGTAATGAATGACGTCGTATTTTTTGAACACGGGGTTCTGATGGGTTGTGATCCGGGAAGTTTCCACGCATCCGCCCTGGTCGATACTGACATCGATGATGACCGCGCCGGGTTTCATTTCCATCACCATTTCCTCGGTGACAATAACGGGTGTATGGCCGTTTGTACTATGGATGGCCCCGATAACGATATCGGCAGTCTGAAGGGCTTTTAAGAGCACTTTGGGTTGAATGACGGAGGTAAAGATACGGTTCTGGATATTGACCTGCAGACGCCGTAGCCTGTAGATCGATTCATCGAATACCTTAACGGTTGCCCCCATGCCGATGGCTACCCGGGCTGCGTTTTCCGCAACCGTGCCGGCGCCGAGGATCACGACTTCCGTCGGGCTGATCCCCGAAAAACCGCCCAGCATGTTGCCTTTTCCATATTCCGGATCGCTCAGGTACCGGGCTGCGATCATGATGGAAGCATTGCCGACTATTTCACTGATAGACCGCCGGACGGGAAAAGAGCCGAACGGGTCCTGGATGTTTTCGTGGGCAAAGGCTGTAATCTTTTTCCGCATGAGGTTCCTAAAGAAGGCTGCTTCGCGGTTACTCAGGTGTAAAGCTGAAAAGACCACCTGCTTGTCTTTCATTGTTTCTATCTCCTCATCTGTCGGCGGAGCGACCTTAACGATGATATCCGCCTGGTAAGCTTCCTGCGGGGAGAAAACGATCTGTCCGCCTGCTTCGCCAAATTCATGGTCATGGAAACGTGAGCCGGCGCCGGCGTTTGTTTCGATCAGCACGGTATGTCCATTCTGCACCAGCAGGTTCACGGCCTCCGGCACCAGCGCCACCCGCCGTTCCTGGTGCGAAATCTCCTTCGGGATACCGATGGTCAGCCGGCAGCGTTGCGGTTGTATCTCAAGCATCTCCTCCTGGGGCATGAGGCCCTCCGCATGCGAAAACTTAACAAAGCTATTCTGGTTCTGATCCATCGCAGGGAACATTAATGCGTTAGCTAATCAGGGAAACCGTCAAACGACGGGTTTTTTCATCATGGCTTTTCCCGATGGAAATGTATACGTAATGCTCCGGCAAAAGTTCTTCAATTTTATCCGCCCACTCCAGGAAACAATAATATCCGCTGTAAAGGTACTCCTCATAACCAATATCCAACGCTTCTTCCAGCCTCGTTATCCGGTAGAAATCAAAATGGTACACCAGCTCATTACCTTCTGCAACATACTCATTTATAATGGAGAAGGTTGGGCTGGTCACCGCATCGGTAACGCCCAGTTTATTACATAAAGCTTTTATCAGGGTGGTCTTTCCCGCGCCCAGGTCGCCATACAAGGCAAATACCCTTTCCTGGCCGGCCTGCTCAAGGATTCTCGCGGCAATCGCCGGCAATTCCTGAAGGGTGAACTTTTCAATCATAAAATCTTTCATATCGAATAAGAGAATATTCAAAGATACGACATTTTTACCGGAATTTTTTGCACCTTCGTGGTGGATTTTTACGTTAGATAAAAATAATGAAGCAGGCCGAAAAAGTGTAATATCAACACTGCAAGGCGCTTAAAAGGAAAATCAGATGAAAACTGGCCTCGATGCCAAGCGGATCTTTTTCAACCATAGCGGGCTGGGTAACTACGGGCGCAGGTTTTACCGTGCGTTGGCCACGAAACTTACGGAAGAAGAATTTTTCCTGTATTCGCCCCGGGAGGTGCCATCCGGTAATCCGTACCTCGGGGAGATCGTCGGCCGTAACAGCCGGATCGTGCATCCATCGGGGTTTTTCGGCAGCAAGATGGGAGGAAGCATCTGGCGTTCGGCTATTCTTGCGGACCAACTTGAAAAAGACCGGATCGATATTTACTACGGGTTGAGCAACGAAGTTCCATTCGGGATACATCAAAAAAGAATGGTCCGTGTGGTCATCATTCACGACCTGATCTTTATCCGGTACCCGAAGCTTTATCCGGCCACGGATGTATTCTTTTACAGGAAGAAGACAGCGTACGCCTGCCGGAATTGCGATCTTATCATAACGGCCAGCGAACAGACCAAAAACGATATAATCAATTTTTACGGTATCAATGCCCGTAAGATCCATGTTATTTATCCCGCAAGCGATCCGCAATTTTACACCGGAAAACCGCCGGACTCATCGGAATTTTTTGATCCCCGGCGAAAATATATCCTGAGTATCGGGGCCATTACTCCCCGGAAAAACCTGATGAAGACAGTGGAGGCATTCCACACTGTGTGCGAACGGCTGAATTACGACCTGGCGGTGATCGGAACGGCTGTCGGATTAGGGCGTAAATACCTGAAAACGATCAAAGAATATATTGAAAAAAACAGCCTGGGCGACCGCGTCCATTTTCTGGGAAATGTGCCTTACGGATTCGTTCCCGATATCTGCCGGAAGGCTGAAATGATGGTTTATCCATCACAGTTTGAAGGATTTGGAATGCCGATCGTGGAAGGCTTGTTCAGCCGGATACCGGTCATTACGTCCGGAGGCGGATGTTTTCCTGAGGCCGGGGGCGATGCTGCCGTTTATATTGATCCCGAGAATCCCGGTGAAATAGCGGATTGGATCACCCGGCTTGCCGGCGACCGCGAACTGAGGGATGAATTGATCAGAAAAGGCGAACAGCATGCGGAGCGGTTTACTCAGGAGAGGATCAGTGCAGATATCCTGGAATTTCACCGTTCAGCCACCGGTCATTCTTTCCGGAATTCATAAGTTGTATACTCGAGAAAATCGGCTACGCTGAGGGTAAACGATTTAACGCTGCCATTCACGATCTCAAACGGAAATACTTTTATCCCCCAGAGCGGATGACTGTAAGTACAGAGAAAACGTTCGTTCCCGATATATTCCAGTTTTCCCGTAAGGTCGGAATGATGCTGAAAAGTCATGACCAGGTGATCCCCCTTTGCCTTGAGGTCGGCATAGCCATAAACCTCATCAACATATCGTCCTTCAAAACGGCTCATTTCAACCGGAAGAGGCAGTTTCAGCGCAACCGAATCGCGCCAGGCATTCACCTGGTCCAGGTCCTGTTCCTGGAAGAATTTGTAACGGTTCAGGTAGAACCGGCTATAATCGCGGTAAGGCAAATCCATGTAGGCATCGATGATCTCCCATTTGAGCGCTTCGTAAAAGCCGTTGGCATCGGTATTGGTCAGGACGACGATCCCCAGGTCCTGCTCCGGGATCAGGGAGACAGAAGTGACAAATCCATCGACACCACCCGTATGCGACACGATCTCAACGCCTTCATAATCGCGCAGATCCCATCCCAGGCCATACAAAGAATAGTGGGCGGTATTGAACGGGTGGCCGGCTTTTCTCACGAATGATCGCGGGGTTTGCGCCGATTTAATGGCTTTGAAAGGGATGACCTGCCGGCCTCTGTAACGGCCGCTGTCGAGCAGGGCGATGAGCCAGTGGCTCATATCGCTGACCGACGAACTGATGCTGGCAGCCGGAGCCAGATTATCAATCCGGCAGTGCGGAATGACCTGTAGTTTGCCATCAACCAGCGTATGAGCGGAGGCCAGGTTCGTGGCATTTTTCACTTCGCTTGTCAGGGCCAGCGTCCGGTTCATCTCCAGGGGCTGCAGGAAGCGGGTTCGGATAAAAGCATCCCAGCTTGCTCCGGTCATAGCTTCAAGGCACATTCCGGCAATGAGGAAGCCGGCGTTGCAGTAGCCCCATTTTGCCCGGTAATCGTAGACGGGTGTAAGCTGTCCGAATTTTTCAACGACCTGGTCGCTGGTCAGGTCCGATTCCCAGTACATGAAATCACCCTGGAAGGTCTCCATTCCGATCCGGTGCGACAGTACATCGGTGAGTGTCAGATGCTCCGCCACCCAGGGGTCTTTCATCCGGAAACCGGGAAGGTATTTCTGCACCCGGTCATCCATCGAGCACTTACCCTCCGATTCGAGGATTGCGATCGCCGTTCCGGTAAAGGCCTTGGTATTGGAAGCAATCATGAAAAGTGAGTTTTCGTCGACCTTATCCTTTTTTCCCATTTCAAGAAAACCATAACCTTTTGTGACCACCACCCTGTCGTTATGCACCACGGCCACGGCCGCGCCCGGGATATTCCAATCCCTGAGTGATCGTTCGATGTAATTATCCAGGCTGTCAGTTATAAAAGAAGGTGTTTTATCCTGAGAAAAAGCAGCCAGGCTCACCAGGAGTAATGCAAACAGCAAATCAATCTTTTTATGCATACTTTTTTTTCGGTAAAAATAATCATAACCCGTTAATTTTTCCTTTGGCTTCCGGTATCAGCACCCAGTCTTTTCAAATATTTTCATAAAACTTTTTCTATTGTAAAAATAATCTATACCTTTGCACCCCCAATTGGAATATAAAACGCTAAAACATGGCAAATCATAAATCGGCGCTGAAGAGGATCAGGGCCAATGAAAACAGGAAAATCCAGAATCGTTACCATGGCAAGACCATGCGTAATGCCATTAAGAAATTCAGATCCATTGAAGCAAAGGAAGAGGCGACTGCCCAACTGCCCAAGCTGGTATCGATGATCGACAAGATGGCCAAGCGCGCTGTCATCCACAAGAACAAAGCGGCGAACCTGAAGTCGAAACTGACGCGCAAAGTCAACGCTATCGCATAAAGAATTTTCAGACTGTTTTACGGCTGCCTGTCGCCCGACAGGCAGCTTTTTTTATTTCCATTTGTTATTATAAATCAAGTTGTTATCCGGGTCATAAAACTTTTTTTTACCACGACCGGGTATTTTCAGCCCTTTTTCCGGATAAACAGGAAAAAAGGGTATGTTTTACGAATCAAGAATTCCAATCAAGCAATGGTCGGAAGATGACCGGCCCAGGGAGAAGCTATTGCTGAAAGGCAAATCGGCTCTGAGCAATGCCGAACTGATCGCTTTGCTGCTGGGTTCAGGCAACCGGAATGAGTCGGCCGTGGACCTGGCTAAAAGGGTCCTGGACAAAAGCGGGCAAAACCTGGCGGAGCTTTCGCGGTTCCAGATCAGCGATTTGATCAAGATCAAAGGAATCGGGCAGGCCAAAGGGTTGACGATCATAGCGGCGCTGGAACTGGGCAACCGCAAACGAAGCCAGGACGCGCTATCAAGGGAGAAAGTGGCCGGTAGCCACGATGTGTATGAGCTGTTCCATGGCGAGCTGGCCGACGCACAGTATGAATCATTCTGGGTGCTGCTGCTGAACCGGGCAAACCGGGTCATCCGGAAAGTCAATATCAGCGAAGGAGGGATCTCGGGTACCGTGGCCGATCCGAAGAAGATCTTCAAGATGTCGCTGGAACACAATGCCAGCTCACTGATCCTCTGCCATAATCACCCGAGCGGCAACACCCAGCCGAGTGAAGCGGATATCCGGCTGACCCGGAAACTGAAGGAGGCCGGGCTGCTGCTCGACCTGCCGGTGCTGGATCACCTGATCGTCGGTGCCGACAGCTATTTTAGTTTTGCGGATGAGGGAATACTCTAGTGAGTTTGGGTTGCGAGTTATAAGTTTGGAGGGATGACGGTGAGGGTGCCCTGGGTTTCAATGCATTCCAGCATTCTCTTTTTCAGCTTCCAGCATGTCATCTGGCGGGTTTCAAGCTGCCGGGAAAGCTCATAGGTTGAGATGGAAGGATTATGACAAACCTGGTAAGCCAGGCGAAAAGCCTGTGTAACCGGCAGATGGCAGCCATGAAAAATGGTGTGCGATGTGGCCGATTCTTCCTGCTTGCACCGGGTGCATCTCCTGGAATGGGGCTTCTTGCCTTTGCAGTAATTTGTATGCCCGCATTTCCGGCACACAAACCCATCGCGCCATTTTTCTTCCGCAATGAATGCCAGGCAGCGGTCCTCATCGTTCAATACATTATTTAATATATCCTGTGATATGTCTTTAAAACCAAATCCCATGCGGGTAAAAAAATTTTTGACAAAAATAAAAAAAATAGTGATACTAATGCGCTTTAATATCAAAATATATTTTACCTTTGCCGCATGATTTAAAAAATAAAAAGAAAATGAAAAAACTAGGATATCTCATTATTTTTTCGACCTTGCTGTTCATCAGCTGCAGCGGAACATCCAACGAAAAACCGGCCAATGCCGCTGTAAACAACACCGTGCAGACAAAAGACGGAGGTGACGAACAAAAGGAAACTGCAGCCGGAAAGACCATTCATCTCAATGCCCAGACTTTTAAAGCCAAGGTGATGAATTACGAAAAGAACCAGCAGCAATGGGTTTTTGAAGGCGATAAGCCGGCAATCGTCGACTTTTACGCCGACTGGTGCCGCCCCTGCCGGATGATTGCCCCGATCATGGAGGAACTGGCCGCCGAGTATGAAGGGAAAATTGATATTTATAAGGTGGATACCGAAGATGAGCGCGAACTGGCGGCCGTATTCGGCATCCAGAGCCTTCCCTCGGTGCTCTTTATACCGATGACCGGCAAGCCGTCGTTGCAAAAAGGAGCTATGTCGAAAGAGGCTTATAAACAGATCATCGATGACTTCTTGCTGAAGCAGCAACAGTAGGCAGGGAAAAGGGAATAATATGCATTAGTTCATTAAAATTAACATTAACATTAACATTAACATTAACATGAAGCTGGAACATTTGACAAAAGATACTTTTCTGAACAAGGTATTTGATTACGAAAAAAACAAGGAATGGAATTTTGCCGGAGAGCTGCCGTGCCTGATCGATTTTTACGCCGACTGGTGCGGACCGTGCAAGATGGTAGCCCCGATACTGGAGGAACTGGCCGAGGAGTACAAAGGGAAGATCAATATATATAAGGTAGACACGGAAGAGCAGCAGGAACTGGCCGGTGTTTTCGGTATCCGCAGTATCCCTTCGCTGTTGTTCTGCCCGAAAGACGGCCAGCCGCAGATGGCCATGGGTGCCCTGCCGAAAGACACCTTCCGGAAAGCCATCGACGACATTCTCCTGAAAGCGGAAGTAAAAAATTAAGCTGTGGAAACCCCGAGAAATGTGCTTCTTCCTACAGCGTATTTCCCGCCGGTCTCTTATTTTGCCAGCCTTTTCAGCAGCAACCATGCTCTGATCGAGGCCTGTGAAACCTTTCCAAAGCAAACCTACCGGAACCGATGTGAGATCCTGACCTCCTCGGGCAGGCAGAACCTGGTAGTTCCGGTATCAAAGCCTTACGGAAATCATACATTAACCCGGGATGTTTTGATCTCTTACCGGGAACCCTGGCACCAGCATCACTGGAAATCCATCGCTACCGCATACCGCTCATCGCCCTATTTTTACTACTACGCCGACCTGCTGCACCCGCTCTTCAACCGGATGGAGAGCTCGCTTCTTATCCATAATCAAAATATTCTTATTGCTTTAATTAAAATACTGGGGATAAGACCGGAGATAAGCCTGACCGTTGATTACTCTAAGATAGCAGATGGTTGCAATGATCTTCGGACCAAAATGAAGCCGGGCAGGAAAGAACCCGGAATCTTTCCCGAATACCCCCAGGTTTTCAGTCATCTGACAGGATTTATCCCTGACCTGAGCATACTGGACCTGATTTTCAATCTCGGCCCTGCTTCCGGAGATTATTTAAACAAAGTGGTTATTACCCCGTGACCCGCCTGATCAGCCTCAGCTTGTGCGTGTAGGTCATTTTTTCACGGTTGAAGATACCCTGGTGATCGATATCATCGATCCTTACCCTGGCGCTGCAATGAATGATCTTCTGGTTATCGAGCAGGATGCCCGTGTGAGTGATAGTGCCCTCTTCGTTGTCGAAAAAGGCGAGATCGCCCGGCATGCCGTCGCTCAGGAAGGGAATGAGTTCGCCCTGGGATGCCTGCTGAGAAGCATCCCGGAAAAGCCGGATGCCGTGCTGTTTAAAGACGATCTGGGTAAAACCCGAACAATCGAGGCCAAAACAAGTCCTGCCTCCCCAGAGATATGGCGCCGATAGATAGCTGAAGGCCGTTTCCATTAAGCTGCCAGTGTTGTCAAACCGGAAAGGGAATATATTTCCTTCCACGACATAATTCTGGTCTTCGACGGCCATCACCCGTCCTTTAACATCATAAAAACTGCATCCGGCCGGCAATAAAACAAGCTGTCCTTCCAATTTTACCGAATCACCCTGAATTCTCCTGTTTACAAATAATGGGGCTGAGGATAGCCTTTTATATTCTTCCCCGTTTATCATCCGGGCCTGTTTCTGGTCGATCCATCCTTCGTAACCGTCATAAAAACTGGTCATAAAAAGCCAGGGACCAGCTATTTCTTTCACTTTAAATATATCGCCAAACAGCAGCTGTGTCGACATTTCCGCTTTATCAGAAGGTTCGGACCTGACAGGAATTACGGCGAGTTCACAAAAACCGAATTGTATCATAAAAATATGATTTCGTGCAAATTTAAACCTAAAATCTCTAAATTAGCAGCAGGAAGTAAGCATCATGGACAATCCAAAGCAAAATAATCAAAACCGCCGCGAGTTACTGATCAAAATCGGTTTATTCGTTTTTGCCGTGGTATTGCTGGTGATCGTACTACCCAAGGAGGGAAAGTTCCGCTACGAGTTTGCCAAAGGGAAACCCTGGCTGCACGACGATTTGTATGCGCCTTTTGATTTTGCCATTATCAAGTTCGACGAAGAGATCAAAGCGGAACAGGAGCAGACATTAAAGAATCTCAGGCCATATTTTACCCTCGACACGCTTGTGGCTTCCTCCCAGGCCCAATTGTTCATCAATACGTTTGAAAACGGATGGAAAGAGAGGTATAGGAGCGTAAATGCATTGTATCAGCAGAAAGAACACCTGATTAACACCGGGTTAGCGATCCTGGATTCGTTATTCGGCAAGGGCATTATCGAACTGAATGCTTCGATTGAAAACAAACCGGCCGGTTTCGAGGTTTACATCCTGAGAAAGAACGAAGCCCGGGAGGCACCTTTGCATAAGGTATACACTTTACAGCAAGCCACCAGTTTCATTTCCATGAAATTAAACCGCCTCGGCGGCGAGGACACAGAGACGCTCCGGAATGCCCTGGTCAATTCCATTACCTACAACCTGTTCTTCGACAAGGAGAAGACCGAGGCTGAGAAAAACTCAGCGCTCGAAAGCATCAGTCCGTTCAGAGGCATGGTCCAACGCGGCGAATTGATCATTCCCCGGGGGGCGCGGGTCAACGACGATCACTTCCGGATCCTGACATCGCTCAAAAACAATTACGAGGTACACCTGGGGGCTGCCAAAGCCCGGTACGCCATTACGGGCGGACAAGCTATCCTGACCTCCATATCCATCCTCGTCCTGATACTTTTTCTCTATAGTTACCGCAAGGATATCCTGGCCAACAACAAGCGTATTGCCCTCATCCTGTTGCTTATCTTTTCCATGGTATTTATCGCCAGCATGGTCGTCAGGTATGAAGTGAGCTACTTCTACCTGGTACCGGTATGCCTGGTACCGGTGATTATCCGGGTGTTTTACGACACACGCCTGGCGCTTTTCGTCCACCTCATCACTATCTTTATCACCGGCTTCATTGCCCCGAACAGTTTCCAGTTCGTATTTATCCAGTTGATAGCCGGGGTGGTGGCGATCATCAGCATTGTCAGGCTGGAAAGGCGGAGCCAGTTTTTTTACACGGCATTCTGGGTGTTTCTGACTTATGTTGCGATCTATGTCGGATTGAACCTGATGCAGGAAGGCAACTTCCATAGCATTCACATCCGGCATATTTACCAGATGGCAGGCAATGCCGGTTTGCTGTTATTTGCTTACCCGCTGATGTTCCTGATCGAACGGTCGTTCAATTATATTACCGACGTCACGCTGATCGAACTGGGCAACAGCAACAACAAACTTCTCCGGGAACTGGCCCGGAAAGCGCCGGGGACCTTTCAGCACTCGCTGCAGGTGGCTAACCTGGCCGAAGAGGCATCGTTTGCCATCGGCGGCGACAGCAAGCTGGTGCGGGTCGGCGCCCTCTACCACGATATCGGGAAAATAGAGGCGCCGCTTTATTTCATTGAGAACCAGGTGTCAGGGATAAATCCCCACGACCAGATCAGCCATGAAGAGAGTGCGCGGATCATCATCCGCCATGTGACCCGCGGCGTTGAAATCGCAAAAAAGCACAAATTACCGCCGGAGGTGATCGATTTCATCACAACCCATCACGGTACCCGGAAAGTGGAGTATTTCTATATCAGGCAAAAACTGGAAAATCCACAGGAAGGGCTGGATGAAGAGGCCTTTACCTATCCGGGCCCGATCCCCTTCTCCAAAGAGACCGCCCTGGTGATGATGGCCGATTCGGTGGAGGCCGCATCCCGAAGCCTGACCAACCCGGATGATAAAGCCATCGACGAACTGGTGGAAAGGATGATCGGCCGCCAGCTCGATTCGGGGCAGCTTGCTGAAGCCAATCTGACCCTGCGCGACATCGCCCAGCTAAAAACGATCTTCAAAAGAAATCTTCAGAATATTTACCACGTCAGGATCAGCTACCCGGAGGAAGGCGGGAAATAGTTCCGGGTTTCAGGTTCCGGGTTCCGGGTTCCTGGTTCCAGGTTTCTGGTTCATTTGTATATTATATTTTAATCACTCCGAAAGATATTAATAAGATCTTACCACATAAGATCAGCTTGTCCCGAGACCTCGGGATAGGGCATATGGATCTTCAAATAGTTGATTATGAGGCCAAATTCTATGTGAATTCCTATGTGCCCTATGTTCCTATGTGGTTAATAAATAACTTTTAAAAGCAAATTCAAATTAAAAATCCAAACTAATTCAAATATAAAGTAACAAAATTGATTTTTCGGGACAACAAATATAATTTATGCCGATTTGATGAAAAGTCCTTGACATTAGCCGGATTTGAACTATATTTACAGCGTTAATCATACCGAGTCTGAACCGGTTTGCGGATTTAATACAGTTGTTCCTCTCGGCATAGAGGCTTTATCAAAAGTAATAAACCACAAAGGAACACCAAGGATTTCACGAAGGAACACAAAGTTTATTATTTGATAATCTGATACTTAGTGCGCCTTTGTGATTTGCTTTGTGCGCCTTTGTGGTTAAATAATAGACTTTTGAGACAACCTCATATAATAGCGGCAGGTCAACAAAAATCTGAATGATGATCAGAAATTTACCATTACTAATCCTATTAATTTTTACCGGATTTCTTTCAAAGGGTCAGTCCACCTATTTCTATAACCATTATAACAATGATAATTGGAGCGCGGGCATCTCAATCGTTGAAACGGAAATCAGATGGGGATAGCCTGTGGATGAGACGATACAGTCATTTCCCAACATATGACAATGAACAAAATGATCTTGCCTTCACTTCAGATAATGGGCTCGTGCTTACGGGTATGACAATGGGCTATCCGGATTGGATAGAGTCAGTTTGGATTCAAAAACTTGACAGCATCGGTTGTGATTCTGTAGGGTGCGATACAAAAGTCGTTTGTACAGGTAAGTTTCTGATTGCAAGATAAGAGCGACCAACGACCAAAGACCGCCGACCCCCAATCTAAACTGCTTCTAAATTATCTTTTCTTCCCGTCTCATATTTTAAATTTATAATTTTGTCGCCGGCAGCAATGGAAGCTGTCGTATATGAAGATATTCTTCAGGGCAGGGTGTAATTCCCGACCGGCGGTAAAGTCCGCGAATCCCGAGTACTCGGGACCGATCCGGTGAGACTCCGGGACCGACAGTTAAAGTCTGGATGGAAGAAGAATTTCGGATGGAACTGCCTTTTTATGGCATTCATCATGGATTGTACCATTACGCCCTGTTGAATATGAACAGGGTTTTTGTATTTAAATGGTTTGATTATGATGAAATTCTTAAAAAAAGGGACGTTTGCTTCGCTCTTGTTACTTCAAATTCTTGGTTCAACCTTAATGGCCCTGGGCCAGGCAACCGTCACCGGAACCGTAACGGATTCTGTGACAGGCATCCCCGTGGAAAATGCCAGTATTGAAATATTGGATTCAAAAACGGGAACGACCACTGATCATGGAGGTAATTTCAGTCTAACCGTAGGTCCGGGCAACCATACTCTCCAAATCAGGGCGTTAGGTTTTCTTTCCCGACAAATACCCTTCACCCTTAGAGACGGGCAGGTATTGGACATCGGTCGGGTAGTGATGGCCGTGGCCTCCATCGGGCTGAAAGAGGTAAATGTGATCGCTTCTGAAGCTGTCGAGCGAAAAACTCCCGTAGCCGTTTCAATGATCCGGGCCGAGGCAATCCAGGCACGGCTGGGCGACCAGCCTTTTCCTGAGATCATGAAATCGGTTCCCGGTGTATACACAAGCCGCACGGGAGGCGGAAGCGGAGATGCCAGCGTCAATATCCGGGGATTTAAACAGGAGAACGTAGCCCTGATGCTGAACGGCGTCCCGATCGGCAGCGTGGAGAACGGGCTGGTTTACTGGAACAACTGGCTCGGATTATCGGAGGCCACCCGGCAGATCCAGGTACAAAGAGGACTAGGCGCATCGAAAGTAGCGATGAACTCCATCGGCGGCACCATCAACATCATTACCAAAACAACCGATATCGAACCCGGCGGCAGCCTGAAGTATTCGCTGACCGATTACGGTAACCAGAAAACCACACTCATGCTTTCAAGCGGGCGACTGAAGAACAACATGGCCGTCACCTTTCTGGGCTCCAGGTTTACCGGTCCGGGTTATGTCGATGCGACCTATGTGGACGGATGGGCTTATTATCTGTCCATTTCTAAAGAATTCGGCAAAAACCACATGCTCGTCTTTACCGCGCTGGGCAATCCGGAGCGGCACGGGCAGCGCAATTTCAGGCTGTCAAAAGATGAGGTCGATCGTTACGGCCTGAAATACAACAAGGAATGGGGCAGTTATAACGGTAAGATCAACAATGCCAGCGAAAACTTTTATCACAAACCGCATATCACCCTGAACCATTACTGGACGGCTGGTAAAAAGAGCCTGCTGGCCACCTCCTATTATTTTTCATTCGGGAAAGGGGGCGGTAAATGGACCGATACCTTTACCGGTTATCCCTGGCTGTTCAGTTATTCCAATCCTTCGGGCCAGGTCGACTGGGAAGCGGTTTATGAGAACAATGCCACAAATGATGAAGTGTATTCCCTTGCGGATGGTACCGATACGACCGGTTATTCGTTGAATGTACAGACTAATTTCCTGGCCAGCCACATCTGGACCGGGCTCATTTCCACCTTTCAATACGAAATCAGCGACAATCTGAGCCTCAGCCTGGGTATCCACGGCAGGCTTTTCAAAAGCAAATTACAGCAAAAGGTCAGGGATCTGCTGGGCGGAGCGTTTTATATCGATGATTATGCCTCTGCTTTGGATGGAGTTGCCGGCCGGAACCAGGTCAAAGGCGTCGGCGATATCATCAAGATCGACAATGGTGCGATCAACCGGTTCACCAGCCTTTTCGGGCAACTCGAATACAGTTCGGGCAGGCTGAACGCATTTGCGGCCGGGACCATGACCGCTAACTGGTACCAGCGTGAAGACCGGTACAATTATGTGACGGATATTAAAAGTGATATTGTATTCCGGACGGGATTCGATGTCAAAGCCGGGTTGAACTACAATATCGACGAATATCATCATTTATTTCTTAATGCCGGGTATTTTTCACGGGCGCCCTATTACAAATTCGTGTTCGGCGGCGGAACCAATGTGCCTACTTCGGACCTGAAGAATGAAAAGACACTGACGGCTGAGGCGGGATACGGGCTTGACACAAAAAACACGAGGCTGCGTGTAAACGGCTATTATACAAGGTGGGAGGACAAGTCCATTCTCACCAATGAGTATAACCAGTTTGAGGACCCATCGATGGTGCAGGGCCTGGATGCCCTGCACCTGGGTGCCGAGGCCGAACTGAGCCGGAGGATTGCCGGCTGGCTGCGAATGGGTGTTTCTCTTTCGTTCGGCAACTGGAAGTGGAAGAATGATGTGACCGCCTTTGTTTATAATGATGATATGGTAGTAACAGATACGATCAATGTATTTGCCGACGGGTTGTACGTGGGCGATGCACCGCAGACGACGGTGGCCGTCGACGCGGAAATCCGGATCATGCGCACAGTGACATTGAATGCAGGCTGGTATTACTTTGACCGTTATTATGCCGATTTCAGCCCCAACACCCGAACGGATCCGGATGACCGCAGCCAGCCTTTCCGGATTCCCTCCTACCATCTGCTCGACCTGCAGGCTTTATGCCCGTTCAAAATTGGTAATCTCAAAGCCGAAGCCAGCCTGGGCTGCCTGAATGTATTGAATAACAAATACATTGTACGCGGCCAGGATGGCCCTTCACATACCATCAATGATTTTACCGGATTCTGGGGTTTCGGAAGAAATTTTTTCGCTGCATTAAAAGTCAATTTCTGATCTAATCCATTGATTTTCAGATTATACAAGTTGTTAACAATAATTTCTTCAACAAATTTCTGATTTTCAATAGGATATCAGGTTATCTTCATTTTATCAACCTTATTTGTTAACATAATTTTAACAAGTCATCCGGCCTGATTCTATAAATTCGTCCGCAAATAAACCATTTAAAATTAAATAAAAGTTGATATGAAACAGATCTACAAATTACTAATGACGGCGGTTCCGGTTTTACCTGCTGCCGGGCTGAACGGAAAGATTTCCACGTCAAAGAGATTGCTTCTCATGATCGTTATTATGATCAGCAGCATCGGCGTGATGTATTCACAGGTCACCACATCCGGAATTAACGGAAAAATTTATGGCTCAAATAACATTACTTTGCCCGGAGCCACTGTAATTCTGGTACATACACCGACCGGAACCCAGTACAGTACCATTACCGACGATAAAGGGATCTTCAGAATTCCTAACATGCAGAGCGGAGGTCCATATGAAATGAAGATATCATATGTCGGTTATAAGACTTTACAGAAAAGCGATATCACTCTCGCGCTGGGCCAGACTCTGACTTTTAATGAAAGCTTGACGGAAGCTGCAGTAGGATTGACAGAAGTTGAAGTGATTGAAAAGAGAGACGCACTGATCGACGGTAACCGTACCGGTTCTTCGACCAATGTCAATTCAAATCAAATTACCACGCTGCCTTCCATTAACAGGAGCATCACCGATTATACCAAACTGAGCCCACAGGCCAATGGCAACAGTTTTGCCGGTCGCGACGGCAGGATGAACAACATCACCATCGACGGAGCCAACTTTAACAACAACTTCGGATTGAGCAGCAAAGCACTGCCGGGCGGTGATGCCCAGCCGATCAGTCTGGATGCTATTGAGCAGATCAGCATAAATATTGCCCCGTTTGATATCAGGCAATCCAATTTTACCGGCGCCAATGTTAATGCCGTCACCAAAAGCGGTACAAACAAGTGGAGCGGGACTGCCTATACTTATATCCGCGGCAAGAATTTCTACGGCAAAAAGATTGAAGACAAGGAAATTGAGCTTACAGACCAAAATAACCTGAATTATGGATTATCTGTCGGCGGACCTATTATCAAGAATAAATTATTCGTCTTTGCAAATTTCGAAAGAGAGACCTCGGATTTCCCCGGCATCTTATGGAATCCCAGCGATCCGGATAATGGAGTTAATGCAGATCCGGATAATTATATCTCCAGGACTACCGTTGCTGACCTGAGCACGATGAAGGAATATTTGATGACTACTTATGGCTATGATGCCGGTACCTACCAGGATTTTGGAAATTTTCAAACCAAAAACTACAAGATCTTAGGAAAGATTGACTGGAACATTAATAAGAATCACCGGTTCAGCATAAGGTATAATTACGTTAAATCAACCAATGATCAGCAAGTTAACGCAACGAGCTCACCCGGTACAAGATCCGCATTCGGAAGAATCGGCGAAATGTCGATGTCATTTAATAATGCAAATTATGGTTTCCTGAATACTGTCGGTTCGCTTTCGGCTGAATTGAACAGCACCTGGAGTAAATCGGCCAATAAATTCTTGTTCACCTATACTCAGATAAGGGATACCCGGAGCAGCGAAAGCGACATTTTCCCGTTCGTCGATATTTACAAAGACGGAAATCCCTATATGTCGTTTGGTTATGAACTCTTCTCACTGGATAATGATGTTAAGAACAATGTGCTGACCTTCACCGATAACTTCAACTATTACCTGGGACAACATACCCTGACGGTAGGTGCATCGTTCGACAAATTATTCTTCGGAAACTCTTACAAAAGATACGGAACCAGCTATTACCGGTTTGCATCGCCCGAGGATTTCTACAATGGAGCCGCTCCTACCACATTTGGTATTACCTACCCCTATGCACAGGCCGGCGACGGATATGCTGAACTGAATTTTGGTTATGCAAGCGTTTACGGACAGGATGAATGGCAGGTGCTGGATAACCTGAAAATTACCGGTGGCATTAGGCTGGAATTACCGATCTATTTCAATGAACTGCTTCCGAATGAGGCGATCACAGAGTTGACCTTCAAAGACCTCGACGGAAATGACCTGATCCTGGATGCCGGCCTGTGGCCCGATCCGAAGATGACCGTTTCACCACGTTTAAGCTTTAACTGGGATGCTAAAAATGACAAGTCGCTCCAGGTCAGAGGCGGTACAGGTATTTTCACAGGCCGCTTACCCTTTGTATGGTTCACCAATCAGCCGACCAACAGCGGAACCCTGCAGAATACGGTTGAAATCACCAATGCCGATGATCTGGCCGGTTTGACCTTCAATGCCGACCCGTTCTATCATCTGACCAATACCGATCTGTTCCCGTCGGCTCCGACCAAGGCACCCGGCTCGATTGCCGTTGTGGATAAGAATTTCAAAATGCCACAGGTGTGGAGGACTGATCTTGCTCTCGACGTTAAATTACCCTGGAACCTGATCGGAACCTTTGAAGCCATTTATTCCAAGGCTATCAATGATGTGATCCAGTACAATGCCAACCAGGCGATTGCCGACTCCATGTTCTTCGGTGCAGATGACAGGGAACGGTTCATGAACCGGAAGATCAACTCAACTGTTAGCAATGCCATGGTGCTGACCAATACAAAAGAAGGGTATTCCTATTCGTTAACGGCTCAATTGGCCAGAGAATTTGAAAATGGCTTCTATGGTTTCCTGGCGTACACCTATTCTGCAACGAAGGATCTGACCTCGAATCCGGGATCGGCAGCCGCTTCGGCATGGGCTAGCAATCCGACCTATACCAACCAGAATGCCCCGACCCTGAGTTATTCGCAGTTCAGTGTTCCTCACCGCGTGGTTGGTTGTGTATCGTATGGCATTGAATACGCCAAACATTTGAAAACAACGGTATCGTTGTTCTACCAGGGCAGCAGCCAGGGACGCCTGGATTATATCTATTCCAATGATATGAATGGTGATGGTAACTCTGCCGATCTTATGTACATTCCTAAGGATGAGAGCGAAATCATTTTTGCCGACATTACCAATGGCGACGGTGAGGTGATTGCAACCGCGGCAGAGCAAGGTGCGGCATTCTGGCAGTATGTCGACCAGGACAAATACTTGTCTGACCATAAAGGGGAATATGCTGAAAGATATGGTGTTGTGATGCCCTGGGTGGGTAGATTCGATGTGAAAATTTTACAGGATGTATTTACTAAAATCGGTAAAACCAAACACACCTTACAATTCAGTTTAGACTTCCTGAACATCGGCAACCTGATTAATTCGGACTGGGGGATTTATCGCAAACAAACCCTGGGTAATTATGACATCACCTTACTGAAATACAAATCATCCAATTCGGAAGGAGTTCCGACTTATCAGCTGAATTATACGAAAACTGATTCGGATGGCAAGCCTGTTTTCCCGACATCTACCTATTCTCCGGTATTAGGTACTACCAGTACATGGGGAATGCAGATTGGTATCAGGTACATCTTTTAACTAATCTCTAAATAACTCCCGGAGGCTGTCTCAATCATTTGAGCAGCCTCTTTTTTTTTAAATTAAGGATGTTTAAATGATGAAAAAGTTTCTTTATTTGTTGACCTTTTGCATTAGTTTTGTTTAACCACAAAGGAACACAAAGGGTTTCACTAAGGACACAAAGGGTTTCACAAAGGGCACAAAGGATTTCACTAAGTACACAAAGATTCTTGAGCCGGTTAAGTGACGAGATTATGTAAATTAATGTATTCAACATGACGTATAAAAACTATAAACTCTTCCTGGTCATTGCCTTTTTGAGTCTGAGAACCTTCATCTCGGCGCAGGAAAAGCCATATGTCGTAATGCTGTCGATGGACGGGTTCCGGTGGGATTACCCGGAAAGGTGCGGAACGCCGAACCTGGACAAGATAGCCGCAGAGGGCGTCAGGGCAGAATCGCTTCAGCCAGCCTTCCCGTCAAAGACATTTGCCAACCATTATACGATGGCCACAGGCCTGTATCCCGACCATCACGGGCTGGTAGAGAACAGTTTCTTCGATCCGCAAACGGGGAAACACTACAGCATCAATAACCGGGCAGCCGTTGAGGACGCCTCCTTTTACGGCGGTGAGCCGATCTGGGTGACGGCCGAAAAGCAGGGAATAACCTCGGCTTCCTTTTTCTGGGTCGGGTCGGAGGCAAAGGGACGCCATCCCTCCTACTGGAAAAAATATGAGCATGAATTTCCCTTTTCACAGCGGATCGATACGGTGATCCACTGGCTCTCGCTGCCGGAAGAAAAGCGGCCGCACCTGGTCCTGTGGTATTTCGACGAGCCCGATGGCACAGGCCACAGCGAAGGACCTTTGAGCGAAGCCACCTGCCGGATGGTCACCACCCTCGACAGCCTCGTGGGTGTATTTATGGCCAGACTCGAAACTTTGCCGCATGCCGGCGACATCAACGTCATCTTTACCTCCGACCACGGAATGGGCCCTACCCACAAGGAGCGCTGCATCATGCTGAAGAATTACCTCGATTACGGATGGTTCGAAGAGATGGAAGGGTACTCGCCGAACCTGACGTTGAAAGTCAAGAGGGAATTCCGGGATACGGCGTGGAAAGCCTTGTTGGCCATTCCGCACGTAACTGTCTGGAAGCACGGCGAAGTGCCCGACTCCCTGCATTATGGGACAAACCCACGCACCCTCGATTTTATCCTGGTCGCCGACTCGGCCTGGCAGTTCTCGCTAACCGATAAGATTCTCAGGACCGGCGGAGCCCATGGGTACAATCCTTACAATACCGATATGCATGGCATCTTTTTCGCCAGAGGGCCTGCTTTCCGGCAAAACTACAGGCATCCAACATTTGAGCACATCCATCTTTACCCTTTGATCTGTGAAATTCTCGGATTAGAACCGGCGCCGGTCGACGGCCGTGTGGAAAACATCCAGGGAATGCTGAAAGATTAAGCCAACCGCGAGTTCATCGCCCGCAACCAGTGGTCGGCCAGCACCAGGGCGGCCATCGACTCAACCACCACTACCAGCCGCGGAACATGGCACACATCATGCCTCCCCCCTATTTCAATCCGCACCGGCTCAAAATCTTTATTGATCGTATCCTGGGGAATTTTAACCGACGGCACCGGTTTGAAAGCCACACGGAAATATATGTAGTCGCCATTGGAGATCCCCCCCTGGATGCCTCCGTCGTGATGGGTCAGGAACACCGCTTTGCCATCTTTTACGGTCATCTGGTCGTTGTACTCCGAACCTGGCATGGTCGGGGCCATGAAACCGAGGCCGTATTCAAAGGCCTTGGCCGATGGAATGCTCATCGCCGCTTTGGCCAGGTCGGCGGAGAGCTTATCGAAAACAGGCTCGCCCAGCCCCGCAGGTACCCCGGCAATGCGGCAGGTCACCGTACCCCCGAGCGTATCGCCCTGCTCTATTGCTCTTGATATGCCTTCGGCTGTGCCATCACCGATCGATTCCACCTTACCTTTAACGGATATGCCGGCCTTTCCCAGCAGAAGCTTAGCCACGGCGCCTCCGGCAACCCGTGCGGCCGTTTCACGTCCCGATGCACGTCCCCCTCCTGTTGCCATCCTGCCGTACTTCATAAAATAGCTGTAATCGGCGTGCGAGGGGCGAAAAACATCTTTAATCTCCTGGTAATCTGATGTTTTAATATCTTTATTACGTATGATGAAGGCGATGGGAGTTCCCAATGAAATACCGTTCCCGATGCCGGAAAGGAATTCTACGGCATCGGCCTCCTTTCTGCCGGTAGCCCCTTCGTAGAACGGTTTCCGCCGGTCCAGCTCCTGTTGGATAAATTCGGGGTCAATAGGCAATCCGGCCGGGCAGCCATCGATCACGCCACCGGTAGCCGGGCCGTGCGATTCGCCGAATGTAGTCAGTTTGAACGATATACCGATGGAATTACCGGACATGCAAGATCACTCCTGCATCGATTTCAGCTTTGCTTCGAGAGAGGCCAGCTCCGCTTTCGCGTCCTGGATCTTCTTCTCGAACTCGGCCCGAAGCAGGTCGGCCTTTTTGGAATGGGCCAGGAAACCGATATTGTTTTCCCACAGCATGATCTCCTCTCTCAACTTGCTCACTTTGGTGCTCAGGGCACTCCATTCGCTGCTGCCGCCGCCGGTGCTGCCGCCCCGTCTCTGGTAACGGTCGCCGTCGTAAGAATCCTGCCTGGAACGGTATTCCCGGTATTCCGACTGGGGCCTGCCTTCGTAGGAGCTTAACTTGAGATTGTCGAAATGCTTGTTGATAGCCTGGCGAAAAGCATCGTGTACCTTGTTCTTCTCCTTGATCGGCACATGACCGATCTCCATGAACTCCCGCTGAAATCCTTTCAGGGCTTCCAGGTTGGCCGATTTGTCCTTCCCGGCTTCCCACTCTTCCACTTGCTTGATCAAGGCCAGCTTTTTGTCAAGGTTATCTTTTTCCGATTCGACAACTGTGGAGAAATGTTTGGATTTATTATTGAAGAATTCGTCGCAGGCGGCACGGAACCGTTTCCATATCTTGTCGGAATGTTTCCTGGGCACCGGGCCGATATTCTTCCACTCTTTCTGCAAATTGATCAAGTCCTGGGTAGTCTTGCGCCAATCGGTGCTGTCTTTCAGCGCTTCGGCCTGCTTGACGATGTCGAGCTTCAGGTTGAAATTATTGAGCTGCTCCTGTTTGATCCGGGAGAAGTACTCCTTTTTATTGGCGAAGAAAGCGTTGAGGTAAGCTTTGAATTTCTCCCATACCTCGTCGTTCTCTTTTTTGGGAGCAGGGCCAATGGTCTTCCACTGGCGGAAGAGTTCGTTCACTTCGCGGGTTTTCTCCTGCCAGCCTTTCAGCTCATCGACCTCAATTGAAGCCAGTTGTTCTGCCTTTTCCACCAGGGCATTCTTGGCCGCCAGGTTCTCATCCTGGTCTTTGGCCAGGATGTTGTAATGTTCCCTGCGCCGTTCGTTGATCTTGTCGGTAGCTGTCTTGAACCGCTCCCAGATCTCGTCGCGCTTGTCCTGCGGCACCGGTCCGATCTCTTTCCACTCTTCGTGATACTTCTGCAGTTGCTGGAACGATTTAATGATGGATGGCTCGATGAGAAGCTCTTCCGCTTTTTCACACAGTTCGATCTTATGTTCCAGGTTCTTCCTCAGGTCGAGATCGCGAAGCTCTTTGCTGATCTTTACTTTGTCGAAAAACTTCTCGACCAGGAAGTGATAATTCTGCCAGAGGTTATTGATTTCGGTGGAAGGCACCAGGCCGATCTCTTTCCATTTCGTCTGGAGTTCCTTGAACTGGTCGTAGGTCTTTTTGAGTGTTTCCTCCGAATTTATCAGCTCCTTCAACTCCTCCAGGATGGCTTTTTTTGCATCCAGGTTGCGTAGTTTAACGACTTCCTGGTGCTCATTGAATTTTATTTTATTCTTCTTGTATGTCTCAAAAACGGCATTGAACTTTTCAACCAGCGGATCGGGTTCCGGGGTGAAATTCTCCCGGGTCCCTCCTGCAGTCAGATGGTTGTCGAGCAACTGCTGGCGAAATTCCTTCGACAGGCGGAGGAACGCCACTTTGATCATGGCCACGCGGGTCTTGATCCTGACAATATTTTCTTCTTTGACGGTCTCTTCAAGGATCTCCACCAGTTTTTCCCGGTCGTAGGTATCGTATCTCTCTACGATCTCCTCCTGCTCTTCCAGGATATCTTCTTCTTCCTCTTCTGTCTCCTGTTCACCGGAATGATCCATTTCGGCAATCTCCTGCAACAGAGCTGCATCGGCTGTTACTTCAGGGTGCAGTTCGGTTGCAGTCTGCTCTTCTGCAGCAACAGGTTCGGGCTCCGCATCTTCTGCAACAGGCTTTTCTTCCGGAACATCTTCAGCAGCAACCTCTTCTACCGGGACATCTTCGACTGCGGGTTCTGGATCAGAAGCATTCTCCGTCGGAACTTCTTCAACCGGAACTTCTTCAACCGGAATTTCTTCAACCGGAGCAATTACTTCGGGAATTACCTCCGCTGGCGAGATTTCAACCGGAACATCGTCTGTCAAAGCCTCCGCCAGCGGTGAGTCATCGGGCACAATGTCCTGAACCGGGATTTCTTCCGTTGGGATTGTTTCTGTGATGATTTCCTGAATTTCAGCCTGTTCGGTAAGAATTTCTTCGGCTGGGATTTCCGTGGTTTCCGCTTCCGGAGTTGCGGAGGGTTCGGAAGTGATTTCTGTGTTTTCGGGGAGTTCCTGCTGAATGTTATCAGCGGTCAGATCTTTTTCCGTCATGGCAAAATTACTGTTTGTGTTCTCACCTCTCTGGTTTTCAGGCTAAAGAGTGAGATAAGGTTTCTGTGTTGTGTTAATTATAAATAGATGTTATCCTTTACGGATGATATAGCTCAAAATTTTAAGGTCTGCAAAAATAGCATTTATTTAAAATGAATGAAATAAGATGAAAAATTAGCGGATTGTTCCGGTCATTATTTCAGATTATTTTGCCAAGCGCCTGATCCAGGTCGGCCAGCAGGTCATCCACTTTTTCGATACCTACCGAGAGCCGCACCAGTCCGTCGGTAATCCCGGCGTGGTGCCTGTTGTCGGCGCTGACTTTGGAATGGGTCATGGAGGCCGGGTGCTGGATGAGCGTTTCAATTCCACCGAGTGATACGGCCAGCAGCATAACCTTTACATTGTCCATCAGTACTTTGCCTGCAGTGAGGCCGCCTTTCAGCTCGAAACTGATCATGGCGCCGGGGCCTTTCATTTGCCTTTTTCCAAGTTCATACTGCGGATGCGACTTCAGTCCCGGATATTTTACCCAGGCCACTTTCGGGTGTTTTTCAAGATATCCGGCGATGACCATGGCATTTTCCTGCGCCCGGTCGATACGGATGGCCAGCGTTTTGAGCCCGCGCCGGGTCATAAAAGCCTGGTGGGGGTCCATATTGCAGCCCAGGTTGGTCATAATACCCCGGAGTTTCTTATAATCTTCCTCTTTTTTGGCAACGATCATTCCGGCCACGATATCGGCATGACCGTTGATGAATTTGGTCATTGAATGGAGGACGATGTCGGCACCCAGATCCAGCGGATTCTGGAGATACGGGCTGCAGAAGGTATTGTCGACCACCAGCGGCACGTTATGGCTGTGGGCCAGTTCGGCCAGCGCCGGCAGGTCGCTGATCCCCATGGTCGGATTAGCGGGAGTCTCTGTGTAAAGCAATTTCGTATTGGGACGGAAAGCCGCTTTCACTTTTTCTATATCGGTGGTGTCGACCATGGTATATTCCACGCCGAACCGGGGATAGATCGTTTCGAGAACCACGCGCGACGGTCCATAGACGGCTTCGTGGCAGATCACGTGGCTCCCCTGCCCGAGATAAGCCATGTAGACCGTATTGACGGCACCCATGCCGGAAGATGTGGCAATGCCACCGAAACCGTTCTCCAGCGCGGCCAGTGTTTTTTCAAGTTCTTTGATCGTCGGGTTGCCCAGGCGGGTGTAGATATAGCCGTCGCTTTCGCCCGAAAAGCATTGGGCGCCGTGGTCGGCATTGCGGAATTTGAATGTGGAGGCTTGGTAGATGGGCGTTACAGCGCTGCCCAGTTCGTCTTCAAATCCTCCCTCGTGAATCAGTTTCGATTCAAAATCAAGTTTAGCGGAGCTCATTTCGTTTGGTTAAAAAGGCCAGAAATTATTGTCGTACCATACCTGTTCCTTCAGGTCTTCATTGATCTTATGCAGCCAGTGGTGGTGCCCTTTTTCCCAGTCGGCCAGCATCTGGTAGGTTTCGCGTTCGTTCTCATCGGTGGCCGATTGAGCACGTTCGGAGTAGATCTGAACGGCCCTGGTCTCGAAGTCCATTGCTGCGGAGATCGCTGCGGCTTCGAAACCGGCTGCATTCACCTGGCTTTTGATCTCTTCCGAGAGGATTGCCATGACGGTGGCTTCGTCGGTATCTTCATGCGGCTGTGCCTTCATGAAGGACTTATTTTGCTCATAATAAGCAAATTGCTTTGAAAGGAACTCGATATGTTCGTCTTCCTCGGCGGCCATCATTTCGAATATTTTCCGGGCCGCTTCGCTCTGCGTCTGCCGGGCGGCGGTGGTATAAAATGCTTTGCCCCTGCGTTCCAGCAGGATTGCTTCTTTCAGGATATCAACGGCTGATTTTGCCATATTTCATTGGTTTTATAATTGACAGGCAAATATAAACAAATCCGCGAAGATTCGTCGATTTCAAAGGAGTAAAATGGCATGAGACTCCATCTCGTTGATGTGAGACTCCATCTCGTTGCTTCGAGACTCCATCTGGCCAGTTGAGATGGAGTCTCGTTGAAACCCGGAACCGATAATTCCCTCGCCAGCCGGGGGGGAGGGAACTGAGAGCAAAATAAAATGTCGCAATCTGTAAACCTGAAACACCGGTTTGCAGTTTAATCAAGTCTATAAACCCATGAGGTCCTTATCTTTACAAAAACTGAGATTAAAATGAAAGATCTCTCTCACTATTTTGCCATAGTGGTAATTCTTTTCATGGGTCCGACCGGCTGCGTCAACGTTGAAAACAAAAAACCAGGCGTTAACGATGAAATTGCCACAATCACCCAAACTATCCATAACAGCATCGGCTGGGCCAAAGACAAGGACCTTGATATATTATACGCTGTCATCGCCAATGATTCGGCCTTCCTTGAAGTCCATCCGAATGGCAGAGTAGTGAAAGGAATCGGCCAGTTCAGGACGGCGGAGGAATTCTGGATGAGCCCCGATTTCAAAGCCATCCGTTATGAGATCCGTGATTTGACCGTTTCCATGTCAGAATCTGGCACGGTAGCCTGGTGGTTTTGTGTGCTTGACGACATCAACGAGTACAAAGGCCGGCCGGCATGCTGGGAAAACACCCGCTGGACGGGCGTGGCAGAGAAAAGAGATGGCAACTGGGTGATCGTACTGCAACATTTTTCGTTTGCAGAAGGGAAATAAATCGGGAAATGGTTTTGAAGGCGTAAAGGGGCCGGTGGAGATTGTATAGTTTTGTACCTTTATTCCGGCAAAATTTTCAGTATTGCAAACCATTACCGATATAATTTATAAGCTCTACCGCCAGTGGGCCGGGAAAGAGCCGGAATCCATCAAAGATCTGCCGCCGGCCGGATCGAAACGAAAATATTTCCGGGTCATTTCAGGCGATACGACAGCCATCGGCGCCTGGAACCCGGTGATTGAGGAAAACGAAGCCTTCTTCCACTTTTCAGAGCATTTCCGTCGCAACGGACTGCATGTCCCTGAAATCTATGCCATCGATCCCGGGCGGGAAATCTACCTGCTGGAAGACCTGGGCGATATTTCCCTGTTTTCGGTTGTCGATAAATCGACAAATCAGGAGATTACAGCAGGGATTAAGAATCTTTACCGCAAATCGCTCAGCGAACTGGTCCGGTTCCAGGTGACCGGACACAAAGGGCTAGATTATTCGCTGTGCTATCCCCGCCAGGCATTCGATAAACGCGCTATATTATTCGACCTCAACTATTTCAAGTATTATTTTCTGAGACTCCATCTCGATTTTCACGAAGACCGGCTGGAAGACGACTTTATTACCTTCACCGATTATTTATTGAAAACCGATGGCAACTTCTTTATGTACCGCGATTTCCAGGCACGCAATATCCTGATTAAGAATAACCAACCCTATTTTATTGATTATCAGGGAGGAAGAAAAGGTCCATTGCTTTACGACGTGGCCTCGCTCCTCTTCCAGGTGAAAGCCGATCTGCCTTTTTCACTGAGAAAAGAATTGCTTGAATTTTATCTGGAAGAATTATCTGAAATGATGGTGATTGATAAAACCAGTCTCAGAAAAAAATATGAGGGATTTGTGCTGATACGGCTCTTACAGGTGCTGGGCGCTTATGGTTTCCGCGGACTGATCGAAAAAAAACCCCATTTCATAGCCAGTATTCCTTATGCGCTTAAAAATTTGCAGTGGTGGATTGACCAGGATTCATTTGAATTAGCTATTCCGGAATTACGCCGGGCACTAGCCGGTCTGGCAGCATTAACACAATACCGGCTTCCCGAAATTTCGGGTTCCGGTAAACAGTCTTTGATGGTGGAAATCAAAAGTTTCTCGTACAAAAACGGCTACCCTGTCGATCTTTCAAAGAACGGCGGTGGTTTTGTGTTCGATTGCCGCGCCTTGCCCAACCCGGGCAGGGAGGAAAGATACAGGGAGTTTACGGGGAAAGATCGGGAGATCATTAATTACCTGAAGGATGAACCGGCCGTAATCGCTTTCCTGGATGAAGCGGAGAAACTGGTCGGACAATCGGTCGAAAACTATATCGAACGGGGATTTCAGAACCTTTCGGTAAGTTTTGGCTGCACCGGCGGGCAGCACCGGTCGGTCTACTGTGCGGAGACACTGGCCGGAAGATTGCGCCGGCGATTCCCTGAGGTCGGTTTTCCCGTCACGCATACTAATTTAAGTAACTGATTTTATGTCGAAAAAGATTTGCAAGGAAGACGACCGGAAAGTGATCGCGAAAAAGGTGAAGAAAGCCGAATTCGAATGCAAGACGTGCGGGGCCGGGGCAAATAAAGAGAAATACCTCTGCAAACCCAAAAGAATTTCCGGCCGATGAAAGCGCTCATTTTAGCCGCCGGGCTGGGCACCCGGCTCTATCCGCTAACGGCCGATACCCCCAAAGCGCTGGTGCAGGTGAACGGGATGACAATGCTGGAACGGACCATTCGGAAGCTGGCCTCTGCAGGTTTCAATGAGATTGTCGTCAATGTGCACCATCATGCGGAAAAGGTCAAAGATTTCCTCCGGGACCTTGATCTGCCGGGCATAACAACAGCCATCTCCGATGAATCGGACCTGCTGCTTGATACCGGCGGCGCCATTCTGAAAGCGCGCCCTTTTCTCGACGACCGGGATCCTTTCCTGGTCCATAATGTTGATGTGATCAGCAATATTGATCTTCAAGCCTTGTTAACTGACCATCTCGAATGCGGCAATATGGCTACCCTTTCGGTGATCGACCGGCCGACAAAGCGTTACTTCCTGTTCGACAGCGAAATGGGTTTGCGGGGATGGACCGATACTTCGACCGGCGAGATCCGGTGGACTGGCCGGCCGGCAGTCAACGTTTCACGGCTGGCGTTTAGCGGCATCCATATTATCAGCCCGGCTTTTTTCAAAGTGTTGCGCCAATCCGGGAGATTCAGCATCATCCAAACTTATCTCGATATGGCTGTGCAGCACCCGATTCGCGGACATACACAGGAAGGTGCGGTCTGGTTCGACCTGGGCAAGCCGGAACAACTTTCCATGGCTTCAGAGTACATTAAAAATCATCCCGAACTGAATATATATCCATGACCCCTTTTCTTCAACGGTTGGCCCGGGAGATCGTCCGGATGCCGGTAGATGATCCCGGTAAGGTGTGCGTTGTTTTGCCCAACCGCCGTGCCGGACTCTACCTGAAAAAATACCTGGCCAAAGAGTTGCAGAAAGCCGCCTGGGCCCCGGCTACTTATTCCATTGAAGATTTTATCACCACGATATCGGGTTTCGGAATGGCCGACCCGGCCGGTTTGCTATTCGAATTCTACAAGGTGTACACCGATAACGTGAGGGAGAAAGCACAGGATTTTGAACACTTTGCCGATTGGGCGGAGGTACTCCTGCAGGATTTTGACGAAATCGACCGTTATATGGCCGACCCGGAGAAAGTGTTCCATTACCTGGATGCAGCCCGGGCTTTGTCGGTCTGGAACCTCAATGCCGCTCCGCTGACTCAGCAGGAACAGGACTATGTCGAATTCTACCGGTCGCTGAACGACCTGTACCGTGAACTGCGCTCTCGTCTGACAGCCCAAAAACAGGTTTACCAGGGTCTGGCATACCGGTTAACAGCCGAAAATATTGAAGAGATCCGGAAAACCCTTCCCTGGAATAAAATCATTTTCGCCGGGCTGAATGCCCTGTCGGTGGCCGAGGTGCAAATCATCGACAGCCTGGTAAGTGGATCTCATGCCGAACTTTTCTGGGACGCCGATGCCTATTACACGGATAACCCGTTAATGGAAGCAGGTGTTTTCCTCCGCCAACATTTTCAGAAATGGCCGCGAGAAAAACAATCCTGGATCGGTACGGATTTCCGTGACGGGGCCAAAAAAATCAATGTAACGGGCATTCCGGGTATAGCAGGACAGGCACGGCTGGCCGGGGATATTATCATGAAGATGAAAATGGATGCGGAAGCGCCAGACCATACAGCTATCGTACTGGCAGATGAAAAACTGCTACTGCCCGTTCTTTATACCCTTCCGGAAGATATCGGACCGGTGAACGTGACCATGGGCTACCCTTTTCGTCTTACCCAGCTCTATCATCTGATCAGCCTGTTCTTCCGGATGCAGGAGACGGCCATACAGTTGTCGGAACGGAGGAGATCAACCGATAAAGCATTCTACGTCAAAGATATACTAAAGCTTCTGGCCCATCCGTACCTGCAAATGTTCGCTCCCGAATCCGGCAGCGATGCCCCGGATTTCCGGCAAATAGCTGATATACTCAAAAACAGGAACCGTATTTTCCTCCGTCCGGGTGAGCTGTTGAAATTTTCAGCAAGCTCCGGCGACGAATTCCGGAATCTGAACGAACTTTTGTTTCAATTCTGGGAATCCCCATCCTCTGGGCTCCACTGCTTGATGGCACTGACCGGCCTGATCCGCGACAAGGTCATCGCTATGGACTCCCAGCCTTACATTGACCGCGACCTTGATATAGAATACCTCTATCATTTTTCCGGAATCCTGAACCGGAGCATAGCCATGGCCGAACAGTATCCTTTTATCAAATCGGTCAGCAGCCTGAAAAAGATCCTTTTCCGTTTGCTCGACAACAGCCGGCTTCCCTTTACCGGCGAACCGCTGAGAGGGCTGCAGGTGATGGGGGTTCTGGAAACCAGGGCCATTGACTTTGAAAACATCGTGGTGCTGTCTGTTAATGAAGGAATATTGCCGTCGGGCCGGGTCCCCAATTCATTTATCCCGTTCGATATCAAAACTGAATTCGGGCTTCCGACATTCAGGCAAAAAGATGCGGTATTCGCCTATCATTTTTACCGGATGCTGCAACGGGCCGAAAACATCCATCTTATTTATGACACCGAAGGCGACCAGATGAAAGGGGGCGAACGCAGCCGTTTCATCATGCAGCTTGGTTTTGAACTGAAAAAATACAACCCCGGGATCTCATTCGACGAATCCCTGGAAAAACCATCGTCGGAGTTATCCGGAAATGTGAAAGAAATAATCATCCCAAAATCTGAAACCATCCTGGAGCGGTTAAGCGCCAAAACGCTTTCCGGGTTCTCGCCAACTGCGTTCAGCCTATACATCACCTGCCCGCTTAAATTCTATTTCCAGGAAGTGCTGGGCCTTGCGGAAACGGAATCGGTTGAAGAGACCATCGAATCGAAAACCATGGGAACGGTCATCCACCAGGTATTATTTCAGATATTCGAACCATATACAGGCAAAGCGGTTGATGCTCAGAGCCTGACTGCCAGCCTGGGCGCTATTGAAACCCTCACCCATGAGGCGTTCCGGAAGCATTATCCGGAAGGGGATACGGAGCTTGGGAAGAACCACCTGATCCTGCGTGTGGTTTTGTTGTTCCTCCGGAATTTCATTAAAAGCGAAATTGAACAATTAGCCGCCACGGATGAAAAAAAGTCGAGGCTGGAGATACTTTCACTTGAAAAAAAACTGGAATACATTCTGACGTGCCATCCGGAAGGCAAGACATACGATGTGAAAATCAAAGGCCATGTCGACAGGATCGACAGAATAAACGGGATGACAAGGATCATAGATTACAAAACCGGTTCGGTACAGGCCCGGGAGCTCAGTCTCAAAGACTGGGATCAGCTCTCAACCGATCCGAAAACGGGAAAAGCGCTCCAGTTGCTTATTTATGGATGGCTTTACCTGAAAAACAAAACATCGGATTCCACTGATCTGAGGGTTGGAAATATTTCGCTGCGCCGGATCAGCGCCGGGTTTATACCGGTTAAGGTTCCCAATGAGCAGGGATTCCAGGATGATACATCAGATCAGATTGAAAAACAACTAATTAAGTTGCTGGAGGAGATACTTGATCCGGGGGTACCGTTCCGTCAGACGGCCGATGCTGCCAATTGCAAATATTGTCCTTTTACATCAATCTGCACCCGGTAGGCTATTCCTTTTCCCCGAACACGTATGCTTCATAAACAAACAATTCGGCTGTTTTCCAACCGTCCCACCCGATCCGGGCTTTATCGCGGGCGCAATGGCCAAGGAATTCCTCGAGGGTCCATCCCGTCTCCGTAGCCACCTGGGGCAGGAAGGTGCCGGAATAGAACCCCTTTTTCATATAGATGCCATGTTTTCCCAGTACTATTTCATCAACCGAGCTGATCTTCCGCATGGGCGAAAGGACGGATATCTCAATATCGATATCATCGAATTCATAGGTTTCAACGGGCTCGAAACGCGAATCCTGTGTAGAAGATGCAACGGCCATTTGCTGCACCACGTCGTACAACGGGCTGGTCGCTTCAAACCGGCCAATGCAACCCCGCAACTGACCTTCTTTTTTCAAAGTAACAAACGCGCCTGAAAGTTCCCGGAGCCTGGCCGGCAAGTCTTTTTCATCGAGCGGAGGCACCTTGCCTTTCGAAACATATTGCTCCATCGTTTGCCGTGCAATCTGAAGCAGCAACTTCCTTTCTTCCTCGTTCAGGCTGAAGGAGTCGTTCTGCTTTGACAGAGAACTTTGTTCTACGGCAATAGCAAAATAACCCACTACCCTGTCCTTATCGCCATACAGCGGCGAATCGCCGGAGTTCATATACTTTATTTCTCTGTAAATCAGGTCACTCCTTTCTTCTGTCATGTAAAGCAATGTCATCACGGAAGTCCAGCCGCAGAGACTTGTAGCCAGGTCATCAATCCCTTTCCGGTCGTTTTCTTCAAGTAATTTAAGCAGGTGTTCCGGTGAATTTTTAATGATGGCACCGGCGGTGGCTTTATCGACCAGGCAAGCGTCATCATATTCCGGATAGTGTGAAAAATCGGTACTGATGATGAAGAGGTTCCGGTCATTCAGGTAAGGTTTCAATGCCTGCGCTATTTTGTTTGCCGATGCAGCCGATTGTGTCCCCAGCACGATGGGGATGATCCGGAACTCGGTCTTCATCCGGTACTGGAGAAAAGGGAGCTGGACCTCCAGGCTGTGCTCATAGAGGTGGGCATCGGGAACATCCGTAAAAACCGGATTTTCTTTCACCAGTGATGAAGCCAGTTCGCGGTTGACCTTTACGGCACCCAAAGGTGTGATATAGTCTCCTCGGGTATAAACCGAAGCGCCGTCGAAGCTCATCCGGTGGCTGGATGCCAGGATGAAGATGTTATCGTAATTTTTATCCGGGTCGATCTGGTTAAAGGCGGAGGCAGCCACCTCGCCCGAAAAAACATATCCGGCATGAGGCGAAATGATAGCCACCGTATTTTTGGTTTCGCACGGCTGCGCAGCGGCAAACAAAGCGGAGAGCCCGGTGCGCAACCGGACAGGGTCGGAAGGATAGAACTGCCCGGCCACAGCCGGTTTCCGGTCAACCGTTACGGACTTGCTGCCCCCATCCTGGGCATGGCTGCCGGAACCAAAGAATAAAGGCAATAGGATCATACCGGTCAATCTTAGTCTACACTTCATTGGAAATATCTATATTACAACTCCCTGATCTTAATATTCCTGAACCAGACGTCGTCTCCATGATCCTGTAACACAATATAACCTTCTTCGGCCGTATTCAGGAACCATTCATAATCCTTGAATTTGCTGTTCAATACCATATTTTTCCAGTCCTCGGTCCAGAGGTGATACTCCAGAACCGCTTTGCCGTTGACATAATGGACAACGGTCCCTTTATAGACCATGATCCTGACCTGGTTCCACTGTCCTGCAGGCTTCACGGCTTTAAAATCACCGGGGATCAGGTCGTACAGAGAGCCGGCAGCCCGGTTTCCATCGACTCCGAGCTTTGCATCCGGGTGCTTTTCATTGTCGAGGATCTGCATCTCCGGGGCGCTTTTCCAGACCGGTTCTCCGGGAATCTCCTGGGCCAGGTAGAAGATGCCGCTGTTGCCACCTTCCGACACTTTCCATTCGAGCGACAGTTCGAAGTTGCGGAATTTTTTATCAAACAGCAGGTCGCCGCCTCCGCCCGCTTCTCCCCTGCTGGAGCCGATCACATGCAGCGTTCCTTCTTCGACAGCCCATCCTTTTTCAGGGAAAGCCGTTTTGTTGTATCCACGCCATCCGTTAGCCGATTTCCCGTCGAACAGAAGCGCCCAGCCCTCTTTTTTTTCTTTTTTGGTAAGCATATTTTCTTTTCCCTGGCTCATCGCGCCAGAGGTAATCATCGATAAGATTATAATCATCATTGATGTTTTCATGTTATTTATTTCTCTAAGATTTATAATTATTTCTCACAGATTTACAATTATTTCTCACAGATTACACAGATTCAATCACAGACTTCACAGATTCTTTAAATCGCCAAATCGTCAAATCGCCAAATCGTCAAATCGTCAAATCGCCAAATCGTCAAATCGCCAAATCTCACAGCTTCCACCCTTCCCTGTACGTATGCCGGATATATTCCTCTGCTGCCGGTTTGGCTTTGAGCGTGGCATACTGGGTGTCGAAATGCGGATGCCCGTTAATGACAGTGAATTTATCGGTGGTTACCACCCTGATTTCATCATCATCGGAAATATTCGGGATCATCATTTTTTCGGCATCCCACTGCAGTTTACGTTTCAGGTCCTGCAGGCGGACAGCCAGGTTACCCATCACCACCACTTCGTTCATCGGTCCTGCGTAATCAAAGTTGGAGCTGCATTCGGTCCGGCTGTCGGGGCTCTCTTTGCAGGCCCTGATCCAGTCGAGTTCATGCCCGCCATCCATCGCTTTTTCGATCCTTCGCAGGTATGGCACGGGGCGGACATAGTCTTTATCGAGCTGTTCCGGCAGTAACCTCGGGTTGCGGCCGTAAGAATCGCAGAGCAGTTTTCCTTTGGTCCCGATAAAGAGGCAACCGCCGCTCCAGTCGCCGAAAGGCTCGCCGTCTTTGAGCTCAGCCGGCCTTGGCGGGAGGAGGCCCCCGTCGTACCAGGTAACATGGACCGGCACCAGTTTCAGGTTTTTATATTCTCCCCGGTCGGGGAATTCGTAATGTACGACCGAGGCTTTGGGTGCGCTTTCGGTATTGACCTGCGTGGAGCTTCCGTAGAGGTATTGCGGATTACGGAGCCGCAGCGCTTTGAAGACCGGGTCGAAGATATGGCAGCCCATATCGCCCAGTGCGCCGGTGCCGAAGTCCCACCAGGCACGCCAGTTCCAGGGATGGTACGCTGAGTGGTAAGGACGCAGCGGGGCCGGACCGAGGAAAAGATCCCAGTCGAGTGTGGGCGGAATGGCTTCTGTTTCCAGAGGACGTTCGAGGCCCTGCGGCCAGATCGGGCGGTTGGTCCAGGCATGGGCTTCACGGATTTCGCCAATGGCGCCATCCCACAGCCATTCGCAAAGCTGGCGGATGCCTTCATCAGAGTTCCCCTGGTTGCCCATCTGGGTGGCCACCCGGTATTCCCGGGCCAGTTGCGTCAGCAGACGTGATTCTGAAACGCTGTGTGTCAGCGGTTTCTGCAAGTAGACGTGCATTCCGCGGCGCATGGCTTCTGCCGCAATGATGGCATGCGTATGGTCGGGCGTGGCTATGACAACGGCGTCGATCCCCCCTTTCATTTCATCGAACATCTTGCGGTAATCCTTAAAAATCCTGGCGTTCGGATATTTCTCAAAGGTCGCTTTGGCGTAAGACCAGTCGACATCGCATAATGCCACGATATTTTCGCCGCTGCAGTTGGCAATGTTGGTGCCACCCACGCCCCCGACACCGATACCGGCGATATTGAGTTTGTCGGACGGCGCCCGGCGGACTCCGCCTATCCCGAAACCCGGCAAAATGGTGAATCCTGCCAGGGCAGTGGCCGTCGTCCCGATGAATTGTCTGCGTGATAGTTCTTTATTCATAGGTATTAAATTGTTGGTTATTGATCTTTTTCTTTGGTTTAGTTTGTTTGTTTTATAGAGTGGTCATAATGTGGTTATAAAGTGGTCATAAGGTTGTATTGTATGTGAGATTTTCGGTCAGGTAAAGGTAAATATTTTTAAGGTAAAATGTTGCTGGTCGTCATTTTTCAGGATATACATCTGAATATTCCCCTAATTTTATCTCATTAAAAAAATCATTATGAAAACTAATAAAATCGGCTTATTGAAAAAGATCTTGCTAAAGGCCTTTGTCCTTTTCGTAATCATCATCCTGATCCAGATCCCGGCTTATACTCAGCAAAGAGGGGTCAAGTGGGCCAGGGAAGGAAGTGCGTACTTTAAGGTTGAAAAAAATGAAATAATCCGGTACACACTGCCGGAAAATACACCGGAAGTCATCATCACTAAAAAACAACTTACCCCTGAAGGCAGCAGCAGTGCGTTGAAGTTCAATTATTTCTCCTTTTCCGATGATGAACAGAAACTGCTTATCTTCACTAACACGAAAAGGGTCTGGCGGCTTAACACCAAAGGGGATTACTGGGTGCTCGACCGGACTGCCGGTACTTTTACCCAGCTTGGCAAATCGTTGCCGGCCTCCTCACTCATGTTTGCCAAGTTTTCCCCAGACGGAAAATCGGTAGCCTACGTGAGCGGAAACAACCTCTATGCGGAAGACCTGGCAACCCATCTCATCAAGCCCCTCACGACCGACGGAACGGTTACCCTGATCAACGGCACGTTCGACTGGGTGTATGAAGAGGAGTTTTTCTGCCGCGACGGTTTCAGATGGAGTCCCGACAGCAAATCCATCGCCTACTGGCAACTCGATGCCGGCAATATCAGGAAATTTTACATGATCAACAACACCGATTCCATTTATTCACAGGTTATTCCGATCGAATATCCAAAGGTGGGAGAGGATCCCTCATCCTGCAAAATCGGGGTCGTCAGTATAGAAAACGGTTTAACGACCTGGATGGATATTCCGGGCGATCCGGTCCAGCATTATATCGTCAGGCTGGAATTCATCCCGGGAACGGAAAAATTGTTGCTACAGCAACTGAACCGGAAACAGAACCACAGCAAGTTATTCATGGCGGATGCCAAAACCGGCAACACACAATTATTGAATGAAGAGACCGATGAAGCCTGGGTCGAACTTTTTCAACCCGGAAATCCTTATACTGTCGATTATACCAACTCATTCAATTTCGTGGATAAAAACAGGAGCATTATCTGGTCGTCGGAAAAGGACGGCTGGAGGCATCTCTATGAAGTTTACCTCGATGGATCGCCGGAAAAGCTGATAACCAGGGGAAAATACGATGTCATCGACCTTAAATTCATTGATCCGGCAACGCATGACATTTATTTTATGGCTTCGCCGGATAATGCCACACAGAAATACCTCTACCGCGTAGATGCTGATGATCCCGGAAAACCCGAACGGCTGAGCCCGGAAATACTTAAAGGGACGCATGATTATTCGTTCTCGGGTGATGGAAAATACGCTTTTCATTCATTTTCAAATTATTACACCCAACCGTCTAAAGAACTGATCGCTTTACCCGACCATAAACCGTTGTTCGAAAATGAAAGTATTGTTCTGAACCTTGACTCGCTGAAAGAAACACCCAAGGTTGAATTCTTTACGATCCGGACAAAAGAAAAGGTTGAACTGGATGGTTGGATGGCCAAACCCACGGATTTTGATCCGAAAAAGAGATATCCCGTTGTTTTTTTCGTTTACACGGAGCCTGCATCGACAACGGTAACCGATACTTACGGCATCAGTGAGAACGGGTTGTACGGAGGCGACATGGCTGAAGACGGCTACATCTATATTTCACTGGATAACCGGGGTACGCCGGCGCCTAAAGGCAGAGAATGGCGGAAATCGATTTACCGGCAGATCGGGCAGCTCAACATCCGCGACCAGGCAATGGCGGCGGAAGAGATCCTGAAATGGGACTTCATCGATCCGGAAAGAGTGGCCGTGTGGGGATGGAGCGGCGGCGGCTCGGCTACCCTGAACCTGATGTTCCAGTATCCTCAGATCTATAAGACGGGGATAGCGATTGCATCCGTTTCCAGCCTGCTGACGTACGACAACATTTACCAGGAACGCTACATGGGCCTGCCGCAGGAAAACCCGGAAGATTTTGAGAACGGATCGCCGTTAAAGTATGCCCGCAACCTGGAAGGCAACCTGCTGATCATCCATGGAACAGGCGACGATAATGTCCATTACCAGAATGCCGAAATGCTGCTGAACGAACTGGTGAAACACAACAAGAAGTTTCAGTTCATGCCCTATCCCAACCGCACACACGGAATCTACGAAGGGGAAGGCACTTTGTTGCACCTGTCAACGCTTTACACCGATTTCTTAAAATCGAACTGCCCTCCGGGAGGGAGGTAGATTTGGTGTCAAGAAAAAGGATTCCCGCTGGCGCGGGAATGACGCTCAGGCTATTTTGACCAGTGATTGCGCGCGTTGGCTCTCAAATGCCAGCTCAAGGATGCGGATGACATTCCGTGCTTCCTGGGGTGTAACGGCCTGCTCCGCACCTTTGGTGATCACATCAAAAACATTATCGTAAAAAGCCATATAATTTCCGGGTTCCGTTTCAATATTCCCGTAGAACTGCTGCCCGTGCATCTCTGCATTCAACAATCCCCAGTAATCAGGGTCTTCCTTACCCCAGTCTTCCAAACCCGGCATTGCGCCGGCTTTCAGCATCTCTTCCTGCGGATCGATGCCGTATTTGATGAAAGAGCCCTTTGTGCCGTGAAGACTATACCGTGGCCCCTGCTCTTTCACAAAAACGGAGGCTTTCAGGATCACTTTGAGCCGCTCGTAGTAAAGATGTACATGGAAATAATCGTCCACCTTGCTTTCTGCCCGTTGCATACGGATATCGGCATAAACCGACCGCGGCATCCCGAACAGCACCAGCGCCTGGTCGACCAGGTGCGAGCCGAGGTCATACAGCACGCCGCCGGCCGGCAGTGGCTCATCGCGCCAGGCACTGCGGCGCGCCCCCGGGGCATACCGGTCGAAATGCGCTTCATATTCAAGGATCTCACCTAAATATCCATTGTAAACCACCTGCTGGATCGTTTTAAAATCGCCATCCCACCTCCGGTTCTGGTAAACAAAGATCTTCTTCCCGGTTTTTTCAGCTATCCCGATCAGTGCATCGGCTTCCTGAGAGGTAGGAGTGAAAGGTTTCTCGACCACCACATGCTTGCCCGCCTCCAGGGCTGACCTGGCCTGCTCAAAGTGATAAATATTGGGCGTTGCCAATACCACCAGTTTGATAGATCCATCATTCAATACATTATAATAATCTGTGGCAATCGTAACGCCAGGGTAGATTTCCTTTGATAATGAAGAATGCCGCTCGACAACGGTCACCAGGCGGAAGCCCGGATGGGTTTGGATAAAGGGAGCATGAAATACCCTTCCCGATAGTCCGAACCCGACAATGGCTGTATTAATAATTCCTTCTCCCATAACTATTTACAAGATTTTCTTAAGGTTCCGGTAGCTGATCTTCGTACTTTCCAGCGAGTCGCGGTTGCATTTGTCCTGTTCCACAAAAAAATATTTCATCCCGGAAATATCTTTAAAGTTCGTGAAATAATCCCCATAAGGAATGGTCCCTTCGCCGACTTCCGTAAAAGTCCGTCCGGTCCCGGAATCCATATCTTTGATATGCCATAACTCAAACCGGCCGGGATATTTGCTGAGATAATCCCCCGGAACTATGTTTGCATATTGCATCCAGTAAATGTCAGCTTCAAAACACACCAGGTCAGGATCGGTATTCTTTAACAGGATGTCGAAACCAGTGGTATCGCCGATTTTTTTAAATTCAAAATCATGATTATGATACCCGAATTTAAGCCCGTCTTTCTTACAGGCTTCGCCCAGCCGGTTAAACAAGCCGGCAGCCCGGAGATAATCGTCGGCCGAAGGGGTCTCGGGCATTGAAATCCAGGGGTAGACAACATACGGCACATCCAGTTCGAGGTGCGCGTCGATCACCTGCCGGCTCTGCTCCGGTGTAAACGCCACATGCGAGCTGACCGGCTGCATGCCTGATCCGCTGACGAGCGATCTAAACTCGCCGGGGGCCATCCCGTAGAACTTTCCATCGTTATAACCGGCCGCTTCGAGCCGGGTATAACCGATCTTCGCTACAGCCCGGAGGGTTCCCGGCAGGTCTTTGCTGATGTGGTCCCTGACAGTGTACAGTTGCAGGCCGATGTCCTTTTTGTGCGGGGCAGCCCTCAGGATTCCCGGCGCCAATAAGGCGGAAGCGGTAGCCAGGGTTGTGGTCTTAAGAAAATCTCTTCTGGTTATCATACAATAGTAATAGAACACGGATGATACGAATAAAACGAATTAACACGATAAATTATCCAATTGACTCATTTCCAAATCCCCAAATCCCCAAATCCCCAAATCCCCAAATCGCCAAATCGCCAAATCGCCAAATCTTCAAAGGATCTTCTCCCCCACCGGGTCCCAGAAGACGCGCCGGTTTTCCTTGTACGCCATCGTACCCATGTGGGCCGTCATCGCCTCTTCAAACGCCTGGTCGATGTTGCAGCTGGGCTGGCCGCCGTTGCGGATACAGTCGAGCCACTCGCGGATATGCAGGTAGGTGGTATCCACCCTTTTCCCTCCGCGATAGGTATACATCAGCCCGCGTCCGGCAAAATACTGTTCCGTTGGCGATGTGATAGCGTCAACATTCTTGAGGCCCGGAGTATAGGTCAGGATGGGCAGATCGGGGTCGATAACGCCGTTGTCCAGCTTCTCCCGGAAGCGAGTCGATCCCCGGTCGGCATAGACTGTCATGGATGAACCCAGTTCCATTGTTCCGTCGTGGCCCATGATGACCCTGCCGCGGCGCCGGTTGCTGGCCAGCGTGGCGCTGTACATCAGTGTCAGGTCGCGGCCGGGGTACTCGAAGACGGTGTGGAGCACATCGGGGACTGTCCGGCCATCTTTAAAAAAGTATATTCCACCGCTTGAAATGGCTGAATCCGGAATACCCAGGCCCAGGATCTGGTTCATGGCATCGTACTCATGGGTCAGCAGATCGCCCGACAGGCCGGTGCTGTAATCCCACCAGCAGCGCCAGCGGAAGAACCGCTCCAGGCTGAAGTCGTGCCAGGGTGCCTGGCCGATGAACTGCTCCCAGTCGATCGTCTGCCGGCCGGCCGTTTCGTGGATCGGATAGACCCAGGCGCCGTTGGGATCGTTGCGGTTGGTCGTCACTTCGATCAGGTTGACCTTGCCGAGGATTCCCTGGCTGATCACCTCTTTTGCTTTCAGATAACTTTCATTCTGACGCCCCTGGTGGCCGAGCTGGAAGACGATGTTGTTTTCCTTGACCGCTTTTCTGACTTCATAGGTCTCTTCCACCGTCCATGTGAGCGGCTTTTCGCAATAAACGTGCTTTCCGGCCCTGGCTGCGGCAATGGTCATCGGGCCGTGCCAGTGGTCGGGCGTGGCAATGATCACCGCATCGACCTCGGGCGAATTGATCAGGTCGAGGTGGTTCAGGAACCGTTTCGGTTGTTGGCCCATTTTGCCACCCGTCCCTTCCCTGTGTACATTGGATCCGGCTTCCACGGCCATATTGCCATACGTGTCAAAAATATCACACACCGCCGTCACCCGCACATTGAGCGGTTCCTGCTGCAGGTATTCTTCATATCTTTTATCCTGCCGGTTGTTCACCGCCCCCTCTTTCCAGTCGTCGATCATGGTCGGGTGGGCAAATCCCGCGGCCAGTGCCAGATCTTTGCCTCGTATCCCGTAACCGATCAATCCCAGCCTGATCTCCCGGCCCTTGGAAGGATCGCCGGTCAGTGCTGCCGGCTCCGTATCGATCTTCAGCTCCTCCTGGATATTGTCCCTGAGGTATTTTTCGAATTTCCTTTTCCGGTAAAAAGCATACGCCAGCGCTCCCAGCACGGGCACACTCACCATCGATTTCAAAAGATCTCTTCTTTCCATTTAACCAGAATAACAGTATGTAACAACCTCAAAATACCAAAATATCACAACTTCACAAAATCAAAATATCACAAAATCAAAATATCAAAATATCACAACTTCACAAAATCAAAATATCACAAAATCAAAATATCACAAAATCAAAATATCAAAATATCCTCAATCTCTTCTCCTTCCAACCCATCTATCCACTCCCCATTCTTTCCATGTCGGGAACACCAGCAGCACCGCCAGCGCCAGCCCTTCAATCACCATCTTGTTGATTACCAGGTAGCTGCCATCGCTGGGCACGGCGTATTTCAAACCGACAAACGGTGGGTGCGACAGGTAGTAAAAAGCCATAAGCACAATGCCGGAGATAATCGCAGTCCGTGTAAAAAGACCCAGGATCAGTCCCAGCCCGATCAGGATCAATCCCCAGATATTCAGGAGATCGACAATTTTCAGCACATCCGGATTGGAGGCCAGGCTGATGAAGAAGCCTTTCAGGAAACCACCCGAGTCGAGCAGGTAACCGGCACTGGTCCAGTTGGGATTGGCCAGTTTTACAAGGCCTTCGTAGAGGAAATGCCAGCCGATGGCCAGGCGGAGAACTACTAGCGTGAGTTTCTGTGGTGTTGTCATAAAGTGGTTATAAAGTTGTCATAAGGTGGTTATAAGGTAGTGGAATGGAGGTCATTTTTTGATTTTAGATCTACTGAGATTCAATGTTCATCTTTTAACCAAATCTCCCTCCATTTAACAGCAACACCTCCCCCGCTGTGCACTTGCAGAGCAATGACACCCTGACCTTTGCCCACGGCATCGTCGAACAGGTCGGTCATGGATTCACCGTTCAGCCAGGTTTGTACATGGTCACCTTTGACGGATATCACCATGTCGTTCCATTCCCCGGGCTTCAGGATGTCTTCTCTTTCTTCCGGAATCTCATTAAGCCAACCCCGGCCACCCGATTCGTATATGGCTCCGGTATTATTTCCTGACGGGGCCACTTCGGCCTGCCACCCTTTGATATCGGTACCATTGAGTAACGACCGGAAAAAAACACCGCTATTACCCTCTTCCTCCAGTTTAAATTGCAGCCTGAGGATAAAATCGTGATATTCCCGGTCGGTGGCAAGGTAGCCATAGCCTCCGTCAGGGCTGCTGGATCCTACAATCATCCCGTTTTCGACGAACCATCTCTCATTGCCATGATTGACCCATCCCGTAAGGTCATTCCCGTTAAAAAGGGGGGCACCGGGATCGGTTAGGTCTTTGATCTTAATATTGCGAAAACGGACCAGGCTGCCGTGGTGCTGCAACCCGATATGGCCTTTCCGGGCAAGCCCGTAAAAGGGATAATCCAGCCATTTCCCCTCATTCTTCAACCGGTGCCATTCTTCGGTCCACAGGTCGAACTCAAGGATAATCTCCCCGTTCAGCCAGTGAGTTACATGCCCGTTTTCAACCCGGATGCGGGATGAATTGAATTCCCCAACCGGCATCAGCTTTTTCCTGGTCTTATCGGCTGTATGCATGGCATAATCGGCCCCGGCCTGCTGCCACTCTTCCAGTTTACCCGGGAACCCGATATCGTCGATCAACTGGTATTCAGGCCCGGTCGCATAGGTCGACGGGTAATCCCCTTCCAGGACATGGTAAAAGATACCGCTGTTGCCACCGGGAGAAATGGCCCATTCCAGGTAAAGGTCGAAATCCTCATATTGTTCGGCGGTGATCAGGTCGTTGGCCGATTCTCCCCCGCCTGTTCCCGCAACGACGATGCATCCGTCTGCAACGGACCAGTCGGCGGGTATGCCATCCGCTTTGAACCCGCGCCAGCCGGCGAGGTCAAGGCCGTTGAACAGGGGTTTCCAACCCTTTTCGGCATCATTCGGGTTAACCGCCTGAGCAACAATAATCTGCGGAAGTATTAAAATAACTGACAATATGAAGTATAATCCTTTATTCCTGCTCATAGTTCCATATTTTCGACCGTTAAAATTAAAAATAGAAATTGAGATGGAGTCTCGATTGAAAACAATTTATCTTTATGAGGAACAATTTGAAATGAGATGGAGTCTCGAGATTTCGAGATGGAGTCTCATTGATTTGAGATGGAGTCGCGAAAAATCTTCCCCCACCGGCTGCTCCTGGTCCTCCTCGGATTCACCGCTATGGCCACCCAGGTCATACTCATCCGGGAAGCACTGTCCATTTTTCAGGGTAATGAATTGGTTATCGGCATGTTCCTGGGAATATGGATGATACTGACTGCTACCGGAGCCTATCTTTCAGTTCAAAGTTCAAAGTTCAAAGTTCAAAGTGGCTCCCTAAAAAATAAATCGATAATCGACAATCTACAATCGACAATCGAAAATCCAATCGCCAAATCGCCAAATC
>JAGOPY010000006.1:3633-5536 GCA_017991835.1 Bacteroidales bacterium | reverse complement strand
AATCGCCAAATCGCCAAATCTTCTCTTCCTCCTCGCTCTTCTCCCTGTCGCCTCTCTTTTTCTTCTTGTAACCCTCCGCTTCTCCCTTGTCCCGGCCGGTATCATGCCCGGCCTGGGCAAAACCATACTGGTGTTTTTTCTGGCCTTGTTGCCATTTTGCATGGTATCCGGTTTATTATTTCCAAAGCTGGTAAACAGCCTTTCTTTGTTGAAGGGAAAAAACCTTTTGCATGAAGGGTACGCCCTGGAATCGGCCGGGGGCGTTGTCGGTGGCCTGCTTTTCAGCCTGGTTTTCATATTGATCTTACCACCCTACGAGAGCCTGGTTCTGCTCTCAACATTCTGCCTCCTGGTCCTGTTTGTAATATGGCTGATCTCCGGAAAGATCGTTTTGGCCATATTAGCGCTGGTAACCGGAGCAGTGGTGTTTCTCATGCCCACAGTCGCCGGCATTGCACGATACCTGGACAGAAAGCAATTCAGCAGGCAGGATGTCGTTGAGATCCGGTCGTCGCCATTTGGGTTGCTGGCGGTAAGCAAAATGGGAAACGAGTTGATCATTTACGATAACGGGAGCCCTGTCAGTTTAAGCGCTGATGTTATCCAACGGGAAGAAGCCGTGCACTACGCCATGCTGCTGCATCGTTCGCCGAAAAAGGTCTTACTGGTTTCCGGCGGCGTTTCGGGCGCTATCGACGAAATCCTGAAGTATCCGGTTGAAAAGGTCGATTATGTGGAGCCCAATCCCTGGCTGATCCGGCTGGTTGATAAATACCGGCCATTGCCGGATGACCGGAGGATCCGGTACATTTATAAAGATCCTTTATTTTTTTTGAGAAATAACCCGGGCACCTACGATGTGATCCTTATCAACGCGGCGGAGCCTCATTCGGCCGAATCGAACCGCTATTCCACGGCAGAGTTCTATAAATTACTGAAAGACAAGCTCAACCATGGCGGGATCGTCTCAGTTGCCACAGAGGCCTCCGGTAATTACATGAACGAAACCTCTCAGATGATCCATTCGGTGAACTATAATACATTTAAATCAGCCTTCAGTTACATAAGGATCATTCCCGGCGCAAAAGACTACTTCCTGGTATCGGATACAACAATTGAGCAATCGATCTTTAAGCATTATCAGGATAAAGGGATCGATAACGAATATGTCAATCCTTTTTACATTGATGAAGAGCTACTCAGAATGCGCAGCGAGCTGATCCACAAGGACCTGTTGCCCGATGCCCCGGTGAATTCCGACCTGAAACCCTTTGTCTTTTCGTTATTCCTTCGCCACTGGCTCGAAAAATTCAAAATGAACACATGGATCATCCCCTTGATTCTGGTATTGTTATTGATCTTGTCATTGATCTTCTTCGGCCCCCTGAACCTGGGCCTGTTTGCCGGAGGTTTCACCGCATCCGGCCTTGAATTCATCTTACTGATCTGGTTCCAGGTGATATATGGCAATGTTTACCAGATGACCGGGGTGATATTTGCAGTGTTTATGCTGGGGTTGGTCATTGGGTCTTTGTTATTGGTTGGTGGTATAAAGAAAAATACCTTCAAAGGGTACCTGATGATACAAGGGGGGTATGTTTGCCTTTCTTTACTGGTCGCATTATTAATGATAATAATGGCTTCCGGATCCCCAGGCATGTTAACGATCGGTTTGATTTTATTTTTGGTTCTGCTAACAGGTCTGCTCATGGGAACCCAGTTCTCTTCAAGTGCCCATCTGAGGACAACATCCATTATAAACAGCGCCAGAGAATCCTTCAGTGCCGACTTAGCCGGATCGGCAACAGGGATTGTGCTGGTATCGGTTTATGTGGTACCGTTGCTGGGATTGCCGGTTACCGCGCTCTTCCTTGCCGGGCTGAACGTGCTGGCGACCGGGGTG
>JAGOPY010000006.1:0-3533 GCA_017991835.1 Bacteroidales bacterium | reverse complement strand
CTAATGACCATTATTTTCCCTACCTTTGCCGGCTATTTCAAAAATCCATGCAAAACATCAGAAATATCGCCATTATCGCCCATGTCGACCATGGCAAAACTACGCTGGTCGACAGAATCCTCTACCAGTCACATCTTTTCCGGGATAATGAAGCGATGGGCGAACTGATCCTCGACAGCAACGACCTGGAACGCGAAAGAGGGATCACTATCCTCTCCAAGAATGTTTCGGTGCGTTATAAAGGACATAAGATCAACATTATAGACACTCCCGGCCACTCCGACTTCGGCGGGGAAGTGGAACGTGTGCTTAACATGGCAGATGGCGTGCTCCTTTTGGTCGACGCATTTGAAGGGCCGATGCCGCAAACCCGCTTCGTGCTTCAGAAAGCACTGGAGCTTGGACTGAAACCGGTCGTGGTGATCAATAAAGTCGACAAACCGAACTGCCAGCCCGACCTGGTCCACGAAGCGGTGTTCGACCTGATGTTCAACCTGGAGGCCAACGAAGACCAGCTCAATTTCCCCACCGTTTACGGCTCCTCCAAACAGGGCTGGATGTCGGACGACTGGACGAAGCCAACCGATAACATCATACACCTGCTGGACGTCATTATAGATCATATCCCCGCCCCGAAAACCACGCAGGGGACCCTGCAGTTGCAGATCACCTCGATCGATTATTCATCCTACACCGGGCGGATTGCTATAGGCCGGATCCAGCGCGGATTCCTCAAAGCGGGAATGCCGGTCTCACTGGTTAAGAGGGACGGACTCATCCGGAAGCAGGTGATCAAAGAGGTTTATCTCTTCGAAGGGCTGGGTAAAGAAAAAACCAAAGCCGAGGTCGAGGCCGGTGAAATCTGCGCCATCATGGGCATCGAAGATTTCGATATCGGCGACACAATTGCCGACGCCGAAGCTCCGGAAGCCCTTATCCCCATCAAGGTCGATGAACCGACGATGAGCATGCTGTTCACCATCAACAACTCGCCTTTTTTCGGCAAAGACGGCAAGTTCGTCACCTCCCGCCACCTGCGCGACCGCCTGTTCCGCGAAATCGAGAAAAACCTGGCTCTCCGGGTCGAAGAAACCGGCTCACCCGATTCCTACATGGTTTTCGGCCGGGGCATCCTGCACCTCTCCATCCTGGTGGAAACCATGCGCCGCGAGGGTTTCGAGTTCCAGCTCGGCCAGCCCCAGGTGATCCTGAAAGAAGTCGACGGGGTAAAACATGAACCGATCGAGTACCTTACGGTGCATGTCCCGGAAGCATTCTCCGGGAAAGTCATCGATGTCGTGACCGGAAGAAAAGGCGAGATATTACACATCGAAACCAAAGGCGACCGTATCGTGCTGGAATTCAATATCCCGGCAAGGTCGATCATCGGGCTGCGCAATACCATCCTTACCAGTACCGAAGGAGAAGCCATCATCGCCCACCGTTTTAAGGGTTACGAGCCCTGGAAAGGCGACCTGGCCGTTAAGCGCAACGGAGCGCTGATCGCTATGGAAACCGGACTGGCTATTGCTTATGCCATCGATAAGCTGCAGGACCGTGGTTCGTTCTTCGTCGAACCCAACGACCCCGTCTATACCGGTCAGGTCATCGGGGAACATATCCATCCCAACGACCTGGTCATCAACGTATGCAAGACCAAGAAACTCAGTAATATGAGAGCTTCCAGCGCCGACGACAAGACAAACATCTCCCCCGCTATCCGTTTTTCACTGGAAGAAGCGATGGAATATATCCGGAATGATGAATATGTGGAAGTTACGCCCAAATCGATCCGCCTGAGAAAAATCATCCTGGATGAAAATGAAAGGAAACGTAAGAAGATCTGGGCTATGCAGGACGCCCAGGCTTAAACCCGTTTACAACAGTATTACTTCACCTGGCCTCAGGGATTCCTTTCATATACATAAATCAGTTCGCCCGACTGGGGTTTGTAATTATTGAGCTGATCTCCGACTTTTAATGAAGATGCGCGGTTTGGATATACATCCATAAGCCCCACTCGTTTGTAGTTCCTGGCCAGGTATTCATTGGCCCATTTAAATATATATTTCTCAGATTCCGGCCGGGCCAGCCACGATGTGGCCACATTGACAAAGATGATCAGTTTTGGTTTATTCAATTCAATCTCCCGGATCATCTCCTTTTGCATGTTCAGCGCATATGAATGCAGCTCGACAAGATTGTAGGTGTAAATATACCCCGTTGCCGAATACCGGTCTGCGTAAAAAGGGATTTGCGGCTCTGAGCCCAGTATGGCGATTTTGTCGTCCGGGGCAGTATTTCGCTTGATGAATTCGGCTATTTCAACAGATTCCACAAAAGGATTTGAACCGTAAACCTGCTTACATGAAACCCTGGGATCGCGGGTAAACAAATATTCTTTATTGGCCAGCACACCGCTGCCTGCTACGATCAGGAATATCAATAAAGGTATGATGGTCAATGCAGGTTTCTTTAATTTATTGATAATGATATCATTAAAATAATCAAACAAAAAAGCCACCAGAAAACCGGCTGCCGGTAAAAGAGTGATAAAATAATGCCTTCTGAAATACAACCCGGGCACCACAGTCAGGAATGAAAACACAAAAAAGGAGATCAGGAGGATCCGGGTCTTCATGGTTGTCTTCCGGATAAAAACAGTCACCAGGCCGATCAGGGATGTGATCCACAGTACAATATATCCGGCTGAGGTGTAATCTGCCGTAAGATTCCGCACGCCCTTTTTCAGCATGACCCATGCCTCCGAAAAAGGGACCTGTGTATTATATTTCGACAAATACTTCACCGTCCAGAACCAGAACCTGTCGAAGTCGGCAAACAAGGCAAAATACAGGATCATTAACAGCAGCAGGGCGGCAAATCCGGCTGCAAAAAGGGCCAGGTGCTTCACCATCCCGGCTTTTGAAATATTTCCATATTCCATAACAAAAACAACGGTTGCTCCGAAGAGGGCGAAAAACAATCCCGATTGCTTGCAGATAAAAGCAAAGGAAAAGAATAACCCTGCCAGGAAGTACGCTGCCCATCCTCTCTTATTGTTTTTATAATGATGGATCAAAAAATAAAAACCGATCAAAGCGAAAAAAACGACAAAATGAGTGGCATGTGCCGCCTGGGCCAGCAAAGTATAAGATGTTCCTATAATTCCGAAGACGGCGGTGGCCATTACCGCCCCTATTTTTGATAAAAAAGTCCTGGCGATCAGAAACACCAGGAACATGGATGCCGTGACGATTAAAGTCAATCCATGGTGAATCCCGACGATGGATTCCCCGAATATGCCCATCAGCAGGGCATACATGTAATAGGTCCCGGGAAGCTTCATGTTGTAGGCCAGGGTATAGGGGGCATGCCCGTCAAGGATGAGCTTTCCGAAATAGGCATATTCCCCTTCATCCCGCTCAAGAGGAAAAGAAAGCAAATGCAGCCTGGCAATTAGAACAACAATAACGGCAATGGCCAGGCAGATATAAACAAACAGGTTGTTTTCCGTTAAATTTTTACTGGCC
>JAGOPY010000005.1 GCA_017991835.1 Bacteroidales bacterium | reverse complement strand
GTTTATGGACAGGATGCATAGATTCACTATACGTTCAATTGAATGATCAAAACTGGTCATTTATGAAAGCACAGCAATACTACATTGGTACGCTGAACTGGTTTAGAATAAAATCAATAGATTTAAACGAGGATTCTTATCCTGATTTTTATATGACGGGTTATAATTCAAATAATAAAGTGAAAATTCTTTGGAACAATGGCGATGGGACTTTCTCTTATCTTAATCCAGTAGGCATTTATCAACCTTATTGTGAGAATAAAGTGATCATGCAGATTAATCCAAATCCAGTCCATTCAAGGGCTATTATTCAGTTAAATTGTGTTGATATTTCATATATTTCGCTTAAGATTTCTGATTTGCAAGGCTTTGAAGTCAAGAGCCTTATGAATAATCAACCAATATCAAAAGGTATTAATCAAATCACCTGGGATTTAACTGATAATGCCGGCAAAAGGTGTTGCCCTGGGCTTTATATCATCACCTTGACATTGAACGGAAAACAATTTTCACAAAAATTAATATTTTTTTAACCAAATAAATTATTGACTATGTGCTGTTTAAAATCAAGCTTCCTGTATGGAATATTTAGCTTAATACTGGTAAGTCATGCTTATACGCAGGTCTCAAAAGATCAGGCAATAACTATAGTGATGGATAATATTGTATTTCAGGATTCCTCGAATTACAATGTCTATATGTTACCAGATTTTCATTTTCATGAAGATGTGAACCTTTCACCTTATGATGTTATAGAGAATCCTTATGATACTGCCTGGTTGTTTTTTATCGATCTTATGCCCGAATATGGTTGGGGACATTCTTGTAAATATGTGTTCATTCAAAAATCGACAGGAAATTATTCTATTCTGAATACAACCATCCACCCGATAAATTATTGGCGGAATTGGGAAGAGGTCTCTGTTCCGTTTAAGCATCAGATTGTTGTTCAATCTATGGATACAAATATTCTTGCGACTTATCAATTTATCCCGGACCCTCATAAATACGCTATGCTTGTAACTTGGGATGCCTGGGATGATACCGCAAGATGGAATAATTTAAGTCATGTTTATTCAGGATTAAAACAAACCTATGGAATTCTCGATGAAAACATATTTGTTTTATCAGATGACGGAATATTCCCGGACACGGTTAACCTAAACCTTGATGGATTATTTCCATTTAATGATTTTGATGGGCCTTGTACAAAAGAGAAAATAGTTGAAATCTTTGATTACCTTGACACAGCTATGACATCTGAGGATATATTTCTCTTTTACGCTACTACGCATGGCGAAATCGATGGTTATGGTCAAGACACTACTTATTTAAGGCTAAATGATAATGAACCACTCTTTGATTATGAGTTAGCTGAGATGGTTGATGATTTAATATGTTCTCAGATGATATTCATTTTTGATGTATGTAATGCTGGCGGAATGTTAGATAATCTTGAAGATGATCATCGAGTTGTACAAGTACCTGTTCCATGGGGTATGCCAATTTGGAGACATTGGAGATATTTTGATCGATTCACATACGGCTGGGCTACTGCTGTAAGAGGGTTTCATCCAGCTGAAAATGATGCCCCATGGGAATCCGGATATCCCATAGGTACGCATCCTCATCTTACGATTGATGACACTACAGTAATAATTCCTGATACAATGCCTGATTTAGTGAGTTTTCAGGGAAATGGCGATGGTTTTATTCAATTTGGCGAAGCATTCAATTATGCTAAATATTTAAGTTATCAAACAAACACGTATGGAACAGATTACCAAAATCATGGCTTCACCGGCGATCTCCTCACCCTCAACGGCATCGAAGGAAGGGTGGATACCAGCCAGGAAATTTCAGGTAATTTTCTTATCGGAAGAAAACTCACCCTTGCCCCGGAAGTGGTCCTTTTCGATTATTCCAACGCACAGAATCCCTTGAATTTATACCTGAACGACAGCACGCAGATCCTGGTGCAGGATAGCGCAACACTGAACATCAATGGGTACTACACGAAGTTTATCGGTTGTTCCGGGCAAAGTTTCGTGAATATCGAAGGGGATATCAGTTCAAACTATATGAATTTTGAAGCCGGGAACGAGGCAACTATCAACGTGAATTTTATTAATCCGGATAAAAACTATGATCTTACTGCTTTTAATTTCGAAAACGCCAGCATTCATGCCTCTTGCAATCAGCTTAAGTTTTCAACATCCGATTTTGACAATACCCTGCTTGATTTTTCCGGCGGAAGGCTGGAATTATGCTACTATAATCAGTTCTCCGGCTCTGACCTAGAATTCACGGGGACTACCCTGAAGATCACCAACAACAATGAAATCAACAATGCCAACCTTTTCATTTATTCAGGTACGGATACCATCAATGAATCGAATGATGTAAGTAATGCTGAAATAGAATTCTCCGGAGATGAGCTTTACATTCTCGGCCCGAATAACATTACCAATAGCGCGTTAGACCTGGCAAACGGCAATATCAATATCGCAGACGGCAATAGCTTTGTTAATTCAAGCATTGCCATCTATGATCCGTTGGATGAGGCATCATTTATTGATATCATTGACAATAGTTTTGATAATGATTCAATTATTGACGCCAATGCGTGTTCAATTACAGCAGCTTTCCCACCGAATTCGAATACAATGTGATCCGGATTTAAGCAGATCATTGCCGGATTCCCGGATAACCGGTTTGGGCTGGCGTCGCTAAAGGAGCTCTTTGCATTGAACCCTGCATTGTATTCAAATTACGCCACATTAAAAGCTATTTGCGATAACTTGTCAGAAAATCCGGGCGACAGTTTGCTCGGAAAAACCGCCGAATGGATTTCCATTCATTGCAATATCAGGGATCAGCATTACCAGCAGGCTATCAATTCGCTCGATTCAATACTCTTCAACCCGGGAACGCAGGCCGACTCCGTTTTTGCCCTGATCGACCTGGCCTATGTTTTCATGCAGAATAACAGCGATACAGGAATGAGATCCGTCCTCGTCACCAAACATCCGGAGATCATTCCCGAATCGAAGAATCAATTTAACAGGCAACGGAAAGAATGGATTGATATCCTGTTACAACCGAAAGGAGGATCCTCACTGGGGGTTAACGAAATGATTGTTCCTCCCGGTGAATTTCCAACCTGCCGGATAACCTCCATAAGACCAAATCCATCAAAAGGAGATTTTACCGTTGATATGGATGTAAGGAAAACAGGAGAAATCCGACTTTTAATCGTCTCTCCGACCGGAGCCATTATCTATGAATTTGATTTATTTGCTGAGAATCCGGGTAAATACTACAAGACGATCTCATATCCAACACTAAAACCTGGCGTTTATTACCTTTTATTGTCCGTAGCACAGGAAAAGCCGGATGCAAAAAAACTGGTGATATTTAAGTGAAATAGTGCCGAATATCTCTTTTCCCTGTTCCCCTTAAGCTTTCGTGCATAGTGCATTTGAAATATGACATGCCATGCCGCATGCAAAATGCCAAATGAAATGCCAAATGCAAAATGAAATGAAAAATGAAAAATGCAAAACGCAAAACGCAAACATCTTATGGGTCCCTTTTAAAACAATTTATTTTCTTTTCACTCTTCATATAAGATTGAACAAAATATGATTAACTTTAGCCATTCAAGAACCTTACCGATGAAAAGAAAGTTCCTTAAATTTTTGATCCTATTCCACATCATTTTGATTACCAGCCCTTGTTATTCTCAGGAATTTACCATGCCTTCTTTTGTCCATGCCATTGATGCTTGCGATATGGATATGGATGGAAGCGTTGATATCATTGCTTCATGCGCATATGATGACTCTATTGTTATTCTTTTTAATGATGGGTACGGAACTTTTGAGCCATATTATTATGGAAGGACAACAGGATACTTGTTGTGCGGATGCATTGACGGAGATAGTATACCGGATATTGTGACCACAACCAATAATCTCAATTTTATAAAGAATTATGGTGATCGGACACTTGAGGACAATTCAAATATTTTGATTCAAAATTTAACTTTTCCCATCAAGAGCATTTTTGATATGAATGGTGATGGGTGGAATGATTTATTTTATCAAACAAATGTTTTTTCAAAAATGGGGATTCTGAAAAACAATGGAGATTTGACATTAACGGATATAATAATCTTCTCAGGCATTACATCATCGCCAAGCCTTGGAAATCTAAATACCGACACTTTACCAGATATTATTGTTTCTTTTCCCACTTCCGAAACACAAGTTTATATTAATAATGGGAATTTTAATTTTTCATCAATGTCAATCTTAGATAAAGTAATATCCGATCCCGTTATTTTGGAATCAAATAATAATTCACCGGAAGATTTGGCCCTTTTCGAAACCCCATCTGCAAATGTGTATTTCTATGAAAACATTGGAAATGCAAATTTTGAATTCCGGGAAAATAATCCCTTGATCAATGCTTTTGCGATAGTTCTTGCGGATCAAAATGATTATAATAATGACGGGTATGGTGACATTTGTTATTGCCAATGCCCTATAACAGGATGCAATGACTCTATCTATATAGCAATCAACAGCCAAGATTGGTCATTTAATGAGGGACAAGCCTATTTTGTGGGGACTCTGAACTGGTTCAGGGTGATTTCTAAAGACTTAAATTCTGACAATTACCCTGATCTAATTATGACTGGCTATGACTCTAACAATAAAATCAAGATATTGTGGAATAGTGGTGATGGAACTTTCACTTATGAAAATCCTGTCATAATAAAAGAAAGCGATTTAAATACTGATTTAATCTTGCAGGTCAATCCTAATCCGTTCAATTACAATACACAAATTGTAATCAAGATAAACCAACCTTCTTTGACATCATTGAAGATTATTGATTTATTTGGCTTTGAAAAGATTTCTTTTATTAAAAGTCAAAAATTAGCTGAAGGTGAACATAGTTATGGATGGGATGGAAACGACTTATTAAGTAGACAGTGTCCACCGGGTATTTATATCCTGATCCTGGAAATTAATGGAAATCGGTTTTCACAAAAGTTAATTCATTATTAACCAATTAAATCATTGATTATGTATCGTTTAAAAATTTTTTTGGTATTCAATATAGCTATCTTCTGCTTCGTTTGTACTTCTTATACACAGGTTTCAAAAGTACAGGCAATAGATATTGTTATGAATAATATTGTATCAGCAGATTCGCTGAATTTCAATGTCTATTTGTTTCCAAGCTATTATTATGAAGATACTGTTAATCTTTCGCCTTATGATGTGATGGCAAATCCTTATGATACAGCTTGGTTGTTCTTCATCGATCAAATGCCTAATTACGGCTGGGCACATCCCTGCATGTATGTTTTTATCCGGAAATCAAATGGAAATTATACCATCAAAGATGAAAGCATGCCGCCATTATTTTATTGGACTGATTGGGAGGAAGTTTCGGTACCTTTTCTACACCAGGATTTTGTTCAATTTACCGATACATCTGCCCAAAGTTCTTATAATATCGTTAATGATCCGCATAAGTATGCTTTGCTCATAACATGGTGGGCATGGGAAGATCAAGCCAGATGGAATAATTTGAGCCATATATTTTCTGGTCTTAAACAAACTTATGGATTTATGGATGAAAATATCTTTGTTTTGTCAGACGATGGAGTATTCCCAGATACGGTCAATCTTAATCTTGATGGATTATATCCTTTAAATGACTTTGATGGGCCATGTACAAAAGAAAAAATTGATGAGATTTTTGAGTACTTGGATTCCGTCATGACAGAAGAAGATATTTTTCTGTTTTATGCTACAACACATGGGTATTCTTTTCCAGGTGATCCTTTTGATACAACGTCTTTAAGATTGTGGAATTATGAGCATTTCTTTGATTATGATTTAGAAGAGATGGTTAATAATTTGGAGTGTTCACAAATGATCTTTTGCATTGATGCATGCAACTCAGGTGGTTTTATTGATGAACTTGAAGGTGAACATAGGGTTGTTCAGGTACCGGTACCAAGAGGCCTACCTACAATCAGGTCATGGAAGGATTTTGACTATTTTACATATGGGTGGGCAACAGCAATGCGTGGTTGGCACGTTTCAGACGTATTGACACCCTGGGAGCAAAGTCTATATAAAGCAGGCTATCATCCCCATTTGGATTCGATTAATCCAAAATGGGCCAATAAAATTGATTTTGATCCTGATTCAGCTAATCATGGGGGGAACCAGGATAGTTTTCTACAGTTCGGCGAAATTTTTAATTATACCAAGTATTTTGATGGACAAGCGCAACAATACGATTTGAATTACCAAAATCATGGCTTCACCGGCGATCTCCTCACCCTCAACGGCATCGAAGGCAGGGTAGATACCAGCCAGACCATTGCGGGTAATTTTCTTGTCGGTAGAAAGCTTACCATTGCCCCGGAAGTGGTCCTATCCGATTATTCCAACGCACAGAATCCCTTGAATTTATACCTGAACGACAGCACGGAGATCCTGGTGCAGGATAGCGCAACGCTGGATGTCAATTGGTATTATACAAAGTATATCGGTTGTTCCGGGCAAAGCTTCGTAAATATCGAAGGGGATATCAGTGATAATTACATGAACTTTGAAGCCGGGAATGGGGCAACCGTCAACGTGAATTTCATTAATCCGGATAAAAACTATGATCTTACTGCTTTTAATTTCGAAAACGCCAGCATTCATGCCTCTTGCAATCAGCTTAAGTTTTCAACATCCGATTTTGACAATACCCTGCTGGATTTTTCCGGCGGAAGGCTGGAATTATGCTACTATAATCAGTTCTCCGGCTCTGACCTCGAATTCACGGGGACTACCCTGAAGATCACCAACAACAATGAAATAGACAATTCCAACCTTATAATCTATTCAGGTACGGATACCATCAATGAATCGAATGATGTAAGTAATGTTGAAATAGAATTCTCCGGAGATGAGCTTTACATTCTCGGCCCGAATAACATTACCAATAGCGCGTTAGACCTGGAAAACGGAAATATCAATATCGAAGACGGCAATAGCTTTGTTAATTCAAGCATTGCCATCCATGATCCGTTGGATGAGGCATCATTTATTGATATCATTGACAATAGTTTTGATAATGATTCAATTATTGACGCCAATGCGTGTTCAATTACAGCAGCTTTCCCACCGAATTCGAATACAATGTGATCCGGATTTAAGCAGATCATTGCCGGATTCCCGGATAACCGGTTTGGGCTGGCGTCGCTAAAGGAGCTCTTTGCATTGAACCCTGCATTGTATTCAAATTACGCCACATTAAAAGCTATTTGCGATAACTTGTCAGAAAATCCGGGCGACAGTTTGCTCGGAAAAACCGCCGAATGGATTTCCATTCATTGCAATATCAGGGATCAGCATTACCAGCAGGCTATCAATTCGCTCGATTCAATACTCTTCAACCCGGGAACGCAGGCCGACTCCGTTTTTGCCCTGATCGACCTGGCCTATGTTTTCATGCAGAATAACAGCGATACAGGAATGAGATCCGTCCTCGTCACCAAACATCCGGAGATCATTCCCGAATCGAAGAATCAATTTAACAGGCAACGGAAAGAATGGATTGATATCCTGTTACAACCGAAAGGAGGATCCTCACTGGGGGTTAACGAAATGATTGTTCCTCCCGGTGAATTTCCAACCTGCCGGATAACCTCCATAAGACCAAATCCATCAAAAGGAGATTTTACCGTTGATATGGATGTAAGGAAAACAGGAGAAATCCGACTTTTAATCGTCTCTCCGACCGGAGCCATTATCTATGAATTTGATTTATTTGCTGAGAATCCGGGTAAATACTACAAGACGATCTCATATCCAACACTAAAACCTGGCGTTTATTACCTTTTATTGTCCGTAGCACAGGAAAAGCCGGATGCAAAAAAACTGGTGATATTTAAGTGAAATAGTGCCGAATATCTCTTTTCCCTGTTCCCCTTAAGCTTTCGTGCATAGTGCATTTGAAATATGACATGCCATGCCGCATGCAAAATGCCAAATGAAATGAGAAATGCAAAATGCAAAACGCAAAATGCGAACATCTTCCTGCCCAAAGAATAATTTTTCTTCCGCTTACAGTCTGTGTTGCTATTTTTCTTTGTAATTTGGAGGTTTCAAATCAAATCGATCATTTAACCATCTAAATATTTATTAACCAGTAATGCAAAAGTCATGAAAAACAGAATCTTTACCTCAATGACCTTTATGGTCGCAGCTCTAATCTCCCTGGCTTTTATCACGGGAGGATGCAAATCGAAAAAAGAAACGACCACGGTCCAGGCCCCTGCTCCGGGCGAGGTCGAAGTCAGCGTCTATTGCAGCGGACCGGAATACCGCAGCGATAACGACTACTTCCGCGCCAACAGCATCGGCGAAAGCGCCGACCAGGCTACTTCTCAGAAGAAAGCCCTCAGCAACGCCAAAGCCAACCTGGCCGGATTCATCGAAACCACCCTCAAAGCCACCTTCGACAACTATGTCAAGGACAGCGAGATGAACAACGTCAGCGAAACCCTCGAGAAATACGAAGGACTCAGCCGCGAAGTCGTTAACCAGAAGCTCAACGGCATCAAGGTGATCTGCGAAAAGCAAACCCGCACCACCACCAATACGTACAAAACCTACGTAGCCATCGAGCTGGCCGGCGACGAGATCGCATCCGCGATGAACCAGCGCCTCTCCACGGATGACAAGCTTTTCATCGACTACAACTATGAAAAGTTCAAGGAAACTTTCGACAAGGAAATGGAAAATATGAAATAGTAGGAGATCCTCAGGAATTCTTATTATTAACGCAGGGGCACTGCGTCGGAAGAGGCAGGGCCCCTGTTTATCTTTCCGGTCATGAAAATTATCCTGGCAACGTGGATTACTTTATTCTTAATCCCTGTGATCGTTCATTCGCAGGTGAATGTGACGAATTCGGTCGAAGTCGACTATAATTACCAGCAATACAAATCTGTTTTTGACGAAGAACAGGGGGCGTTCGGCGAACCGGCACCCGACCCCGGCACGCCTCCTCCCATTTTGTTCAACACCGTCACCGGGTGGCTCCAGGAACCGATGCCGGCTTCAGCAGCCTCGTTCCAGGTGATCGGGATCTCCGATCCGGGCCTCGATTCGGTTACCGCCCGCCGGCAGGCCATCTTCCGCGCCCTCTACCTCGGATCGCTCATGAACGGATGCAGGGTAAGAAACCTGGTCGATTATTATTCACAGGAAAAATCGGCGCATAACAGCGAACTTACGGGTAAGTATGCCGATTATTTCGAGTTCACCAGTTTTTCGCCGCATGGCGTCGATGAATCCACTGTCGTTCATCAGCATCTCAATGACAACGGGGAGTGCCTCGTGATCATCGACTTCCCGGCTTATTCCGGCGGAAATCCCGCACTGGCTTTTCAAACCAACGGCATGATCACCGAATTCCAGAGAAACGGTAAATACGAGAGCAATTCCAGGATCGATTTTTCACTGAAAGCAGGCCGGCATGATGATGCAGACGGTTTCCGGTATCTCTTCCGCTCAATTAACGGTCTGGTGGATATGGAATCCTATTCCGGAAATGAAATGCTGCCGCAGGCCGACGCCCGGTACAAATACACCCAGACCGTGACAACCGAAGCTCCCCGCGACAAACAGGGGATCAAAACCGACCGCGGCCTGTGGAATGCGCTTCTTTTAGCCATTATTAAAGACATTACGGTGGATATCAGGACCCGCTCGGCCCTGGTAAAAACCACTGCCGACAACTATACGGGAAATTCACTCGCCCTCGACCGGGAAGCGGTTACAGGCAAGCTTTCGTTCCGGCTGAACCGGATCATCTTATACGATATTAACCTTTGGGCTATTTTGGAACAAATAAATTTCACCCAGCCATGAAACCAAGAACAAATAAATTTTTAATCTCCCTGATCCTTTCGTGTATCATAATCCTGCCGTTCATCACGAAAGGCCAGACATTTGAAGAGTTTAAAAAGCAGCGCAGCCAGGAATACAAGCAGTATGTGGAGAATGAAACGAAAAAGATGCAGGAACTGCGCGACCGCTACGATGCGTATGTTAAGGCAAGGGAGCAGGAATTTGCCGATTACATCAGCAAGGAGTGGGAATCCTACGAAGCGTTTAAAGGAAGGCCGGTTCCGGTTGAGCCCAAACCCCAGGTAATCCCGACCTATACACCTCCACCGCAAAGGACGGAAGAGCCGGCGACAAAGATCCCGGTAAAGGTAAAGGAGATCCCGCGTCCGGTCGAACAACCCGCCGCCCGCATCAACCCGGTGATTGAGAAGATCCCGCCGGTCGATTATCTTAAATCCGACCTCGAATTCTTCTTCTACGGCTCGAAAATCATGCTGGATTACGACAAAGCACTGGTCATTCCGCCTCCTTCCCCGGTGAGCGAAGACGGGATCGGACTATACTGGACCAAAGCCTGCAAAGCCAATTTCAACGGCCTGATCAACCAGATGCTGCAGTACAAAAGCATGCTGGGGCTGAACGACTGGGGCTACTACCAGCTGGTCAGGGAGACCTCGAACAAGATCAGCATGCCCGATCCGAATGCCCGCAACCTGCTCACCTGGTTCCTGCTGACCCGTTCGGGTTACCGGGCCAAGATATCCTTCGCCGAAAACAAGACCAGCGTGATCATCCCTTCTAACCAGACCATCTACGGAAGGGATTACCTCACCATCAGCCAGGTGAATTATTATTTCGTCGATCCGATCGCCAGCAATGTGATCCAGACCTATGCCCGCGATTATCCGGATGCTACGCGCGTTTTCGACTTTACGATCGACCGGGCGCTGAACCTGGGCGAATCGCCGCTGGTTAAAAACCTGAGCTTTACCTACAACGACCAGCCTCACCAGGTGAAAGTCACCATCAACCAGAATGTGATCAATTTCTACAAGGATTACCCGCTGGTCGATATGAACGTCTATTTCGACGCGGCGCTCGAACGGCTGGCCGCCGAATCGATCGGCGAAGCGCTCCTGCCGGTCCTAACGCCGATGACGGAGGTCGATAAGGTCAACTGCCTGCTGCGGTTCGTGCAAACGGCGTTTCCCTATAAAGTCGACCAGGAACAGTTTGGCCGCGAAAAATACTTCTTCGCCGAGGAACTCTTTTTCTATCCCTATTCCGATTGCGAAGACCGGTCGGTACTTTTCTCCTACCTCGTAAGCGAACTGCTGGGGATGAAAGTGATCGGGCTGGGATTTGACGGGCATGTGGCAACCGCCGTGCATTTCAGCGACAAGGCCGGGGTGAATGGCGCCTACTTTACGTTCCGCAACGAAAAATTCATCATCGCCGATCCTACCTTCATCAATGCGCCGGCCGGCCTGGCCATGCCGCAGTATTCCGCTTCCCAGGCTGAGATCATCGAAATAGCAAAAGTCAATTATGCCGAGAATACCGGGGTCGATTTCCGGGAACTGGTCCGCAAAGCCGGCGGGTACCGCGGTGGCAACCAGCAGGATATGATCGCCGATGAAAACGGGAATGTTTATATCACGGGATATTACAACGAAACATTCCAGGTCGGGGCGAAGACGCTCACGGGCAATGTTGATACCCGGAACGCTTTTGCAGCCAAGTTCAACAAATACGGTGAGCTGCAATGGGTGGCCGCCCCGACAGGGAAAGCCGTTACGACCGGTTTTGGCATCACGCAGGATGAGCAGCAGAACGTGATCGTCGCCGGATCGTTCCTGGGCCAGGCGCACTTCGCCGGCTATACCGTTACCAGCAAACAGGGAAAACCCGATGTGTTCGTCGCCAAATACGATCCGCAGGGGCATTGCGTCTGGGCAGGCCAGGCCAGCCTCGACACCATCGACCAGCAATCGTTCCTGAAATATGTGGCTAAGTTCGACCGGACCGGCAAACACCTGGCCACCGATCTCTTCCTGGAAAATGTCGAATTCTCCCAGAACGGGCTGTTCACCGATAACGACGGCACCTGCTATCTCGCCGGGAACCTCAGCGGAACCACGGGATTCCGGGTTCCCGAAAGGACATTCATGAACGGGGGAGAGGTCGATTTTCCATCAATGATAAAAAAAGAGAGTGACAAGCTCATCTCCCAGAAAGTGGAAAGAAATATTGCCGCCATCTTTGCCGTAACAAGCCTGATCCGCAGCAACGGGATGATGATCCCGGGACAGGCCGCCCAGCAGGCGCTCGATAAATACCAGCCTTTGTTCAGGAAACAGTTTCCGGAGCTTTATTCCATGTTCGGAAAGATCACCTTTATGAAAAACGGTGACGGGATTGTTACCCTGGCGACTAAAGACCACGAAACGATATACTACGACAAACTCAAGATCTCCGACGGCACCCAGATCAAAATCGTCCAGTTGCAGGATGGCAACGAACGCCTCGATATCCTCAGCGGGATCAAAGTCGGGAAAATGGTCATCTGGTTCTCCTTGAATTACATCCAAATGGACCGGCTGACGGGAAACCTGCTGTTCGATTACGACAGCAGCCATATGCAACTCAATATGAACCTGAAAGAGGACATTATCGGAGATTAATCACTTTAAACCGGATTATGAAAGACGACTATAAAATACGACGACTCATCACGGCTGCAGGCCTGTTCGTTCTGGCGGTTGCATGCCTTCTGACATCGGCCTCCTGCAAAAAGCTCGATTTTACCCGAACCGAGCCGATAGGTCAGGATAAATGGCTTCATTATGACGACGGAGTGAACTACGATGGCATTTTTGCCAATTCGGGCGGGAATTTCGATATCGCTATCCGCTTCAGCGCATCCGAACTGGCTCCTTACGATGGTTTCAGGATTTCAAAACTGAAGTTCTTTCCGAAAGTTGGCTATCCGGCGGTGTATTACATCACGATCTGGTCTGGAACCGAACCTCCTACACTGTTGAAGGTGCAGGAAATCAGCAGTGTAATTGCCGAAACATGGAATGAAGTCAGCTATGATGAATCTTATTATATAGATGCTTCCTCGGATATGTGGTTTGGCGTCTGGATCACCGATTACCCGGCTTCTACCTACCCGGCCGGATGCGATAACGGCCCGGCTGTTGTCGGCAAAGGCGACCTCTTTTCACCGGATGACGGCGTGACATGGTATTCGCTCTATACGGCCAATTCGGAACTGAATTACAACTGGAACCTGCAGGTTTATGTTACAAACCTGTATGCGAAAACAGTGCCGCTGGCCCCGTCGGATGAATCCGGCCTGACGAAGTATAAAACATCCTTGCGCGATCTGGCGCCGGTTGAAGGTGTCATGAACGGTGTATCATCACAAAAAACCGACCGCCCATGAAAACAAAAATAAGCGCCCTCAGCTTTACGATTCTTGCCCTGCTGGTCAGTTTGTTCTACAGCCAGGGCCTGAATGCACAGACAAAAGCGAAGATCGAAAATGTCGATTTCTTCGCCGAAGGCAACAGGATCATCATTACCTACGACATCAACGGGAGCGGATCCGGCGAAACCTTCAACATCTGGATACTGGTGAAAACAGCATCGGGAAAGATCTTGAGCGCACGAACCACCTCCGGCGATATCGGCAAAGGTATTCAGGGCGGTCCGGGAAAACGGATCGAATGGAGCTATTCTGCCGATAATATTGTAATTGAGGAAGATATCGGAATCGAGGTGCTCGCTTCTCTCGAAGCCGCTGCCAAAAAGACGGAAGAAGTGGTACAGCCCGTTAAGGAACCGGAAAAGGAGCCTGCGAAAGAGCCGCAGAAGAAAGAAGAGCCTGTTCAACAGCAATATACGGGAAAGAAAGTCTCGATGGGCGCCGCGCTGGCCATGTCGGCGGTTTTGCCCGGCCTCGGGAAAACATATGCCAAGAAAAAGGGTGCGGCTTACCTCTGGGGTGTGGTGGGCTACGGAATGGTCGCCGGCTCGGTTGTATTGAACCACGCTGCTTATAACAACCTGGAAACTTACCGCGAATCAAGCGCGGCCGACCGGGATGATTATTACGACAAGGCAAAGCTGCAAGCCATCGGGTCTTACGTCCTGATCGGCAGCGCAGCGATCATCTGGGTGACGGAGTTCATTTCAACCGGCGTCAACGCAGGAAAAGCAAAGAAAAGACAAGGCAGTGTCCGGCTGAACGGCGGATTTGACGACCGTTTCGGCGTCCCCGTCGTCGGATTGACATATAAATTTTGAACTTTGAACTTTAAACTTTGAATTTTGAACTTTGAACTTTGAACTTTGAACTTTGAACTTTGAACTTTGAACTTTGAACTTTGAACTTTGAACTTTGAACTTTGAACTTTGAACTTTGAACTTTGAACTTTGAACTTTGAACTACTATAGGGTTATGTTCCGGACTATATTCTTATTTGCAGCACTTCTGGCATTCGTGGGCCTGAATGCCCAGGTGATCTCGGGAAAAAGCGAGGTCAAGAAGCTTAATGTGCCATCCACGAAGGTATCATACATGAAGGAGGTGCCCGACCTGGTGATCACCGGCGAACAGTTCTCGGATGAAAACCAGAACAATATCATCGATGCCAACGAAAAAAGCCAGATCAGCTTCAATGTCGATAATATCGGCAAAGGACTGGCGCAGAAAGTGGAGGTCATCGTTTCGATGAAAACCCCGAAGCTCACCGGGCTGACCTTTACCCAGAAGGTCGACCTGGGGGATATTGCGGGCGAAACCAAACAAAAAGTGACGGTCCCGGTAACAAGTTCTACTGTCCTGACCGACGGCGTGGCCGAGTTTCATATCGAAGTCAGGGAGTTGAGCGGTTTTGATGCTTTTCCGCTGCAAATGAAGATCGAGACCCGGCGCTTTGCCTCCCCGCTGATCGTTCTGGCCGATGCGGCTTTCAGTACCGAAGACGGGGGGATGATCAAACTGAATTACCCGATCGTCCTGAAGGTGATCGTGCAGAATATCGGGCAGGGCGACGCCAGCGGAGTCTATGCCGAATTCCTGTTCCCCAATCCCAACTGTGTGGTCCTCGGCGAAACCAACCGGTATGAGATCGGCCGGCTGAACCGGGGAGAGAGCAAGGAACTTGATTTTATCTTTACAGCCACCCGGCGGTACACGCTTACTGAAATACCGGTTAAGATCGACCTGGGGGAGAGCCTGACCAAGTACGCAAGGGATACCACTATGACGGTCAGCCTGCAACAGGAGCTGGTTGCACGGAACCAGGTGGTGATCACCGGCATCAATACTCCGGCAAACGATATCCAGATCAAGTCGCTGACGTCGGATGTGGATAAGAACATACCTTCCAATCCGAAGAGCCGCAGCAACCGGTTTGCCCTGATCATCGGCAACGAGGATTATTCGAAGTACCAGCGGAGCCTGCAGACCGAGGCCAATGTGCCTTTTGCCCGCAACGACGCGAAAGTTTTCAAGGACTATGCCGTGAAAACACTGGGTATCCCGGAAGATAACATCTACCTGCTGCTGGATGCCACTGCCGGCGAGATGCAGCAGAAGATCGATCTTATTTCCAAGCTTGCAGCCAAGATCGGATCCGATGCGGAGCTGTTCATGTTCTATGCCGGACACGGTTTCCCCGATGAGGTGGAGCACAGCGCTTACCTGATCCCGGTGGATGTGACCGGCTCGAACCTGTCGGCGGCGGTGAAGCTGCAGGATGTTTACGACCGGCTGGGCCAGACCGGAGCCGGCCGCATCACGGTGTTCCTGGATGCCTGCTTCAGCGGCGGCGGACGCGATGCGCCCCTGCTTGCCGCCAGGGCTGTCAAAGTCAAACCCAAGGCCGATTTTATCCAGGGAAACATGGTCGTGTTTACCGCTTCTTCCGGCGAACAGATGGCGCTGCCGCTGGAAAGCCAGCAGCACGGGCTGTTTACATATTACCTGCTGAAAAAGTTTCAGGAAACCGCAGGGAAGATCACCTACGGGGAGATGGCCGACCACATCAAACAGAAAGTATCTATTGAATCGCTGAAAGTCAACCAGAAAGAACAGGACCCGCAGGTCAATATCAGTGTTTCTGTTGAATCGACCTGGCAAAACTGGAAATTCTATGAATAGATGCAAAATGAGTTTTATCCGGATGTCCCGGATGCTGTTTCTCATCCTGCTGGTACTTATTATCCAGGATGTTTCGGGGCAGAAGAAGGTGAAAGTGACCGCAAAAGGGAGCTATGTATCACTGGATCTTGCACCGGATCAGATCAAGGAGAAGGCCCTGGTTGAAGCAAAGCGGGATGCGTTGATAAAAGCCGGTGTGGCTGAAAGCATCGCGGTCTCCGATTTTCTCTACACATTCGAGGACAACGAAAAATTCCAGGAGATCTTCCAGGCATTTACTTCGACGGAGACCGGGGGCGAAGTGATCGTTGATAAAATTACGGAAAACCGTTCTGTTAATGAATTCAACGCCCTGGTGATCACTGTGGAGATCGAAGCAACGGTTTTTGTCCATGATGAAAAAGAAGATCCGACATTAAATATTAAAATAGAAGGAATTGAAGATAATTACAAAAACGGCGAATACCTGAAATTCACCGTGACGGCCGGCACCGATGGCTACCTGAAAATTTTTAATGTAACCGAGGATTATAATTCCCTTCTTTATCCTTACCTCGATGAAAAAGTGGCCTTTTATAGCGATGACCCGAAGTTCATGCTGAAAGCGCTGCAAAAAACAACCTTCCCGGTCAATAAAGCTATTCCGGATGGCTATTTAATGGAGATCACCAAACCGGAGAAAAACAAAGAGTTCAACCTGCTGATATTTGTATTCACCCGCGAAAATATCGCCTTCCTCGAAGACGGCTCCGATATGAAAAAGATCATGGAGTGGATCTATTCGATCCCCATGGATAAGCGGAAAGTAGTGCAGGTGGGGTTTGTGATTAGCCGGGATTGAAAATATCTAATCACATAAATCATCTTATGCATTATCTTTACCAGAAGTAAATATTTGATGGTTTCGTATTATCCTCAAATCAAATGAATCTCATTCAGAAATTAGTTTTATTATCTTTTTTATATTCTGCTTTAACTGTTGAAGCCCAATATACATGGGATGAAATAATTCTCCCGGATTCAGTCGAAGTAAAAATGATTGCATTTGATACATTAGGTAATCAATTTATTGCTTCAAATCATGGAGTGTACTTTTCGGAAAATGGTTATGATTGGGCAGAAACATGCCTTCAGGATTATGTTAGCTATATTTTTATTAATGACAGAAGTACCATTTATGCTGGGATGAACACCTTATTCCGCTCTTTTGATTATGGAATGACATGGGATTCGCTTTTTTTTTACTCCCAGGGTGGTATGATGAGTTTCTATTCGATTGATGATTCTGTTATTATATTAGGTACTTGGGGTGGAATTTTCAGAAGCCAGGATAGTGGAAAATCATGGAATCATGTATTAGATACTTATAATACTGAAGTCTTTAATGATATTTCCCGCGATAGCAATGGGAATTTATTTGCAGGTTCTATAAGTTTTGATGGAACTCTCAGTTCTGGAGGGATTTATTGTTCAAGCGACAATGGAGCAAACTGGGAATTAATAGGATTGGAATATCATTTCGTATCAACAATTGAAATTAACTCTGCAGATATTATTTATGCAGGAACCCAAGGTCATTGGTATAATGGAGGAGGAGGAGTGTTTAAGTCGATCGATGATGGATTCAACTGGGATACAATATATTATAACAATCTTGTAACATGTATTACTATAAGTGCTTTTGACAATGTTGCTGTTGGATGCAGTTCTCAGGGAGTGGCAATCGGGGGTGTATTTATTTCTTATGATGATGGATTGAACTGGGAGGATATAACCAATAATTTACCTTCACGCGATATTTATAAATTAGCATTTGGTACTGATAATCATTTATATGCAATAACAAAGTATGATTTTAGACTATATAAGACTAACATCCCTGTTGTTATAAATGAGACACAAAAATTGTCAAATCTTAATCATATTAAAGTATATCCAAATCCGGCCCATAATTATATATATATTCAAATTAACGATGAAAACATATATAGCATCTCGATATCAGATGCAAGTGGTAAAAGATTATACGGAATAAAGAAAGGCAATGAAATCATAAAATTAGATATTCTGGATATGAATTCCGGGTTGTATTTTTTACATTTCCTGGATGAAAACGGAGATAATTTTAATTGTACTTTCATTAAATATTAATCTTAATCACAAGTAATATGAAAGGTTTTTTAAATGGCATTGTTTTGATTCTTATTGCATTGGATAGTTTTTGTCAGGTAAATATAAATCCTGATCCAGAAGGCCCGCCTTGGATTACAGGTGGAGTGCCTTTAATTACCCCTGAGATTCAGCAACAAATTGATGCAATACCCCAGATGAGGCGAAATTCGTTTATTGATCCCCCTGAATTTGTTGATAATTCTCAGTGGAAATTTATGCCTCCCATATTTCTCCAGACAGGTAATTGTTGTGCCCAGGCATCAGGTGTTGCCTATGTTTTTACTTACGAAATGAATTGGTTAAGAGATAAAGATGCAAGTGACGAACAAAACCAATTTCCTACGCATTTTACCTATAATTTTCTTAATGATGGAAGCCAAGATGCTGGTTCAGTGATTGATTATGGATGGGATATAATTCAGCAGAATGGGTGCCCGAATATTCCAACGTTTGGTAGCATGGATGCATATGGAGACCCGACTTTCTGGATGACTGGATCAGATAATTACTATGCAGCTCTATTAAATAGAGTAGATTATTATGAAACAATTGATCTTACGGATCCAGAAGTTGGTTTGGCATATTTAAAGCAATGGCTCTTTAATCATAATGATGATGATGAAGTATATGGTGGCCTCGCAAGTTTTACGACGAATATGCCTGCATGTGACATTCAAGTTATCCAACCTCCATTACCAGAATTTGGAAAAACTTTTGTTAATGAATACAATAATCCTCAGGGTATGCACCACCAATTAACTATTGTGGGATATGATGATAATATATGTTTATGGGATATTAATCAGGATGGTCAATATACAACTGATATTGATGTTGATGGCGATAATGATTATGATTTATTCGATTATGAACGAGGAGCTTTTAAAGTGGCAAATAGTTGGGATATAATTTGGCCGAATGAAGCTAGTGGAGGCTTTGTCTACTGGCCTTATAGGTTTTTAGCATACTCTAGTGAAACCGGACATGATTGTGCTTTCTTGGGTCGGGTAGCATATATTGTATATCCAAAAGAAAGTTATGAACCTGAATTAACCCTGAAAATGCAATTCACTCATCCGGAACGAAATAAAATAAAAATCAGTGTTTATTATGGAGAGAATGCAAACTCAACACCACCTCCACCAGAGGATTATGATTTAATGGAATCCTATTTGGCTTTTTTGTATAGTGGAGGTAACTACCCTTTATTAGGCGATAACAATTATAGTCCAATGTCCTTGACACTTGATTATAATTATTTTTTTTCAACTGATGATGTTGGCAAGCTGTATCTCCCAATCGCTGAAAAAAATAACATAGGAGGGTACGATGGAGAGGTACAGGAATTTAGCTTAGTTGATTATAGATGGGGTGAGACATTTGAACTGATGTCTGAATTTCAGAATTCTGAGATCAATTCAGGATATAATTGGTTTTATATTGATTATGACCTAATTCCTCATGAGAATCCCATTACAAATGATTTATTTCTATCTAGTAATATGGTTAGCCGTTTTTCCCCGACGGTATCCAATAATGCTATTTTAACAGTAGATGATAATGTTATTATAGATATGTACAATAGCGAATTGACCATCGAAGAAGGCTGTTCATTAATAATTGGGGATAACGCAATATTTCAAGCAAATAGAGGAATAAGCAAGATTAAAATACATGGAAATGTTCAAATTGGATCGAATGTTACATTTACAGCTGATGAGGAAAGTACCATTGAATTGTACCTAGGTTCAGATCAGATAAATATTTCAAATTGTCATTTTCAGAATTGTGTTATTGAAAGCCAAAGCAGTCCATTGTCAATAACAATTTCTGATTTTAGCAATTCTTTTATATATCAGTGTGTTAATGATCTTGAAGTCTCACATTCCAAATTTTTTCATTCTTCCATTATGGCTTCAAATCCCACCATGGGATGCCTTCCGATCGACAATGCTGCAAACATTACCGATTGCTATTTTCAAACAGCTTATAACGAAGCTCATTCTATCATTGAACTATATGGATATAAACAGTTTAACATATTAACGGATACTATTGACAATGTTAATAATCCCTCCAACACTTGCCATGGAATAAGTATTCATTATTCGGGCTCAGTCGAACCAAATTCTGAACATATGATTGCGGACAATCTTATATATTGTAGTTTTAACGGATGCGATAATGACCTTTCAGGAATTACGCTATACTCCAGCATTGCTGATATTCAGAATAATTACATTTATTTCAACCAGATTGGCATACAAAGCCTTAATTACAGCCGTTTGTATATTAACGGAAATTCAAATGCTAATTTTGAAGATCAGACACAACGGATCATCAATAACGGACTTTTGCAGTTATACGCGTCAAGGGATGCATTTCCGTTGGAATTTCATTGGAATTCAGTTTATGGTGATGTGTCCGATTGTTTTATTTTTCATGATGTAGATATGTCTTTGCAACCCCCAGATGTGGATGTGGCGAATAATTATTGGGGACCAGTCTTTGATCCGGATGTGAATCTTTGTCCGGAACGACATTACGATTTCGAACCGGTTTGGCAATTGAGAGGAGGTCAATTGGGTATTTCAGCTGCTCAACAGTTATTTCTCACGGGAATTAATCAAATTGCCGACAGCAGTTTTTCACAGGCAAAGTCAACATTTCAGCAAGTCGTCGTTCAATACCCTGATGAAGAACCTGCAAAAAACGCATTGAAAGAGATTCTCTACTTAGAACCTCTTGCAGGAAATGATTTTGAGGGACTAAAAACTTGGTATTTAACCGATTCTGTAATAGTAAATAACGAAATTCTTATTAAAATTGCCGAAAACCTGGCTAATAAATGCGATGAGAAGTTGGAAAATTATCCAGAAGCAATTGATTGGTATGAAAGTGTTATAGAAGATCCTGAATCGCTTGAAGATTCAATATTTGCAATAATTGATCTGGAACATCTATACTGGCAAATGGGAATTGACACCAATCTGAGATCAGCCTCTTATATTGGCCGTTTGAGCCAATTCAGACCTGAATCTTTTAATGCATTCAGAGAGCATAAAGATGAACTTTTATCGCTATTACATAAATCACCTGGTCGTCAGTCAAATCAGAATGAAGACCTGCCGATTGAGACCAGTATAGCCGATAACAATCTCTTGTGGAGTGCGCCAAACCCATTCAGTGGCAAAACCCAGATACACTTTTATCTTATGATGGAATCAGATATCCAATTGAATGTCTTTAATAATGTTGGACAGATGATCTATTCTATTGTGGAGACAGATAAACAAAAAGGAGCAGTCAAATTTGAGTTTGATGCATCGGATCTTAACAGCGGTGTTTATTTCTACCAGGTCGTAGTTAATGGCGTTCCTACCGGATGTCAAAAAATGATAATCCTTTGAACAACTATTTTCCAAAGGAACCGTAAGCTAAACTGATGGTTTTCAGACCCGTGATCAGAAGACTATCCATCAACCTTATATTCAAACTTAACCTTCGAAAGATCCTCGTTCGCTTTGATGATCTTTTCTTTCAGCTCTTCCTTGAACTTCAGCATCTTATCGGCCAGCAGTGGATTGCCGGTAGCGATGATCTGTGCCGCCAGGATGCCGGCGTTGCGCGCTCCGTTGATGGCAACTGTAGCCACCGGTATCCCGGGAGGCATCTGGACGATAGCCAGCAGCGAATCGAGCCCTTCGAGCGATCCTTTGATCGGAACGCCGATGACGGGCAGCGGGGTCATGGCAGCGATAACCCCGGGAAGATGGGCCGCCATCCCCGCCCCGGCAATGATCACCTTAATGCCCCTGCCTGAGGCCGATTTGGCAAACTCTTCCACCTTGTCGGGCGTGCGGTGGGCCGACAAGGCATTCATTTCAAACGGTATCTTCAGCTCGTTAAGGACCTTAGCGGCATCTTCCATCACCGGAAGATCAGTCGTGGAACCCATGATGATGCTAACTAAAGGAGTCATAGAAATTTTGAATTTTGAATTTTAAATTTTGAATTTTAAATTTTGAACTTTGAACTTTGAACTTTGAACTTTGAACTATTTTTTGCGTTTCCTTTGCGTAACTTTGCGAAACAGTATTCATCCCCCTAAACCAACCCAATGAAAACAATCACGGTCAAAGATAAAACATTTAAGCTTTCGATCAGTGCCGATGAGATCAGCCAGGCCGTCGACAGGCTGGCAGCAGATCTCAACCGCGATCTGGAAGGCCGAAATCCCTTATTCCTAGTGGTCCTGAATGGCGCTTTTATTTTCGCCGCCGACCTCTACCGGAGGATAACAATCGAGAGTGAAATAAGTTTTGTCAAGCTTGCTTCCTATTCCGGCACATCCTCCACTTCCGACGTTAAGGAGCTGATCGGGCTGAATGAAAGGCTCAAAGGACGGAATATCGTTATCCTGGAAGATATTATCGATACGGGTACAACCATGCAGTATCTCATCAACAAGCTTTATTACCTGGGGGTGAATGATGTGAAACTGGCAGCTCTTCTCTTCAAACCCGGCGCCTTCCGTGAATCATTCCGGATCGATTACCTTGGAATGGAGATCCCGAATGAGTTCATTGTCGGGTATGGGCTGGATTATGACGGATTCGGGAGGAATTATGCCGATATTTATAAAATTTTCTGATTTTTTTCTTTAATGACCGGGTATTTTTTCGAATTTTCAGGATTAATAGTTGAGGAATTGTCTTCTTAGGTTTCGCAAAGTTACGCAAAGGAAACCCAGAGTTTCGCAGAGGAATTCTTCTATTCTTTAAACTTTCCTATATTAACTATTTAAACTCATTTATTATGTTACAGGAGAATGTTATATCACATCATGTGATCGGATTGGCTATGAAGATTCATAGTGCTTTGGGACCCGGATTATTGGAATCTGCATATCGTGAATGTTTGTATTATGATATTCGTGAATCAGGACTGCTTGTTGCAAAAGAACTTCCCCTTCCGATTATTTATAAAAATGTCCATTTAGATCATGGTTATCGCATTGATCTATTAGTTGAAAATAAAGTGGTCATTGAACTGAAAGCAGTTGATTCGCTGCAGGAGGTTCATTTTGCCCAGGTATTAACCTACTTAAAACTTGGTCATTATAAATTAGGATTATTAATCAATTTTAATTCCCTCTCACTAAAGAATGGTATTAAACGAATTGTCAATGGTTTGTGAGTAGAAATTATTCTGCGAGACTCTGTGTGAACTTTGCGTAACTTTGCGAAATAAAAGAAATAAAGTGCCTTCCCCCAATTTTGTCGATTATATAAAGATCAACTGCACCTCTGGAAAAGGGGGCGCCGGTTCGGCCCATCTGCACCGCGCCAAGTATATCCCCAAAGGGGGCCCTGACGGCGGCGACGGTGGCAGGGGAGGGCATGTCATCCTCAAAGGGAACCGCCATCTCTGGACGCTCCTGCACCTCAAATTCACCAAGCACGTCAGGGCGGGTAACGGTGGTGTGGGTGGCAAATCGCTCAGCACCGGAGCTGCCGGCGAAGACAGGATCATCGAGGTGCCCCTGGGCACAGTCGCTAAAATGGCCGATACCGGTGAGGTATTGTTTGAGATCACCGAACACGAAGAGACAAAGGTTCTGCTGAAAGGAGGGCGTGGTGGACTGGGCAACGACCATTTCAAATCGTCCACCTTCCAGACGCCCCGCTTCGCGCAGCCCGGCGAGCCGGGACAGGAGGCCTGGATCATCCTGGAACTGAAGATACTGGCAGACGTCGGCCTCGTGGGCTTTCCCAATGCCGGGAAATCTACGCTGCTATCGGTCGTCTCGGCCGCTAAACCCGAAATCGCCGATTACCCCTTTACCACCCTGACGCCCAATCTCGGGATCGTCTCTTACCGCGACGGCGCCTCGTTTGTCATGGCCGATATCCCCGGCATTATCGAGGGCGCCAGCGAAGGCAAAGGGCTGGGGCTGCGTTTCCTCCGGCATATCGAACGGAATTCACTGCTGTTGTTCCTCATCCCTGCCGATTCGAAGGATATTCGCCGGGAATATGAAATTCTGCTCAACGAGCTGGATAAGTACAACCCCGAACTGGTCGACAAACCTCGGCTGCTGGCCATATCCAAATCCGATCTCCTCGATTCGGAACTGATATCAGAGATGAAAAAGGAGCTGCCGCCTGTAAAGACGGTTTTTATTTCGTCCGTTACCGGAGATGGCATCTTAAAACTGAAAGACCTCATCTGGACCGAGCTGAACCGCTACTCCGATGAGTAATGCCGCACAAGCATGCTGGAATCCCTGAAAAATATCGACACCCAATTGTTCCTGGCGATCAACGGGATCAATTCCCCGGCGATCGATCCGGTCATGTTCTGGATCTCCCAGCGGTGGATATGGATTCCTCTTTATCTGTTTTTCGCCTGGCTGCTTTACCGGCATTACGGGAAAAAGGCGTTGCTACTGGTGATCCTCGCCGGTCTGATGATAGTGATCAGCGATCAGACCTCCGTTCACCTTTTTAAGAATGTTTTCCTGAGGCTCAGGCCCTGCCACGAGCCATCGCTGGCAGGAATGGTACACCTGGTCGACGGGCGCTGCGGAGGGAAGTACGGTTTCATCTCTTCCCATGCCGTAAACTCCTTTGCCCTGGCTACTTACCTGTCGTTTTTACTGGGAAAAAGAATCCGGTACTTTACGCCGCTGATCTTATTCTGGGCTTTTCTCCTGAGCTACAGCCGGATATACCTGGGGGTCCATTATCCGGGCGATGTGATTGCCGGCGGCCTCTGGGGAGCCGGCATCGGTGCTGCAATATTTATAATTAGTATCCGTATACCCTTCCATCCATCTTCTCAACCTTCACCCTGAAAACCATAACCTCTCTCACCGCCGGTTCGTTGTATTCAAAATCCCGGTCAGCGTATTGCGCCATGATCCTGTTCAAACACTCTATTTTACTGCCGGCATCCTCAATAAACTCAGCCTTTCCGTATACCAGGACACTCTTGTAGCGCATGCTCCAGCTGCAGGCCACTTCTTCATTAACATACCGTAACTCATGATCGGTGCTGAAAGCGATACACACATCCGGGTTAATCTTCAGCATATCCGCTTTCTTCCCTTTTGCCGAACCGTGGAAATAGACAAACTCACCGTCGTAGCCGAAATTCATCGGAATGACATACGGTTTCCCATCCGGCGTGGTCATGGCCACATGACAGAACTGGCATTTCCGGATGATCGCATCCTGGTGCTCTTTATTGGTTATCTGCCGGTTTTTCATATTCGTTTCGCCTGACAATCGTAGTTGAACTTGTTCCGAATAAGGAAGCAACAATACTCAAAATGACGCTGAACAGCAGGGCCCACCAGAACCCGTCGACCGTAAATCCGGGGATGACCTTCCCGATGAACAGGATGATCAGCGCGTTGATCACCAGCAGGAAGATCCCCAGGGTGACGATGGTTACCGGGATCGTCAGAAATACCAGTATCGGCCTGACAAATGTGTTCAGGATAGCCAGCGAAATGGCTACCATTACGGCCGTAGTGAAGTTTTCAACACTGACTCCGGGCAGCAGCCAGGCGGTCAGCAATACGGCGCATGTGTAAACTAAGAGTCGGATCAGTACTTTCATCTTACAAAGATATACTTTTTACTACCTTTGCATCCTCAACTTTCAAAACCAAATAACATTAACGAAAACATGGAACATATTCATTGCCTGATCATTGGGTCCGGGCCTGCCGGATATACCGCAGCTATTTATGCCGCCAGGGCAGATCTTCATCCCGTCATTTATGAAGGAATTCAGCCGGGTGGACAATTGACAACAACCACGGAAGTGGAAAACTTCCCCGGTTATCCGGATGGGATCATGGGTCCGCAGATGATGGAAGACATGAAAAAGCAGGCCGCCCGTTTCGGCACCGATATCCGTTTTGGCATCGTCACTGAGGTTGACCTGTCGAAACGGCCATTTACAGTGAAAGCCGATGACGGCAAGACGATGCTGGCCGATACACTGATCATTGCCACCGGAGCCACGGCCAAATACCTCGGCCTGGAATCGGAAGAGCGGTTCATGGGGGCGGGCGTTTCGGCCTGTGCTACCTGCGACGGGTTCTTCTACCGCGGAAAAGATGTGGCAATTGTCGGCGGCGGCGATACGGCAGCGGAAGAGGCCTCCTACCTGGCCAAACTCTGCCGCACGGTGCACCTGATCCACCGCCGTGAAGAGTTGCGTGCTTCGAAAGCCATGCAGAAGCGAGTGACCACCACGCCGAATATCGTCCTTCACTGGAATTGTGTAGTGAAAGAAATTGTCGGCACCGAAGAGGGTTTTAACAAAGCGGTGACCGGCGTCCGTATTGAAAATATCAAAACAGGTGAGCAGGAACTGCTACCGGTCGATGGTTATTTTTCCGCTATCGGCCACAAACCGAATTCCGACCTGTTTAAAGGGGTATTGGATATGAATGAGGTGGGTTATCTCATTACCAAACCCGATTCAACCGAAACGAATGTTCCGGGTGTTTTTGCCTGCGGCGATGTCCAGGACTGGAAATTCCGCCAGGCGGTGACGGCGGCAGGGAGCGGCTGTATGGCTGCCCTTGAGGCCGAAAGGTTCCTCGCAGCACAGGAATAAGATGGAGAACCGGGAGAAGCAGATCGTCCGTGCCTCCTGGGTCAGCATCGCCGGAAACGCTCTCCTGTCGGTGCTTAAAATCTTTATAGGGTTGATTTCCGGATCCATGGCCGTTTTGGCGGATGGGATCGATTCGGCCGGCGATATCATCGCATCAGCTATCACCCTGGTCACAGCCCGGGTCATTTCCCGCCCGCCGAACCTGAAGTATGTCTATGGTTATGAACGGGCCGACACGATTGCCTCCAAAGTGCTCTCTTTTATCATCTTCTTTGCCGGGGCACAGCTTGCCATCACGACGATCAACCACCTCATTGAAGGCGAAAAGTCGGTCATGCCGTCGATGCTGGCTGTTTATGTGACTGTGTTCTCCATCATGGGAAAAGTTTTGCTCGCCTGGTACCAGTACACCATCGGTAAAAAAACCGGCAGCCTTATGCTTCAGGCCAATGGAAAAAACATGATGGGAGATGTGGTCATATCCCTGGCAGTTTTAATAGGACTGGTTTTTACTTTCGTGATGAAAATGCCTGTTTTCGACAAGATTACAGCTCTTGTCGTGAGTGGCTGGATCATTTACCTGGCATTCAGAATTTTCCGGGAATCTTCGCTGCAGCTAATGGATGGTGTGGATGATGAGAGCGTTTACGACAGGGTATTCAAAGCGATATCGAAGGTAGAAGGGGCTTCTAATCCACATCGTACCAGGATCCGTAAAATAGGGCACCAGTATATGGTTGCCGTCGATATTGAAGTCGATGGCGATATGCCGCTCAAAACGGCCCATCAGCTGGCTCACCAGGTGGAAAAGCAGATAAAACTCGAGCTTACCGATGTTTATGATGTGATGGTGCACACCGAACCGGTGGGCGATGATCCGGCAGAAGAAAAATTCGGGATTTCCGAAGATAATTTTCAAAAACTTAAAAAGACCCGTAGGTCAAAATCCAAAAATACCTGAGATGATCCTTTTTTATCAGAATAACCACTCTGTCATTTATGCCATCGGCAGCAAAATTCACCAACCGAAGAAGGACCTTGAAAAGCTGGCCTGGTTGCTGGGGGATGCCTCGTTGGTCATGTGGGAGCAGGTCGAAGGACAGTTTATCGGACCCCGGAAAGAGATGATCACTCCCTGGAGCACCAATGCGGTTGAAATAACGCAGAATATGGGTATCGAAGGCATTGAAAGGATCGAGGAGTTCCGCTATTTTAAGGAGGGCGACTCTTTCGACCCCATGCTTCAGCATCTTTACAAAGGTTTGGATCAGAAGATTTTTACGATCGAGCATAAGCCCGAACCGATACTATATATCGACGATATCAGGGCTTATAATCTGAAGGAAGGGCTTGCCCTGAGCGAAGAAGAGGTCATTTACCTGGAAGGGCTGGCAGAAAAATTGGGCAGGAAACTGACCGACAGCGAAGTATACGGCTTTGCGCAGGTTAATTCGGAGCATTGCAGGCATAAGATCTTTAACGGGAGTTTTATTATTGATGGCGATGTAAAGGAGGATTCCCTTTTTTCGATGATAAAGAAAACCTCGAAGGCGAATCCCAACCGCCTGGTCTCGGCTTACAAAGACAATGTTGCCTTCATCAGCGGACCGGCAGCACAGGAATTTGCCCCGGAGACGCAGGACAAGGCCGATTTTTTCCGCATCAGGCCGGTCAGCACAGTGATTTCCCTGAAAGCCGAAACGCATAATTTCCCGACGACCGTCGAGCCGTTTAACGGCGCTTCCACCGGTACCGGCGGAGAGATCCGCGACCGGATGGCCGGTGGCAAAGCCAGTATCCCGCTGGCCGGCACCGCCGTTTATATGACTTCGTATCCCAGGATGGCGCCCGGCAGACCCTGGGAGGAGCGCCTTAAACCCAGGAAGTGGCTCTACCAGACCCCCGAAGAGATCCTGATCAAAGCATCCAACGGCGCCAGCGATTTCGGCAACAAATTCGGACAACCGCTGATCTGCGGAAGTGTGCTCACCTTTGAGCACGAAGAAGACGGCAAATCTTACGGCTACGACAAGGTGATCATGCTCGCCGGCGGCATCGGCACGGGAATCCGCGAAGACAGTATTAAAGACATTCCGGGCACCGGCGACCTGATCGTCGTCATGGGCGGTGATAACTACCGGATCGGTATGGGAGGCGGCGCGGTTTCGTCAGTGGCTACCGGTGAATACGGCAACGCTATCGAACTGAATGCCGTTCAGCGCGCCAATCCCGAGATGCAGAAACGGGTCTACAACGCGATCCGGGCAATGGCTGAATCGGGCGCCAACCCGGTCATCTCCATCCACGACCATGGCGCGGGAGGCCACCTGAACTGCCTGTCGGAACTGGTGGAGGCAACAGGGGGAACCATCGATATGACAAAGCTCCCCGTCGGCGATCCTACTCTGTCCGATAAAGAGATCATCGGCAATGAATCACAGGAACGGATGGGGCTGATCATCAGCGAAAAAGACCTACCGCTGCTGAAAAGGATCGCAGAAAGAGAACGCGCTCCCCTGTACGTCGTCGGCAGGACTACCGGCGACCATATCTTATCCTTCGTCAATGCACAAGGCGAAAAGCCTATGCACCTCGAACTGGCCAACCTCCTCGGAAAACCACCGAGGACGGTGCTCAACGATACAACCCTGCCGGCATCGTTTGCGGATCCTGCCTATACTGTTGTAAAGACGCAGCATGCTGCGTCTCCACTACAGCATGCTGCGTCTCTATCGCATGCTACTGTAAAGACGCAGCATGCTGCGTCTCTCCCGATAGCCCTGCACCAGGTCCTGCAACTGGAAGCCGTCGCCTGCAAAGACTGGCTGACCAACAAGGTCGACCGGTCGGTGACGGGCAGGATAGCCAAACAGCAATGTGCCGGAACGGTGCAACTGCCTTTGAACAACCTGGGGGTAGCGACGATGGATTACCTTGGAAAAAGGGGAATCGCTACGGCAATAGGCCATGCACCAGTCGCCGGACTGATCGATCCGGAGAAAGGATCTGTGCTGGCCGTTGCAGAAGCACTAACGAATATTGTCTGGGCGCCGCTGGAAGATGGCCTGAAAGGCGTATCCCTCAGCGCTAACTGGATGTGGCCGGCAAAAAATCCGGGCGAAGACGCCAGGCTTTTTGCTGCCGTTAAAAAGGTCAGCGAATTTGCCATCGGCCTCGGGATCAATATACCCACCGGCAAAGATTCGTTGTCGATGACACAGAAATACCCTGACGGACAAAAGGTTTTTGCCCCGGGTACCGTCATTATTTCCGCCGTAGGGGAGGTCGCAAATGTCCGGCAGATCGTGGAACCGGTGTTGCAACCGGCGGCCGGTTGCATCATTTATATCGATTTTTCGGGCGACGGATTCCACCTGGGGGGCAGCAGTTTCGCCCAATCGGTTAACGCCATCGGCACCGCAGTTCCGGGCGTGCCTGATACCGGATATTTTGCGCGGGCATTCGAAACCGTGCAGAATATGATACGTGAAGAGATGATCCTGGCTGGGCATGATATCAGCGCCGGCGGCATGATTACCACTTTCCTGGAGATGACTTTCGGCCGGAATGATGCCGGGATGAATCTAAACATGGATGCTTTCGGCGAGAAGGACATCTACCGCATCCTTTTCAGCGAAAAACCCGGTGTGATCATCCAGGTGAAAGACCCGGACGAAGCATCTCGGTTACTTGAAAAAGAGCAGATCAGATTTTATCGTCTCGGTCAGGTTACCGGCAACCGTACGATTGAAATCGGCCATGATGGACAATCCTATTTGTTTGATATTGAGGAACTCAGGGATACATGGTACAAAACATCCTATCTGCTTGATCGTAAGCAGTGTGGACCGGAACTGGCTGCCAGAAGATACGAAAATTACAAAAAGCAGGAGTTGTCGTTCCGGTTTCCTGATTCTTTCAGCGGCAGATTTGCTCAATATGGGATTGAGCAGGCAAGGGTTGTAAAGTCGGGCATCAAAGCCGCGATTATCCGCGAGAAAGGGGTGAACGGCGACCGGGAGATGGCCTGGAGCATGCACCTGGCCGGGTTCGATGTAAAAGACGTTCATATGACCGACCTTATCGCCGGCCGCGAGAACCTGGAAGATGTGAATCTCATTGTGTTTGTCGGAGGATTTTCAAACAGCGATGTTTTGGGCTCGGCGAAGGGCTGGGCCGGTGCCTTCCTTTACAATCCTAAAGCCAGGGAAGCGCTTGATAAGTTCTACGCTCGTCATGATACCCTTAGCCTTGGCGTCTGTAACGGATGCCAGGTAATGGTCGAACTGGGACTGGTCTATCCTGAGCATGCCCGTATGCCGAAGATGCTGCACAATGCTTCGGGTAAGTTCGAATCGGCTTTTCTTAATGTGGATGTTCATGAGACCAAAAGCATTATGTTGAAAAGCCTTGCCGGCAGCCGGCTGGGCATCTGGGTTGCGCATGGAGAAGGGCAGTTCTCCCTGCCGTATGAGGAAGGCAAATATGAGATCGCGATGAAATACAGTTATACCGGCTATCCCGGCAATCCTAACGGAAGCGATTACTGTGCAGCTGCGCTTTGTTCGCACGATGGCCGCCACCTGGTCATGATGCCCCACCTGGAGCGGGCCATCCATCCCTGGAACTGGGCCAGCTATCCCGCCAGCCGCCCTTCCGACGAGGTCTCACCCTGGATCGAAGCATTCGTCAACGCAAAAAAATGGATCGAAACGAGATGCGGGGATTAACAAGCGTACGGGTAAACGGGCGAACAGGCGAACGGGCGATCATCGATGTATTATATTCCCCTTAGGGGATCAATTCTTATAGAAAAATGAGCGTATTGTAATTTTTCCCCGTAGGGGATCAACAAATTTTTAAACAAAATTGGCACAAAACGGTTAGGTGTTAAAATTGATGATAATGATCCGGCAAGCTGTAATCGTTTTAGTCTCCATCATCCCAACCATTATATTTTCGCAAAACAATATGAAATACAATAAGTTAACCCCGGAGGAAGAATATATCATCATCCAAAAAGGGACTGAGCGCCCGTGGACTGGAAAATACCTGAACAATAAAGAAACAGGTACTTATACCTGCCGCCGGTGTGACGCCCCGCTTTACAGGTCGGAAGATAAGTTCGACTCCCACTGCGGATGGCCCAGCTTCGACGATGAGATCAAAGGGGCAGTCAAAAGGATTCCCGATCCCGATGGTATGCGGACAGAGATCATCTGCGCCAGTTGCGGCGGACACCTGGGGCACGTCTTCCTGGATGAAGGCTTTACAGATAAAAACACACGTCATTGCGTAAATTCCATCTCTATGAATTTTATTCCTGATTCAGAAGCGGCCAATCAGGCCGTAAACCGGGCAATATTCGCCGGAGGATGCTTTTGGGGCGTCGAATACTATATGCAGAAGAAACCGGGTGTGATCTCGGTCGTTTCGGGTTATATCGGCGGACATAAAGATAATCCTACCTACCAGGAGGTCTGCAAGGGAACCACCGGCCATGCCGAAGCAGTAGAGATTACCTTCGATCCTTCTAAAGTGTCTTACGAAGAACTGGCCCGCCTCTTCTTCGAAATCCACGACCCGACCCAGGTCAACCGCCAGGGTCCCGATGTCGGCGCACAGTACCGTTCCGAAATTTTTTACCTGGATGAAAATCAGAAGATAATCACTGAAAACCTTATCGGAATCCTCAAAAACAAAGGCTTCAAAGTGGCCACGAAAGTCACAAAAGCGACAACCTTCTGGCCGGCAGAAAATTACCACCAGGATTATTACGACAATAAAGGCACCTTGCCCTATTGCCATGGATATACGAAGAGATTCTAGTTTTTAATGCTTAATTCTTAATTCTTAATGCTTAATTATTAATGAGTTAGTTTCATTCGACAAACTATGTCATGTCAAAAATCCTATTGAATTTATATGTTATCAGGAACTGTCATTGAATTATTAATTTTGGTGAATTATAATGATGTGGTAGCTTGATGGCAAATGAATTAAAAATGAAACAGAAAAGCACTTCACTAAGCAGGTTTCAGAGCATTGTGCTCAGCCTGTTGATCTACATTATCGCCGGCATAACCGCAGCGCTTATTGCAAGGTTATTCACCGGTCATCATCCCTTGGTCATGATTGGGGCAGGAGACCTGGCAGCCACCGTGGTCGTCTTTCTGTTTTCGGTCATCCTGAACAATTCCTCCGCTTATGATCCCTATTGGAGTGTAAAACCTATCGTGATCGCGGCAGCTTATGTTTTTATATTTCATCTTGATAACCTGACCATCAGGCAGTTGCTGGTTCTTGCCGGCATTTTTCTGTATGCCCTTCGTCTTACTTCGAATTTTTACCGCGACTGGCCCGGGTTCCATCATGAAGACTGGCGCTATGTAAATTTCAGGAAATCCAGCGGAAAAGCATACTGGGTGGTGAGTTTCCTGGCAATCCACCTGTTCCCGACCATTATGGTCTACCTTGGGTGCATGGCTATGTTTGCCGTATTTTCCGGTGAAGGAAGGGCACTGAATATCTGGGATATCCCGGCCGCCCTGATCCTTTTTGGAAGCGTGGTTTATGTATTTGTTGCGGATGAACAGCTCAGGAACTTCAGAAAAGACAGCTCAAACAAGGGAAAAACGATCATGTCCGGCCTGTGGCGCTTAAGCCGCCATCCCAATTACCTGGGAGAGATCAGTACCTGGTGGGGGCTGGCTTTATTTGCCATTGCCGCAGGCTGCCATTTCTGGTGGACACTGGCCGGCCCGGTCGCCATAACCCTGATGTTCATTTTCGCCAGCATCCCTATGATTGAAAAACGCAACCTTCAGCGCAGGGAAGGATACACGGAATACCGGAAGAACACACCGATGCTGCTGCCATTGAAATTTTTCAGATAATCCTTTAACAAACATCCATTTCTGTTTGTTATACCGCCATGAAAACTGAATATATATTAACCCGTCGGAAGGAAAAGCTCAGCTCCCTGACCCGTAAGAAGTTACTTCTTGCCATGATTATTAGCCCGCTTCTGGCCTTTACCCAGGGTGGATACCGTATTACACCCGATGTGGTTTATGGCCATAAGGCGGGAATGGCGTTAACCTACGATGTCTTCCAGCCAGCCGGACCGGCCAACGGAGCAGGCCTCATCCACCTGGTCAGCGGGGGATGGAATTCCCGCTATAACCCGCCCGACTCAGTCATTGAAGATTACAAGCCTTACCTCGACTCGGGATTTGCCGTTTTTGCCTTGCGCCATGGCAGCAGCCCGACTTTCAAGCTCCCTGAGACCGTCGACGACGTCATCCTGGGATCATGGCAAATCCGCAGGAATGCGCACCGTTTTGGCGTCGATTCACTGAGGCTGGGCATTTTCGGAGGCAGCTCCGGCGGCCATCTTTCACTTATGGCCGGCCTTTCGGGCGACAGGCACCCGGTCAGCGCTATTGTCGCTTTCTTCCCGCCGGTCGACCTGAGGAATATCCCCGACTTCATGAAAACCATGTTCCCCGCATTCGACTTTGATACCACCCTGGCAGCCGGAATATCCCCCGTGCTTTTCGCCAGCCCTGATGACCCTCCGACATTGCTGATACACGGTGATAAAGATTTTGTCGTTGCGCCCAGGCAATCGGAACGGATGATCGCTGCGCTGGAGGAAAATAGCGTGGTTTCGCAACTGATCGTCTATGAAGGCATGGGACACGGCAACAGCTACGGCGCCAAAGGAAAATATTATGAAGAAAGCACCAGGGAAACCATCGGCTGGTTCCGGAAATATCTCGTAGATCCATATAAATAAACCTCATGATAAAAACCATACTCATTACCGGCGCAACGGCTGGGATAGGAAAAGCAACTGCATTCCGGTTTGCCCAGGAGGGCCATCGCCTGATCATCACAGGCCGGAGAATAAAAATCCTGCAGGATATTGCATCCGGGCTCAAGGAAAAATACAACACCGAAACTGTTTGCCTGGCATTTGATATCCGCGATAGATCAGCTATGGAGAAGAGTCTCGATAGCCTCCCCGAAGAATGGAAAGCGATCGATATCCTGGTCAATAATGCCGGCCTGGCTGCCGGGCTGGATCCGGTGAACACGGCTTCGACCGACGACTGGGATACCATGATCGATACCAATGTGAAGGGTTTGCTGTACATTTCCCATAAAGTGATCCCCTGGATGATCGAAAGGGGCAAGGGGCATATTTTCAACATTGGATCCATCGCCGGAAAAGAAGTGTACCCGAAAGGTAGCGTCTATTGCGCCACCAAGCATGCCGTGGATGCCCTCACCAAAGGGATGCGGATCGATTTGCTCCCCCATGGCATTAAAGTGACCCAGGTCAGCCCCGGCGCCGTGGAAACGGAATTCTCCCTGGTGCGTTTCAAAGGCGATCACGACCGGGCCGGGATGGTTTATAAAGGCTATGAACCGCTGGTGGCAGAAGATATTGCTGCGGTCATACATTTTATCTCCTCGCTTCCGCCGAGGGTCAACATCAATGATATCCTTGTAATGCCACAGGCGCAGGCGAATGCAACAACTTTTAATAAAATGTGATTTATTCTTGATTTTTTCATTTCAAGATTTATTACTTTTAGGCCTCTTTTTAAGTAGCTCATATATAAAATACTATATAGGAAATATTTTTATATCTTTGCGCGCTTTTTAGATCCCAAATCAAACCACATGGAAGTAACCAGACTCTTTGATCTTCTTCCTTTTTACAAGACTTCTTTTAAACCAAAAGATGATGTACTGGCAGGTAAAGATGGTGGTAAATGGATTAAGTATTCGATCGACCAGTATATTGAGAATGTGAACAATATCAGCCATGGGTTGCTGAAACTCGGGGTGCGGCCCGGAGATAAGATCGCTACGATCTCCAACAACCGCCCGGAATGGAATTTCGTTGACATGGCAATTTTACAGATCGGGGCCGTTCACGTTCCGATCTATCCGACGATAAGCGAGTCGGATTACAAATACATTCTCAAACACTCCGAAGTCAGTTTTGTATTTATCTCCGGAAGGGATATTCTTCGGAAAATCGAGCACATTCTTCCGGAAATTGATACTGTTCAGGATGTTTATACTTTTAAAGCCATTGAGGGGATCAAACACCTTGACGAGTTGATAGCCCTTGGCCAAACCAATCGCCAACCGGAAAAACTGGAAAAATTAAAAGAAGCGGTAAACCCTGACGATCTGGCTACCCTGATATATACTTCCGGCACCACGGGATTTCCGAAAGGAGTCATGCTTTCGCACCGGAACCTGTTGAGCAATGTCATGGGCGTCAAACACATCTTTCCGGTGGATGAGAACTGCAAAGGCCTCAGTTATCTGCCGCTTTGCCACGTCTATGAGCGGATGGACATTTATACCTATCACTATCTTGGGCTTTCGATTTATTACGCTGAGAATATGGGCACTATCGCCGATAACATCCGCGAGATCAGGCCCGAGATATTTACGACCGTTCCCCGGCTGCTCGAAAAGGTCTATGATAAGATCATTGCTAAAGGCAGCCAGCTAAAGGGATTTAAGAAGGCGATATTTTTCTGGGCTGTGAGCCTGGCCAACCGTTATGAACTCGAAGGGAAAGGCTGGCTCTATCATGCACAGCTCCGTCTGGCCAATAAACTGGTGTTCGTTAAGTGGAGAGAGGCCCTTGGCGGGAATGTCCGTGTGATCGTTTCGGGCGGCGCCGCCCTTCAGCCCCGTCTTGCCCGCGTTTACACCGCTGCCGGCATCCCTGTTCTCGAAGGGTATGGCCTGACGGAAACTTCCCCTGTGCTGGCCGTGAACACGCTGGAAGAGGGTGGCCGAATGTTCGGAACGGTTGGTAAACCCCTGAAAAACACAGAGGTGAAAATTGGACCGGATGGGGAGATCCTGGCCCGGGGAGCCAATATCATGCAGGGGTATTTCAAAGAACCGGGTATGACCGCTGAAGCGATCGATGCCGACGGCTGGTTCCATACCGGAGATGTGGGAATCCTCGAACCCGAAGGACACCTGCGGATCACCGGAAGGAAAAAAGAAATCTTTAAAACATCGCTGGGGAAATATATCAGCCCCCAGTTGCTCGAAAATAAATTCAAAGAATCAGCCTTTATCGATGGCATCCTTATCCTGGGCGAAAATCAGAAGTACGCAGCAGCGCTGGTCGTTCCCGATTTTAACCACCTCAAATCGTGGTGTGAACATAAGAATATGCCTTATACAACTGATAAAGAGATGATTAAAAATCCGCTGGTGGTTAAACGGTTCAAGAAAGAGATCGATCATTTCAACAAATTCTTCGGCAGCACAGAGCAGATTCAAAGCTTCGAACTGATCGACCATGAATGGAGCCTTGAAACAGGGGAGCTGACGGCAAACCTCAAGCTTAAGCGGTCATATATCCTCGATAAATATAAGGAAGAAGTCAGCAGGCTTTTCCGCTAGATCTCAGTGCATGATCTTGTAAACCAATTCCCTGAGCAGCCCTGCCTCCTCCGTAGAACCGTTGTTCACCCCCTTAAGCCGCAGGTCATATTCGCGTAACACAGCGATGATGGGTCTTATCCGGCGAAAGCTGTAATTCTTTGCCGCTTTTTCATAATCTTTATAAAAGAAGGGGTGGATCCCCATGTCAGATGCAGCGTTTTTTGGGGATTTATCTTTCAATTGATGGTAAATCATCAGTTTTATGAAGAAACCATATAAAATGGCAACGAGCGCGATGGTCGGATTCTGCTTCAGGTTGGCCGTAAAATGGTTCACAATGCGGTTAGCTTTGTGAATATCGCGGTTACCGATAGCATTCTGAAGCTCGATGAAATTGTAATCTTTGCTGATGCCGATGTTCCTCTCGATCAGGGCCGCATCGATGGCGGTGCCGCCTGGAAGGCTGATGACCAGCTTTTCCAGCTCATTGATGATCCGGCCCAGGTCGGCGCCCAGGTATTCGGCCAGCAACTGGCAGGCATCCGGTTTGATCGTGTAGCCTTTGGCCTGGACCTGCCCATTGATCCACGCCGGAATCTTATCATCGTATAATTTCTTCGACTCGAATAATACTCCCGTTTTTTCAACGATTTTGGTCAAGCCTTTCCGCTGGTCGAGTTTCTTGTGTTTATGCGCAAGTACCAGGATGGTGGTCGGAACCGGTTTCTCGACATAGGGCTTCAGGTTTTCGATTTTATCGATATCCTGCGCTTCTTTTACGATCACTACCTGGTAATTGGCCATCATAGGAAAGCGCCGGGCTATGTCGATGATCTTACCCGGATCGGTATCACGTCCATATACAATGGTCTGGTTGAACTCTCTTTCGGATTCGGTCAGCACGCTCTCCTCGATCATCGCGGTGATGGCATCGATAAAATAGGGCTCTTCTCCATGAAGAAGGTAAACGGGACGGTAGATCTTTCGCCGGAGGTCACCTGTGATCTGGTCGTAAGTCATAGTGATCAGAAGCGTAAGTGCTTGACAGTGAGCCCGTCGTTAATCAACAACTGCAGTGAATCGATACCGATCCGAAGGTGAGTTTCCACATGGTCACGGATGACCTGCCTGTCGGTTTCCTCGGTTTTAATCCCTTCAGGGATCATGGGCTGGTCGCTGACCAGCAGCAGGGCGCCCGACGGAATGCTGTTGGCAAAGCCGGCGATGAAGAGGGTAGCGGTCTCCATATCGATCGCCATACATCTCATTCTGCGGAGCCGCTCCTTGAACTCCTCGTCATATTCCCATACCCGCCGGTTAGTAGTGTAAACCGTGCCTGTCCAATAGTCGTGGTTATATTCGCGGATGGTGGTCGAAACGGCTTTCTGCAGGTTGAATGCGGGCAATGCCGGCACCTCGGGAGGAAAATAATCGTTGGAGGTCCCTTCGCCGCGAATGGCCGCTATAGGAAGGATCAGATCGCCTATCTCGTTCTTTTTCTTCAGTCCGCCGCATTTGCCAATAAACAGCATTGCTTTGGGTTCGATGGCCGACAACAAATCCATGATCGTTGCGGCATTCGCGCTCCCCATACCAAAATTGATGATCGTTATTCCGCCGGCTGTCGCATTGGGCATGGGGCGGTCAAGTCCCGTGATCTCAACGTTGTGGAGGTTTGCAAACAACTCAACGTAATGATCGAAGTTGGTTAGCAGGATGTACTTTCCGAAATCTTCCAACGACCGGCCTGTATAACGCGGCAGCCAGTTTTTCACAATCTCCTCTTTGGTCTTCATCCGTTCCGTTTTTGCAAAGGTAGGATTTTTGTTAATTTTGAGATGGAATTCCGTGCTGGAGAACTCCCCGAAAATAATGATAAAACTGAATTTCCCCGAATTTGAATTCAAACGCGAAATCCGTGATGGAAAAGAGTTGATCTTTGATCCCGTCAGAAGGCGGTTTGTGGCTCTGACACCGGAGGAATGGGTCAGGCAACATGCCATCCGGTACCTTAACGGTTATAAGAACGTACCTGTCTCACTTATCCGCATCGAAGCTGTTATCAAGTTGTTCAGGACTAAAAAGCGTTTCGACCTGGTTGTCAGCGACCGTAACGGCAATGCCCTGCTGCTGGCCGAATTCAAGTCGCCTGCAGTTGCCGTTACGCAATCCGTGCTCGACCAGGCGGTGCGGTATAACCTGGCACTGAAAGTCAAATACCTGGTCTTGTCGAACGGGATTCAGCATGTTTATTGCCAGGTTGGCAATGATCCGGGTTCCCTGAAACTTCTGGATGATCTTCCTGAATTCCAGTTTCTGTAAAATTTAAAGCAATCCGGGTAAAGGAATGAAAAGGAAGAAAACGCCTATTTTTAATCAATAAATATCCGTTTGAGATAGAAAATAATTTATACATTTGCTTTTCAATAAAACCAAACTTTTTTGATATGAAATACACGATTATCAAGGTTGTCCTTTCAGTTATCATCGTGGTTCTGGCTTATCTTATCTATGAAAGCATATTGAGACCCGTCAGGTTTAACAAAGCTACCAGCGCTCGCGAAGCCAAGGTAATCGCCACACTTTCTGATCTCAGGACCAGCCAGCAGTTTTATAAAAGGCAACATAATAAATACACCGCCAGCTTCGATACCCTTATCAGTTTTCTAAGAAACGGTGAAATCCCCGTGGTAAAAATGATCCCCGATCCGAATGATACCACATTTACCAAAACCATCAACGATACGCTCGGTTATGTTAAAGTAGCCGACTCGCTGTTCCGCGCCAGGCCGGGCTACAACCTGGATTCCCTTCGCTATATCCCTTTCTCTGGAGGAGAATTGTTTGAGATCGCTGCCAGCGAAATCGACAGGTCCGGGATTAAAGTGGGAGTTTATGAGATAAAAGCTCATTATTCAACCTTCCTCAAAGGTCTTGATCGTCAGCTTGTTATAAATCTAATCAAATCAAAGGAAGATATCGAAAAGTATCCCGGTCTGAAGATCGGGTCGATGGAAGAACCTTCCACCGATGGTAACTGGGAATAGTCCCGGGATGGAGTTGATCCCGGAAAATTAAATCATACCGGGATCTTTCGTTACTGCTATGAGTGCATTTATTCTCTCCGACAGGTATTTTGCTCCGGAAAGCGGTCATATTTCGTCTTACTTCAGTCAGCTGTATATGCTGGTCGGTCATGCGTCGGTCAGATATACTATCCTGGATACGGAAAAGAATACATTTGTTGGTCTTGCTTCCTATACCTTCAGTCCGGCGCCGAAATCATCCACTGAGCTCAGGGCCGGCCTGGAGAGACTTTTTTCAGAAGACGACTTCCTGGCCCGGAAATACCCATCAGTAACTATCGGCATTGATTCGGAACGCTTCACACTGGTTCCTTTCCCTTTATTCGACGACATCCGGGCCCGCGAAATTCTATCCTTTAACTTCAGGCTACAGGAAAATTCTATTGTCCTGACGGATAAGATTGCGGAAATTTCAGCTTATCTGGTCTTTGAAATAGACAATGTGATATTCAGTTTCATTCGGGAAAGATTTAAAGATTCGCTGATTATGAACAGGATGTCTGGTTTGTTGAGAGCCGGTTCTGCTCTACACCGGCAGTCGGATGAGCCCGGGATGTTCACGATGAATATCAGGGAGAATTTCATCGACCTGGTATTTTTCCGGGATAATCAGCCAGTGCTTTGCAATGCTTATCCATATTCAGGAAAAGAGGACATCCTCTATTTCATCCTCAATGCCTGCGAACAGCTTAAGTTGCGGCCCGGCGACCTGGACATTATAGTTTCCGGCCATTTTCAACCCGATTCCGAAACAGCCCGGCTTCTGAACAGGTATGTCGGAAAACTGAAAGTGGCAGATCCGATTCAGTTATTTGATTATCATGGGATTCTGAAGCAAATGGCTCCTCACCGCTTCATAGACCTTTTTTCGCTCGCTTTATGAGGATAATACGAGGCACCCACCGGGGACGAAAGATCGTCGCGCCGTCGAACCTGCCGGTCAGACCGACGACCGACCTGGCCAAAGAAAGCCTTTTCAACATCCTGGAGAATCATATTTATTTTGAAGATATCGCTGTGCTTGACCTTTATGCCGGTACCGGCAGCATAAGCTACGAGTTTGCCAGCCGCGGAAGTAAAAAGGTGGTTGCCATCGATATTAATCCGGCTTGTGTCAGGTTTATTTCCAGTACAGCCACCATGCTGGGCTTCGACACCCTTAAGGCTGTCCGGTCTTCTTCCATCGGGTTCCTGAACTATACGAATGCCCGCTTTGACCTGATCTTCGCCGATCCTCCCTATGATCTCGAAGGAATCGAAGAGGTCATCCGGCTGATCTTCGAAAAAGATTTGCTAGCCGATAATGGCTGGCTTATCGTTGAACATCCGGCGGAAAAGGATTTTTCACAAATGCCGGGATTTGACCGGAAACGCAATTACGGGAAAGTGAACTTCAGCTTCTTCAGGAAATAAAAAAGGCTGCCATATCGCAAGGCAGCCCCCTTTATCCAATAAAAATTTCTTGATCAGTACTCATCTTCATGGAAGAAAAAATCTTCCTTTGTAGGATAATCCGGCCAGATATCCTCTATGCTTTCATAGATATCTCCCTCATCTTCCAACTCCTTGAGGTTCTCAACCACTTCGGCAGGGGCGCCTGAACGGATACACCAGTCGATCAGCTCTTCCTTGGTGCACGGCCAGGGAGCATCTTCCAGCTTTGAAGCTAATTCCAGCGTCCAGTACATAACAATTCGATTAGGATTAATTATCCTGCAAAAATATATTTTTTTAAATAAAAGTCAAGGGGATTTAAAAAGTTGGTATAATATGTTTAAAGCCTTGGTAACCAATTGGTTTCGGGGGCATTAAAATCTTTTGCCAGGCGCCTGGCCAGCACAAACAGGTAATCCGACAGCCGGTTCAGGTACATCATCACGGTTTCATCAACGGGTTGGGCCTGCGCCAGGCGGATAACATGCCGCTCGGCCCGCCTGCAGACACAGCGGGCCACATGACAATACGAAACCACCGGATGCCCCCCCGGAAGAATAAACGACCGTAACTCGGGAAGTGCCTCATTCATCCGGTCAATCTCACTTTCCAGGAATTCGATGTCTTTATCCGACAGGCTCGGTATCCTTACCTGAGATTCGGCATCCGGGTCCATCGCAATGATCGACTCAGCCGTGAATAACCTGTCCTGTATCTCAACCAGCACCGATTTGTAAACGGGATCGATGTCATGGTCACGGATCAGTCCGATGAAGGAGTTAAGTTCGTCGATCGTCCCATATGCCTCGATCCGGGGATGAAACTTTGGAACCCTCGTCCCGCCGATCAGGGAAGTCTGTCCTTTATCACCGGTTCGGGTATAGATCTTAAACCTTGACATACACATCCTTGTTTAACTCGTCCGATAGAATCGTTCCGTCCATAAGCCTGATGATGCGATGGGCGTACCGGGCAATGGATTCCTCATGGGTGACCAGGATGATCGTATTACCGGCTTTGTGGATATCCACCAGCAAAGCCATGATTTCGTCGGAAGTCCTGGAGTCGAGGTTTCCGGTTGGCTCATCGGCCAGGATCAGCGATGGATTGTTGACCAGCGCACGGGCTGTGGCGACACGCTGCCTTTGCCCGCCCGACAACTCATTGGGTTTGTGATTCATACGGTCTGACAGGCCGACCGCTTCCAATGCTTTGACGGCCCTCTCCATCCGGTCATTTTTTCCAATTCCGGCATAGATCAACGGCAGCATCACATTATCAAGCGCAGTGGAACGGGGCAGCAGGTTGAAAGTCTGGAAAATAAAGCCGATCTCTTTGTTCCTGATCTCGGCCAACTCGTTGTCGTCCAATTTACTGACATCATTTCCGTTCAGGAAGTACTGGCCTGAGGTAGGCGTATCAAGGCATCCGACAAGATTCATCAGCGTTGATTTCCCCGATCCGGAAGCACCCATCAGCGCCACAAATTCATTTTTCTTAATGACGGTAGAAACACCCCGTAACGCCTGGACTACCTCCAGTCCGACTTTAAAATGGCGGGTGATGTCCACCAGCCTGATCACTTCATTATTCATCACAGCCTTTTCTTTCAAACAAATGTATAAAATAGTTAGAAATATCTCAGTTTGAAATGTTCCTTCGACGATTCCTTTCTGAAAAAGAGCCAGCCGCTGTAGAACAGGTCCATGCTGACCTTTACCTCCGGCAGGGTGACTATATGCTCCCAGGCTTCTTCCATTCCGCGGGAAGCATGTATATCATCCAACACCATGACCGAATCATTGTTCATAAAAGGAAGGCAAATTTCAAAATATCTTATGGTCGCTTCTTTCCGGTGATTGCCATCCACAAGGATGAAATCGGCTTTCCCAAGCGATTCCAGCGCCTGAGCCAGGGTATCTTCGAAACGGCCCACCGAAATGCTGATATTACCAAGTCCAAGCTTCTTCCAGTTCTCTACTGCTATGCGACTGAGTTCGGGGCATCCTTCGAGCGTGATGATCCTGGCTGAAGGATTGGCTTTGGAAAAATATGCCGTCGTCAATCCAACAGAAGTGCCGATCTCCAGGATGCTACTGAAGTTGTTGTACCTGATCAGGCGGTAAAATCGACGCGCTTTACGGGAAGATGAAACAGAACCGGATACCAGCTTCCGAAGGCTTACCGGGTAGATGCCCGGTTCTTCGCCATCCTTGCCGGAACCGGAACCGTAATCGGTCTTGAGAATTGTTTCACTGCTGCTCCAAAGTTGTTTTTTCAGGTCCAGGATAGGCCTCTCATCCGGTATATTTGAGTTTTTACGGATCACTTCAGTGATTAATCCGTACAGGAAAGGGGAGTGGACCCGGTAGCGTGTGCCTGACCGGAACAGGAACTCAAGGAATCTCCCCGTTTGCCATAAACCCGGGTTGGAGCTGTTATTCAAGTGATATCTTGTTGATATAGAATACGGTTCGCTCGTTTTTATCCTGAAGCAAATTATTCTGTATGGTTTGATAACCATAGGCCAGGAAATTGTAACCGAACCAGTGGATCATCCGGTTCTTACCGGCAGCCGTTATCTTGTCGCCGAATTCCGCTGTTTCCAGGTCTAGCTTTGAGAAGGGTTCCAGTTCTGTGTTCTCAAGGCAGATCCGGTAGGAAATGCGGGCTCCGTCGTTGTTGAAGATCAGTGCCGGCCTGCCGTCGAAATAGTAACCGGCCTTTTTCTCCAGGCTCCGTGTCGGGGATGAATTGATTTCAAGACTGTTATCCCAGATCAGTTGGCCGTCGGCATCATATGCGCTCAGTAAGGCATTGAAAAACCGGTACCCTTCAAAAACAGTATAACTTTGCGTGACCGGCCTTCCCCAGTGATCGTAGGAGATGTCGCTGACGGTCCGGAATTCCGGGTAGAAGGCTTCCATGAACATAATGACGGATGAATCCCGGATAAAGGCGTCGTGCACAAGCAATTCGTAATTCATAGAGTATTCCGGAGATTCCCGCTCTTTTTTCTTCTGCAGCCGGTAAAAATCACGAGCGCTAACCCCCGCCCTGAGGTTATTAAACTCTGCGAAATTGTAATAATTCATGAATTCCTGAGAATTGCCGGAAACCCGGGTGGAATAAACCCCGGCCGATTCCAGGCCGAAATATTCAGCTTGTGACGGGATTTTCGTGGAGACATTTCCATAGGTGCCCAGGATCAGGAAACGTGAACTGTCTTGTATTACGATACGTCCCGTATTCAGGTACTTTCCCGCCATTACCGGGGCTATTTCAAGGTCATGGCGAAAGGCACATTCAGTTGACAGGGCAGCAAAATAGAGCTTGTTTTGCCTCCGCGACAAATAGTTGTTTACCAGGCAGACGATAAGATCATTCCGGAGGTCGTATGCCAGGTCTTCGATGAAATTCTGGTCCGGCCAGGTGAAAGTAAATTCATTTAGATAACCTGTTTTCAGGATGATGGAGAAGACGCCGGCCTGGTCATTTTTCAGGTTCATCCCGACAATTGCTTTATCCCCCGCAACAATGAATTCGACCGGTTTTCCATCAGGGGGAAGAGTAGTTTTTGTTTCATACGACACACCGTTGACCAGGTCGAAGGTAGTGACCTGGAAGTTTTCCGATCCTGATCGGACTTTCCCGGGGTTGTAAAAGGTGAGATAAACCAGTGAATCGTGGAAAATATAATGCTGGTATTCTGCATTCAGGATAACCGGAATATTGGTTTTCCATTTTTCCTTAAAGTCGGGGCCAAAGCAGCTAAAAAACCAGTTCTTGGCTCCCTCGCCCGCCATCCCGCTGGTTTCGTAAAAAACCAGAAACCCCTGGCGGTCCAGGGGTACAAGCTGGTAAATATCGCTGTTGATTGCCGCTTCGAATTCAAGCCTGACAACACCGGTCTGGCTAAGTGCCGATAGGTTAAGGATGACTAAAGCGGTAAGCAGGATCTTATTCATCGAAAGTAAAACGCAGGGTACAAAGGTAATATTATACAGGTTTTACCTGCGTAGAAGAAGTTATTTAACCTCTTCGAAGTCGACGTCGGTCACTTCCCCGTCGTTACCCTGGTTACCTTTCTGCCCGCCGGCTCCCGGTCCGTCCTGTGGGCCGGTTTGCTGTTGTCCGGCCTGGGTATTCTGGTACATCTCGGTGCTGGCTTTCTGCCATTTTTCGTTCAGGTTGGCCATAGCGCTGTCGATAGCCGCCAGGTCTTTCGATTTGTGAGCCTCTTTCAGTTTTTCCAGGGCCGATTCCAGGTCGCCTTTCAAAGCGGGGGGGATCTTATCGCCGTATTCTTTCAGTTGTTTTTCGGTCTGGAAGATCAGAGCATCAGCCGCATTAAGCTTGTCAACCGTTTCGCGGGCCTTTTTGTCGGAATCGGCGTTTTCCTGGGCTTCCTGTTTCATCTTGTTGATCTCGTCCTGGCTCAGCCCTGAGGAAGCTTCGATACGGATCTGCTGCGAACGGCCGGTGGCTTTGTCTTTGGCTGCCACGTGCAGGATGCCGTTGGCATCGATATCAAAGGTCACTTCGATCTGCGGGATGCCGCGCGGTGCCGGCGGGATACCATCGAGATGGAACCTGCCGATGCTCTTATTCTGCATGGCCATCGGGCGTTCGCCCTGAAGTACATGGATCTCGACCGATGTCTGGCTGTCGGCTGCGGTGGAGAACACCTCCGATTTTTTCGTCGGGATGGTGGTATTCGATTCGATGAGCTTGGTAAATACGCCACCGAGTGTTTCGATCCCAAGAGAAAGCGGCGTCACGTCGAGCAACAGAACATCCTTCACTTCACCGGTCAGAACACCGCCCTGGATAGCGGCGCCAATAGCCACGACCTCATCCGGGTTGACCCCTTTGGAGGGCTCTTTACCGAAGAATTCCCTGACGATCTTCTGGATGACCGGTACGCGAGTGGATCCGCCCACGAGGATGACCTCATCGATCTGTGAAGCGTTCAGCCCGGCGTCTTTCAGCGCCTGCCGGCACGGATCGATCGTCATCTGTACATACTTGTCGATCAGTTGTTCGAATTTTGCCCGGGAGAGTTTGCGAACCAGGTGCTTCGGCACACCGTCGACCGGCATGATATAGGGCAGGTTGATCTCCGTTTCGGTGGAACTGGAAAGCTCGATTTTAGCTTTTTCGGCTGCTTCTTTCAGCCTCTGGAGCGCCATAGCATCCTTCCGCAGGTCAAGGCCTTCATCGGCTTTGAATTCTTCCGCCAGCCAGTCGATCACCGTCTGGTCGAAATCATCACCGCCCAGGTGCGTATTACCATTGGTCGATTTTACTTCAAAAACGCCATCCCCCAGCTCCAGGATCGAAATATCGAATGTCCCGCCGCCGAGGTCAAACACCGCGACTTTGATGTCTTTGTTCTTTTTATCGAGACCGTAAGCCAGGGCAGCTGCCGTCGGTTCATTGATGATACGACGGACCTTTAATCCGGCAATCTCACCGGCTTCTTTGGTCGCCTGCCGCTGTGAATCGCTGAAATAGGCCGGAACCGTAATAACAGCCTCCGACACCGATTGTCCAAGGTAGTCTTCTGCCGTCTTTTTCATTTTCTGCAGCACCATGGCCGAAATTTCCTGCGGCGAATAAAAACGGTCGTCTATTTTAACGCGCGGGGTGTTGTTATCTCCCCTGACCACTTCGTAAGTCACCCGACCGGTTTCGGTCGACACCTGGTCAAAGGTTTCGCCCATGAAACGCTTGATCGAATAAACGGTACGTTTCGGATTGGTGATCGCCTGGCGCTTTGCCGGATCACCCACTTTCCGTTCGTTGTTATCTGTAAAAGCAACGATGGAAGGCGTTGTCCTTCTTCCTTCGCTGTTGGGAATTACTACCGGCTCATTGCCTTCCATGACCGAGACGCACGAATTGGTCGTCCCAAGGTCAATTCCAATTATCTTACCCATAAAATTATAGTATTGTTAAGAAATTCAAAAATTTCCTTTGGTTTGTCAATGATTATGCCATGATTGACCTTCTGCCAGAAAGTGACAAAAAGTCATTTTAAATCAGTAAACAAACTTAAGTTGCGGAAGGTCTGTCTGGATCACTTCAATGGTCTCAGCATGGACTTTTTTGGTGCGGACGATGCGATAACGGCTTGAGAAAATCCCCAGTCCGTTGGAGATGTTGGTATAATCCGGCCTGTCCTGCACAATGCTGTTCGTCGGTTCATTGACCTCCATGTAAGTGTTGTATTCGGTGGCGGCCACCGCGATCATGAAATCGACATCATTCGTATAGCGGGCTTTTACGTCTGATTCTTTTGCCGCATCCTGGTAAGGGATCTTATCCCCGATAAGGGTATAAAAACCATCATTTCTGTAAGCGACACCCATATCATCTCCGCCCCGGTCATCCAGCGCCTTCTTGGTGGCCAGGAACCAGTCGACTTGCTTGTAAACGGTATCAGGACTGCTGAATAGAACTTCTTTATATTTAAACCTTATCAGCACTTCATAACGCTTGCCGTATTTAGCCGAAACCCATTCCACGTCGCTGTCGGTGCCTTTCCTGAACTGGATGAATTTGGAACCGGCGCTGGGTTTACTCACGGTAAAATCATTAATCAGGGAAGTTGTTGCTGTAACTTCTTTATCGTTCACATTGATTTTCAACCGGTAAAGCCTGGAGGTGACCGGTTCGTAAGGTGTAAAATAAACAACCTGGTAGGGATTGTAGAATGTCCCTTCCTCTTTGTTTTTTATAGTGATGGTATCTAATTGATAAGTCCTGACAAGGTTTCCGCCGTCCCATTCCTCGATTACTGCCGTAAGGTTGTTGATGTAATTGCTCGAATCTTCAATTCGGGCCATTTCCAGGATATCGCCGTCGCCCAGGAAGGCTTTGTTGATCTTAACGAAGATCGTATCATCGGAAGGGTCGATCAGTCCATATGCAATGGTGATATCCTGGTAAGGGGCATTGATCTCAAAATCCTCTTCACAGGAAATCATCAGGACCGAAACTAAAAGAACAAAGAAAAGTTTTGTTTTGCTGAATGCAATAGTGAAGTAACGGAGTGTGGCAAGCTTTTTCATATAATTAGTTTTACGGATGGATGTCCGCTCGAAAACAGGATGCAAAATTAGCTTATTAACCAATAATTTAGCCGGCTAATCGAAATATTTGTTTTTACCTTTGCAAGTTAACGTTGAAAACATCTGATTATGATAACTGATTCAAGAAAATATGCCAAGATCACCACGCATGTATTGCAGGAGATGAAGCTGAAAGGGGAGAAGATTGCGATGCTGACGGCCTACGATTATTCTTTTGCCATTTTGCTCGACGAAGCGGGGATCGATGTGATCCTGGTGGGCGACTCGGCCTCCAATGTTATGGCCGGACACAGTACAACGTTGCCGATCACCCTCGACCAGATGATATATCACGCCTCTTCGGTGATGCGGGCTGTGAAACGCGCGCTGGTGGTGGTCGACCTTCCGTTTGGCACCTACCAGGGCAACTCGAAGGAGGCCCTTCATTCCGCCATCCGGATCATGAAAGAATCGGGCGCAAATGCCGTCAAGATGGAAGGGGGAAAAGAGGTGCTCGAGTCGATCGACCGGATCCTGTCGGCCGGAATTCCCGTGATGGGGCACCTGGGACTGACACCTCAATCGATCAATAAATTCGGGACTTACGTGGTCAGGGCCACCGATGATTCGGAAGCGACCAAGTTGAAGGAAGACGCTCTCCTGCTTGAGAAAGCGGGATGTTTTGCCATCGTGCTGGAAAAGATCCCCTCAAAGCTGGCATCCGAGGTGACCGACCAGGTCAAAATTCCGACGATCGGTATCGGCGCGGGCCCGTCGGTCGATGGTCAGGTGCTCGTTTTGCACGATATGCTTGGGATCAATATGAAGTTTTCCCCCCGCTTCCTCCGCCGGTATCACAATCTCAGCGATGAGATCAAAGCGTCGGTCAATACCTATATCGATGATGTGAAATCAAGAGATTTCCCGAATGAGAGGGAGCAGTATTGAGCCAATGGTCATTAGTTCGGCACTACGTGCCTCACGTCATTAGTCATTAATATAACGCGAGCGCAGCGAGCTAATGACCAATGACACGAACGAAGTGAGTAAATGACAAACCAAATTTTATACGAAGACAATCATCTGCTGATCGTCAACAAGCAGCCGGGTGATATTGTGCAGGGTGATAAAACCGGGGATGAGCCGCTGGTTGAGACGTTAAAATCCTATCTGAAAGAAAAATATCATAAGCCGGGAGAGGTGTTCCTGGGCGTTGTTCACCGTCTCGACCGGCCGGTCAGCGGAGCGGTGGTTTTTGCCCGGACCAGTAAGGCGCTGGCCCGGATGAATGCCATGCTCCGGAAACGGGAAGTGAAGAAAGTGTATTGGGCTGTCTGCGGTCGGCAGTCGGCAGTCGGCAGTAAGCAGCCGGCAGTCTGCAGTCTGCAGTCGATTTTGATCACTCATTTCTTAAGTCGTAATGAAAAACAAAACAAGTCCTATGCATACGATCTGCCGGGAGAAGGGAGGCAGAGGGCAGAGCTTTTATACCGTGTGATTGCACAGGGCGACCGTTACGATTTGCTCGAAGTGGAACTGCTGACGGGCCGGCATCACCAGATCAGGGCACAGCTGGCTGCCATCGGCCGCCCGATCAAAGGCGATCTGAAATACGGCGCTCCCCGTTCCAATCCCGACGGATCGATCAGCCTTCACTCCCGGATGGTTGAATTTGTGCACCCGGTGAGCAAAGCACCGGTCAGTATCACGGCACCTTTGCCGGAGGAGGGAATCTGGAAGAAGTTGGCAAGGGATATTGTTTGATTTCATGTTCCGTTTTCTATGAAATAAATGAATAAATTCGTTTGTAATTAATTCTTTACCCCATGAAACCATTCATACAGTATCTTGTCGGGGCAGCAGCCGTTGTTATCATCATTGCCGGTTTAAAGTTCGGCGCCGGCCCGATCAACCAGATCCTGATCGCTTTTTTGCTGGCGATGGTCATTACTCCTTTGCCTGAGTGGCTCATTAAAAAAGGCGTCAGGAAAAGCCTCGCGATTTTAATCTCGCTGCTGGTCATCCTCGGGGGAGGATTCCTGGTTTCGGCACTGCTGGCCAGTTCGGTCAGCAACCTGGTGGAGGCAATTCCGGAGTACCAGGAGAAACTGTCGGTCCTGTATGAAAACCTGCAGGAATTTGCGGCATCACAGAACATTGATTTCTCCGACCTGGTCAAAAAGATCAATATAAATCCCGATAAGATCATCGGATTTACCGGAAAAGTAATAACAGGACTGACGAACTTCTTCAGCTCTTCCTTTATCATCGCCATGCTGGTGGCATTCATGATCATCGAGCTGATCAATTATTCAACCGATCTGAAGAAAGGAAAAAGAGAAGAGTCGGTATTTATCAAGTGGCTGACGGGGCTGGGGGGTGATCTTCGCAAGTATGTAAATATCACTACCTTGACGGGTGTCATTACCGGAGTCCTGAATTTTTTCTTCCTCCTGATCCTGGGGGTAGATTTCGCTTTTCTGTGGGCGTTTCTATCCTTTCTGATGAATTTCATCCCGAACATCGGGTTTATCATCTCGTTCATACCGCCGGCCCTGATCGCACTGATCATGCTTGGCTGGTGGCAGGCGCTGGTGGTTTTTATCGGTTTCTGGCTGATCAATGCCATTGTGGAGAACGTGATACGGCCCATTTTCATGAAAGAGAGCCTGAACATCTCATTGCTGACCACTTTTCTGTCGTTACTGATCTGGGGATGGATCCTGGGGATACCGGGAGCGGTGCTTGGGGTACCCTTGACGATGGTGGTGATGAAGATCTATGAAGGTCAGAAAGAGGGGTAAGGAATTGATATTTTGATATTTTGATTTTGTGATTTTTTGAACTTATGATTTTTTGAACTTATGATTTTGTGATTTTATGAATTTGTGATATTTTGAGGTTTTAATATTTTGATATAATGATGGCGGGGTGATGAAAATTAATTTTGAATCATTCTAAATTAGATAATTGGCTGTGCGATATGTCGTATTTAACCGGAATAAATTATATTTTTGATAAATAGTGGAAAAAGCACGGTTTATGAAAGCCGGGTCATGTTTTTATGATTTCTTTTTCTGTTGCCCTTAACCAAGGGCTTTTTTGCCAATGTATAAACCATTTCATGCCAACAACAATAAAAAAATAACCTACTTAAAACCTTAATTATGAAACGACTGATTACGCTTCTCAGTTTTATGATCCTGGCCCAGATCGGTTTCGGGCAGCCATTAACAGGCACTAAGAATATCCCGGGCGATTATGCGGATCTGGCAACTGCAATTACTGATCTAAACACACAGGGAGTGGGAGCTGGCGGGGTAACTTTGAACCTGGTGGCCTCCAATCCGCAAACAGCGCCTGCCGGCGGGTATGTTATCGGCGGCACAGGATCGGCGGTATTGACCACGTCAAGTTCTTCGAACCCGGTCATCATCCAGGGAAACAGCAATACCATTACTGCCTCCGCCGCATTGACAGCGGGAGCTTTAAATGATGGTATTTTCAAAATAATCGGCGCAGACTGGATTACAATCCAGGGATTTACCATGCAAGAAAATGCTGCTAATACTACGACGGCCGCAGCGACAAATAATATGACAGAATGGGGTGTGGCATTATTGTATGTTACTACAACGGATGGTGCGCAGAATAATACAGTCAGTGGATGTACCATTGACCTGAATAGGACTTACCAGAATACTTTCGGAATTTACAGCAATTCAACTCACTCAGCAACCAACATTACAACATCTGCCACTGCTACAGGAACCGCCGGTGGTAACAGCGGATTAGTCATCACGGGCAATACCGTGACCGATGTTAATAACGGTATTGTGGTTGTCGGACCCACCGCTGCGGCTGATCATAACGAAGGACTTACTATAGGCGGGAGCAGCCCGAATGCTAACAATATTACAAATTTCGGGACCACAGGAACATTTTCTGGTTATGCCAACGTTTCCGGCACGGTAAACGGGATATTGGTCCGCAATACCAGAAACTTTACGGTATCTTACAATACAGTTACAAGTTCCAATGGGGGAACTACTGCAGGAACTCTCAATGGTATCCATATTCCTGCTTATTCAAGTGCACCTACAGGGACTATTACCAACTCGATCACTAACAATACGATTTCGCTTAAGAGTGGGGTTGCGGCTGGCGCAATCAATGGAATCAACCATCCCAGTGGTTCTGCGAGCACGGCATCGACAATGAATATCACGTATAATAACTTCCAGGATTGCGGACATACTGTTACTGCAAGCGGAGCGATTATTTTTATTTTGAGCGCAAGCACGCATTTGAATCTGACCATCAGCAATAATACTTTTACAAACCTGAGCGTTAATACCACGGGTAGCGTAACTTTTATTTCTCACAGCTATACGGTTTCTGCAACAGGCACCCAGACTATCAGCAATAATTCCATTGTTACCGCTTTTGCCAAAACAGGTGCAGGTGGTACGATAACCCTGGCTACATCTTCATCATCTTCAACATCAGGAGCTACGATCAACCATACAGATAATAACTTTTCAAATATAACCGTGACCGGGGCAACAACTATTGCCGGCTGGATTAGTTCAGACGGCGGCACTGCCAATAAAAATTATACCAATAATACATTCAGTAACTGGACAGGAGGAACGAGTTCAATAACCGCAATGAATATTAATTGGGGAGGCGGAGCCGGAGGCAATGGAAATGTAATCAGTGGAAATACAATTTCAAACCTTACAGGTGCCGGATCTATAACAGGTATTAGTGTTGGTTCATCTGCCACAACTTCGACCATTAATTCAAATATTATTTCTAGTCTTAGCTCGACCGGCGCCAGCGCAACGATAAGCGGAATCGCTTCAGCAACCCCTACTACTAACATTTTTAAAAACAAAATTTACGATCTTTCAGGTAATCAAACCGGGACTCTCGTTAATGGAATTAATGTTACTGCAGGTACGACACTCAATATTTCCAACAACCTGATCGGCGATCTGCGCGCGACTGCCGCGACTGGCCTTAACTGTATAAATGGTATCAATGCCAGTGCATCCTCAACGTATAATGTCTATTACAATACGATATACCTGGCGGCCACCAGCAGTTCGGCCACTACTTTCGGCAATTCCTGCATAACGTGGAGCAGTTCGGTGACCTCATTCAATCACAGGAACAATATCCTGGTCAACCTTTCCACCCCGGCGCAAGAAGGGGCAAACCTGGCAGCAAACGGAATCGCTGCTTGTTTGAGAAGAAGCGGTGGCACCGGAGGAACCGTGCCGGCAAATTATGCCACGACATCCAATAACAACGACTTCTGGTGCAACCCGACGGCTGGGACCAATAACCACATGTCGTATGTTGAAGGAACATCGACTATTACCAATCCGTGTAATACTGTGGCTAATTTGATCGCTTTCATGGTCAACAGGGACCAGGCTTCGATAGGGGAGAGTCCGAACTTTCTCAGTACAACCGGTTCTAATTCAAACTTCCTTCATATCAATACCACGACGAATACCGGGATAGAGAGCGGTGCGAACAATATCTCTTCATACGCTGATGACTATGATGGCGACATCAGGCAGGGTAACGGAGGCTATTCCGGAACCGGATCGGCCCCCGACATTGGCGCCGACGAATTTGAAGGCCAGCCCAATTACACCTGTACAACACCAGTACCGGGGAATACCCAGGCAACAGCTAACCCGATCTGCTATGGACAGAGTATAACGTTGTCATTGGAAAATACGATGTCAGGGACCGGGAATACCTACCAGTGGCAAAGTTCACCCGACAACGTTACCTACACAAATATTGACGGTGCAACTTCACCAACATATAATGCAACTCCAACAACTTCCCAATATTACCAATGCAATGTAACCTGCCAGGGCAATTCAACAAATGTCGCTTCAACACCGCTCCAGATCACTTTCCAGAATGATATCCTAACCACCACACCCGGCAGCCGCTGCGGTACGGGGACGGTGGATCTTGAAGCAACGGGTACAGGCGGATCGACAATCAGGTGGTATGAAAACCAGTCCGGAGGCGCTGCATTAGGCTCAGGATCACCCTGGACCACGCCGGTAATCAGCACAACAACCTCATACTATGCTGCTGCAGAAGGTTCTACTACCGGAAGCACTGCATTGAGTCCTGGAGCAACAACATCATCTACCTATTCAAATCCCTTCTATTCTCTTTGGAGCAATATTCATACGCAACACCTGATCCTTGCATCAGAATTAATCGCAGCAGGATTCGGTGCAGGCGACTTTAATTCTATTGCGCTTGATGTAACCAATGCCGGCACATTACCTATGATAGACCTTTCGGTGAAAATCGCTCATACTTCTGCAACAACCCTAACCGCATTCTTGGCTCCATCATTTACGACCGTTTATACCAATGCATCCTACATGCCCACAACCGGCCTGAACGTGTTAGCATTCAGCCCTGTTTTTACATGGGACGGCGCTTCAAATGTTGTGGTTGAATTCTGCCATGGCAATGCTTCTTCATCCTCTACCATGAGCCGGACAGTTAAAGCGGATAATACCAGTTATAATTCTTCGATTAGAGTTTATATCGGTGCTGCAACTGGTGCCTCAACAGTTTGTGCCAATACAACCACAAACCTGTTGACATATACGGTGAAACCACAATTTACGATAAATGGAGTTTTAATATGCTCGAGTCCGCGTGAAAGCGTTACTGCAACCGTAACTCCCGCTCCGGCTTTCTCTGTTACTTCCAACCATACTATTTGCAATAATACTGTCACATCCATGTCGGTTACATCCAATGTTTCTAATTATGACAGCTATATCTGGAGTCCGGTAACAAATCTCTTTACAGATGACCAATGTATAACGGGTTATACGGGAACGAGTGCAACAACTGTTTACTTCAAATCTTCTACCGGGGGAACGTATTCCTATGATTGTAACGCAACTAATGCAGCCGAATGTGCGGCAGTGGAAACCTGCGATATCACCAATCTGCCTGAGACCACCATGATCTCGGCATCACCTGCTTATATTTGTGTCAGCGGCACATCGACCCTGACGTCTGTTCCGGCATCCGGATATGGATCGGCTACATTCCAGTGGCAGGATTCGCCCGATAACAGCACATTCAGTGATATTTCCGGCGCAAATTCCATTTCGTACACGACGCCGACAATAACCAGCACTACTTATTATAAACTATTGGTCAAGTTAGGGACAAATACCTGCTACGAATCCAATGTGGCAACCGTCGCAGTTAGCAACCCGCAGGTAACGGGTACCACCCCCAATTCACGTTGTGGTATCGGAACAGTATCACTTGAGGCAACTGCTACCGGAGGATCGTTGAAATGGTATGCTGCCAGCACAGGCGGATCACCGCTGGGAAGCGGATCGCCTTTCGTGACCCCTGTGATCAATACCACCACTACATTCTATGCAGGGGCAGAAGCCTATTCTCCGGGAACACGTGCAGTTGGCTCAGGTGCGACAACATCTGCAACTTATTCCAACCCGTTCTACTCCGCCAATAGCAATAATCACACCCAACACCTGATTTTAGCTGAGGAGTTGTACAATGCCGGCCTGAGTGCTGGTGATCTGACCTCTGTCGCACTGGATGTGACCAGCGCGGGATCTTTGCCGATGATCGATCTGTCAGTGAAGATAGCCCATACAACAGCTTCAGGCCTCACCGCTTTTCTTTCGCCTTCGTTCGCAACAGTTTATACTAATGCATCTTATCTTCCGACCACGGGGCTTAATGTATTAACCTTCAGCGCTCCGTTCACATGGGACGGAACATCCAACATCGTCCTGGAATTTTGTCATGGAAATGCATCATCAAGCTCAACCATGAGCCGGACCGTGAAGGCTGATAATACCGCCTATAACTCCACCATCAAGGCGCATGTTGGTGCTGCAACAGCTGCTTCAACAGTTTGTGCTGACGTTACGACCAACCTTGTAACCTATACGGTCCGGCCCCAGTTTACTTTTGGCGGCCAGACGGTTTGTTCCAGCGCCCGCAGCAGTGTCCTTGCAACGGTAACGCCTCCTCCTGCACTGACACTGACAGCTAATCAGAGTATATGCAATAATTCGGTTGCAACCATTGCAGTCACTTCTACAATTGCAGATTACGATTCCTATATCTGGAGCCCGCAAACCAACCTATTCACAGATGTTGATTGCCAAAATGCGTATTCAGGCGGGACCGCAAATACCGTATACTTTAAATCCGCAACGGGAGGAACCTATACAATTACCTGTACCGCAACCAATTCGGTTTCAGGATGTGCAAACATAGTTTCCAGCGATATTACCAACCTGCCTACTACTGTAACTGTCACCGCAACTCCGGCCAAACATTGCCAGAGCGGCTCATCAATCCTTACGGCAGTCCCGGCAACCGGTTATGGCACGGCTACTTTCCAGTGGCAGGATTCACCAGATAATGGAACCTTTTCCGATATATCAGGCGCAAACGCCATTTCTTATACGACACCTACGATCACCAGCACTATGTATTACAGGATGCAGGTAAAAATCGAAGAAAGTGTTTGCTACACCTCAGTTGCAGACACGGTTCTGATCAATGATCCGGAAGTGACAGGTACCTCTCCAGGCTCAAGGTGCGGAATCGGAACAGTAGAACTAGAGGCGGCTGCTTCTGAAGGAGCCATATTAAAGTGGTATGCCGCTGAAACCGGTGGAACCGCGCTCGGCACCGGATCTCCTTTTACAACGCCGGAAATCAGCACCTCAACTACTTTTTATGTTGGTGCTGAATCCCTTGGAAGTGTTAATGAAATAGGAGGAAGAACTAATGTAGTTTCAACATCAGGATTTTTAACCACAAATTGGGGAGTTGTTTTTAGTGTTAACCAGGCACTTACATTAAATTCCACTACAATTTATCCTGCTGGGACAGGCACGGTGACTATTGCATTGCAAAATTCCAGTGGTACTGAGCTAGCAGTAACATCCGCAATACCTGTTACCGGAAGCGGTTACACCACCCCGGTCGTCGTTAATCTTGGATTTTCAGTGCCGACCGGAAGTGGTTACCGTTTGGTATTGAAAGCATATACCGGAATTACGGATTTAATCAGAGAGTCTACAAATTCTTTCCCATATCCTTCACCATCTGGAGCAATAAGTGTTACCAACGGGTGGAATGGATCAACTTCAACCTCCTATTACTGGTTCTATAGCTTGAATGTAAGTGTCGGATGTGCCTCCACACGTACCTCAGTGCTCGCAACCGTAAACACCCCGCCAACATTGACGGTCACACCCAGCTTTACTGCTTGTTCGGGTTATTCCGATACACTCATGGTCACCTCTGTTCTGAGTAATTACGAGACATATACCTGGAGCCCGGTTACCGACCTGTACTCGGATGGAGCATGCCTCGTCCCCTACGTTTATGGTACAAATACTGATACAGTGTTTGTAAAACCATCAGTTGCAGGAGCTATTATCTATACCTGTACCGGTACTGAAACGGTAAATGGATGTGTCACCCAATCCAATACGACAGTGACTGCCAATGCTACTCCGGTAGCCCCGACCACAACGGATTATAATATGTGTCTCGGAGGCACCATCCCATCGGGAGAAGGGCTCCAAAGCACTTCTGCCGGCGGTTCGCTGCTTACGGGAAGTCAGACCATCTTCTTTGATGTTGCTGCACAACCCGTTGAGACCAATTCAGCGCCGGGAAATATTGTTTCCAGCACTACAATGGCCGCCATTCCATCCAATGCAACTGTCACTTCCATCGTACTCACTTATATTAATATTGAAGCCCTTGGGTCTTCATGGCAATCAGATGTTAAACTGGGTCTGAGCGGCGCATTGGTTAATGCAGCAGCATCGGGCACAGGCTCTGCCAATTCCTCCGGAATATTTAACTTCACAAGAACAGCTTCCTCTGGCATAACCGCGACATTGGCCGGTGGTACTATCAACCTCCTTTACTGGGATGATGTAAGCGATAACACGGGCGCTGAAGCCACTTTCCCGACAGGAACTTCTGTAGCATCTTTGGTTATCAACTATAGTTATCCTGACCCGGTTTCCATCCAATGGTACACTACCCCAACGGGCGGTACGGCACAAGGTAGCGGTTCTCCATTCAATCCTGTTGGAATATATCCGTTAAACAGCAATACGCCGGGAACCTACACCTGGTACGCGGAAATTCTTAATGGTACCTGTGCCTCTCCCCGTGCCAGTTGCGACCTGGTGATCGGTGCGGCTCTATCGGCAACAGCTTCTGCCGATCCGGCTACGCCGGTATGCTCCGGCACCGAGGTTACACTCACAGCGAACCCGGTTGGTGGCGGAACTCCATATACTTATGAGTGGAAAGTCGGCGAAAATGTCGTTAAAACAATTCAATCGTTTGATACCACCCTGTCGACAACAACTGTTTTTGATCTTAAAGTGACCGATAACTGTGCCAATACAGCTACCGCATCGGTGACAGTCACCGTCAAACCGATACCTACTGCCGGTGCATCCAGCAATACGCCGGTTTGCGCGGGCCAAACCCTGAATTTAACAGGCACGAGCGATATCGGGAACATTTTCTCATGGACGGGTCCTAACGGGTTTGCCTCCGGTTCACAGAATCCTTCTATCCCGTCAGTGACAACCGCTGCCAGCGGTACCTATTATTTCACTGCGACCAAGGACGGATGTACTTCATCCACAGCCAGTTGCTCAGTCGTGATTAACCCGACCCCTTCACCTGTTACCATTACACCTCCGTCGGCACAAATACAGCCCGGCGAAGTTCAACAGCTTGTTGCAAGCGGTGGCAGCCTTACAGGAGTTGTGATCTTGTCAGAGAATTTCAACGGAACAACGAACAACTGGACTACTGTTAACAATTCAACCGGCGGGACACCGGCTGATGCAGCCTGGACCTTGCGGCCGGATGGATATACCTACTCCACGCATGGGACATTCCATAGCAACGATAACTCACAATTCTATCAATCGAATAGTGATGACCAGGGCTCCGGCAGCACAACTGCAACCATACTTCAGTCACCGGCATTCAGTACATCCGGTTTCTCAGCCGTATCAGTGAATTTCTATCATTTCTACAGGCACTATAGCAGCGGCGGAAGTACAGCCCTTGTGCAGGCCTCTGTTGATGGTACTAACTGGACGACATTACAAACTTATAATAGTGCCGATGTGGGTGGCTTCTCAACATTTAACAGCGCTTCGGTACCTCTCACAGGTCCATTCCTTGGCCAGGCTGTTGTATATATTAGGTTTAAATATGATGTTAACTGGGGTTACTACTGGAATATCGATAATGTATTGATCAACGGCACGGGAACGGCCACCTTCTCTTGGTCACCACAAGACGGATTATATACTGATGCTAATGCGACCTTGCCCTACACGGGGCAGGATCTTTCAACTGTCTATGCATCGCCGGATGAGACAACGAATTATGCGGCGACTGCTACCTCAACACTGGGCTGCAGCAACAGCAACAATGTCACCGTCACGGTGACCTGTCAGGAGGTTACATCTTTCCCGTATAACCAGGGATTTGAATCAGCCTGGCCCCCAATCTGCTGGTCCGATGAAACCGTCGCAAGTTATGGTTGGGATCCAAGTACCAGCGGCGCTGCACATTCAGGCACAGGATGGGCATTTTGTAATCTGGAAAATGCCTCTTTGGTCACTCCTGAGCTAAACCTAGCCACGAATTCAAGGCTGGTATTCTGGTTTATGGCCGAAGATGGTGATAACCCACAGAATCTGGATGTAAAGGTTGGCTCTAATATGATTTACCAGGTATCTAACGCGAATAACACCAGTTATGAAATGGTTGAGGTAGATCTATCCACTTATACAGGTCAGACGATTGAAATCAGTTTCGTGGGCGGTACCGGTGCCGGTGGAACCGATAAAGGTATTTGCATTGATGATGTGAAAATAGCCAGTTATACGAATGTGTGGACCGGCGCTGCCAGCGCTTCATGGGGTGATCCCGCCAACTGGGATTCTGGACTTGTTCCGGGTACCAACGACAGGATTGTCATACCTTCCAATCCTGTAAGCAGCCGGTTCCCGGTCATTGGTAATGGTGTTTCGGCAACGTGTTATAACCTGGTATTACAGTCTGGTGCAACGATCGATGTAGAAGACGGTGGAACCCTCAATGTCTTGCACCCATAGAAATCCTATCAGGCTTTGCGATTTTTACCAGCCCCGCCACTCTCCCGGCGGGGCTTTTTTATCTCCTGATTATTATTTGGAATTAATCTAAATTCATCTAAAATACAACTTAAAACCTTGAAAAAAAGATAATATTCCCTATATTTGAGTTTCGTGAAAAAGGCCAATACAATAATCAACCAAGGATAATTCTTACCCCTACTAATAATCTGCCTGGTTTTTTTCATTATATTGTGTTATGAAACAGGGTGAAATCATGATGTTATAATGATATATTATACATAACTAAATATTTGATCCCTATGAAAAAAGGCTTTACTTCTTTAATTTTCCTGGTATTACTGTCAGGGAATATATTCAGCCAGTCGGCGATCATCGGTACAGGCACATCCACAACAAATGGATCAACGGCCGATCCGATTGAACGTTATTACAATTATGAACATTTTCAGATTGTTTATACCGCAGCCGAATTGACTGCCGCCGGAATGCCGGCCAATGCTTCCATTTATGCCCTGGGATTTTCCGTTTCCGAATCGGCCGTTTCTTTGGCAAATTATACCATTGATATGGGCCATACATCCCAGGCCCTGGCAGATCCGTATATCTCAACCGGACTTACAAATGTAAGGAGTGCGTTCACTTATACCCCGGTGGTGCAGACGGCCGGCAATTTTGACATGATCGCATTTACCTCAAATTTCACCTGGGACGGAACATCCAACATCGTTGTGAATACGTGTACCGGTTCTAACCCGTTCACTACCCCTTATGGCGGTTTACGATACACTGCCGCCACCAGTGGATCGGAAAGATATATCCGCACCGATGGCTCCAGTAACTGTGGCACCGCTACAAATACTAATACGACTAACAGGCCGAACATCCGCTTTGATTATACCGTCTCAAGCGGGCCATTGAACCCGGGCAACTTCACGGCTACCACCGCCGGCCCATATCAGATCAACCTGGGCGGACACTGAACGGAAACGGTAACGCTGTCATGCTGGTCTGGAACAGTTCCAATACTTTCGGAGTTCCTGCCGACGGAACACCCTACCTGGTTGGTCAAACCATCCCGGGTGGCGGAACGGTCCTTCAAAACAACACGAATACCGCTTTCAGCCATACACCACTATCCCCCAATACGCCCTATTATTATAAAGCATTCTCGGTGGACGGATCAGTGGCTTATTCGTCAGGTGTAACGGCGAGTGCTACCACATCCTGTGAAGTGGCTGCCCAGGTTAATGAAAATTTTGAATTGACCTTATTTCCACCCGCCTGCTGAAGCATTGTGACAGGAAGCGGTAGCTGGGCGAGGACAACCTCCGCCAGCGGGTACGGATCAGGTACAGCTTCAGCCCTGGCCCCGTTTTACAGTATTTCGGGAACGACCCCCTTCGAACTGATCAGTCCCGAATTCAACGCTGCAGGAGCCGTTGTCAGTTTTGATCATGCCTATGCAACCTATGTTGATGAGGTCGACCAGTTAATCATTCTCTATTCCATAGATGGCGGACAGAATTACAATTCACTGGTTACCTTAGCCGGAGGTCTTACCGGGCCACTTAACACAGGTGGTGCAACAGAAGACCCGTTTGTCCCGACATCTGCCCAATGGGCATCCAAGTCGTATGCCCTTCCGGCAGGAACCAACAAGGTCAAGTTCCAGGCTATCAGCGCTTATGGAAATAACCTTTTCCTGGATAATATTTTCATTGGTGAACCACCCTCGATTGACCTGCGTTTCAGCCAGTTTTACCAGAGCAGCGGGCTGCCGGTACCGATGAATGCCGGAGCAACCTCAGGAGGCATAAGCAAGGTAAAAAGAGAAGGCATGTATAACCAACGCCGCGACCTTTACCAGGAATTACCGGGCGGTCTTCCCGGTATTCCTGAAACACAGGAAAATCACTCCAAAATCGTGACCGGTTCAAATCGTTCGGTCACTGAAGTGACATTGGCCGATATTGCTGTAACCGCAGAAATTGAGAACATCGGGACCGATCCGGCATCTTATACTCTGGAATGGGATGTTGCCGGCATCGACCAGACAGGTTATGCAGGCGGGCCCGTCAACCCCGGGTTCACGGAAGTTGTTAGCCTTACCTATCCTTCTCCGCCGGAAAGGGGTACATTTTTTGCCAATGGTTCAATTACCTTACCTGACGATGGAAATCCCGGCAATAACAATAACTCATTCCGGCTCAGGGTTTATCCTGATAATTACACCCGGACGATTTATGACCGGGGGGATAATAATGTGGATACCTATGTGGGATGGAACGATCCTTCTACTCCCATGAGAGCAGGGGTGCGTTATGCCGCAGCCGATTATATCAAACCGGCCGGGGTCGATTTTATCTGCCGGACAGAGACGGTCACCACCGGGACTTATAATATCGAAGTCAGGGGCGCAGGCACGGATAACCAGGCTCCCGGGGCGGTCCTTTATACAGCTACATATACGGATCCCGTATTTTTCTCCGAGGGAGGCGATTATTTGCATTTTGCCTTCGATGAAATGCTGGTGCCCACATTTGCCCCCGGTTCGGATTACTGGATTACCATCGAATGTCCTCTTGGAGTTTTATACCCGGGTGCCGCCCAGACAGACGACGTTGAACCTATCATTCCCGGCCACAGTTTCTATTATATACCTTCAACCACCAGTTGGACTCCCCTTGTTCTAAGTGCTGTTGAATATGCCTGGATCATGCGCTCGGTAGAGATCGCGGGTGAGATTCCGGAATGCCCGGCACCAACTCTGCCAACAGTTACAGGCATCTCTTCAACCGGCGCCTCTTTGGGATGGACGGGAATGCCCGATTCATTTTTTGATATTTTCCTCGAGGTAGCCGGCGGACCTCCACCCGATGAAACCACTGTTCCTGTTATCGATGACACTCAGGTTAATCCATTTCCCTGGAATGGCGGTTTGCCGGGTACAGAATACGAATGGTGGGTGCGACAGGACTGCGGCCAGGATAATACCGATGTCAGCACATGGACTCCCGGAATACCTTTCCAAACCCTGTTGTGCGAGATTGCCGACCAATGTACCTATACTGTTTTAGAAGAAGATTCTTATGGAGACGGATGGAATGGCACGGTGCTGGGATTCAGGCAGAACGGAGTGATAGTGGCTACTTTCGGAGAAGGCTTTGTTGATGGATTCAGCTTTGGCCCCGAAGATGCCGGTCTTTGTGATGCCATGACTACCGAGATTGTTGTCGTGGTGCTGGGTTCATACACTACAGAAGTCGGATTTTCCGTTTTTGACCCATTCAATGAGGAAATTTTCACATGGGAACCCGGAACGGCATTCGATGAAACTACTATCTTCCACACATTCACTTCCGATTGTACACCTCCTACCTGCCCTCCGCCAGAAAACCTATATACCGATAATATCACGTTTGAATCTGCCAGTTTGAATTTCGACTTACCCGGCGGTGACTGGCAAATCGATTCTTTTTTCGATATTTTCTATGCAATAGAGGGAAATGAGCCCGGAGACCCCGGTACCACCATCTCAAATGTTACAACTTCACCGGTTGAGATCGGAGGACTGGATTAAAATACGGCGTATAACTGGTACATGAGAAGTGTCTGTGGATTCGATGTCCCGAAAATTGACCATTTCTGGCTGGAAATAAATGAATTGCAACAGATTAACCCGTTGAACAGCGGCGGGGTTTCCGAGACAGAAGAGCCGGGAGAGGATATGACCTGGTACCAGTACACTTCAGAAGGGGGAGAATCCTGGTATAATATCTGGTTCTACAATGATACGGTCGATACGACCCGTATGAAGATCATTAAATTGGGATTCTGGGTTCAGCGCCTTGATCCTGCAGCGACTGCAAATATCTATTATGTCGTTAACTGGAGCACAGAAGACTGGGATCCTCCTGTCCCAGGATTCCCGATGCCCGCTGAAGAGGTATATGTCGACCGGTCGCCGACCAATGGCCCTATCCCTGTTATTGCGGCCGATCTGATCAACCCTTACGGCCAGTGGATCGAGATATCTTATACTATCCCTGATTTCAATCCTGAATGGGTATCGGTGGATATTTGGGGAGACAATATCACCATTCTGCCCCAACCCATAGCACCCCCGATAACATCATCCTTATTCTTCTGGTGGGAACAAAGCCCCTTGCCCGGAGGGATCATGGTGCATGAATGCCTGCCCAAGCCGGTAGGTAATACCAGCGACTGGACAGGCCCGATAGGATTTAACACGCTACCCCAGTGCCCGCCTCCGGTGCCGCAACCCGCAACCAACATCTCACAGACGGGAGCTGACATTAACTATGATCCATTCTTTGAACTGGTGGAGCTCGAACTGGGACCAGCCGGATATGTTCCGGGCAGCGGACTCGATCCAAGCGTCCGTGTCAGGGAAGTAAACCAGAATCCATATCCTGTTGATGGCCTTGACCATTCTACCGATTATGATGCCTGGCTGCGAGGCGACTGCGGATTCACAGAAACAGCGGAAACCAGGATTGATAATTTCCACCTGGCCATCGATCCGTCGAGCGCTTTGGTGCCAGCTCTCAGTGGAGGTGCAACCGAGGAATTAGATCCCGGGGAAAATCTGACATGGTATTTGTATGACCAGGGTGATGGAATGAGCTGGTATAATATCTGGTTCTATAACGATACCGTCGATCCAAACAGGATGAAGAAGATAAGAATGGGATTCTGGATTCAAACTTATGAACCTGTTGATGGTCAATTGTTCTATGTAGTCAACTGGAGTACGCCTGACTGGGATCCTCCTGTGCCAGGATTCCCGATGCCGGACGAGGAAGATTATATTGAAAGATCTCCGGTCAACGGACCCCTGGCTATAATGCCTGGTCCGGCCGGACGCCAATGGATCGAGCTCTATTATATCATCCCGGATTACAACCCGGAATGGGTTTCAGTAGACATCTGGGGATTCAATATTCAAATACTGGATACGCCGGATGAACCGCCTGTTACCTCGCTTTTAAGGAGCTATTGGAACCCTCTTATGCCAGGTGGCATTATCGTTCATGAATGCCTGCCGAAAAACAGCGGACCTACAAGCCAGTGGGCTGGACCTATTTCATTTACAACCCTCTGTGGAGTTTTTTCGGTGCCATATGAACAGAACTTCGACTCAAAAATTGCTCCTGAAATACCGAATTGTATGACTGTTATCGATGATAATTCGGATTTATATACGTGGGTGACCAACACTTCCTACGCCAGAAGCGCACCCAATGGAATGTATATCCGGTGGAACAGTGCTCTGGCCATGGACGACTGGTTCTTTACGCCACCGATTTCATTATCTCCCGGAACGTATAACCTGTGCTTCTGGTACCGAGGATCCGGCGCAACTTTCCCTGAAAAAATGGAAGTGAAATGGGGATCCGCACCAACGGAAGCCGGTATGACAAATGGTCCGGTATTCGATAATTCCAACATTACTAACCCGGCCTATGAAGAGGCTAAAGCCGATATTGTCGTTACTTCCGCAGGCGATTATTATGTTGGCTGGCACGGGTACAGCGATGCCGATATGTATCTCCTGGCCGTCGATAATATATCGATTAGGGCATTATATATCTGGACAGGATCGGTAAGTACCGACTGGACCAATCCCAGTAACTGGGACCGGAATGCTGCCCCGGATATGCACAGTAATGTTTTGATACCGGCAGCTCCTTCAGGAGGCGTGTTCCCGGATATCCTAAGTTCACAGTCGGTGAATTGCGGAGATCTCTACATCGAGGAAGGAGCGGCGGTCAATGTACAACCCGGAGGAATTCTTAATGTGAGAAATCCATAACCTTCCGCCAATCTTACCGTAGTTTTAGTTAAAGAGGCTGCTTCAGAAATTAGAGCAGCCTCTTTTTAGGTTTATTTCATGTTCCGTTTCTGTCGTCAAACTTAGCCGTAAGTTTATTTGGCTTAATATTCCTACTTTTACAGGCTCATTTTTTTTATGATGATCACATACGAAGAGGCACTGGAGATCGTTTTAAGAAATACTTATCTATCTGATAAAGAAACAGTTCAAATTCAAGAGGCGATTGGAAGAACACTGGCAGATGATGTATTCTCAGATATCAATATGCCCCCGTTCAACCGGTCGGCCGTGGATGGATTTGCCTGTCGCAGAGCAGACCTCGGACAACCGCTGGAGGTGATCGAAACGGTCCGCGCCGGCCTGTTTCCGCAAAAAGTGATCGGCCAGGGGCAGTGTACACGAATTATGACCGGCGCTCCGGTCCCATCGGGCGCCGACTGCGTGATCATGGTCGAGGAGACGAAAGAGACCGGAGAGGGATGGATCATATTCACAGGAGCACACACAAAGACAAATATTTCACCGTTTGCAGAAGATGTTAAAGAAGGCGATGGCGTTTTAAAAGCCGGCACGATGATCGCTCCGCAGCACATCGCCATCATGGCTGCTGTAGGATGTGTTCGGCCCGTAGTTTCCAAAAAACCGCGAGTTGCAGTCATCGCAACCGGCGACGAAATCGTCGAACCGCACCTTAAGCCGGGTATCTCCCAGATCCGCAACAGCAATGGTTATCAGCTCACTGCCCAGGCCATAAGATCTGGCGCTGAAGCAAACTATATGGGTATTGCCCCCGATACGGAAGAAGATACATTCAGGATACTCGATAACGCCCTGGATCAGGCCGATGTGATCCTCCTTACCGGCGGCGTTTCGATGGGCACATTTGATTTCGTCCCCAAAATTCTCGAAAAAGCAGGCATTGAAATCCTTTTCAGGACTATCTCGGTTCAACCCGGTAAACCGACCGTTTTCGGCGTAAAACGAGATAAGCGCATTTTTGGATTGCCCGGAAATCCGGTCTCTTCGTTTACTATTTTTGAAATCCTGGTGAAGCCGATGTTATGGAAAATGATGGGAATTAAGGATCCCGTCAGAAATATGATACTGCCTTTTGGAGGGCATTATCAACGAAAGCGGGGCGACCGGATGCAATGGCTCCCGGTAAAGATTAAAGCTGGAAAGGTTTATCCGCTGGAATATCACGGATCGGCACACATATTTGCACTGGCCGACGCCGATGCCATCGCCGCCATACCTCTCGGAATCACTGAACTCAATGAAGGAGATCTGATCGATGTTCGACCGGTTTGACCGCCAGATCAATTACCTGCGCATCTCGGTCACCGACCGGTGCAACCTGCGCTGCACTTATTGCATGCCTGCCGATGGGATCACGCTGCTTCGGCACGAAGATATCCTGTCGTACGATGAAATTGTTGAAGTAGCGCAAATAGCTGCGGAAATGGGTGTCAGCAAGATCAGGCTGACCGGCGGAGAACCACTGGTGCGCAAAGGAATAACCAACCTGGTAAAGATGCTGGCCTCGATCCCCGGGATCGTCGATCTGTCGATGACCACCAATGGCATCCTACTTGAAAGATTTGCGCAAGAGCTGAAAGATGCCGGTCTTCAGCGGGTGAATATCAGCCTCGATACGCTGGATGCGGAAAGGTTCAGAAAAATCACCCGGGGAGGCGATATTGAAGAGGTGAAGAAGGGAATTATGAAAGCCAGGGAGGTCGGGTTAACCCCGGTCAAGATCAACTGCGTCACAGGTTATGAAATGGATCCGGAGGATGCAGCCCGGGTGAAAGAATTCAGCGAAGCAAACGGATTCCAGGTCCGGTTTATCCGGCAGATGGACCTGGCTTCGGGTGAATTTTATGTGGTAGACGGAGGCGACGGAGGAAACTGCAACCGCTGCAACCGTCTCCGGCTGACCTCAAACGGGATCGTCAAGCCGTGCCTGTTCAACGCCATCGGCTACAATGTGAGGGAACTTGGAGCAAGGGAAGCTATTTTGCAGGCCGTCAGCAACAAACCCCGCTGCGGGACAGCCAATTCTGAAGAGGAGTTTTCGTGGATCGGAGGATGAGATAAGACTATAGTCATTAGCTCACTTCGTTCGCGTCATTGGCTTGCTGCGCAAGCGTCATTGGAAATATCGAATTATCTTTGAACTTTGAACTTTGAACTTTGAAATATGGGGAGCAGCTTTTCGCATACCGATGAATCGGGCCGGGCAAGGATGGTTGATGTGGGCCACAAGCCGGAACAGTTAAGGATAGCTACAGCAACGGGCTATATCCGCCTGAACCCGGAGACCATCCGGCTGATACGGGAAAACGAAATAAAAAAAGGCGATGTGCTGACGGTAGCGCAGATCGCCGGTATCCAGGCAGGAAAAAAGACCGCTGATCTGATCCCGCTATGCCACCCGCTTCAGATCACAAAGATCGATGTCGTGACGGCTATCGGTGATTCGGGTGTTACAGTTACTGCTACGGCAAAGTGTGTCGGACAGACCGGCGTGGAAATGGAAGCGCTGACCGCTGCATCCGTTGCCCTCCTTACAATTTACGACATGTGCAAAGCGGTTGATAAAGAGATGGTTATCGGGGAGATCAGGCTGGTGGAGAAGAGGAAGGAAGAGTGAAGAGTGAAGGGTGAAGAGTGAAGAGTGAAGAGGGAAAAAGGAAAAAGAAATGGTGCATTTTGAATCAGAAATAGGAAATTGGTATGATTAGGGTATTGTCGGTTAATATTTCGGAAAAAAAGGGGACGGTGAAGCAGCCGGTAGATTCTATCTGCCTGGATGAATGGGGGGTGAAGAACGATGCGCATGCCGGTCCGTGGAACCGCCAGGTGAGCCTGCTGGCAAAAGAGAGCGTTGACAAATTCTCAAAAGCCGCCGGACGGGAGATCCGGTTCGGCGAATTTGCCGAAAATATCACGACCGACGGGATCATCCTGCATGAAACCCATCCCCTCGACAGGTTCATCATTGGCGAAACCGAACTGGAAGTGACCCAGATCGGCAAAGAATGCCATGGCGATAGTTGCGCCATCTTCCGCGAGGTTGGCAATTGCGTGATGCCGAAAGAAGGTATTTTCTGCCGCGTGATCCGCCCGGGAATCGTTCGTCCGGGAGACCCGATCATCTTTATAGAAAAAATTTATAAGGCAATAGTGATCACCCTCAGCGACAGGGCCAGCCAGGGCATTTATGAAGATAAAAGCGGGCCGCGCACCATCGCCATCCTGAATGATTTTTTTACACAACAAAACTGGAAAAGCGAAATCACTCATCATATCATCCCCGATGATGAGAATGAACTGAAATCATTACTGCAAAAAGCAAAAAGCGACAAGACCGACATCGTTATTACCACCGGTGGCACGGGGATCGGGCCGAGGGATATCACACCGGAGGCGGTGCGTTCGGTGATTGATAAAGAGATTCCGGGCATTATGGAACTGATCCGCATCAAATATGGTATGGAAAAACCGAATGCATTGCTGAGCCGGAGCGTGGCCGGGGTGGCCGGTTCCACCCTGATCTATGCCCTCCCGGGTAGTGTTAAAGCGGTCAATGAATATATGGCTGAAATCTCAAAAACCCTGAGGCATTCAGTTTTTATGCTACATGGCATTGATAGTCACTAATTTATCACCTGACATTTTCAGTCATCGGAAGTAAAACGCGGGCAATGGCGCTTCAACGGATTATAATGTTTATGTGGCATATCGGTTATCAACAAAATCAAGTTAAAAATTCCTGCTATTTTAAGGAATCATCTGCATTATCAACCTTATCTTTAAATCCTGATTAAATGATCATGCTCCGCATCCTGAAAAAAATATTCCTCAACCGCTATTTCATCACACTGGTAGCATTCGCCGTATGGATGATCTTCTTCGATACGAACAGCCTGAAGCGGCAACACACATTGAACCAGCGCATTACCGAAATCAGGGAGATGAAAGCGTTTTATGCGTCGGAAATTGCCAGGAACAACACCTTGATCGAGGAGCTGATTAATAATCCCGAAGCCATTGAAAAATTCGGCCGGGAGAAATACCTGATGAAACGCGACAGCGAGGATATCTACCTGGTTACGAGAGAGTGAAGATCAAACCGGGTCAACATCAATAACCACCCGTACCTGCCTGTAAGCCGGGATCCTGCCGGTATTTTCAATCCTGTTTAGAATAATTTTCTTCATCTCAGCGATATTGTTCCCCCGCTCAATCTTGACCATGATATGCTTGATATACCAGTTCTGGATTTTTGAGACCAGCGGGTATTCGGGGCCGAGAATCCTTTTTCCCAGGTCCACACGCAGATCGTGGGCCAGGTCGCGGGCCGCCTTGTTCAGTACATTGTAATCGCGGTGCTTGATCTTCAGGATGATCAGCCGGTTGAAAGGCGGGTACTGGAATTTGTACCGGTCGGTGAGCTGGGAGCGGTAGAAAGCGTGATAATCGTGATGGACAACATGCTGGATGATCGCATGCTGCGGGTTATAGCTCTGGATAATGACCTGGCCTTGCTTCGCTTTCCTCCCGGCCCGCCCGCTGACCTGCTCCATGAGCTGAAAACTCCGTTCGTGCGACCGGAAGTCTGGAAAATTAAGCATGTTATCGGCGTTCAGGATACCGACGAGGCTGACGTTGTCGAAATCCAGCCCTTTGGTCACCATCTGCGTCCCGACCAGGATATCGGTCCGCCGCTCTTCAAAATCGGAGATCAGCCGCTGGTGGGCGTATTTCGTCCGCGTGGAATCGAGGTCCATACGGCGGATGGTGGCTTCCGGGAATATCGCGCCAAGTTCTTCTTCCACTTTCTCCGTTCCGAACCCTTTCATCAGGATACGCGTGCTTTTGCACTGCGGGCACTCCTGCGGCAGCGCCTCCGAATAACCGCAATAGTGGCATTTGATCTTGTTCTCCCGCTTATGGTAGGTGAGGGAGATGTCGCAGTTCTTGCACATCGGGACCCAGTCGCACGAATCGCAGGTCAGGTGCAGCGAGAATCCGCGCCGGTTCTGGAAAAGGATCACCTGCTCTTTCAGCGCCAGCGCATCCCTGGTACGATTGATAAGGACCGAGGTGAAGTGCGACTGCATCGTTTTATTCCTCGTCTCCTCCCTCACGTTGGCCAGCACAATCTCCGGCAGGCTGACCCCGCCGAACCGTTCCGTCATCTCCACCAGCCCGTATTTTCCATTCGAAGCATTAAAGTAGCTTTCAATTGCCGGAGTAGCAGAGCCCAGCAATGTTTTTGCGCCGTGGAGCCTGGCCAGCATGATCGCCGCATCCCGGGCATGGTACCTCGGCGCCGGATCATATTGCTTGTACGATGAATCGTGTTCTTCATCAACAATGATTAGGCCCAGGTTGTGATAGGGCAGGAACAGGGCGGAGCGGGCGCCCAGGATCACCTGGAACCGTCCTTTCTCAAAATCCTTTTCATGGTGAAGGCAGTGGTTCCAGATTTCTACCCGTTCATTGTCGTTATATTTTGAATGATAAACGCCTACATTGTCGCCGAAATATCGCTGCAGCCGATTGATGATCTGCGATGTCAGCGCGATCTCGGGCAGCAGGTACAGCACCTGTTTTCTCTCATTCAACGCCTGGTCGATCAGTTTGATATACAACTCCGTCTTTCCGCTTGATGTGATCCCATGAAGAAGGATCACCTCTTTCTCTGCAAAAATGCGCCCGATATCGCTAAAAGCCCTTTTCTGATGAAGGCTCAGCGCAATATCGCCCGGATCGTTCAACGCGGTTGAAGCGGCCAGACGGCTCGCCTCGATCTCGAAATATTCCAGTATTCCCTTGTTAATCAATGCGGTAAGCGCCTGCTGCGTCACATCCTTGTTTTTCAGGAGGTCGCTTTTTCTAACATCCATCGCTTTAACGGAAGCTTCCCGGGTCAGCGACAGGAAAACCATCAGTGCCTGCAATTGCTTGAATGCCCGCTTGCTGAGTTCGTCAAATATGGCTTTGAGCTTATCTTCATCTTCATATTCTTTTCCCAGCCGGATGAAGGTCTGCCTGAGCGGCTTGTACTTCTCTTCGAGCTTTTCCTCGGCGACGACGATCCCTTTATCAATTAATGTATGGATGATCGGGATGATCTTTCGCTGGTCAAGCAGGTCGGCAATGGCATTTACAGGAAGTTTTTTCTGGGAGAGGAGCGCTTCCACGATCATGATCTCTTTCTCGTTGAGATCGGCGGTTTCGAGGTCGGCCTCGGGATTGAGGCAGACCATCGATTCGCTTGCCAGCTTGAACCCGGAAGGGAGGGCAGCGTTCATCACTTCGCCGGGGGTACACATGTAGTACGATGCCATCCATTCCCAGAACCGGAACTGTACCGGGAAAACAACAGGCCTGTCGTCGATGACCGACAGGATGCTTTTCGGTTCAAAAGAGGAGGGGTTTTCTTCCAGGACTTCATGGACCAGCGCCGTATAGATCTTTTTTTTACCGAATGGCACCACGACCCGCTTGCCCGGCGCAATCATTTCCCGGAAATCACCCGGGACATGGTAGGTGAAATAGCCCGGCAAAGGCAGGGGCAGAAGGACATTTGCGAATTTGGTTTCCAACGGATTCAGCGCTTGATTTAAAGGCTGAAAGGTACGAAATAACCGGTCAGGTTAATGCGAAAGGACCTCGGCAATTTCCAACAATTCCTCGTTGATACTCTGGTGCAGCTTGATTGCTTTCTCAAACGGCGTATAGCTGACTTTCCGGTTTATCGAGCCGACCATCACGCCGCGCACCCCGTCTTTCAGGGCCAGCACCGCCTGGTATCCCATCGCGCTGGCCATGGTGCGGTCGAAAGCTGAGGGCGAACCGCCGCGCTGGACATGGCCCAGGATCGTGACCCGGGTGTCGTATTGCGGAAAATGTTCCTTTATCACCCTGGCCACATCGAATCCGCCGCCCAGGTCGTCGCCTTCGGCTACGATGATGATCCCCGAGGTCTTGTTGTTGGCATAGTCTGTCCGTAATTTTTCGATCAGCTCATCGGTGTAGGTGACACTTTCCGGGATGAGGATCTTCTCGGCGCCGGTAGCGATACCGCTTCTTAATGCGATGAATCCCGCATCGCGCCCCATCACCTCGATGATGAACAGCCTGTCGTGTGAGTCAGCCGTATCACGGATCTTATCTACTGCATCCACCACTGTGTTGACGGCCGTATCGTAACCGATAGTGTAGTCGGTGCCGTAGAGGTCGTTGTCGATCGTTCCGGGCAGACCGACGATCGGATAGTTGAATTCTTCCTGGAAGATTTTCGCCCCGGTAAAGGTGCCGTCGCCACCGATAACGACCAACGCGTCGATATTGTGTTTGATAAGGTTCTCGTGGGCTTTTTTGCGGCCTTCCTGGGTTCTGAACTCCTCGCTGCGGGCCGTCTTCAGAATGGTTCCGCCACGCTGGATGATATTGGAGACCGACCGGCTGTGCAAGGGTTCGATCAATCCCTGGATGAGCCCGCTATAGCCTTTATAGATTCCGTAAACTTCGAGGCCGTGATAGATTCCGGTGCGCACCACGGCGCGGATGGCGGCATTCATCCCCGGTGCATCGCCCCCCGAGGTCAGTACGCCTATTCTTTTAATTGATGGCATTTTTTCGTTGATCTGATTTTCGGTGCAAAGGTACTGCTAAAAGGCAACAAGAATGAAGATGTTTAAAAAGTCCTTTGTGGAGCTTCGTGAAACCTTCGTGGAACTTCGTGTAATTTATAAATGATTGTTGCACAGAGATCCACGAAGAAGGCACGAAGGTACACGAAGCTATTTTGAAAGAAATCTTACCTTTTGAAACACGCTTTTATTAATACTTTATCCTGCCTTTCTGCAGTCCTACCGTCCTACCGTCCTAAAGTCTTATCTCCCTTTCTCCCTTCGTACAGCTCAAACTTCGCCAGCCGGCATTCGAGCGGGCCGTTCATCACCCTGATCCGGCGGGAAGGGCGGAGGCCGATGAATTTCATGGCTTCTTCGTTGGAACCCAGCAGCCACGCGGTATAGCCGGCATATTTCTGTTTCAGCACGTCGCCGATGTCTTTGTAAAACTGTTTCAGGTCTTCCACCTTGATCCGCTCGCCGTAAGGTGGATTGGTGAGGAGGAATCCGCTGCGCCAGGGCGGGGAAGCAGTGGTGAAATCGGCCTGCTCAACCTTGACGAATTGCTCTACGCCGGCTTCATCGATGTTGGCCTGGCTGGCAAGGATGGCTTTTTCATCACGGTCGTAGCCGATGATAGGTGCAGTGGGCTCCGAAATCGCCTCTTCGCATTCGCGCTTCACCCGGTCCCATAGCCTCCGGTCGAAATCCTTCCATCGTTCAAAGCCAAACAGCGGCCGGTAATAACCGGGAGGTACCCTGCCGGCTATCAGCGCCGCTTCGATCAGGATCGTCCCTGAACCGCACATGGGATCAAGAAAGGGCGTTTTGCCGTCCCATCCGCTCATCAGGATCAGGCCGGCGGCCAGCACCTCGTTTATCGGCGCCTCGGTCTGGGCCCGGCGATAACCCCTCAGATGGAGCGAAGCGCCTGAGGAGTCGATGGATACGGTGCATTCTTCACGGAAAATATGCACATTGACCCGCAGATCGGGATCGTTGTTATCGACGTCGGGACGTTTGCCGAATTTGTCGCGGAACCGGTCGGCAATCGCATCTTTCGCTTTCAGCGACACATAGCCCGAATGTGTGAATGTGGAGTAGCTGATCACGCTGTCGATGGCGAATTTCCCCCGGAAATCGAGGAACTTTTCCCACGGGATGGCCCTGACGCCGTCGTAAAGCATGGCATCAGTGGATGCCCTGAAGCTTGAAAGAGGTACCAGGATGCGGAGCGCCGTCCGGCAGTTGTAGTTGGCCATGTACAGCAACTTCTTATCACCGCTGAAATGAATGCCCCGTTTGATCAGGTCAATATCTTCCGCGCCAAGGTCCCTCAGCTCCCTCGCCAGTATCTCCTCAAAACCTTCAAAGGTCTTGGCAATCATTTTTATGCGTTGTTCTTCCATGCCGGATCGGGTTTGGTAGTCCGACGGGTAAATCCGCGGGTTCCAAAGTTAGTGTAAAAATATTTTTTTACTTTGCAGGAAGAAAACTTTCCTGCTATGCTGTTCAGAATATTCCTGGATCACCAGTGGAAAGAATACCGGCGGTCGCCTGTCTGGCAACGGAACATGGTGGCGAACATCTTCGTCGGGTTCTTCTCCTTCCTCATGATCGTCTACCTGCTGATGATCGGTTTTTTCCTCGGACCTTTGCTTTCTGAAATAATGCCCGACAGCGATCCTGTCGCCATAATAAACGGAATCATCCTGTATTTCCTGGGTTTCGACCTGCTGATCCGCTACCTGATGCAGGCGCTTCCAACGTTTGCCATCGAATCGTACCTCCATCTCCCGGTCAGGAAAAGCTCGATGGTGCATTTCGTTATTTCCAAATCGCTGTTCCACCTGCTTAATTTTCTGCCGCTGCTGGTATTTATCCCGTTTGCAGCCAGGACCATCCTCCCATCCCACGGCGGAGCTGCATCTGTGGCATGGATCGTTTCCATCCTTTTCCTCGTCATCAGCAATAACTTTCTGGCAACTTACCTGAAGCGGATCCTCGTCTCCCGCCCGGTAATCACTTTGCTCGCCGGGATAGTAATGATTGGCCTTGCGGCGATGGATATATACGGTCTGATCCGGTTATCGGATATTTCAGCTTCCGCCATGGGCGCCGTCCTGAAGAATCCCTTCCTGGCCATTCTCCCGGTAATTCTGGCCTTTCTAATGTATGCGCTGAATTATTTCTACCTGAAGTCGAAAGTCTATCCCGATGAGGTGATCCGGCATAAAACCATCCAGGTACAGGATATTCCGCGTATCAAGTATCTGAATTCGATGGGATTGACAGGCGACCTGATCATGCTCGACATCAAATTGTGGTGGAGGCATAAGCGGACTAAGACGATGCTGTATATGTTTCCCATTTTCGTCCTGTACGGGTTGTTTTTTTATCCGAACCCGATTTACAGGAATGATTTCTCCTGGCTGATCTTTGTCGGGACCTTTATGACGGGAGGGATGACGATGAATTACCTGAATTACGCTTTCGGCTACGAGAGCAATCATTTCGACGGGCTTCTGACCAGCCGCGTTAACATGGATCTTTACATCCGGGCCAAGCTCACGATCGGGATGCTGATCACTACCTTTTGTTTCATCATCACCATTCCGTACTTTCTGTTTTCGATGGATATCCTGCTTATCAACTTCGTGGCATTCCTGTTTAACATGGGTTTCTTATCATACCTTTTATTATATATGGCAACTTTCAATAAGAAGAGGATGGACCTGGCGAAGGGATCGAGCTTTAACTACCAGGGCGTCGGCCTGATGAACTGGCTGGTTCTGATTCCGGCATTTGTACTTCCGTTGATCATCTTCGCCCCGTTCAACCTTACCGGGAACAGGTACACGGGCCTTGCCGCCATCGGTTTGCTGGGCATTCTGGGTTTGATTTCCAGGAGATTCTGGGTAAAGATGATTGAAAAGGGATTTTATGCAAGAAAATATACAATGGCTGAGGGATTCAGGGAGTGAGGAACAGGGAGAATTTAGGACGGTAGGACTGTAAGACAATTCCAGTTTAACACTTTAACACTTTAACACTTTATCAGTATAACAATGATTTCAGTAAGTAATCTGTCAAAAATCTACTCTGGCGTCACCGTCCTGAATATCGACTCTCTGGAGATCAAAGCCGGTGAGAGTTTCGGCCTTGTCGGGAATAATGGTGCGGGTAAAACAACCCTTTTCCGCCTGATCCTCGACCTTATCCGGCCTCAGACCGGTTTTGTCACTTCCAAAGAACAGGATGTATCGCGGTCGGAGAACTGGAAACTTTACACCGGTTCTTACCTCGACCGGAATTTCCTGATCGATTTCCTGACGCCGGAAGAGTATTTTGATTTCAATGCCCGTATCCACGGGATGTCGCCGGAAGATCTGCATGTTTTCCTGGATTCGATGACGGAGTTTTTTAATGACGAGATCCTAGGGAAAAAGAAATTCATCCGCGACCTTTCCAAAGGAAACCAGCAAAAGATCGGCGTGGCCGCAGCGTTTATGGCCGATCCGGAAGTCATCATCCTCGATGAACCTTTCAACGGCCTCGACCCTTCATCACAGATAAGACTGATCAATATGCTGAACAGGTTGAAAGAAAACAAAAGGACAACACTGCTCATCTCCAGCCATGATCTCAACCACGTGACCGAGGTCTGCAGCCGGATCGCCATCCTGGAAAAGGGGATCATCGTGAAAGACCTGCAGACCGAAGAGAACACCCTTAAAGAGCTTCGGAATTATTTCTCGGTCTGAGGAATTGCCTATTTTTGCAGCATGCGCAATATTTTACTGAAATCACTGCTGCTTATCTCTTTTTTGCTGGCATTCCAGCCGGATGCCATGTCACAGCATCCTTACTCCGTATCCGGCCGGGTGATTGACGCCGAAACCCGCGAACCGCTGGCTTTTGTCAACATCATCCAGACCGGAACCAAAACCGGTATTTCCACCGATATCGACGGCAAATTTACCCTGAAATCCGACCGCCCGATCGATGCGATATGGCTGACGTATGTCGGTTATTTCCCGCTACAGTATTCCATCCCCTACGGGGAAGTGGATAAGATTTTGATTAAATTGCAGCGTAAGACTTTCGATCTCAATGAAGTCGTTATTCTGCCCACGGCTAATCCGGCGCACCGGATCATCGACAGCGTGCTTGCCAACCGTTACCGGAACGATCCCGAGAAACTGGCCTCCTTTTCTTACACATCTTATGAAAAAACCATCCTGACAGCAAAACTGGATACGATGATGCGGGTGGGCAAAGACAGCACCGGCAACTGGTACTCCGATACGCTGATCATGGAGCCCGACACGGCAGTGATGATGACCGACACGACTCTTTCTGACACGGCGCTGGCCGAGATGAAGGAGTTTTTCGACAAACAGGATATTGCCATCATGGAATCGGTGGTAGAACGCAAATTCTTGGCACCCGACCGCAACTATGAGAATGTTAAGGCGAACCGGGTTTCCGGTTTCCAGGACCCGATCTTCGTCTTCCTGGTATCCCAGATACAGTCGACATCATTCTACAAAGAATTCTTTAATATACTGAATAAGAGCTATATAAATCCGATCAGTGAGGGCAGTAAGAACAAATACATCTTCATTATTGAAGATACACTTTATACCGAAAGATCGGATACGGTCTTCATCATTTCTTATCGTCCTAAACCCAATACGAATTTCGACGGGATGGAAGGGGTGCTGTACATCAATTCTTACAAGTGGGCCATACAGAACGCTATTGCACGACCGGCGAGGCAGGAGGGCTTCAGTATCAAGATCCAGCAGAAGTACGACCTGATCGACGATACGCAATGGTTCCCGGTGCAGTTGAACACCGATGTGATCTTTGCCCGGATGCAGGTTGCGGCCGGCGAAGCACGGGCACTGTTGGTGGGTATCGGCAAGAGCTACATCCGCGACATTGTGATCAATCCCGAGCTGGTCAGGCGGCAGTTTGCCACGCTGGGCGTCGATGTCGACCCCGATTCCCACGAAAAACCGGACGATTTCTGGAATGCATACCGGATCGATACGCTGACTGACCGTGACCGGCGGACCTATGAATTCCTCGACAGCATCGGAAAGGAAGCCAATTTCGACCGGATTGCGCAGAGTTTCGAAACGCTGATGAGCGGACGCATTCCCTGGAAGATCATCGACATCGACCTCGACCGGATCATCAAATACAACGATTACCAGGGGATTTACCTGGGGCTGGGTGCGCACACCAACGATAAAGTGAGCCGCTATTTTAAGATCGGAGGGTATTGGGGCTACGGTTTCAAAGATAAATCGGCCAAATACGGAGGCGATGTGAGCGTGGTGCTGAACCGCCGGCATGAGGTCACCTGGGGGGCGCAATATACCTATGACCTTGCAGAGAGCGGGGGAGTGAGGTTTTTTGATGATACCGACAATTTCCTGACGGGAGAAAACTGGCGGAACTTCCTTGTCAACCGCGAGAACCCGGTCAGAAACCTGGGAACGACGCTGGGATTCAGATTATTGAGAGACTTCAAATTCGGCCTGGGTTTCAGGATGATCACGAAGGAGGCATCCGACGGGTACCGCTACCGGATTGCCGAGGGAGAGGGGACAACCGTTTCGCTCGATGAATTCCGGTTTACGCAGGTGACGGCAGGGTTCCGGTTCGCTTTCCGGGAGCAGTTCATCGTGACCAAGCGGGCGCGGATGTCGCTCGGAACAAAGTACCCGGTACTGTGGCTGGAGTACACCCGCGGGATCAACGGGCTGCTCGACGGCGAGTTTGCATACAACCGGCTCGACGCGAAGATCGAGAAATCGTTCTATACAAAATATATAGGAAAGACCTCGCTGCTGCTAAGGGCGGGGTACATCGACCGTGGCATTCCGGCTACCGATCTTTTCAACGGTAACGGCAGCTACCGGTTCCTGACCATTTTCGCCGACAACAGTTTCGGGACGATGCGGATGAACGAGTTCCTGTCGGATCGTTATGCCGCATTGTATTTTACCCATAATTTCGGAAAACTGCTGAAGCGCTGGGAAAAGTTCCAGCCCGAATTTGTCATCACCACCAATGCGGCGTTCGGCTGGCTGAAGCATAATGATAACCATCTGGGGATCAATTATAAGACGATGGAGAGAGGTTATTACGAAAGCGGATTCCTGGTGAACAACCTGCTGAACCTGCAGGTCTATTCACTCGGTATTGGCGCCAGTTACCGCTGGGGACCCTACAGTTATCCTTTGTTTAAGGATAATATCGCACTGAAGATATCGCTCGTTTTCCCGATGGGGAGCTTGAGTGTCGGGAATTAGAGTTGTAGGTTTTAAGGATTTAAGGATTTATGGGTTTTAAGGGTTTAAGGATTGGTGAGGTGTTGACTACGAATCGTATAATCACCTGCTTACCACGAACTTTCCTCCTTTTACCCGCCACCCGTCCTGCAAAATTGAAATAAAGTAAACGCCAGGCGGCAGGTTTGAAACGTCCAAAGACCACCACACTTCTCCCTTCCCCCGTGTGGGGGAAGGGCCGGGGATGGGGGCTGGCCGCCCGAAAATATCGTAAATCATCAATGTCCAATCCCCTCGTAAATCGACAATCGGCAATCGGCAATCGACAATCCCTGACGCCGGGTTCGGCCAGATATCCAATTCTCCCCTTGTCTCCTTGTCCCCTTGTCTCCTTATCTCCTCTTCCTCCTCCACGCCGACAATCAATTCGCAATCATCCTGCACAATCGTATCCGAATCGATCTGGTAAGGGCATAGGCTGTCGTAAGTGAAAGGGAATGTGTAGAGGGAGTCGTCTTCGAGATTTTGGTTCAGTTTGGTCAGATAAAAGTCAAACTGGTCGTTCTGATAAGTATTTGACGCATAGACCAGTTTGCCGTCATAGGTTACCTGCAAGATACTGGTATAGATATCCTGCATTAAAACAGTCGAAATCAGCAGGTTTCCAAGTGTGTCGATGATAACGGCCCTGGACCAGAGGTCGGAATCGGAATTTCCCCATCCGGCACTGGCGGCAAGCGTGGAATCATTCAGAAATTGTGCATAGGATAACTTTCCATATTTAGTGCCGTTTACTATGTTATTGACAGAGATGACGTTGCCATCTAGATCCAATTTTGCTATTGCAGGACTTGACTTCACGGTACTATCATGATAAGAATAATGGCTTATGGATGAATAATAAAAATTTTCATTCGGGTTTATAATACTACTCCATGCATGTCCCCCATCAAGATTTGCCTCCTTAAAAATCACCGTCTCCCATTCAAAAAGGCCCGTTGAATCAACCTTTAATAAATACGGGTGTGGAATCCAGTGATTTGGAACTGTAGGATCTTCATAATAACACAAGCCTGTGATAAGAAACCCCTGGTCTGGCGTGCAGATAATATCAGAAGTAATTTCATTACGCTGGCTGGTATCACTTGAATTATAACATTGATTCCATATTTGCTCACCATCCGCGGATAACTTTGAAAGACATATCCTATCTTTTGTATGATCGGGATTAGTCACGTTCAGAACAACAACCGGTTCCCCTTCTTGTGTAAGAGCCATGCAACTGGAGTAATCCATATTATTATCTGTATAAAAGACCTTGCACCATTGTTGCTCGCCGCAGGAATTAATTTTCATCACAATAGGATCTCCGCTGGAATCATAGAAAAAACTCCCACCGCCTAAAAAAGTATTCCCCAAAACATCTTGATGCATATCAAAAAACGTAATCGTTTTCATTCCATCCCCAATTGTTTTTTCCCACAAAATTTCACCATTAATATTTGTTTTAATTAGCCATAATAATTTCGAATAATTATGACCATGACGTCCCAATAGTAAATAGCCATAATCGTATGATTCGATTATCATATCGCCAACGGCATCAATTTCATCGTGATATACTTTTACCCAACGGGATTGGCTGAAGATAAATGAACTATCCAAGATCAATATTGTTAATACTAACAATAGAAATTTAAACCCTTTCATGTTTTTACCGGACAATTGTTAATTTTTGAGAATCCATTAAATAGTTTCCAACAGATAACCTGATTAAATAAACGCCATTGGAATACTCATGGGTTGGTATTACTACCTGGTTTTTCTTATCCTTTAACCGAATGGCTCTTAATTCTTTACCATTAAGATCACAAATCTTCAAAATTCCCGAAGAAGTTTGACCCACAAGGTCATATTGTGCTATGAAATAATTACCTGCCGGATTGGGAAACAACATTAAGAATTCTTTCTTAGATTTGTCCTCAGGTTTACTCTCCAGGGCGGGTCAGATTTCAACTCATTGTATATATAAACCGGCTCATGATAAAATATTGATCTTTCTTTTATCAACAAGTTGGAGGCATAGCAGCCTGGAATGTCTTTATCCTCCTGGAATATTTCGTTTAACGCCTGAATCTGAAGACTATCCAATCCTGTGGTGTCGTTTTTCACATTCATAAGAATATCGAAAATATCCCGGTATTGATTATGAAAAGATAATTCCTGGGCCGAAAGATCAAATTCAGCAGGGATACTATTTAAAATGTCATTAACATTTGCCGAATCATCCTGATCAAGATACATAAATGCCAGTTCATATCGGGTTGAAAGCCTGTTTTCGTTAAGGTAAATGGATATCAAACTATCGATAGATGACCCGAAATTGACCGTGTCATTCTTGAAATAGAGATTAATATTTTTCCATGCCATGTCTCGTTTGGCGATATGTTCTCCAAGCTTTTGTTCAAGGATCTCCATGGCGCCGTATGTATTCAACCCCTGCATGATCTCTTCCATCATATATCCCGGAATGGTATCCTGCCTGTTTTCAAGGGCTTCCAGAATCTTTTTGGATTTCGGCGCTTGTGGGTTCTGAACCAGAATATCTCTGATCATAGCACCGGGCAAAACCTCCTCTTTTTCGATAGCGCTGACCATCACGGTATCGGATAAATAGGGAGACTCGTTGATCAGGTTTTGCCGTATTACCAGAGCTTCTTCGGGAAAGCTTGTAATAACTTCGTAATTAAGCCCTTCCGTGTTTCCGCCATCAATCGTCAATAGCAAAGTATCATTATAATCTGAGATCAAAGCCGTCTCAGTCGTCAGAAGATTTTTCTCCATAGAAAGGGTGATACTGCCTCCAAGATGAGATAGACACGCCCCATCTTTTGTATAAGTTGCGTACGGATCTGGTTCAGAGATAAAATCACTCCCTAAATAATTTGGATCAAGAATTTCATTAGTCTGATTGTTACCATGATAGATATAATGAATATATCCACAACCCTGAGAATTGATATAATTATAGCTTGTCACGTCTGAAAACGTATTACCTGCGGCAAGGTCATTATAATAGGGTTCTTCAAGATTTGATTCACCTTGTTTTTGTGCTATTCCCGTATTTCCCGTAATGATCGGAATTTCATTCTCATCTACAGTGTAAGTTACATAAATATCGACACTGCAATCTTCAAAATCATTGCATTTCAGGCATAATCCCGGACCGTTGTTTCCATCCCTGTTCTCACCGGCGCAAGATATCCCGATCTTGAGATCGTTAAATGCGTTATTATAGATTTCATTTTGCTCAACTCCTGTATTCAGTGTTTGGATGCCGGCGGCCAACTCAAATCTGGAAGATCCTGAAAATGTATTTTCTTCAACAACAAACCCTTTTGTATAGGCATCAAGGTACAAGCCGGCTAAGGTATCCCCTGTCCAATATTCCTTTGGGTCAGAAATATTGAATTCACTCCGGATCACAGTTGGATTTGACACCAGGCGAAAATGAATGCCCCGCTTGTTATAATTAAATAGTGCACTGTCCACGATAATATTGAAGAATCCATTGGAATTAAATGCCCTGATGCCGTAATCGAGATTTTCAAACCGGCAGGGAACCGTACATGGATATTGAAAATGCTGGCATGCTCTTTTTATCTCAAAACCAGCCGTATAACTCTCGATTCCTTTACCTCGGTTCAGTTGATCCTCATTCGAGTAATTCCCGAAAACACATCCCCTGATACTGATTCCTTCAACGTCATCAAAAAATAAATGAGAGCCGGCATCATCATTGCATAACAGGTAATAATCATTCGTGGTCTCAAAAGTGGTGAGATTAAAGCTGCTGAAATTCGGCATAACCTGTCCGGAGATTGGGTGCCTGTTAGTAAAGGGATAAAAGCGGACGTCGGTCATATTATCTTTAAATTGCCCACTGTTGCAATAGACAATACCTCCGGAAGGATACCATCTTCTCGGCTCGGGATGATAAGCGGTTTCTATTGCCGTCTCAGCGTATTCAATGCATCCTCCATTAATCATTTCCACCTTTCCCTGGTAAGTAGCCACCTGAGGCAAATCCGGATCTCCCAGAATGTCAATACCATTCCAAAACTGGCCGCAACTTCCGGTAACCAGTCCGCCGTTGATTTTTAAGAGCCCGCCCGGTTCCACATAAATGTCAGACCCCGGGTACATGGCCAGGCTGCCTGTCACTTCCAGTATCCCGTTTCTTTCGATATAAATATCATTAGGGACGATCTCATAATCCGAAACAACTGTATATTCATCAATGTATTGATCTTCCCCTTCCATTTCGCATCCATTATATATCAGCGCAAATTCAAAGTCTTCCAGGACATCTTTATCAATATTCTGCAAGGCAATATGTATTAGGCATTGGTATATATTATTGGGATTTGGTTCCAGGAGTTCTATCGTGAAACTTGATTCTCCTCCACCCATACAAATATCGGAATAAGGTTGAGAAACAAGGAATTTTTCATAATCCGGACCACTTTTTGTAACAGGATTAATTTCTGCTAAATTGAGATTAGCATTACCGGGGTTAATAATTCTAAAAGACAGTATTGTTGTATTTAAATCAGGATAAAAATAGAATCCATGATTTGTAATGGTATGTGGATTTGAAGTACCGATCTTAACTTCCATCTCAGGCTTAACAGGTTGCCCGATAAAATTGTCATCACAGGGACCTGTCCGGTTGTCATTATCATTCCAGTCTTCCTCATTAGAACAAAGGAAATTTTGTGGTCTTTCTCCTATTCCCCAATTGTAATATCCATCCTGATCTTTATCAAACCATCTTCTAGATAGGTAGTTTATAGGATCCGTAATCAATGAATTAGAATAAAAATAAAATGCACCGTAAAGTACATCTTCGAAATAGGAATGGGCCCAATAATGATATCCTGTCAGTGGATTCAAAGTGCCTTGGCTGTCTTTCAAAATCCAAAATAAATCTCCTGAAACAGGATCTGTAGAGAATCCAACTAATGCCATGACATGTTGAGTGTTTTCATTATAATTAAAAGTACATATTATTGGACCGTCATTGATTAGATGTGTTTTAAGCCTTTCTATAAGTGTTTCTAGAGGGTACTTGTTTTCGTGGAAACAATTGTCGGGTTTGACAATAACCCGAATGTCTTCTTCATCGCATTTTCCGGAATAAACCGGAGAACAATTAGGTATTTCACCACTACAGCAGGTTGAGTTATTAATCCATGGAAAACATTCATCATTTACAACACCTGTACTTACAATATAGTCGATCACAAGTGTTAAGGGTTTACCCCAAGTACGCGAACATATACAACCTACATTTGAACCAGAATTATCGTAACGAGAACAAGTAAATGCATCTCTTTCCGATAATAATAAATCTTCTTCATAATCGACATGATAGTTATAATAAAGATTAGTGACCGCTTCCAAAGCAGCTATGCTGCCAAAAGCAGTACATGCGCCACATGGGGTTTGATTTTTAACTTTTGTCATCCAACCATTACCAACTTGAGGATCATCAGGGTCATTATCATAATACATAGAACCAGGGATGTTGGCATCATGTTTCGATCTCCAATCGAAAGATTTCGTTAATGATGTATTGTCTATTGTTATTTCATTTGATTGAATATTTTTATATATACCTGAATGATAATAATCTAATCCCAACATATTGTACTTTAAGCCATATTGTTTTATTTTTGAGGCATAATTCAACTGAGCCATATCTTCATAAGAAATGTCTGCAATCCATTGCCAATCATAATGATTAATATATCGATTTATATATTCTGTCTTTTCAACTTCTTTATTAAGCTTTGAAATTCTATTAAGAGAATCGCAACTTTGAAGCATTGTATTCGCAATTATACATCGGTCAAGATCAAAATTCGAATTTATTAAATCAATTTTTAGTGAAGAGGGGATAAATAATCCTAAATAGCACGTCTCATCACATTCCTCTTCAATTTCAAATACTGTATCCTCTACGATCATCGGGTACGCTTCATACACCATCCATTCATTGCCGTAAATATCGGACAGGATAACGCGAACCAGGCTGGTGTCGCTGAATAATTGAACCGTACCGGAGATTGACAAACCATAAATGGTATCACCCGGTTCGAACGGGAAGATCTCGCCATCAGTCGTAAAAGTGCTGTCGATTTGAACGGATTGCGCTTTTACAGTCATGCAAAACATACAACTAAGCGCCAGAAGCATTAATGTCAGAATTCCGTAGGGGGGGGGCAAATGTTTTCATAATCAATGGATTAAAGGTTAATAATGCGGGGGGATAAATTAACGCATTAAAGATATGTTATTCCGGAGGGAAAAGCAAGCGGTTTGAAATATAATCTGTTTCAATATCGGATCACCTGCGGTGAAGGTTCCAGATTCCAAATAACAACCTTATTACTACAAAATGACTACTTTATGACTACTTTATGACGCTCGCGCAGCGAGCTTTTGACGCGAACAAAGTGAGCCAATGACGCGAACGCAGTGAGCTTATGACCCCTCAATACGCCCGGGCAAACACCACCCGCTGTGCCGAAGGCCGTCCCGAATAGACACATTTGCCGCTCTCTTTCGGCCCGTCGAGCGGAATGGTACGGATCGTGGCCTTGGTCTCATCCTTGATCTTCTCTTCGCTCTCTGTCGTCCCATCCCAGTGGGCCAGCAAGAACCCGCCTTCTTCGATCTTTTCCCTGAACTCAGCCCATGAATCGACCTTGAATGTATTGTTCTCCCTGTAATTCAGCGCTTTCTGGTAGAGGTTCTTCTGGATCTGCTGGAGCAGGTGCTCAATCTTGGTGCCGAGATGGTCGGCTTGCAGCGTATCTTTTTCGAGCGTGTCGCGCCGGGCCACCTCCACCGTGTTGTTCTCCAGGTCTCTCGGGCCAATGGCGATGCGCACCGGAACGCCTTTGAACTCGTATTCGTTGAATTTCCAGCCCGGTTTCTGCGTGTCGCGCCCGTCGTATTTCACCCGTATCCCTTTGGATTCCAGGTCTTTTTTGATGCTGTTCGCCTTTTCGGTGATCATGGCAAGCTGCTCTGCAGTCTTATAGATAGGCACGATCACCACCTGGTGCGGTGCCAGTTTCGGCGGAAGCACCAGCCCGTGATCGTCGCTGTGGGTCATGATCAAAGCTCCGATCAGGCGGGTTGAAACGCCCCACGAGGTTGCCCACACATGTTCTAGCTTATTCTCTTTGCTTAAAAACTTCACGTCGAATGCCCGGGCAAAGTTCTGCCCCAGGAAATGGCTCGTTCCGGCCTGCAACGCTTTGCCGTCCTGCATCAATCCTTCGATACAGTAGGTCTCTACGGCTCCTGCAAACCGCTCATTCGGCGATTTCACCCCGCGCAGTACCGGCATGGCCAGGAATTCTTCGGCGAAACGGGTGTAAACGTCCAGTATCTTCAGCGCTTCCTCGACGGCTTCGGCCTCGGTGGCGTGCGCGGTGTGCCCTTCCTGCCAGAGGAACTCGGCGGTACGCAGGAACAACCGGGTGCGCATCTCCCACCTGACCACGTTCGCCCACTGGTTGACCAGGATGGGCAGGTCGCGGTACGACTGGATCCAGTTGCGGTAGGTGTCCCAGATGATCGTTTCGGAGGTGGGACGGATGATCAGCTCCTCTTCCAGCTTCGCCTCGGGATCCACCACGACACCTTTGCCATCGGGGGAGTTTTTCAGCCGGTAATGGGTCACCACGGCGCACTCCTTCGCAAAACCTTCCACATGCGAGGCCTCCTTGCTGAAGAAAGATTTCGGGATGAACAGCGGGAAATAGGCATTCACATGCCCCGTATCCTTGAACATCTTGTCAAGCGATGATTGCATCATCTCCCAGATCGCGTATCCATAGGGTTTGATGATCATACAGCCCCTTACGGCGGAGTTTTCGGCCAGGTCGGCTTTGATCACCAGGTCGTTGTACCACTGCGCGTAATTATCTTCCCTTGTAGAAAAATCTTTAGCCATTTCTTATTTTGGTATAGTATTTGCTTTTTTCAGGTGAAATGTGGCACAAAAATAATCAAATAAGATCTTTGACAGGTGCCACAAGGCAATTAAAATACTGGAGGATACAACCATGAAAAATTTAGCCGTATTAACCGTTCTCGCCGCCTTGTTCCTGGCGTCCTGTTCATCGACCTACAACGCGTCGGCTCCTTACGATGAAGTTTATACTACTTCTGAAAAGCCGTCGAATACGGTCAGCAACAGCAAAGACGTTACCGTTCAGTCAGAACCCGTAGAATCGACCACCGCATACGAGGGGGATTATTATTCTCCCGAATATGAAGAGGGGGAATTCAGTTCGGATGAATATTACGATTACGAATATTCTTCCCGGATCAAACGGTTCCACAGCGATAACCCCGGATTTGACTATTACAACAACTATTACACCGACAATTATTATTACAGCTACGATCCTTACTACATGGGAAGTTCGATCTACAGCGGATACGGATGCTGCGGGCCCAGCTTCTCCCTGAGCTTCGGACCGAGCTGGGGATATTACGGTTATCCGTATTACCACTACCGGCCCTACTACAGCTACTGGGATCCATGGTATAATCCTTACTATTACGGATGGGGGTACGGTTATCCCGGCTACTGGGGCGGTTCTTACTGGGCCGGATATAACAACGGCTACTGGGATGGATACTGGGATGGTTATTATGGAGGATATTACCCGATCTATCCTGAACCGACTCCCGATGGCGGATACTACGGCCACCGCGGAAGCCGCACCGGCTCCACCGACGGATCGAACCGCACCGGCCTCGCCGACCGTGGCTCCGACCGCACCGGCAATGACCTGAAATCCTCTGATGTAATGGGAGGAGACGCCAAACGCGATCCCAATACTTCAGCCATTCCTTCCGGGACAGCCACTCGCAGTGAAGTGACTACCGGCGGCGGCAACGCAGTGCGCACCGATGTCACTCCTTCGACCGGCGGCACAGCTACCCGCAACGAAGTGAATCCCGATGGCGGAAACGCAACCCGTAAAGAGGTACAGCCTGCTACCCGCACCGAAACACCGGCCGAGAAACCGGTCTATAACAAACCGGCAGTCGAACGCCCGGCCTCAACCGGAGGCACCGCAACCCGTACCGAAGGCACCTCTGTTTCACCGAGCCGCCGCGTCGAGCCCGAAGTGAAATACGAAAAGCCCAAGACATACACCCCGCCGGCTGCCCGCACCACTCCTTCAAAACAGGAATACAGCAGCCCGAGCACCAGGGATTCCAGGACGTACAGCGGTGGACAGGACGGTGAAAGCACCCGCAAGGTCTACACCACAACCCCCGAACGCAAGGTGAACCCGGTCAACTCGAACCCGTCGCAGAACTATTCCACTCCTGCACGGACAAATTCCCGGTCGACCTACACTTCGCCTTCCGGCACACAGCCCAGGAGCTATTCCACGCCGTCCAGATCGAACAGTTCACCGTCGTATAATTCAGGGACCTCGACCCGTTCCTCCTCCGGAAGCTACAGCGGAGGAAGCAGCACGCGGAGCAGCGGCAGCAGCAGTGGATCCAGCAGCGGCTCCAGCAGCGGAAGCTCACGCACAGGGAGAAGATAACCTCTAAAAAAGCACTAGTATGAAAAAGTTATGGATGATTTCGGCGCTTATCCTGGCCGCCGCCACTACAACTCTGTCTCAGACCTCCACCGAAGCCTTCCGGTATTCCCGGACTGATATAGGCGGGACCGCCCGCTACATGGGCCTCAGCGGCGCTTTCGGCGCCCTGGGGGCCGATTTTACGACCGCCAGCACCAACCCGGCAGGGCTCGGGCTTTTCAAGACCTCTGAGTTTTCGATAACGCCGGCTGTGCACACGGGAAGCGTGGCATCTTCTTTCAACGGTACCTCCGGTTCGGATATGCGGACCAATTTCTACCTCGGAAACCTCGGTTTGGTGCTGACATCCAAAGTCCAGTCGAAACCCAATCGCCCGGGTTGGAAATACGTTACCTTCGCCACCGGCCTGAACCGGCTGAATGATTTCAATTACCGGTATGAAATGACCGGCACAAATTTCACCAATTCATTGCTGGACGTCTATGCTCAGGAGGCCGACAAGATAAAATACAATCAAATCGAACAGGATCCCGATGGCAGTTTTGCCTACGACCTGAACCTGGCCTGGTGGGACTGGCTGCTCGACCTGAAGCCGGGCGATCCCGACTCCTCCTCGTACGTCACACCAATCCCGACTGGGGTGGATAAATTGCAGACGAAAACCATCAACTCCAGTGGTTCGATGAACGAATATATCTTCAGCATCGGGAGCAATTACAACGACAGGCTTTATCTCGGCCTCACCCTGGGCATCCCGTCCATCCGCTATTTTGAATCGGCCGTTTACACCGAATCCGACATCCAAAGCAGCGACCTGAAGAATTTCCGGCGCATCGAAGAGCTGGAAACCCGGGGGAGCGGGTTCAACCTGAAGGTGGGGGTGATCTACCGGGCGAGCGACTGGTTCCGTTTCGGCGCAGCGTTCCACAGCCCCACGTGGTATGGCAACATGCGCGATTACTGGCAGGTGACGATGACATCGGAATTTCTTACACCCGACTTAAATGGCGAAACGACCTACAGCCGCACCTCACCGTCGGGGTATTACGGTTACAGCCTTCAGACGCCCTACCGCGTGCAGGGGAACCTGGCATTTATCATTGGCAACGCCGGGCTTGTCAGCGCCGATTACGAGCTGGCCGATTATTCGGCCGCCCGTTTCGATGCGGACGATTACAGCTTCAGCGACGAGAATTCTTCGATCCGCAACAGCTATGCTTTGACGCACCATGTTCGGGTCGGCACCGAGTGGAGGTACAATATTTTCAGCTTCCGGGCCGGCGCGAAGTACTTTACCTCGCCTTACCAGAATAACCTCAACGACGGCAGCCGGCTGGGATTCTCAGGCGGTATCGGCCTCAAGACCGAATGGTTTTTCATGGACCTGGCCTATGCTTACAACAGCATGAAGGATGATTATTATTTCTACAATACGGAAGGGATCAGCTCCGGCGCCGTGGCAAACACCACCGTTAACCACAATATATTGCTGACACTGGGGGTGAAGTTGTAGGTATCATCAAAATTGCTTAAAGGGATTGCAAACGAAAAAATCATGAGGCTGCATCAATAGTTAAGCAGCCTCTTTTTGTTGTACGAAGAGTGATTCCGTAATAAGTTTGTAGTCCGACGACTAAAGCCGTCGGTTCGATCGACTTTGGAACCAACGGCTTTAGTCGTTAGACTACGATCACCAGCCACTAATGGCTTTAATCGTCGGAGCAAGGTCACCGGCAACCGACGGATTTACCCGTCGATTTTCCAAACTAAATCGAAAATGCGCAATGCCGAATCGCGTAATGGTATTGTCCAACTGCCCAACTGTAAATGGGTTTCCAGCCTTTTTATTTTCTTAATCAAATGAATACTAATAACATAACAAAGCAGTTAATTCTAATTAAAAGCCTTTGATTTGTGGCCCATTGTGTCTTTGTTGCTTTAGGCATTTAAAGAAAATATCAACTAAAGTTTAATCCACTTTCCTATGCTAATAGCTTCATTATTTTCATTAACTATCCGGAAAAAGTACATACCGGTTGGAAGAGCAGAAACTGGTATAATATTGTGCCTGTTCTCCAGTTTGCAGCTGAACCTGACGCTACCGGAGATATCGGACATTGTCAGCCGTAAACCCGGCTTCGGGATGTCGATGGTAAGGGTTTCGCAACCCGGATTGGGGTAAAGGCGGCATTGATTTTCGTTTTCACTTTCTGTTTCGGGTGTACCGACCAGCAGCCCGTCTTTGTTCACTTTCAGGATATAAACATCAAACTCCTCATCCTGAGTAAGATAATCATATCGTGAACAAGCCATGACACACCCGCTGTCCTGGGTAGCCAGAATAGCATTGACCAGGTAATAGGCATCCCCGCCATAGAATTGCTGATGTTTAAGGTTCAGGTCGGAATCAAGGATATTCAGCATGATCCAGGAAGGTTCTTGCTGGAAAGGAAAGAACCAGGAATTCTTTGTGCCGGCAAAAAAGATATTATCATTCCAAATAAAGTCCAGGTTTTTATATAATCCTGGCCATTCAACTACATTTGATTCACCAAAGTAACGTGATGATAAAATCGAATCTGATTGGGACATTTTAAGTATTCCAATATCCCACTCTTCCGGTTCAGTAATTACCCTTTTACCGGTCAACAAATAAGTTGAATCACTGATCCACTTAGCGGAGTTGTGCGTGTAAATTTCATCGTCAAAATATCCATTGTTATCAATTACGTTAAAATTAGAATCAACCAGGTTAAGAAAACAAGAAAATCTCATTGGTAATGGAAGACGAGTGAAGATTTTATAATTATTTTCATCCATATTCTCTAGTAAAGTAAATCCCTGATTAAAAAGAAGTTGTGAATCAAAGAAAACTTTCCGAATAATTGTACCGGAAAAGGTGATCTCATACAAGCAGATATCAAATGAGGAAATTGCCGGGGAAAGATAGTGAGCCATAAAAACAATATTCTGATTTTGATTAATAATATGTTTAAAATCATACACCATTCCGCTTACTGAATCTATTTTTTTATCTTCTATAAGCTGTAAATTATTATCAAATAAAACGTACCATAACTCCGAAGTTGAATCAGAAGACCAGTAGCCAAGTGCTATGAAATGATCCTCATCATATCTAATAAACTCTCCTATATTACAAGTTCCATTTGGATTGATAATCTGAATAGAATCTAATAGATCACCTTCATTGCTAAGTTTTACTATCAATGCATATTGGAAGTTTTCGACAGGGAAATAAATATTGCCTTCCCCATCCTCGATAATGCTCCGGGAAATTTCATCCATCGGATTTGTACGATGGAATTCAAAGGTGGTTTGACAATGAAGGGCGCTAAATGTTATAAACCAGCTAATTATTGTGAAATATGCTTTCATGGACTAAAATTTTTGATGAAGTGATGGCAGGGCGAAGATTTCACCCTGCCATCAAAAGGTTAATTCCAGGGTTCGGGATTATTTGGATTAACTATCCAAATACCATACACATTTGTTAATTGATGTAAATACCAATAATATGGAGTAGTGGTTGTATTATCTCCCAGAATTGAAATAGACATGAACGATTTACCTTCTATCAAATTGCTGATGTCTTCGCATTCGAACAGTAATTCGTTACTGACATCATCTGTTCCATCCCAGTAGAAATTCATCTCATCCGGAGTCAGGCATGGATCAAAATTTGGATGGTTCGAAATCTTTCCCATTACCAGATAATCATAGAGATTATCGTCCTCATATTCATCATCTTTATTCAATAAATCGCAATAATAGGACCAATTGCCTTCAATATAACGCACTGAGCCTTCTGGCAAGATTTCCAATGTTACTACATCAATTGGAGATTTTCTTCCGGCAGGTACACCGATGTGTAAGCGAATCCTTTTCTCAATCTGATTTGCCGCATCGTCGTTGGTATGGGTTCCTTCATATTCACTTTCACCGCAATACCCTCCATTATTGTACTGGGCCCAACCAAACATCCACCAGTCATTTTCGCCAAAGCTTCCGTAACTGATCGGCGAACCATATCCAAAACCTGAAATCACACCGAAAGTTACCCCACCGGCAACTGAATCGCGGCTGAAGACATCGGCAAAGACCAGGTGTAGGTTCTGTGAAGGAAGATTCTGGTACTGAACGGTCAGGCTGTCGATGATGTCATTGTAAACAGAAGCGGCTTCACCGGGAGTGACCTGCCCGCCTGTTAGTGTCACGTCTACAAATATCGAATCAACATATAGCCCTTCCAGGTTGTTTGCCACATCGGCATAGGTGTAATTGATCAACGCTTCCGTATACCTGACAGCCGTATCAATCGGATAATTGCTGCCGGATTTCAATTTTTTGCCGAAAGAATCCCTGAATGAAAGTATCTGCTGTTCGATATACTGTGCGGATGGATCAATCTGCTGGCTCATATTGTTTTGCGGATCGGATTGGTTGTAATTCTTATTACAGCTTAAAATTACAACTATTGCAATTGAAATAAGTGCAACTAACAAGACTAATTTTTTCATTTGGTTTGTTTTTAAAATTATTTATTCAGTTATACTCATTCTTTGCAGGTTTGCGAAAGCAAGACTGCTTAGATTGAGTTATACCGATAGGAACAGCAGCATAAAATTCGCAAATACTGAAAAATCGGTTAAGGCTCTGTTCCGGCTCGGTATAATTCTCACATCAGAAAATAAAAGCTATGTAGGGTAAAGCAATCCCAGATAATGAATCAGATGATATATCCGGCAAGAAAATAACATGGCTAAGAATAGAAATAAGATCCAATTGGTTAAAGAAGCACTCTCAAAACGGATGAAACAAATATAATTAATACAAATACGAAAGTCAAGGGCAGTAAATAACTTTTTGGTTTGAGACGCCATCTCGTCGGAGTGAGATGGAGTCTCAAAAAGATGAGATGGCATCTCGATATAAATGAGACTCCTGGGTTGTAAGGAGACTCCATCTCAATTAGCCGAGATGGAGTCTCGTTAAAATGAGATGGAGTCTCAAAGAATTACCCGATTCGGTATTGTAACAGGGTTTCCAACCTTTTTGCTCCACACAATCGAATGAATTATAGAAAGTTATAGAGATGCTTAAATATGGTTATAAATTATCGGATATTTAAAAATCACATAATCAGTATGTTACAATTTATATAACGATTTCCAATTAATAGGGTTGGAAACCCTGTTTCTACAACTGCCCAACTGCGATCCTTCGTCCGCCAAAGGCGGATTCAGGACATGCTGTCCAACTGACCTATACCCGCACAAACCTCACGTTGCTGGCTTTAAAGCTGATCCACACCTCTTTGCCTTCGTGCAGGCCGAGATTCTGCAACGATTCGCGGGTGATTCGCACGTAGTAAAGCGTTCCGGTATCGACAAGCACCTCGAAGCCGTAGACCGACGGACTGATCCCCGCAATCCGGCCCGAAAAACGGTTGGTGGCGCTGGTGGGCAGATCTTCCAGCGAAATAAAAATATCTTCTCCACGGATAAGGATAAACCCGCGCCCTTCCGGCTCATCGGTCGTTAGCCGCAAAATGGCGCCGTTCTCCAGCTCGCCGTACTGCCGGTCTTCTTCCCGGAACAGCCGCGCCGGGAAATAGTTGCGGATGCCGGTGAAACGGGCTACAAACTCCGAACCGGGATGGTGAAACACATCATCGGCCTTTCCCGACTGTATGATCTTACCCTGGTGGATCACGGCAACTTTATCGGCCAGGACAAGCGCCTCTTCATAATCATGGGTTACCTGCACGATCGTCTGCCCGGCCTGGTTCAGTTGCTTCAGCAGGCTTCTCAAACCCTGGCGCAGCGAAACATCGAGCGATGCCAGCGGCTCATCAAGAAGCAAATAGCGCGGCTTCCGGATCAGGGTGCGGGCCAGCGCCACCCGTTGCAGCTCGCCACCCGAGAGGGTCGACGGCCGGCGGTCGAGCAAATGACCGATCTCCATGGCCTCCGCCTGCTCCGCCACCAACCGGGCGATCTGTCCTTTGTCGTTACCGGTGCGGCGCAACGAATAGGCCAGGTTCTCCCTGACTTTCATGTGGGGGAAAACGGCATAGTCCTGGAATACAAGCCCTATCCCGCGCGATTGGATCCTTTCTTCCGTAATATCCCGCTCATTGATAAATATCCCTCCTTCGTCGGGATGAACCAGGCCGGCGATGATCTCGAGGATCTGCGTCTTGCCGGCACCCGACGGGCCCAGGATGATAAAATAATCACCATCGTCCACCCGGAAGGAGATATCGTACAGCTTGAAATCAGGATATGATTTTGATATGTTCCTCAGCTCAAGCATCTTTCTTTGTCCTCGATAAAAATCTTAATCCGATAAAAAACACAAGGCTGACAAGGATAAACAAGACCGCTACCGGCCGTGCATAACTCAGCCCGAACGAGCTGAACCTTTCCCAGATCAATACCGGCGCTACCATCGGGTGGTAAGCAATGATGATCACGGCGCCGAATTCGCTCATCCCGCGGGCGAACATCAGGATCAGCCCGGAGACGATATTGCGCCAGGCCAGCGGTAGCGAGATGGTTAAAAACACCCGGATAGGAGATGCCCCCAGGGTAAGCGCCGCCTGCTCGTAACGCACCGGCACGGCCAGGAATCCATCGCGTGCGGCGCTGACCAGGAACGGGATGCTGACAAAACCCATCGCTATGGCAATGCCGGCCGGCGCACCGACAAAGTCGAGGCCGATAGCTGAACCCATTTTACCGACGACCGTTTCGCGCGAGATGAAGCCCAGCACCGCAATACCCGCGGCGGAATGGGGGATAACGATCGGCAGGTCGATGATCCCCAGGATGACTTTTTTGAGGGCAAAATCCTTTCGTGCCAGCAGGTAAGCCAGCGGAATCCCGCCCAGGGCGAATACCAGCGTCGCCGCCATCGATACCCATAATGTCAGCCCGATGCTCCTTTGCACCTCGGGATCTTTCGACGTCTCAAAAAGCTGATAGGGTGTCGTCGAAATAAACATCCCCAGCAGCGGCCCGATGATGAATAAAAGAACCACGCCACTGAGCAGGATCAGAAATAGCTGAAAAGGCTGAAACCGCATGATGAAACGAAAGTACAAATTTTTCCGAACCGAAGGGACGCTCGCCGGACTACCTTTATTTTGGCAAAAAATGTATGGCTAAATGAATATGCATTAATTTCATCATTCAATTTTACTACATTTGTTAAAGAATTAACAATAGTTTAAGTCTGTCTTTATGGGGTGGTTATACGATCTGATGAGCAAAGATGTCAGGTTTGTCGAAGGCCTGAAAGCCTGCATCAATTGCGGAACCTGCACAGCCATCTGCCCGGCGGCGGAATTTTATAACTACGATCCGCGCATCCTGGTCACCACCCTTCAAACCCGCGACGACGAAAAGATAGAAGCCCTGCTGAAAAGTGATTTCATCTGGTATTGCGGCGAATGCATGTCGTGCAAAACACGCTGTCCACGCGGCAATGTCCCGGGAGGGCTGATCTCGGTTTGCCGGTCTTTTTCGCAAGACCTGGGCTACTTTATTGAGTCCGAGAAAGGAAGGCAGCAACTGGCCGTAAAACGTACTATCGGCGAGTGGATACTGGATCATGGCTATTGCCTGTTCCCGCAGCAGATCGAACCCGAATCTCATCCCGAACAGGGGCCGGTATGGGAATGGATCACCAACAGCCTGAAAGAGGTCTATGGCCGGTTCGATGCCACTTACCAGGAAGAAGGACCCGGGATTTTACGCAAGATCCCGCAGGATTCGCTGGATGAACTGAAACGGATCTTCGATGTGACCGGTGGGACTGAACGATTTGAAAAGCTGGAGGAATATTCGAAGAAAAAAGCTAAAGAGATGGGACTTGAATTCAGTCCGGGTCAGAAGAGCGAATATTATCTTTACGTATATAATTTCAATAGCAATAAACACGGCAAGGATGAACATTGAGGGGAAAAAGATAATCTGGAGCCAGTACCAGAAGGAGATTGCCGATAACGACTATTTCTACGCCCGAAGCTGCGTGAGGCAGAGCTTTTTCCCGGGTTCGGAAACGACTTTTATGAAGATTGTTAGGGATGACCTGGGTAAAAATATCTCAGAGCATCCGTTCCATACGACCTGCACAGGGATCGCCTACCATTCTGATGTCGTTCCATTTGAAACTACCATGACGGTCATCGCCCGCCAGTTCGCTCTTATGACCGAATCGGGCTTTCAGAATTATGTCCCTTCCTGCATTACGTCTTTCGGAATGTATAACGAGGTTCTGGAAACATGGCACCATTTCCCCGAGGTGGAAATGAAAGTGCGGAAGATGCTGAAAGAGGCCACGGGGAAAGAGTTTGAGAAACCGAAGAACCTGGTCCATTCCAGCGATATCATATACAAATTCCGGAAAGAGATCGCTGAAAAAGGGAAATACCGGCTCATTAACCGTTTTACCGGTGAACCGATCCGTGTGGTGGAGCACATCGGATGCCACTATTCGAAGATGTTCCCGAGCAAAGGGGTTGGCGGGGCGGAATATCCGCATGTCCTTGTCGGGATGATCGAAGAGTGGGGAGGAGAAGTGGTCGACTACCCGGAACGCCGCCATTGTTGCGGCTTTGGATTTCGCCAGTACGTGGTCAAAGCCAACCGTGGCTATTCCATTGCCTGCTCCAAGAAGAAATTTGAATCGATGCAACCCTACCGGCCCGAAGCGATCCTGACCAACTGCCCGGGCTGCCCGTTCTTCTTCGACCGCTGGCAGTATGCCATCAGCGAAATGGAAGGGAAAACCTATGGAGAAAACGGGCAGGGGATACCTGTCCTTACCTACGAAGAACTGGCCGGGATCATCCTGGGTTATGATCCCTGGGACCTGGGCTTTCAGACGCACCAGGTGCCCGTGGAACCGTTACTGGATAAAATTGGAATTCCTTATGATCCCGAAAAGAAATTTCTTGGAAAAAACGGTGAATTTATTGGTAGACCGGACATGCCGGATAATCTCAAATTTTGCCATTGACCTATGACCACGAAAGTAGTTGCTGTAATCGGGGGTGGCGCCGCAGGACTGGAGGCGGCGGCAAATCTTGCAGGGTTCGGCTATACCGTTCATTTAATAGAAAAAGAACATCAGCCAGGCGGTCACGTCAAGGAATGGGACCGGCTGTTTCCTTCGCGGCGCCGGGCATCTGAGATCATCGGGCATCTCGGAGGACAACTCAACGAAAATGTCAGGATCCACCTGGGGAAAGAGATCATAAATATAAGAAGGGATAACGGATCTTGGAGGATCGGACTGAACGATGAATCGCGATTGGATGCTCAAGCTGTGATCCTGGCCACTGGGTTCGACCTGTTCGAAGCCGCGAAAAAGGAAGAATACGGTTATGGGATTTACGACAATGTCATCACTTCGGCCGACCTGGAGAGAATGTTCAGGGAGAAAGGGGAGATCAGGAATCATCAGGGGATGATTCCGCAACGGGTGGGATTTGTCCATTGCGTGGGATCCAGGGATGAAAAGGTGGGCAATCTTTATTGCTCCCGGGTTTGCTGTGTGACGGCCGTCAAACAGGCCATCGAAGTCTGTGAAATGATCCCCGGATGCGAAGTGTTTTGTTTTTATATGGACCTGAGGATGTTCGGACTCGATTTCGAAGCGCTTTACAAAGAAGCCCAGGAGAAATGGGGCATCCACTTTATCCGGGGGAGGCTTTCAGAGGCTTTCGAGAATCCCGACGGATCGGTGCTCGTAAAGGTAGAAGACACCCTGGCCGCGCGCCCGTTGAAAATGAAAACGGACCTGCTGGTGCTGATGTCGGGCATGGTGCCCAATGCCGGCACAAAGCGATTGGTTGAGATGCTGGGCCTGCAGACGGATGAAAACCGTTTTCTGCTGCCCGCCGACCGCCAGCTCCGGGCCAACGAAACCGGTATCCCCGGCATTTTCGTCGCCGGCACCTGCACCTCTCCGAAGAGTATCGACGAAACGCTCGCCGATGCCCGGGCGGCAGCGATCAAAGTGATGGAGTATTTCAGGGAATAGTGAATAGCGCTCTGATACATGGACAATGGACAATGGACAATGGACAATGGACAATGGACAATAGTTAATAGTGAAAAACTTCGGGTATGCGATAAATTCTGACCGGCAGATCGATTACGACAGTAACGATCACCGGGTTGCCAGGTACCTGGCGGAGCATGAGCCGTCGTTCCGGGTCTGCTTTGCCTGCGGCACCTGCTCGGCGACCTGCAGCGCCGGATTGTTTACCGATCTCAGCCTCCGGGAGATGATCGGGAATATTAAAAGAGGTGAGATTAGTAAAATTAAATCCGAAGCGGAGAAGTGCATGTTGTGCGGAAAATGCCAGCTTGCCTGCCCGCGGGGAGTCAATACCCGAAATGTGATCCTGACCATTCAGAGAGCTTTGGTGAAATATAATTTATGACGTTCGACTTCTTTGTCCTGCCGTTTTTCCTGGGCCTGATCACCCTGCTGGTGATGCTGGCGGTGAAATATTCCCGCTGGATCAGGGAATTTGACCCGGCAGACAAAGCGCTGATTAAGAAAGGAATTTTTACAACGAAGAGCCTCCGGGCGGCAGGGGAGGTATTCATGGAGAGCCTGCTGCACCGGAAGATGTTCCGGAAGAATGCCCTGCTGGGCTATATGCACATGAGCTTTGCCATGGGCTGGTTCCTTCTGATCGTTTGCGGAAACCTGGAATCGAGAATATACAGCAAAGTCCACCTGAATCCCCCTTATTATCCGATATTTCTGAAATTCTTCGTGCACGACCACCGGGTGCTGGCCCATGAGCTGTTATCCATACCGGGTGTATTCAGAGTTTTGATGGACGCTATCTTGCTTATGATCCTGTCGGGGCTGGCGCTGGCGCTGTTCAAAAGGGCGTCATCACGCTGGTTCGGAATGCGAAAAGCCAGTAAACACAGCCTGTATGACCGGATCGCCATAACCACGCTCTGGCTGATCTTTCCGCTTCGCCTGCTGGCAGAGAGCTTCACTGCTGCAACTTATGAAGGAGGGAGCTTCCTGACCAACAGTTTCGGCAGTTTCCTGGGAAGTTTTCTGCCGGCCGAAACACTGGCCTACCCGGCCTGGTGGGCCTATTCGCTGGCTCTGGGCGGATTCTTTGTCAGCCTGCCTTATTCCCGGTTTATGCACATTCCTACGGAGATCATGCTGATCTTTTTCAGGCACTACGGTGTGAAACCATCGCTGCATTTCAACCATTATTCGAATTTCGAGATCCAGTCGTGCCCTAAGTGTGGTGTGTGCATCGACGCATGTCCGGTGCATACCGATGCGAACCGGGATGGCATCCCCCCGGCCTATTTCCTCCGTTCGCTCCGTGACCGGCAACCGATGCCGTCGTCCACTTTCGATTGCCTACTCTGTGGCCGTTGCGAATCGTACTGCCCGGTAGGCATAAATATCAACGCCATGCGCCTTTCGCAACGGGTGGAGTTCTCGGCTAATCTCAACGGTTCGTTCCGCTACCTGAACGGCGCAACGGCCAGACCGGCCTCTGTAGCCTATTTTGCGGGTTGTATGACTCATCTGACACCGGCTATAAAAAAGTCGATGGTAACGATATTTAAGGAAGGCGGTGTCGATTTTAATTTTATTGATGAAGAGGGAAGCGTATGTTGCGGAAGACCACTGTGGATGGCCGGCAAAGAAAAACAGGCGCGTGAGCTGATGGAGCACAATAAAAAACTGATCGAAAGTACCGGGTGCACCACGCTTGTCCTTTCGTGCCCGATTTGCCTGAAAGTTTTCCGGGAGGAGTATGGGATGAAGATGGAGATTCTGCATCATTCGCAGTTCATACTCAGGATGATAGATCAAGGAAGGCTGAGATTGTCGAAGCACGGCTTGCGGGTGGCATTCCACGACCCCTGTGAATTGGGGAGAGGTTCGGGGATATATGAGGAACCCAGGAAAGTGATCCGGAATTTTGCCGAACTGGTTGCAGCCGGCGAAGAGCGGAACATGTCGGTTTGCTGCGGGGGCAGCCTGGGCAGTACCGGAATCGACGCTGAACGGCGCGACGGTGTATCGCACCAGGCCCTGGAAACATTGATGCAGAACAGGCCTGATGCCATTGTAACCGCCTGTCCGCTATGCAAAAAGACCCTGCAAAAAGATTCACCGGTGGTGGTTTCCGACATCAGTGAATTAACGGTGCTGGCTTTGGAAACAAAAAAAATTGAAGCTGCTGCAACAGTGAATTGAAAAATATTTACATTTGCACTCCTTTTTTGACGTATTGCGGAAGTAGCTCAGCTGGTAGAGCACGACCTTGCCAAGGTCGGGGTCGCGGGTTCGAATCCCGTTTTCCGCTCAAAATATAAAAGTCCCGAAAATGGGACTTTTTTAATGTTTAATTAGTAATTAGGAATTCATTATCGATCAGCGCCCGGGTGGCGGAATAGGTAGACGCGTTGGACTTAAAATCCAATTTCCAGTGATGGAAGTACCGGTTCGATTCCGGTTCCGGGTACCACAAAAATCCTGACTCAGTCAGGATTTTTTAGTTCAAAGTTCAAAGTTCAAAGTTCAAAGTATATTATTCCCTTTTCATTTTTCACTATTCCCTATTCACTATTCCTTTTCTAAACCTCACCGGCTGGATTCCGCAGTTGGCGGGTATTTTGTTTCGCAGGTAGAAAGCGGCGTGTACTTTCGCATCATCAAATTTAATTAATCACAATCAACATTATTAATCACAATTAAAAACAAAGTACAATGAAAAGAATTGCTTTTTTAATCGCGGGTCTGGTTGCTTTCACAATGGTAAATGCGCAGACGGAAACTAATGAAAACGCCGGTGAGATCAACACGGTGTTCGGTAAGAACGGCAGGCCGGCAGTCGGCTGGTTTATCGGCCTGGATCAAGGGTATACCCAATTCGAAAGCCGGGATGTATGGACAGGTGGATTGAATTTTGGTATGATAATCGACCACAAATTTTCGATCGGTCTGACCGGTACCGGGTGGACCAACCGTAACGGAATGTATTACGAGAATATTTCGGGCGACGATGGGGCGTACCTTGAAGGTGGATACGGCGGATTGTTACTGGAATACACCCTGTTTCCCAAATCGCTGGTGCACCTGACCATCCCGGTTATGATCGGTGGCGGTGGTGTTTCCTATATTTCAGATTATGACATCCCGGTGTGGGACGAAGATGAGTGGGATTTCGACAATGTGGTGATCGACGACGACCTGTTTTTCGTGGTTGAACCGGGAATCCGCGCCGAGATGAACGTTTTCCGCTTCATGCGGCTGAATGCAGGGGTAAGCTACAGGCATACCGAAGGGTTGCAGATGATCAATACGTCAGAGGACCTGATGAACAACTTCACCGCAACGGTGGGGCTGAAGTTCGGGAAATTCTGACGGATTGTGATTAATGATGAAAGGGCGGTGCCGAAAGGGCCGCCCTTTTTGCATGTTAAGGTATTAGAGGATTTCGGAGAAAGTGTTTAAATTTGACGTGAGAGTTTTTGTTTCCGGATGAATGCGCAATTCAAAAATCTATTCCCTGTTTATACCTGGCTGCCGGGGTACCGGATATCCTTTCTGAAATGGGATCTCATTGCCGGGACGACACTGGCATTCTTCGCTATCCCTACTTCTATGGCTTATGCGACTCTTGCCGGTCTTCCGCCACAGACCGGGATCTATTGCTACCTCTTCGCCGGCTTGCTCTATTTTGTCTTCGGCACCTCTCGCCACCTGGCTATCGGGCCCACTTCAGCCATCTCCATCATCGTGGCAACTTCTATTGGCGCTTTGGCAGGGAATGACCCGGCAAAGGCGATCACGCTTGCCTCTGCGACAGCACTCCTGATGGCAGGACTGTTCCTGGGTGCTTATATTATCAGGTTGAGCTCGCTGATCAACTTTATCAGCGATACGGTACTGACAGGATTTAAGGCAGGTGCCGCCCTTGTTATCGCTTCAACCCAATTGCCAAAATTATTCGGAATACCGGATGCCGGCGATAATTTTATCGACAGGATCCGGAACCTCATAACAAATCTGGGGGAAACAAATATCACGGTTCTGGTTTTCGGCATGATCGCCTTAATCCTTCTTCTTCTTGGTAATCACTATCTGAAAGGCAAACCCGTATCGTTGATCATTGTGATTATATCCATTCTATTGGTTTCTTTTGCTGGATTTAAGGAATTTGGGATTACTGTTGTTGGTGAAATACCGAAAGGCATCCCTTCATTGAGATGGTCAGTACCAAATAGCTATGAATTTAACGACATTTTTTTTCTGGCACTGGCCTGTTTTTTCCTGTCCTATATCGAGAGCATATCCGCTGCCCGGTCTATTGCAAGGGAGAAAGGCTATGAGATCGACACACAGCAGGAGTTACTGGCATTGGGAGCCGCCAACCTTGCATCATCGTTGGGAGGTGGGTATGCTGTGGCCGGCGGACTTTCGCAATCCACGGTCAATGCCCGGTCGGGTGCCAAAAGCCTGATTTCGCTTATTATTACCTCTTTAATACTAGCTGTAAGCCTCTATTTCCTGACGGGCCTGTTTAAAAACCTGCCCCACGTGATCCTGGCCGTTATCGTGATCGACGCGCTGATCAGCCTGGTCAACCTGAAGGAGTTGAAACACCTGTTCAGGGTGAGCCGGCTTGAATTCTGGGTGTCGGCGCTGACCATCGTGGCGGTTGTCCTCTTTGGCGTGCTGAAAGGGATTCTTATAGCGGTGATCCTGTCTATCATCTCCGTTTTGAGGAAAAGTGCCTCCCCGCACATGGCGGTATTGGGCCGGATACCCGGAACAACACTTTTTTCTGACATGCTTCGCCATCCGGATAATCAGCCGGTCGACGGAGTGCTGATCCTCCGCCCCGAATCATCACTTCTTTACTTTAATGTGAATTCTATCAGGGATAGTATTAAGCAAGCGTTATCAAACTACCCCGGCAAGCCCGACCTTGTCATCCTCGACCTCTCCTCGGCCAATTTTGTCGATGTGGCCGGCGCCCGGTTCCTCCTCTGGCTTGAAGATGACCTGGAAAAGAAAGGGATCGGTTTCCGGATCGTGGATGCCCTGGGTAATGTGCGCGATACCCTGCGTAAAGCAGGCATGGAGAAAGAGATCGGCCATATCAGCCGGAAACATACCATTAACGAGATACTGGCTGAATACAATGGCAAACCGGATACGGAGGAAGAGAGCTTTTAGCAGTTATTGTCTGGCGTCGTAGATCATTTGCATTTCCCTCGCAGAAAGTTCCTGGTGATATTTCTGAAAATCTCGATTTCACTTGACTTTTTATCCGATTGTACGTATATTTACGTACTATTGACCAATTCCCCCCGAGAGTCCCTTTAATGCTTGATCTTGAGGATATAACAACCAAATACTATCATTATGAAAACAGCAAAACTTTTCTTTTTTGTCATTTGCATACTGGCATGGGCCGGTATCAACGAAACCTTCGCCCAGTGGGGCGTTAACGGCAGCCATATTTATAACACCAACGCGGGCAATGTCGGCATAGGGAATAACTCCCCGACGACACTGCTGCATGTTCAAAAGCTTATGACCGAACCGACGATTACCATTCAGAACCTCGGGGGTTCCGGTGGAGCAACCTACACCATGATGGATAATATCAGCGGCGCCAACTGGAAATTCAAGGCCACAAACAGCGGGGGATTCAAAATCAGGGACCATGCTAACTCCCTGGATGTCCTGGTTATTGAGCCAAACAGTGCAGCCAATTCATTGTATATTGATCAATACGGATTTGTTGCCATTGGATCCAATACACCGATCCAGAAACTTACTGTTTCAGGAGGTGATTTCTACATGGACGACTATTATCCTTTTGTTTTCTTAAACAATACGTATGAGGGGGGAAATGCAGGCATAGCCATCAGGCAAAACAATTCAACCCGCGCTTATATCTATTATGATGATGGAGAGTCATTGCTTCGACTGAATTCGGATCAAACTGGCGGATCTAGAAATGACCTGGTTATCCTTAATAGCGGTGCGGTATGCCTGGGTACGACTACAGAAGCAACCGGTTACAAACTGAATGTAAACGGTAAAGTCATCTGCACCGAAGTCAGGGTGGAAGCGCTTGCCAACTGGCCCGATTATGTGTTTGGTGATCAATATCACCTGATGACACTGGATGAACTGGAACAAAACATTAAATCCAACGGACACCTGCCCGGCCTGCCTTCTGCCTCTCACGTGGAAGCCAATGGTTTTGAACTGGGCAACATGCAGAGGGTCTTACTGGAGAAAATCGAAGAACTTACCCTCTATACCATCGAACAAAATAAGCAGATAACCGAACTTCAGAAGAAAGTCAGCGATCTTGAAAACGCCGGAAGAAAATGAAAAAATTAAAATACATATTATTGACCACGATGGTGATGGGATTCTTGTTTGTCGCCGGACAACAAATTCCTTCAACCACCCCGGTGGATGAAACCGGCCCGGTCGTCGACAAGGATGCACAGGCAACGCCCGACAAAGCGTTGACCCTTCCCGGTCGTGTCGCGCCGCCGGCTGAAGTTCCAGGAGGCAAATCCGATTTTCGCGATGAGACCATGCCTCCGGATAATACCCCATCGATAAAAACCCCTGTTAAAAATGAACAGGAACTCCGGGAGGACAGCCAGGAACAACCCTCAGGCCCTGATGAAGCTACCGGTCCTGTTGAAGTTAAGCCTGATAAAAAGCAACCTTAAAACCATGGATATGAAAACGATAAAAACTATACTGATCCTGGTTCTGGGTTTAACCATCACCGGTTATTTATTTGGCCAGGAAAATCCCTGGGAACTCTGGAAAAATCCCGGGACGGACGATTTTGCCACCATACAGCAAAATGTCGAAAACTACTATGCTGACAAGGATAAATTTGTACGCGGTTCGGGTTACAAACAATGGAAACGCTGGGAATACCTGCAACGCAACCGCCTGACCGACGACGGGAAAATATTCAATTATACAGCTAAAAATTTCCAGGAGTATCATGATTATCTGAGCCAGAAGGGAGCAGGCCGGGATATTACCACCACTTACGGTTACTGGGAATCGCTCGGGCCTACCTATTTTGTAGATGGAAACGGCTGGAACGGGGGAATAGGACGTGTCAACTGTATTACGTTTCACCCCTCCAATGCCAGTGTGATCTGGGTCGGATGCCCTTCGGGCGGATTGTGGAGAACGGATAACGGCGGAACTTCCTGGACCCCCCTGACCGATGGCATGCCCCGGATCGGCGTGTCGGGACTGGCTGTCAACTACAACAATACGAACATCATGTACTTGCTGACCGGAGATGGCGACGGGGCAGATGTCTATTCCATCGGCGTCCTCAAAACTATCGATGGGGGCGTTACCTGGAACAGTACGGGATTGACCTGGGCGCCCACCGATTTTGAAGTCGGCTTTAAGATCCTCATGCACCCGACAAACCCGGCCATTTTGTTTGTGGTCAGTAACCTGGGCATTCATAAAACCACAAATTCCGGTTCCTCCTGGTCAACGGTCCACTCTGCAGGAGGCGATTACCATGATATCGAATTTAAACCGGGAGATCCGGCGATTATGTATGCCTGCGCCGGTACCGAATTCTTCCGGTCGACCAATACCGGCGAATCCTGGACGGAAATAACCGCAGGCATTCCAACCAATGCCTGGCGGATGGCGATCGGAGTCTCTCCGGCCGACCCGGATTATGTTTATGTTTTTGCCGGGCCTTCCTACACCAACGGAACATTTGTCGGGATGTACCGGTCGTTTGACAGCGGCTTGAATTTTGGCACCAAATCCACAACGCCAAATATCCTGGGATACAGTAGTGTTGGGGGCGACAATGATGACCAGAATACGTATGATCATTGCATTGCCATATCCAGGACAAATGTGGCCCAGATGGTTACAGGTGCCATTAATTGCTGGAAATCCATTAATTGGGGAGAAAACTGGTCACTGAGCTCCATGTGGGATGATCCGCCGGGAGTAAATTATACCCATGCGGATATCCATGCGCTGGAGATCAATCCGCTGAATAATTACCTTTACTGTGGCAGCGATGGCGGTTTTTTCCGTTCCACCGATTTTGGCGAGAACTGGTATGATTATTCCAACGGCCTGGCGATTACCCAGACTTACCGTTTTGCCGGTTTTGAAGGTAATGTCAATCTGCTGATCAACGGAACCCAGGATAACGGTTCCAACAAATGGACCGGCGGGGCCACAATGACCCACACCCTCGGCGCTGATGGAATGGATTGTATGATCGACCATAGCAACCAGAATACCCTATATAATAATATCCAGTTCGGGAACCTGCATAAGTCGACAAATGGCGGGGCATCATTTGCCTTTATCGCTCCGCTGGTCGATGCAGGGCCCTGGGTGACGCCGTTTGTGATGCAGGTGAATAATGCCCAGGTGATTTATGGTGGTTATTACGATATCTATAAAAGTTCAAACGGAGGTGCATCCTGGACAAACCTTGGATATAACGGTTCGGGTGCAATGGCACTGGGAGGCAGCAGTAATCCCGGCCGGGTCTACGCATCTGTAGAAGGATCTCGAACGATATATATGTCTAATGATTATGGTGCTTCTTTTACCGATGTGACGAGCAACCTGCCTTCGGGTTCCATCACTTTTATTGCAGTCAATCCGGGCTATTCCGGAGATGTTTGGGTTACTTATGGTGGATATTCTGCAGCAAATAAGGTTTTTCGTTCTACTGATGCCGGTACCACCTGGACCAATATAACCGGCTCTCTGCCCAATATCCCGATTAATTGCATTGCTTACCAGGAAACGGGTGGAACTCCAAACGATGCTTTGTACATCGGCACCGATGTAGGTATTTACTACCGGGATGATGATATCGGCGACTGGGTTCCGTTTATGAATGGTCTTCCGGCCGTGATGGTGTTTGACCTGGAAATCAATGAATCAGCCGGAGTTATTACTGCGGCAACCTACGGACGTGGATTCTGGCGCTCGGCGCTCTATTCCAGTTGCCCGGACTCGTACATCCTGGACCAGACTGGTGATCCGAGTAATCCCAATTACACCGGTTTTCAGCATTATGAGGCCAGCAGTTCTGTCACCTCCAGCCGGATCATCACAGGAGGGATCGGGACCGATGTTACGTATAAAGCCGGGACTTATGTTTTGCTTCAAACCGGATTCCATGCCAAAGCCGGAAACAAATTCCAGGCTACTCTCGGACCCTGTTCCGGCACTGCGCCACCGGCCGCTTCTCCCGACAAGGTGTTGAAAGTAACAGGGGCTTATTCCGGTCAGAAGATCGATTGATATATTTGTTTTTTGATCTGCAATAATAAAGGAGGTTGCTCATGGCTTTGAGCAGCCTCTTTTTTCATTTCTTAATTTTTCCTTAAAATTCTTAAGCATTTGTTAAAAATTTGATATGGATATATATCCATACCTACCTTTGATCAAATCCTGACCATTAATCTGTCATTAATATCTTCTTTATTATAATTTATAAACTAAAAACAATTGATTATGAAATCTTTAAAAATTACTTTTGGATTTATTGCTTTAGTCTCATTCCTGGGATTAAATGAGGCAGCCGGACAATGGGCTCCGAATGGTTCACACATTTACAATACCAATGCCGGTAATGTAGGTGTCGGATATAACACTCCGGCCTCCCTTCTTCATGTTGGTAAGAATATGACCGAGCCCACGATCCGTGTGCAGAATTTTGGCGGAGCCGGTGGCGCAACCTTCCAGATGATCGACAATGCCAGCACAGCCGACTGGAAATTTAAAGCCACCAATACCGGCGGTTTTAAGATCCGCGATAATGCTTTTGCCATGGATGTCATCACCGTTGAACCGAACAGCCTGGCTAATGCTTTTTATATCGATGCTTCAGGTGAAGTAGGTTTCGGCACCAGCTCACCTGCCGATAATCTTCATATCGTAGGTAGCAATTATCCTTTTATTTTTCTTGATATGACTACTGTTAATGGAAATACCGGGATTACTTTCCTTGAAAACGGATCTTTTAAAGGTTGGATGTTTTATAATGGAGCAGCTGACGGAGTCCGAATCAATGCAGAAGCTGGCGGCGGTTCAAGGAATGATATTTTTATCAAGAGTGATGGAAGGGTTTGTATTGGTACTTCAACCGCCGCTACGGGATATGCATTGTCGGTCAATGGTAAGGCGGCATGTACCGAGGTATTGGTAGATAACACAGCCGATTGGCCCGATTATGTTTTCTCCGATGACTATGATTTGATGAGCCTTGAAGAACTTGAGCAGAGCATTAAGGAAAACAACCACCTTCCCGGAATCCCCTCAGCCACAGAAGTTGAAGAAAATGGAATTCTACTGGGTGAAATGCAGAAAAACCTCCTGGAGAAAGTTGAGGAGCTGACTCTTTATACGATAATGCAGGATAAACAGATCAAAGAACTTCAGATGAAAATTGAAGCTCTGGAAAAGAGCAAATCAGGAAAAGGTAAAAACCGCTAATTATCCCTGAAATATTTAGTACAGGAAGGTTAGTATTATCCTCATTATAAATTTTAATCTGAAGAATATGAAAACAATAAAATATTTGTTCCTTTTCTTATTTGTCTGTGTTTTTGCAGATTTGTTTGCCCAGCAGGAAAATAAGACAGAAGGAATTACTAAAACAGGGACAGGAGAAGGTTCACCCGCTTTGACCGATACACCGGCAAATCAGCCTCCTGAAGGTCATAGCATTCCATCTGTTGAAGCTCCTGCCCTCATTGGAACAGCACAGGAGCTCGTAAAGAGCGATTTAGACCGGGTTGATGAACCGAATGCGGCCAGTCCGGATCCGAAAGCAATTTCATCCGGGTCTGTGCTCGAAGGTGAAATAAAAGACAAAGAAACCGGCATAAAGGAATACAACGAACCGAACGCGGCAAGTCCGCCAAAAGGTGATATCCCCGAAATCCAATAATCCTTAAAAATCAGGACTATGAAAAAGAATGACAGAAACATCAAAATAAGTCTATTTCTGGTATTTTTCCTGGTAATGGGATTATACTGGAATTCAAATGCGCAGGTCGGCCAATCCTCCGATTTTGTCGATCCATACTCAATCTGGCTGAACCCTGGCACCGATGATTTTGCGACCATTCAGCAAAATGTCGAAAGCTATTATGCCAATATCGATAGATCCAAAAAGGGGACCGGATACAAGCAATGGAAACGCTGGGAATACATTCAGCAAAACCGCCTTTCTCCCGATGGAAAGATCATCAACTATGCAGCCCGTAATCTGGAGGAATTCGATACGTATTATAAAGGCAGCGGTGCAAGGGAAATTACGGCAACCACCTATGGCTACTGGGCTTCACTCGGAGCCGACTATTTTGTCGATGGCAACGGATGGAACGGGGGAATCGGACGGGTGAACTGCATCACTTTTCATCCTTCCGTCGCCAATACCTTCTGGGTGGGTACGCCATCCGGCGGACTTTGGAGAACCACCACCGGCGGCACCAGCTGGACACCCCTTACCGACGGGATGCCGAGAATCGGCGTCAGCGGTCTGGCGGTTAATTACAACAATACGAATATCATGTATCTCCTGACCGGTGACGGCGATGGCGGTGATGTCAGCTCTATCGGCGTCATGAAGACTACCGACGGAGGGGTAACCTGGTATCCGACCGGTTTGACATGGGCTGCAACCGATTTCGAGAGAGGATATAAGATCCTGATGCACCCTACCAACCCGGCGATCTTATTTGTTGTGAGCACAGCAGGTATTTTCAGGACATCAAATTCCGGGACAACCTGGACCAATGTGCATTCAACCGCCGGCAGCAATTATCACGATATCGAATTCAAGCCGGGTGATCCGTCGATCGTCTATGCCTGTGCCGGATCGAAATTTTACCGGTCGCTCGATGGTGGCGTTACCTGGACTCAAATCACCAGCGGGGTTCCGACCACTGCAACCAGGATGGCCATCGGGGTTTCCCCCAATAATGATGCCTATGTTTACCTGTTTGCCGGTCCGTCTTATACCAGCGGTGTTTTTGTCGGAATGTACCTTTCCACTTCCAGTGGATCTACTTTCTCAACCCGCTCGACCACACCGAATATACTCGGTTACAGTTCAACAGGGGCAGACGATGATGACCAGACTACCTATGATCATGCCATCGCCGTTTCAAGGACCGATGTCGCGGACGTAATCATTGGAGGGATCAATACCTGGAGTTCGACAAACTGGGGGGCTACATGGTCCCTGACATCTATGTGGAATAATCCTCCCGGAAGTGATTACACGCACGCTGATATTCATGCGCTCGAGATCAACCCGTTGAACAACTATCTCTATTGCGGAAGTGATGGAGGAATATTCCGCTCGACCGATTTCGGCGCAAACTGGACCGACCTGTCGGATGGCCTGGAGATCACCCAATCATACCGGATTGCCGGTTATGAGCCCAATGAGGACCTGATCACCAACGGCACCCAGGATAACGGTTCCAACAAGTGGTCGGGAGGGACAACTTTCCTGCATATGCTTGGCGCAGATGGTATGGATTGCATGATTGATCATTCCAATCCGAACAACTTGTATAATTGTATCCAGTTTGGCAATATTTACAAATCCACCAATGGCGGGAGCACATTTTCATTCATCGCTCCCCTGGTGGATGCGGGCCCCTGGGTGACCCCGCTGGCCATGAGCCCGACAAATTCACAGATCCTTTACGCCGGCTACAGCGATATTTACAAAAGCACCAACGGCGGCGCATCATGGACCAATATCGGCTATAGCGGGACCGGCGCCATTGCTGTCGGCACAAGTAATTCAAGCAGGGTATATGCTTCGGTGGGCGGCACGAAAACGATCTATATGTCGGATGATGCCGGGGCAACCTTTACCGATGTTTCGGCAGGGCTGCCTTCAGGCTCCATCACGTTCATCGCTGTCAATCCCGACAATTCATTTGATGTTTTCGTTACGTATGGTGGTTATACCAGCGGCCAGAAGGTTTACCGTTCTGTAAATGCCGGCACCACCTGGACGAACATCTCGGGCACTCTGCCGAATATACCGGTGAACTGTATTGCCTACCAGGACACAGACGGAGCTCCGAATGATGCAATTTACATAGGCACAGATCTGGGTGTGTATTATCGTGATGATGAGATTGGCGATTGGATTCCGTTTATGAACGGTATGCCCAATGTGATGGTTTTCGATCTGGAGATCAATGAAGCCGGCGATGCCATCACGGCCGGAACTTATGGCAGGGGATTATGGCGTTCAACTCTCTACACCGATTGCCCGGTAGCTTATTTCAATTATCAGTATAACGATCCAAGCAATCCGAATTATACCGGTTTTCAGCATTATGAGGCCAGCGACAGCATCAGGGCCGACCGTATTATTACCGGTGGAGTGGGTACAGATGTCACTTACCAGGCTGGCGGTCATGTCCGGCTTATCACCGGTTTCAATGCCCGGGAAGGTAATAAATTTGTTGCTAAGATAGGGCCTTGCGCGGGTACAGCGCCTGCGCCTCCACCCGGACAATCCAATGAAGAATCGGTAGAAGATCCGGAGAGATAATCTTGCATGAGTTGAGATATTTTGTGTGGCCCTTTGAAAATCAAGGGGCCACTTTTTTTTTACCCGCCGCTCAGCCGTTTCCGGATCGTGTGCAGCTTCATCAATGCCTCTACGGGAGTAAGATTATCGATGTCGGTATGCAAAATATCCTGTTTGATCTGTTCCAGCAACGGATCGTCGAGCTGGATAAACGACAGCTGGAACCGGTCTTTGTCGGATGCTCCGATCTCTTTGGCCATTTTGGCCAGTTCATCGTTGCTGTGGGAACGTTCCAGGACTTTCAGCAGTTCGTTGGCCCGTTCGATGACTTTCGGAGGCATGCCGGCCAGCCGGGCTACATGGATTCCGAAACTGTGCTCACTGCCGCCTTTACGAAGCTTTCGCAGGAAAATCACCTGGTTGCCGATCTCTTTGACTGAAATATGGAAATTCCGGATCCGTTTGAAAGTGGCCGCCATCTCGTTCAGCTCATGGTAATGAGTGGCAAAGAGGACTTTTGGCCTGTAAACCGGGTGCTCATGAAGAAATTCGGTGATCGCCCAGGCGATCGAGATGCCGTCGTAGGTGCTCGTGCCACGGCCGATCTCATCCAGCAGGATCAGGCTCCGGGTGCTGATATTGTTCAGGATGCTCGCTGTTTCGTTCATTTCGACCATGAATGTCGATTCACCCGAAGAAATATTGTCGCTGGCCCCTACACGGGTGAAAATTTTATCGACCATGCCGATATTTGCTTCTTCGGCCGGCACAAATGAACCGAGCTGGGCCATCAGGACGATCAGGGCCGTTTGCCTCAGCAGCGCCGATTTTCCCGACATATTTGGCCCCGTGATAATGATGATCTGCTGCTTTTCATGGTCCAGTGAGATATCATTGGTCACATATTTTTCGCCGAGCGGAAGTTCCAGCTCGATCACCGGGTGCCGCCCTTCCCGGATCTCGATGGCGAATCCTTCGTTGATCCCGGGTTTGGTGTATTTGTTCTCTTTCGCGATGATAGCAAACGAAAGCAGGCAGTCGAGGTGTGCGATCCAGTTTGCATTGAGTTGTACCGGCCGGATATAATCGCTGATCCCCTGGATGAGTTCATCAAAAAGGCGGCTCTCCAGCTCCAGGATCTTCTCCTCTGCACCCAGGATCTTCTGCTCGTACTCTTTCAGTTCCTCTGTTATATATCTTTCCGATCCCACCAGAGTCTGCTTCCGGTTCCATTCGGCCGGGACTTTCTCTTTATGAGCATTGGTCACTTCCAGGTAATACCCGAAGATATTGTTATATCCGACTTTCAGAGAAGTGATCCCGGTATTGGCGATCTCCCGCTGCTGCAGTTTTTGCAGATAATCTTTGCCGGAGAAAAGCAGATCTCTTAATTCATCCAGTTCCGGCGAGACAGCTGTCTTCATTACACCGCCTTTGGCAACGGTTGCAGGAGGATCGTCCTGAATCTCATTTTCGATCCGGTCGCGGATGATTTTGCACGGATTTAGCTGTTCGCTAATCTTTTGCAAGACCGGGTGCCCTGTCTTTCCGGCCAGGTTTTTTATCTCTTCTGTAGCATAGAGCGCCCGTCTGAACTGAACCACTTCGCGAGGTGTGACCCGCCCCACCGATACTTTGGAGATGATGCGTTCCAGGTCACCGGTTATTTTCAGTTGCCTGGCCAGGTTCTCGGCCAACTCTTCATGGCTAATTAGATATTCCACCGTTTCCAGGCGCTCTTCTATCGGCTTCTTTTCCTTCAGCGGCAGAACGATCCAGCGCCGCATCATCCGGGATCCCATCGGGGTGATGGTCCGGTCGATCACATCTAAAAGAGTTCTCCCTTTTTCATTGATCGAGCTGACCAGTTCCAGGTTTCTCACCGTGAACCGATCGAGCCAGACATATTTGTCCTCTTCAATCCTGGATATTTTTACGATATGCTGAATTTTATCGTGATGTGTTTCTGCCAGGTAATGAAAAGCTCCGCCGGCTGCAATGATGGCGATGGGCATATCCTCCACGCCAAATCCTTTCAGGCTGGTCGTTCCGAAATGGCGGGTCAGGATATCGCCGGCAAATTCTTCGGTAAACACCCAGTCGTCAAATGTGTAGGTGTAGAATTTATTCCCGAACAGTTGCTGGAACCGTTCCCGCTTCGTTTTCTGGATGACTACTTCGCTGGGTTTAAAACCCTGAAGCAATTTATCGATATAATCGTTATTGCCTTGTGCGGCATAGAACTCGCCTGTCGAGATATCCAGGAAAGCGGCACCCGATGTTTTTTCTCCCAGGTGGAGGCTGCACAGGAAGTTGTTCTCCTTGTGCTCCAGGATCTTATCGTTGTAGGATACGCCGGGTGTAACCAGTTCTGTAACGCCTCGTTTAACGATCTTCTTGGCCAGTTTCGGATCTTCAAGCTGATCGCAGATGGCTACCCGCTGTCCGGCCCTGACCAGTTTCGGGAGGTAGGTGTCGAGTGCATGATAAGGAAAGCCGGCCAGTTCTACGAAAGTAGCGGCGCCGTTGGCCCGACGGGTCAGAACGATACCCAGGATTTTCGAAGTTTTGACCGCATCTTCTCCGAACGTCTCATAAAAATCCCCCACCCTGAACAGCAATAATGCATCGGGGTATTTTGCCTTGATCGAAGCATACTGCCTCATCAATGGCGTATCAATCATATCCGGCTCTTTATTCAACGTAGTAGATCCAGTATTGTAGCAAAAATAGGATTAATTTAGCGATAAGGAAATTATCGTATGAAAAAGAGATCGATGGCGGAATTGGAGCGGATTTCAGCCGAGCAGTTCAAGATGGCGGAGAAGATGCCGGTGGTCATTGTGCTTGATGATGTCAGGAGCGCTTATAATGTCGGATCGATCTTCCGCACAGCCGATGCCTTTCGGATTGAAGGCATCCGGATCTGTGGTATTTCTGCCCGGCCTCCACACAAAGATATTTCCAAGACAGCTTTGGGCGCCACAGAATCGGTCGACTGGAAATATTATTCCGCGGTGGAGGAGGCCGTTGCCGGCCTGCGAAACGCAGGCTTCAGGATTTACGCTGTCGAACAGGCTGATGAGAGCGTTTTTTTACAGGATTTCACACCCGCCAGGGATGAAAAAATTGCGATCGTATTTGGCCACGAAGTATTCGGCGTGAAGGAAGAAGTATTAAAGATGGCGGATGGATGCATTGAGATTCCTCAGTTCGGCACCAAGCATTCGTTCAATGTGGCCATCAGCGCCGGAATTGTGCTTTGGGATTTATCTCTTAAAATCAGGTGACACAAAAAATAAGTTGTCTCAAAAGTCAATTAATTAACCACAAAGGCGCACAAAGTACATCACGAAGGAACACTAAGTAGTTGAATATCAATTAATATACCTTTGTGCGCCTTTGTGAATTCCTTTGTGTTCCTTTGTGGTTAAATCCTTTTGAGACAGCCTCTTCTTTTTATCTGTATGTTCTGAAACCTATTGTGCTTTCGGCGTCGGGTGGGCGATCTTCTTCACCGCTTCTTCATAGTTGAACGGTTTGTAGAAGGGGTTGTTCTTGTTGTGGCATTTTTCGCAAACCTCTTTTGTCGGGAGGATAAGGCCATTTTTCATCGAAAGCTCGCGGCTTTTCATAATGGTGTTGGTTTTGTATGCGCTTCCCGGCCCGTGGCAGCTTTCGCAGGATACGCCTTCTGTCGGGAGCAACGTTTCAATATTGTCTTTCGGGACCATATGATACGTGGAATGGCAATCAAGGCATTTCGGATCCTTGGTAGGATCGGCAATGCCGTTCTTCTTGGCATACTCGAGCGATTTTGCACTTCCCAGCGACTCGAGCGCTTTGGCATGCAGCGACTCTTTCCAGATGTTGTAAGCAAAACCGGCTTTTTCCGAATTATGACACATTTTACACTTCACAGCGCCGATGTAATTGTAATCCTGCGCGGGGAGCAGTGCGGCAGCAAAGAGGACCAGAACTGCAACAGCTAATAATTTTTGAATTTTCATAGTTATACGTTTTCGTTCGGTTAGTTATTAAATAATTTTTGTGATAAATTTAACAAAAATCAAAAGTATACAATTAATTTAAAAAATCACATATGAATTTAATTGTTTTTTTAATACCCGGGATGTTCAACTTTACCAAGGAACAGGAGTGAATTCGTCATCCTTTCCCGGATCGCGAAGATGAAGGGCTTGTCGATCATTATCGTCGGGGGCATGCTTACTTCTTTGATCCCGATAGTGGTCACAGCCGCTGCTTCCGTCCCTTCTTCATTAACATCCACGAAAGTGTTCTGCTTCACAAAATCTACAACAAGGTCAGCATCGGCAATGCCGGAAAGATCAGCCAGGAAGGGATCAAATGCATCGGTCATACCCAGGGCTTTCAGTTGATCGTTAAGTATTTTCTCGTATTCGAATTTAAATTTGGGCAGGATCATCTCAATGTCGTCTGGTTCCGCATAAGAATCCAGTCCTTCAACAATCTCCTGCCACCCGGCTTCACCGAAATTCACGATATAAGCATCAAGGTTTTCATTAGGAAGAATGATGACCATGGCGAAATTCTGCTGACCGTAGGGCAATTCCACTGCTAATGCATTATTGCCATAGAAATACCGGGCCGGCAGCATTTGCCGCATCATCTTAACATCGGTGATACTTCCGTCTTTCAGCGTGAAAGGCAGATCGGAAGTCTGGCTTTCCTTGAACTGATAAGTCCAGTTGCCTTTGAAATAAAGCGCGTTCATCAGGAACATCACCATATCGGGGTCGATTTCATCCAGGACTTTCGGAATTTTTCCGTTGGTGTTATCTTTTGCCCAGTTGTTGATGGTTTCGAGGGCAGAAGGCTGACTAAAATCCAATGCGCCGATGGCAGCCTGAAATGAGCTGTCCATTACCGATAAGAAATCCTGTTTAACGTTAAATCCCTGCTTGTACCAGACGGCATTGGCCAGCGAGAGCTTTACTTCCGGATCCACAGCCAGCAGTTGCCCAACCAGGCTGTTATAGGTTTCATTGATCTCCTGGGTGGTAAGTTCTCCATAGCCCAGCATGTCCCTGATCTGGTTGTAGGTCTCACTCTGACATCCGTTAAGAAGCATCGTCAGCGCGGTGCTGGCGCTCAGCGGCGAAAGCATCATATTGCCGTTTTCTTCGCCGGCTGTAACCCTGAAAAGGTCGATCCCGAAACGGTTGCTGGCCGATATGACCTGTTGCCCTTTTTGCGGCAGATTGATAGGTTTCGGTTGTTTGGGGCCATCCGGGTCTTTCGAGCAGGAAGACAATGTAATAGCACTGACAAGAATCAAAAGAATCACCTTTATTTTCATCATCTTTGTGTTTAGCAAATAACAGAAAGGGAAAAAGATGCAAAGACCTTGCCAAACCGATATATATTCTATGCGATAATTGACACCCTTTTTCAGTCAGTGACCGATAAAGAAATTTCAATTCCGGTTTAAAAAATTATAATCTTTGTAAAAAATCTGAAAGATGAAAAAGACATTTCTCTTCTTACTACTATTCAGCTTTATTGCCACAACCGGTTTCGCGCAACTGGAACTAAAACCCGCAGTGGGTTTAAACGTCGCCCGTTTCGACAGCGATCCGGTCTTCAGCAACGGCGCCGACAGTATGCTTACGAATCCCGGTGCCGGTTTCCAGCTCGGCGCCAGCCTGGCGATCGGACGGAAACTGTATGTCGAACCCGGGGTGTTTTATTCTAAAATGGTCCAGGGCTTCGAAACCTCAGATATTGAGAAAGAGGATTTTACCTATAGTGCCAATTATATTCGCGTCCCGCTGAATTTCGGTTTTAAATTCATCGGCACCCAAACCAGCCTGGCCGGATTGAAAATTTTCCTTGGCCCCTCAATGTTCATTCCACTCAGTATTAAAGACAACACTTACCCGATCGCCAAAACGGATGTTAAGAGCCCTTTGTTTGATTTTAATGTCGGCGCAGGTCTGACCATCTGGAATGTTTTCCTGGATGTGAGCTACGGATGGGGACTGAGCCCTCAATTCAAGGATGACCCGATCGAAGCCAAGATGCAGGCTTTCTATGCCAATGTGGGTTTCCGTTTCAAATTGATTAATGACGAAGAATAGAATTTAGTTCAAAGTTCAAAGTTCAAAGTTCAAAGTTCGAATTTCAATGTCTTTAGTATTCAATTTCAGAACAACCTTTCCAATTCTTTTGCGACTTCTTCAATTGGAGGGTTGATGTCGAACAGGGCATTGGGCTTCAGGTAAAATAAATTTCTACCTTTTCTGAACAATTCTTCTCCACCACCGGTGATATTCAACATAATGACGGCTTTTTTATCGATGGTCTGATCCTGGCAGGCTTTGATGAGCGAGGCTGTTGCCACAGCGGCAGCCGGATGGAGATCGATCCCTTCTTTCTGCAGGAACAATAGGCCGGCTTTTTTGGCTTCTTCATTGGTCACAGACAAGATATCGCCATCCGTATCTTTCAGCGCGTCGAAAAGTCCACCAGCAATGGAATACGGCGGCTTGCGGTTCGACAGCACTTTTGCATCGATAGCTTCCACCTGCCTGCGGGCTAGGTCGTCATCCAGCGGGAGCAGTTCTCTTGAGCCGGCTTTCCAGGCATCGTGCATCGGGAGAAAGGGTGCGTTCTGGGATACGATCAGCTTCATTTTGTTTTTACCGAAACGGCCATCGGCCAGGAAGCGTTTATTAGCCTCCCGGGCTGCAATAGCCCCGGTGCCGCTGCCCACAGCCTGGAAATAGTAGCCGGGTATCTGCCCGATCGTCGTTACGGCCGAAAGGACTGTCGTTGCCATTCCATCCCTTCGTGCCACATTTTTTGCTCCCCCTTCCGGTAAGAAATCATCCAGCTTACAAGCCAGGGCCGACAGGTGGATGGCATCGAAATAATCGCTGCCCGAACGGGTGCAAATCACTTTTACACAGTCATTTACGGGTGTGTCAAACCAGAGGGCATCCAGGTTATCCTCGGGGATGCAGAGCAGGAGAGGGATATTGTTGTCGGAGCAGACGCGGGCGAACGACCGGGCCGTATTGCCGGCGGATGCAACCACAAGTACTTTATCATTCTTTTCATCCAGCCTTGCACAAACAGAATAGGCCTCTGTTTCCTTAAATGAACAGGTACGCATGCCGGCACCCTTCTCCGGCCACCAGCCGCTGAATGTGATAAAAAGGTTTTCCAGCCCGAGGTGCACAGCCAGGTCTTTGCTTTTATAAGTGACAGGGGCAGAGGAACCCTGCAGAACCTTTTTGACCGGCAGCCACCCGGAAAACTTGTAGAACCCATTTTCATCACCCAGCAATTCCAGCTGAGCCTGTTCATATTCGGTTTGCAGCAGCGAAGGTTTTCCTTCACCGGGTTCGTCCAGCATCCAGTTCACATCGGGGAATGAATTGCCCGTAATAAGCGACCGGAGATGGTATCGGGTGGGTTGAAATTCAGTCATCGGGTCATCATCATTAATTCCGGGCAAAGGTATGAAATTCACCCGGGGCTGAAAAATTCCTGTTCAGTGAACAGTTTTCCCGGCTGATCGTTTTAAATTTTCAATACCGGAATTCATACTGTTATTTTGCTCCATCAACTAAAATCAAATCATTTACAATAAAGAAATAATTAAGAATAAAAAACTAAAAATTAAGAATTAAAAATTACTCATCATGATCTCTTCTCTACTAAACTCAATCGAAAAACTGAAGGTGCAGATCCTTCTGACCACCGGCTTGCTGATCGGTGTATTAGCAACCGGTCAAAGCTCAACCCTGACTATCCTTACGCCCAACGGAGGAGAATCCTATGTATCCGGCCAGACTATCGGTGTGACCTGGGAAAACACAGGCGATCCGGAAGACCTGATGATAGAAGTTACCGAAGACGGAGGGGCGTATTGGTATTATATGGCTTATGTAAATGCAGGCGATACTTCTACCACCCTTTATTTCCAGTATTATGGCAATCCTACCGAATTGGCTAAAGTCAGAATCTCCAGCTATGCCAATCCTTCCAATTCGGATGAGAGCGATAGCTATTTTACCATTCTGGAATCACCGGTATATTTTAATTCACCTTATTTCGGCGACAGGTATTATGTGAACCACCCTGTAAATATTTCCTGGTATTCCTACACGCTGACCTCATTCAACCTGGATTTTTCATACGATAACGGGGCCACCTGGAACAGCCTGGCGGCTAATTATACCGGATTTGATTTCGAATGGGACTCGCCGTCACAAATAACGGATCAGGCACTGATCCGCATTTCTGATCCGGCCGATCCGGCCAGTTACGGATTGAGCCCTGTTTTTTCTATTATAGATGAACCGGTGGCGGTTATCACTCAACCTAACGGGGGAGAAATATGGAACTACGGTGAATACCAGACGGTTTCCTGGGACGGAAGCAATCTCCCTCCTTACGTTAATATCGATTTTTCGTATGATGGCGGCTTGAACTGGACCAGCTTAGGCTTCGGCTATAGTGAACCGGATAGCGGATCGGCACAAGTCAGCGTCCCATATTATTCCACTGAGAATGCCAAAGTCCGGGTCACCGATTATTCATATGGGTTTACCCTGGATGAGAGCGATGCGACATTTTCTGTGGTTGTTCCTCCCGTCATCGTTTACTACCCTTCCGGCGGTGAATACTATAACGGCCAGACGACCTATTTCAGTTGGCTGGCCTTACAGGAGATCAGTACGCTGGATTTTGAATTATCGACAGATAATGGCCAGACCTGGACTCTCATTGCAGAAAATATCCCGGCCAACCAGGGTTATTATTACTGGACCGTAAGCGGGACGCCATCCCAGAACTGCCTCATCCGGATGAGCAACTCCACCGATCCTTCCCAATTTGGTCTCAGCGGGCAATTTACGATCCTGGAAACCCCGGTACTCACGCTACAGGAACCGTCTGCCGGCGAGATCTGGAATACCGGAACCCCCTACACTATTTCATGGACCTATGAGAATCCTGCCGCGAATTACATCTACCTGGAATACTCAGTCGATAACGGATCAACCTGGAGTTACATCGGTTATGTCACTATCGACGGACCGCAAGGCAGCTTTAACTGGACAACTCCGGATGTGTCGTCTGACCAGTGCCGGATCAGGATCATGGACTACTACCTGAATTTTGTGGCCGATACCAGTGAAACCTTTACCATCATTACTTTCCCTGAAACACCGATCTGTATGGTTTCAGTCGACAGCACCACGAACCACAATGTGATCGTCTGGGAAAAGCCTGCCTCGGAACTGATCGACCGGTTCGTGGTATACAAGGAAACATCGGAAGCGAATGTATATGAAATTATCGGTACCCTGGATTACAATGAAGAAGCGGTGCTGACCGACACCAACAGCAATCCGAATGTGAAAGCTTATCGCTACCGTCTGGGATTCATGGATGCCCAGGATCATTATTTCCCGGCCGGCGCCGATCACCAGACTATCCATCTGACGATCAACCAGGGAGTTGGCAATACCTGGAACCTGATCTGGACCGGCTATGTGGGATTTGAGGCATCATCTTACAATATCCACCGGAAAACCGGTTCGGGCAATTATGAACCGATTGGAAGCACATCGGCCAGCTTTACCAGCTACACCGACCTGACCGCCCCTTCAGGCGATGTCTACTATGTTGTGGAGGTGACCAACCCCAACGGCTGTAATCCGGCCAGGAGCGCGGAATACAGCAGCTCTTACTCCAATGTGGCCACCAATGCCGTACTGGGTGTGGATGATCCGAACAAGGAGCTGAGCATCTCCACCTATCCAAACCCGGTCAAGGATAAGCTGACCATCACGACGGGTGAAATGCTGAAAGGCGAGGTCAGGGTTTCTATCAGTGATCTTCTGGGGCATACGGTCTATTCGGAAAATATTCAGGATCCCGGATCGAACGGTTCCTTCACAGTCAATACTTCTGACTTTAAGGAAGGGATTTATATGATAAAGATCAGTGCCGAAAATTGGCAGGTGACCCGTAAGATCGTTGTTAAAAGATAAATCTTTGCCGGTAAATTCAATTCTTTCTACATCTTAAAAATCTTCCCGCTATAAGATTTATCGCCGAAAGTAACTGTAAAGAGGTATATTCCGGGTTTCAAAGGATTCCCGGAATTATCCTTTCCATCCCACCTGATCTCATAATTACCCTGACCGTTGATCTCAATCTCCAGGATCATGACGACTTTTCCCGTGTTGTCGAAGATTTCCAGGAAGGCAGTTCCGCTGTAATCCTCTTCCACCCGCAGGTTGAAAGTGCCTGACGTGGAAAATGGATTCGGGTAGAACCGGCAGATGCGTTGGGCATCCGGCTGAGTTCCGGCATCTTCTTCTTCAACCATGGTCGTTCCGCCACCTCCGGTATAGTTGGTGAACGGACTTATCACGTTATAGCAAATGCTGATATCTATGATAAGATTTTTTATCTCTTCTGCTTCCGGACTTTCCTCATCAAAGGTGAAATAGAGGACATACAGGTACTCCATCTTTTGCTTAGCCCAGAGCTTTGTCAGGAATTGGTTCTGACTGATCACCGTGTCGGCAAGGTCGATGTTGTAGATATATTCCTGCTGAATACCATATGCTTCGCCGCTGAATGTTACGGTAACGGGAACAGCAGTATCGTACCTTCCGGTAATGATAAGCTGGTGGCCGATATAAAGATTCGTCAGGGGATTCGGATAAGTTTCCACGATGACGGGCGGATCGATGGTCATCACCGGGTTGAGCAGCACCGGATTCCGGATCATGTTGTAGAATTCGGTAATGGCTTCGAGTAGTTCTTCATTTTCAAGAAAATGGCAAAGGCCGTTATTTTGCGAAGCAATTTGAGAGAGTAATGAGTAATTGACATCCGCACCAATTCCGAAAGTATGAATAGAAAGATTGCTCACCTCGTTATATGAAATAAGGTTCTGGATATGTTCCAGGATTTGATCTGTTCCTATAATACCGGAGGTAGCCTGGCCATCCGTAAAAAAGATGATGATGTTGGCAATCGTTGAATCACTTCCGGCAAAATCGGGTATTGCCTCGCCAAAAGCGCCTGAAATATTTGTTGAACCGCTGGCGTACATCGGATAGATATAATCCAGCGCAGCCTGCTGGTTCTCAGGTGTAAAGGGAACATGGTCAGGCTGGAAAGAACTGACGAACGTTTCGAAGTCCACGATATTGAAGTAATCGCCCTCATTGAGGTTGTTAATAATGTAATTGGCTGCCTCTTTTGCCTGCACCATTTTAATACCTGTCATACTTCCCGACCGGTCGATGATCAGGGTAAACACCTTTTGAATAATATTCAGGCTGTCATTCGGATCGGGCTCAACGATGAAGGTGAAGAAACCGTTTCCGTAGTCGTCGCAGGTCACCATGGAATCGGGAAAGAAAGTGCTGAAAGCGAAAAGCCCTAATTCGTCGGAGTTCAGTTCGTATTGTGCCGAATAGTCGAAATCGGCGGCCACTTCCGTAATCTCGTAGAAAATTGTGGCACTGTCGCCGTAGTTCCCGATTACACCCCCGGAAGGAGAAAATAGCTGGATGTCTTCAATCGTTCGTTGAGAATAAAGTCTGAAATCCAGCGATTGAAAATTCAGCGGAAAAGTCTGGATAAGTTCATAATTATTGGGGAAAAAGAAATCCACCTTACTGTATTCATAGGGCAGCAGCTGGACATAGGTGAGTTCAATGACCAGCGTTGAGTCATCCGGGATGGTATCCAGTAAAGTAAAATAGAGAGGTGTTTCTCCGAGATGATCCACCAGGTCGGGGTCCGGGTCATTTCCTCCGCCCGGCAGCGTGGTGTCCTGGGGTTCCGGTGCGATAACGGCGGTATACCAGACACCGCCCAGTTTCCAGCGGATATTGGTCGCGCTGGCCTCTTCGTGAAGCGGGAAGGCATACTTTATAACATGATCGGCACCTGTGAGGTTCCTGAACTCCTGTGTCGTGACCACTGTAGCTATCTGGTCATTCACCAAAACGCTAACATGGTTGGCGATCAGCCTGAAATAAATTCCCTGGTATGCATCCACAATGCATACGCCGCTGGATTTGGCGGAGTAGAAGGAAATCATTAAAAAAACCGGGATTAGTAAGAACTTTTTCATATTGAGGGTATTTGGAATGGCTTTAATATTCAGGAAATTATTCAATCAACCCGGATCAACCCTGTGTGTTATTCAACCTTGAACCCATCGATAATAAGACAGTTCTCATGGAAAAACAGTTGCATCCGGTTAATATTTATATTGAATTCCTGTCGTTTCCCGGTGCCTGTTTGCCATTCTGGCTTTTACGAGATATTTGAATTACCTTTGTTAACCGGAATGAGTATCACAAAATCGGACTTCATGAAAGCTTTCGGAATAATTCTGGCCATCATTGTTCTCGGCGTGCTGGTAGCAGGCACTTTTCTGTATCTGGGCATCTACGATGAAGGCGTCAGGGCCGGCACCGTGGTCAGGGTAAGCAAGAAAGGGGTCGTGTTCAAGACCTACGAAGGTCAGTTGAACCTGCAATCGTTCGGTGCGTTGAAAAATGCCTCTCCGTTTGCAGAGACGTTTGATTTTTCAGTAGAGAAAAGCAAGCCGGAAGTGGTGAGGGAACTGGAAGCCGTTGCCCTGAGCGGGGAACGGGTGAACCTGCATTATGTCAAGCGCTACATGAAATTTCCCTGGCGTGGCGAAACGAAATATTTTATCACCAGCGTGGAAAGGGAAGGGGAGAGACCGTTTGAGGAATAATGTTGAATGTTGAAGGTTGAATGTTGAAGGTTGAATAAGGTTTGGATCAGATATTTTCCTGGTTAAAAGTGTCTCCCTGACTGATATCGCCGGTTTTAAACCCTTTGTTGAACCATTTCATCCGTTGGGCAGAGGTGCCATGGGTAAATGAGTCGGGGACGACATAGCCCTGCGATTGCATCTGGATCCGGTCGTCGCCGACGGCATTGGCAGCGCCCAGGGCCTCCTGGATATCGCCTTGCTCAAGAATTCCGAACATTTCCTCCGCATGATACGCCCAGACGCCTGCAAGGAAGTCGGCCTGGAGCTCCAGTCGTACCGAATATTCGTTGTATTCCTGTTCACTGACCTGTCCTCTCAGTTCCTGGACCTGTCCCAGTATGCCCAGCATTTTCTGTACATGATGCCCGACCTCGTGCGCGATGACATAGGCCATGGCAAAATCGCCCGGGGCATTCAGTTTCCGCTCCATATCTTCCATAAAGCTCAGGTCGATATAGATCTTTTCATCCAGCGGGCAGTAAAAAGGCCCGGAGGCTGATCCGGCCATGCCACAGGCCGAATTGACCTGTGAAGTGTACAGCACCAGCTTGGGTTTCCGGTACGATTGCCCCGATTCCGTAAAGATTTTGGTCCAGACATCTTCACAATCGGCCAGCACCACAGAAACGAATTCCGCCATCTGATCTTCTTCGGCTGTTGTCATGGTGGTTTGTTCCTGCCCGCCCAGTTGCAGTTGGTTCATGATATCTCCCGGATTACCGCCCAGAAGATAGACGATCACGATGATCACCAGGGTTCCCAGGCCGCCACCGACGGCGAGTTTGCCGCCGCTCATCCCGCGGCGGTCTTCCACGTTTCCGCTTGTTCTTCTTCCTTGCCAGCGCATATGAATCGATTTAAGGATAAAGATAAGCAAAAAAAAAGGACGCCATCCGCCGGCTGGCGGATGGCGTCCCTGAGTTTGGATTATTTTTCTTTCCTCCCGGACTTACCGTTGATCATTGCCACCACCCCGAAACTAAAACTGAAAGGATCATAGTTGATCTCTTTATTGTTCAATGGAAACGACAAGCAGGCCTGTACCTGGAATTTGACGATCCTTCCGCCGCCCCTGAAGGTAAAAGCAGGCTCCAGCAACCAGCAGGGATTGTGTTCGAGACCCATGAGCTCATAAATGTCGTATGCGTTTTGCGGATCAATCATTTTGTAACGGGTGTAATGTACTACGCAGAAGCGGGTGGAAAAGGCCAGCCCGATATGGGAATGACGCCATCCGATCGAAGGCTGGACAAAATACCGGTTGTAATTGACGGCCGACTCTACCGGGTAAAATTGATAACTGAATTCGTTGGTGACTTTTCCCCAGCCGGTTCCGGCATACGATTCGAATATGAATTCTTTGGGAATGAGTGTATAATAACCTGCCCCGAATTCAAAATAATCCCCTTTGAAGTGCCCGTTATCAAAAACAGCCGTGCCGTTGTTCCATTCCGTATATTGTGCCCCGAAATGCTGATAATTGCCCATAACCCCAATGTGATCGGTGATCGAATAGGCCGACTGAATATCCCACCCCCTCGAGTAGGTCCCAAACCGGTAACCTGCTGTGAAATTTGCCTGGTTCCGGCTGTTGAACAAAGGGACGTTCTGCACATTCGGAGTGTAATAACACGGTATGCAGCAAGGCAGTAAAATCGTGATAATTAATATCCGGGTAATGTTGAAAAGGCCTGAGGTATTGTAGCACAACGTTCGCCGGTTCAATTTATTACCTCTGAGCTTCCTGACAGGATCATCGGTTTTCATCGGATTTGCGTTTAAAGGTTTAACGCGTTTGTCAAATGGCAATTACCGTAAAGATACGAATAAATTTAAACGTTGTCAATTCGATTCTTCATCCCGGGACGCCAATTGCAAACCGATCCGATCATTCTGTAAATCTGGTTGTTAAAAATCTGTTTACCGGGTATAAATTGAACGCAAATTCACCTCTCCTAAAGAAAAAGTACTTATGAAAAACTGTTTTAAAGTAATGATCATTTCAGGTTTAGCCTGCATGTTCTCCCTTCATGCCGTGTCGCAAGACATCTGGAAAGCCATTAATGACGGTGATGCCGTAAAAACCCGCGAATGGATTTCTAAAGATCCGGCACTTCTCAACCAGCGCAATGCCGACCTGCTGACGCCGTTGAACCTGGCCGCATCCCTGGGGCAAAAGGAAATCGCTGAATTGCTCCTGGATCTCGGCGCCGATCCGGCCATTGGCGATAACGAGAATTCGCAGCCTATTCACCTGGCCGCAATTTATGGCCATGTTCCTGTCGTTGAACTGCTCCTGGCCCGGGGCATCCCTATCAATACCCTGGATGATAACGGGATGACGCCGCTGTTGTTTGCCGCCAGCCGGGGTCAACTGGATGCTTCCCGCTTCCTGGTAGAAAAAGGGGCCGACACGAAAATAGTGAGTTCCCGGGGGATCAACGCGCTTCAGATGGCGGTGATCGGGGGAAATGCAGAGCTGGTTAAATATTTTATCAGCAAAGGGTTCTCTGTCAATTCCGCTGCCCGCGACGGCCTGACGGTACTGCACACGGCCGCTTCGTTCGGACGGACCGAAATTGTCAAATACCTGGTAGAGAAAGGGGCCAGGATTGATGCGGAGTCGGAGGAAGGCGCACAGCCGCTGGCATTGGCTGTCGGCCGGAATTCTTACGATGCCGCCCAATTCCTGATTTCAAAGGGTGTAGAGGTCGGTCATCGCGACAAGCAGGGCTTTGCGGCCATTCACGAAGCCGCCGGAAGGGGAAACCTGGGTGTGGTGCAGCTCCTCCTTGATCATGGCGCCGATATCAACAGCCTGTCTGATGCCGGCTGGACTCCGCTCACCAATGCAGCCTGGGCGCCCAACGCCGCTGAAATTGGCCGCTTCCTGATCCAGCATGGGGCTTCCGTCAACCCCGATCCATGCCGGGAAGTCAAATCATGCACCTGCGGGCCGAACTTCAACACCCCGCTGCATCAGGCTTGTGCCATGAATAAAGCCGACCTGGTGAAGATACTGATAGATAATGGCGCCAAAGTAAACCTGCTGAACCGTGAGGGTTGGCCACCAATGTTTTCTGCCGTCAGGAGCGGAAATGCTGAGGTCGTCGCTTACCTGATCAATCACGGTGCGTTCCTGAATGTTAAGGATCCCCGTACGGGAGGCACCGAATTGCATATGGCTGCAGCCTTGGGCTTTGGCGAGGTAGCCGGCATGCTGATAGACCGGGGCGCCGATTTCAAAGCGAAAAACAATGATGGCCTGACGCCGGTCGATTTTGCCCTGAATTACGGCCAGAACATGATTGCCTACCGGATGCTGGCTGCCGGCGCCGCTGACAGCAGCCTGGCTTCTTACTTCGGCAAAGAGTGTTTACTGGCTAAAAAATACAATGCCGGCGAAGCGGAGGTGTGGTTCCTGGGCCACAGTGGCTGGGCCATTAAAACCAGCAGTCATTTCCTGGTATTCGATTATTTCGATAATCCCCGCAGCCAGAAACCGGATAATCCCTGCCTGTCATCGGGTTTTATTACGGATGAAGCGCTTGCAGTGCAGAATACGGTGGTTTTCAGCTCCCATGCCCACCAGGACCATTACAATCGTTCTATCTTCAACTGGGACGACAACAACGATAACGTGAAATATGTCCTTTGCCACAAACCAGCCGATGCGGATAATCCTTATACATACATCCCGGTCGATGAGAGCGCTGAAGTTGCCGGTATGAAAATCCAGGTGATCCGTTCGACCGACTCGGGAGGTGGTTTTCTCGTGGAGGTCGACGGGCTGGTCATTTTCTATATGGGAGATCACAGTAATGGAAACGATGAGCTGATGCCGGAATTTACGGCAGAGATCGACAAAGTGGCGCAACTGAACAAGGATATCGACCTGATGTTCGGGCCGATCCGTGGGTGCAGCCTCGGAACACCCGAACAGGTTAAGGCGGGGACCTATTATGCCCTCGAAAAACTGCATCCCGCTTTGTTCATTCCGATGCATTCGGGCGATTATACATTCGAATACCGGAATTTTACGGAACAGGCGCACAACGATGGTGTCGATACTCCGATGAAACCTGTTTTTGCCAAAGGCGACCGGTTTCATTATTTAAAAGGTGAACCCGTCGCGGAAGTATATCAGTAAGGCCTGCGTTTAGTTAGAATTTAATTATTTAGAAATTTCGTGTACGAATGGACGCTTAAAGCGCTTATTCGTACACGATTTATATTGAAGAAAAGATAGAATCTTTTTTCTTTGTACGTTGAAACTCATAATCTGAAACATATGAAAAAAGTCTTACTAAGTATTTCAATTATGGTAATCACTTCGATGGCTTTTACCCAGCAGAATCAACCCTCTCCTTTTGGAAATGGCGGCAAAGAAACGATGAATGGAATCAGCTACGCTCCTACAGTTACGTGTGACAATGAAAAGGGCTATTATGATTTTCCATTCACCGAAAATGGGATTACGGTTACAGGTTCAGGAACAGGTACTTACACCGTCTATCAACCGGGTTGGGGATCGTGTGGGATTTTTGCTGCAGCCAATTGTGTCTGGATCGGCACTGATGGGCCTGCTACTTATACGAATACTTTTTCTTCGCCGGTTAATAACATGATTTACAACATGACTGCTACTGACATTGGCGAAGTGATTACCATCACAACGGATGCAGGAACACCGTCCATCACCTACACAGATGGAACATGTCCCAGTTGGTTTAACATCTCCGGCAATACCATTACGTGTGTGGATGGTTATTACCCTGCAGCCGGTGGCCGTTTCCTGATTACTTCCACTCAGGATTTTTCATCGATTACATTTTCACACAATGGGACGATGAATGGAACAACCATGACCATGTGCTTCGACCAGGCTATCACCCCACCTCCTCCATCTGCAATACCCGTATCCAACTGGGCCCTCATTCTGGGCGGCGCACTGATTGCCACTTTTGTTTTTGTAAGATTTCGTAGGATGATTTAATGATAATTAGTTTTTAGAAAAGAGGCTGCTCAGATAATGAGACAGCCTTTTTTTTTAATGGTAGTCCGGAGGGTGAATCCGTCGGTTCAACAAGGGTTCTTATTCCGACGAGCGTCCAGTCTGTTCCATCTTTGTAATATTCCCGGAACCAACAGCTTTAGTCGTTGGATCACGAGCTTTTTTCAAGCAATCAAATCGAATTATCGTTCGAAGTTCCAGCCCATCGAGAAATCGATCATGCCGGTCAGTTTGTGGCCCTTGAAATCTTTCTGCACCGGTCCGCCGCTGTTGGTAAAGGTTCCCTCGTGTTTCAGGTCGTACACATAGCCGGGCAGAATGCCCAGGCTCCAATAAAAATTCCTTCTCGATTTCCAGCGGTAGCCCACATTGAGGTAAGCGGCAACGGCTATCCGCGTTTGATTGAATTCTTCGCCGGCAGTCGAACCGATATTCTGAAGGCATTCATCGTACATGATCTCGCCAAAGAAACCCCAGTAGATATGCTGCCGGCTCACATCGCCGGGAATAAACTTCTTGTATCCTATGCCCAGCGCGCTGCTCATCGGGCTGTACTTGCTGTCGTCCTCAAAATTGGTGAAATTGTAAGTGCTGACCACGCCGGCGTAGCTGTACCTAAGCCAGGGGACGAGATACCCGCGGTTGGAAATCTTGAATTCCATCTGGATGATCGGCCCGTAAAGAGCGACGCCGACAGGATTGAAGTTGAAGGTCCAGGCCGGGAGATTCGCTTCTTTGTTGCGGTAAATCGAGTCCATCCTTTCAGAAACCTGAGAAAAGCCTTTGTAGTTGAGGGCAGTAAGTGAGACCAGTGTCAGAACAAATATTATTTTTTTCATTTTGGCTGATAAACAATAGTTCAAGGCTGTTTTCAAATGAGCCGTTAAAGTTATGGATTAATCATTAGTACGAAATTGTTTTTCATAAAAATTTCGTATTTTTGCACTCCTTTTGAATTCAAATTTCTGTTTTTATTTTTTGGAATTTGGAATTTGGAATTTGACATCATGGGGTGTGGCGCAGCCTGGTTAGCGTGTCCCGACGGAAGTCGGGAAGGTCGTGAGTTCAAAATGGCCATCGTTCTTTTAATTAGATTACGGGGTGTGGCGCAGCCTGGTTAGCGTGTCCCGACGGAAGTCGGGAAGGTCGTGAGTTCAAAATGGCCATCGTTCTTTTAATTAGATTACGGGGTGTGGCGCAGCCTGGTTAGCGTGCTTGACTGGGGGTCAAGAGGTCGAGAGTTCAAATCTCTCCACTCCGACAAGAAAATCAGACAGTTACGAAATCAAAAAGTAGCTGTCTTTTTTTATTTACTAACATTATCACTAACATTTATACTTTCGGGTAATTTAGCTCCGTCGTGAATAAATATGATGAAAACGCAAGAACTATATAAGTGTATTGACTTTATCATTGAAACTCAGGTCTCAGCTTATCTTAATTATCGAATCATATTTGATTTAAATGACGATGATTTTTATTCCTATTTTGAACCTGTCAGAAGAGAGCTTCATGAAAACCTGATACTACTGGATCGTCAACAAAAGACTGAACTAATCCGGTTCTATGTTAATGAAATATATAGGACGGTTGATTGTGATTACTTTGAAAATTTGAAAAATGATCCAGATGCTGATAATTATGATTTTTTGGGGAAAGATGTCAATAACCCTCCCCAAATAGCAAAACAGGGGCTGATCTTTCATAAGTTCTACAATTTAAGGTTATACTTGTTTGAGGAGCTTCAATCTGTTTGTGATGATAATGATATCTCTTTATCTAAAATACTTAAAGAGGCATATATAGATATTAATACCATCTTTTACTACTTTCAGTTGGATGAAGAAAATGAAATTGATGATCAAACGAGGCTAGAAGAAATTCCGATTAAAGAAAAGGATTGCGGGAATCAACCTCAGATACCCATAAAACCGGTTTTCAAACCCGGTGCAATACCCGTCATTTTCGAAATCCTTAAAGACTATTTTAAACCTGAGCACCAGTTGCAGCTATCAAGTCTATTAAACTCTGGAGAGAAACCAAAAGAAATGCTAGTGTTTCAAGATAATGGCAACAGGTTGACCGATACTTTCCGGAAATTAATTGAGCATGATTTTATCATTGGCTGCAGTAAAAATGATTTACAGCAATGGATCGTAAAGAATTTTGAATTTACCTACCGCAATCAGATTCAACCCTTCCTTCCTAAAACGGTAGAAAAATATATCTCAACGAAAGAGTACCCCAGCAAAAACCCTTTGATTAAAATCGAAAATGGCCAAATTGTCAAAGAGACCAAGGCTCGCCAAAGAAATCATAACAATTATTAAATATCTTATGGGGTTGGCATCCTAAGACCATAACCCCATTGTAACCCCCATAAGTGATAGTATAATCTTGCGGCTTAAACTATTAAAACTTTATGCCATGCAAGAAATCACTTTTAATGACCTGCCTCAAGCCGTCACCCAGATCTATGATAAGCTGGAAAAAATAGAGCGGCTATTAGAATCTCAAAACAATGTTGCAAGGGTTGACAACGACAAACTCCTAACCATCCGGGAAGCTGCTGAAGTGATCCATCTGTCGGTTCCTACGATCTATGGCCTGGTTCAGCGCCAGGCCATTCCTGTAGCAAAAAAAGGCAAACGCCTCTATTTCACTAAATTAGAACTGACCGAATGGATAAAGACTGGCAGGAAAAAGACTGTTGCAGAAATACAGTCAGAAGCTGACCAGTATATAATAAGGAAAGGGCTGAAATATGGAAAATAATCACACATCCAGCCCTCGTAATTTGCTGACGAGACTTAGCAAAGATACGGCACCGCCCACCCAGTTGCAAACCATATTTAGCTACCTGCAGGACCATATTGCCACTGGTTCCATGATATCCAATGAAACAGGTGTTCCCAGGAGGAGTATTTGCCGGTACAAACGGGAATTGGAACAGGCCGGCCTGCTCTGGGAAACAGATAAAACCAAGTGCGGAATCACCGGGTATAAGGCTTGGTACTTAACAACTGATCCTGTTAAAGCTCCCGATAATTCAAATACATTAAATCAATTTTGTCATGGCAAGAAAACCAAAAATTGATTTAAGTTCCATAAGCGATAAGGAAATAAAAGCCGAAGTCAATAAATTAGAGGAGCTAAGTGAAAAAGCCAAAGAAAGCAAAGGATTATTTACTGTTAAAACTGCTAACAGTTGGATAAAGCAGGCGAAAAACCGTCCAATTCCAAAAAAGCTTTTCGGAGATTTCTGGTTGGAGAGTGAGATATGTATCCTCTTTGCAGATACCAATTTAGGAAAATCCATTTTAGCAGTTCAAATTGCAAATAGCATTAGTAAAGGAGAGCCTATAAGTGGCTTCATTATGGAAACGATAAAGCAAAAGGTTCTATTAACCGATTTTGAGCTTTCAGATAAGCAGTTTGAAGCCAGGTATTCATTAGACTATACTCAGCATTACCAGTTTGATGACAATTTTTTTAGGGTCGAAATTGATCCTGATGCTTTGATCCCGGATGGACAAACATTTGAAGATTATTTGAATAGTTCGTTGGAACGATCAATCATTGAAACAGGGGCCAGGGTTATCATTATCGATAACATAACGTATCTTAAAAATGAAAATGAAAAAGCTAAAGATGCTTTACCTCTGATGCAGAAACTTAAAGCTCTTAAGACCAAGTACGGCCTCTCTATTTTGGCTCTTGCACACACACCGAAAAGAGATTTATCAAAGCCGATTACGCGCAATGATTTATCCGGGAGTAAGATGTTAATGAATTTTTGTGATAACTCTTTCGCCATCGGTGAAAGTTCTAAGGATAAAAGTATTCGTTATATAAAACACATAAAAGCCAGGAATACTGAAATAATCCATGATTCTGAGAATGTTTGCGTTTGCATGATTGAGAAGCCCTTTAATTTTTTGCAATTTGAAATTGTTGACTTTGGAACTGAACGGGAACACTTAAAACAGTATACAGAAAAGGACAATGATAACATGACTGAAAAGATATTAGAAATGAAACAGTTAGGTCGAAGTTTAAGAGAAATTGGAGCCGAGTTGGGAATCTCTCACATGAAGGTAAGTAGAATATTAAAAGACTGTAACAATTAGTAACAACTGTAACACTCGTAACACTCTGTTACACCTGTTACAGCTGTTACAGCAAAATGAAAGAACTTGATTCATGAATGAATTTCAATATACATTAGAGCCTTACAGCGGGCAGAAAACCAGACATCGTTGTCCGAAGTGCAATGCGCCAGAAAAGACCTTTGTAAGATATATTGATCGGGCAACCGGCGGTTATATTCATCCTGATGTTGGACGGTGCAACCGGGAAAGCAATTGCGGATATCATTATAAACCAAAGCAGTATTTTCTTGACAACAATATCGATCGGGATTCTGCCCTGCATCAAAAGGCAAATCTTCAACCCAAATCCATTCCGGAAAAATTACCTTCTTATATAGCACATAAAATATTGAATGCCAGCCTGAAAAAGCAAGAAGACAATCACTTCATACACTACCTGGATAACCTTTTTGGGCATAAAACTGCGAGTGAACTGATTGGCAAGTATTATATTGGAACCTCCAAACACTGGGAAGGATCAACGGTCTTCTGGCAAATAGACAGCTCCGGCAGGATCAGGTCGGGGAAAGTCATGCTCTATGATCCTGTTACAGGGAAAAGAGTTAAGGAACCATTCAGTTACATCACCTGGGTGCACAAAATATTGAAGCAACAGGACTTTGTTCTGAAGCAATGTTTTTACGGGGAGCATCTTCTCAAGGATAAGACCAAACCAGTTGCCATCGTGGAAAGTGAAAAGACAGCAATCATTGCCAGTGCTTATCTCCAGCAGTTCACCTGGTTAGCCGTTGGAAGTTTGAACAACCTGAATCTGGAAATTTGCGAAGCGCTCCTGGGGCGATTTGTCGTCTTATTTCCAGACCTGAAAGGCTTTGAAAAATGGAGTGACAAAGCAAAGCAATTTTCGGCAATTGCCACATTTTCCGTTTCTGATTTACTGGAACGCAAGGCAACCGAAGAGGAAAAGAAAAAAGGGCTTGACCTGGCTGACTATTTAATAAGGTATGATTACAAAGACTTTGCTTTACCAGAATCAGATCCTTCATCAGGACAAGAACCGAAACTTGCAATTGCACCTCCCTCCTTCCCAGATAATCCAAAAACTTATGGTCAATATGACATATCACTGCTTATCGAGTTCAAGAACAAAGATCACGCTGAAGAAGTCATGACCAAACCATGGGACCAGGAAATCAAAGAGCTTGAAAATCGAATTGACCGGGTTTTAGTTCCCGAAAGTCCGATCAGATTAAATTCATACAGCTTAATTGAAGATCCTGCAAAGTTTATCCACAGCCATCTTGATATCATCAAAGCCAATAATGGCAATTCAACCTATCTTCCCTACCTAAAAAGGTTACAGGAAATTATGCAATTATATTCTAAAAGCCTTAATTGATAAAGGTTCCGTGAGGGTTAAATAATTTACTCAATACACTGAGTAAATTTACTCAATGCTGATGTTTAAAGATTTTCTGATTTTCTTTACATATTAGCCCTTCGTTGTGGTTCCGCGACTATTGTTTAAAGAGAAATAAAATCTTCCTTCCCAGAACGAGCAAAAAAGAGAGCCCGGCGACAGCCGAGCTCTCTGAGTTTTAAGCCGACGGTTATTTAGATCAGCCCTTCATCGGCGAAGGAATAATAACCATCGGTGGTGACGATCAGGTGATCCAGGACAGCAAGATCCAGCAATTTGCCGCCCTCAACCAGCTTCTTGGTTAGGTGGATATCTGCTTCCGAAGGGTTGGTGTTACCTGAAGGATGGTTATGCAGCAGGATCAATGACGAAGCGTTTGCTTTGAGGGCATGCTGGAAGATAACCTTGGGATCAGCGACAGTTCCGGAAATGCCGCCCATGGAAACCTGTGAAATCCCCAGAACTCTGTTCGCACGACTCATTAAGAGAACGCAAAAGGATTCACGGTATTCAAGGTCGTCCCAAATTGGCAGGACAAGCTCATAGCAATCGCGGGAGCCTGCGATCTTTGGGCGATTAGCGGCCTTGACTTTGGTGGAGTAGGTGACGGAAATTTCGCAAATGGAAAATAAAGATGAAGTAAGAAGCATTTGTTTCGCTGTTGCCCTACAGACTTGTGTTGGCATCTGGCGCGCCGGTTTAAAAATGAAATTTTTGCACAATTCAAACCGGATCGATAAATTCCGATGCAATGGTGACGGTCATTTCAGAATGAAATGAAGTCATGCGAAGCACCGGCACAGTTCATATTTCAGGGAACTGTGTGAGGCCATAGTCGGCGGATATTTTCGATGTAGGTAACTTGGTGGAAAAATCGAGTTTAGAAAGGAGAAGAATAAGCGTGGGGAGATGATCCCAGGCAGGGTTTAACGATAAGGAAGGATTCATCGGTAACTAGTTATAACTAGTTGCAATTTTTAGAACGAGCAGAAAAAAACCTCCGGAAGCTTTAGTTTCCGGAGGTTTATTGAAAAGCTGAATTCATTATGAATTCCTCAAAAATTCATAATATTCATAAATAAGCCTTGTCGGATTTTCTACCGACATTTTCAAGGCATAGCCATCAAAATAAACGGAGTCAATGAAATTGACAAACTCATCGGATCTTGAAAGTAGTGAAAGACTCATATTGTATTGCTCCTGCCCTGAAGACTGTTGTTGGCATCTGGCTCGCCGGTTAGAAATGAAAATTTTATGCAAATCATACCGGATCGATAAATTTTGAAGCAATGGTGATGGTCCTATTCTTTAGCCGATATTAATGGCCAGAAGCGACAATAGAACTCAGTTCTCGTGGAGAGGATAGGTTGTTAATTTCGGCGTGAAGAAGAAAATGACAAAATACGAAGTACCGCAAATGGATAGTTCCTTAAGGAGATCCATTGAAGGCCATTGACAGCAAACATTTTAGATGTAGGTAACTTTGTGTAAAAATCGAGTGATTAAGAGAAAGAGCGTGCTTGGGATTATTCGGGCGAAGCAAAAAAAAAGTCTCCGGTGTATTACCACCGGAGACCAGGAAGATTTTCATTAAGCCTGGACAGAAACCGTGTCCGTTACTTGAAGATTAGAAAACAAGTAACACAGAGGCCAGTACTTGAACTCATCTTCCTCTCCTTCGGTTTCAGCGGCAACAGGCTGTTGATGGCTTTTGACATCATGAGGGCTTCCCCAGACGGCGAAAGCTTTGCTGCCTTTAATGATGGACTTACCCAATGTTTTCCATTGGAAGAAGGTATTAAAAACTTCGTGTCCATCAACAGCATAAAGCTGGATCAGGCCGTCATTAACTGAAGCCGCATCGATGGCACCAGATTTCATGCCCATTTTGACGATGCGAGAGAGGGATTTGAGTTCATCGCGCCTGATTTGATAAGCGTCTTGCGCAGCGCTTTTTCTAACGACTTTCATATAAGCCATGAATCTGGCCGGTGCCCTCCGGACTTGTTTTGGCATCTGGCACGCCGATTATCAGAATGAAAAGCAGACTTACATCGCTTGGATGATTTCCAGCAAATGTTAGGGTCAGATCAGCATGATCTGAAAGAAGACGAAGTCCGAATGAAGACAACTGTCCATTTTAGGGGCAGTTTGTCGAAATGAGCATTTAGCGCAGAATATCAGGCAAGCAGATAACTTTGCTGCGTCATTGTGATAAGAGAAGAATTAAATGGAGATGCGAGGGGAGTTGGGGAATACCATATTTATTTTGTACGAGAGCGAGAAAGGATTAGAAGCAAAGAGGATTCAATAAAGCAAAAACCGGCTGACTCAGCAGCCGGTTCCTGGGGATTTGCTTCATACCGGTTAGAAGGGCAAATCATCACCAGTTACAGGTCCATAAACAGAGTCAGATTCAGCGGGGGGAACTGAGTCAGATTTTACAGCCGTGCTGTTGAAATTTTTAACTGTCCTGTCAACCTGTGAATTAGAGAAGACAAAAAGGATCGGGAAGTAGGAGAAAGCTTCTCCGGCATCGTTAGTTTTGTCGATCTTCTTGCCCCAGATCATTTGAGCGGTTTCGCCTTTGCGAACGGAGTAGCCGGCAGTTTGCCACTGTTCCAGAGTCATCCATACTGTATTCTTTCTCTTGCCATTATAGAAAGCAAGAAGGCCGTCATTTAGGTTAGTGGCTTTAATTTTACCGTCCTTCATCAGTTGTTCGACTGTGTTTGAGGTTTCGCGGAGCGCTGCTTTCCTTTCGGAAATCTTTGATGTTGTTGTTGTTTCCATTTTGTTCTGCTCCTGCCCTGGAGACTTGCTTTGGCATCTGGCTCGCCGGTTAAAGAATTATGGGCAAAAAAGAAGGTAGTGAGATGAGTTTTGCTGGCTTTATGTCATCATTGGCACAATGTGAATCCCGATTCTCGGGACTGTTAGACTATCAATTTTCAATGCACTTCGCTTTTGAAAATTGAGTCCAACAAGCAAACCGAAGGCTTGGCCATAGCAAAAAGAGGATCACGAAAATACTTTCGACCATAAAATTCTAACAACGGAACGAGACAAATGTGCAAATAGTCAGATGCAGGACGAAAAACGGCAGCAGCGACTTACAACAAACCGAAAGGAAAGCAGCCAGTGGAACCGGACAGTTGAACAATGAAGGCGTAAAAGCGGCACTCAACCGATGGCCTGGCAGGGTTTCAGGCAAGAAAGAGCGCATCGATGACCGGACAGATAAACGACAAGCCGAAGCACAGAGGTTATAAGCCGCGTATCTGGAAAAGAGGATCACCAACAAGCCCAAAGAGAAGCACGACTTCCCCCATCACGGTCTGATCTCACAGGGACAGGACTCAAAAATACAGCAAGGCATAAAAATCAAGGTCTCCAAAGTCGACCAGGTTGCCGGCGACTGATGAACAATAAATAACTAATTTTATGGCAGAAACATTAACCATTGACCCCTTCACCAATGATTACAAAAGAATCAGCATTTCAAAAAATCTCAGAACTGGTCGAGCGCTTCGAAGAACAATACACTTCTTATATGAGGTCAGAATACAACGAAACATTGACCCGACGTGACTTTATTGATCCTTTCTTCAAAGCACTAGGCTGGGATATGGACAACGAGCAAGGTTATGCTGAAGCATACAGAGAAGTAATCCATGAGGATAGGTTGAGAATAGGAACTGCCACAAAAGCGCCGGATTATTCTTTCAAGCTGGCTGGCGGAAAGCGGCTTTTCTTTGTGGAGGCAAAAAAGCCAGGCGTATCTGTAAAAGACGAAATACAACCTGCCTATCAAATTAGACGTTACGGGTGGAGCGCAAAACTGCCAATAAGCATAATCACTGATTTCCAGGAGTTATCCATTTACGATTGCACGGTTAAACCCAACCCGACAGATAAAGCCTCTGTTGCGCGGATCGGTTATCTGACATTTCATGAATACCTTTCAAAGTTTGATTTTATCTGGGATACTTTCTCAAAGGAGCGAGTATTAAAAGGAAGTTTCGATAAATTTGTCCAAAGCGATACTCAAAAGAAAGGAACAGCAACCGTTGACAAAGAGTTCCTGCAATCGCTTGACCGGTGGCGCACCTACCTGGCGACTTCCATAAGCTGGAATAACAAGGGACTTGACGAAGACGAGATTAATTTCGCCGTTCAACAGACCATTGACCGTATCATTTTTCTCCGCATCGCAGAAGACCGGAGCGTTGAGCCTTATGGAAACCTGAAACATACACTCGGGCATGGAGAATTTTATCAGAATTTATTTGAGCAGTTCCGAAAAGCAGATGAAAAGTACAATTCAGGGCTGTTTGATTTTCATAAAGATCGAATCTGCGAACACTTGAAAATTGATAATAAAGTCATAAAGACCCTAATCAATGAAATGTACTACCCGGAATGTCCGTATGAGTTCAGTGTACTATCCGTCGAAATCCTGGGAAGCGCCTATGAGCAGTTTCTTGGCAAGGTAATAAGGATAACGCCTGCCCACCATGCAAAAATCGAGGAGAAGCCGGAAGTCCGCAAGGCCGGTGGGGTGTATTACACACCTCAGTACATCGTAGAATACATTGTGAAGAATACGGTCGGGAAACTTGTCGAAGGGAAAACTCCTGCAGAAGTTGAAAAGATAAAGATAGTTGACCCGGCCTGCGGAAGCGGCAGTTTTCTTATTGGTGCTTACCAGTATTTGCTTGACTGGCACCTTAACTATTATAATTCCTCTCCAGTTCTCCCGGTCTCCCTTTCTCCCGGTCAGGACAAGGGGACAAGGAGAACAGGAGACAAGGGGAAATCTGCTAAAGTTCTGACTCCCGATGGCAACCTGACCACGGCTGAGAAAAAGCGCATTCTGCTTAATAACATTTACGGTGTGGATATTGACGTTAACGCGGTTGAAGTGACCAAACTGAGCCTTCTCCTGAAATGCCTGGAAGGTGAAACGGAGGCTTCCATTCAGCAACAGTTCAGTTTATGGAATGAAAGGGTGCTGCCGACGCTGGACAATAATATCAAAAGCGGGAACAGTCTGATTGATACCGATTTTTACGGTGCGGAATTGGATTTCGGCCTGGAAAAGAAGATCAAACCATTCAACTGGCAAAATGCTTTTCCGGAAGTGTTTAAGCAGGGAGGATTTGATGCAGTGATTGGGAACCCGCCGTATGTGAGGCAAGAATTACTGGGTGATCAAAAAGACTATTTCAAGAGCAAGTACGAGGTTTTTCATGGGATGGCTGATCTTTACAGTTATTTCATTGAAAGAGGAATCGGTTTGCTCAATGAAAAAGGACTTTTTGGAATTATCGTTGCAAATAAATGGATGCGGTCTAATTACGGTGAACCGCTGCGTAAATGGCTAAAACTGCAGAATATCATATCAATTATTGACTTTGGCGATTTGCCTGTTTTTGAAGGCGTTACAACATACCCCTGTATTTTGATTTGTGGAAAAGTAAAAGTCGAAAAAAGCATAACTATTACTAACATTAAGACTCTGAACTTTGAATCCCTGGAGAATTACATCCATGATAATCAACTTATAATTGAACAAACTCAGCTTGAAGATTGCGGTTGGAATTTAGCTTCTGATACAGAGCAAAAGTTATTGAGGAAAATACAATCAGCAGGTATTACTTTAGGAAGATATGTTCAGGGAAAAATATTCAGAGGCGTCTTGACTGGCTTAAACGAAGCATTTGTAATTGATACGGAAACAAGAAACCGATTGATCCAGGAGGATGAATGGAGTGCGGAAATAATTAAACCATTTCTTATAGGACGGGATGTCAAAAAATATCAAAAGCCAGCAAGCGATAAGTTTTTAATTTTTACAAGAAGAGGGATTAACATTAATGATTATCTTGCCATTAAGAACCATCTTGAAAAATTCAAAAAATCATTAATACCAAAACCTAAAGATTTTAAAGGCGATAATTGGGAAGGTCGCAAGCCAGGTAGTTACAAATGGCACGAAATACAAGATGCGGTTGATTATTATTTAGAATTTGAAAAGCCAAAGATTATTTACCCTAATATTTTAAAAAAACCTGAATTTACATATGATAACGAAGGCTGGTATACTAATCAGAAGTGTTTTATAATATCTTTAGATGACAAGTATTTATTGGGGATTCTGAACAGCAATTTGGTTTATTACCTTTTTGAAAAGTATCTCCCAAAACTTAGGGGAGGATTTTATGAACCAAGTTATATCTTCCTTAAGAATTTCCCCATAAAAGAGATTGATCTTGACAATAATGATGAGAAATTTTCTCGGAATGAAATTATAAAACTGGTTGACCAATTACTAAAACTGAATGAAGAGATAAAGGAAACCAAACTCCAAACTCAAATCGACCAGATAAAATCCAAGATCAATTATTGCGAAAGCCGCATCAATGAGATCGTTTACCAGTTATATGGGCTGACGGAAGAGGAGATCAGGATTGTGGAGGGGAAGGATTGATTGTCGATTGTCGAATTTCGATTTTCGATTTTCAATTTAATCTTTGAATTATAAATAGGTCAGCTTCGGGAACAATTGAATCTTATGCCCAGTTCCTCAATCATTTTAAAATCATTGATCCATCGAATTCCCATATTGTCGCAAACGTTTGGTATTTTTACTTTACGTGAATTTAAGGCAGTTAATTTTTCTTCTTTTGTAACAACAACCGCATTTTCATTTATTGCATGAGCAATTACCCAGGGATCAGCCAAAGAACGAGCTTTAGTGCTATCCACCAAGTTTTTGTGCAGCGGATTTTTAGCATAAATATCCTTTAAGCGAAGGGTAACCGGCTCTGTTATATTTTTAATCGGGATCTTACTTCCTTTCAGCCATTTAGCCAGTTCATCTTCTGTCCGGATTATTTCCTGGTAAACCAGTTCAGGAATGAATATAATTCCTTTTTTACCAAGTTCAATAAGAATATTCCAATAATCAGGACAGAACTTTGGATTGTAATATTTTTGCCAGGCCTCGATGAGCACATTAGCATCCAAACAATACATTTCTTGCTTCATGCTCATCCGTATAATTGTGCTTCTAATTTTATAAATTTGTTTACCTGAACATTCAAGAGATTACTGGCTAAGGTGGCTTCAATATTTCCGCCATGAAATGCATCTAAGACGGTCTGTGTAAAAAGGCGGCTGTTCCTGTTCAGTTGCAAGAGAAAATAATTCGGGCCTCCCGGTTTATCCTTTTCTTTATTCTTTGCTTTTTTTTCTGCTTCACGTTTAAGAAATTCAGCATAGTCAAAATCTGCTTGATTTTTAAGTTTCTGGTAAACAGATGCAGAAATCAATTTAAGATTCAATGCCCTGACAAGCAATGCAAAAGAACTGACGCCGAGTTGTTTTGATGCTGTGAAAACCTTTTTTGAATTTTGATAAATATCCAACCCGAATCCCATGATAATTTCATATGGCATTAATGCATTGGCAGCCACTTCATTGCAGAAAAGTTCAACCGGGTGTGAATTCTTATTGATCCTGATTTCCTGTTCAATCTCATTGGAAAGGCCTGTCTCGGCAATCCAGATATGAGCAAGTTCATGAACAAGCGTAAAAAGCTGAGGAGCATTCCAATCTTCAGAATTTACAAAAACAAATGGTGCATAGCTATCGGAAATAGCAAACCCTTGTAATTCTTCAGCATCGAGCTTAAGTCTTGAATGAATGAAACTCGTTCTTGAAATAAAAATCCCATTAGACTCAGCCGCATCAATCCATTCTTTTATTGGAGTTTCAGTTTTGTATTTGCCAGGATTGATGTTTAATGTTTTTAAGATATCTTTAGCAACGATTTGAGGGTTGTCATGTATGGTAAAACGGCCGACAAATGGCAGTTTGATTTCGTCATTTTCAGCATAAACTTCGCTAATCCAGGCCTGTTTTTGTTGAATTTCCCGGATGATAAAAATTGATGAAGTTGTTAATTCTTTTGAACCTTTCTTTCTGAAATCTTGCAATGGCTGAAAATCTCGTGGTATATCAGGCAGAAATAATAAGGCAAAAGGCCTTTTATACGCTTTCGCCAGTGTTTGCGCTTGTTTGATGGTCGGTTGGCTCTGACCACCTTCCCATTCTTTTAATTTATCTATAGATACAGAAATCTTAGCAGCAGCATTTGCTTCGGACATTCTTGCTGATTCCCTGGCCCATTTCAGGACATTTGGTGTTATGAATGCTTTATCTCCCACGATTTCAAAATTACTAAATAAGTGGGCTAAATTTTTCTCAATCGGAAGAATAATTTCAGAAAATCAGATCAAATAACCCCTACCACGAAAATCGCATCAATAACAATCGCATTTACCGCTTTCCTGCACCGGTGGGCATTTCACAGTTCCGTATGAACAGAATACACAGCAATCGCCGGGATTTGGCTTGATTATTTGCCTGCAGTTAGCACATTCATAGAAGTACTGGCAAGCATCGGTAGGCATGATCTCCTCTTTGCTGAATCCACAATGCGGGCAGGTAATCGTCGAGCTAAGGATCATTTTTCCCGTCATTCTTTTTATTGAAATTTTTTAATGGAACTCCAGGTTGGTTCTTTTAATTTATCCCTGCCCGGGATCACCAAATTCTTAAAGAATATCCTTCTGAAATTCACATCTAGGCCGTCTTGAAATAAACTTTCTTAAACCAGAACGCCACGTTCACCAGTGCTATCATTACGGGTACTTCCACCAACGGGCCGATCACTGCGGCGAAAGCCTCACCTGAATTGATACCGAACACGGCAATTGCCACCGCAATAGCCAGCTCGAAATTATTGCTGGCTGCGGTAAACGAAAGCGTGGTGGATTGTTCATAAGTAGCCCCGATTCTTTTACTCATGTAAAATGAAACTAAGAACATCACCAGAAAATAAATGATCAGCGGAATGGCAATTATGACGACATCCAGGGGAATTTTAACAATATATTCGCCTTTGAGTGAAAACATGACCAGGATGGTGAACAACAGTGCAATTAAAGTAAGCGGACTGATCTTGGGGACGAATTTCGTTTCGTACCAGCTTTTGCTTTTTGCCCTGATCAGGATAAAACGAGTAAGAAAGCCGGCAATGAAGGGTATACCTAGGTAGATAAACACGCTTTTGGCGATCTGTCCGATGGTGATCTGAGCCACAGCTTCATTAACCGGCAAATCAAACCATCCGGGTAAAACAGCGATGAAAAAATAAGCATAAACCGAAAAGAGCAGCACCTGAAAGATCGAGTTAAAAGCGACCAGGCCCGCAGCATATTGTGTATCTCCTTTGGCCAGGTCGTTCCATACGATGACCATGGCGATGCACCGTGCCAGTCCGATCAATATAATCCCATACATGTAGGGAAGGTTGGCATTGTTTTCGCCTGGGAACACTTTGAAAAAAAGTATGGCTAAAGCGAACATCAATACCGGTCCGATCAGCCAGTTCTGAACCAGCGACAGGCCCAGAATTTTAAAGTTACGGAAAACATCGCCAAGCTCTTCATACTTCACTTTGGCAAGCGGCGGATACATCATCACGATCAGCCCGATGGCAATGGGGATATTGGTCGTACCGCTCGACATACTGTTCCAGAATTCAGCAACATCAGGAGATGCCCAACCCATGAAAACACCGGCAAACATGGCCAGGAAGATCCAGAGGGTCAGGTAACGGTCCAGGAATTTTAATCTTTTTTTGGAAGGCATATAAAATCAGTTTGAAGTCAGTTAAATTTAAATCATGTCTATTTGCTCATATCTCAAATTAACAGTCGCATCCACTACAACAAGCACTGGGCTGTTTTTCAGCATAAACTGTAATACTGTATATTCCAACGCCGGATTGTTTGTAAGCATCAACTTCATGCGGATTCATGTATTTCAATAGAATTTCATCCGGTAGCGAAATAAGTTTTTCTTTTTGAACTTTTAAATTAACAAATCCACTGTCTTCAATGATTTGAAGGTAATCTTCCATTTGAATTGCCCCGGAAACACAGCCTGCATACATGTCGGCAGCTTCTTTGATTTTGTGCGGCAATTTTCCCTTCAAAACAACATCGGAGACCGAAAGGTGACCGCCAATTTTAAGCACCCTGTATATTTCATAGAAGGCCTTTACTTTGTTCGGCACCAGGTTTAAAACGCAGTTGCTGATCACTACATCGGCTTTGTTCATGGCAATGGGTAACTTCTCAATATCACCATAACGGAACTCCACATTGTTGTAACCAAGTTTATCGGCATTTTCACGGGCTTTTTCAATCATTGCTTCTGTAAAATCAACTCCAATGACCAATCCTTTTTCACCTGCCAGTGCCCTGGCAACAAAGCAATCATTTCCAGCACCTGAACCCAGATCAATAACCGTATCGCCTGGCTTGATCTGGGCGAACTCCGTAGGAATGCCACAGCCTAAACCCAGGTCAGCATCCGGATTGTACCCCTCCAGGTTATTATAATTTTCGCTAAAAATGGTATAATCACCATCGCCACAGCAGCTGCTTGTACCGCAGCAGGAAGATGAGTTTTGTTGTTTGGTGTTATTTGCAATTTCTGCGTATTTTTCTTTCACAAGATTTTTCAAAGAATCTACAATGTTTGTCATATCTGTTTGCTTATAAATGTATTACTGATTTGTGTTGTTTTCTAATGTAGTGATTTCTATCTGGCCAAAATCCATGACATTTGTTGAATCCTTGACCGGGGGGCAACATGGTGTATTTGCCGAATCGGAGGGTGCGGGACAGCAGGGCGCAGCACTGGCTGCATTCCCGTTGTTTTTAAAAACATAAGGATAAACCCACATTACGATACATAATATCGTTACCACCCAAAGAAAATTCCTGGATTGAAAAAAAGTCTTCGGTTTTTCTTCTGTACAGCAGTTGGCGGATTGCCCTTCGCCTTTATCAGCCGGCACACAACAAGGTGCCTTTTTTACTGCGTAGGCTTTGTAGAATCCATAAGCCAGTGAAATCACCGTGATAATTAAAAAAATCGGCGTCAAGGCGCCTAAAAATTTTATAGTCGAACCGGATAGTCCTATAAAGCCAAGTAATGCATAGCTTCCGCAACATCCGGTAGCAAGACAGGCTACACCACATGTTCCAAAACAACCCGAGATCAGCGCACCTAAACTTGAAAAGATTGAAACAATTTTTTCTTTCATTTAGCTGGTATGGTTAAGATAATTTGCAATTAGGAATATTTGAATCTTGATCTGGATTATGTAGGTTTAATCTCTTTGTGGTAAAATGAATAAAATGATTCCTTTATCAGATCTCGTATCCGGATAAATTCACTGTGAATATATTCCTCTGAGCCAGTGGCATGGGAAGGATCCTCAAATCCAATATGCAAACGGTTCTTGACTTTGCCGAAAAATGCCGGGCAGGTTTCATTGGCACCATCGCATACGGTGATTACATAATCCCAAACATGGTTCAGGTATACGTCGACCAACTTCGGGGTATGATGGCTGATATCAATTCCAGCCTCCTTCATGACCTGGACAGCCCGCGGATTAACTTGTTCCGCAGGTTCTGTTCCAGCCGAATGCACTTCGATCGATTTATCAAAAGATTGCAAAAAACCGTGTGCCATCTGGCTACGGCAACTGTTGCCTGTACATAAGATTAAAATTTTCATCCGGGATTAATTTACTTTAGGAGTTTTCAATCTGACCATCGTTCAATTTAATAGTAACATTACCATATTCACTTGCTGCAGGACTGTGTGTAACCATAAAAATGGTTATCCTGTTTTGTTCATTTATATCCTTTAACAAATTCAGAATTTCGACTGACAATAGGGGATCGAGGTTCCCGGTTGGTTCATCAGCAAAAATAATGGCCGGTTTATTGGCCAATGCCCTGGCAATGGCAACTCTTTGCTGCTGTCCGGCTGACAGCTCCCTTGGGTAATGGTTCATTCGGTTACCAAGGCCGGCCAGTTCCAGAAGTTCAATAGCCCTGCGCTTCTGGTTTTCTGCCGACAAACCGTTGAGCGACAGCGGAAGCAATACATTTTGCATCGCGGTCATATATGGGATCAGCGAAAAATTCTGCATGATAAAACCAGTGTATTTCTTACGGAATTCAACCAATGCCCCGTCGTCATCCGTATCCAGGATCTTATCTTTAAAATAAATCTTCCCTGACGTCGGGCGGATTAATCCGCTTAATGCCATTAAAAGTGTTGTCTTGCCAGAACCAGACGGACCTGTAATCGTAACGAACGAGCCTTCAGGAACAGAAATGGAAACACCGTTGAGCGCTTTTATCAATCCCTCCCGGTGAAAATAGTGTTTCGATAGTGTTGAAGTACTAAGGATTGTCGTCATATTTCCTGCATATTTGAATAGGGTTCAAACCTTGAGGCAAAGTAAGCCGGTAGTAATGAGCCAACGACAGCTATTCCTGCTGCAAGAAGTACTGAGTATAGTAAGAGTAATGGAATAGGAACAACATTAATTCCAGCCAACGTGGGACCAAGAAACCAGGCAATCAATGCACCGGCAAGATATCCTGCCAGTCCGCCGACCAGTCCCATAAAGACCGCTTTGATCATCAGCATGGAATAAATAGATGACTTATGAAAGCCGATCATTCGTAAGATGCCGATTTCTTTTTTACGTTCATTGACATTTGCCCACATATAGTTCCCAATGGAAATCCCGCCCACGATAAGGATGATGATCAGGATGATGAGCGAAATCTGGTTCATCAACTGGTTCGTTTTAATCTGCGTGGACACGATCTGACCTATGGTTGTTATCCGGGTGTCAGGTAAAATGTTTCTGAGTTGACCCAATAAACCATCTGATATAGCATTGCAGCAGCCCATGATCTCAATGGCACTGACCTGGCCCTCAATCCCAAGGATATTCTGTACCGTTTTTAAATGGGCAAATACCCTGTCATCATCAATCGTTCCAGTTTCAGTCAGTACTTTTGAGACTTTAAGTTCATTACCCATAATGGTTAAAGCATCCCCTTCCTTCAGGCCAAGTTTCTGTGCTGCTGAATAACCAAGCAGGCAGTCGGCCATTGCAAGCGAATCGATCGACTTGCGTTGCAGCTTCTCGTCTTCATAACCAAAGGATGCATTTTGCGGATTTTCGCCACAACTTGCAGCGAGTTCGGCGCCAAACAGCCCGGCTGATTGCCATAATGGTTTTGATGCCAGTTCATTCGCTGGAAGAATACCAGTCAACACAAATTTCTGATTTCCAATATCAACACGCCGTGTAAGTTTTGGGCTAAGGTTATCTACCCCCTGCAATGATGAAGTTAATATCCTTTCGACATATTCCTCCGGTATGGTAGGCGCATCGATATCGGCTGAATAATAGTTGTCGATGGTCGCCCCCTGGGGAAGCACCATTATGTTAGCGCCAAGGTTATCCAGGTTAATAGCCACTGCTTTTTCAGAAACCAGCGAAATGGACCTGATAGCTACAATTACGGCAATCCCCAGCGTAATTGCCAGTATCCCTGACATCAATTGTGTTTTTCGCTGGCCTAGTTCCAACCAGACCAATTTAAAGATTTTCATAGGATTATTTTTCTATTTGGTGGGCCCACAACTTTTGCCACTGCCGGGAGGACAACAACCAGAGGCTGCAACCTTTTTTGCGGAAGCCACTAAAGTGTTAGTATTCACATCATCGGTGAATGTTCCTGTAAGCTGGCCTTTTGAGTTTATTACGTAGGTAGTCGGTTCTTTAGCTGTGATATTCACTTTCAGTTCTGTGAGGAACTGGCTTTCTTTAGGATCGTCAAGACTGATTTCGATCATTTTGGCATTATTCTCCATCTCAATGCAGGCCTGCTGGCAGGTATTCATGATGGTAGTTTTCTCTGCCATTGACTTGCCAGTTACGACAATGAAGACTGACTTACCATCGCTCAAAGATTTTAATACCTCAGATTTTTTTGGTGAAGGGACAGCCTTTACCAGTAATTCAGGTGTGGCCTGGGCGAGCGCATATCCTGCGGTTACTACGCCATTTGAAGCGATCACAAGGATAAGAGGCAATGGTGCCCCGGCAAGACGGTATTTGGTGACTAACTCCGAATTGGATGCATCAGAACGGTTCATTTGTACAACGATGGATTTTGTTATGCTCGCTTTCGCTTTGTCAGCTATTTCCATGGCTTTATCGGTTCCGGTCACATTCGGATCGGACACCACCAGGAAAACGGAATTTCCGTTTTTGTTGGCTGTTTCGAGGTCGCTCTTTACCGTTGCCGAAGCCTGCAGGCTAAATACTGCCACGGCCAAAAAAAGGATTAATGTACGTGTTTTCATAATGATTTCTTTAAGTTGGTTTTATAAATAATTAATGTCATTCACATTTGAAAGGAACCGAAATATCAAGTTCATCGAGATAAGCTGCAATAACGGCTTTCATTTCAGCGATTCTCTCCTGGTTGATGCAGTAACTGGTTTTGTTTCCTGTAATATGTCCCAATATCAGCCCTGCTTTTCGGAGTTCATCCAAATGCTGGTTGATGGTAGTCCTGCTCAATGGCAGTTCTGAGGAAATATCGCCGGTATAACAACTTTTACAGTCAGCCAGGAATTTTACAATCATCAATCTGGCCGGATGGCTCAATGCTTTTAAAAACATGGATGCGGTCTGCAGTTCAGTGTCGAATAATTCAATTTTAGCTTGTGGCATGGATATAATTTTGACGTAAAAATACATCAATATTTGAAATGACGTATAATTACGTTATGTTTTTTTCTAATTTAGAATGAATATATTTTGGGAATACAACCCTGCTTCCACAGGAGTTGATAGGCTTAATTATTCTCAGTTCTGTAAAATCATGATTTACTGACTTTCAATCTTGCTTAGTTCTCCTTCGATAACCGACTCATCCCCTTCCATGCAGACTGACTTCTTCCATATAATATTGTTCGCTCCATCGTACACAATACAATGAGGAGTTAGACTGATATTCATGGCTCTGGCCAATTCCATATTGGAATCAAGATAAAAATCAAATTCCCAGCTATTTCCATTAACAAGTGGCTTAACTCTATCCGATGAACGTGAGTCATCGATGGAAACTGCAAAAACCTTTATATCATATTCTTCCACAAGATCAGGATATGCCTCATTCAAAGCATCCATGAATTTTAAAGATGAATTACAACAGGATTTCCAGAAACAGAGTATAAATGGCTTCCCATCATTATGCATTAATGTACTGGATGTGGTTTCACCATCTATTGTTTTGATCTGAACATCGGGGATCGGGCTTTGGGCTTGCAAATGAATGCAAAGTGCTGAAAACAATAAAAGTAAAAAGGTTGAAAAGTTTTTGGTTTTCATAAAATATAAATGTCGGAAAGAGGTCGAAAATAAAATTTTGCTTTATTAAAATAGAATCCTTCTAAATTATAAATATTTCGTATTTCGTAAAAATATGAAATATAATAATTGTTTAAATTTACTTAAAAATTTATCTGATCAATAAATTTTGAACTGAATCATTTGAGCGAAGTAAGTTTAGGTATCATGATTAATCTCAAAACCAAAAAAATAAGCCAATGAAAAATTTTTTACTTTTTAGCAGTTTTATTCTGATTGGAATAATTGCATTAGGTCAGTCCAATTTCAGTACCAGCCTTCATGCTACTCGCGAAGGCAAAGGTGATGCCTACAAAGTAGCAAACGGCGGCATGGAGCTCATTACAGGAATCCCTATGGAGGACCTGAGTTGCAAAAAGTGCCATTCTACAACGGAGCATTTCCCGAACGGCGACACTATACTACCGGAAACTTATGCTCCAAGTTGTGCCGATTGCCATGATTTCAATGCAGGTACCGCAGTTGCAGAGCAAACCTGCTTAAATTGTCACAATCGCCAGGTATATGAGAGGGCTGCTTATCCTGGAGTTGATGTTCATCAGGCAGCAGGTATGGTATGTGTCGATTGCCACAGTAAAGAAGAATTGCATGGTGACGATGGTGTTGCCTATGTTTCTTTAAAGCAGGAAGGCGCTATAAAAGTCGCTTGCGAAGACTGTCACAGCAGTTTATCAGGTTCGCACCACACCATGCACAGTGGAAAAGTCGATTGTGCGGCTTGTCATGCTGTTAGCGTTTTAACTTGTGCCAGTTGCCATTTTGAAAGCCTTCTTGCTACGGGTAAAAACAGGGCCATTAACCAGATTAAAAATTATAAACTTCTGGTGAAGAAAGATGGCCTGGTCAGGTTGGGAGGTTTTATGACGCATACATACGACGGCAAGACCAACTACATTATTTCCTCCTATCACTCGCATGCTATTGCAAAAAATGCAACGGAATGTTCCGATTGCCACCATGACATGGGAGGGCTAAATGCCGCTATCGAAGAATATAACACGACAGGTTTTATAACCATGACCACATGGAATGCAGAGACCAAGAAAATTGCCGGGCCAACAGGTATTGTACCTATTCCGGGAGACTGGAAAACAGCTCTTAAGCTGGACTTTGCCACGTACACCGGGGATCCTAACATTTTTCCCTCGGATCCAACTGCCTGGGAATATTTGAAATCAGAAGTTGACAATTCTCATTTGTATTTTGCAGAACCTCTTGACTCAGCTACAATGGCCAAGCTCGGGTTTACCCGTTTTCCATCGGGCCTGGGAGATATAGAGCTGTCATTCACACTGCTTCAGAATTATCCCAACCCATTTACAGGTTCTACTAAAATTACTTACCAGCTTAAAAAGAATTCAATAGTTTCATTCCGTATTCTGGATACCTCCGGCAGGCAATTGAATTCATATTCACAGGGACAACAGGACCCTGGATCCTATGAGTTCACTCTTCCGGGAGAAGGATTACCATCTGGCATCCTTTATTGTGTAATGGAGGTTGATGGAAAGACCAGCATGAATAAAATTCTTCACTTATAAATTTCATTTGCTTTCATAGAGCAGTGTTGATTAATGAAAGGCTGATCCGGATCTGGATTCAGCCTTTTTTTTAACCTTTGCCCCAACAAAAGTTATTCTCTTAAACAATGAACATTGTAAAGCATAACTATTGGTAAGCTGCTCACCATTTACATATTTGTAGACCGGCAGGTCGGACAAAAGCATGATGCTCCATCCCCGTTTAAAATTGTAATTAATTTGCGGGTTGATCAGAACCAGGTGACTTCCGGATGATTCAACGACCATTTCATTCTCTCGCTGATCCTTACCGCGGAATTCATATTTCAGATTGAGTGAAAATGAAAGGAGTTTTTTAACATTATATTGCATCCCTCCACTGAACTGAAAAAAATCCCCATACTGATAAATAAAATATCCTTCTTCGATGGTGTTGCTGTATTCATAGATAGCAAATGTATTAATTGTAAAATCAGGGCTAATGAAGGGCGTTGAATAATACAAACTTGCGTTGATCTTTAATGCCCCGGAAGAGGGCTGCAGAGATACCGGTACAGTTACCCCGTCAATCTGTTCATCGAATGCCCCTACCGGTATCCGGACCCCGCCGGAAACAATCAATTGCGAGTACTTTCTCAGCGATTTAACAGGCAGGAACCGGAGATTAACAGCCAGGTCTCCAATGCCCTGTGCACGAATCTCATCAGTCACCTGCCCAGGCTCAAGGATTTGGGTCTTGTTGTAAAAATATCCGATCTCAGCGTTTATGTTCATCCATTTCAAAATGCCATAGCCAACGGAAAAACTTTGATAATCATAATAACTTTTATCAACCAGCGGAACTTCCACCTTATGATCCTTATGGTAATATTGTTTTGACAAGCTATGTCTGTAAGAAGTCATAAACTGCCATTCCTTAACCGGCAATCCATCATTTATACCATTACTGCCCAGCGGATTACCCGCGGAACAGCATTGGCCAAACCCTTTTATAGATAAGATGGCCAAGACGGGAATTAAAAACAGAAATTTATGGGACATGGTCAGGATCTACTTGAATCATTACAGTATCGGAGATGCTTCCGAATTCATTTGACACGGTGCATTCAATGACATTCAGGCCTTCGCAGGTCGGGCAGGCCCAGTAAAGGACCGTGACTGAATCCAGGGCAACCATGCTGCCGTGGTTGGTGTACCATTCAAATTTCAGGTTTTGACCCCTGGCATAAGCTTTAACGGTTATCTCTTCCCAGGTGACAATATGTTTTTTTGTGGCAACAAGGCTGTCTAAGGCAAGTTTGTCAGATGGATCCGCATCAGGATTATCTTTCTCTTTATTACATCCAGCCATTAACAAGGCCAGTGTCAGGATGAACGGAAAGGCAATTTTCATATCAGTTACCATAATCGAAAAAGCTGTATCATAACTTAAATTCAAAACTCAACGCAAATGTATTTGAATAATCTCTGGAAGGATCATCGGGTTTCCAGCCCTGGTAGCTAAGTGATAGAGCAATATTCTTAACAGGGTTATAGTGAATCCCGGCAATGAAGGCCTGGCCGTCTTTAGACCAGTGCCAGGGATCGGAAGCGCCGGTTAAGGTGTTGGATTTTAAATTATCATACCTGGCAAAGAACTCAAGCCACTCTTTCATTTCATAAGAACCGAACACTGAAAATCCGTACAAATCATTTTCCTCCATGTTCGCATAATTCCAGAAGTAGTTATACTCGGCGCCGATCCTGAACGCTCCGGGCAAACGGTATCCGGTAAAATATGAGAGCAATTGCCTTGTTGCCTGATGTAACGGGTTATCGGAAGGCACGGCATCAAAATAAATACGGTTTACCCAACCTTTAGCAGGCTTGACATCTACGCCGGCAGCATACTTCACATTGCCAAAAGATTCCTGGTTTATCCGCATACCTTCTCCATTGGTGATGGCTGCATCCATTGACAACCATTCCAGAGGCGAATAATAGGCAATAAAACCCAGGTCACTGCTGGGAGTGCGGTAATACCTGTCCTGGAAAGTCTCCAGAATATAGCGATATCCCCAGAATTTTTCCTGGGTGATGTAATGATTTTGCAAGATCCCTCCAGCCTGGAATTTGAGTTTTGAATTTGGATTGAATTCCAAATAAGCGAATTTGAGCATAATGGTGTAATAGCTCCCTTCAGAATAATCATAGGTAACCGGCAGTGCATTCCCTGAAGTATCGTTTACCGTGAAATTGCCAAAAACAGTAGGTCTTCCGGCATCAATAACCACTGCTCCCGACCATTTCTGATGAAATGTATAGCGGTAACCAAAAAATGCCCGATTGATGTACATACCATACTTTTCCGTATTACCGTCGGTTTCATATAAAGTACGATCAATGACCTGTATGATCACTTTCCCTGAAGGTTTGAAGGTGGAATCATGCTGAGCCTGGAGTCCTGACAGGATCAAAAACATAAAAAAAAGCGAGCTAATTTTTTTCATGCGGAAATTTCAGTTATTTGACACCCTTTTCATTCAGGACTTTCACTAATTCCTCTTCTGGAAAATAACCCTCATGCCTGGCATATTCCTTACCATGTTTATCAAGAAATACCTGTGTCGGGATTAAGTTTACATTATAGAGGTCAGCAAAAGGTTTCCCTTCAGGGGTCCAGACGTCGTAAAAAACCACTTTCACCTGGTCGCCAAATTTTTCCTCGACGGATTTCATGACGACCTGCATTTTCTGGCAAGGAATACATTTTACAGAGCCCAGTTCAATGAACGTCACCTTAACATGGTCATCCTTGCCATCGGTTTTATTCTCCCTGGATGATCCCGGTGTTAGATGGCCGCATGCCACCAAAAAAATAGCAGCCAGAATCGACAGGCCTCTCATAACTGAAAATTTATAATATTTCATGCCAGTGTTTTTATATATTGAATGATTTCCTCAGCTTTTTCATTACTGAAGGGCGTTTTCCCTTTGATGATTCCAAAATCAGTAGTGTTGAGATGGATAATATCGGTAATGCCTTCCCGGCCAAGAATAACTTCAGCGCAATTGAAGGGGCAGCCATCGAGCACAATAATTTTGGAGTTGTTATTCTTAATTTTATTGATCAAGGGTTGGTCCCCGATGGCGACTTTGGCCAGGCAGACCATGCTGGCATCTCCATCGGCTGCCAGGCGTCGGGCAACTTCATCGGCATATTTACCAGTATTGGAAGCGCCGCTGCAACTGACGATTTGAATCTTATTGGTGTTTTCCATTATTTTATAGATTTAATCTTTTCGTACAAAGCAATTAGTTTTTCATAGTATGCTTTAGTGATTTCCGGTTCAAATTCGCCAAGTGGTTTGACAGGTATCAAATCTATAACTTCATCTGGTGATAACCCTGAGTCAAAGTAAGTGTTGATGGCGGACAGGAGTGACTCCTTCACTGTTTTTCGGCTTTCGTCATTTGCCAGGCCGATTTGACAGCCAATATTTACCAATTCCTTGATTTGGAACCAGAAATAAGTTGGCAACATAGCTGAGAGGACTGCATAACGCTCCAGGTCAGACTGCTCGACTTCAAAAATATGACCCAGTGGATGAAAAATTCTCAAAATTTCTTTCTTTGTTTTTTCTGACTCGTCTTTTGCAAAACTAATTGGATTATATCCCTGATTAATTATGGAAGTCGCGTTAGGGATCAGCCGAACAATGCTTTTCACCTGACTTAAAACAGAAGCTATATTCTCGATGGTTATTTTAGGGGCAAGTGAAATAATCGTAGTTTTAGCAGAGACATTCATTTTTAAGTTTTCCAATACATCAGGAATAGCAGGAGGATGTAAAGCCAGGAAAACAAATTCCTGTCCGGCTGACAATAATTGGGAATCCGTTATATTTATCTTTGGAAACTGGCGTTTCAGTTGCATCAGCAATGCTTTATCCGGATCGCAGACAATAACCGAACTTAATTCTATCCCCTTATTGTTCCAGGCACTGAGAATAATCCGGGTAATTCTGCCACAACCTATGAAACCTATTGATTTTAATTTCATGATTTATTTGGTTAAGGATAATTTAGTACTTTTTCTTTCGCCATAAAGAATGAGATATACCACCGGAATGAAAATAAATACCAGCAACAAACCAAACAATAAACCGCCGATGACAACGATGGCCATGGGTTTAAGCATCTCCGTACCGTCACCCATGGTGAATGCCAGAGGGATCAGGCCAAACAAGCTATTGATGTCAGTAATGAGAATGGGTCTTAGTCGCACAATGGCTGCTTGTTGAATGGCTTTCACCACACTTAATCCTTCAGCCCTGAGTTCATCGATAAAAGTCAGCAGCAAGACCCCATTGTTTATTTCCATACCGGTCAGCATGATAATCCCGATGAGGGCCGTAACGCTAATGGGCGTCCCTGTTATATAAAGTGCATAGGATATGCCTGCAAGCGACAGGGGAATTCGAATAATAATAATGAATGGTTTGATAAAACTTTCAAAATAAATCACCATCACGGCGTAGCCAAGAAAGAGTGCGAAAATGAGTATGATGGCCATTTGTTGCATGTTTTCAGCCAGCATCTGTGATTGACCTCCATAATTTAACCTATAACCTGGCGGGAGGTTGTAATTCTTCAGCTGTTTCTTCAGATCTGCCGTGGCATCGCCTACACTAATACCTGCAACATTCGCAGTTACCTTGATTATCCGGTCCTGGTCCTTTCGGTCTATTTGGACTGGGCCGGTAGCCTTGACCACTTCGGCGATAGCGATTAATGGTATATTAGCCCCCCCAGGACTTTGAATGAAAGTCTTTTCCAGGTCGGAAGATGACCTCACCTCGCGCTCATCCGTTATTATTCGGATAGGATAGTAATAAGAACCCTCTTTGTATTGGGTGGCAACGGTTCCCCCAACAAGTGTTTTCAAGGTATTGCCAATATCCTCATAGCTCAATCCCAGATCAAACGCTTTTTCCCGGTCAACTTTAATCTGAAATTCGGGTTTGGTTAGTTGCAAGGAAATATCCAGCCCTGAGAGGTAGTCAAGATCTTTCAACTCATTACGCATTGCGCTGGCTTGTTTAAAGATATTTTGCATGGATTCACTTCGGGGAGCCATGATTTCCAATTCAAGGTCGAATTGGCCGGTCTGGCGAATCCCTTTCATTTTGGTATGAAAAACTTTAAGGATGGCTCCGGGCTGATTCATACCTTTCATAATTTCAGGGCGAAGCTGTTGTGTGTATTCATCTGTGCTCATCGGACGATCAGATGCAGGTACCATCTGGATGTTCAATTCACCTTCGAAACTGTTTTCAGTAGTGATAAGGCCCCATACCTTTCCTCCTGCAAGGGTTGCATATCCAAAAATATAGTCTTGCTGTGAAACTATTTTTTCTATCCGCGACAGCACCCTATCGGTCTCATCCATCGATGTCCCTGTGGGCATGATAACTTTAACAGTGATCAATCCATCATCCGCTTGGGGTAAAAATTCCGAACCTGTTTTTTTTAAGTATGTATATCCGGGAACGAGTAAAATCAGGAATACAAGAAGTACCAGCCAGCGTAATTTGAGTGACCATAACAGCACGGGCTTATAAATAAAAATCAACCCCCGGATAAAACTGTCTGATATTCGTGCTATCATTGAATGTTTCATTCTTACACTTTTTCCTTCAGGATAGAAAAGTGCCATGAACATCGGGGTTACTGTCAGTGATACTACCATAGAAAGGAAAATAATGATGGCTATGGTAACGACCAGTTCACGGAACAATAATGAAGCCAATCCGGGGACAAGTAAGAAGGGCACAAATAATGAAAGGAAGGTCAGTGTTGCTGTAATTATAGCCCCGCTGATTTGCAACGCTCCTTTGGAGACCTGGTGGGTTTGTGTCGGTTCGGTTTCTTGGATACGCGTAATATTTTCCAGCATGACCACGCTATTATCAAGCACCACAGTCATTGCAACGACCAATCCACCCAGGGTAAAAATATTGATGGAAAAACCCAAAATCTCCATGAAGAAGAAAGTGCCCAGCAGGGTCACTGGCAAACTTAAGATCAGGGACATGACTCTTTTCCAACCTGAGAGAAAAAAAGCCGTGACTAAAGTGACTAAAATGGCTGCCATTAGCATGGCATCGCGCACTCCCCTGGTAGACAGCCGCACATATTCGGCCTGGTCATAGATCATATCAATCCGCGTTGATGGTGGCAGTTCATCATTGAGTATTTTCAATCGTTCAGCGATAAGGTCGGAAACGGTCACTGCATTAGCATCAGCTTGTTTGAAAATTGATATACGCACTCCTTCTTTCCCATTATATTTTGTACGAATGCGTTGCAAATCATGATAATCTTCAATTTTGGCAATATCTTTAAGCAATATTTTTCCATTATTGCCCAGTTTGACCACGATCAGATTTTCAATTTCCTGCAACGATTGAAATTCTCCATAGGTGCGAATAATATAGTCGCGGGGGCCTGTTATAACACGGCCACCAACCATATCGATATTTTCCTTTTTTAAACGGGTTAGAATTTCCTGCAAGGAGATGTTGTACCCTTGTAATTTCACAAGGTCAAGATGAACCCGGATTTCTCGTGTCATTCCTCCCGACAGGGCAGTGCCAGCAGATCCTTTCACTGAAGCGAACTCTTCCTGGAATTCATTTTCAACCCAGGTACGGAGCTGTGTAAGACTCATATTGGAAGAGGAAACCAGGATTTCTACAACAGGCAGTTGAGAAGGGTCTGCTTTAAAAACCACCGGCTCTAAAATCTCTGGTGGCAATTCTTTCCGTATAAGCCCCATTTTTGCCAGAACATCCTGATAAGCTATATCACGGTCTACGCTGAAATCGAAGTTAACCAGCAAGGTATAAACTCCTTCTTCCGAGGTGGATTCAATATAATCAAGGTTATCCACTGTGGCCATTTTACGTTCAATAACGGCAGCAACCTCGTTTTCTATTTGCTCCGGAGTGGCACCGGGCCAATAAACGTATACCTTGACCATCGGATAGGTAATATCGGGCAACAGATTGGTTGGTAACCTGAAAAATCCGGCTGTTCCTATTGCTATCAGAACAATCATTAGCATGATCGTTCCGGCAGGGCGTTTAATAGATTCTGTGGTCAAACGCATTACTTTTCCCCCCTTTGGTTTCCGGCGATTTTAACTTTCATTCCTTCTTTAAGCATTTCGTGCCCGGAAACCACGACTATGTCGTTTTCAATTAATCCTTTTTTAATGGCCAGTTTATTTTCCGAATTCATTCCTGTTTCAATCATAACACGGTGAGCTACAGAGTCTTTGTCCACAATGAACAGAAAGCTTTCATTTTCCGGCGAATAGAGCACTGCCTGCTCCGGTACCGTAAGGGTATTTTCCGATACATTCACAGGAATTTTTATTGACGCCATCATACCCGGCAACAGGCTTTTATGAAAATTTTGAATCTTAATGTCAAATTTAACACTCCGTGTAGCCGGGTCTACCTGAGGATAAACCATGCTTACCATTCCGGTCAGGGAATCATACGGATACGCATTTAACATGATATCGAGTATTTTTCCTTTGTAAACAACTTCAAAATATTTTTCATTCACCTCGGCTTTTATGACGAGTGTGCTCATATCACTTATGGTTAGCATTTTTTCTTTTGCCAGAACCTGGCTGCCTTCATCGATAAAACGTTCCGTGACAAGACCGGTCATGGGACAGATCACCGGAATCACCTGATACATTTTTTTAGCGTATTCCAGGTCATTTTTGGATTTCTCCAGTTCCTGGACCAACTGATCGTATTCCCCGGAGCCTTTGTCGGTGTCCTTCAGTTTTTCTTCCAGATTCAAAACCTGCAACTGATTATTTGAAATGAGCGAAACCCGGTCACTGGGATTGATTATGGCAATGATTTTATCCTTTTCAACCCGTTGATTTTCACGGGCCCTCAGGGATTCGACAATTCCATCGGCTGGCGCGGTAATATTGGTAAAGATGTTCGCTTCGATCGTGCCAGTAATATCGATATAAGAAAACAAAGTTGATTTTAAAGCAGGCTGAACCTTTACCAAAGGCATCTTTTTGAGCGAAGTATTTGTGGCTTCCTTAGCGCCATCTTTGCATGAAATGAGAACGTTAAAAGCGGAGAAAGCCAGCAGGAACAGTATTGTTTTCGTTGAGATTTTCATTTGCACGTTATTTTAAAAAGGATAATTGTCATTGCCAAGTAAATAGTGCAAGCGGGCTAATGTTTGCAAATAGCTTATGACAGACTTTTTGTAGGCAATGGTAGTTTCTGTAAGCAAGGTTTGGGCTGTCAGAATGTCAAGGACATCTCCCTGGCCGGCTTGATATAAAACAAGCATATTCTTCAGGGTTTCGTCGGCCAGCCTGATGATTTTCTGATTATTTTCGATTTCATATCTGATATCATTTATTTGATTTATGGATATATCCAGTTCTTGCTTTAATTCAAGAAATGCCTGATTCTTTTCCAGATCCAATTGTTCCGTTCGATAATTGCTCTGGGTCATCCTGGTTTTGTAACCACTACCTCCAAAATAGGGAATTACATAGCGAATACCCACTCCTATGTTATAATTGAAGTTGTCGTAGAATGGAATATAGGCGTGCTCCCAGGTGGCTACACCGTAAGAAAACAGTTCAGGACGATTTTCTAATCTGTAGAGTTCTTTTTGTCTCAGTTCTAACTCTATTTGACGCTCCGACGCATTCAGAATTGGATGGTTTTGGGAAATTATGTTATACAAAGTATCATTAATATAAACCTGGTACTGAGTTCGGGCAAAGAAGCCATTATAATTTGTGTCCAGGTTCAGGTCCGCACTATTCTCTATATAACAAAGCCTTTTAATTTTGATTTCCTGAGCGATGAGGGCATTTTTTGATTTTTGCAAATTTTTTTCTTCAACTGAAATCCGAACCTGTATCTCCAACACATCCAAGCCCGAAACTTTACCTATTTTGTAAAGGTTTTCGGCGTACTTAAGGTGAGAGTTCAGATCTACCAGAGAGTTTTGGTGTGTAGCAATCTCGGCTTCGGCTTTCAGTGCTTCGAAATAAGTATCGGAGACTCCCCAAACAATTGTATTGTGAATTTGCCTTCTGATCTCATCATTCAAAAGAATTTCATCCTCCACTACCGATTTTTTCATTTTGTTCTCGCCCCAGTCATAAACGGTTTGATACACGGATATATCGGTAAACATATCGGTCAGGGCATCACCCAGTAACTTTTGTTTATTGGGCAACAAAAACTTCCAAAATGAAAAGCTGGCCGAGCTGCTGATCTGGGGCTGGTAATCGGTCTTCAAGATTTCTATATCGGCTAGTTTAATAGACTTATTTTTTTCGTTGGCCAGCAACAGGTAGTTATTTTGCACTGCACTGTCAAGCAACTGATTTAATGATAATGTTGTTGCCTGTGGGAAAACAGCAGTACTTAATAAGCAAATAATAGTTAGAAATATGATTTTTAAATCTTTCATCGATTTTCATTGTACGCTGATACTAACAGCATTTAGGATCAGAACTCTTTTCAGGAGGAACATCACAACCACATCCGATGCCTAAACTCATATTTGCCTCGTAAGGAAACCCTTGTTGTTTCCATTCATTGAATCCGCCATCGAGATTTGCCACATGGGGATAGCCGTTCAGGATCATTAGATTGGCCACCTTTGTACTCCGGATACCCGCCGGGCACCCCAGAATAATATGCTGGTCTTTTGCAATATATGCCAATCGGTCGAGGATTACTGACATCGGGTGATAGAGCACATTTTCAAGAGGAATATTCTCAGTTAAAATTTCGTCCTGCTCGCGGACATCAATTAATATGGCTTCATTGTTCTTCAATACGTCATTTGCTTCCGAAGGACTAATATGCATTACTTGTTCGATGTTAAAATCCTGAAAAATCGGTTTGTTATAGGTTACCATAGGACAAATGATTTTATTTAATATTTGTGAAAAGGATCATGTATGTTTAATCTTTCGGCTTCTTTTCTTCTATGCAAGGCCAGTGCATTCTTCCCACGCGAGTTAGGAATGGCTTTCTGGTTTAGAAATTCAAGGCTTGAAGCTATTGCTTCAAAGTCTTTGAAAGGAAACCCGAGTACGGTTTCATTCGGGCAAATATCAGTTGCGTCGCGGCATCCGTAACAGCCCATGCTCATATTGAACTTTTGTTCCACGTAGGGAATAAGTGTGGCATCCACACAGGTTGCCTGCAGAATAGCTGTGCTGCTTTCTACACGCTGTCCACCTGTTACATTTAGCTTAGCAAGTGCAAACCACATCAATTTCTCGGTTTCATCTTCCACTACGACAATATCCGGCTCAATTAATGCCGTCTCCATTGGAAAAAGGTATAAAGCTTTAAGCTTGCCATGCGGTAGCGTGGTCATCCTTTCGAACATTTTTCTGCCGGTTGCTTCTTCATTTACAATGCCAAAACCAACCAGGCCTTTGCCGGTTTTCAGACCTTCAGGCAATGGTTTAAAGCCGAATGCCGCTGCTGCTGCCGGGCAGGATATTCCTTCTGCATCGAGCAGCACGTATTCACCATGCCGGGCTTTCATCAATGCCTGGCAATAACGGTGGCCGGTTAATTTTTCAACCTTTACCGGAATCTCCTCTTCTAAAAAAAGAAATCTTACGCCGACAAGTGAGGAATTTAATCCAAGTATTTGCTTGATGCCTTCAGCTTTTGAGTTTATTTTAGTCATTTATTGTCGTGATTTTCAATGATTTGGATTGACAGTTGACCGTATGTTGCATTTAATGGTTGGCACAATCCATACACACTTTTTTATCTCCCTTGATGCGTCCATATTCCATGACGGTCATTTCACCACATTCCTCGCAAATGAAGCTTTCGAAGCTGTCTTTTTTCGGTTCCAGTTTGTAATTGAATACTTCAGACACGACAAGCAATTTGTCCTCCGGCGCATTCATCACGTTATTAACCAGTGGATCAACGACTTCTGCAGGTACTGTACTGGCTGGTTTGCCAACCATTCGATATTCACTGAAAAAAGTAGTTGCTTTATTGGCCAGCATCGCTTCAGCTTTCGGGGTTACCCGGACGGCCCTGCCGGTAGCCCTGTCCACAACGGTTACGGCCCATTTTCCTTTGTGGGTTTTTTTGATATTGCCTTTACCAAATGTGGTGCCCATAATCACCTGCAGGCCATCGCCGTAGCAGGTAGCACAATGGTCTTCTCCAAGATCGACAAATGCGATCAATTGCCCATCTTTGGCACGTTCAACTCCCAGCTTATTAATTGCTGCAGCACCTACTCTTAAACCCATTGGCATAGCCGGGCATTTATGCCCATGAAATTTTTGCCCGAATTCGAGCCATTCTTTAGGATCAATCATTTTTCTTAATTTTTAAAATTTATTTATAAAAAACATCAAATACCATCTTTATTGCTATCAGCAATAGCACTATAGCGTAAACCATCTTCACCTGTTTCGATTTCGCTTTTTGAGTCATGTACCTTCCACCAAGCTGCGAGCCAACAATCACTGCAATGATTACCACAATAGTTAAGGGCCAATTCATTTCACCCTGAGCAACGTGCCCAAAATAGCCCGAAATAGAGGAAAAAGTAACTACCAATGCCGTTGTAGCCGCAGCTTCCTTAGTTTTGTAGCCCATCATCATAAGAATAGGTGCAATGATAAAACCTCCGCCCAGGCCCAACATACCGCCAATAAAACCCGCAAAACTTCCTACAAAAAAACCGATGATACTGCGCTTTTTCATAGACATCATCGTTTCAGGCTCGGCATGTCTCGAAGCCCAAAGCGTGCGCAAAGCGGCTGCGACCACCATTGCTGCAAAAAGTATTTTCAACGTTTGCACCGGAACATGACTGCTCGTCATGGCCCCCAAGGGAGAAGCGATCAGGGCAGAAACGGCCATGACTGCGCCGCCTTTCCAGTCCACCAGTTTTTTACGGGCAAACGGTATCAGCACCAGGGCTGTATTCAGGCCGTTTAAAAGCAATCCCAATGGAATGGCTACTTCTTTCATATCGAAACCTGCCCAGTTTAAAACCGGCACATAGACCATTCCACCGCCCAGACCAAGCATGGCGAAGATAAAGGAGGCGAGAGAAATGATAATGGCGACGATGAAATAGAGCATATCAGCTAATTACAGGATTATAGAATATTTTCTCATCAGGTTCGTGACCAGCACAAGAAATACAAACCTGTTTGCCCTCCTTTACCCGGAGATAACGTTCAAAAACATATTCACCACACACCTCGCATTTTGTTTTGGCAAAAGAACCTTTAACTGGCCTATAAGTAAAATCGGGCAGATAGGCAATGATAAACAGTTCGTCGTCGGTGGCATTAAGCACAATATTTACAATATTGTGACGCACTTCAGCAGGAATTTGCGAAGGTTCGATCCCCTTTTTTCGATAGCTGAAAAATTCGTGTGGAGCCAGTTTATCCTGGAACTCATTACGCAAAAAGAAGCGGTATGCCCCTTTTACACCAGGATACCAAAAAGTAGCCGCTACTTTTCCATAATAAAGTTTGTCAATCATGCCTTTGCCAAAAGTCGCCCCGGTAGCCGCCATGATTCCATCCTGCATGCATCCCTGCGGATGGCCTACGCCCATCTCTGAAAAAACACGCATCTCATGGTCTTTGCAGCGTTCGACACCTAATTTTTGTAATGCCAATATTCCCATTCGGTAACCAATTGGCATAAACGGGCATTCATGTCCATGAAATTCATATGCCCAATCCGGAATTTGAAATGTTGTTGTTTTCATAATTGCAAATCACATCTTTAGAAGTTCATTAATTTTCGTTATCAGATCATTAATACATAAATGTCAACTGAAGAAAAGCCCATTCAGCATTGGGATGAGCGCCGGTATTTCTGGCAAATTCCCCGGGAATGAAGAAACAATAACCGCCGAGTGCCTCCAGACAATAAAAGATTTTAGCTCGCATTGTCAAATCCACTTCCTGGCCGATAAATTTACCCGAAAGACCTGTATCATCTCTCCGCATGGCTTTCCCTGGAAAGTACCATGCATCTTTTAACTGATCAAGAAAGTAAACATGATATTCAGACCTAAAGGAGATATCAGGAGTAAAATTTAACACCAAATCGGCCCGTAGCTGATGAATGTTTTTCCAGAACGCAAAATTCATCCAGCTGTACAAGTCGGTATCGGCGCCGCTGAAGATGCCATCAAAGGTTTGCGCTATTCCATCGTCAGAATCTTTATCCCCTGAGCCATAGATATAAATTAAGATAATTTCAGGCTTCATGCAGGATGTAAATTGATAGCCTGACTGTAAAACTACCCCGAAAGCATTGGACTTATCCCCAGCCACCGATCCGGTTTGCCATGCCCCTAAAGCCATCATATTAAAGCTTTTCAGTTTCTTCTGAAATCTCGCTCCGAAATAATTCAGGTATAAATGACCGGGTTCATTTTTTTCATCCCATTTATAAATATAAAAGACCTGAAGACCAAAAGGCAATTTATGGATTGTATTATAGAATGCCAGCGCATAAGGTCCTTCTTTGTACATATTCGGCCACTGATCGGGTTCATGCAAAATGTTATAACCAAGGATCATCTGGGTCCTGAAATATTTTGTTGAATAAATTAGATTTGCCGCATCCCAGATGTATCTTCCGGTATTTCCCCAGTCACCGGGGCCGAAAACCCTTCGACCGGCCAGGTTCAATGCCTGCCTCCCGAGGATAACCTCAAGACTGTCAATTGGTTTTAGTGATATATAGAGCTTATTGATATCAAACGGATCGTGGTAAGGATTGTTTTTATCCTGAAAATCATTATCTGAAAAAGAACTTCCCCATTCACGTGCATCCTGGATCTCAGCAAAGAGCTTCAGCCAGTCGGCATACCGGTATTCCATGTCAAACCTCAGGCGGGAAATAAGAAACAGCTCATGATCTTCCGTGCCGTAAGCTTTCACATTGTAGTTGCCCTGGAATTCGCCTCTTACCCTGTAATTGCCGCTGATTGTAAACGTTGAGCGACCTTTCGTTAAAGAAAGGCGCTTCATTTCATTCCCTTTAACTAAGGTGTCATTTTGTGAAGATGCAGCCATCGTAAAAGCAACTGACAATATGATCGATAATAATATCCTCATCCGGTTAGATCAACGTGCAAATTCATTTCGATTCATTTGTGATGATGTTCTGGCCTTCAGTTTTTAATGAACTCTTCTGCAATTGAAAAATACAAACCAATAAAATCAAAGCCAGGCTTATATCATAAACTGTGTATGAGATCGCCGTCAGCAGTGAAAGGAATTCCATTTTCACTAACATCAGAATCCCGGATATCACGGCCAACAGGAGTAAAACCGAGAGCAAATTCACCCTTGATGGGCTTTTATTTTGAGCCTGCTCTTTGATGTATGCATAGAGCCCGATCATTAAAATAGCGGCGCTGAAAATAAAATGATTGGCATCGAGGAATATCCTTGTCGGAAACATGAACCGGGCCAGATCAACAGCAAACAAGGCAAATAGGCCGACACTAATGATTACCACCGGGATCAGTCGTAAAATAATTTTCTGCTGCCTGCCGTTTATGATTGAATCCTTAACGAGACTGTTTATCAACAAATCAAATAAGACAAGGAACGCAAGCGCAAACAGGATAAAATACAATAAAGGTTTTACGATGCTTTCCCTGAACACCCCGGCATAAACCTGAAAACCGCTTATACCCAAGTTATTGTATTGCGATTCGACCACCGGGTTTCCCGCTTCATCAAAAGGATATTTTAATGAGGATGCGAAGAAGAAGGAGGATTGAGTGGAATGACAATCCAGGCATCCGGTCGATCCCAGGGCGCTTTTCGCGGGCTTGATATCATGGCTGTATTTGTGCACATTGCCATAGGCGGAGGCTTCCCATTCCATCATAGGAATTTCCTGATATTCACTGCCCGAAGTATAAACCCTGTCGTTCATCACCCAGACCACTTGCTTTCCATCCATTGGATAGTCAATATCATTTAAGAAGCGCGACAGCGCGGAAATGAGCGCATCAATCTCTTCCGGGCGATTGATTTCGGTTATACTATCCTTGTTGTCATCACGGATCAGTGACAATTCGTTGTATTTGGCTCCATCATTACGGTGCATCGACCACATTTTGTAAACATCGCTCATCTTAGGCTGCATCAGGCTTTCCTGTCCGTCGATCTTTATCCCTGGCCAGGAACTGTGTACCCTGTTTACCGGGAAGATTTGCCCTTTGTACCGGATTAACTCAGGTTTAAAGGCAAAAGTGGATTTATCTTCATAGCCCATCATTTCCAGGTCTCCGTAATGGTTCCAGTAATTCATATCCGGACCGTAGAAGGTCCAGAGGTATTTGCCCTTATCGGGTATTTTTGTGCCGGGATTAAACAGGTCACTGGCCACATAATGTGCTGATTTAACATACCTTTCAGGAATATGACAAGCCTGACAGGAAATCTTTTCCAGGTGAAGCGGTGGGAGCCAAGCATGTTGGGCTATAGGAGCACCCAAATAGCCGGTATTGTGGCAATCCTGGCAGGTTCGCAGGGTATTATCCAGGTCATCCCGGACCATGCCGGAAGGATCATCCCCTTTGCCGAACTGGTGGACTTCTTTTCCGCGGATTCGTGCGTCCATAGCCATGCTTCCCGCCACATGGCAATCCACGCATTTCAAGCCGGCACGCATGTGCACATCGCTTCTGGTCGTGAAATCGGTGCCACGTTTCTTATAGCCGGGCTTGGCGTGGCACCAGAGGCATGCGCTATTCCTGGGCTCTGTGATGATATTGGGCTCTATAGTGCCATTGGGATTGAACATAGCAGCATTATATTCCACACTGACCGGTACGCCATCGGCAACTGAGCCGGTTACATTCCCTAAGCCTGAACCAGCCAGGGCGGCGTAACGGTAATTATATTTTTGAATTTGCTTTACCCGTTCTTTGTTATTGTACTGATGCAGGTGGCAGATGAAGCAATCCGCTTCGATTACCCCGCTGGACGCCCATTTCGCCTTGTAATAATCTCCGTCAAGCTTGTTAATCCCTCCATCGGCAAACTGATACGTGGAATCCGCTACGACATGGTCGTATCTCAAATTATCCCTATCGTATTCCAATGGCCCTCCTCCAGGGTGACAAACCCCGCACTTATTAATAAAGGTATAAGAGGTCATGTCGATTAATTTCTCGTCTGAGTTTTCCTTAGGCGACAAATAGCTGTAGAGCGGGGCCGGAGAACACCAGTTTCCGCCATAATTGCCCGGATGGGATACCCACTGGCTGCGTCTGGTCAGGATTTCGTCGGGGACTTCGTCTTTTCCCTGCTGAAAATGAAACCCCTGTGTGATCTTGTCATAATCATGGCATTTCCCGCAGGTTTGTTTAGGCGAGTATGGTTTATCTGCATTCAGCCCTGCGATGGGATTGATGAGATTCCCATCTTCATCATAAAGGTAAAATGGAGGACAGACCCCGGTGGTGGAAATGAGCTCAGGGTCTATTGGCCGAATCGTATCCGGGACTCTTGTCTGATAAAGCGTATAAACGACAATTACCAGGATATAGGCTATTAAGACAGCCGTTAAAATTTTTTTCATGGCAGGTCTAATTGTAATTCAACGAAATTGATGACGTTCTCATTTGATCTAAATCACACTATTTCAGCCCAATTCGAAATTACCTGGTTCCCTTCAACAGCCAATTCTCAAGTGTGGATTCTGTCGGAACTTTCCCTTGTAACAGCAATTTCCCGTTAACCACAAGTCCCGGTGTCATCATCAATCCATATTTCGGGTACTCGTTCATATCGGTAATTTTCTGGATATCAGCATCCAGGTTCAATTTTGCACAAGCATTGTAAACCATGCGCTCCAGCCGGATGCAGTTTGCACATCCAGGTCCTAAAACTTTAATTTCCAACATAATATCTATAATTTTTGATCGGATAATAAACTAAGTGTATTACTTACCGTATCATTCACGACGGCCTGTTTCATGTACCTGGCCACCATGATGGCTTCGGTTATTTCTGCATTGGTAACTCCAGCCATTTTAGCTTGTTTTACCCACATCTGGGTGCAGGTATCAGAGCCTAATACAGCTGCAGCAGCTATTCCGGCAAGAATCTTGTACTTTTTAGGGACGGTCTGATACTTCTCGTTTTCAAAAAGCAAGGCCTTTTCATCCATTTGATGCTTGGCGAATTCAGGAGCGAATTCCTTTAATAAATCCATTGGTGTCTTGTCCATATTAACTGTTTTATTGAGTTTTTCATTTTTTAATTTCTCTGCGCCTGAGCTGACACATACATGAGCCAGACAAGCGACGGCTTTTATCCAGTGTTACCGGAAGTCCATCCCTTTCCCATTCAACCACTCCACCGGCCAGGTGAAGAATATTTGAAAATCCCTTCTCCCTGAGAAATAATGCGATCTCTTTACTTCTTAAGCCGACGGCATCGGCAAGGATAAGCCAGGTGTCGCGGGGCAGTTCCTGGTAGTGCTCTTTGATCTCATCATAAGGGTAGTAAAGGATGTGTTCTAGATTCATGAGCTTGGTCAGTTCAAAATCGGGCCTGACATCAAGCATATATCCTTCCTCCTCCAGAATATCCATACTTTCTTTCCCGGAAACATGCCTTAAACCATTGATCACAAATCCGTATTTTTCGATGTCAAGTGCCATTTTTGTAAGGATGATTAATCAGGTTGCTTTTTCATTTCCCCGATGATCTTGCTTTTCTCAGGAACGTAACCCCGGGCAAACATCTTGTTATTGATCACCAGCGCAGGCAGGACATAGGTGTTGAATTTCAACAGTTCCTCTATCTTATCCAGAATTTTTATATCGGTATCAAGTCCTGCTTCTGCTACAGCCTCATTGACTTGCTGGATCATCCGTCTGCACTTTTTACACTTGCTTCCGGGACATAATATGACAATTTTAACTGGCATTATCCTTTATTCTTAAATTGCACCGTAGATCAACCCGCTGATAGTGGCCATAATTATCACCAGAATAACATAAACCGCTGTTTTTTGGTTCCCCAGGACGCCGCGGATGACGAGCATATTTGGCAATGACAGTGAAGGACCGGCGAGCAGTAAAGCCAGTGCTGGTCCTTTTCCCATGCCGGAAGCAATGAGCCCCTGTAAGATTGGCACTTCAGTCAGGGTAGCAAAGTACATAAAGGCACCGACTATCGATGCAAATAAATTAGAAAAAACTGAATTTCCGCCAACCAACCATGATATCCATTCATTCGGAATGATACCGGCAATCGTTTTCCCGTCATGGGTGGATCCCAGCAGGAAACCAGCCGTAACAACCCCAATAGCAAGTAACGGTAATATTTGTTTGGCAAATCCCCAGGTTGAGATGGTCCATTCCCGGTTATCTTCGTCTTTTTTATCAAGAAGCGTGATCAATCCCAATGAAGCAATCCCGACGAGCATCGGCACCAGTGGACTGAGTTTTGCATCCGGAATAAAGTATGAAGAAAGGACGGCGGATAATGCCGTAACCATAACAGCCCCAAGTACCCATTGCCATTTGATCTTCAGGATGTATATCAATGAATATCCGAGCAACAGGGAGAAGAAACCGGTAATATACCATTTATAAGCCCAGATGTAATACCAGGCACTTGAGGTATCGTCACCGCTGGGACTACCCCAGTTGGCAAAAACAAGGATCAGCACCAGGATGAAAAAATGAAAGGAGGTTTGCCACATCGGCCTTTTTTCGGGGGGCAATTCAATGTTCATCTGTTCTTCTCTTTTCACTGCCTCCTCTTTGCTGTATATCAGAGACATCACAATTCCTATAATCACGCTAAAAGACACGGCTCCTATGGTCCGAGCGACGCCCATTTCAAAACCGAGTATCCGGGCTGTAAGGATAATGGCCAGGATGTTGATAGCCGGTCCGGAATACAGAAAAGCGATCGCCGGTCCTAAACCCGCACCACGCTTATGAATGCTCGAAAATAAGGGCAGAATGGTACAGGAACATACGGCCAGTATGGTTCCGGATACAGCAGCTACAGTATAAGCCAGCCATTTTTTGGCATTGGCTCCGAAATAACGCAGTACAGAACCCTGGCTGACAAAGACTGAAATCACTCCGGCAATGAAAAAGGCGGGTAATAAGCAAAGGATGACGTGTTCCCGGGCGTACCATTTCACCAGGTCGAACGTGGCATCAATGGCCGTATTGAATCTCACGCTTTCGATTGGCAGGAAAAAGGCCACCCCGAAAATAATGGCGATCCATAGAAGGATCTTTAATTCTTTTTTATTTTCCATATCATATTTTTTCAATCATTTCGCTAAAAACCGAAATGAAGAATTAAATTTTTTTTAAAAAAAGATCATGATTACATAATAAATTCCAACCCCGATAAAAATAACAGCCACAACACGCCTGAACCAGAGCTCAAAGGTTTTTATCTGGTTATAAAGTTTCCCGACATTCCCGACCGCGTAAGCCAGTAACCAGGCGAAAATTATTACGGGCAAACCTGTGGCGACAGCAAATACTGCCGGAAGGTAAAGACCGCTTGCACTGGCAATACTCATAGGGATGAGCATGACAAAGTAAATGACTCCGCTGTAAGGACAAAATGCCAGTGCAAATACCATTCCCAGCAATAAAGTGCTCCAATAACTGCCTTTACTACCTTCACCTATCTTTTCGGACAGTCTTGAAAAACCGGGGAATTTTATCTTTATGATGTCAAGCATTAAAAGACCTATTATGATTAGTATTGGTCCCAGAAGTTTCTCTCCCCATCCCTGGAAAATCGCTGCCACATCCATCTTGCTTGCGCCAAAATAAATAATGACTGCCAGGCCGGTATAAGAAATGACCCTCCCAAGAGTATAAACGAGCCCATTTAGAAAAACTTTCCGGCGGTCTACCAGGTCTCTGCTTATGAACCCGATAGCTGAGATATTTGTCGCCAGAGGGCAGGGACTGATAGCCGTCATCAATCCAAGTATGAAAGCCGTGAGAACGGCATACTGTGAGTTATCCAGGATACTTTGCAGAAATTCCATCAGCCTTACTCTTTTAAAGCTTTATCCACGGCTTTTTTCACTTCTGATTTGAGCCTGTCGTAATTATCCACATACATAAAGCCCTCCCCGGTAATGTCAACCTTTTTGTCGCCATGTACCACCACCAGGGTCTGCATCCCTATATCCATCTTATCCCCAATCTCTTTACCGCTAGCTTCATCCAGGTTGACAGCTTTAAAGAAATACTCACCAGTTTTCACCTGTTCCGGGTACAATTCTTCGACTGCTTTCTTTGAATTTTCCTCAACAGATACGCAGGTGACACACCTTCGCTCAAAATGGAAATAATACACTCCCACCGTGGAAGTGATTTCAGCTTCCCTGCTATCTTGTTTCGGATTTGATTGCCCACTGCAGGAGAATTGCATGGAAACCATGACGAGGACTATTATAATCAGATATAACTTTTTCATATTCTGTATATTATTGATATTTCTTTAAAATATTGATAATCTCTTCCGACGAAGGGATCCGGCCTTTGATCTCCACTTTTTCGTTAACGACCAGGGCCGGTGTCGACATGATACCGTAATTCATGATATCCATGATATCTTCCACTTTGGTGATGGTCGCGTTGATGTTGTTTTGCTCCACGACCTCGCGGGTAAGTTTTTCCAGCGTTTTGCATTTCGGGCATCCAGTCCCTAAAATTTTGATTTCCATAGTACTTTATTATTTTCTAGATTTAAATTATCCTTATTCAGATCCCTGGTAAAAAAGTCATTCATCATCATCCGCGCTTCTTCCCAGTTTTGCCGGTTGATGCAATATTTAATGAAGGGAGGATTGATCTCGCCCTGTATCAAGCCCGCTTTTTTAAGTTCATTCAGGTGTTCTGATAAAGTCGATCGGGCAATAGGTAGTTCTTCAGCCATGTCGCCCGAATAACAGCATCTATCGATATGATCTGCCAGGTAATTCAATACAAAGACCCTGACAGGATGCGAAAGCGCTTTGGCATACCTAGAGAGCTTTTCCTGGTCCTCAGACAGATATGTGTTTTTATGGCTCATTTCATTTCGTATTTCGTAAAATAACGAAACAAAAGTATATAATTTGATATTCCATCCAAAAAAAATAGCAAAAAAATAAGCGTTTAACACTATATATAATTGATCTAAATATAAATTGCTGAATTATTGACGTAAATATACGTCTATTTTAATCTTTGACGTATTTTCGCGTCATTAACTTATCAAAAGGAGATCATACAATGAAAAAAATTGCTTTAGTTATTGCCATGTCATTAGCATTGGCAGGAGTTTTTGCTCAGTCCGCTACACCTGTTAAAGTAACAGATAATCCTAATGCGCCTGAAATAAGTTTCGATAAATTGGTTCATGATTATGGAACCGTTGCGTTCGGAGGAGATGGCGTTTGTACTTTTAAGTTCACCAATACCGGTAAAGAACCCCTTATACTTCAGCAACCACAATCCTCATGCGGTTGTACTGTTCCTACCTGGCCAAGGGAGCCTGTTTTACCCGGTACTTCTGATACCATACAAGTGACTTACAACACCAAAAAAGCTGGCCCGATCAATAAAACCGTTACGGTAAGATCAAATGCAAAGACCAATACTGTTGTATTGCGTATCACAGGGACAGTTCAGCCAAACCCGGCCCAGCAAACACCTGCAAAGACTACAGGAGAGGGCGCACCAGTTAATAAGTAAGCCTATAAAAAATGTAGTTGCTAAGACTTGATCTGGCACGGAGCTTTTTAAATTTATCCGACTGACAGGAAATATGATGAATAGATTGATTTTTCTCTCGGTTGCATTAATCATCTTTCAAAATTTGGTAAATGCTCAAAACCCAGAATGGATAAAATACAATAGCGGGAATCAAATTCTTGCTTTGGCAATAGAAGGCAATAATATCTGGGCAGGTACAGAGGTTGGTTTAGTAAAACTTGATAAAGCTACCGGTACTTCAACTTTTTACAACACTTCCAATTCGGGTTTGCCCAATAATCGGATTGAGTCAATAGCCTTAGATACAAGCGGGGTGAAATGGATTGGGACTACTGAAGGAATGGCGGAATTTGATGGAACGAACTGGACAACCTACAACTCTTCCAATTCGGGACTGCCTAGTAACTATGTATGGTCAATCGCCATTGACGCAAGCGGGACGAAATGGATTGGGACTAATGGTGGCGGAATGGCGAAATTTGACGGGACAAACTGGACAATTTACAACACGTCAAATTCAGGCCTGCTCCATAACGTGGTCTTATCAATAGCCATTGACGCAAGCGGGACGAAATGGACTGGAGGTGGCGGATTAGCAGAATTTGACGGGACAAACTGGACAACCTATGACACTTCCAATTCGGGCTTGCCCCACAACGTGGTCCTTTCAATAGCCATTGACGCACGCGGCACGAAGTGGATTGGAACTAATGGTGGCGGAATGGCGAATTTTGACGGGACAAACTGGACAACTTACAATACTTCCAATTCAGGCTTGCCCAGCGACTATGTATGTTCCATAGCCATAGACTCGAGCGGATCAAAATGGACTGGGGGCGACGGTTTAGCAGAATTTGACGGGACAAACTGGACGACCTACAACATTTCCAATTCGGGCTTGCCCGATAACGTGGTTTTATCAATAGGTATAGATGCAAGCGGCACAAAATGGATTGGGACGATTAGCGGAATGGCAAAATTTGAAGAGACAAAATGAATCGGGAAGAAGGCATCCAGGGAACAAGATAGAACAAGAGGGTTAAAAAGTCAGGATATGGAAAAAACAACCGTTAAATAAAGTAGTATCAATAAGCCGAGCCAATAGATCCCGGATCTCGTGGCGACAGGTTGTTGGCAACTCTTGCCTTAATTGCCTTTCATCATTGGATGAATGTTTCCCCTCGCGGTTTCTCTTTGCTTCTTTCTTTATGCCGCTGGTAATCAAAGAGAAAGAAGTTTTTCCGCATAATAATTGCACCTTTTGCCTTTTTTTTCAGGTCAACGACCTATAAATCACGCACATAAAAGGACAAAAAATATTATTTTTTGTCCTTTTATGTCGCTGGCCAGCGCTCCGCCCTGTCGCGAAAAAGCAATTGCCAATTTCCTTTTTTACCGATATATGAAATAGACCACTTCGCTCCCCTATACAAGACAAGGGGACGAAGCTCCCCTTACCACTATGATTAGCCAATGTCAGTGGCCAATTATCGATATTCGAAAAATGGCAATTTTCATTGGCAATTGGAAATTTCCTGGATGCCGGATCTCGTTGATCCCTTATTCTTGTATGTTGTGATTTCTTAAGGAGGGTGGATTGCAGGTAGTTACTAATGATCACAGTCACGAACCCGGTTCAAGTGACGCCCTGATCGTTAGTAACTACCTTATTGAGTTTAGATAAGAAGAAAGACCTATGATCCGCTAAAATACCTAAATCAATTTTTAATATAAGGTATGTCAATCGTAGTATTGAGATAATCTTCAATCCGGCTAGACTCGACCAGGTCTCTTATTTGCTTTAGCACTGCATTGATCTTTTCTTTTGCCTTAGGATCGATGTATTGTGCAAATTGGCCTTCGATAAAATCAATATTGATTTGAAGGACCTGTGTCGGCGGATTGATTTTTGAAGGATCAGGCAAGTCGGGATCGTCTTTATCAAGTCCATTTATTTTCATGTGCAGTTTTTGCTGAGAGACTGCAGCAACAAACCATTCATATTTTTTTGTAGCCATGAACATGTTCCATGCTTTGCCAAAAAGTTCCTTTGCATTTTCGCTGGCAAGATACCTTTCAGCATCTTTTGCACCTCTCCTGGCATCCCCAAAGAGCCGCCTGGAGGCAGCAATATCGTTGTAAGCAGTTCTTTCATTAATATTAAAAGTAGCAACAAGTACTTTGGCAACCTGAAGGTCTGTTTTAAGACCGGTATCCAGCATTAAAGTAAATGCTGCTGTCCAGCGAATTCTAGCTTGATCAAGATGATCAGGCAAAGAAGATGAACGGTCTAAGATAAAATCCCGGATTTTATCAAAGGAGGAATCTGTTAAAGGAGTGCTCATAGTGACTTTTTTAGTTTATTGTAGTTTGAATCCCATGCTACAATATTAAAAAGGTATACCTAATTTGGAAAGGACAAGGTCATTCTGTTCGTGCTATGCCGCGTCAGCACTCGAAAACTCAAATTCAAGCATCAATGTTATCAATGGTCGAGTTAACAGAACCCGGTTCTCGTTGCGACAAACTGTTGATAACCATGATTGTAGTCAATGAACTTACATTCTGGAAAATTTATTTTCAAAATGCATAGCATTTTGGTAAAATAACTTTCAGAATGCATTTCACAATGCGCCCCTGCCTCCCAGCTCCCCTAAAAAGTTTCCCTTATTTTTTTGCTTCTTCCATCACTTTGATGATCAAATACATATTGGAGGAAGGATTTTCGTATAAAGTCAGGTTCCTGGCTCTTTTACAAGCCTCGGAATAATGACCTGCCAACCTGGTTGTTAATCTTTCATCCAGGATACCTTTTTTGTAAGTAATCCGGTTTCTTTTACTTAACTCTTTAATACATTCGTTAGTGCTGATATGAGCTGTCTGAGCCTTGTAATGAAGTAAGAACCATAATTCAATGGACGGACTCGAAGCAATCAGAGTGACAGCCCGAATCGATTTAAGCCTGTTCAACGTATCCTTGACATCGGAATCATAGATTAGGAAATCTTTGTCTTTTTTATGTGTAGGTTTACCCTGCTTGTATTTCCTAATATCGCCTTCACTTATATTGCTGCCGGAAATTTTTGTTACAATATCGACCGGGATGCGGTATTTCGATCTTAAGAAACAGACATAAGCCGCTTCTGTAACCCCCTCACAGAAAACCCAGAAATGAGGATTGATTTTCTTCCCCTTTGAAGCAGAGCGTTTTCTATTCATTTAACAGGACTTTGAGTTGTTCAAATGAATCGCTGATATAAGGCACAGCATCAAATCTACCCTGTAAATAAGCTTTCTCCAGGTCCATAGTGTCACGAAAGTCGCTGTAATCGTATAACGAATACACATCCGTCGACGCGTCCTCCTTTTTATTCGCAAAGAATATCTGGTCTTTCCGGAACTTTTTCAAATCCAGGAACCGGGTGTTATGTGTTGTACAGATCAACTGGGCCTTATCGCCTGCGCGGAAAATATTAAAAATGTATTCGATGATCTTCGGATGCAAGCTATCTTCTATTTCATCGATCAGGAGTACCTTATTATTTTTCACAACGTCAAGAAGAGTCAGCATGATGAAAAATAATTTAATCGTCCCCTGGGATTCTTCTGTCAGAAAATCAAACGCAACATCTGGCGAAGCCCTGTGATAGGTTTTAATTTGCAGGTGATCCTGCACCACATCCTCAACGGTAATTGTCAACTGATTAAGGTCTGCATTGAAGTTTTTGCCCTGTTGCTTCAGTACCTTAATTTTAACATCCACAATATCACTATCTGCAATCTTAAGTGCCTCCATCAAATGGGCTTTATTCTCCTTCGTCAGGGTTTCGATGGCTTTTAAGCCATAACTGGCATATTGCAAGATGAATGTTTGAAAGAAATAATTGAAAATCTCTTTTGCAACATCCCGATCCATCTGACTTGCCCTCGAAATGTACAAGGTTTTGTCAGAAGTATTTTCAGCCACATCAAAGGGACGTTTGATCAAATCGCCAAAGGAATACTTGTCTTTTTTCGTCTTGCCCAAGCGTTCGTCCCTGGTAAATATTTTTGTAATCCTACCTTTAGGATAATAATAAAGGCTCTCTGTCAGGATCTTTTGCCTGGTAAGAGAAAAGGAGTATTCGTATTCAATCCCCGATGTTACGAAACGAATGAAATAGGTGCTGGGTTTATGCTCGTCCCCGGAAAACTTAAAAGGCTGGAAATTGAAGATGACATTTTCATTATGAACATGTGAATTAATGACCATGGCATGACAAAACCGGATAGCGTTGATAATATTGCTTTTACCGGATGCATTAGCGCCATATATGGCCATAGTCTTGATCACTTCCAGGTCATCAAACTTGAATACGTTATCGGAGAGGGTGCGGGCGTTTGCTGACTTTATACTGGCTGCCCTGAAATCCAGCGTAATTTCGTCTTTAATGGAGAAAAAATTACTTAAGCGAATTTCTAAAACCATTTAAATGAGCGTATTTGTAAATAATTTACAAATATAAGCAATAAATGTGATGTTAGGAATGAAATAAAAATAATTGTTCCAAAGTTCCAGGGTTCCAGGGTTCCAAGGTTCCAGGTTCCAGCCCATCGCCATACGCTCTATGCCTTAAGCTTCATGCCTCCCTGCCTCCCTGCCTTCCTGCTACCAGAGAAATCCGAACACGATCAGGGTGCGCTATTTGTTGAATCCTGCTATGGCGATTTCGATGAGTTTTTTGGGTTAGAGCATTGGTTTTTAAACCTAAATAGCTGCAATAAGATTTTCAATAACGTACTGACCTGCGGTCTGGGGATCATAGGCTTCACCCGGAAGCAACAGTGCCTTTGTATCACCGATAAACTCGGGATCATTTAGTTTTTCCAACAAATTTTTCTCAAATTCAATCCTGAAAGGGCCATGTTTCCCACTGTCCCTTAAAGAAAAATCAATATAGGTTCTATAACATGTCAAAATCTCTTCCAGATTTGGGCTGAATTCTCTTATAAACTTGAATAAATCATACAGGTCTCTTCCTTTACTTCGTTGGTAAAGTGCCCTCAATTTAGTGCCGAGCAACTCCTCCAACTTGTATGTTGTGATATCTGTCTTCCCCTTAAATAAAGGTGAATCCATAAGAAAGGGGATTGAATTCCATCCTAAAACAGCAAAGTGTTCTCTCGAATTAACTTCAACCTTAATCCGCATTCTTTGGACAGGTTCAATTTCCGAATCATAGTGATAAATCAATTTAAAACTACTCTCAGCCCTTTTTACAGTAGCCTTTCCAAATCCCTCAAATACAGTTTGTAATCTCCGGATTATTTCTTTGACAGGACCCGATTCTATTTGTACCAGGTCAATATCTTCTGAATATCTTGACGCCTGGCCCATGAATAGTTTGGATAAAGCTGTACCGCCTCTGAAAGCCAATCGAGAAGCGAGAAATTCATCCTGATAAATTTTTACCAGGGCCCGACTGATGATCAGGTCCTGCTCCACCTGTTCGGAGAATTGCCAGGGAGCGTGTTGTTGCCATTCGGTGATATAAGCCCTTGGTATCATAGATCACTCTCCGGAATGGTGTTTTCAAGAATCTTCCACTTATTGTTAATAGTATATCTTGCCGACGGTTTACCAGTTTTTAAGGGTGTGTTACGGAAGCTGGATTCTTTAAGGGCATCAAATATTACTGCTGATAATTTTCCATCCGGATGAATAAGGTCTAACAGATATCCCAACCTTTGCAGGACAGGGATTGGAACATTTTCAGCAATTACCTTCTTTAGCACAGAAGGTTTCATGGCTTCATGCAATTCATTCAGGATGGTAAAACAGCGGTTAATCCCACCAATCCTTTTTTCATAAAGAAGCAGATCAATTGCAGTCAGTTCCGGGCCAGATACTTTTATATAACCAGCTTCAGTCTTTCTGCTTTCCAAAAATTCTTCAGCAATATTTGTCTTTATTATAAAATTGACCGTAAGGTTTCCTTTCTTAATTGGCCGGAGCGGAGGTTTTTCCGTAATAACAAAAAATTCCTGCGGAGCCTGATGGGAAGCGCCAAAAAATGAAGCCGCGTTCAATAATCCAACATAATATTTCTTCTCAAGATAACGCATCATCTGGTCCATAAACATAATAGGAGGTAAAGTTTTTTGAACAGAATATTCAGGAGGTACAATTAAGTAAAATCCCTTTCTTAAAGGAGTTATTTTTCCTTTGTTGGTCATCCTGTTTAAAGCCTTCTTAATGGCTTCTTCAGTAGTCTTGAATTCAGTCCTGATTTCTTCAAGAGAAAAAGTATACCTTCCTTTTATCCTGAGCTTATCAGTAAAATCCTCTAAATAGTTATATGACATAGTAGTAATCATAGATCATGATGTATTTTCATTTGCGAAAGGTACTACAATCTGTCCACATTCGCAAACAATATGTCAGAAAAAATCAAATGGACTGTCGATCGTCTCATCCTCCCTGCCTCCCTGCTTCCCCGCCTCCATGCCCCCATTCTACCAGTCTGTCAGTTTCTTGGCAATCTCTTTCTTCTGCTCGTCTTCGAAACTGTCCAGGTAGTTCTCGGTGGTCTTAATATCGGTGTGGCCCAATGCATCGCTGATAAAGGTTACATTGACCCCTGACCGTTTCAGGACGGTTGCAAAGGAATGCCTGGCGGTGTATGTGGTAACCCTGTGTTCGATGCCGACTTTGGCTGCAACCTTGTTGATGTACACGTTGATCATCTGAACAGCCTGTGCGACAACGGCATGTTTCTTTTCAGGAGTCTGGTCATTGGTCAGGAAAGGAAAGATAAAACTATCGGGCTGAACTGGCTTGTTCCCCCAGCGATCAATGATTTGCTGCACTTTATCGGTTAGGATGATATCAATGGGCCTTGAATTGCGGTTCGTATTGATCGTCTTTGCCCTTCTGAAATAAATATGATCACCTTGTATATTGGCATACTTTAACCAGCAAACGTCCTTTATATTCATGCCATTGCAGAGGTAGGAGAAAATCCAGACATCCCGGTAAAAATACTCCGGATCGTCACTCTCCGGCTGGTATTTAAAGATCTTCTCAATCTCAGCAATTTTCAGGGCTTTCTTAATGTTCTGTGGTTGTGGGATCTCATATCTGCCCTTACCGAAGGGATAATCTTCCTGTTTGATAATTCCCTCTTTAATGGCCTCGTTAAAAAGATAACGCAGACTGCGGAGATAAATTGAAACGGTGGTTTGTGAGGTGCCTTTTAAGATCATATGAGATTCATATTTTTTTAAGAATTGCGGGGTAATGCTTTTAAAAGACAATCTTTTATCACCGACAAATGCTTTTATTGAATTCCTGGAATAGGTGTAATTATTTGCACTGCCGAACTGTTGATTTCCTTTTAATACTTTAATGTAATCATCATAGGCACCATACACATCATCCTTGATCCTACCCGGATCGAGGAAGCGTTTTTCAAATTTTTCAAAAGAAAAGGAATCCATGTCATAGATTATTTCCAATGCCCTTCGGAGATTTTCGTGGATAATGATTTTCTTTTCTTTCAGGTCCCCTCTGGTCTTCGGTCCAATCGTCTTTGACCAATCATCCGGCAGCATTTGAATTTTAGTCGAATAATGCTTCGGGAATCGTTTATGGATAATTTGTAACCGTACAGTAGAAGTGCCTTTTTTACCCTCCCTGACCGTATCCAAAAATGCCACGATCGATACACCCCGTTTTCTTAAGAGGTCAAAACTCTGTTCCGGATGGGTTAATGTCGGTAATTTCTCCTTTTTCTTCCGGGTCTTTTTTTCCTCCGGATTGACATTTTTGACATTATTTTCAAATTTGGCCTCTTTCTTTGCCTCAATTTTACTAGCTTTACCAGATGGTGCCATCGTGTGTCTCTTTAATGATAAATGTTTCCAGAAAATTCACTAACAAATTCACTAACAAATGTAATTAAATTACCGATACAAACCATTGAAAAATAGTAAACAAAATTTTTAATATACTGAATATCAACAACATTAAATGATTAACAATGAGTAAGAATTAAGGGAAAAAACAGACTGGGGGTCAAGAGGTCGTGAGTTCAAATCTCACCACTCCGACAGGTCAATTGGACAATAAGCAGTTGGACAACTTGTCCCGAGCAGAGCGAGGGATAAGACAACTGCTTTTTTTTTGCCCTCATTCCGACGAAGGAGGAATCTTTCCTGCCATTAATTTCCCAGCCCAATGCTGTATAATATTTCGAGCACAGTTTGCTTGTATTGAGGTAAGTAATCTATCCGGATGCCGGCTTCAAACGGGGCAAAATGACGAAGGAGATGAAAGTCGAAGGTTATGTCGGCGCCCACTGTTTGGTATTTTCTGCCTGACGAAGTCCCGGTTTGCAAAGCGTAATCGTAGAATATTCCGGCCTTAATCCGTTTGATGTAAACCAATGGCCCGATGCTCCAATCGGGATAGGCTGCCGGAAAGCGGTAATCGACCGAAAAACAGGCGATCTCAGGCACGGCGATGCCGCTATGCCCGCGCGGAACCGACACCTGGTCGCTGTAGGGATAATAATTGTAGATTCGTTGCTGGTACCCACCGTAAAGCCTCAGGCTGTGATGCTTGAAAAGACCAGGCAGGTAAAGGCTCAGCTCCGCAGAATATAATGAGCTGGAGGTGTCGGCTTCAAATAAGGTATGCCGGAAATTCAGATCGGTTACGGCGGCCCATCGCGGGTAGAGATCGCGTGCCGACATCCGCCGTTGTACATAAGCATAAATTCGGCCATTGACAGAATGAAACCGGTCTTTCCTAAACTCCACCTCCTGGTCCGGCAACATCCGTCGGAATATATAGGAATAGCCCGCAAATGGCTGAACCCCGGCAAACCAGCTTCCGATGTTCCAGTTGAGCGGCACCCGGACCCATCCGCCTGTATTCAGTTCATGGTATTTGTAAATAATATTTTCTTGTATGGTATGATCATAAACACCCCGCCGTAAGCCATAATCCAGATTGATGTCAAATGCCGGGTAAAGACCTTCATAACTATACCTCAGCATGTATTTGCCCGATTCCGAGTTTAAGTCATAAGCCCAGCCGATCGTGGCAAAGCTCGACGCCAGGAGGTTCTGCGACATCAGGGTGATGCCGGGCTGGATTCCGAGGTTGTCAATATCCAGGTAGAGGGGAGCCCAGCTATGAAAGTTGAACAGGTTCAGCCCTTTACGGTAGCGCCGGATGGAATAGCCCGAATCCGGCACTGCAGAAGCATCAAACCGGGTTCCCACCTGTTCCGACAGCCCGTCGGCCAGTTCGAAGGAGTAATTGTTCTGCGGGTTCCAGGGGTTAAAAGAATCCGGATCACCCGGATGGCTCGCGTCAGATGGCGCTGAGAATCCGGCTGCGACAATATCGTAACCGCCGGATGAATAGCTGGCGTAGTACAGCGTCTTTCCATCTTCCGAAATGGCCGCATCTGTGGCGCCGAAACGCGCCGCGGTGGCCTGGTACAATTCCCCTGTATTCAGATCGAGTGCAAAAATATTGTCGATGCCGGTATAGGCTCCGGTGAAAAGGATATAATGTTCATCCCAGGTTGGTTTTGATATTTCAGTATATGAAAACGGAAGGGCAATCTCAAATTTTGCGGTTTCAATATCCAGCACGGCTATGCATTTTCCTTCGCTGCGGGTCAGGATCACGGCTATTTGCCGGCCGTCGTTGCTCCAGGCCGGGTACGACGGATAATGATTTCCTGGAACGGGAAATCGTTTGATGACATGGCCATCAGCAGCATTCACCAGGGTAATGTAGTAATAGTTTTGCATATCAACTTCCACCACGGCAATGGTTTTCGCAGATGGATCAGGATCTGGTGAAAAATAGCGGCTTTTGTGGGTTATCTGCCGGGTCCTGCCCGATTGCAGGTCATGGACCTTGATTACAGAATAATCGCGCAGCGCCCAGCGTGGGTCGTTTTCCAGTTCGGCCCAGCAGATCATGTTCGCCCGGGCAGACAAAACCGGATCGATCATCGGTCCGGGTGTGCAGGCAATAGTTTCCCGACCGTCCGTATCAATCAGCACAAGGCGGGTAATGTCAGCCAGCGAGGATCGGAGAGCTGCAACCCGGCCGCCTGGAAGTGGGACGGGGCTGGTGTAATTCGTGTACGTCCTGGAAATTCCTTCCCTAATGCGCGAACAGGCCGTGGTATCAAGGTTTCGGTCCTCTTCTTTCCATTTTTCCCCGAGTTCGGTCAGGGTATTCCTGTAAAACTTTCTTTTTCCTGTACCGGTTACTTTGTATAACGCATGTGAAAATGGGACAAACGTAAAAGGCAGCGTGCCCGATTTTTGTAATGGTTTTATCAGGTTTGAGCCACCATATTTCAGCATGCCGCTTCCAACCAGCAGGTATCCCATCTCGTAATGACCGGCGATGAAATCACGGTATGAACCATTATAAGCTTTGTCATACGAATAGATTCCTTTTTCAATGATCTGTGCCCTGAGCCTCATTTCGAAGGAAGGCGACCGGCCTCTTCCGGTATGGGTCATGGCCGTTTCGGTAACTGTTGCATCTCCTTCAATATACCAAAAGGGGACAAATAAGCCCATGACAGCGGGAAGGGCCTGCTGGCCGAACAGGATCCGCATGACCCGGGTAAATCCTTTATCGACCGTGGCGTATTGCACGCTGTGCCTGAATTCGTGAATGACCAGCTGATCGAGCCAGTCCTGCCCGTATTGGTCCTGGGGGGGAATGGTCAGCATGTCGATCCTTTTGGGGGCAAAAGGGGTGGTAGCATTGGGAATAACAGTTCCGTTATGCAGGATGACCGGCCAGCGGCCTGTCCTGATATTTCGACCTTCCAGTGCTATTTCGCGGAAGTATTCCAGGGTATTGGCGGTGCGCAGAGCCTGTGAATCGAGCTGCCGGGGAAAGATGACGCTGAAGTTTTCCGTTTTGATCCGGTCCCATTTTACCGAAGCAGCGTCGGTTCCCAGTGAAAAATACTGCGCCTGGGTTAGTTCAAATCTCAAAGCGCAAAATACAAAGAGGAGAAGAAAGGAATGCCAGGAGATTTGAAGACGGGGAGACCGGGAGACGGGGAGCTGCATACCTTTCCAATTCTTTATTGCTTGTCAGACGGCTTCCGGCTCCTGCACCAGGTACCTGATCCCCTTAATCAGATTGATCAGTATGGAAATAACGGTAAGGACAAAGATGATCAGCAATCCCGTCTTTATCCAGTTGTCGTAGTCGCCGTTGCTGATGTTCAACGGGTAGATGACATAGATCATGATCAGGGAGAGGGCGCCGGCTACATCGGTAACCGCCTGCAGCAGGTGCTTGAACCATTTGTTATCGTAAAAGATAAAAAGGATATTGGCCCCTATGTTAATGTATATGGATAATTCAATATAAAACAGGCATTTGCTGAATTCTTCCGTGAGGAACGTCAGGTTCCATCGTTCATAATTCCGGATAAGATAAAGGATGACGATCAGTATGATGATCACGACGATATACCCGATTTTCCGGGCCGGCGAAGGGATATGGATCTTTTTATCCCTCCTTGCAGTTTGATTTTGATTTTCCGGGTTGACCATGGGGCTTGATTTTAACTTTCTTATAATAATAGTCGTAGATTTCAAACTGGGCACGGTGTTTTGCAGGATCATCCGTGGTGCGGTACCGGTTCAGTCGCTCCGGTCCCAGGTAGCGCGATTTGGTATTATCCTGCATCTGGATATTCAGAACATCCATCAGTTCCTGCTGTATGCCGGTGTCGTAAATAGGGCAAACTACTTCGATCCGGTGGTCGAAATTCCGCGGCATCCAGTCGGCCGAGGAGATGAAATACTCCGGGTTGCCACCATTGCAGAAAATATAGACCCGGCTGTGCTCGAGGTATTTATCGACAATGGAAAAGGCATTGATATTCAGGCTGACACCTGGCATTCCCGGCTTAATGACACAAATGCCCCGGTTAATCAAATTGATCTGTACGCCTGCCCGGGCGGCTTCGTATAGCTTGGCTGCTGCCCTGCGGTCGACCAGGCTGTTCAGCTTGATGATGGCCCATGCCTCCTTGCCCTTTTCGGCATTCCGTATCTCCCGGTCGAGCATGTCGATGAAAAACCCGCGTATATTGAATGGCGATACTTTCAGGTTTTTAAATGTCGGAAGAATGAATTTGCTTTCAAGCAGCTCGAAAATGTTGTAAACATCGTCGCAAATTCTCGGGTCGCAGGTGAGGAGGCTGAAATCGGAAAATACCTTTGCCGTCGTTTCATTGTAATTGCCGGTGCTGACGTTGGCGTAGAGCCGGTTTTGCCCGTTTTCGCGTCGTCGGATCAAAATCAGCTTGGCATGCACCTTGTAGCCGGGAATGGTCTGAATGACCTTAATGCCTTCGTCCTGGAGCCTGCGGGTCCAGTAGATATTTGCCTCTTCATCAAACCGGGCCTGGATCTCCATAAAAACCGTTACGTATTTGCCGTTGCGCGCCGCGTTGATCAGGGCGTTCATGGCTGCAGAGTTACGTGTGGTCCGGTAAAAAGTCATCTTAATGGACCGGACATCGGGATCAATGGATGATTCCCTTAACAAATCGATAATGTACTGGAACGACTGGTAAGGGAAGAACAGCATGATATCTTTACGCCGGATGGCCTTGAACATGCTGGGCTGGTTCACCAGGTCGCGGTGCGGGACCGGTGGCGCCGGCGGATACCTCAGCTTTTCGTCGCCAATCCTCGGAAAGTCCATAAAATCCTTGAAATTGTGGTATCTTCCACCTCCGCGGATCGTGTCTTTTTTTGCGATGTTCAGTTTCTTGATCAGCATTTTCAGCAGATCATCCGGCATGGTATTATCGTAAACGAATCGCACAGCTTCTCCCAGTTTCCTTTTTTTGACGCTGACGCTGATCAGCTCCAGGAAACTCTTGGAAACGTCGTTATCGATCTCGAGTTCAGCATCGCGCGTAAACTTGATGGTATAGGAGTCGAACCGGTCATATCCGAAGGCGGAGAATATGTCTTTAAGGCAATAACGGATAACATCATCCAGCAGGATGATGAACAACTTCCGGCCGTCCATCGGCAGGACCAGGAACCGGCCGTTGATATCGCTGGGAACCTGTATCAGTGCATAATCTTCAACCGCAGGCTCTGCAGATTTCTTTAAAATGACAGTCAGATAGATCGAAGCATCCTGCAAGGAAAGTGAACTCCTGACATTGTTGAGCATCAACGGGAATAGGTTGGGACGTACCTTTTCTTTATAAAACTGCGTAATAAATTCACCCTGGTCAGGAGTGACCTGCTTTTCATTGATAAGAAAGATATTGTTACGGGCCAGCTCCCTTACTACCTTGTTATATGCCTTAATGAAAAGCTTCTCCTGCCCGCCAACGATCTCCAGCACTTCATCCAGGATGATCTTGTATTTTAAATCGGGAACAGGCTCATTCTGTTCCAGCTTAATCATCCGTTTTAAGGTAGCCACCCTGACCCTGAAAAACTCATCGCGGTTGTTGGAATAGATTCCGAGAAATTTTACCTGTTCCAGAAGGGGAGTGGCGGGATCGATCGCTTCCTGCAAAACCCGCTCATTAAAATGAAGCCAGCTGATCTCACGGTTAAAATAGTACTGATCATTCAATTCCATAAGCTGCTTTTAACCGTTTTTTTAAGTGAATTTATCCTACAAATTTATGAAATTACTGTGATAGTCAATTGAAATATAAACCAACAGCTTCAGTCGTCGGTTATTGATTCTTCTTGAGGCTTTCTCATATGAATAAATATTCGATTTTTATTGGTAGTCCGACGACTAAAGCCGTCGGTTCAATCTCTCCTATATTTCCTTCGGAAAAAGAAGAAAATCAACATGATGTTTTGCCAGCGGAATCTCTTCCCATTTATCCGTTTCGAATGAAATGCCGACAATCCCTGATGTGGGCAGATTTTCAATGGGTTCCTTAAGGTATTGATTGACAAAATCGGTCAGGGACGGGTTATGGCCCACGATCATGACCGAATGAAACCGTTCCGGAATATCAAAAAACTGGTTCATGATCCCATCACCATCCGTGAAATAAATGTGCGGGTCGATTTTAATGTTCTCTTTGGGATAATTAAGGGCATGGGCCAGTATCCGCGCCGTTTCAAGAGCCCTTACCGCATGGCTCGAAAGGATATAATCCACCCGGAAATTCATTTCGTGCAGCTTGTCAATGATTTTTTTCGTCCTTTTTTTCCCTTTTTCCATCAGCGGTCGCCGTTCATCCGGTAAATCGGCCTGATTCCACGAAGATTTCGCATGCCTTACAATGTAGATGGTTTTCATCTTAAAAGGTTGATTTGGGAACGAAATTACATTAACGTCAAACAGGTATAACGCTGTTTAAGTTAAGAAATTATTAAAAAATGTCTTATGAATTTTAGAAAGATTACAAATAGTATCCAATCCATGAAGGGAATAAGATAGATTTTATTTTTGCATCGATATGCAACGGATGACATATCGATTATTTGTAAAACATTAAAAATTTAAATTATGAAAAAAGTATTTTATTTCTTGATGATGGCTGCAGTGGTTTCGTTTGTCATCACATCCTGTAACGATGATGACGAGCCTGAGGTGAAAAAAGCCACGATCGGAGCACAGGCAAATGCCAGCGACGGAGGATTTTATTCAGTATCAGAAAACAAAGTTTATACAATGGATGCAGCCTCACAAAATCCGGGAGTGATTGATATCCTGTGTTTTTATGAAGAAGCCAACGGCAACAACATCGCTATAGCTTCTCCCGGTACAAACATCTCCGGAATCTTCACCGGTGCCAACGCCCCCGAAAACTGGACCACAAAAAATACAACCTATTTCTCCGCAACCGCCCTGACGGTCGCTCAGTTCGACGCCCTGGCCGAAACCGACCAGTTGATCATAAATGCATATGATACGGCTAATGACTTCCGCAAAGCAAAAGATATGAAGGTGGATGATATTTACGCATTCAAAACGCAATCGGAGGTTTACGGATTGTTCAAAGTAACGGAAGTGGTGCAGGGCGCCGATGGTGAAGTGACCTTTGAGGTGAAAGTGAAAAAATAATGAGATGCAGTAAAATTATAGCCCTGTTCCTTCTCCTGGGAGTTTTTACCCAATGCACAGAAGAGGATTCAACGGACCATTTCCCGTTTATCCTTTTCAAAGAGGGTGAAGGATTTGTTATGGATGGCGACCGTATCCCGGTCGGCCGCCAGATGCAATTCGGTCTGGAAGCGGTCGGAGGTGGGGGAGCCATCACATACATCAGGGTGAAAAGGATTACCCCCACCGCCACAGTGACCGAACTGGATAAGGGAATCTTCATTGAAAAAGGTGGATTAGACACGGTTTTTATTTTTCCGAAAGGCCCGTCAGAAACTGAAACCTGGAACTTTTTCATAATGAATGAGTTCCGGGATACTGCTTCTGTGTATCTGGATATTTTCCTTGGGGATGGCTCAGCTTACGGAGCGATTAACCATTATCCCTCCATCCTGCTGAGCTATCCGGCCAATTCGCTCTATGGCCATTTCCTCGACCTTGATTCCGGAAGAACCTTCACCGAATCGAATATCCCGGGCCGGGAAGCGGAGATTGACCTCGCGGCCTTCTTCTATTATACCTCCGGCAATCCCTCACCGACCCTGACCTGCCCGGGGTATACCTCTGCACAGACCCATTACCCTGTCTTTGCCACGTGGACGGTTAAAAATAATACGACCTACGATTATTATTCAACCGATAATGACCTGGTCGCCCCGGAAGATTTCGACTCAGCCCTTAACGACAGCCTGCTGATCGCAGGTTATAAACCACAGAATGTAAGCGGCTTATGCAAGTATTGCTATACCGGGAAGATCATTCCCTTTAAAACCGCCGGGGGGAAATATGGGATGATAAAAGTGATCCGCGCCAATGAAACCGGCGACGGAACGATGGAAATAGGGGTGAAGATACAGAAGTGAATAGTGAATAGTGAAAAATACCTGGACAATGGACAATGGACAATGGACAATGGACAATGAACAATGAACAATGAAAAGCCGATTTAGCCTGATATTTATTTTTTGCTGCCTGGCCGGGTTTACTTACGGGCAGATCACCGATACGATCGGCAAACAGCACTTTCTCGATGAGGTGGTGATCTCCGCTACGAAAACAGATAACACGATCCGTGATATCCCGGCCAGGATCAACCTGCTGACGGGTTACCAGATCAAAGCCATGCCCGTGCAGTATCCGGATGAGTACCTCCAGTTTGTTCCCGGGGTTTATGTCAGCCGTCCTTTCGGGATCTTTTCTTCGAAATCGACGGTCACTATGCGGGGCCTTGATGGAAAAGAGCAGGGACGGGTTCTGGTGATGCTCGACGGCATCCCGGTCAATAAAGCCGATGGCGGATCGGTCAACTGGAACCTGGTTGCTACCGGGGATATCGAACGAATCGAAGTGGTTAAAGGCCCCGGATCCAGTATTTACGGCGGAAATGCCATGGGCGGCTCTATCAATGTGATTACCCGGAAGCCTCAGAAGAAGATCAGCGGTTATGCCGGTTTAGAGTATGGCACATACAATACCATCGGCGGCCGGCTGCAACTGGCCGGCCGGCTGAACGACAGCATCGGCAGCGGTTTTTACTGGGGACTGAACGGACGTTACCTTCAGAGCGACGGTTATATCACCCAATCGGAAGCAGACCAGGCCGCCAATCCATATATTGTCAAGTCCAACATGAAGGAATGGTCGGGCGGAATTAAGCTCGGCTATGAATGGAAGAAAAGCCGGTTCATTGAAATTGACCTGCTCACTTTCGACGACAGGCAGGGTACCGGAGAGGTCGTATTTCAGGATGAAGGTAACACGACCGATCACGATACATATCACTTCAGGGGCAGGTACCACGGCGAGAATGAAAAATCGGAATGGAATGCCAGCCTGTTCTATTTCAACGAGCATTATAAACGGGTGAACGAATTTATAAAAGACGATTACACCCTTTACGATGTTTTGTCGATCCGCAAAGACGCCGGCGGAATGTTCAATTATTCACGGAAGTTTTCTGCCCGCCACCGGCTAACCGCTGGATTGGATGCCAAACAGGGCAGTGTGGACGCCAAAGACATTTACTACACATCCACCGACATTGTTTATAACCTGGGAAAGATCAATACGGTAGGAATCTTTGCACAGGATGAATTTTCATTCGGCGATGATAAATTCAAAATAATAGCGGCATTAAGGTACGATTATGCGAGCTATTTTGACGGAGCTTTTTTTGTCGAAACCCCTACGGCAGAGACCTACTTTATTATGCCATACGTCGATTCAAGCCAGACGGAGTTCACCTGGCACGCGCTTAGCCCGAAACTGTCGGCACGGTACAGCATAAACGCGGATAATCGCGTTTACTTATCCTATGCCCGGGGTTTCCGCCCATCGGTACTCGACGACCTTTGCCGCAGCGGGCGAATCCGGGGAGGATTTAAAATTGCCAACCCGGAACTGGAACCGGAGGTCCTGGATAATTTTGAAGCCGGAGGCGATTTCCTGTTACCCGGTCGGATTTTATTGTCGACTTCGGCCTATTTCTCGATGGGAAAGGACTTTATCTATTATGTCAATTCGGGTGATTCGATCGATATGGGATTTGGCCCCCGCCCGATATACCTGCCGCAAAACATTACCGGTGTCAATATCTTCGGGCTGGAACTGGAGCTGACTTACGATATTTTGCCCGGTTTGAGACTGGTGGCAAACTACTCCCACAACCACAGCGAAATTTCCGCGTTTAAACCGGGAGATAATGCCGGACAGCCTGACCTGGAAGGCAAATTCCTCGTTGATGTACCTGCCGACATGGCTAATTTCTCAGTTTACTGGATGAACCGGATTATCAATGCTTCGCTGGCAGCAAAGTATAATGGTAAAAGATGGGTCAACGATCAGAATGTTTTCGACGAGATTGTCGGAGACGACCGTTATCCCGCTTATTTCACACTGGATGCCCGGCTATGGAAAGAATACCGGAAGCTGGCCGGTTCAATTACTGTACAGAACATCCTGGATACCAAATTTTATGACAGCAAAGGCGCCGTCTGCCCGGGCCGGTTCATTACAGTGGAGGTTGGTGTAAAGTTCTGATCTTTTTCTTTTCCTGAAATCTTTGTTTGGATCCGCAGGATCGGATGTAAATATTATCCAAGATTTATCAACTGCCTGAATGGATTTAGGAAAGGAATATTATTTTTGTAAATTCAGAAATTTCAAATCAATCCTCATATGAAGAAACTTTTACTTTCAGCACTATTTGTGTTGCCTTTTTTGTCGCTGTTTTCTCAGGACTGTTCCGACCTGTTCATCTCGGAATATGTCGAAGGATCAGGCAATAATAAAGCCATCGAGTTATATAACCCGACCAATAATCCGATCAATTTATCGGACTATTACCTGGTGCGTTACCGTAATGGCCTCTTTACCCCGGATAAAATTCAGCTTGGCGGCACCATTGCACCCAAGAGTACCTTTGTCGCCGTCCTTGACAAACGTGATCCGGGTGGCACCGGGCAGGAGATCATGGTCGACCTGGCACTCCAGGCCAAGGCCGATACATTCTTATGCCCTGTATATGATGTTAACAAAATGATGTATTTTAACGGCAACGACGCGGTGACCCTGGAAAAGATCACCGGCGATATCGTGGATATTTTTGCCCATATCGGCCCACCCATGCTGGAAGATGACGAGGGCTGGGGAAGCATCACCGATACGACGATCACTTACAACAGCGGTGGAGTACCGACGCAGTACACGATCAGTGATTATATTGTCGGACCGCTCTTCTGGCTGTGCTGGACTTCCGATAATACCCTTATCCGTAAACCATCGGTGAAAAATGGAGTGAAAACCAATCCCGATGTTTTCGTTGTCACGACGGAATGGGACTCCATCCCTGAAAATACGTTCGACTCACTGGGATTCCACCGGTGCGACTGCAATACATCCGGCATCAGCGATCCTGCTTTGGATAAAAAGGTCCGGATCTACCCAAACCCTTCCCTGAACAGAACCATAACCATTACAGGTGAAGATTTCATCACATCCATAGAAGTAATTGATATTACCGGAAGGCTGACCGATGTCATTGAACTCACGGGCAGGGAAACCGGTTATACATACGAATTTGGCGAAAGGATGCATGGGATCTGCTTTATCAGGGTACGGATGGAAGATAATTCAGTTTATACCGAACGGATCTTTATCAGATAGCTCGCAGGATGACCGGAAGAACCTTTATTTTACTCTGTTTACTGCAACTCCCCCTCATTCAACTAGTTGCCCAGCAACAGACAGTGACAGGGACCATTACCGATAATGCAACCAAGGAGTTGCTGATCGGGGTAAATATTACCTATGCCCCGGGGAAAGGGACCGTTACCGATGTGAACGGGAAATATTTTCTCAGGCTCGATCCGGGGGACTACGAGCTGGAATTTTCATACGTAGGTTATGAAAAGCAGACCATGCGGGTTAAAGTTGCCGATAAAAGCGTTTATCTCGATGTTTCGCTGAAGAATGTCACTCTGACGGAGATTGAAGTTGTGGGCGATGTAGCCCGTACTCGTGAAACGCCGATCGCTTTTTCCAACATCCCGCCGATGAAGATCGAAGAGGAACTGGCTTCACGCGACCTGCCGATGATCCTGAATGCCACACCCGGCGTTTATGCGACCCAGAAAGGAGGTGGCGATGGCGATTCCCGGATCAATATCCGCGGGTTCAGCCAGCGCAATGTGGCAGTTCTGCTCGATGGTATCCCGGTAAACGACATGGAAAACGGATGGGTTTACTGGTCGAACTGGTTCGGCCTCGATATGGTCATGCGCTTTACCCAGGTGCAGCGCGGACTGGGAGCCTCCAAGCTCTCGATCCCTTCTGTCGGCGGCACGATCAATATGGCGACCAAAGGCATAGAAGACAAAAAAGGCATATTACTGAAGCAGGAAGTCGGAAGCGAGGGATTTTTCCGCACATCCCTCGGAATGACCACCGGCAGGCTCAAAAACGGATGGGGCGTGACCTTTGCCGGATCTTACAAGACCGGTACAGGATGGGTCGACCAGACCTGGACCCAAGGATGGTTCTACTTCCTGCGGATCGACAAGGAAATCGGAAAGCACCTTCTCAGCCTTACCGCCATGGGCGCCCCGCAGAAACACGGCCAGCGGAGCTATGCCAAACACATCGCCACGTATGATTCGAATTATGCCAGAAAAGCCGGCATGGACCCGGCTACCATCCGGCAGCTGGATTCTCTTGGTATTCCCGTCAATATGGGACTTCGTTACAACCCCAATTGGGGATACCTTAGCGAAATAACCATGACAGATACCGGTGCAATCATCGGTGAAAGAAAAGAGCTCAGCACTGCCAGTAATTTCTACTTCAAACCTATCTTCAGCCTGCGCGATTTCTGGAACGTCAGCGATAAGCTCTATGTTTCGAATATAATTTATTTATCCATCGGGACAGGCGGCGGCGGCGCTTTCTCCACAACACCGGTTTATGATCCCGAAACCGGACAACAAAATCTTCAGCTCTATTACAATTCCAATATGAATTACCCGGGTGGATTCAATGTTAACCGGCAATCGTCGGAGATCATGCGTAATTCGATGAACAACCACTTCTGGTACGGGCTCCTTTCAACTTTCGATTACGAACTGAACGACTTCTATTCGTTTTCCGGCGGGATCGACCTCCGAAGTTACAAAGGCGACCATTATCGTGAAATTGAAGATCTTTTCGGCGGTAATTATTACCTGGATGATGGCAACCAGAATGAAAGGAATGATACGACCCGTAAATACGCAGGAGATATAATCGGTTACCATAACCTTGGCCTGGTGCGTTGGGGCGGACTTTTTGCCCAGGTTAAATTCCAGAAGGGCAACTTCAGCTCCTTTCTGAATATCACAGGCTCCTATTCCGGTAATAAAAGAGTCGATTACTTTATTCCGAAGCTCCTCGATGTGGACGATACGACGCTCACTATCGCATATGATACGAAGGTTATTTACAATGGGGTAACTTATGACCGGAATTCACCCGGTTTGAGGACCAATGAAACAGGGTGGAAGTGGATCCCCGGATTTACAGTAAAGGGCGGGGTGAATTACAACCTGACCGAGAAAATGAACGTGTTTGTAAATCTCGGTTATCTTTCAAAAGCCCAACGATTTAACAATGTTTATGATTATAACAATACTTTATTTAAAAGTATAGAGAACGAGAAAGTTACAGCAGCAGAGGTTGGATATAGCTTTTACAACAGGCAGATAACTTTTAATGCCAATGCCTATTATACTATCTGGAAGAACAAACCGGCCGACCGGGCGATGAGCATTAAGATCGATGACCGTAATTACAGCGTGAATATCAATGATATGAATGCCCGGCATACCGGGATCGAGCTCGAATTTGCCTGGAAGATATTGAGAAACCTCTCCTTCGAAGCCCTCGTCTCACTGGGTGACTGGATCTGGACATCTGCCGATACGGCCCGGGTTTATGACGACAACGGCATCCAGGTCGGTACCAAGCCTTTCGATGCCCGTGGCCTGAAAGTCGGGGATGCAGCCCAGTTCCAGAACAGGGAAAGCATCCGCTGGGAAATTATCCCCGGACTTTATACCAGCGGCTCATTTACGTGGTTTGGAAAACACTATGCCGAATTCAATCCGCTGGATTATGATCCTGAACTAAATGCGTGGGCCTTTGATGATAACGGTGACCCTATACAATCGTGGCAGATCCCGGATTATTTTATGGTCGATGTACACGCCGGATACTACCTGAAACTGAAAAAAGCCGGGTTGCGATTACAGGCCAGTGTGCTCAACCTGCTGAACGATAAGTATATAACCGATGCACAGAACAACGACTCATACCTTTACCACAACTCAACATTTGACGCTAATTCTGCAGGGGTCTTCTTTGGCCTCGGCCGCAGGATGAATGTCTCATTACAAATCGAATTATAAAAAACAGAAACAACTTGCCAGTATGAAAAAAACCTTTGTTAGTCTGACCCTGATGACTGTAATGTCTGTCATGATGTCCGGATTATTTGCCCAGCCAACCGGATATTACAACGGGACGGAGAATAAATCGGGTGATGCGCTCAAATCGGCCCTCAACGATGTGATCAGCGGACATACAGTATATTCTTATTTCTACTCGAAAGAAATCTTCAAGCTAAGCGATGCCGATCCAAACACACCCGGCAACATTATCCAGATCTACACCGGTAAGTCATGGCCGAATAACGATTACGGCAGCGGAAACGACCAGTTGAACCGCGAGCATATCTGGGCGAAATCTCATGGAGACTTCGGCGACTGGCAGCCGATGGACGGCGATGTCCATAACCTAAAACCAGTAGATGCATCGGTCAATAACGACAAAAGCAACCTCGATTACGACAACGGCGGAACACCCCATCCGGAAGCGATCGGATGTTTTTTCAGCGAAAACAACTGGGAGCCGCGCGACCAGGACAAAGGTGATGTAGCACGCATCATTTTTTACATGGACACCCGTTATGAAGGGGAGAACGGCGAAATCGACCTGACAGTGGTCGATGAACTGAATACATACCCTGAACCGAAGCACGGCAAGCTTTCGACACTTCTTCTGTGGAACCAGATGGACCCGCCCGATGAATTCGAACGGAACCGCAACAATGTTATTTATTCCTTCCAGCGTAACCGCAATCCGTTCATCGACAACCCGCAGTTTGCCGACCTGATCTGGGGCAATACAACCCTTTCCAGCGTATCGATCGGCAATGTCCACCAATCACCTGAGATTCCTGTTGCCGGGCAACCGGTGACCATCACCTCGACGATCACTTCTTCAGCCGGAGCCATTACCAATGCCACCCTGGCCTATGGAACTTCCTGGAGCAACCTGAACCAGAATGTGACCATGCAAGGCTCGGGAAATGCCTACTCAGCCGTTATTCCGGCACAATCGCAGGGTACGACCGTTTATTTCAAAATAACGGCGCAGAATAATACAGACAATGCCAGCACGGTCATTTATAATTTCTATGTACCCAAAACATTTACCGGTACCCTCACATCGATTTACGACATCCAGGGACAAGGCCCGGTCAGTCCTTACCTGGATCAGGTTGTCTCTGTTTCCGGGATTGTCACCGGAAATTATGGTGCGAACTATTTCCTCCAGGATGGCTCCGGGGCATGGAACGGACTATTTATTTACGACCAGGGACGAAATCCCAGTATCGGCGACAGCATTATTGTAACAGGAACCATTGCGGAGTATTATGAGAAGACGGAACTGAAAAGTATCACCGATTATTATTTAATTTCAGGAAATCATCCCTTGCCGGCACCTGCCGTGATAACCTGCTCACAGGCCGGCGAAGCCTATGAAGGCGTCCTGATCCGGGTTAATAATGCTACATGTACCGACGATAATTATATGGCTAACTATTATATGTGGACGGTCAATGACGGCACGGGCGACTTGCTGGTACATAATACAAGCGTTTTCGAATATGAGCCTTCCGAAGGTCAGGCCTATAATGTTTCAGGGCCACTCGACTATGATTTTGATGAATGGAAGATCCAGCTCAGGCTTGGGACCGATGTGACCACCGGCGGCGATGTCTCTGCCCCTTCGGTGCTTTCGGTTGTTGTTCTGAACGATTCCACACTCAAGGTTACCTTCTCCGAACCGGTGTCGGCCGCTTCCGGCGAAAACATTTCCAATTACTCGGTAAATAACGGAGTTACCGTTATCAAGGCCAGGCTCCATGAGTTTGTGAAATCGGAACTCTACCTCACCGTCAGCAAACTGACGGGCGGAAGCTATAACCTGACCATCCAGTCGGTAGCCGATCTGAACGGAAATATCATGCCTTCACCAGCAGTCCTGCCTTTCAGCACCTCATTCGGTATGGATGAAGCGCTGTCGTTTAGCTGCAAAATCTATCCGAATCCGGCGCATGGATCGTTCCGCGTTGAGTTTCCGGATAATATAAAAATGCCTGTGTCCGTTACTATTTTTAGCGTAGATGGCCGGGAAGTATATTCGGATAGATGGAACTGTAATGGAAGGAGTAGCTCCACGATCACAGTGAATGACTTGCCCGAAGGAATGTATGTGGTTGAACTGACGAGTGACAGGATGATTTCGCATACCAAACTGATTATTAAATAAATCCAAATATAAGTGTCAGATAGTCTTGTTATTATCCCAACTTATAACGAAAAGGAGAATATTGAAAAGATCCTCCGGTTCGTTTTTGGACTTCCCAGGGAGTTCCATGTTCTTATCGTTGAAGATAATTCTCCCGACGGGACGGCCGATATTGTTAAAAGACTGATCCCTGAATTTCCCGATCAACTCTTTATCGAGGAGCGGAAAGGGAAGCTGGGCCTGGGAACAGCTTATATTCACGGATTTAAATGGGCCCTGGCAAGGGGTTATGATTATATTTTCGAGATGGACGCCGACTTTTCACACAACCCTGCTGACCTGATCAAATTATACGAAGCTTCGAAAATACATAATGCCGACGTAGTTGTTGGTTCACGCTACATCAAAGGAGTAAATGTGGTGAACTGGCCTATGGGACGTATCCTGATGTCGTATTACGCCTCTGCTTATGTCAGGTTCGTTACCCGGATAAAAGTCCGCGATACCACTGCAGGATTTGTCTGTTATACACGTAAAGTCCTTGAAATGATCAATCTTGACCGGATCCGGTTTATCGGGTATGCATTCCAGATCGAGATGAAATACACAGCCTGGAAGCTGGGATTTAAGATCTATGAAGAACCGATCATCTTTACTGACCGCACCGAAGGACAATCCAAGATGAGCTCAGGGATTTTCAAAGAAGCTATTTTTGGTGTGATCAGCCTGCGGTTACGGAATATCAGGAAGATTCACAGGAAGATATAGAAATTGGAAACTTGAAATCCGGATCCAAAATCATCAATTCATTACAAACGACTAACGATCAACGACTTATAGTGAAAGATAGCTGGTACATACACAATGCCCGGATTGTCAATGAGGGCGAGATTTACCATGGTGGTTTGATCATTCGCAACGGATTGATTGAGAGGATAATCCATGGGGAATTGCCTAACGATGAACTCCACCTGGTTAACGGGCTTCCCTCCCTGGATGCAGGGGGTAAGTATCTGATTCCCGGGGCGATCGACGACCAGGTGCATTTCCGCGAGCCAGGCCTGACGCATAAGGGTGAAATTTACACTGAGAGCCGCGCTGCCGTAGCCGGCGGCGTCACCTCTTTCATGGAGATGCCCAACACCAATCCGCAGACTCTGACCCAGGAATTGCTGGAGGAGAAATACCGGATCGGATCGGAGAGATCGCTGGCCAACTACTCTTTCTACATGGGCGCTTCCAACGATAACCTGGATGAAATCCTGAAAACGGATGCGCGATCGGTTTGCGGCCTTAAGGTCTTTATGGGTGCCTCCACCGGCAATATGCTCGTCGATAACCGGGAAACACTGGAAAATATCTTCAGCCGGGTTAACCTCCTCATCGCCACACACTGCGAAGATGAACCGGTTATCCGTGCCAATATGGAGCAGTTCCGGGAACTTTACGGAGAAGATGTGCCGGTGATGGCCCATCCCCTCATCCGGAGCGAAGAGGCCTGCTACCGGTCCTCATCCCTGGCAGTGCAACTCGCTGAAAAGTATAATTCGCGGTTACATATCCTGCATCTTTCAACGGCCCACGAGATGGTCCTGTTCCGAAATGATGTGCCTCTGGCCGAAAAAAGGATCACCGCGGAGGTTTGCGTTCATCATCTCTGGTTCTCCGATATCGATTATACAACGCTGGGCAACCGGATCAAATGGAACCCGGCGATAAAATCGGCCCATGACCGGGAATCCCTTTGGAAGGCATTGCTCGACGACAGGATCGATGTGATTGCCACCGATCATGCACCGCATACGGCAGCAGAAAAATCGGGCAAATACTTCAAAGCGCCTTCGGGCGGGCCGTTGGTGCAACATTCGCTGCCGGCGATGCTCGACTTCCGGAAGCAGGGGAGGATCAGCCTGGAGCGCGTTGTGGAGAAAATGTGCCATGCCCCGGCGGAGTGCTTTAAGGTAGAAAAACGCGGGTATATCCGCGAAGGCTACTGGGCCGATCTGGCTATTGTCGATGATAATGACCCGTGGGAAGTCCGTCCGGATAATATCTATTACAAATGCGGATGGTCGCCATTTGAAGGACATACCTTCGGTTCGCGGATCACCCACACGTTTGTCAATGGCAACCTGGTTTATGAAGCAGAGCCCTGCATCCTTAACGGAAATTTCAATGAAGAGATCAGGGGAATGAGAATAATGTTTAATGGATAAAACTCAATATATGAAAAAGTTAGTGTTCTTTCTGGTGATTGTCGTTCTGGCTTCCTGCGGTAAGAAATACGAAGAGAAAGTAATTGAAACCTATCCCGGTGATAAACCGAAAAGAGTGCAGTATTATACGACCGAAACCGACAACAAATACCGGGCAAAGGAGATATTCTATTACGAAAATGGCCAGAAGAAAATGGAGGGAGAGTACAACAGGGATGGCAAGAAGCACGGAAAATGGTTCTACTGGCGTGAGGACGGCAAGATGTGGAGCGAAGGTTATTTTTATGAAGGCAAAGATGACCGGATGAGGAAAACCTGGCACGAGAACGGTAAAAAGCACTACCAGGGCAAATACGATAAAGGCGTCCGTGTGGGAAAATGGAAGTTCTGGGACGAAAGCGGCAAGCTGGTCAAAGAGATCGACTACGATAAAGAAAAAGAATAGTTTGTTTGATAATCGCTATTTTTTAATCAACAAATCAATATAAACCGGTAAATGATCGCTGTAGCCGCCATAGTAATCCTTTGCTGCCGTGCGGTTTGGACGCGATAACCCCTCTTTGTTCGTGAAAAGCAGGTAATCAGGTGAAAATATATTTCCTGAACTGCCTGAGTAGCGCAGTCCCTTCTGCTTCAACCAGAATCCGCCACTGATGATAATCTGGTCAAATAAATCCCAATCTTTGTAATATAAAGTCCCTTTTCCTTCGCGGTGCAGCGGTATCATCAGGTTGTAAAGCACGCCGGCAGCCGGCTTATCTGCCGGAGCTATCGCCTGCAATACCCCGCCGACACTTTTATCGGCAGGTTCATCATTCAAATCCCCCATGATCACGATCAACGCACGCTGATTCCCGGCAAAAACGGAATCCACCTTGCTTTTCAGCACCTCTGCCGCCCTGATCCGTTTGGGTTCGCTTACCTCCTGTCCCTCCGACCGTGAAGGCCAGTGGTTGACAAAAAGATGCAACGTGTCTCCCTTCGTCTTCCTGCTTATGCCTTTCACATACAAGATGTTACGAGTCTTATCGCCCGGGAGATCAACGGCAACATGCTGAACCGCTAACGGCTGAAACTGCCCTTCATCATACAGCATGGCATTATCGATCCCCCGTTCATCGGGGCTATCGGCATGAATGATCCTGTACCCGACAGGAAGGATCGCCGGCGATGCCACCTGGTCGTTGAGCACCTTCCGGTTCTCAATCTCACACAGCCCGAAAATCGCAACCGGCAGGTCTTCAGACAAATCAGCAATCACCTCGGCCAGGTGATCCAGCTTCGTCTCGTAGCGCTCAGCCGTCCAAGGAATCCTCGACCCGGGCAGAAAATCCTGGTCGTCGGTCATCGGATCGTCGATCGTATCGAAAAGGTTCTCCACGTTGTAGAAAGCGATGCGGAAGTAGTTTTTTTGTTCCGGGTTCCGGGTTCCGGGTTCCGGGTAATTAGTATTTTGTCCCTGGATTTGGTAGGTGAATAGGCTAAGAAATAGCAGAAGCAGGGTGGTGTTTATAATTTTTTTCATATTCATTTAGCTAAAATCTTTTGTTTTTTTTAAGCGATCGATCAGGCGGCGGTGCCTCTTGGTTGGCCTTCCAGTGCCCCGCGGCCGGAACTCCGGCTTCATCTCCTGCTGGATTTTCAGTTTGGCATATTCTTCTTCGGGCGTTAAATCTTCAAGAAAATTGGGAACCAGGGCCGCGCCGACGCGGTTGTGCAGCAGGGCAACGACTTTTACCGTTTTATGGTAAACGCCCAGGTGAATGTCAATTTGATCATTCAAGTGCACCTCGCGGGAAGGTTTCACCACATGCCCGCCGACCTTCACCCTTCCGTTTCGGATGGCTTCCGTGGCCAGGCTCCTGGTTTTATAGACCCTGACTGCCCAGAGCCATTTATCGATGCGGACTTCATCGCTGTCGTGCTTTTCCTGGGGCATGTTCCGGTTTTACTTTTGCCTGAAGAAGATCTGGATCGGTACCCCTGTAAATTCGAAGTTTTCCCTCAGCTTGTTTTCGACAAACCGGGCATAGGGTTCCTTGATATATTGCGGCGTATTGCAGAAAAAGGCAAAGGTGGGATAATGCATCTTAAGTTGCGTGATATATTTAATTTTCACCAGTTTGCCTTTGGTTTGCGGTGGGGGAGTGGCCTGGATGATCGGCAGCAGTAGCTCGTTCAGCTTCGATGTCGATACCTGGCGGTATTTGTTTTCATAAACCCGTCTTGCCCACTCCATCGCCTTGAAAATCCGCTGCTTACTGGTCACTGACGTGAAAACCACCGGCAGATCGGTGAATGGCGCTGTGCGCGACTTGATGAAGGCCTCCATGTCGCGCATGGTGTTGTTCTCCTTCTCCACAAGATCCCATTTGTTGACCAGGATCACCACCCCTTTGTGGTTTTTCTCGATCAGGCTAAGGATATTCAGGTCCTGGCTCTCCAGTCCTTCTTCCGCATTGATCATCAGCAGGCAGATATCGCTTTGCTCGATCGCCCGGATGGCACGCATCACCGAGTAGAACTCGATATTCTCCGTCACTTTCCCTTTCTTGCGAAGCCCTGCCGTATCCACCAGCAGGAATTCGAACCCGAAGCTGTTGTATGGCGTATAGATCGTGTCGCGGGTTGTGCCGGCGATGGGGGTGACAATATGCCGCTCTTCTCCCAGCAACGCGTTGATCAGCGATGATTTCCCGACATTCGGCCTTCCGACTACCGCGATCTTCGGCAGGTCCGGAATTTCGGCGGCCACCGTATCTTTGAATTCTTTGACCAGTTCGTCGAGCAGCTCGCCTGTCCCGCTGCCGTTGATGGAGGAGACGCCATATACCTGCCCGAGGCCCAGGGCGTAGAACTCATTGACATCGAAAGTCCGGTATGTGTTATCGACCTTATTGGCGGCCAGGAAGATCTTTTTCCGGCTTTTGCGCAGCAGCTGGGCTACGTCTTTGTCCATCTCCGTCAGTCCATCCTTCACGTCGACCATGAAGATGATGATATCGGATTCGCCGATAGCCAGTTCCACCTGGCGGCGGATCTCCTCTTCAAAAACATCATCCGATCCTTCCACGTAGCCTCCGGTATCGATGATTGAAAATTCGATCCCGTTCCAGTCCGATTTACCGTAATGGCGGTCGCGCGTAACGCCGGCGGTTTCTTCGACGATGGCCTGGCGGCTTTTTACAAGCCGGTTGAAAAATGTGGATTTGCCGACATTGGGCCGGCCTACGATGGCTACGATATTTGGCATGCTGCAAAGGTAACGATTGATTTTCAATCAGAGGTCATATCCGAATTTACGGAGTTCTTTTTCACTGTCGCGCCAGTCTTTCAGCACTTTAACGCTCAGTTCGAGGAATATTTTCTTACCCAGCCACTCTTCGAGATCCCGGCGGGCCTGTGTGCCAACCCGCTTGATAGCGCTGCCCTGGTGGCCCAGCAGGATGGCCTTCTGCGATTCGCGGGCGATATAGATGTAGGCGATGATATGGATCAGGTTGTCGCTCTCCTTGAATTGATCCACGGCAACTTCAACGGAGTAGGGGATTTCCTTCTGATAGTTCAGCAGGATCTTTTCCCTGATCTTTTCGGCAACGAAGTAGCGGACCGTTTTATCTGTCAGCTCGTCTTTGTCGTAATAGGGAGGGTTTTCGGGGAGTTTTGCAAGGATGGAGCGGAAGACCGATTGCAGGTTGGCTTTCAGCAGGGCCGATACCGGGATGATGTCGGCTGAAGGGAAGATTTCCTGCCACCGGAGGATTTTATTTTCAAGGGCAGCCTGGTCGGTCAGGTCAATTTTATTGATGATGAGGATGACCGGCCGTTCAGTTTTTATTATCCTTTCGGCGATGTCGTTTTGTTCGGGCATTTCCCCGGCTTCGACCAGGTAGAGAATGATGTCGGCGTCTTCGAAGGCCGATTCCACCTCTCGCATCATGGCTTGTTGAAGCCTGTACTGCGGTTGCAGGATACCGGGGGTATCGGAGAAGACGATCTGGTAGTTCTCCTCGTTCACGATCCCGAGGATCCGCTGGCGGGTTGTCTGGGCTTTCGGGGTGATGATGGAGATATTCTCGCCAGTCAGGGCGTTCATCAGCGTCGATTTACCCACATTGGGCTTCCCGATGATATTGACAAAGCCGGCTTGGTGTTTGGTCATGGGTTGTTGGTTGCTGGTCCTGAGGGCGAAACCCGAAGGATCTTAGTTTTTGTATTTTACAAAAGTAGCTTATTAATGAATTGAAAGACGGAACTTTCTAATAGGGTACGCATTCCACCGGAGAAAAGGCAGAAATGCTTATACTGCCAGCTTAAGGATCCTGAAAGCCCCGCAGGCCACGATGACAAACACGACCGACCCGATGACCAGGTCGGGGTACCCGGAGCCGAGCCAGTGAACGAGAAACCCGGCCAGGATCACTCCGGCATTGATGATGACATCATTGGAGGTGAAGATCATGCTGGCGCGCATGTGGATATCCCTGCTCCTGCTTTTTTGCAGCAGGTAAAGGCAGGCGATGTTGGCCAGGAGCGCCAGGGCCGAAACGAGGATCATCGTCCTGAAGTCAGGCATCATTGCCATGCCGGCAAACCGCCGGATGACCTCTGCAAATCCGATGAGGGCCAGCACAAGCTGGAAAAAACCTGCAATCCGGGCGACTCTTTTCTTGAATGCCAGGGCCCCGCCGACAGCCAGCAGGGCAAGCCCGTAGACGTATGCGTCGGCTAGCATGTCGAGGCCATCCGCAACCAGCCCCATCGACTTTGCCAGGATACCCGCCAGTAACTCAAGCAGGAAAAAGGAGAAGTTGATGATCAGCACTGCCCACAGGATATTCCTTTCAGCCTTTTCGTGCGGTTCTTCGACAGGGCAGTCGGCCGGCTCTGTGCCGAGGAGCGTCGTGCCGAGGTCCAGGCCCGCCAGGGCATCGAGGATGGTTTCAGCATTACCGTCGTGATAAACTTCCAGCCTCCGGCCCTGCAGGTCAAAATTCATGGATTTTATACTCTTCTGCGGCTGCAGCTTTATCCGGATCATCCGCTCTTCCGAAGGGCAGTCCATTTTGGAAATATGGAAAGTGGTCTTATTCACGACCGAAAGTTACGTCTATTTTTCTGAGATTGTACTTTTAGAACCCATGTCCGGTTGTTTGCCACCTATTAACGGAAGGGACGCCATCCCTTGGGATGGCGTCCCGATCGGTCAATCGAGATGGAGTCTCACATAACAAATTGCTGATCAGGATGATTTATTCTGCTTACCTGTATCACGCACCTGTAGAACGGTTTTCCCCGGGATTAACTCTGCCACCCCGCCAGCGCCTGTGTGATGAAGGTTAGTGTGTGGTATCAAAAAACAAAGTTTTTACAGTCCTCGGAAATTTCCTTGCCTTCATTGAATTTCTTATTAAAGTCATTCGCAGTAATAATTAATTATCTGCGTCCTTTTCATTCTTCATATTGAATGTTGTATGGATAAATTTTTCTATTTGCAATATTCCATTCATGCATACTTTATGCGAAAGCAGGATATTGATCAGCACTTGATCATTGTCAACCGTTTGCCTGACATTCGATACCGTTTGCCGGTAATTCTCCCTGCCCACAAAATGAACGATAGCGCTATTTTTGGAGATGCTTTCCGTTGTGATAAAAATTACATCGACATTTTTGCGAACTGCATAGGCTGTATTGAAATCCAGCGTTCTTCCCGGCTCAATGCCAAAGAACTCAAACGCCTTATGAAACTTGTTTTCATAAAATGTAAAACCATTATCTTCAACCGACGACATTTTTTTGATGCCGGGATCCATAAGGTAATTATTGAATTGTTTGATCAAGGAATTGTCTTTGATTTTTTTCAGCCTGTCCTCTTTTCTACAATATTGAAAAAACCTGCTGATCTCCTGCTTCCTGATATCAAGTCGAATAGGGATAATTATTTTAATTTGAAATTCATGATAATATTTAAGTACAACATTGATTAAGGATTGTGGATTATGAAGGTGCAATACATTATTTCTTTTTGCTTCTGCTGGTGTAAGGCTAACATCAAGGTTAATTCTTTCATTGCATAATATACTATTCCACAGCGAAGCTGTTCCGCTTTTGCCTACTCCAAAGACAATATATATTATTTCTTTCAGGGCTAAATATGTTAGTTAACAGCAAATTTAATTAAAAAGGGACGCCATCCCTTGGGATGGCGTCCCGATTGGTAAATCGAGATGGAGTCTCACTAGTGAAAACAATAAGCCCGGCCTGTAGCAAAAGGCCGGGCTTATGTTTGTTAGCGGGGACAGGTCTCGGACCAAAATCAACTATCAATACGGCTATATGAGCGTCACATTGATCCCGTTCTTTTTAGATCCTGATACGAGATCTAATAAGTTGTCTGTAAAAATGCTAGGAATGAAAAGTCATTATTCCCTAATGCATCGGATATTAAAGCCATCTGCTTTATAAGCGTCAAGTATGTAACAACTGCTGCTGGTCATAAAAAGCACCTTCGCATCACCTGTATTATTCTGGATTCTTCCCCTGTAACCTGCTTCAGAGCCTCTTGCGGCTAAGGAACCATTTGTAGGATCCAGACGTCCGGCGGCATGGAGCTTAAGAAGTGAATTCCACGGGCCAAAATAGTTTGTCCATCCGCCGGTCGCTTCCACATTGATCCATTCAGTCGCTGTCGGTAAACGCCAGTTTACGCCAAGTTCAAGATAACAAGGATCATCGGTTAATAACCAGTCCGAATTCTCATTTAAGGGCCAGATCCACGTCGTATTTGGCGTACGTGTTGTGCCATCATGCTTATATCCTTGTCTCCTGTTAAACTGCCAATACCAACCGGCTGATGCCTCAGTAGCATCATTTGCCGCTGTTGCCTGATGATCAGCGCCTAGGTTGCTAGTGGTCCAGCATTTTGTCGGTTCACCTGGGACATTAGTAACTGTGCCATAAATCACCGACTTGCTAACTGGAGCTACATTGCCAGCCACATGATTTACGCTAAGGGAATAACCACAAACAAAATTATCAGGAGGGATTATTTCTGTTCCAAATGATAATTCCTTCCAGGAGCCTTGATTCAAGATAAAGGCATAAAACTTTCCGTCTGTTGTGTTATAAACTATAAGGCCATCTGCAGGATTTGAAATAGCAGCAATCTCCGCTTCGGTCAACCTTGGTAATAATAGCCCTTTCGTATTTGAATTAACATCCATCACAGCCGAAGGATCTGGTGTTGAAGTCCCGATACCAATATTATCAGTGCTTTTAATGTAAATTGCATTAGCAAAGCTGTTCGCTTCTATAGTGATTACATCCATCAGGTTACCCTGGTCACGTATCTTAAATCCTCCCAATCCTGTCGCTTTGAACTTCCAATTTGCTCCGCTTGCATCGTCTGTCATTGTATAAGTAGCTCCTCCGTTTCCGCCAAGGTTACGAACTGTAATAGTGGGTTCAGTCATGCTTTTAGCGACTGTCAAAAGTGTTGAGGGTGAATTGTTCCCTATCCCGACATAACCGATATTTGTGTTGTAAATATTATTGCCGTTGGTATTCCACTGGCCAAGAGCTTCATAAAGACCGCAAAAAGCGATTAGCATAAAAAAAGTAATAATCGTTTCATAGTTTCAATGTTTTAAGGTTCATTGTTATTGGTTTTAATTAGAATGGTCCTATTGTGAATCGAATCACTATTTTTATTAATATCGTTTATATATTCATTGAATTATTGCCGTTTGCATTTCAGATAATCTCATTTAACCAACATTAGAATATCACATATGCATGGAACATCATTATGTAAATAATTTTAATCAAATAATATTTATCTAATATTAATTTGATAAATAATTAATACCCTGATGTGATCACTAAAGACAACTTTTTGAATAACTAGCGACTTGGCAGCAAATAGAACGTATGGGGTACTTAAGTCTGGTAATTATTTAACATTACTATTAAGCCATAAATAGAATAAAATAAAGTGTGGAAATCAAATCTTTATGGAATAATTTTAACATAAACTTTGGAAAAATAAGGAGACCGAGTGTATACCATAATAAAAGGGACGCGGCTTTCTCAAAAGCCTGATAATTCACAGTAATGGCCTGATATTAGTTCGTGCTCTAACGACTAAAGCCGTTGGTTCCTATGGTTTTACGAAAGTTGGAACCGACGGCTTTAGTCGTCGGAAGAGGAACACCTGTTGAACCGGCGGATTAACTCGTGAAACGGAAGGGACGCCATCCCTTGGGATGGCGTCCCAATTTGTTGTATATTTACCTGTTCATATGGTATTAAACCCCCAAACCAGAAGAAAATGCGTGTTGTGAATGTGCTTCTTTGTTCAGCCCTGATTGTTTTTTCCCCTTCTGTTCTTGGTCAGGGGCCCCTTTCACTCGATTCTACTTGCCGCATCATCGAAACTTCAATGGTAATCACCCCTACAACCTGCAATGGAGCCAGCGGTTCGATTACCGGGCTTACCTTCCTCGGCTCTCCGCCTTTCACCTTCCAGTGGCTTAACGGGGCCGGTGATGCTTATGGCTCATCCATTGATGCGTTTGGCCTCCCAGCCGGACAATACCGGCTCACCGCCGCCGACGGCAACGGCTGCCAGAAGAATTCTCCTTATTATAGCATCGTAGATGCAGGGAATCTCCAGGTAACCGGGGTCCAAATAACCAATCCCCATTGTGACCGGCCGGATGGCCAGATTATCGTCCAAGCGTTCTCGCCCTCCGGGTCCACTCTTGAGTATTCAATAGATGACGGCGTTTCGTACCAGGCCGACGGCGTTTTCTCCGGGTTGGCCGGTGGAGTTTACGTAGTACGGATTAAGGATGTGAATGGATGTTTTGGTTTTTATCCTTCCAACCCGGTTGTTCTGGCAGATATTCCCGGCCCGCAGGTACAGCAAATCGTCGTCACGGATGAAACCGATTTTTTGTCAAACGGATCGATGGAAATTATAGCAACCGGAAGCACAGCAACGCTCTATTACTCTAATGACAACGGCAACACCTACCAATCGAACAATGGAACCTTCAACAATTTAACAGCAGGTATATATATCTGCATCGTCAAAGACGAAAACGATTGCGACACGACTTTCATGATTGAGATTCAAAACATCATCCTGACTTACATACATATAGTTACCGGCGAAGGAGGACATTGCCTTGGAAGTACGGCTATGGTTCCTCTTGATGTCAATAATTTCCAATCCGTTGCGTCCTTTCATTTGAGATTAAGTTACAACGCCGACAAACTGCAATGCGAAGGCTTCGCCAATGTTCATCCGCAACTTGCCGACAGCCTCTCAGGATGGGTCGACCCGGTGGCGGGAGATATTCATTTAGCCTGGAATTCATTTACACCCGTAACATTCATCCAACCGGAAACCCTGGCAGAACTTGTGTTCACCACCATTAATCCAGGACAGGGCGACATTCAATGGTACACGGGTGATACCGATAGCTATTTCTTAGATTCCGAAGGCAATCCTGTTCCGGCTGATTTCCAGAATGGCGAGGTGATGATTTATGAACCACCGGAGATCATGCTGGATCAGAGTAAAACTGTCTGCGCCGGGCAGTTCGTCAGCATAATGAGTATTGCGACAGGCAACCAGCCACCCTTTAGTTACCGTTGGATTTATCCGACGGGCGATAGCACCAGCTCCGACCCGTTCTTCGTCAGCGTCACCCCCGCTGATGCCGGCCTCTATACTCTGCTTGCCACCGACCAAGTTGGCTGCACCGACCAGGAAATTATCGAGCTAATCGTAGAAGAGATTCCAATAGCTGCTTTTCATGGCAATGATACGCTGGAATTGCACACCGGGGATATGCTGGATGCCGGGGCCGGACTTTATTCCTGTCTGTGGAATACCGGCGACACCACGGCAGGTATTGTAATAAATGCCGAAGGAATGTACTCGGTTGAGATGGAGTCTCCTTGGGGTTGTTTGGGCTCTGATTCGGTTTATGTAAAGCTGACGTATGAAGAAATCACCGAAAGCAATGTGCCCGCGATCCTGATCTATCCAAATCCCGCCAAGGATATTCTGACTATTCAGTTCGAAGAAATGAAAGATAATGCCGGAGTGATCATATACGATATCCGGGGAAAGATGATGGTTTCAAAACGGATTCATCAGGAAATTACCACGATTGACGTTGGAAACCTTGATCAGGGTGTCTATTTCGTTGAAATATCATACAGCCAATTAAAAATAGTCCGGAAGCTGATTGTTTATTAAGGACAATCATTCTTCGCCAGAACAATAACCCATCTGGAACCGACGGCTTTAGTCGTCGGAAGAGGAACACCTGTTGAACCTGAAGAGGGTGTCTCAAAAGGCTATATATTCACTTTTTTTAGGTTGTCCGACGACTGAAGCCGTCGGTTCCAACCCTCATAAAACATTCGGAACCAACGGCTTTAGTCGTTGGAGCACGAACTGTTTTCAGGCAATCAAATCGAAATATCAGACTTTTGAGACAGCCCCGATTGGTGAAAATAAAAAACCCGACCTGTTGCTATAGGCCGGGCCTTTGTTTTGTAGCGGGGACAGGATTCGAACCTATGACCTTCGGGTTATGAGCCCGACGAGCTACCACTGCTCCACCCCGCAATATGTCTTCAGGGATCTTCGGAATTTGAGTCCGACGATCCGCCAGCCGGCGGATCCACCCCGCAATATGACCGTTCAATTTTATCCAAACGGGGTGCAAAGATACAATAAATATTTAATAAATTCCAAACTCCAAATTCCAAACAAAAATCAAATCCAAAAAATATAATTTCAAAACATTTTAGATTTTAAATTTGATATTTTGAATTTGCTTGGAATTTGGTGCTTGGAATTTGGTGCTTGGAATTTGGTGCTTGGAATTTTGCTAAAGGTTCCTCGTATTGTACCCGCTGCGCTTGACCACCTTCGGTGAAATAGGATAGGAATATTTTACAAATAATTCCACACTGTGACGGCTGCCGGCAGCAAAACCCTTGCTCATCGTGTAATCGTACGACACACCCGCCTTTATCCCGTTATAACTAATGCCTGCCAGGATGGCGGCAGCGCTCTCGACCCGGTACATCATCCCGCCCCAGATGAAGTCGTTATAAGTCACCAGGGCATAAATGTCGGCATTGAATGCCCCTCTGGCCGTTTTGACCAGGAAACCCGGCGTGAGTACTAAAGCCTCTCCGCTCCACTGGATTTCGATGTCGTAACTGCCGTACCCATAGTAGTGTCGCTCAAGTTTGAAATCGGGACCGCCGATACCGGCCGAATTGCCCAGCAGGCTGGCCGATGAAATGCCGGCATTGAATTTATCGCCGTAACGGTAATGGATACCGAGCCCAATGTCGGTGACCAGACCGCTCTCCGCTTTGCTGCTCTCCAGAAGAGGATCAAACTCCGCGGGGAGGAGCTGCGAATAGTCGATCGTCTTGTTTAACAGGTTGAACGACATCCCAAAGCTGAGGGTGTTCCTTTTATTGAGAGTGAAATGATAGGCATATTGCAGCCGGATGTCGAGGCTCTTCTCCGCCCCGGCTGTATAATGGCGAAGATTCAACCCAACGCCGCTGTGGATGGCGTAAATGGGCATGTCGAGAGAAATACCGTACAACTTCGGGTAGACCGGGGAACTGTCATTATCCTTGTACCCGATCCATTGATGCCTGCCGATAAGGGTCGCATCGACCGCCTGCGAAATACCGGCGGCTGCCGGGTTAACGATTGCCCGGGTGAACATGTGCTGGTTGTACTGCGGCTCCTGCTGCGAGAACAGGCTTCCGGCCAGCAAAATGAAAAGAAATATGACGGATGGTTTCTTCATATTCCTATTTGAATATCAGTTTTTTATTCGATTCGTCAATGATATACGAACCGGCCTTTTCCAGCAGGTCGTTGCCAATGATGAGCTTGTTTCCCGCATCGCTTATGACTTTTACAGGATGGTCTCCGACCATGATCCCGCCCAGCCTTATCTTTCTGAGCAAAATGACCGTGTTTTCCGTAATCCGGTCATCAATAAGGATCTGTTCGAATACCCCCTGGAAATCATTCCGGTCGATCGCTCCTTTCTGCAAGAGGTCCAGCACGATCTTTTCATCGATCAGTGATGAGTTGATAGTCCTGTCGATCAGTGCGCCGGCGCTGTAATCGTTGATGTATACCTCAACGGCCATCTTGCCTTCCGGCGTTAGATTGTAATCCAGCGCCGCCAGCGATGTGTCGGATATCACTTCGATAACCGCTGTACTTCCTGCTGAAGAACCGGGCTTGTAATCCTTTGCAATTACGGCAAATTCGGTCCGCCGATTAAGCTGATACGCCGCTTCACGGGCCTCTTTCGAAGGGAGACGGTTGACGAAATCATCATTCAGCTCCGTGCCTGCTTTGAAAGTATAACCATCCTTAACGATATCTTTATCCAGCATCCTGAATATCCGCTTACCGTATCCTTTCGCTACCAGCCGTCCCGGATCAATACCCTGGCTGACAATGAAATCGACGACCGACTGCGCCCTTTTCTGCGACAGCACATTGTTGTACTCGGCCGACCCGCGAGAATCGGTATGAGAACGCAGCTCAATCACCAGCGTTTCATTGTCTTTCAGCAAGCGCACGAGTTGCAGAAGTGAATCCTGGTATTGCGGGGCAAGATCCCATTTGTCGAGTTCGTAAAGAATGTCGGGCAGAACGATGGGTTTCTCAGGAATCGGATCGATCTTTATATCAATCGAAAAATCGTGATCCTCTTCATACGGCCGGGTGGAGAATGTTTCCTTCTTTGAAAAATATCCTTGTTTACGAAAAACCAGTTCATAGTCCACATCTTCTTTTACCTGGGAATTGTCGAAACGGAATAGGCCCTGCTTATCGGTCATCACTTTGACTGTATCACCGGCCTTACCAGCGAGGATCACCTCTGCACCTTTGACGGATAGCAGGGTGCTGTTGTCTTTCACCTGGCCTGATGCCGTGAAAAGCAATATCCTCCTGTAGAAATAATAAATATCGTCGCCGCCGGTGCCGCCATTGCGATTGGAGCAGAAACAGCCTTCTTCAAAAGGCTTTTTCAGGATGATTCCGAAATCATCGTAAGAAGAATTAATTGGTGCCAGAAGGTTTTCCGGCTTGGTCCATTTGTTTTTTCTGAGATTAGAGATAAATATATCCAGCCCTCCGTAGCCTTCATAACCATTGGAAGCAAACAGCAGGGTCGTGTCGTTATAAAGGTAAGGGAACAACTCATCGCCGGCGGTATTGATCCCGGGGCCCAGCAATTCCGGCCGGCCGAAAGGTTCATCAGCGCTGTTCCGTTTGGCTGCCCATAAATCTTTGCCGCCAGTACCGCCCGGTCTGTTCGACGAGAAGATAAGTATCCTTTCATCCTTACTTATGGCCGGATGCCCGATGTTTGCAACCGAATCCGTGAGCACCGGTGCAGGCTTGCTCCACTGGTCACCGGTTTTGACGGTTTTCCATATTTCACAGAACGACTTCTCGTTCGCCGTTTTACCACACCGGGTGTAATACATCACAGAATAATCCCCGTTTAGGGATGGCGTCCCTTCATGGACATCCGAATTCAACAGTCCGCCATATTCGGCCAATTCCGGATCACTCCAGTTTTTTCCGTCAAAAGCGCTGATATACAGGTCCGAGAATCGCGACCCGGTCCACTGGTCAATGTTTTTTGAGTCTTCCGTTACCCGGTTGGAAGTAAAGATGATGGAATTCTTTTGCGGATTTAGATATGCCGGCCCGAATTCATCGTCGGGGGTATTGATCCGGGTGATCTCTTCCACGATAACCTGGGCCTTCTTATGACGGTTCTCCAATAGCCAGTCGCATGATTTGAGCCCCGTTTCCGCTTCCATGTTCCCGGGATCGGTTTGCAGATATTTCTCAAAATATTTTCTGGCGGATTCAGCATCCCCACGAGTTTTCAGGATCGTTGCATACCGAAGATAATAAACAGGGACGGTATCGCCGTATGAGGTTTCTGCCAGCTGCCTGTAATAAGGTTCGGCCAGGTCCGGATCGTTCATCAGGCGGTAACATTCGGCCAGGTTAAAAGTGCAGTGCAGTTTTTCGGGAGTGATCCCCTTCATCTTGCGGAGGGCTTTGTCGTAGTTTTCCGCAGCGATATTGAACTGAAGGTCACGGAAAAGGGAATCGGCAATATACTGCTCCTTTTTCTGTGCATATCCTGTGCTAGCTGTTACCAGAACAGCCATCATCATAAAGAAAATATATCGTATATTAATCATTTACAATTAGTTCTTAATGATCCTGACATAATACTCTTTCCGGTTGTCATGCACCCGGATGAAATAAATGCCTTTACTTAGCCCGGCCAGGTCAAGATGGATATTCCCGGGTTGGGTTTCCAACCCTGAATACACTTTTTCTCCGAAAACGGAGAAAATTTCGATATAAACCGGGGGATCCAGGGGGCCGAATGTCTTAATGCTGACCGAATTCAGCACGGGATTCGGAAAAGCCACAGCACCATGGCGAAGCAGCATTACGGTTCCCTGGCGCGAATATTCCAGGCCGTCCACTCCACGGGCAGTCAGGTTATAGAAATAAGTGCCATCGGCCGCTTCAACCCCGTCATCGGTATTACCGTCCCATTTGCCTTCCACATCCGTGATCTCATAAATCCTGTTTCCCCATTGGTTGAAGATTTTTACATTCATCGTCTCCAAACCATACGTCTTCACTTCAAAATAGTCATTATGCCCATCCCCGTTAGGTGTAAATACCGAATTGGGCTCGATGACGACAATAATATCGACATGAATATTTATCGTGTCGGTTTCAATGCAATAGAAAGGTTCTCCCGAATTAACCTCCAGCACAATTGTGTAATCGCCGAATTCAGTAAAAGTGAAAGTTGTGTTTTTGAGGGTATCCGTGATATTTCCGGGAAAATGCCAGGTGCAGCCTGTGGCCCCGTCAGCTATATAATCAAAGTCGACGTTGAAAGGGGCATTACCTGTCAGCGGACTGGCAATGATTTCAGGATCCATGAAGATCAGAGTATGGGCTTCCGCTGAATCCACGGCCTCACAACCGGCGGCATCGTTCACTTTCAGCTCGTACTTTCCAGTAGCCAGGCTGGGTACAAAACCATCCGGAACCGCGTTGCCATTCAGGTAGAAGGTGTAAGGCGGCGTGCCTCCCGCCGCCGACATCTGCAGCGTGCCGGTGCCGCTGTTATGACAGGTCTCGTCATGCAGGTCATATGCCAGTGAAAGAAGCTCATACGACGGGTCGAGTGTAATGATAAAGCTTGTGTCGCCATAACACCCTGCATTGCTGTATGCACGGCTGATGACCTGGTATGATCCGGGTTCATCAAACAGGTGGACCGGGTTCTGGGTGTATGCAGTATCACCATCCCCGAAAATCCATTCATACATATCTATATAATAAGGTGGTTCAACGGTTGCATTTCCGGAAAAGAATACTTCATTTCCGGTGCAGGCATTATCATAGGTCACGTTTAACCGGGGGGAAGGTTTGGAATAGCGCCAGACTTGTAACAGGTCGTTGTTGATATTGTCGTCGGCGTTATTGACCAGCCAGATTTTAAAGAGATAATCCCCATAGGTTTCCAGTGTCTCGGTTTCCTCAAATTCATGGATAAAATCGAATTCCAGTGGCCCCTGGATCGTATCGGTGTGGATGTCGCCATCATTCAACTGGTACCTGATGATGAGGTTATCGAACGGTACGTCGCCGAACTGGCGGATATATACAATGACCGGTTCCAGGTCCTCATGGAAGCACTCCAGGTTGGGGCTGATCATCTCCAGCACACCGAAATCTATGAAAAACTCCATACAACCCATGTCAGGCGCCTGAATGTGCCTCAGCTTGCCGTCGATATCATACCTGATCCCCGCTACCGGAATGCCCGAACCGTTCAAAATCCGCTGATAGGGCAGAGGAATGGTATCGGATTTGAAATAGGGATGCACCGCCAGTGAATTGGCATCTCCTGAAATGCTTTGCCCCCATTGCGAAAGGTTATTGAATACCTGGTTCAACAGCTTTCCGATGATTCCGGCCGGATTGTAATAGTTATTATAGTCGAGCGCCAGGTTGGTAACATTCTGGTCGACATGAATCGGAATCCCGGAGGATTTTATGTAAAAGATATTATTCCTGCCCGTCACGCCGTCGGTGTTTCTCAGGTTTATCCCTTTACTTTTACCCTGCGCATCGGTATTGGTAATATTGACGCTGTTGTAAGACACACGGCAGTTATTGCTGTTCTGGATATTGATACCCAGTACCGGCCCCTGGCCAGTCGACTGGATATAGTTGTTAATGATGTCTATCGAATCGATATTCTCTGCGAAAATCCCGCTGACTCCGTCCGGTGCGCTCAGCACGCTTTGCACCCTGAGCAGCCTGTTACCGCTTATGTTTATGTGCTTACATTCGTTATTGGCAACAATTCCGTAGTGTGAGTTTTGAATAATGTTTTTAGTCAAACGGATACTATCAGTCCCGGAACAGGTGATGGCCGTATTGCTATTCCTGATGAGGTTTTCCCCGATTTCGATATTTTTTACCGAGGTACCTGATTTGACCAGCACATTCCCGTATACTTCGTTAATCTCAGGTGCCCCGTTGATGGTACATTGATTTATACTGATATCCCGGGTTTGCTGCCCTGAGATGTCAATGGCAGCAGCCTTTGAATGAGTGCACTCGAAATGGGTTCTGATCACCTGGACTTGACGACTGCCTCCCCTGATGAGCAGGCCAGCATCCGCGTCGCGTTTTGATTCGATGAAGCAATTTTCGATCGTGATATTATCCGCGCCTTCAAAGAGAATTCCGTAGTTATTGCCCGATGTGGATTCAGTGACGATCTTGATGCCGGTAAACCGCAAATATTGAGATCCTTCCAGTTTGATGACAGGATCGTAGTTGGTTGAGCCGGTTTCAAGACGTAAGATGGCCATGGAGCTGTCGCCGCTTTCAGATGCGAATGTGATGGTATTTGTTTCAGATGAACCCGTGACCTGCTTTAAAATGAACTTTTCGTTGTAGATGCCGTCCCGCACCAGGAAAGTCACAGGGCAGGTTATTCCCGCAGAATTGAGCATTTCGGCTACCTGGCTGAAAGTGGCAAAATCGCCGTCGGAACCACCAATTGTATAAGTACCGCATAAAGGACCTGATAGTTCTCCGCTCGAAATCGTATCGTTTTTATTATTACAATCGGAAGTGTTGTTGGGCTCCGATGTCCATGCCTTAACAAGATATGATTGTCCGGCAACAAAGTTATAATTGCCCAGCATGACTTCTGTGTTTGCTTTTAACCCGAGGCTGCCGTTCCAGGTATAATATCCCTGCTGGATTTCGTTTACCGCCCAATAGATTTTAACCGATGAAAGCATGGATGTCCCCTGGTTCTGTAATATAACCCGGATTTCCTCATTACCTCCGCTCAGCGGGGATTCCGGGCTTGTAATTGCATTGATCCCGGCATCAACGACACATGGGCTGTATTCGTGTGCGCCAATATCCGGAGTTGTAACATTCCTGCTGTTGCCATCAATATCAGCCGTGATTCCAGCCACGGGAATACCGGAGTTATTTAACAGAGCCTGGTTGATCGCAAGATCCGTTACAGATGTGTAGAACGGATTGGCTGCAACCGAATGCTGGTCAAATCCTGTGGCCCCTCTCCACGACTGAAGATCGTTATAACCGGCGGTGTTGAAATACCCGATCCGTTTTTCCAGGCTGTAATAATCGTTATAATCGAAAACTATCTGGTTGGTGCTCTCCTGGAAATATACCGGATATCCCGGATTGGATATGCTGACAATGTTATTACGGGCGCTGATATTGCTACTGTTCCTGACATTGATGCCCTTTCCTTTACCTTGCGCGTCTGCATTAATGATATTCAAACTATTGAAATCAACAGAACATTGAGATGCCGCTTGCAGGTTGATTCCGATCACCGGGCCGGTCCCCGTTGTTACTATATAATTATTGTAAACCTTTACTTTTGATGCGGTGTTCACCATAATAGCGCTTGTACCGTCGGAGGCATTGGGATGATTAATAATATCGATAAGGCGGTTTCCGGATACTTCCGAAACAGCAAAACAATTATAAATATTGACCCCTTCGTTCGTGTTTTTAATAATATTTCCCATTACCTGGATGGTGTCGCAACTGACTACGTATATGCCGCGGAAGCAATTTTCAATGAGATTGTCGTTGATCCGGATGTTGTCCACATTGTTGCTGAACGAAATGGCCGAATACTGCCATTCTGTTGTGCCTTTGATGGTGTTTCCGGCAATTTCTATATTTCTTGTCTGGTCGCCCTTTGCTGCTATTGCGCCCGCCTTCGGATTCAGGTTGTCGAACCGGCTGTTCCTGATGTAAATGGCTTCACATCCCGGCTGAATGGAAATACCGATATCCGATTCCTTTTTCACTTCAAAATAGCAATTCTCAAAGGTTATATATCGCGTGTTATTAAGATTGACGGCATTATTCGAGAAGCTCGTGGATGGAGTGGTCCCGGTGAAAAGGCCCAGATCACGGAAAGTGACGTGGCGGGTCTCTTCCATGTAGATCATATCCTCGTCCTTTAGTGCATTCCCGGGTATTTTAATGGTGGCTTTTGAACTGTCTCCATTTTGTGAAGTGAAAGTGACCGTATTTGTTTCAGAGGCTCCGGGTATATCTTTGATCAGCAGTTTTTCATAGTATATTCCATCTTTCAGGAAAATAGTTACCGGACAGGTAATCCCCGAAAGATTCAGAAGCGTGACAGCCTGACCTACCGTTGTAAAATCTGCACCCGAAGCTCCTGCGGTATAATTGCCGCATAGCGGAACCGCCAGCTGGCCGCTGGTTATTGTATCGTTCAATGGATTGCAATCGTCCTGACCGTTGGGCTGTGAAGTCCATGCCCTGACCCTGTATAGGGTGACGGCTTCGAAATCATAATCACCCACGTCGACAGCAATAGATTGCTTCTCCACCAGACTTCCATTCCAGTTGAAAGGCGGTTGTTCGACATCATTTACAGACCAGTGGATGACAACGTCGGTCAATGTTCCGGTTCCCTGGTTTTGAAGAAGGACTGTGACCTGTTCTGTCCCGTTATTAAGCGGATTCTCAGGATTTATGATCGAGTTTATTCCTGCATCGGTCAGGCATGGCGTATATTCTTTGGCCCCGAAATCAGGTGATACGGGATTTCTTAACGTGCTGTCGATGTCGTATTCAATACCGCCTACAGGAACAGCGGTGTTATTCAGTGAAGCCTGGTTAATGGCCAGAACAGTATCGGATTCATAGAACGGAATGACGGACAAAGAATGGGCATCCAGTCCGGTCGCAAGGTTCCAGCTGGTTATACTTTCATATTCATTCTCACCTAACTTTCCGATGACCGGACCGGAGGAATAGTAATCGTTGTAGTCGAAATCCAATTGGGATACAGAACCTGCCACTTTAACAGGAGTCCCTGAATTTTTTACCCTGAAAATATTGTTCCTGGCCATCAGGCTGTTGTTTCCCTCGATCAGGATGCCGTTGCTTTTACCCTGTGTTTCGGAATTCGTGATATTGACAGAATTAAAGCAAACCCTCGAAGAATTTACCGATTGCAACCAGACCCCCATCACTGTTCCGCCTCCGGTGGTATGGATATAATTATTTGAAATTTCAGCATACGATGAATTCTTCATAAAGATGCCGCTATTCCCTTCCGGGACATTCTGGTTGCTCTTTATATGGGTCAACCTGTTCGATGTGATGAAAATGCGGCTGCTTGACTGCTCTGTATAAATTCCGTCGTTCGTATTGTTAATGTGGTTGCCGCTAATTAAAATGCTATCCGATTGGATAATATGGACGGCCCTGAAACATCGTTCTATTCTATTATCAGATACCGTGATCCGGCTGGCAGCCTCCTCTATCCGGATCGTGGAATAGCCTTTTTCAGTTGCTCCTTTGATGTAATTACCGGTGATGGTAGCGTACCTGGTCCCCGAGCCTGAAATGTTGACCGCGCCGGATCGTCCGAATATGCATTCAAAATAATTATTTCGGACCCCTATGTTACGGCTTCCTCCGTCGATGACTATTCCGTAATCGGCTTCATTTCTTGACGTCAGGGCGCAATTTGCCACCTCGATCTCCGAACAGTTCCGGATGACCAAAGCATCGTTCTGGCTGCTGTTGGAACCGGTCGACAACCCCAGGTGCCTGAACGAAATATTTTCGGCGCCATTGAGCAAAATCATCGGCTCGTATTTTAACGCGTTGGGGATGATCCGGATCACGGCCTGGGTGCTGTCACCGCTTTCCGACTCGAAAGTCACGGTATTGACAGCAGAAGAACCCTGGATCTGCCGGATCTCAAACTGGTCGAAATAGGTTCCGTTCCTGACGATAATAGTGACCGGGCAGGTAATGCCGGCTATGTTTAATACTTCTGCAATCTGAGAAAATGACTCGAAATCAGCTTCATTTCCACCTATTGTATATGTACCGCACAGAGGCGGAACAAGGTATTCCGATACGGTGTCGTTATAGGGGTTGAGATCGTTCTGCCCGTTCGGTTGGGTATGCCAAACCTTGATCATGACCGGTTTGGTAAAATTGTAGCTGCCGATCGTAATGTTGTTCTCCGTCTGGCCAAATCCTATGGAACCGTTCCAGGTATGGGCAGGTTGTGCGACATCGTCTGCCGTCCAGTTTATGGTGGTGGAGGTCAGGGTATTATATCCAAAATTACCAAGGCTTATCCTGACATCCTGGATGCCAGGGGTAACGGGTGATTCGGGGCTGTCGACAGTGACCACCCCGCCGTCGAGCGGAAGTGAAGCATAAATCCGGATATTGTCGATAGCCCAGAAGCCACTGCCATTACCCGACCAGATGAACCGGATCCGGGCATTGGTGATGCCACCCGTGGCCTCGGAAAGGTCTACGATTGCGCTGGCCGGATTGGATTCGGTGGGCTGAAGTTCTGTGACCCCGACCCAGGAGGAGCCGTTGTAAGCATCAATCCGGATCGTAGCGCCGCTTCCCGGTTCAAATACATGAACAAAATTCAACAGGATATAATTGCTGGTGCTGGCATCAAAAAGTGGAGATTCAAGCGCAATCTCCTCCGGTGAGCCATCGTTGGAAACGAACTCGCCATCAAAAACCGCGAAAGGCTCGGTTACGGGATAATTCAGCAGACGGTCACCGGGATTGTCGAAATGCCATTTGTCGTCCGCACTACCGGCAATTACCAGGTTGGACCATCCTTGAGGAGGGACGGTTCCGCTGGCACCATTGAAATCTTCGTTCAGAATAAACATCTGAGCCAGCGCCCTGAAGGAGAGTAGCAGCGTAACTATCAGAAATACATACCGTTTGTTCATATAGCCCGGTAAGTGTAATATAGCGTAAAATACAGCAGGATCATCCTAACAAACTTTAGTATAATCTCAATTCCATAAATAGGTAATATCCATTAGCGAATGATCTCTACTTTCATACGAAGAAAATGAAAATAGGTTCAGTTTTTTTCAACCTGTTCCCTTACTTTCCGCATGATGTTCAGGGGGGTATCGGTGATCACCATATTGATCAGCCACGACGGGATGTTACCGCCCGGATCGACCGATCCCTCCAGGACCAGGTGGACCAGGCCGTTGCCGGCATCTTCCATTGTCCAGCGCTGCCAGTAATTGGTGATCCTCACCCGGTCGGAATATTCGGGGACCAGACCGCTGATGGGCTTGGCGTGAACTATTCTTTTCCCGGTTACCGGATCGTTGGTAATGATGGCTTCCACGCATAAATCACGGTCGCTCAAAGGCCAGGGAACATCGTAAACGAGATAGTACCGGATCAGTTTCTCTTCAACGTATTCCAGGACCTTTATCTCCGATATGTTATCGTCCCACCAGTCAAATTTATCGACCCGCCCGATAATCCGGCTGATAGCGTCCATCCCGGTGAGAAAATCGGCTTCCCCTTTAAAGGATTTAACAGAACTGGTCTCCTCGCTGCGGGTATAGATCCGGATACCTTCCTTTTCTTTGATGAAATCCCATGGCGGTTCCTGACCGAATCCTTTGAATAATAAGGCATTCAGCAATATAATAAGGAGTATCCGGTAATAATAACCGCTGGTCAAACAGATTTTTTTTACAAATAAACACCATTTATTCTTCTGAAATTAGCGAATAATCCGTGCATGGAATTAATTTTGATTTTTTTCAGTTAAAACTACATGATGAATCAAATATTCAAAGAATACAGGTTTACAGAAAAAGAACTGGCCGCCAGAGCCGACGGGATTACAGAAAAGATACTGCCTGATGAAACGGATATAGTATTGATATCCAGGCTTCTGGGATGTATTGACCTAACGACCCTTGAAGGATCCGATACTCAAAGGAAAGTGACGGATTTATGCCGGAAAGCACAGTTCTCTGCCATAAGCGAGCGGTTTCCTGACGCTGCCGCGGTATGCGTATATCCTTCACTGGTCAAAACAGCCGTCGAAGCGCTGAAGGGTACCGCGATCCGGGTGGCTTCCGTAGCCGGAGGGTTTCCATCGGGCCAGACAGGGCTGAAGATCAAGCTGGAAGAGGTTAAATTTGCGGTAAATGAAGGGGCTGACGAAATCGATACCGTCATCAGCCGGGGAAAACTGATCGGGGGAAATGAGACGGAAGTATTTGACGAGCTGTGTGCGATAAGGGAGATGTGTGGCCCGACGCACATGAAGGTTATCCTGGAAACAGGCGAACTGCCTTCGGTGGGATATGTGCGCCGGGCATCCGAACTGGCTGTCGCTGCCGGAGCCGACTTTATCAAAACCTCCACGGGAAAAATATCGGAGGGGGCCACTGCCGTCCCTTTCCTGGTGATGCTGGATACGATCCGGGAGTACCACGACCTGACCGGCAAGACCATTGGCATCAAACCGGCCGGCGGCATCAGAACTTTCCGGAATGCAACTGTTTTTACCGCATTGCTGATCGAAATTCTTGGAGATGCTTGGTTCTGCAAGGAAAGTTTCCGGATCGGCGCCAGCAGCCTTGCCGACGATCTGGTCGACAAAGGATTGCGCCTGGTTTGACGGGTGCATATGGCGCGGCATGAAATTTGAAGGTATTTAGATAAACTTATTGTTATGAAGGTTCAATTATCCCTGCTGGCTTTGCTGGCTTTGATGTTATTCTTCCCGGCCTGCCTCCCTGAAGATGAAGACATTGATACGGGCGACCCCGTTGAAAAGTTCCTTGGCACCTGGAGTGTGAACGAATCATGCCGAAGAGGCAATTACTCCCTTGAGATTATGCGAGATCCCGGCAACAGCGCGCAGGTCCTGGTGTATAATTTCGGAAACCCGGGACCCGGTTATGATCCTGCCGTAGGACTGGTTGTCTCAAACAATCTTTACATTCAATCCCAGACCATCGGGGAGGGGTGGACGGTCGACGGAAAAGGCACTTACACTACAAACGGCAGCATTTCATGGGATTATTCACTGGTCATTCCGCCGAACGAACTGAATTGTACGGCCGACTCACACCGCCAGTGATCATTCAACCGTTTTCTTCTCCGCATTTACCTCTTCTTTCGGTTCTTCTTTCCTGGGCATGACCTGGCTCTCCTTTTTACCAAGCTCGATGATCACCTTTTCATAGATTTTGGAGATTTCACGCGGATCGTACGTGTAAAACCGCATGCTCTCATCGAATTGCTCTTTCGTTACATTATGCCTGGTGAGGATCTCATTCAGATAGGCCGACGACACGGTTTTGAGAGAATCTTTATGCACTTTCCGGGCATTGATTGCCCCGTCGGCCAGGTGAAGATCGGTTATGATGATAGCCATGGAGTCGGCGGGTATCAGTAACGACCTGTTGAATTCCGGCCCGGGAGCGGTATGGTAACAGGAAACCAGGAACGTAATGGCGACGACCGCGCTGAATAACCTGTGCATCAGTTCCCTACCTCCGACATGAATTTGATGCGCATCAGCCTGATCTCTTCTTCGGTGAATTCATCTTCACCCAACTCCACCAATGCCTCCTCAACCGAATCGGAATCGGCTTCCCGGAAATAGTCGTAGATCTCTTCCTGGTGATATTCATCAACGTATTCGTCAATATAGTATTTGATATCGAGTTTTGTGCCGGAGGCCACAATCCGTTCGATCTCTGTCAGCAATTCGCTTATGGTCAGGTTTTTAGCTGTAGCAATATCTTCCAGGGCCAGTTTCCGGTCTATATTATGAATAATGTACACTTTCAATCCCGATTTGTTGACAACCGATTTGACTACCATATCATTCGGCCGGATGATGTCGTTTTCTTCAACATACTGCTGGATAAGCTTCAGGAAGGGTTCGCCGTATTTGTGTGCTTTCCCGGTGCCCACGCCGGTAATTTGTAACAGCTCTTCGGATGTAATGGGGTATTGGATGGCCATATCCTCCAGCGAGGGATCCTGGAAGATCACAAACGGAGGCAGGTTCTCCTTCCGGGAGATCTCTTTGCGGAGGTCCTTCAGCATCGCGAACAGGTTCTTATCGGCCGTGCTGGTTTTGTGGGCCCCTTCCATGATATCCTCTTCTTCCTCCAGGTTGTCATAGTCCCGATCATGCGTGAGCATGATGCTGTAAGGTTTCTTCAGGAATTTATGGCCTTCCTTGCTGATTTTCAAAATACCGTAATTTTCGATATCCTTGACCAGCAATTGGCTGATAAGCGCCTGGCGAACCGCAGCGTTCCAGAACCGTTCATCCTCATCGGCCCCTTTTCCGAACTCTTCCAGCACATTGTGCCTGTAAGATTTCATCGTTGTAGAGTTCTTGCCGATGATGATATTGACGATATGTTTTGCCTTGAATTGTTGTTTGACGGCCAGCACCGTTTCGATCACAAGTTTGATGTAGTCTTTACCCTCGAATTTTGCTTTGGGATGAAGGCAGTTGTCACACGATCCGCAGTTCTCCTTGGGGAATTCCTCCCCGAAATAATGCAGGAGAAGTTTATGCCTGCATACGGCCGATTCGGCGTAAGCAACCGTTTCCTGCAGCAGCTCCTTGGCGATCTCCTGCTCGGCTACAGGCTTGTCTTTCATGAATTTCTCCAGCTTCAGGATATCGTCGTAACTGTAAAACGCTATGCAATTGCCTTCGCCGTCATCCCTGCCGCACCGTCCAGTCTCCTGGTAATAACTTTCCAGGCTTTTCGGCATATCGTAATGGATAACATACCGGATATCGGGCTTGTCGATTCCCATCCCGAAGGCAATGGTGGCTACAATCACATCGACATCCTCCATCAGGAACCGGTCCTGGTTTGATTTGCGGGTATTCGATTCCAAACCCGCATGATAGGGTAAAGCCTTGATACCATTGACCACCAGTGTCTCGGCCATCTCTTCCACCTTTTTCCGGCTCATGCAGTATACGATGCCTGATTTCCCCAGGTTGGCTTTGATATATTTTATGACATCCTTTGCGACGTTTTCCGTCTTGGGCCTGATTTCATAATAAAGATTAGGCCTGTCGAATGATGATTTGAAGATCGTCGACTGGGGTATCTCAAGGTTCTTGATGATATCCTGCTGAACTTTGGGCGTAGCCGTAGCGGTCAGGGCAATGACGGGCACATCCTGCCCGATGGTTTCGATTATAGGCCTGATCCTGCGGTATTCAGGCCTGAAATCGTGACCCCATTCCGATATGCAATGGGCTTCATCGATGGCATAAAAGGATATGTTTATATTGCGCAGGAACTCGACGTTGTCTTCTTTGGTAAGTGATTCAGGGGCAACATATAATAATTTCGTGTATCCTTCCACCAGGTCTTGCCTGACCTCTTTCATCTCCGACTTACTAAGTGAAGAATTCATGAAATGGGCCAGATTATGGTCGGTGCCATAGTTCCGGAGATTGTCAACCTGGTTTTTCATCAGGGCGATGAGTGGCGATACGATGATGGCTGTTCCTTCGCACATCATGGCAGGCAGCTGGTAACAGAGCGATTTGCCCCCGCCCGTGGGCATAATTACAAAAGTATCTTTCCTCGAAAGAAGATGTTTGATGATGATTTCCTGGTTCCCTTTAAAATTATCAAAACCAAAGACATCCTTCAGTACCTCCTTCATCGATAAGGCTTCCTTGACTATCATTAATGCAACCTAAAATTGAGTATCTTTGTCAGTAAATCAGAGTATCTATAACTATCGATAGCAGATTATATTTTTATAAATATACGATTTTTTGAAAAAAGCCAGACAAACATGAAATTTTTAACTTTTTTTAAAATATTTTCCCGAAAAATTAACAGACTGAAATACTGATTGTTTTGAAAACTTACGAAGAGATCAGGGAAATTGCGCAACAAACTGTCCGCGCCGAAAGAGATGCCATCAATGGTTTGCAGGATTCCATCGGCGACGATTTCGTGAGCCTGGTCCGGCTGATCCTCGAAAACCAGGGGCGTGTCATCATTACCGGAATCGGCAAAAGCGCCATCATTGCGGAAAAGATCGTATCGACACTCAACTCCACGGGCACCCCGGCCGTTTTTATGCACGCTGCCGATGCCATTCACGGTGACCTGGGCATCATCCAGAAGGAAGACCTGGTGATCTGCCTGTCGAAAAGCGGTGAAACACCGGAAATCAAAGTCCTGATCCCATTGCTGAAACACCGTGGAAACAAGCTTGCGGCCATCGTCGGGAACCCATCGTCTTACCTGGCAAGGTCAGCCGATTTCGTGCTCAATTCTTCGGTGCCTAAAGAGGCTTGTCCGAATAACCTCGCCCCGACCAGCAGTTCTACGGCACAGCTTGTGATGGGTGACGCCCTGGCGGTAGCCCTCCTGGAGTGCCGCGGATTTACCGCAGGGGATTTTGCCCGGCTGCACCCGGGCGGTTCGCTGGGCAAACAGCTTTACCTGAAAGTGTCGGATCTCTCCATTAATAACGAAGTGCCGCGGGTTGATGCAGACGCAGATATCAGCCAGGTGATCATGGAGATCTCGGCCAAACGCCTGGGCGCTACGGCCGTAATCAGCAATGGAACAATGGTCGGTATCATTACCGATGGCGACCTGCGAAGGATGCTGGAGAAAAATACGGACCTGAAAACGGTTCGCGCAAAAGATATCATGACAATCCATCCCAGGACTATTCCGGCCGACAGCCTGGTTGTCGAGGCACTGGCGCTGATGAGAAACAATAATATTACCCAGTTGCCTGTGACCGAACATGACCGCTATGTCGGTGTTATTCACCTGCATGATATTTTAAAAGAGGGGATCTTGTGAACGATTTTGGTCCCCGGTTGTTCTTTTAGGATCTATGAATTTCATTTAACCCGATGATCCGGTATTTCCGATATATTTTTCTCCTCCTCTGGATGATTGCGATTGTGCCGGCGATCGTGTTTTCCCAGGAGACCCGGATAACCGGAAAGATCACCGATGCCCGCACCGGTGAGCCCATTCCTTTTGTCAATGTTTATTTTCCCAATACAACAATCGGGGCTACCTCCAATGCTGAGGGGAGTTACACGCTGATCACTAATCTTCCCGGAGACTCCATCTGCGCCTCAGCGGTAGGATACCAATTGCAAATAGCATATATTCAGAAAGGTAAAATCCAGACGATCCATTTTGTCCTCACCGAGTCCACCACAACACTCCATGAGATACAGGTCAGGCCCGAGGAAAGATGGGTTGAACTGCTCATGAAACTGGTCATTAAAAACAAGGAGAAAAACAATCCCGACCGGATTGAAACCTACCAATGCCAGGTATACAATAAAATCCGGATCGATATAAATAATGTCGACCCGCAATTGAGGGAAAGGAGGATTTTCAAACCGATTGATTTTGTTTTTGAACACTTGGATACCAGTGAAATAGGTCAGAAAATTTTCCTGCCATCGCTGATTTCAGAGTCGGTCTCCGATTATTATTTCAGGAAATCCCCCCGGTCAACCCGGGAAGTTATCAAAGCAAGCCGTATATCCGGTGTGGAGAACCAGAGCTTTACCCAGTACCTCGGAGGGTTGTTCCTGGGAATGAACATATATGACAATTACATCAATGTGTTTGATAAGAATTTCGTCAGCCCGGTTGCTGGTTTTGCATTGTTTACTTATGAATATTTCCTGGAAGATACCGTTATGGTTGATGGAAAGACTTGCTATCAGATCCGGTTTGAACCGAAGCGAAAACAGGAGATGACATTTTACGGGACCCTGTGGATCCATGATACGACATTTGCCGTTAAACAAATTGACATGCGGGTGATGCCTGACGCCAATTTCAACTGGGTCAACGATTTTTATATCTCCCAGTCGTATGGTCAGGCAGGACCTTACTGGATCCTGACACGCGATTACAGGCTCGTCGACCTGAACCCATTCAAGGGTGATGTGATCAAAACCTTTGGAATTTTCGGCCACCGGTCGACCATTTATTCCGATTATGTCTTTGACAATCCGAAAGAGGATGAATTTTATACTTCTGCCGCCAATGTCATGATCGACCCGGATGCCTACCGGAAAGAGGATTCCTGGTGGCTTGTTAACCGTCCTGACAGCCTGACCGACACCGAAGAGCAGATCTATGAAATGATCGATTCGGTAAAAAATGTCCCTGCGTATAAATATTATGAGAAAGCTGTTTTGCTGCTGGGTACCGGATACCTCGTTACGGGTAATTTCGAGATCGGGCCTTTGTACAAGTTCGTCAGCTTTAATTCCATAGAAGGATTAAGGTTAAGGGCGGGTGGCAGAACCAGCAATAAATTCAGCCGCAAGCTGATGCTCGAAGGTCATGCAGCATATGGCACAAAAGACCGGCAATGGAAATACGCTGCCGGGATGACCTATATGGTCGGTAAAAATCCCCGGCGCAGCGTCAATCTTTCTTATCGCTATGATATGGAGCAATTGGGCCAGGATCCGAATGCCTTCAGCGAGGATAATTTCTTCGCGTCGTTCTTCAGGCGAAGTCCTGCCGATAAGTTGACCATGGTGAGTGAACTGAAGACCAGCTATGAGCATGAATGGTTTACCGGATTTTCCAATGCCATCCGCTTTATCCGTCGTGAAGTATATTCTCTGGGAGATGAAAAATTCATCATTAATAAATTTGGAAAGCAGGTTCTGGATAATTCTCTGGTTTCAGGCGAGATACAGTTATATACACGTTTTGCCTATCGCGAGCGTTTTCTGTACGGTGAATTTGAACGGACCTCTCTCGGAACGAAATATCCTGTAGCCGAGTTGATCTATAGTTATGGCATTCCGGGTTTTGCCGGAAGTGATGTGGAATATCACCGGCTTCAGTTTAAATTGAAGCAATGGTTCAACGTGGCGAACATCGGGTGGTCGAAATATATTCTTGAGGCCGGGAAAACCTGGGGCCGGCTTCCTTACCCGTTCCTGAAGATCCATGAAGGCAACGAGACCTTCTTTTATTATACCGAATCGGGAAACCTGATGAATTATTACGAGTTTATCAGTGACCGGTATGCTTCGTTATTTTATATACATCATTTCGACGGTTGGTTTTTAAATAAAATTCCCCTCATGCGGAAGCTGAAATGGCGGGAAGTGGTTCACGGTCGTGCCGTCTGGGGCGCAATGTCGAAGGAGAACCTGCAATATTCCGTTCTGCCGGCAAACAGCGGCGAGTTGAGGAAGCCTTATTTTGAAGTCGGCACAGGGATCGAGAATATCTTTAAAGTTGGCCGGATAGATGCTATCTGGCGCCTTTCGCACCTTGATAAGCCGGATGCCAAACGCTTTGCGATCTTTATTTCCGTTAATTTTACCTTCTGATGCGTTCAAAGAATCAGTAAATTTGCCCGATATGATCCTACGGACCGAAAAAATCGTTAAAAAATACCGGCAACGCACTGTTGTCAATGATGTCTCTGTTGAAGTTAAACAGGGTGAGATCGTCGGCTTGCTGGGCCCTAACGGGGCGGGGAAGACGACATCGTTCTATATCATCGTCGGGCTGATCAAACCGTTCTCCGGTAAGGTCTTTCTGGATGAAGACGAGATAACGGAGGAGCCGATGTACAAACGGGCGCAGCGCGGTATCGGTTACCTGGCGCAGGAAGCAAGCGTTTTCAGAAAATTGAGCGTGGAAGACAATATCAGGGCGGTGCTCGAATTTACCAGGCTTACCAAAGGAGAACAAAAAGACAAACTGGAATCATTACTGGAGGAATTTGGGCTTCAGACTGTTCGCAAAAGCCTTGGTATCCAGCTTTCGGGAGGGGAGAGGAGGCGGACGGAGATCGCCAGGTCGCTGGCTGTCAGCCCGAAATTTATCCTTCTGGATGAGCCCTTTGCCGGCGTCGATCCTATCGCCGTCGAAGACATCCAGAATATCGTCTCCCATCTTAAAGATAAAAACATCGGTGTACTGATCACCGATCATAATGTCCATGAAACTCTCTCCATCACCGACCGTTCCTATCTTCTTTTTGAAGGTAAAGTCCTTAAATCGGGCACATCGGAAGAATTGGCCGAAGACGAGCAGGTCCGGAAGGTCTATCTTGGAGAGAAGTTCGAATTGAGAAGGTAGATCTCCGAAACCCCTTTCACAGCCCTGTCTGAAAAGAAATCGGCTGCCGGGAACAACCGGAATGCCCCGCCGTCATGGTTGTCCTTATCTTCTATTAAAAGCAATTCAGCCTGGTCGTTCCGGTTAAAGATCTCGCTGAAGGTGAAAACAACGCGGTATCCATCAACAGAAGCCACAACAAAATAGCCGGTTTTCAAGTTTTCATCGGTAATCTTAAAATACTTTTTAAGTACATCTTTCAGCGGAATCCCATGAAAGGGCATTGTACTGTGTATCCCTCTTCCCCGTCCGTAAAAAATCGTTTCGTACGTCAGTTTCAATCCAAGGTCCATGGAGGGGTCAATTTGACCAAATTGCCTGCTATCGCACATTATTTTAATCTCAGGAGAAAATAGCGGACTCATATCTTTATGGATCGGATAGGTTGCATTAGCCGATAAAACCGTAATCTTCACAGGGTTGGAAATATTCCTGCCGGTGATCAGGTCATGGCCCGCCACAATTTTAATATCTGTAGGCAGCGGCCATAGGTCTTTCGTCTTAGACGGCATAATGCGTGCGACTTTCGTCGCAATAATGACCTCATGGCGGTGAACGGGATAGTAGATCTCACCCCAGCTAAAGACAACCGATTCCCCTTTTGGATTTTCGACTTTCACGTACAGATCGATGATCGGGGGAAATTCGGCTTCGTTCTTCTTTTTCAGAACGACAAGATTGAGAATATCATACAACGAATACCCATCGTACCGGTAAGCGCCCGTGAAGCGGTTTGAATCGCCCGACAACACGGCCTCTTTAATGATCAGCGACCTCAGCGGAAAGTCGGTTATCTCAACAGTTCCCGGATTACCAATCTCACCGTCAAGCATTATTTTCGTAATCCCGGCAAGGTCATAGGTCTCCGCATCATCATAAAAATCGTTGGTCTGAGTCTGGCTTTTAACTGGTTCTGAGATCATTGCTGAAATCATCATAATGGAAATAATCGTCATCTTTTTCATTTCTGATAAATAGCATATTTAGTAAGAAATCCGGGTAAATTGAATTCGTTCTTGTAAGGGACCGGGAGGAAGGAGTTGTGTCCGCTTTCTTCCAGGATTTTCATCCCTTTTTCCGGGTCCAGCATAAAATGAAGGAATTGCCTGGCCACTCCGGGATTTGGCGATTCATTCAGCATGGTAATCGCGTATGAAATCGGTTCCCCGTTGATCATCATTTTTGTGCCGGGGCTGGTGCCTTTGATCTCCACGCTGGCCTTTCTGTATAAGGAAGCATTTTCGATCACCTTCAGGTTTATTTCATCGGGAAGTGTCAGGAATTTAAGTCCATGTTGCACAGCCACAGACCTGTAAATGAAGATATAATCTGTCTCGTTCAATTCCAGCAGGGCCAGCAGGTCGACCTCTTTCGGGCGGATGTATTTTTTGTCTTTTGAAGAAAGGCTCTCAGTAAGGTCTTGTTGGCCGTAAAAATCACCTGCCAGTTGCATGACCATCAGCGTGCGGTATCCGCAGGGATCGGCATCGGGATCGGACCTTCCGTAATGCACATCGCTTTTCATCAGGATTTCGGGCCAGTTCTGGCCTGAGATGGAGTCTCCGTAAGCCGACTTAGCTGTGTATGCCAGCACGATCTCATTGCCGGCGAAAGGGAGGAACCAGCCGGTATGCTCCGGGATGAGAAACTTCCGGATAACGAGATAGTCGGAAGAGGCCATCAGGTCACACGGTTTGCGCAGGTCGGTGATCTTCCGGGCGCAATCGACACTGCCGGCCGCTTCCAGCAAAACGCGCACACCCGGATTCTCCGCTTCAAAAGCACGGGCAATCTTCTGGAAAGGATACGACAGGCTGCCGGCGTGGAAAATGATGAGCTCGCCAGACAATCCTGTGCTTTTATCTCGGGGCGGATTCGGTTGATTGTTGCAGGAAAACAGGCATGACAGGGAAACCAATGCCAGTATGATATTTTTTCTCATATCTTCCCCGTCTTATTCCTGAATTCTTCATATGCATTCTCCACGGCATCGTCCATTTTAACATGAAGCTCGTGATAGGCCGCCAGCAGTTTAATGGCTTTGTCGGTCAGTTGTGACTGCCCGCCGTCTTTTCCGCCCCGCTGTCGTACTACCAGCTCATATCCAAGGAGTTCTTCTGCCTTCTTTAAATCGCCCCAGGCTTTCCGGTAACTGATCTTCATTTCATCAGCCGCTGCTTTCAACGATCCTTTCTCTTTAATAAGCTGCAACAGCTTGTATCGGTCCTCTTCAATGATCCCTTCCCCGGTCACCGACGACAGCCACAGTTTGTAGTTGAGAAATATCTCGAATTTGCTGGGTTTTACTCTTCCCATATCTTAAAATTATCGATATGCATACAGGTGCATATCACTGGCAAATGTAATATAATGGATTATCATGTCAAAAAAGGCAATGGATTTAGTGACCGATTTTGCAGTATGACAAAACTCCAGGACCTAATACAGCCGGGAACTATTCTCCCTGCTTGTCCTTTACGATTTCGATCAGTTCCGGCAGGTCCATCCCAAGCTTTTGCAGGTGCTCGATCTTTGGCACGCCGTTTTTCGTCCAGCCCCGGCGAAAATAGACGGCATCGAGCAGTTTCTCGTACTGTTCTTCCCGGTATTTCCTGAGTATCTTCATCTTCTCTTCGGTAGGCATCCCGGCCGGATCGACGCCGAGCTTTTCCCTGAGTTGTTTGTCGTAACGATCGGCTCTCGATTCGTATTCCTCTTTGGTCACAGGCCCGGCGGCGCGGTAGGGCTGTGCGTCGAATTTTCGAATGCCGTAACCCCTCCTGATATTGAAGATGCGCTGGAAGTTGTAGACCCTTTCCGACATCCGGATCAGTTCGTGCTTGTCGAATGGCTTTCCTGTAACGGCTTTATAGATCGTCACATAGTTGTCGACGTGCTCGGGCACTTTTGCCGGTTCATCGGTTTCAGCATTATTGGAAGGCTCCACATCGTTCCAGGGCAGCTTGCAGAGGCCTACCAGCCCGAACCAGGTGCGGAACATCGGGAAATAGTGCAGCGCTTCGGCTTTGTTCTCAAAAGTCGGGATCTGGTTGTTGACCATATCCATGAATATCAGCCAGGCTTCGTCGTGCTGCGGCCCTTTGTTGGTCATGGCAAAACCACCCTGCTGCGCCAGCGATTCTTTGGAAACATATTCAGAGTATTCCAGCCCTTTGTTTTCCATTCCGATATCCTGCAGAAACTGTGGATCGCCCCATCCGTTTTCGATAAACATCTGTTTCATCTTTCTGACCCCCATTCCGGCGATCATGCCCATTCCTTCGCCGCGGGCCAGCTGGTGGAGCAATTCCATGGCCGAATCGGCATTGCCGAAATTCAGCTTCAGGCCTCCGGTACGTTGTTCATTGAGGATACCGTTTTCATAGCATTCCATCACGAACGCCATGATCGTTCCCCAGCTGATAGTACAGATACCGTAAGTATCACAATAAAAATTGGCTTCAATGATATAATCGGGGTTGAAGATACCGCAGTTGGAACCCAGTCCGCCGGCATTTTCATATTCGGGGCCATCAACAATCACCTTCTGGCCTTTGTATGGGCCCGTGCGTAATTCGTAATTATCGACCCCTTTGGCACAAGCCATGTTGCATCCTATCCAGCAGCCGTCGGGAATCCCTTGCGTGAAGCGGGCTTTCCAGACCTCCGAATGGATGGCGTTGGCATCGGGATGACTTCCGTATTTGTAATTATGGGTGGGCAGCAGGTCGTAATCATTCATGATGTTGGTGAGATGTGCCGTTCCCTTTGTCCTCATTTCTGCCTGTGAGTCATCAAGTTCGCGCATTTCGGCATTGAACCGTTTTCCACGCTCCATGATGGCTTCCAGGTCAACGACATTGTTCAGGTTGCCTTTCACACCCGGAATTTTCGCTACGATCGCCCTGATCTTTTTGTTGCGTAGAACAGTCCCGATCCCGCCACGTCCTGCCTGTTTGAGGCGGACAAGCTTACGGCGGCTGTCGTAAAAGCTGAAATTCAGCATACCGATGAGGGAATGGTCGGCAGCAGCCCCTGAAGATACAACGGCTATGTTCTTTTTATCCTTTTCATCATCTGCGTAAATTTCGGTGAGATATTCGGCCAGTAAATGTGAATCCACATGGTCGACATTGATTTCGCTGATGGTTACTTTATGGCGGATGCCATCAATAAAAACAATGACATCTTTTTCTGCTTTACCCTGGATCTCTATGGCATCGAAGCCGGAGAACTTCAGGTAGGGGCCAAAGAAACCGCCGACATTGCTGTCGATCGGGATATCGGTCTGCGGAGAAATAGATACGCAAATAGATTTTCCAGTACCGGAGTACTGCGTGATACCGCCGACAGGACCGGATGAGATATTTATCTCGTTGTCAGGATCATCCCACTTTGTATCGGGTTTGGTGGCATCCCAGAGAAGCTTTAATCCGTATCCCTTACCACCGATAAATTTTTCTTTCATCAGTGGCGGAACCGCTTTATCTTTAATTTCTCCCGAGCCGACATTTACGTAAAGGATCTTGTCGGTGTAACCTTTATCGAGCGGCGTCCAGTTGTACGACCATTCATTCAGTTTCTTCTGCGTCTGTTCGATTCTTGCGGTATCCATATAAATTGATTTGTTGTTAATTTTTTAGCAATGCAAAATTATGAATTTTTATATCCTGATTTCTATTAAATGCTTTATTTTCAATATGCAAGCGATTGCATAACGGTGTTATGGTTATACCATTTCATTCCCAAATAATTAACAGGTTGTTTGGAAAGATTATGAATTGATCCGAATAAAGAATAATCGTTATTTTTGTGAATGAAACGGCCATAAGTCAGAATTATATCAGGACAGGCACAGGAAATTTGGAAATTTGGAAATTTGGAACTTTGGAACACTGGAACCCTAAATCTTTGAACTAAACAGCGCTGTGCTTTTGCCCGATCAACATATCCGTGACCAGATAAAAACAAAAACCGTTGGCATTGCCGGTTGTGGGGGCCTGGGCTCGAATTGTGCCGTAGCGCTGGCCAGGGTAGGAGTGGGGAAGTTGATCCTGGCCGACTTCGATGTTGTCGAAACATCTAACCTGAACCGGCAGTATTTTTTCAGATCACAGGTCGGGATGCCGAAGGTATTTGCGCTGGCAGATAATATCAACAGAATCGATGAAGGTATTCAGATCGATACACATCACCTGCATCTGTCTGCAGAGAATATCCCTGTTATTTTCGGTGATTGTGATGTGATCGTGGAGGCGTTCGATAAGGCTGAGATGAAGCAGATGATCGTTGAAACGGTGCTTGATATGATGCCGGGGAAAAAGCTGGTTTGCGGCGTTGGCCTTGCCGGGTGGGGCGATAATGATATCATTAAAATGCGGGCACATGATAATCTATACATTTGCGGCGATCTGGAGAATGAGGTATCGGATGTATTTCCGCCGTTGGCGCCAAGAGTGGGCATTGTAGCCCATATGGAAGCAAACCAGGTTCTGGAGATTTTATTAGGAAATATGAAAAAATGGAAATCATTTTAAATAATAACAAAGAGACTATTCCGGGTGATAACATCTCGGTTGCCGACCTGATCCGGATCAGGAATTTCACCTTCAAATTGCTTGTGACGAAGGTTAATGGTCAGCTGGTCAGAAAAGACGACCGTGACAAGGTGTTTATCAAAGAAGGCGATGATGTGATGGTTATGCATTTGATCAGCGGGGGCTGATTTTAAAATCTAAATGACCTCCGCTACCACAAAAGTACTTCCCCCTACAAACACCAGGTCATCGGCACCAGCCGCTGACTTTGCATCCGCATAGGCCTCATTTACAGATGGATAGGCTTCTCCGTTGAGTCCGAAGCTATTCGCTTGTCGTTTCAGTTCATTTGCATCCAATCCCCTGGGGATATTTGCTTTGCAAAAATAATAGACTGCAGATGCCGGCAACAGGCCTAGGATACTGCCGGAATCTTTATCGTTTACCAGGCCGAAAACCCAGTGCAATTTGGAGAACTTCTCCGTTTGTAATTGCTCCAGGATATATTTAATGCCGGCTTCATTATGCCCAACATCACATATGGTTTTGGGTTTCCGGGAAATGATCTGCCATCGGCCCTGCAATCCTGTCTGTTTAATCACATTGCGGAAGCCGTGGCGGATCATTTCAGCGGTGATGTGGAATCCGGCTTCTTTCAGGATCTGAATTGCCTGGAAGCTTGTAATGATGTTTTTTTGCTGGTATTTGCCTTTGAGCGGGAAGTGTTCAATTGAGACTCCATCTCGAAATGGTGAGACTCCATCTCGACAGACCGGCAGAATTGAGATGGAGTCTCTTTCCTGGGCGGCAACGGTGTAAACCTGATCGGCAAAAAATATAGGTACCTTTAATTGCTCCGACCTTCCAGTAAATACCTGTGAAACTTCTAATTGGGTCTCACCAACAACAACGGGAACCCCTGGCTTGATTATTCCGGCCTTTTCCGTGGCAATGGCGGGAAGGGTATTTCCCAGGTAAGCCATATGGTCTTTGCTGATATTGGTGATCACACTCAGCAAAGGGGTAATCACATTGGTTGAATCCAGCCGTCCGCCCATCCCGGTTTCAATCACAGCAATATCTACTTTTTCATCCTTAAAATACTCAAAGGCCATAACGGCAGTATATTCGAAGAATGAAGGTTGCAAATCACTGAAGATCTTTTTTGTACGGGCAACAAACCGGGTTATATATCCTTTGGGTATCTTTTTCCCGTTTATCCTTATCCTTTCCCGGAAGTCTTTCAGGTGCGGGGATGTATAAAGTCCCGTCTTATAACCGGCGCTTTGCAATACGGAAGCAATCAGGTGAGAGGTGGATCCTTTTCCGTTTGTGCCGGCAATATGGACTGAACGGAAACCATTCTCGGGATGCTCAAGCAATCGGCACATTTCAAGGGTATTTCCCAGGTCGGCCTTGTAGGCTGATGCTCCGATCCGGTGAAACATCGGTAATTGTGCATATAGGTATTCCAGCGTCTGCCGGTAATTCATCGTTTTGTTTCTATGATTGCTAGTTCTGACGGATGAAGTTGTATGTAATGGTCCCAATCTGGGATTCGGGTGCATCCGGATCGGCTTCGAAGGTGGAACGGAGTGCTGCATCGCGGGCCAATTGCCACAATGACTGGTCTGAGACATTGGTCCCCTTTGCGCCTGCCGTGGCGCTGATGACCTTGCCACTCCGGTCGACTTTAATAGATACGACAACTCTTCCCTGTTCCCTGGAGTCGTATGTGGGTTTATACAGGACCAACGAACCTCTGCCACCCAGGTAAGGTACAATGCCTGTTCCCGAGCCATCGCCAGGCCCGGTGCCTGTGCCGCTACCATTGCCGTCCCCTGTCCCGTTGCCGCTCTTGCCTTTGTAAATATTGGCACCGGGTGTGCCGGAGGGATCACCCTGGTCGCCTTCACCACCTGCCACCCCTTCCTGTCCGCCCTGCGCCGTTGTCGTCCCTTTGCCTTTATACATAGCCCTGGGGTCGGGTTTCGGATCAGGAACCGGTTCGGGTTCCGGATCAGGAACCGGTTTAACTACTTCTTCAACAGGTTTTTGGATTACTTTCTCAGGTTCTTTCTTTTGCTCGTCTTTTTTCTTCTTTTCAATTGCCGGAGCTTCTTCAATATCCTGGACAAGGTAATCGGTTTCCGCTTCTTCGGTTATCTGGTCAGGTTCCTTCTCGGGTTCAGCCGCAGATTGATTGGGCATTTGTTCCAATCCCAGTCCGGTTTCATCATATCCCAGGTTAACTATAACACCTTCTTCTCCCGGTAATGGAAGAGGGGTACGAAGGGCCAGCAAAAAAAGTAAAAGCAATGCCACCGTATGAACCAGGATTGTGCCCAGGATCCCTTTGATCCGGTTTTTCTTTTCGCTGATCATTTTGGTATAGTCGCCAGAATTACCTTATGTTTTGTGCCTTTCTCCTGGTTAATCGAATTAACGGCATCGATAACAGTAACAATATATTGAACATCTACTGTTTTGTCGGCTTTCAGAACTACAGTACCCTCCGTAATATCTGCAAGTCTCTGTTCCAGCTGTAATTTCAGAAGGTCTTCCGTCACCTGGTTTTCCTCCACAAAAAAACTCTGCTGCTCATTGATATAGACTGTAACGGTTTGTTTGGCCATTGTTTTGCTATTACTGCTGGGCAACAAAAGCTTTATAGCATTCGGTGCCACCAGCGTGGAGGTGATCATAAAAAAGATCAGCAACAGAAAAACCAGGTCAGACATGGAAGCCATGCTGAATGTGGCGCTAAGCTTATTTCTCGTTCGTATTGGCATTGAAGGGAGAATTATTTGGCGGGTTCATGCAGCAGGTCCATAAATTCAGATGCCCTCATTTCCAGGATGAAAACAAGTTTTTCTATCCTGGCCACAAGGATATTGTAAAAAACATAAGCCAGGATACCGACGATCAAGCCTCCGACGGTTGTGATCATGGCCTGGTATATTCCATTGGAAAGAAGTGCGATATCGATGTTGTTCCCTGCCATTGACATATCGTAGAATGCAATCACCATCCCAATAACTGTTCCAAGAAAACCGAGCATTGGGGCTGCCCCGGCTATTGTCGCCAAAGCGGCAATATTTTTTTCCATCCGTGCCACTTCCAGTTTGCCAACATTTTCAATTGCTATATTAATATCGCTTAAAGGCCTGCCAATCCTGACCAGGCCTTTTTCTATCATCCTGGCTATAGGGCTTTCGTTGTTCCTGCATAATGCAAGCGCCGAATCCAGTCGTCCGTTATGAATGAAATCCCTGATATTGTTCATGAAATGCTTGTCATCCAGGCTGGCTTTTTTAATAGAGAGGAACCTTTCGATAAAAATATAGACGGCGATGATTGATAAAACAGCCAGTATTGCCATAATCCATCCCCCTTTCAGGGCCAGGTCATAAACTGACAGGGAAATTTCCGAAGGATTAGCCTGGCCGGCGATCAGGTCATTGGCCGTAGTTACCTGGAGCAAAAGAAATTCATTCATATCAAATAGTTTAAACTGAATTATCAACGTAAGGCCCCCGAAATTATTATCAGGGAATTATGTGATCGTAAAAGTACGGGTAGATAAAACAAGGAAATTATCAAGTGATGACCAGTTATTCACCAAAAAATGTTAATCTGTGCAAGTCTGTCCATTTGTCCAGCTTTGCACAGATTAACTAATTTAGGATCAGGATAATATCCAATAAAGGGATTTATCCGGAGATTCTTCTACGGTAAATGAATAAGCTAAGAATGACCATTAAACCAATAGCTAGATATAATGACCAGTCAGATAATGGAATTATATATCCGCAGATGGTGGTAACACAAATCTGGCTAACCGGAAATCCCCAGGAATTCTCATCATTTGAATATTGCCAGTTGAATTGTTCAACACTCTCAAAAGTAGGAGAGGAGTCCTGAAGCCCTGAATTATCAACTACTGTTACAACAACCCCATCATCGCCCGGGAAGAAGCCATCGCCATCCTCCAATGGAGCACGATTCGGTTGTTTGAGGTCCCAGACAATGCTTGGGCAGAAGTTTTTGATATTTAAAGAATTAGGATTATCTACATGAAAGCAGATTTTGAACATCTTGATCCAGTCGGACGTCAGGTAAACGGGAACGTTATAATCCACTAACTGAAGCTGACCGTTAAACCATTCAACCGGGCCGGCAAAACCGAAAGGATCGCCGCTATTGGCCGGTCCTGTAATGATTTGCGGCGGTTCCAGTGTAATATAACCGGTCTGGATATCACTGATTCCCAAATACTCCAGTTCGCTGTCGTCGTAAAGGAAACGGATGTTAACGCCGTATACCCATTGATCCGGTACATTACATTTAAATTCGACATCCACACAATAAGTCTGTGTCGGGCAAATGTACTGCGGATTGGCAAAACGAAGAATCACAACCGGAAGATCCGGTTGAGCCATCATACTATTGCCGGTAAAAAGCGCCAGAATAATCAAGGGTTGAATGATCTTCCGTGTTAGTTTTTTTACTGTAGTGCAACTTTTCATATGTTTAAAATTTATCATGATCGTTAGTAAAGATTATAACTTATTAATCCTGGCAAATTTGCGATAAAGATAACATTTCTTTGCATTGTCTGAAGATTATCTTGGTACGATCGTAAATTTCCCATTGTTGAATTCCCATGTCGTACGGTCATTGTAGTTACAGTCACCGTTCAGGTTGAAGTCCCCGTTACGGTACTGGCCGGTAATACCGTTCTGGCCTCCCCAGAAGATATTGTCGTCAAAATTGATATCCGTATCAGAGAATACTTCAAGCGTTTGATCTCCGTTACCCGCATACATGGCATATATGCCCGGTAGGATCATCTTTTGGCCATTGCCATAACCCTGGTTATAACGGAAATCATAGGTAATGGTGCCGTTCACGATTGGTAAAGCTGTCTTTGACATAATAATCAGGTGATTACGATGCTCGATCACCACATAATACGGCATGTTGAAGTTCAGATCACAGCAGTCAAATCCACCGTCAACAAACTCAATATGACCGTCATTATGTAACAGAGCTGCTTTCATGCAAGTCGGAGCTGCATTTGGTGCTGTTCTGAGAGATACCAGGATCCAGTCGACCACCGTAGCGGCATAGCCGGCATTGCCCGGATTCGGGTTGCCACCGGAGTTGAATCCACTGCCTTCACTGCCATTGTAATTCCAGGGAGCTCCACTGTATGGTTGCCCGGCAGGAGTATACACATTGCCGAACAATGGGTGCTGGTAGGTTTGTCCGGGAAGTACCCTTACCTTGTCGATACTGGTCTGAACATTCAGGCTGGTTCGCATCGGTAAAGTGTATGTCTGGATTCCATTCGGATTGATGGCAGCGCCGTCAAGGTAAACGTACACATTCATATTGAGATCTGTTACTGTGAACACCTGCTGACACGTCGCGGGGTTTTCGCAGTTATCCACTATGCGATATGTACGGATAAGTGTGCTACCTGAAGGTACGTCGCTGATCCACTGGAATGAACTCTGGTCGATGCCGCAGTTATCCGTTGCTGTTCCACCACCCGTTGTGAATTCGGAATAGGTTGTGAATGGCTCCGGAATGCTGCTCTGGCAAGGTACTGTCATATCTCCCGGACAGGTAAGTGTCGGAGGCTCCGTATCTACAGTTCTGAACAGGTTCTGTGTCACATAAGTCGTGTTGCCACAGGCATCCGTTACAGAGTAGACCCTGACGACGATTTGCATACATCCGACCATTTGCGGAGGTTCATCACCGTAATAAGCCACTACAGGCGTACTGCAATTATCATCTTCATCCGTAATGACTTCAGGATCCGGTGCCGGGAAGGTACCATTGCATTCCACCACCACATCTTCCGCATTGGAGGCGGTCGGGTATTCGGTATCAACGGTCCGTTTGAGGTTCTGGTACACGTCGATGTCGTTGCCGCAGGCGTCGGTGACGCGGTAGGTGCGGACGGTGGTCTCAATACAACCGTTCATCGCCGGGGTCCCGTCGGAGATCCAGGTGACGGTGGGTGTTCCGCAGTTGTCGTCTTCGTCGGTCACGACGGTGATGTCGGGATCGGGGAAGG
>JAGOPY010000014.1 GCA_017991835.1 Bacteroidales bacterium | reverse complement strand
GAGAGCCGAATTGGAGTGCCAAATATCAACTGTGGATATAAGTACGGCATCATCCTGATCGACTCCCATTCAAAAATAAAATAATTTTGAATTTATATTAGGAAATTAACGGTATAACTTCGTGGTTAAATAATAGACTTTTGAAACAGCCTCAGCAAAGATAGTTAATTACGGTAGCTTGACCGCCGGGTACTCACTTACGATCACCTGTGGAATATTCGCCTGGAATGATTCGTTGATCGTTTTGATGAAATAGTGGGCGATCACGGCGCTTCCCATGGGCGTGGGATTCAGACCGTCGGTGGAATAGAAATTGCCGGTGACAAATCCGGCATTGATATTCACATGGTTGAAGACCAGCCCGGTTTCGGTGATCTCTTTCATGATCGTATACATATTCACCAGCGCAACATCCGGAAGATCTTTAATAAGCAGGTTGATCTGCGAATTGTATTCGTCGACGGCATTTTTCGTGATGGCGATCTCGGCTTCATCCAGCACATACTGGCCGGGGATGGGCTTCTGGCTTCCCCATCCGGCGCATTTGAGCGAATCCTGCGGCAGGCTCAGCAACAGGAATTCCGTCGGTTTGACCTGGCGGAATCCCCAGGGCAAGGTAGCATCGGCAATAATTACCGCATTTGCACCCGACTTGAAATGGATCGTATCGGTCCTTCCCAGGCTCTTGATGATTGCATTCACCGGTGCGTATCCGGCATTCAGCGCGTCGGCGCTGGCCTGGTCGAGCGGAAGGGCATTGTAGGGTATGGTGTGGAAGAACGGAAAATCGGTCACATCGGGGATGTTGGCCATCACGCCTTTGGCACCGGTTGCCGTCATGGCGGCCAGGGTCTGTTGCAATGATCCTGCGAACACCTCTTTTGTCGTTACCGGGTTCATCGGGTCGGCGCCACCTGCGATCGCGTAGGCCAAAGCATCGTAGCTGCCCAGCCAGAGCGAGAAGAAGGTGGGGGCTGCCAGAGCGATCTCGGCATTCATCGTTGCCGCCCCTTCTGAAGCAAACCTTCTGTAATACGGGTTGAGCTGGTTCATACCTTCCACGCCCATGTAGAACGTCTTCAGCCCGGGTGTGGAGATGTTGTCGTAGTGGAGGCCCGTATTCAGAGGGTTCAGGTTATCCATGTTGACGGCCACATCGGCGTAAGCCGGGACCAGGCCGACCGCTCCTTTGCAATCGGGATGAAATCCCATTTCGAGCTTTGGCTTCGGGATGCCTGTTGCCAGGCCAATCCCGTATTCATCAAGCATGAGAGGCTGGAGGAAATCGCCACCCCCGGCTTTTTTAAACTGTCCGTTCATAATGTTCGGGAAGGAGAATTCCTGCCCGGATATGTAGAGTGAGCCATCGGCAAACCCGGAGGTCCAGGAATCCCCGACGGCCACAAAGCTGCTGAAATCAGCATTTCCTTTCGAAGGGGCAAATTCGTCGATGTTCGGTTTGCAGGCTGCCAGCAATACCAGCGGAACGATATAAAGCAAATGTATCTTTTTCATATTCGTGAGTATTTTAGGTTAAAAACGGTAGCTGAGGCCGATGCCGGGAATGAAAGCGGCTGTCTTGTAGGTTCCGGCAAAATTATCGGGGCTGTAATTCTTTTCTGCTTCGAGCCCGTGGAGTTCGAGGTAGGAAATATCAATATCAAGCCCTTTCAGCGGTGTAATGGAGGCGCCTAAAGTGAAGGCGATGGTATTGAGGGTAACCGTTTCGGGAGTAAAATACTCCTCACTGGCCGGGGAGGGATCGAAATAGGCCCCGGCGCGGAGGGTGAAAATGTCGTTCAGCTTGTATTCGCCTCCGATGCGGGGAATCCAGGTGTCTTTGTATTCCCTCGGATTTTCGGAGTTCAGCAGTTCGGGATTATTTTCAAATGTAAAATCTAGTGATTCGTAGCTGCTCCACATGATCCAGTTCACCTCTGCCGCCAGGGTCAGCTTGTCGTTGACCTGGTAAGCTATGCCGAAATCGAGGTTGGCCGGCAAGGGCAGGGAGGCGTCGAAATAATTGGTGTCGGGAACCATGGTCTGGAGGGCAACCGGTACGGTAAAAGTGGCGTCGCCGGCCTCGAGGTCCATTGAGATTTCGGAGCGGTAATCAACTCCGATGTTCAGCTTCTCGGTGGGTTTGAAAAAGAGACCTGCATTGAAACCGAAGTTGTCCGCTTTTCCCGAAAGATTGACCTTTGAATCGGGGCTGTAGGGGAGAGCCTTGTTCAGTTCCACACTGCCGGTGGCATACACGAACCCGGCGCCGATCCCGAACTTGTCTTTGTAATTGTATGCAATGGTCGGCTGAATGTAAATGGCGCTGAGCTTGATGTCCCGGATCAGGTACCGGCCCGCCCAGTTATCATCCCACTTCGTCGTGCTGCCGAAAGGAGTATAAACCCCTACGCCGATAGCGATCATGTCTTTGAATTTGTAGGAGACATAGCCGTAGAATGGCGTGCCCGTCGGGTTGTCGGTCCGTGCCTGGTAATCCGTTCCCTGCATCTGGAACAGTACATTGCTGAAGATGCCGCTTGCGCCGGCCGATATACTGAACTTGCCTTCATAAAACGCCAGCGAACCGGGGTTGTAGAAGATGGAGCTCGCATCGCGGGCGAAAGGGGTGCCGATCAGGCCGAAGCCCGTTTGCTTGTGTCCCTGCAGGCGTACCTGGTAGCCTCCTCCGAGGGTGGCAACCGACCATAGGCATAATGCAAAGATCAGAGTGAATTTGTTTTTCATAAGGTGAGTTATTGGTTAGAAAAAGGGCGCAATTTACATATTTATTCAATCTTATAACAAAATATGTAAAAAATTGAATTACAGAATATTGAAACGGATAAAATCGCGGACCTCCCGCCATTTCTGATCATTCAGCTTGGGCCCGATCATTTCGATCACTTTTCCGGCCGCCACCGCTCCGATCCGTCCGCATTTTTCCAGGTCGTACCCATTAGCCAGTCCGTAAAGGAACCCGGAGGCATACAGATCCCCCGCCCCGGTGGTGTCGACACTTTTCACCGGTATAACCCCAATTTTGATCTGCCTGCTGCCGACTGCCGACTGCCTGCTGCCGACTGCCGACTGCCGACTGCCGACTATCGACCCCTCTCTCCCCACCTTCACCACTGCTATCTCACACATCCCCGCCAGCACTTCCAGCGCTTCTTCCGGTTCGAGGCCGGTCAGGTATCGGGCCTCGTCTTCGTTGGCAAAGGTGATATCGACATACTTACGGATCATCTCTTCCAGGAAGTCGCGGTTTTCGGCCACCACGTTGTAGCTGGCCAGATCGAGCGAAATAGTCATCCGGCAGTCGCGGGCCAGTTTCAGAGCGCTTTCCAGGAGCGAATGGTTCTGGACGATATAGCCTTCGATGTGGAAGAAATCATATTGCGAGAACGTTTCCCGGGAGAGGTCGTTGCGGTTGAGCTCAACGGCAGCGCCGAGGTAAGTGGCAAAGGTCCGTTCAGTATCCGGGCTGATCAGGGCGATGGCGCGGCCGGTGGCCGTGTCGTCCTGGCTGAGGTGGGTGTTGATGCCCGCTGTGATCATATCGTCGTGGAACACCTTTCCCATCTCATCCCGGCCGATCTTACCGATAAAACCCGTCTCCACCCCCAGGTTGGCCAGTCCGTGAATAGTATTGGCGGCTGAGCCTCCGGAGCGGACGGTTTTTTGCAAATGGATGGTGTCATCGTAAATCTTGTGAGAGCGGCGCGCATCCACCAGGATCATGCTCCCTTTCGGCAGTTCGAATGCGCTGAGGTAATCGTCGTGGTCGAGCTGGGTCATGATGTCGACAAGGGCATTGCCGAGGCCGAGGACTTTCTTCATTGCGGCAGAGGGTTTAGAGTTTTGCTGCCGGCAAAGATAAATGAATATAAAAAGCGGGTGACGGGTCTCCCCGCCACCCGGGTCGATATATAGAGTTACCTGTTTGAAGCCAGTTCGCTGCTGTTCTCACGAACGACAACAACCAGGTACTTGGTCTTGCCCCAGAATTTATCCGGGTCTGTGATGTTAATCCATTCTATATTGTTATTGCTTTCATAAACCACATCATACGAGGTGGGATCCTGCCCGGTGACAATCTCCCATTGCTTTGCTGCAACCGGTATCCGAACAACTTCACGGGTATCAATCCTGGAAAAGAGATTATTGTCAACCTGGTCTGCGAGTGTCGTAACCCTGTTAATTCCAAGAAATCCGCCTTCTTTTTCAAGAATATTCTGGTCCCGCAATGTTTTATAGGTGTCGATACGGTAATAGGCCGTGTGCAACGCTTTTTCCTTTTCAGTCAGTTCCTGCTGCTGGCCGGCAATGATGCTGTTCTGCCGGTCAACCGCGCTGTCGAGCAGGTTGACCTGCGTAGCGAGCTGATCCTTTGCCTGGATCGTATAATCCAGATCTCTCCGCAACACCTCTTTTTCAGCAATGAGCTGGTCAAGCTGCTGCTGGTAAACCGTTACCTTCGCCTGGTATTCTTTGATGCTCTTCTGGTAGCCCGAGATGCGGGAGTCTTTTTCGTCGATCTGGTCATTCAGGCTCGCAATCAGCTTATTATTTTCATCGATCAGGTTTTTAATGAAATTGATCTCATTTTGAATCTGATCTTCCGGGGCCAGGTCGCTGTTGTACTCCGGTCCCGCAAATCCCTGGCTGATCATGGATTCTTTCTCCCGGATACTGGCCAGGTTCTTTTCTATCCTGTTATATACCGCCAGCACCTTCTCCTCGTTTGCCTTCATAATCCCTTCTTTTTCAGCAAGCAACTGTTTCTTATCGTTTCTCTCAACTGTAAAAGCAATGATTCCCCCCGCAGCGATGAGCACCATCAGCAGAATGGCCAGAGGTAGTGATATTGTCCTGTTTTTCAATTGATTGTTCATGTTTTTATCCTCCAGAATTTTAGTGAGTTTTATAATTTTTATGATAACAGGAAGATGTGCTCTCCATAAGCGTGCCAACAAAGAAATCAGAACATAACTAATTAATAACCAATATGGAAGGAAAATTCGGAAAGAAAATCTTATCGCATTCTGAACAATTTCTTCTCAATTTGAGAAATCCGGATGACTACTGATCCTTGAGCATGCGATAGATCGTAGCCATGCTGATCCCCAGCTTCGAAGCGATGACCGGCATGTTCCGCTGATATTTATTGAGATAATAGTCGAGTATTCTCTTATTATATTGTTTCATACTCATTTCTTCCCCGATGATTTCATATAGAATATCGGCCTGGCTGAAAAGGATATCCGATGCTTTGATAGAAGAGCCCGACGACATAATGACGGACAGTTCGATCACCGATCGCAGTTCCCTGACATTTCCGGGCCAGGGATATTGCATGAGCCGGTCGAACGCCTCAGCAGAGATCTCCTTGACCGGCAGGTTGTTCTCTTTGCAAAAGTTTTCAATGAAATATTTTGAAAGCAACAGGATATCCTTTCCCCTTTCGCGCAACGGCGGGAGTTCGATGGGGAGCCCGAAAATGCGGTAAAACAGGTCCTGGCGCAAGGTCCCTTTTTTTACCTCCTGCTGCAGATTTCGATTGCTGGCAACAATGAGCCGGCAGTCGAATCTGACCGGTTCATTGCTTCCAACTCGGATGATTTCTCTTTCCTGCAAGGCCCTCAGCAGCTTGGGCTGGAAGCTGATGTCGGTATCGGTGATCTCATCCAGGAAAATTGTCCCTCCCTCGGCTTCCTCAAATTTCCCTTTGCGACGGGCCACCGCGCCGGTGAAAGCCCCTTTCTCATGGCCAAAAAACTCGCTTTCAAACAGTTCTGCGGGAATGGCACTCATGTTCACAGCCACAAATGGCTTATTTTTTCGGGCAGAGTTATAGTGGATCGCTTTAGCGATTACCTCTTTGCCCGTACCTGTTTCCCCGGTGATGGTCACGGTAATATTGCTCTCCGCCCCTTTGTGCATTATTTCCAGGACTTTAGCCATGGCCGGGCTGTTCCCGATGATCGCTTTCTCAAAACCATACCTGGTGACCACCTCTTTCTCAAGAACCTGGATTCTTTTTCTGAGCCCGGCGTTATCCCTGATTTTCTGAATGGTATTGTGCAAACGAGCCTGGATATTTTCACTCTTTACCAGGTAATCGAAAGCGCCCTCTTTCAATATGTCCACAGCGGTCTGCACATCTTCCTGCCCCGAGATCACGATAATTTCTGTCGATTCATCGTGAAGCTTGATCTTTCCAAGTAAATCATTTCCTTTTATATCCGGAAGCCGGTAATCCAGCGTGATCACATCCGGGGTTTCGTGCAGGCTTTTCAGCAGATCGGTTCCGCTGGAAAAACCTTTTACCTCATATTCAGGGTTCATGCTCAGGTGGTGTACCAGGAACCGGTTGTACCATTCATCATCCTCCACGACAAAAATCCTGAAATGTTCTTTCTGCATATCTTATGGGGTCTTAAATTCCGGTTCTGAAAGGATGCTTTTTTGTATCCGTTCAAATTCCTCCTTTGCTTTGCTTACAATTTCTTTTAAAAACTTCTTTTTTCCTTCGACAGAATGTTCTTCGGCCTCTTTCAAAAGGCTGTATAGCTTGTCGGCCCTGAGGTGACGACATGAGGCGCTGATCCGGTGCGCTATGGCTGCAGCATCATCCCATGATCCGTTATCGATTTTTTCCTCCATCTCTTTCAGGCCTGTTTGTGTGTTTTCCAGGAATAAATATACCATCTCTTTAAAAAATGCGACATTGCCCTCGCAGCTCTTTCTAAGTGCCTCCAGGTCAACCCTGCAAACCTCCCTGCTTGGGCGTGTCAGGTCGAGAATGGCCGATATAAGCCGCTGCTCTTCAAATGGCTTGGCCATCCAGTGATGGATCCCTGCTGGTTTTAATCGTTCCCGGTCTTCTTCGGTAATAGCGGCGCTCAGTGCAATGATGGGCACCGTCTTCCCCCTGCCGGCAAAGATATGGTTCATTTCAATGGCGGCATCCGGACCACTTTTCCCCGGCATGCGCATGTCGAGGATAACCAGGTCGGGATCATTGTCGTGCGCTGCCTGTATGGCTTCCTGCCCGTTGCTGCACTCGATGACCCTGCAATGATATTTGTCAAGGATCATGAGGAGAAGGCTCCGGTTATAGGTGTCGTCATCCGCTACAAGGATATTCATACCCTTCAGCCGGGCCGGATCAGGCAAATAGCCGGAAGGGGCCGGTTCGCTGCTCCCGGTGGCAAGCCCGAATGGGATTTCCACCCTGAAGGTCGATCCTTTTCCGGGTGTGCTGGTCACTTCGAGCTTTCCATCCATGAGTTCGACCAGTTTGGAGGTGATATTGAGCCCCAGGCCGGAACCTTCCGATTTTCCGAGAGCCACAGCCCCCCGGGTGAATTCCGAAAAGATCCTCTCCATTTCATCCTGTGCGATTCCGGCACCGGTGTCTGTCACCTCAAAGACAGCCCGGAAGGTATCGGCATCTGACGGCTCCGACCTGACCGTCAGGGTCACCGAACCCTTGTCGGTATACTTGATGGCATTGCTGATCAGGTTGAACAGGATTTGCCGGAGCCTGACCGGATCGCCGACGAGTTTCAAAGATACTTTCGGGTCGATTTCGGCCATGAATTTCAGGTTCTTTTCTTCGGCTGCACGCGAAAACCAATGGTGCATCTCGCGTGTGATTTCCGCAGGATTGAATTCCGTATGGATCAGTTCCATTTTCCCGGCCTGGATGCGGGAAAGGTCGAGCAGGTTATTCAGAAGCTCCAGCAGGTAATCCGACGATTTTCTGACAATCCCGAGCTGGGCATTCAGCTCCGGTTCCAGGGGCATTTTCAGGATCTGGTCCAGGTATCCGGAGATAATATTCATAGGCGTCCGGATTTCATGGCTCATGTTGGCCAGGAACTGCTGGCGGGCCTGCGCCAGCGCTTCAGCATCCTCCCTCGCCTTTTTCAGGATTTTCCGGTATTCATTATTTCTACGGATGTATAAAAAGATCACGGTCCCGGCTAAAATCAGCAAAATAGCTGATGCAATCCCGAACACCAGGATGATGAACCGGACCTTTGAGGCTTCTTTTTCAACCCTGTCGGTATGTTCTTTCACATATTTTGCCGCCTGGTGGTCGAGGCCGGAGATCATAGCTCTCAGCTTATCGGTGATCACCCGGTCGTAGGTTGTCCATTCCTGTTCCAGCTCGTTACGCGTATATTCTGCGGCCAGCGCCTCCTTGGTCGTCTTCCTGATCTTTTCCGCCATTTGCTCAAAGGCTTTGGAATCTGCAGAATCAGCCATGCCGGGAGACAAGATCTTACCGGAAAAATCATACATGAAATCCTGGATGGCCTCTTTCACCGGGTAGGTTTCTTTTATGATCACCAGCATATCCAGCCCGTTGAATTTCTTTTCGGTCAGCACCTCCATCGTATCGGCATACGGGGCAAAAACCTCTTCTGTTTTGACCAGGCCTTTCAGGTTCTTCACCTTTTCCGCGGTAGTATTGATCAATCCGTTGTAGCGGTCGAGATCCTCCGGGGAACTGGTGAGATTGTAGGATTTGACATGGTTCTCAGCCTGCATCAGGTCGTTATAAATGTCTTTGATCAGGTTGATCGACCGGTTTGGGCGGATCGTATCATCAATCGTAGAGATGATGCCGTTCAGCTTAACAAAGGAGAGGATACCGGTGACCAGCACCAGCACAAAAGCCAGCAGCAGTGAAACCGTTACGATCCTTTCGAAACTGTTATTTTCAAATGATCTGTTTCCTTTTTTCATAATTCTCCGCAAGCCATAAGGTCAAAGTTAACGTTTTTAATGCATCCTTAAAAAATTCCTGGAATCAGAATGAAATACCGAGGTTTACAACTGAAGCGCCCCAGCCAAATTCCCCGAAGATGCCCAGTTGGTTGTCAAACCAGTAGCGGAAGCCAACCTGAGGACCTACATAGAAAAATCCATGGACTCCACTGTAGGGTTCTCCATGAAAAGCGGGCCCGCCTCCGACGTTAAAACCGGCATAAACATCAAAGGAATTTTTGATGGGTGCATTGGCAGCTTCCAGGATATGCACATTCATTTTAAATCCGACCGGGATACCAAGGGCGGGTTTGTTATAGTAATAAAAGTCATCGTCGGGTTTACTGTAATAGTAACCCCTGGTAAAAACATTGATCCCTGTTTGCCAGCCCAGTCCCAGAACGCGATGCGCCTTATATTCCCCTGAGATATTGAACGAGACACCGTAGGAAGAAGGACCGTGGTCCGGATAATTGTATACCGGGATAAATATTCCCTGGCCATATCCTATTCCGGTCGAATAAACGCTTTTCCTGTTCTTATTCCAGCCCTGGGCTACGGATGAATAGGCCACAAAGAGGATCATGATGACCAATGCAAAAATTTTGATGTATTTATTCATAGCATGTAATTTTTAAGTTGTTTTTCATCACAATAGCAAATGGCAAACCAGTAACATACAATCAGGATAGAAAAGCGATCTTTTCAAACCAGAATCTTTTGTATATAATTCATCTTCTGGATAATGCAAGAAACTGAATGTAAAAATGACGGTTTTTTTTTTAACGGTAGATCGTCATTGTTTTATCAAAATGAGAACAGGGATTTCATATTGAGAGAAGAAATGAATCATTCATTGGGAAGAATATTTATTGAAAAATATTTTTAACAATTTAAGTAGCAGAAAATCAAACATGTATTGTTATTTCGGACAAATGGGAAGATTAACAAAATAATTTGGAAGGTAATGGAGTGGAAATTGTAAGCTTCCGTTGCAAGTAAAACTATAACTTAAACGAAAAGATATGTTATTCGAAAAACAAAATAGGGTGAGAACCATCACCAGGTTGCTGGTTCTTGTCGTAGTGGCCGGTCTGGCCGTAGCCTCGTGCAAAAAGGAAAATGATCCCGGAAATGATTCTAAATCCAATCCCGTCGTTTCTATGAAACTGGTGGATTCTCCGGCGAATTACGATGCTGTGAATGTGGAGGTTGTCTCCATGAGAGTCAGGATTGACAGCACCTGGACCGAACTGGCCCTTGAGGATCCGGGTATTGTGAACCTACTTGAGCTTACCAATGGGAACAGTCTTCTGCTGGTCGGAGATACAGCAATGACACCCGGGACGCTGACTGAAATCCGGCTGGTATTGGGTGAAAACAACAATGTGGTTGTTGATGGACAGTCATACGAGATGCAAACCCCCTCGGGTCAAACTTCAGGATACAAGATCAAGTTGGATCCTCAAATCCTGGAAGAAGGCAAAATTTATAATATGGTGATTGACTTTGATGTCAGCAAGTCGGTGCACCGTACCGGAAATGGAAAATATATGCTGAAACCGGTGGTGAGGGGTTACCTGGAGGCTGCAGTCGGAGGAATCGCCGGTGTTGTAGTGCCACCGGCAGGCGCATATTATGTGGAAGCCGCGAACATGGCTGATACGGCTGGCACCATGATAGATCCGGTTACGGGAGAATTTCTGATCGGGACAGCCATGCCGGGTTCGTATGATGTCACATTCTTCGCCAACTTTGGCTATGCAGACACTACGGTACTGGGAGTGAACGTACTTGCTGGGCAAATCACACAGATGGATACTTTATTCATGGCATCAGAATGATTTTCATTCTGAAATAATCACAAATGACGCTGAATTATCCGGATAATGTTTGAATGTGAGGGTTGAAGATCAAGGTAATACACGACAATTATCCGGGCCGGAACAGATAAAACTTCCACTATGACATTCAGGCGCTTTTAACGGTAGTCTATACTCATGATTTCAAATGTAAGGTCACCTTTGGGACGTTTCAGTACGACCTTGTCGCCGGTTTTTTTGTTGGACAGCACCCGGGCCAGGGGAGAAATAAAAGAGATCTTTCCCCCGGAGATGTCGGCCTCGTCGACCCCTACGATCCGGAAGGTTTGTATCTCATGGGTATCTGATATTTTGAGGGTCACCGTAGCGCCGAACCGTACTTCATCTTTCGGCTGATCGTCCGGATCGATGATCCTGGCTTCACTGATCCGGTTGTTGAGCAGATTCAGTCTGGCCGTGATATGGTTCACCGCAATTCTTCGCTCCTTTTCACTGGTGATTTCCAGGTTTTTTATCTCATCCAGCAGTGCTTTTTGCTCGGCCAGCAATTCATACATACCTGCCGGGGTAACATAGTTAATGACTCCCGGCGGCAAATAGGCCCTGGGAGGCACCATCGGGACCTCTTCCTGGTCGTCTTCCTTAACAAATCCTCTGCTCATGGGTCGAAATTACCAGGGGTAAAAGTACGAAAATGCCATAAGACCAATGATCAGTCGAAATGCCGGTCAAAAAACCTACATGCCCCCGAAGTGAGCTGGTAACTATATATCATAGAGGACTTCTGAGAAGTTTCCCGGATTCACATTTCTAATTTCGGTGCATGAGTAGGCTTGCGAAAAATCCACTGGCAGTTTCCCGGCTATTTTTGGTGACCATTTGAATTCAAACGCACTGAAGTTGCCCCGGATCTCTTCGATATAATCAATTTCTTTCTGATTGTATGTTCGCCAGAAAAACGACCGGATTTGCCCGGATGGGCTGCTGTTTATATATTTCATCCTTTCGGAAACACAGAAATTTTCCCATAATTTGCCATGGTCATCTCTGAAATCAAGGGTGTTGGTATTCTGAATAAGGATATTTCTTATTCCGATATCCCAGAAATAAACCTTACGGGTTTTTCCCACTTCTGTTCTGAGATTCTTTCTCAGGGCCTGGAGCCTGAAAAGAATGAAACTATCTTCCAGAAGCTGTATATATCGTTGGATCACAGTTTGATCGACTTTAAGTTTACGAGCCAGTTCTGTATAGGAAACTTCACCTGAAACCTGGAAGGCGAGAAGTTTCAGCAGGTCAAGAAGGATCTCAGGTTTTTTCAGCGATTGATAAGTAAAAATGTCCTTGAACAAATAACTTGAAGCGATTTCATTCAGGTTTTCCGCAGCGTGCCGGTCATCTTCCAGGATTACTGAAGGATAGGTTCCGAAGCGCATGATTTTACTGATCAATCGTTGTGCATCCATTTTTGAATAAACAGCTTCCAATTCCCTGAACGAGAAAGGATATAACTGGTAAACGAGTTTTCTGCCTGTAAGTGGCTCGCTGATCTTTTCCGAAAGTTCAAAGCTGGATGATCCCGTTGCAATAATTTTTAATTCTGGAAACTCATCATGCAGTATTTTCAGGACCATTCCGATATTATTGATTCTTTGCGCTTCATCCAGGATGATTAGCTGGAGGTTTTTGACAATATTGCCGAGGTTCCCTGCATTCTCATAGGAAAAAGCAGACTGGACATCGAGGTAATCGCAGTTAAAGTATTCCTTTTTCAGATTTGAACCGGCAAAGATCTCTTTAACCAGGGTTGTTTTGCCAACCTGTCTGGCGCCATAAATGATGATTACTTTCCGGGGATGGCCGGATTCGGAAATTCTTTCAACGATGCTTTTTTGGATTGTCCTTTCAATAATCATAGGTTTGTTTTTTGCAAAGATACTAAATAGCAAGACACAAGTCATGCAATTAATGCTAATTGCATGACTTGTGTCATTCTATTTAATCATCAATATCGAAAGATCCGCACAGATGAGAGCATATACCGAACCGGAAAATACTCAGCTAAATCCACACCTGCCTTGCGCCATTAATAATAAGCGGCATCAGGTCCCTTTTGTCTTTCCACAAAATGAGCTGTTCACTAATTCTTCGTTTCAAACAACGTGAGTTGATTTATTGCAATAAGTACCGAAATCTATGAAAAAATCAAAATAATATGATAATTTCACACAAATTAGTCCAGGAATTTACCGATATTGCGATTGGTCGGTTTGGCGTTGTCCCGGTTTTTCGATTTGGCCGTACCATAATTGAGATCAAAAAATTGGATTTTTTACGTATCTGCCAATTTAAAAATTACTTCGCCAAATCACCAAATCGCCAAATCATCAAATCGTCAAATCGTCAAATCGTCAAATCAAAAAAGCCCTCCCGAGAATTCGGGACGGGCTTTTTTGCTGCTCCCCGACCTGGATCAACAGCCCCTTTCCCCGGCCCTTTCCCCACCCGGGGAAAGGGAGTTATGGGTCTGCTATTTTGATAAAACTGCTTCAATTCCAATAATGACTTGATCTATATGGTTAATTACTTCTTCATTTTTAAAGCGAATTTCCTTAATACCCAATCTTTTCAGTATCAATGTACGTTGCTGGTCTCGCTCCATCCGGCTTTTATCATCATGGACAGATCCATCAACTTCAATCACCAGCATAGCATCGTAGCAGAAGAAATCGACAATGAAGTACTTGATTGGGTGTTGCCTTCTGAGGTGGAACCCTTTGATCTGTCTGTTCCTTAATTTTTCCCAAAGAATCTTTTCTGCGGGAGTCATGGATTTCCTTAGATCTCCTGCGATCCTTAACAATTCAGGTCCTGCTCCAAAATAGAAAGGATAATCTTCACGACCGCCCAACTTTGCCATAACAGTAACTTTTTAGATAGTACATCAAAAGCTTTTCACTCAATGGATGTATAGGAGCGGTTGGGCTATCAGAGTTTAAAAGTAAGAATATTTCCTGGTACTTTGCGTTTTCCTCTCTCTTCCCGCCAGTTGGCGGAGAAGGGTTGGGGATAGGGGCTGAACAAAGAAGATAAACAGGAGCCTCTGAAAATCCAGGTCAATGACAATATGGATCTTCCTCACAACCACAACCCGGGAAAACTGTAAGGTAGATCATCAGATAATTGGCCGGACCCAATTTGAGCACGGAAGGAACTGCCACTTCGCAGCTTTCCAATCCGGTAGTTGAGTCTAACCTCAACCTGTACCCCGGTTCTTCTGTCCAGGTCGTCCAGGGTGGCATAACTGAAATGAAGGATTTTATTCCCATCGTATCGCTAACATATGCACGAAATTCCCCTGGTTTTTCGGTTACAGCTATTTCATGAACCACACCATTGAATGGAGGTGGCTTAAAAAATCCCAGGCTCTGGAAGGTATTGCCGCCATCAATGGAGATAGCATGCCCTTTTGGTCCGCCGGTGAAGATCTGCCAGATTGTATCATTAAAACGGTAGTTCTCAGGATCAAGAATGTCATTATATCGCAATCCTTCAAAGGTAAAAGTGAAACCTCCATCCGTGGAAATAAAAGAGTAAGCGCCATTACTTATTAAACCTCCTGGACCAGGACGGAATCCCGACACGAAAAGTCGGAGTTTGCCATCGGGCAACAGGACAACATTGGGATCAGCGAGTCCGGGGCCAAACTCCTGCGGGATATTAAGAAATCTCACATCTTTAAGTACCCAGCTTCCTGGCTCTCCCATCCTATCTGAAATTGCCACTGTAATTCCGGTTCTTTCCTTTTGTGACGTATCAGGCTCTCTGCACCCGTCAATATAATAAATCAGTATTCTTCCACCTGGCAGCACTACGGCATCGGGAACGCCTGCCCGCTCAATGACAAGGCCGTCATGAGATTTCGCTGGACGAATAAAATCAAGACCATTCGTTGAATAGGCCAATAAAGCGCGACTCCTTTGTGGAGTAGTAACCTGGCCTGAAGGTGGTCCAGCACATGGCGTAAAGTCATTGACAAGTTCAGGCCCTGTTGTATCGGCATGATCACAGCAAACAAAATGTATAAAGAACAATATCACACATATTATTTGCAGTAGCAATTTTGCTGTACGCATCTCTTACTCCTTTCATATTAATGATACAAACAAATATAATATATTTATATGTCAATTTCATTAGCCGGACGGATTGATTTGCCAGCATTTATTAGGATTGGTATCTCAAGGTTTGGAGGATGAAGGATAAGGGTTGTTGTTTTCCAAATCTTGGGTTGTTATAATCGCCAACTCCCTGCTCATTCTGATTCTCTATGTAAAAGCCGATAGATTTAACCATCGAAGGCCGCTTGCCTGTAACCCCTCAGGTAAATTGATTTTAGAGGGATTAAATGGTTCTGACTAATCCAGCAGGCATTGGTCAGGACTTCCCAATTTTCCGTGTGCCTGCATCATTGTGTTGTTTCAATGAAACTCTGTATTGCACGTGAGTCCATTTTCCAGTGACTGACATCCCTGCTGCCATACTGTTCTCCCTGGCGGGAGCATTTTCCCATCACTCACCATTCACCTCAAATCTCCAAATCCTCAAATCTCCAAATCCTCAAATCAAAAATGGCTCTCCCAAGCACTTGGGACGGGCTTTTTTGCTGCTCCCCTATTTACGCGAAGTTGCAGCCAGCACTCCTGTTTATACACGGAAATTAATGGTCTTCAAATATTTTGAGATATGGTTCGAACATGAATATCCGGTTCCGGGACTGACCGGTTAATTCTTTCAAATACTGTCTTTGATTAAATAATCCTACTAGATCGTTAGCAGCCTTGAAGCTTAAATTGCATTTTACTGAAGCTTGCTCAACGGTAATTACCGGGTTTTTAAATAGTTCCTGATTTAATTTCAAAGCCGAAATGCTTCTCCGGCCAAAAGTTGCACTGATATCCCGGTCAATAGTTTCTTTAAGTAAAAGTTTTTCAGATAATGTTTTTGTAGCAAGTCCAGAAGTTTGTGGAAAAGCCGATCGATTTGACCATCGAAGGCCGGCTGTCAGTGGCCCCTCAGGTGAATTGATCCTTAGTGGGTTAAATGGGTCAGACTAAACCGGCGGGTGGTGGCCAGGATGATCGGCCCGTTAAGACGATTTACTTTCTATAAATTAATAGGATTTTGATCTTACCGGATTTCAAACTAATGGCAAATTGGGTTGAATGCACCAAACGGCGTATAAAGGCACCGATATAATTTTATTCTCAAATCCAAAGTTTTTTGCTGAAATACGAATTGCATACCTGCAGTTGTATTGTTTTACAAACATATTGAGGGACGTGGATTTTGTCCGTTTTCCTTTTTTTACCTCAACCGGAATTACTTCTCCGGCTATTTGAACGACAAAATCGAGTTCAGCTGTATTTTCGTTTTTCCAGTAAAAAAGCGGGAATCCTTTACCAACCAGCGCCTGAGCAACATAATTTTCGCCAATCATTCCTAAAAACAAGTTGTCTTCATCAATTGCTGAAAGTATGGTCTGGGTCGCCATTCCCGATTGCATGGTTAACATGCCGGCGTCACTCAGATAGAGTTTGAAATCGCTTAAATCGGCATAGGCTGAGACAGGCATAAAACCGTGTGCTGTTTTTTGACATTTAAGCGCGATACCTGCATAAACAAGCCATTCAATCGATTCGCCGAAAATGGTTGCCGTTCCGCCGCGCTGAACCGTTTTATATTGAAACTTCACATTCTCTTTTGCCAATTGTGCCGGAATGGAATTATAACATGCCCTGATTTTTACCGTTGTTGACGGATTGGCATATTTGGCCATATCCGCAACGTATTCGTTTAAAATCCGGCCCTGAACATCTTTGACGGTCAGGAAACTGGATGTTTCGATAAACTCTTTTACCGCAGCAGGCATTCCGCCTGTGATGAGGTATTTTTTATACCACTCCAGTGCCTCGGCATGAAGCGGGGCGATGAGCGGCTTTTTTTGCTGAAAGTGCCTGATGATTTCATGACTTAACGCGGTGCGCTGCATTGCCCAGAGAAATTCCTCGAAATCCATCGGGAACATTGAAAGCTCATCAACCTTGCCTACAGGAAATGAAAATTTATCACGATTAACAGCAACTCCCAGCAAACTTCCGGCTGCAACAACATGGTATTGTGGTGCTTCTTCACAAAAAGCTTTCAATGATAACAGTGCGCGGGGGCATGACTGAATTTCGTCGAGAATGATTAATGTTGAACCTGGAATTATCCTGATTTCGGTGACCGTTTCAAGGAATTGCACAATTTGAACCGGATTGATATCGCCATCGAAATATGCATTTACCTTGCTGTTTGTTTCTAAATTAATGTAAACAAACTGGTCGAAATGGTTTGATGCAAATTCCTTTAGAATATAGGTCTTTCCCACTTGCCTTGCGCCATTTACAATAAGCGGCATCCGGCCACTTTTGTCTTTCCACAAAATGAGCTGGTCACTAATTTTTCGTTTCATACAATACTTGTTGATTTATTGCAAAAGTACAGAATTCTATGGAAAAATCAAAATATTATGATTATTTCCCACTAATTAGTTGAAGAATTGTATTTCTAGTGGATATTTGCATTTTCCGCTTTAATTGACCACCCCATAATACAAAGAATCAATAGAATGATCCGGTCAAAGAAATGCGGAACCAGGCTTTACTAAAAAACACCCTAAGTGGACTTCAAACAGAAATGACTCCGTACCGAAATAATGTAAAGCACACATTACCAATGCTTGAGAACCTGGTGGAGTACTACAGGAAGGCTGATGGAAAGACTAAAAAGAAGATACTTGGATGCATCTTTGCCGAAAAGTTCGTTTTGGATAAATGAAGAGTTGCATCCGCCCCGTTCACGATACCCGTCCAAGTTTTACTCAATATTACCAGGGGTTTCCAGGGGTATAAAAAAAAGAAGGAGGTCGAATTTGACCTCCTGTCCAGTTTGGCTCCCCGACCTGGATCAACAGCCCCTTTCCCCGGCCCTTTCCCCACCCGGGGAAAGGGAGTTATGGGTCTGCTATTTTGGTAAAACTGCTTCAATTCCAATAATGACTTGATCTATATGGTTAATTACTTCTTCATTTTTAAAGCGAATTTCCTTAATACCCAATCTTTTCAGTATCAATGTACGTTGCTGGTCTCGCTCCATCCGGCTTTTATCATCATGGACAGATCCATCAACTTCAATCACCAGCATAGCATCGTAGCAGAAGAAATCGACAATGAAGTACTTGATTGGGTGTTGCCTTCTGAGGTGGAACCCTTTGATCTGTCTGTTCCTTAATTTTTCCCAAAGAATCTTTTCTGCGGGAGTCATGGATTTCCTTAGATCTCCTGCGATCCTTAACAATTCAGGTCCTGCTCCAAAATAGAAAGGATAATCTTCACGACCGCCCAACTTTGCCATAACAGTAACTTTTTAGATAGTACATCATAAGCTTTTCACTATGGATATAAAAGAGCAGTTGGGCTTTGGAGATTAAAAATAAGACTTTTTTATCAGCAGTATATGATTCCTCCCTTCACCCGGGTGGGTTTCAGCCCTCTCCCTTACCCTCCCCCATACGGTGGAGGGAATAGGAATCATGTAATTAACGGCTTTGTTATCTCCCTTCCCCCGGGTGGGGGAAGGGTTGGGGATGGGGGCTGACCGGCTTGAACACGTTGAAGAGTTTGTTGTCATCTGTCTCAACAGAGCAAACCGCATGCTCGGTTTGGCTAAGGTCTCATCCGGAGGTCTTAGTGGGACAGTAGCTGATCCGAAGGTTATATTCCAAATCGCATTAAAGAGCAATGCTTCCAGCATCATCCTGGCACACAACCACCCAAGTGGTAGCCTTCAGCCAAGCGAACAGGACATTCGCTTAACGAGAAAAAATAAAGAAGCAGGTTTGATTCTGGATCTTCAGGTCCTTGATCACATTATAATAACCAGTGAGGGTTATTATTCTTTCGCTGATGAGGGAACACTTTGAAAAATCCCAACAAAACTAATCTTCAATAAGAGGGTGCTTCCGGTCAGTTTGGTTCAGCTGATATGATGGTGTTGGGGAAGAAGGGGAAGGGTGGGGTAGGGATTTATTATATGCTTGTTCTAAGTGTCACTTGATTTGAAAAATGGATTAATTTTAGAAAATATTAATCTGTATTAATCCAATCCTTATGGAATATTTAAAATTACCTCCCGAAGCTTTTTTTAATCACCTTAAAGATGAAACTGAGAAAGCATATGATAATTCACCAGTCAAAAAGTTTAAATTATATTACTCAATCTGTGGAACTTCCATTAAGAGAGGGAAAGAAGTCGTATTTGGATTGAACTGGGGTGGAAGCAATAAGGCTGGTGAAAATTATGAAGCTCAAAAGTTTATGCCGGAAAATAAATCTGATTCTGATGAATACAAGTTTATTAAAGCTCAACTTCCGTTTTTTGAAAACTATCTACAAATCAGGTCTGTAGATGAAATTAACTATACCAACCTTTGTTTCTTTCGAAGCACTAAGATAAATGACTTAAAGAAGGATGATTGGGATAACTCTTTGAAATTATTTGATTTGTTTATCAAATACATCAATCCGGAACGTCTGATTTTTGCATCTATTGGAACAGCAAGCGTAACGAAACTGTTCAGTCTTGACAGTTTCCATAAGATTCAGGAAAAATCATTTGCACAGGGGGATAAAATTTTTACTGCTTATAAAGGAAAATATAAAAATTCAATAGATGTATATACCGTTCCATATCCTTATCGTGCTGGTGGAATAAATAATGACACGAGGCACAAAATATGGGATTGGTTATTGCCTAAACAGAAGTGAGATGAAAATGAAAATTGATAACCAGAACCCCACCAGCCACATCTTTATCGGCCTGATGGCATATGTTCTTGAAGGTATTCCTGAAGAATACAAGAGGTATGGCTTTGGCTTTTTTGAATTGAATGATTTTATAGCGTTGGATATTAACCAGTTCCATGATCAATGGGAAGAAGGAATCAAAACCTACTTTGAAGTAATGGTTGACATCGGAGAATTTTATCTTATTGATGATGAATATATTCTGGAAGAAGCTCACAAAAAGGATAATCCAGATTATGAAGGTGTTAAGCTTGATTCCATCAATTTTCTGAAGGAGAAACCCGATCTGGATATTTATTTAACGAGGAAATGTAAAGGAAGCATTTTTCTTAACCGGAACAATTTCATTGTCCAGGCGGAGATCATTCCGGATGGCTCAGGATATTCAATGGCAATTTTTAGGAGTGTTAAGGTTAATTATTGGAAGATCAACCATTTGCTGAAAAGGGGGAGGGCTCTTTGAAGCAAAATTACTGAGTGCTTAATAAATAATATATTTAGATAGAGGTAATATAAAAATCTTGTTTTTATAGCAAAACGGGAGAACATATAAAAGTCATGTTTTATGGATACAGTGACCATTTGTATATCTTTTATAGTAGCTATTTTAGGTATCGCATACCCTATTTTGTTTCAAGTTGTTTCAAGTCTTGATGAAAAGTATTCGTCAATCTTAATAATGGATTTGTTCAATAAGGAGAAAGTAAGAAGGTACTTTCTTATCTCTTTAGGCGCTTCATTATTTTCAATTCTTTTTTGGATTTTGCAACTGCCTTCTCTTATTAATGTTAAAGGATTAACTTATTTTATTGATCATTCAGCTATATTAATATTATTAATAAGCACCATTTTACTCATTATTTACTTTTTTCTTTTCGTAAATAAGATTTTAATTTACTATACTCCAACCCGATTTATACAATATTTAATAAAAAAACATTTTAGAACAGTTTACACAACAAATCAGATATTTTTTAAAGCTATATCAGACTTGTTGTACTATTCAATTAAGCAACAAAATGAAACTATTGCTAAAACTGTTTCGGAATTTTTGTATTCAGCTTTTAAAAGAATAAGAGAAATGAATGAAGGGAAGTCTGTCGAATATCCTTTCAGTTACTATGAAGTTATTTATAAGTCAATCGAGGAACTGGGTGCAATAAATAGTAGAAAATTAATATTCCTTGAAAACAGAACTATCGGTGCAGCTTGGCTTTTGGGAGAGTTAAGAGATAGTAAAATTTCAGAACAAACTTATTCTTGGATATGGAGGAATCTTTTGTTGGCATTAAGCTTTGAAAAAGATGATATGATTATGCATTACTGGAGGAATGCACATCAGTTTATCTCTTTTCAACTACAGCATATTGCTCCAAAACATTCGTATAGACCTTTCAAAGTGATAAATGAGAAGGAGATAATATCAAGAGAAGAGGAAAGAGAAAGATTCTTAGAATTTCATTATGCTTTGGGTGGATTATTATTATATGAAAAGCGATACGATCTCATTGGAAGAGCATTTAAATACACTACGAGCATTCCTCCAAGGTATGAATTGCTCCCACAAACAATGGGAGAGGTATTTAGAATGTTCATACAATTTAGAGACCCATTTGAAACAAAATACACATGGATATCGAATAAATATTACTTCCCGAATTTAGATGGTCTACACTCAGATGGAATCATCAAGTACTGGATAACAAAATACACTGCATTGCTTTTTCTACGACAGTATTCAATTCAGCCTTACTTAGTGACTATGAAACCATTGGAATTACCGGCTACTCCTGATGAGCAAGGGGAAAAGAATAAATTAATTTCAAATCTTGATTTTTTCGCATCACTTGTCAATGAAATATTGCGAGATGATGAATTATTGCTTAAAGTAAAACTGAGCTTCATTAATAAAGAGTGGATAAGAGAAAATATGATACCAGATCCAATAGAGTTAATTCTTCAATATAAAGAGCAACTGGAAAAAGCATTTGAAAAAACAGAAATTGAACAAGAGGTTTCAGCTTCTAAAATAAAGCAATTAGAAGAATCATCTACAACTATTATCAAGAAATCGATCAAGGAATATGAAATAATCAATAATAAGGTAATTATTGACGCAGACTATAATAATTGGTTTATTCATGGAGAAAGAGCTGTAATTGAGAAAAGTGCATTTTCCGATAATACGGATATTCATCACATGAATTTTGATTCATTTATAGCCAGCCATATTGCCAATAAATTTAAGCAAGGTTTATCGGAAACTTTCTTTTATACAAAAAGAGTAAGGTATTTATTGAATCCTGAAGATATATATAGTGGTATTGATAAACTTACAATAAATGATGCCGAGTGGCTTATTATTAGTTTTGGAAACAACTTACAATATTTAAAAGAGCAATATCCAAATGAGAGTTTAAATCTAAATACATTTGATTATAGAGGAATTCAAATAATTGATTTCCAGGAATGTAATTATTTGCTTGTAGGTGAATCATTTTTCATTCTAAGAAAAGAAGAGCTACCAAATATTATTTATAAAGAATTGGACGAAGAGCAGATAGTAAAATATTCTTTATCCTTGGTTGACGAGGATATCAAACTGTATTGTTCAGTGATTAATTTATATAAAAATGCAGAATTAAGGAATGAACTTACAGAATCTCAACAAGATAAGGATTTAAATAAATCGGTTTTGATAAATCTATCATTATTAACAGAGATAAGGTGGAAGAAAATAACTAATTGTACCATGATTCAATTAAATTCTCCATACAGTGAAAGAGGTATACCAAACAATTTAAAGGATATAAACTAATCTTTTCTCAGCCAATTATTAGGGAGCAACCAGCTAAGCCACTTCCACCCCCTCCCCGTATCTTCATAAAACTTTCTGATTAAAATGGCTTAGCGGCTTCGTTCCGGCGGGCAAACGTTAAATTATTGCTTTGCTTAGGAAAGCATTTAAATAATTTAACTATAAACAAACGGATTCCAAGGAAACCTCAATTTTATGCTTTGATTAGCTTCGATCTACTAATAAAATTTAAGGATAAGGATAACTATCCATCCAGATAGAAAGATAAGTGTTAATCCGATACTATACAACCATCCAGTGTCAAATATTTTCCATTGACGATTGGATAGCGGTTTTTTAATGAAGTTGAGAAGAATATTTCGTTTTTTAAGCACAAGTCCTTTCATGTCCAGGTAATCTTGATAGAGTGTAACACTTTTTTGGTATTTTTTGATTAACCATGAAACACGTAAATACAGTTTGGCACTGGTGAAGCCAAACAATATCGTATTAATAATCCCAAGAATGCTAATAATTAAGATTAATTCTTTTTCATTCCAAACTGCTACTACTGCTAAGAAAAATATACTTTCTGCTAATAGCCAACTATTAACTCTATTATGTAATAGGTTGTCATATTGAAAAAGTAAATCTTTTAACAATGCAATCTTATCTGTTTCAGTCTCACTTTCAATATTTTCATTATCTGTAATCCTCTTCTTAAAATATTGGAACAATAAAGTTGCAATAATACCAGATACAAAACATATGATATATTTCCACCACATTGTATAGTAGTTATTAGAATTGTTTCTTAAAAACTTTAGATTATATTATACAATGTTAATCTACAAATTGTTTCAATACTTCCTATAATTCCTTTCTTACAGAAAAAAGTATCTAAATCCCACTCCTCCTTGGCCTCGAACTACAGCCAAAACGTTTTTCTTCAGTCAGTTAAATGAAAAACCAGCAGAAAAACCGGATATTTCTCTCTTTTCAGAAATCCAAGTATCTAAAAATATTTTGAAGCTTGCAAAGATGAGCTAATCCTTGTCTATCAGGGCTTACGAAAGGGGTAAAAAAACAGATCCCTGATTAAAACGGGACTTAGTCGACTTCGGCTCCCCGACCTGGATCCGCCTGGTCGGATCAGTCTCTCAGACCGGCGGAAAGTTTTTTCCTTAGTAACTCCCTGCCTTTTCCCGTTTTAAAATACCTTTCCCGTTCCATGGCCATTGCCCTGCTCGGAAATTCTTCGAAGTAAATTAGCTTCCAGGGCCCTCTGCCTTTTGTATATGGGCTCATTCCTTCATTATGCGCCTTAACTCGACTTTCAAGATCACATGTTTGACCAATATAGGTTTTACCTGATGAAAGACTTTTCAGGACGTACGTAAAGAATTTTTCGTTCAGCTCCATAGGATACAAATAAAAAAGACCCCACGTTGGTAGGGTCTTTCCGGTTTGGCTCCCCGACCTGGACTCGAACCAGGGACCTAATGATTAACAGTCATTCGCTCTAACCAGCTGAGCTATCGGGGAAGATAGTATTCAGGTTTTTTGAGGGCGCAAAGGTAATAATTAATTTTGAATGTTGAGTGTAGAATGTTGAATTTGGGAAGATTTTTTTTGGGGGATGGTATTTCATGTTGATCCGGGCAGAATCTTCCGGGTTGAAGATCCGGCTACACTCAGGCAGGCCTGGCCTCAAACTTTAACATCTTCTTAACAATATTCCGGATATGTTTACTTGACTCGTATGCCGGCGTATCGATACTTTTGCGGCCGTTTTAAAAATATACTTTGTTAACTATGAAAAAGAACTCACCGGCTTTTATTTTTTTTCTGATCATCAGCGCTGTCTTTATCTTCAGTTCTTGCGACAAGATCAACGACATTATCGATCCCGAAACGGAAACGGAGAAAGTTACCCGGATCTTCGTAGAGGGCAGCCCATGGCATGTTGATACATTAACCTATAAGGAAGACTTTTTAAGCGGCAGTCAGAGCGTCGTTACATACGATACCTCCTATTTCAATTACGGGACCCTGGAATTCACCGATCCTGATGCTTCAGAAAATCCGGGTTACAACTGCGGCTACATGATCCACCGCTATTCGGAGAACGGGCAGGCCAAAATAGATTCTATGGCATGGGCCCCGTATAACCATAACTCCGGATCGGATAATCACATCACCATCTTCATCCATGATCAGAATTCCATTGATTTTGTCGTCGGGGCATGGGATATGTACCTCGATAAAATAATCATCGGCGAAAATAAGGTTAAGGTGGAAGGCTGGCGAAGGGAAAATGCCGGAGGTACCTCCGGCGGGATCTATGGAAATTTCAGGGGTTATACCTTAAGCCGTGATTAATTCGGATCAGCTTTCGGATTGTGCTAATCCGAAAGCTCTCCGAACTTCCCGCTGTAATAGTCGTTGTATGCCTGCTTGATCTCATCCGGGGTGTTCATCACAAACGGGCCGTGGGCCGCGATGGGTTCGTGAAACGGCTCGCCGCTCATGATCAGTACAATGCTGTCTTCCAGAGCCTTTACGGTGAATTCATCCCCTTGGTTCTCAAACAGTACAAAATGGTCGGAAGGGACTTTTTCCGCTTCATTGATGAGGATGTTTCCCTCAATCACCACTAATGCGGTGTTGTACGATGATGGAAACTCAAAACCGGCTTTGCCGCCCTCGTTCAGCCTGGCGTTGATCAGGTGGATCGGGGAGAAGGTGGTGGCCGGTCCGCCGTTTCCACGGTATGATCCGGCAATGACCTCGATAGTGCCGGCCTGGTCGGGCAGCTCCACCTTGCCCATGCTCTCACGGGTGATGGGCTGATATTTCGGCTCCGACATCTTGTCTTTCGCCGGCAGGTTCACCCAGAGCTGGACCAGGTGGAAATCGCCTCCTTTCCGGCTCCACTCTTTTTCATGGTATTCTTTGTGCAGGATGCCGGATGCGGCCGTCATCCACTGCACATCGCCTTCACCGATGATGCCGCCTCCGCCGCTGCTGTCGTGATGCGCCACACGTCCTTTGTAGGCGATCGTCACCGTTTCAAAACCCCTGTGGGGATGGACGCCAACCCCTTTCGGCTTATCGGTCGGAGGGTAGTGGTATTTTGAGTGATAGTCGAGCAGGATGAAAGGATTCATCCGCTCCATGCTGAGACGGTAACGGCCCGGAACAAAATTGTGCACCCGGAACCCGTCGCCCACCCAGTGCGGTTCGGGCGGCTGCATGATCAATTCGATTTTTTTGGTATCCATTATTTAATTGCTTGTTTGGATAATAAACAAACAATCGGAAGAAAGGTTTTAAATCTGGCGAATTCCCGATCAGACGACCCGGCGATCTTTATTCATCGGGCGACGGGTATGTTTACAAGATCTCGGACAGGCTTGACGGTCCCGGTGAAAAAGTGAAAGTCGGGACGGTAATAATAGTGAAGCAATAGGCTGCATTCACATTTAATAAATTCACGTATCACTTTTGACCGATTAATTTTCCAGATGTCCGAATTTCCCAGAAATGCCAGTCATCCGTATCGGACCAGGTCATTATTCTATTTTACATACTTTAGTTACCACCTGCCCTTTTTCCGAAGCAAGAATTAAGATGTATAATCCGCTTCTTAACATGCTAAGATCAATCGGGTTATTATCCAGCGGGCCAGATGATAATAATCTCCCATCCAGATTAAATATTTGAAAATCAAGGGCATTTATTTTATTATTAACATAAAGCGTATTATTAGCCGGATTTGGATATACCACAGGACTAACCGGCTCAGTTTCAGACAAGTTGAGCGGAGACAAGTAATCAATCCGGTAAGCATAATCCCAGGAAATATCCGGACAATCAAGCCACATGGTTTGATTGAAGCAATATCCGGTGGTTGTGCCAACTATTTCATTTTGGATGCAGTCATAGAATTCTGCCTGGTAAACCCCTTCATTTAGTCCCGTAATATAGATTTTGCAATTTTCTGCCGCATCGGGGATCCCATTATCGAATACATATTTCCAATTGTATTTGCGATTATGGACCCATCCAAAAGCAATATCAGTCCCCACAAGTGCATTGCTCTTTATGACCGGGATATAATGATCAAGGGAATAACTTGAGATCTCAATCCAATCGGTTCCCTGGTTGTCCAATTGAATGGTATGATTCCCTGATGGCACGGTGATTGAATATTCCGTATTGGTCACACCAGCCATATTCAATTTGATGACTCCGTCAAGCCATATTTCAATGGTTGGGGATTCGCCGGAATTAGGGCCGGTTTTTACCATAAATGTCCCCTCTTCAGGATAATTGACAAGAAAAGTGGGAGGATTTCTTAATTCAGTATTATACAGGGCTCCAAAGAGGTAAACACTCAGTTCGGTAGTTTCCGGAATTAGTTTTCCCTGATTACTGACAAGAAACAAATTTTCCGGTGGCTTCTCCCATGGCCAGTATAAGGGTGTGAATGTATATGATGATGACTCATCGGAAGCACAATCGAAACTGACAGGTTCGAATTCCTGAGTGTTCAGGTTGATCGGAGAGATAAACTCATTTAACGGTTTAAAATATCTGTATAAATGTTGAGGGTGAATGTAATAGTCCCAGCTCCAGGGCATAGCGGTTCCGAAGGCGCCGGAAAAAGCATTGCTCCAAATCACATTATGAATATTGATACCCTCAGGATCTTTATAGAGATTTTCCTGCATATCGCCATAAATGCCGTATTCTCCAATCTTTACAGGTTTCTGAAATTGGTCGATGTAAGCACTTATCCGTTGATTAAGCACTGATTCATTATCGGGTAGCGTATCATAATAATGATTCTGCGTATAATCAATTGATTCAAGGTCCCATGTTTCAGGATCACACCTGTCGCAACAAAAACTGGTTGAAATCAGATGTTTGTTAACATCATTCTGCCGGGTAAAAACCGCCATCTCATCCGTCCAGTTTCTGACATCTGCCTTATGCTCGTTATAACCGTCCATCAGATCAATTTCATTGAAGAACTCCCATGCGAATATGTTTTTTGAGTAGCCCCATCTTGCCAGGATGTATCTAATTCTGTTCTTATAAAAATCCTGTGCAATCGAATTTGTGAAAAAATCCCAGGGATAAATACAGGGTCCGCCATTAGCGGCATTATAAGGATTGTCCTGCCATTCAGGGCTGAAAACCTGTGTAACCAGCTCTCCATGATTACCAAAACAGAGTTCAATATTAACGGATCTCTCCTGTGCGCAATTCACTAAATAATCGAGATAAAAGGCATGATTCTGCCTGTTTGAATAATTGCCCAGGCCGGTGTTGTTCCATTCGATACCGAATGCCCAGCTGGCCATCCATACCCTGACGAAGTTTCCGCCATAAAAGGAAAGGCTATCCAGCCAGTTACGATAATCCAGAATAAAATTAGATAAACACCAACCCATATTTTCTCCTATCGGGAAACAGGGATCGCCGGAATCATATTTAAGATATCCGTTATTACTTTTTCTTATGAATCCTTTTAAATTCGATTCAAAGCATGAAAATTCCTGTGACAAGGTGTTACTAACCCCATTTATATCAACACAATATATTGAATAGTTCCAGGTTCCCGGTTCATCAGGGGAATAGCGGATCATCCATTTCGGAGGGCCTGTCAAATCAATTAAGCCATTAATAGAATCAGTGATTTCATATTCCTGGATATAAAAACCATCAACGGTATCGATATAACCACTTGGGGAGGTAAAAATCGCCTTCAGATTGATTTCCGAGTAATTGTAAGGGTTTTCGTATTGAGCCTCCATCTGTACGGTTATCTCGAGTTTCTCAAATTTGCCGATTTGGCCGGAATTACTTTCGGCCCCGATAATAACCGGCTGAGATTGTATTAACAAAGGAATCAATAAGGTCGTCATCAAGACAACTCGTGAAATTAATCTGGTTACATTCATATTTGTTGTATTTGATTAATTTGATGTGGTTGACCATCTCGTAATACAGAATGTTGATGATTTTATTTGTGATGGATTAATCAACATTAATTGGTTTCTAACATAGGAAATAAAATAATATGATCATTATTATTATGAAAATAAATCCTGTTGAAAACCTGGTTTGGAAGAAGTTATCCTTATTCGTTGTACCACCGGATCTGCTGAGAGGCACGCATAATGATCGCCAGTATCACAAACAGCCCGATGCTCCCGGCCAGCAGCGCATAATCCTGTAACTGCAGAATGGTGAACAGGAAAGCGTACAAACCTGTTTGCAACAGGGTTATCCAGGCAGCCAGGCGCATATTTCGCAGCATAGAAAAGACATACCATGATATCAGCAGGGTTACGGCCGCAGCCGAAACCAGGTAAGCCAGGTTAAACCCGATCTGTTCGCCGATGGAGATCAGCAGCACATAAAAGATCAGCAGGGCAAAAGCCACCAGCGAATACTGGAACGGATGGATGCGGGTCTTGCTTTTGATCTCAATGAAAATGAAAATGATAAAGTTCAGCGCGATGAACAGGATGGCATATTTGGCCGAGCGCATCGATTTCTGGTAATGATCGACCGGGATGAGCAGTTCAACGCCAAACGAAGCTTCAGTCGTGCTGTATTTCCGGTCTGTCCATTGCTGGGGAAAATTCCGGTTCAGGTGGGTCACCAGCCAGTCAGCCGTGAATCCGTTGTCGGTAACTATTCGGTTCGACGGAAGAAATTCACCGGTGAAGCCGGGCTGCGACCAGTCGGATTTGAGAGAAACAGAAGAGGATTTGCCCAGGGCTTCCACCGAAAGGTTCTCCGAGCCGTTTAAAACGAATTCGATTTCAAATGTTACCGGATTGTTCAGATCTGCAGTTCCGGCCCTGACGGTTATCCCGGAGCTGAACAGGTCGGTGTCGGCCACGCCCGGCTCGACGGAGGCGTTTTGGCCGTTGATCACCGGCACCGGGAGGTTCCTGATGCCCCGCATATCCGAGACGCCGACGGTGAAATAGGCAGCTTCCCGGTTAAATACGGGATTTTCGAGGTCAAGCTTTGAAAGGTCGGGTTTGGCAAAGGTCCCTTTCAGCGCCAGGGTTCCCTGGTAGACCACAACGCTGTAGATTCCGCGTTTCCGGGTTTCCGGGATCAAGGTGCCGTTTGTCTCCAGCGTTTCGGGTAAAAAGTGCGCCACGCCTTGCCTGATGCCCGTCACGGGATCGGAATTTCCCGGGATTGTTGCTGTAAAGGGGACATTCAAAACCGGTCCGGCAACGACCTGTTTTCCGCCCCATTGTGCATAGAGTTCGTTTTTCACTTTCTCACTGAGGGCCATTCGCTCGTTTATAATCTCCTGAATCAGGAAAGATGGGATCAGCAGCAGCAAAGCCAGTACCGATACGATGATCATTTTGACGCTGTAGCTGTTCATGAACTGTGTGATGTTTTTTGTTTCCATATTTATTAGTTTTGAAAAGAACTTTGTATTACAAAGTAAATTATTAAAAAAAATTATTTGTTATGAATGAGTTTTTCGAGAGCAGCGAGATGCTGGCGGAATAGGTAACGGCCGTGCATCGTGGCTTTGTAGGTCGTGTTCGGCTTGCGGCCGATGAATTGTTTGGAGATACCGATGATTTCCTGTTGTTCCAGGGCTTTCAGGTGGCTGGCCAGGTTTCCGTCGGTTACGCCGAGCAGTTCCTTCAGCTCGTTGAACGTCAGGGTTTCGTTGACCATGAGGGCCGACATGATTCCCAGCCTGATGCGGCTTTCAAATACTTTCTGAAGGTTCGCAATTGAATTTTTCACTGGTTTTATTTCTTATTTGTTCCGGGTTCCGGGTTCCAGGTTCCAGGTTCCAATTTTCTAATTTCTAATTTCAAGTTTCTATATCCTCCACCCGCTCATACCTGAGATACATCACTGCGCCGTAAATGATGTGCATCAGGCCAAAACCGGCTGTCCAAAAAATAAGCCCGTAGGCGGTGAAGATGGCGGCCAGGATGCCGAGCCCGATCTGTGTAAGTCCCAGGTAATGGATCTCGCCGAAGGTGAATTTCCCGGCATTGACCAGCGCCAGCCCGTAGAAAATCAGCATGGCCGGCACCACCAGTTCGATGTTGCCACGGTAAGCCAGGATCAGTATGAAGATTCCGCCGGTGAAAAGCGGGATCGTCAGATGGAGGATCAGCCTTTTAGTGGAAATGGTCCAAAGGCTGTTTCCTGCTTTCATGGCCTTTCTCCGGGAAAAGTAAACTGCTCCCAGCAGTGCTGCTGCCAGGACCAGCAAAGCATCAAGAACAAGGTAGAACCGCAGGGAAGATGAAGATGCTTCACCTGCGCCGTGCCAGTATTCATCGTAACGGATGTTTCCGGAGTCCAGGATGAAGAACCAGGCAATTGCTGCCCCGGCCAGTGCGCAGACGCCGGCAAAGATGCCGGATAACCCGCTCAGCGATAAGAACCGGGACGACCGTTCCATGATGTCCCGGATCGCCTGGAGATCGTCGCCGGGATTTGTTGAATTGTTTTTCATTTTGAAAGTACTTTGAGATGCAAAGATAAAATAAAAAAGTAAAACGATGTTCGATTTTCGATTTGAGATCTTTTTTTTTTTTGAGATTTGGAATTTGTTTGGTCCCGAGTACTCGGGATGGTGCCTGGAATTTGGAATTTTACGTCGGCGGGTGCAGCCGCTGCTGAAACCACTTCCTGACCGATTCCATTGTTTTTCGCTGGTAGGGAGGGGCGGTACGGCGGCAGGTCGACCTCTCGTCGCTGTTCTCCGGTGCTCCCCAGCGGATCTCGGGGCAATCGTTGGGGTTGTAGGCCATCTCAAACGCGTCTTTCCGCAGCAGGATCTCCGCCACGGTGAGTTCCTGCAGGGAGCCATCCGAGCGGGTATAGCCGACGGTCAGCCCGGCCACTTTTTTCTCCAGCAGCGACCGGAGGCTCTGCCGGGTCTCTTCGGCTGTTTTCCGCCCGGAGATCTTGAAGTCCTGCGGGAAAGCGGCCACCCTGTCAGGGAATCCCAGCACGGCATCCATAGCGATCAGCAACCGGAGATCGCGGTTCGGCGTGGAGTAGTCTTCCCAGGGGCCGCCCGCCAGGAAGACGCCGTTAGCGCTTGAAGGCATGGAGATAACTGTCCCGGGGTGCGCTTTCATATACGTTTCGCCGTTGGCGACCGATTTCACCCGCACCAGCAGTTGCTCATGCAGCGCTTTCACCAGGTCTTCCAGCGCCACTTCGGGATCGAGCGGCTCGGGATTGATGAGCCGTTCCATGGCCAGGTAAAAGTCGTCGCGGTTCATCCGGCGCTGATCGGGCGAGTAGGGGACAAACCCGGAAGCAGCAGTCAGCGCATCGTTAGTTACCAGTGCCGGTTTTCCGTTTTCGAACGAAATTGGCCGGAAAGCTTTGAACCCGGGTTCCCCGATCACATCGGCGGTATTGAAAAGAAAGTTCCCTTTCCAGAAGCGTTTGATGGCAATGGTGTTGTCGGGTTGGGCATCGACGGCCAGCAGCAGGCCGGGCGCGTCTTTTGTCTGCGGCAGCCAGCTCACGATAGTCAGCGTATGGCCGTACGGATCGGCGAAGACCGTGCCGGGCCGGAGCGCTTGCCGGGTCAGCGGCACGGGGTAATAATCGGCATTTTCGTTGTCGAGGGCTGTGCGTGCGGTGCCGGAGTGGACGCCGTCCATGATCCGCCGGGCAAAGGCATTGAAGGCCTGCACGGGGTCGCTCCGGGAGGAGGAGGATGAGTTGGTGACCCAGGCGCCGGTGGATGGGCTTTTCCCGAGCCAGCCCCTGTCGCATACGTGGTAGCCGAACGGCATGCCCAGCTTCCAGGCAAAATAGGCCCGCAGGAAGAAGGGATTGTCGGCGCAGTCGGGTTCCATGATCACTTTACTTTTACTGCCGGGGTCGTCTTCGGCAAGGCCGAGGTAGTTATGGAGAAAGTTCCTGGCAGGGTCCTGGGTCACTTCGTGCAGCGACGGCCAGGAGGATTGTTCGTCGCATCCCTGGAACAGGGCGTTGATCCATGCCGAATAGAGGGTTTCCATGGCGCTGTCCCATCCCCGGCGTGTCGTCCACACGGTGCCTTGGCGGGCAACGGGCTTTGGTGCGGCTATTTCGAACTCCAGGGTGATTGCTTCGCTGTTTTTCACCTTCATGACCACAGTGTATTTTCCTTCGGGGCTTCCTGCAAAGTAATCCACGCGCCAGTAAGGCAGCTCGTTGCCGAATTTGCTGTTACCTGCTTCCGTTTCGCCGGCCGGGCCGTGCACGCTGATCTTTGCTTTGCGCAGATTTTTACCGCCGGTGGCCACGATGCGGAAAGGCTGGCCGGGGGAGGGATTTTCGGGGATGACCAGCAGGGCATAGACCGGGGAGGAATCATCGGACTCCTCAGTTTCTGCTTCCTGGCCAGATTTTTCGCCAGAAACCGGCCCCTGTTTTCCTCTTTGGTTTGTTTCACAGGCTGTCAGGATTAAGAAAATCAGTATTATCAGCACGATAAGCAACTGATTAATGTTGAACTGGCAGGCTTTGGATATGAATGACATCAGGAGTATTTAGGGTTTACAATTAACTGTTTGCTATTCCATATATCTAAGATTTATTTAGAATCTGATTCGTGTAGATTTGTTGTATTTGTGTTTATTCGTGTTCTATTTAGGGAACGCTGATGACACGAATTATGACGAATGAACGCGAATGAGATCAGGCTCAATTTTATATTTTGCACTTTAAATTTTTAATTTTTAAATGTACCATGGGTGGCTCCTTGCCTTTGTAATCCCTTCTGAATCCAGTTCCGTCAAAATCCGGCGTGCAGCCACAAAGTTCCGGTTCGGGTCGTGTTTCGGATCACCGGCGATGATGCTGCTGATGTGGACGCGCCCGGAGGAGTGGATGAAGTCGCCGTTGCCGAGGTGTATGCCTACGTGTCCGGGACGTTCCGCCGAGCTGCCGAAGAACAGCAGGTCGCCTGATTCGAGGTTTTCCAGCCGGCCGATATCGACCGGTTCGCCGTATTTTGCCTGCTGCGAGGCGTCGCGTGCCAGGATGATGCCCCGGGTGTAGAACATCAGCTTGGTAAAGCCGGAGCAATCGACTGCCTTGGTGGAAGCTCCGCCCCAGAGGTAGGGGAATCCCATCATCCGTTTCGCTATGGCTATGACCGGCTCAGCATCCGGTTTCAGTGATATCCATTCTTCAAACGAAATACATTCCGACTTCAGAACGAAGCCTTCACGACCATCAGGCAGCTTTATCCTCAAAAAACCAATACTATCTTCCAGGACTTCAAACAGATCACCTAAAACAATATCAGTAACAATTTCATTACCAATATCAGGGCCGGGAGAGCTGAATGCCAGGCCGGAAATGCGGTTGTAAAAACAGCGATTTGACTTTTTCCAGGCTTCATGTTCCTCTTCCGTCTGTAGCACCAGTCCTTTAGCGTCGAGCCAGCCGGTGTAGCCTTCCGGCGTTTGGACCTGGTAGAATTTATCCTTAAAATCAAGTATTTTCAGCGGGGTGCCCATCATGACCTGGGAGACTAGCTCGGAGGTGTGGTCCGCGATGGCGCGCAGGTTGGAAACGGAGAGGGAGGCGAGGGCCCAGGGAGTTATTAAAGTTGATTCAATCATTTTGCAAAGGTGTGGATTTTTGACTAAGTAGGTTCCCGACTTTTTTATTTACTACCCTTTCTTATTAGATAATCAGAAACTTTGTACCCACCGGCTTTTTTTGAACCTTCATATTCAACTGCTCCTATTTCCTTTAGAAAAGCAACATATCTTTCAACTGTTTTCACGGGTCTTCCAAGTTCATCAGCAATCTGAGCAACCTTTAGATTACCTTTCTTTATTAACATCTCAATAACTTTTAAATAAACATCTTTTAATCCCTCAGTTATTCCCTCAGTTATTCCCTCAGTAATAGCCTTATGTAAAAGATCATTTAATCCCTCACTTATTCCCTCACTTATTCCCTCAGTGGCATTAAAAGGAACTCTCAATCCTGGAAAAGTAACTTGAATAGTCTTCGCATCAGTCCTCCAAAAAGGTTTTGCAATACCAGCATTATAGCAATCTTTGATCATCTTTTCAGGTCCCCTGCCAATCAGCTCGATCCATTGCCTTAAGTAAAAGATATGAGCAATTTTAGGATTAAAAGGGATGGAAGTGTGCTCGGAAAGAAGCGTCTCAACAGACCAACCCTCAGGAAGGCTGCCATTGTTACTTATTGTCAATTTATCAGGGAAAATATTAATAAATACCAGACCGGAATAAAATGAATAGTCCCTGTGAATAAAGGCATTAATGATTGCTTCCCGAATAGCCTGGCGAGGATAGCGCAATTTATCTGCTCTTTGCCAGGCGTCAGAACTGAAGGAACTGCTTATACCGTAGGCAAGATCAAAAAAATCAGTAATATCAGACACATTTCTGAATAAGTTCTTTTCGAAGTATCTGTCATAAAGAATCTGATCTCCTGCCTTGTCAGTTTTAAAAACTGACAACCTTACACGAATTTGCGGAAAGAATTTAACAGGCTCTTTTCCAAACAACAGAATAGCAGCATGGGTTAAATCACCATTCTTATAAAGATTATATTTGGCCAGAAAAGCAAGAGGATCATCAGATAAATCCACAATTTGACCTGACTCTTTAATATCCTTAACGCAACTTTTGACATCTGAAAGATCAAGATCATCCATTGATGCTTCCAACAAAGGACGCAATTCCCAATGCGTGTACCTTGTATCTTTTCCATGGATAAGATCCGCTAATTGCCGGGAAGTGGCCCTGACTGTTGCCGGGCCTTCCCGAAAATAAATATTCCCTTTGAAAATATAAGGCGGATGAATCCCTTCCCAAACACTGATAGCAATCAGATTCTTATTTCCGACTTTTTCCAGATTTAACGACACTGCAGGCTCTGGCAATAGTTCCGTAAAAAGCAAAGATTTTAGTTTCTTTAATTCAGATTGTGCATTTTTGACACCCAAAATGTTTTTTTGTTCGTCAATGCCAATGATTAATTGCCCGCCCTTGGTATTAAGTAAGCCGCAAATGATACGACCGATCTGGATTTCATCAACCTGAGGTACAAAATCCAATTGAACTGATTCGCCTTTCTCGAGAGCTGACGCAATATATTGATTCGCTATTTTCATAATTGTTTCATTTTGTCGATAATATCCATAACCCGTAACTTATCAGAGAACTGAGTTTTGATGATCTTCTTGATATCATCAAACTCAAGATATTCATCGGTCCAATGACCAATTCTCTGTTCAGGAGGAACACCATTCTGGATGGTATCATTGTATAAATCGATCAGACGGATATCGTCAAATATTTTTAACGGTTTAAACTTAAAGTCCTTTTTTGGACCTCCGGCTTTGTTATACATAAACTGTTTGAGCAACTCTCTTGCAACACGGACATCGCGATGAACCACAAACCAATGAGGTTTTTTGATTTCTATAGCCAGTTTCATCTCCTCATGCGTGATGGAGGTTCCTCCTATCTTACCGGAACCATAAAAAGGACGGATAATTCCAAATACACAATCAGCATTTCTGACTGCATCAAGGCAGTTTTCTTTATTCGATTTTGCAGGATTGACAGGCATTGTCTTGTAGTGTGAATTGACAGGCCGGTATTCCAATTCTTCAAACAAAGCGCAGGTCCATTTCAACTGGTCTTCAAAACCATAAACCGTTGAAGCAATCATGATCTCTATGTTTCCGTCTGCTGTCATGCGTTATCCATTGATCTTTTCATTATTCTGTTTCCGCCTCCTCATTTAACTCAACATTCAATTCCTCTTCTTTCGCCTCTACTTCTTCTGCTTCCACTTCCTCCATCGCCTCAATGCCATAGAACCGGTTTACCATTTCGTCTATTTCCGCTTCAATAGGTTTTAGACGGGCATTCATCGCTAACCGGTCTATCTCACCGGCAAAGTAAGCTTTCTTGATGGCTAAACATTCGTCAAACTTTTGGTTGAAAGAATTGAGCTCTAATTCTGAAGGAATTTTAATTGGAAGTTTGCGAATGTCATTTATCTGGATAGCAACGGTTCCATTGAAAAATTCCCGTAAAACTCTATTAAACAACCTGCTATTAATGCTGAATACCAGATACTTATCACCTAAGCCTGATTCATCGTATAACGACATTGACTTTACATCATTGACTGTATTTCCTTTCAACCGGCATTTAATGTATGGATTGCTTGGGTCTAATACGTCACTCCAACAAAATCCATTTCTAAAGAAGAATTGATATCCTTGCCACCTGGCTGACGAATCTGAATTTAAAAATGAGACAGAAGTTTCGCTCCAATCAACCAAATAAGGTGTTTCGGAAAACCAACGGTTGCCTTCTTTATCTCCTTTGTCATAAGGGACAAAAGTTTTCTTTCCTCTGATACCGCTTAGTTTTTGTTTCTCTGTAATGGTTGATACATCAAAAATCATGTGGTCAGGAATGATCCGATACATAAATCCTTTTCCAAATATCCTGAGTCCAAATTTTTCCTTTATTTCGTCAAAGAGTTCCCAGATCTGGGTTTCTTCTAATTTTCCCAATACAATATTCACATCCTCAAGGCTTTTACACCCAGAAAAGAGTTTAAACTCCTGTTTAATTTTTGGATGTTCCGTTATAGCTTCCCATAGCTTTTTAACTCTGGTCTCCCTGCATTTTTCAGCAAAGCGTGATCTGGAAGAATAACCGACAAATCTTCCATTGTTACCTGTCGCTAACCCCTGCCCCCCATCAGTCATTAATCCAATCATAGTCAGAGAAGCAGGCTTAAGTGACAGAATATAAGCTCTTATTGAAGTGCGATTATTTTCTATTTGTTTTGAGGTTTCGATCTTACTCCACCATGTATCAAAAACCGGGCGGGCCGGCTTGATTATTTTTTCGAGAATCTGGCAGTTATATTCAGTCGGAGAGAAGATCGCATAATTAATCGCTTTCCTATACGACTCATAAGATATTTTAAATTTTAACAAACCTGAATTTTCGTCTTTCCAAACCTTGTCGCCATCACAGGTATGTGAAACGATCCATTTAGGTGTTTCAAGATTCAATGCACTAAAGGTTCTATCCAGCACACGTTCCCAACCGGCGAGATTTTCTTTGGATGTTCGGATTTGTTCCCATTCTTCATCAGATAGATTTAAAGAAGCGGCATTTGGTCTTCTGATATCAATATAAACCAATTCAGATTTTTCAAGTGATCTTTCCCTTTTAAGTGTGAATACTGCTGTATTAACAAAAGCAGAAAATGCTTTAGGGGTATTGATGATCTCCAGCACCTTACATTCCGGTAAATACTGGTTAATCTCCATCTCTTTCTTTACTGGGATCAGCAAGGTTTGAACAACCTCTTTTTTTCCGAATAAATCAGAATTTGAAGGGGGTACATGTTCTTTTAACTGCATCCCGAACATTTCGGTTTGTCCTTCCTTTGAGGAGTTATTTTCGGAAATCCCAAGGAATTGCATGCGCATATTCCTTTTGGTTTGAAGTGTCAAAAAGGTATCGGATGTAATATAACATAGCAATCCGCCCGATTTTACCAGTTCCAATCCCCTGATCGTAAAGTGATTGTATAAATCATCACAAAAACCATATTCCTCTTCCAGCTTTTTAGAAATCCCCATACTGTTTATTAGTTTGGTATTTACATAAGGAGGATTTCCTATAACTATATCAAAACCACGATTTTTTTGCTCCTTATTAAAAATCCCTGGGAATACGACGCGTTCAATGAAGTAATCTTTGATGGCTTCCTTTAATTTTAAAATATCTGCTAACTTATCAGCCAATGATTTTTCCTTTTTGCGAAGTTTGGAAATCTCCTTATCTGAAGCTCTGTTGGAGACATGTTGATTAATGCCTGTCCGTGTCGAATTGAGTTCAATGGTAATTTTGCTGCTATGGCTTTCAACCACCTTTGCAAGCAATTTAATGATTTTCTCCTTGATTTCTTCTTTGGTACCGTGCCTGTCACTTTTAGCGATGAAGTATTGGTTCTCAAGGTTAATCAATTCTTTTAACAGATTATCCTTATCGAATTGATCAAGAAGGTCATTCAGATTTTCATCTTTGAAAAAGCGGAACAGTGAGTTCTTCTTATAGAATTTAAAGTCCAGGTTTGGAAGTGGCTTAAGGTTATAGTTATCTTTTGAGAAATCAACACGTTGTTCTACTATTAATGCCAGCCAGCACCGAAGCTTTGTAAGTTCAATGGCGTATTCCTGCAAGTCCACTCCAAACAGACAATTGCGTAAAAGGCCAAGTTTTTTCACATAACGGATCTGCCCGTCAGCATACATTTCACTGATATGTTCTTTGTAATTTTCATCTTTTGAGGTAAGCATCTCAGAGACCCATACATTGCCATTCGGATCAATTATATCAAGCACATGCATCATTTCTTCCAGCATGCCCATCGGGAAAGCTCCTGAACCACAAGCCGGGTCGAGAACTGTTGTTTCAAGCAATTTTTTAATGATTATTTTGCTGTTTTCCGGTTTAACTTCTATGTCAAGATGTTTCAATAAAGTGCTCCGGCACATATAGGAAACGACTGGTCGAGGGGTATAAAAAGCACCGGTATTCTTTCGTGCGGCTTCTTTCGTATCCTCACTTTGCTCGGCTAAAAGATTCTCGAAGATTCGTCCCAGCATTTCAGGGTCAACGGCTATTTCCTCTTCTAATGGCGTATTTTCTGCAATAGTGAATTTATACCTGGATAAAATGCTGTTCAATCCTTTGTCTTCATCTAAGAATAAATGATCGGGAACTGAAAAATCACCTTTCACACGATGAGTTCCCCCTTTTTCAGATTCACACCAGTCATTGGAGTGAATATCAAATAAACCTCCATTCAGATATGGCGAGAAAGAGATTGCTTCTTTAATGGCCTTTGAATCAGAGAAATTGTCAGCATAAACATCAAAAAAATTAAAATCACGGTCATCCTTTTCACAATTCAGAGCAGAGAAAAACAGATTTTGGAGTATGTATTTATAATATCCTGTGCCAATTGATCTGGGTTTTATTAATGTATTTTCTTCTCCATTATTAAATTCAGGAATTAATAATTCATCTTTTACAACCTTTAATTCTTTAAGGAACCAGATAAAAAGCAAGCGGGCAATGAGGCGAATGGTAAAATCTTTGTGCTTTTCCGAACCCGGATTTTGACCCGGGATTTTAATATCGACAACGGCAGTATTATACCATGTGATGATTTCTTCAAAGAATTTCTTATTCAGTACTGATATGGAGAAAACAGATAACCAGAAATAGTACAACTGATTGAAGCTCTTGACAGCAGCAGATCCTTCAGTTGGTAATATCAATTGTTTTAAAATATCACTATGGCCTCTATGGGTATTTTGAATGTAAATATCCTTTAATACGGAAACTTTCCCCACCTTCTCTCCCTGCCGCCAGTTCTGAAGGTATTTGAACCGTTCGCTGATGGCAATGGAGATTACGGTTTCATTTTCAATGGTGTATTTAAAAACCAACGCCACCGGCATTTTCTGGCTGATGCGGTTGAAGGCGCGGGTGATATCAGATATTTCAGTGCGGGTGGGTTGTTTTGCCAGCTCCAGTGCAAACAGCATCAATCCTTCATAGCGCCGGTCGGCCTGATCCAGTGCCTGGCCAACGCTGTAATTCATATCAAACATTCCGGTAGCCCGAAAAACCGAATCATCGATGAGACCAATAAAATAAGCTGCCCTGATGGCATTAAAGGTATCATTGTCCTTGTAAAAATCTTTCAGCAAATCCCTTGCAGGAAGCGCTTCAGCCGTGTTGGAATTGAGCTTGATGCCGAGTTGCTGAAACAATTGTGTTGATGCATCAAAAAGATTGGCTGTATTGAAAAGTTCAAGGTTCATAGTTTATCTTTTTAAATGCTTGATCTCCAACATTTTTATTGGTGGATATTTAATGAAAATTAAGTTTTTAAAGTGGTCGAATTCGACCACTTTAAAAACCGGATTATGGATAAGTTCCCATGTTCCCAGAAACTCAAGCGTATAACGACTTCGCAGCCAATTTTTAATAATATCTGCAGCACGGCTAACGCTTTCTTTTGCATTGGCCATGTCAGTCAATGAAATGTAATCTTTGTCATCAAATGATATAACGGATATTTCATTGCCTTTTACAACAATCTTTGCCATAAAAAACATCATTTATTAGAAATAACAAACCAATTGATCAGATCGAAATTCCCGGGCTTGAACTTGTCTTCCAGTTTTTTTTGTTCGGCTGAAATTTTCCTGCCGGAGAGATCACCGGAAAATAGATCCTGTATCTGATTTACTGCAACAGGCGCCGCCTGTGCCTTTACCCAACGGGAAACCGCTTGCGATAATTGTTTAATCATTTCATCGTCAGCATGCTCAACTTCTTTGGGTACATATCGGACTTCAAGCTTATGATGCCTCAGCAAGGCAAGTATTTCCTGGGTATTCGTTAGAACGACACCTTTGGATGGATGATCAAGGGGTTGATGCAACAATAAAATTTCCCTGTAAACATGATTTGTCGCTTCATCGGGCCGGTTGGGGTAACCCAAAACAGCAACAACACTGTTTGGGATCTCTTTCCATTTACGGTTAGGCCTGAACTTAAACCCGGTATAAACACCATTGGGTATTTTCTTGAAGAATTCTTCATTCTTTTTGAAAAATTCGAACAATTCCTGCCTGAATTGCTCCATGGAAAGGTCGTTCAGGCCCAGCGTCTCATCATTGGTCTCAATATCATCCCAGGTTACCTGGAGCTGATCGAGCATTTTTTGCGCCTGTTTCGGCAGTAAAGGATTGTCCTCAATCATCTTCTCAAACTCGGGGGTAAGCTTATCGTCAAGCTCTGTTCCAACAACACTCATAAGCGCCATACGGTTTTCAACCCTTGATTTCAGCCTCAGATAATCTTCGTAGTTCTTGCCCGGCCAGAAGTTGATTCCTTTTACTCTCTTATTCGGAGAACCGAGACGGTCAATACGGCCCATTCTTTGGATCAGGCGGACGGGATTCCAGTGGATGTCATAATTTACGACTGTATCGCAGTCCTGCAAGTTTTGTCCTTCACTTAAGCAATCGGTTGCTATTAACACATCAACAGGAGAATTGAGCTTCTGCAATGTTTTTTTATCCAATTTTTCTATTAATTCCAGCCATTTACTGTATTGGACTTTCCATTTGTCTCCTTCCTTAAACTCAGGTCCTAGGCCTGCTTTTTCATAAAGTTCGCTCCAGTCTGTTTCATTGTAAAGCTTGGTAAAAGGCGCGAACCGCTCAAGGATTTCTTCGAATTTTGCACCGGAATAACCATCATCCGTTTCACTTATGGAACCCGAAACATAGGCCAGGTTTTGAATTCCCTGTTTTTTCAATTCATGGAACAGAAAAGTGGCAGTATCTTTAAAAACGGTGAAAATCAGAACCTTTTTATTCTTTCCTTTCTGCTTGGTTTTGATATGTTCAATAAGCCTGTCAAGTTTTGGATCATTCGTCTTGTGCTCATTGAATTCCTGCTCAAAAAGATCGAGGTTCTCTTTTAGTTTCTGCAACTTGGCAATATCTGCCGTCAGGTGTTTTTTAAAAACATCAATATTAGTGATCGCGGATAACGGAACAGGATTCTTTTTGCCCAGGGTGATCGGTTCTTCGTCTTCACCTTCAATTTCATCGGATACTTCCTCAAGGTCTTCCTGATCTTCAACAGAAAAATCAATATCAATTGTTTCCTCCTGTTTTGTATGGATGTACTTTTCTACTTTTTCAAGTGCATGTGAATGATGGCTGAGAATATTTTCAACGGTAATTTTAAATGAATACCAGCTTGACTCCAATCTTTTAATCAACAGGATATACATCATCTTAACCAGGAATTTCTCACGCTGTTTCGGGTTTTCCAGAACACTTTCGATTACCATGGTGATATATTCAGAAGGCCGGTACGCTGTCAGGTTAATGCGGAGCGCATTGAGAATGTCATCGAAAGATTCCAGGCTGCCAATTTTCTCGGGAGTAATATATTCATTAACAGGAGAATCTTTCTTAGGGAAATTCATTTCACCGAATTCACTTTCAATGAGTTTACGTGTTCGGGCAACAATCAAAGCGTCTGTCAGTTTTTCAAACTTAACAGGCAACCGATTGATAAAATCAGCAATCTTTCGATGATCCTGGCTGGTCCATTCCGCAAAGTCTTTTTGTGCATTTTTAAAAATGCTTTCCAAACTTTCAATTTCCAGTTCGGTATCTTTAAAACCATCATCCATTCCCTTCGTCATCAGCTTAAACTGATTCCTGATATCCAGGAGTTTATTGTTGATTGGTGTGGCCGAAAGATGTAAAACTTTGACATCCCGTTTCGTCCGCTCAGGCAGTAAAACATGATCAATAAGATATTTATAACGCGAGGATTTGTCATTTCTAAGATTATGGCTCTCGTCGATAACAAGGAGCAATTTCTGTTTCCTCTGGATTTTGGTTAAAGTAAGATCGTAATAATAATTGATATTCAATCTGTCATTTTGTAAATCCGTGTGATTCCTGACTGCATATTCAATTTCGTCTTTATCAAACCTTGATCCATTGCCGGATTGGTACTTTTCCCAATTATTCCTCAATTTTTTAGGGCATAATAAAACAACCGTATAGCCTTTTGTTTCAAAATATTTCATTACAGCAAGGGCTGTCCAGGTTTTCCCTAAACCAACGGCATCAGCTAAAACAGCGCCGTTAAATTTTTGAAGCATCTTGATCAGACTGATCGCGCCTTTTTGCTGATAAGGATATAAGGTTTTATAAATAATTGTTTCTTCTAAATGAGCAATCTCTCTTTTAAATTCCGAATCGGCAGAAAGAGCAATTAAATCATCCTTAAATAACTCATAAAGGACTTTGTAATACAGATCAATTGGGTCCCAGGGTTTCCATAAGTTTGATATCAGTTCAATCAAATATTCTTTAACATCCTTCTTCGTTTTATCAGGCAATTCGATTTTATCCTGAGCAATATTGTCCCATTGATGCCTGAACCATTTTTTTATCTCTTTAAAATCATTATCATTACCGGTAGATGCTGTATTCAGCTCAATATTGCTGCTTTCTTTAATTCCGAGGCCCGCATCGGTTAAATTAGAACTTCCAATTATCTTATAGTTTTTTCTTGCGTCCTTATCATTGTATATGTAAGCTTTTGCATGGCAAAAACTCCGCTGAATTGTCTTAACCAGGACCTTCTCCTGCTTAATAAATTCAACGGCTTTTTGCGCTGAAGCGCTTAAAGTCAGGGTACTGGAGATGCCCGGGTCACCATTCAGCAAATCGATTACTTTATTTATCTGTGATTCTTCCTGTATCAGGTTTCCCAGAATCAATCTGAATTTTTCAGCCTGATCGACCTCATCTTTCATTAATGCCAGTGCATATATCGAAAAGAAACCAGTGACTATATCCAATCCACCTTTTTCTGTGTAATTTTTAATATAGTCGAACACTTTAAAGAATTCGCCGTCTTCAGTTTTAGTTTTGTTATCTAACAACATAGCATTCACTTTAAAACAAGATGTAAATATAGCGCTTAATTTTTTCTTTTCAGCAGCAGGTAAACGGGGATGCCGGCCAGGATCAGCGCGGTACCTATAGCGGCTTCCCTAGGCCGGGTGACAATCGTGTTAAAGCACAGGTAGATGCAGAAAAGGATATAGATCGCGGGCACCACCGGGTATCCCCAGACTTTGTAAGGACGCGGGGCATCGGGCATCCGGCGGCGCAGGATGATGACGCCAAGCGAGGTGGCGCCGTAGAAGATGAAAACGGCAAAGATGATCATGTCGGTGAGCTGGTCGAAGGTGCCGGAGAGAACGAGCACACTGGCCCAGATGCCCTGCCACAGGAGCGAATAGCCGGGGACGTTGGCCTTATTGAGTTTCCCGATGTTGTTAAAGAAAAGCCGGTCGTTGGCCATGGCGTAGTAGGGGCGGGCGCCGGTGAGGATGCTGGCGTTGGTGCAGCCCAGGGTGGTGAGCAGGATGAGCAGGCCGATGAACAGGGCGCCGCCGCTGCCCCAGAAACTGCGGACCGCCTCCACAGCCGCGATCTGGTTGGTGGAGGCATAGATCTGCTCGAGTTGCGGAATCGACAGCAGGGCCATGTAGGTCAGGTTGACGAGCAGGTAGATGGCAATCACGATAAAGACGCCGATAATGATCCCCCTGGGTATATTCTTCCGGGCATCTTTGATCTCACCTCCGACAAACCCGACGGAGACCCAGCCCTGGTAAGCCCAGAACGCGGCGAGCATCGCGGTAAAGAACGAAGAAACCGTTACCGTTCCGGATGTCAGGTCGCTGAAGTTCATGAAATTATCGGGAACCGACTTCACATGCAGCAATCCGAAGATCACGATCACAAAAAGACCGGTAAAGACCAGTCCCAGGATATATTTGCTGGTCCGGGCGCCGGTTTTCAACCCGCTGATGTTCAAAAAGGTGAGTATTAAGATGAGCAGAATGGCGACCAGTTTGACACCGGAATTTTGAAAAGGGTAGAACCAGCCCGCAATGGAAACGGTTTGCAAAGAAGGGAAGAATTCGGGCAGCGGCACGATGCTGTTCAGCGACTGGGCGAAGACGTAGGCCAGGGAAGAGATCGTGGCGGTCTGGATGACGGCAAAGAGCGACCATCCGTAAAGGAAGGAGAAGAAACGGTTATAGATCTTTTTGAGGTAAACGTAATCCCCGCCGGTATCGGCCAGCAGCCCGGCGACCTCGGCATTGCTCAGTGCGCCGAAAACCGTGATGATCCCGGCGACGATCCAGGCCATCAGGATCCAGACCGAGGAGTTCAGTTCCGCCGCCATCGGGGCGATCTTTTTGTAAACGCCCGATCCGATGATGTTGGCTACAACAAAGATGATAACGTAAGTCAGGCCCAGGGTCCGGACGAGGTGTCGCTGGTTGGTCATAATGGGTGCGATTTAAGTTATATGATTAGTTTTTCACAATTATAATCACTGGATCAGGTATTTCCAGTAATTCTCCGGTGTTATCACGTTGAATTCATGTTTGGGATAACTGGCAGCAAATTCTTTAGGTAAACCTGCTTTAGCCATGGGATTCAGCTTGCATTCGAAAGCGAACAGTTTACCGCCGGTCTCTTCAAGATAATCAATCTCTTTGCCCTGATACGTTCGCCAAAAATATCGTTTTGGGAAAATTTCAAGTGACTGTAAATACTTCAACCGCTCTGCAATAAAATAATTTTCCCACAGTCCTTCTCCATCTGTTCTTAATTCAGGAGGATTATAATTAGTAATCAGGCTATTACGAATACCCACATCATAAAAATAGACTTTAAACTTACGGTTAAGCTCTTGTCGCAGATTTCTGCTGAATGAATAAAGACGAAAAATGACAAATGCCTTTTCAAGAATATCGAGATAACGTTCAATTGTCGACCGATTGACCTGAAGGGTAACAGAAAGCTCATTCACCGAGACTTCTGATCCTACTTGTAATGATAACATTTGCAGTAGCTTAACGAGTAACTGGGGCTTTTTAACCGTTTCAAATTCAAAAATATCCTTATAAAGATACTTACCCGTAAGGTTATCCAGTAACAAGATGGCATCGGATTCGGATTTTGCCGCTATTTCAGGATACCAGCCAAAACGGATCGAACTGATCCATCGGAAGGGAAGTTCTTGTGAAGAATAAATTTCGCTAAGTTCCTGATAGGAGAGAGGATATAATATAAACTCAATCGCCCTTCCGGTCAATGGTTCATTTATTTTATTCGAAAGATCGAAACTGCTTGATCCTGTGGCGATAATCTTCAGTTCCGGGACTGTATCGTGAAGGATCTTTAAAATCAATCCGATATTTTCAATCCGCTGGGCTTCATCTAAAGCTACGAGGCGGGCCTTTCCGATAAATTCTTTCAGCCTTTCGGGATCAGTGGTTTGTAAAGATTGCTGGACTGAAAAGATATCACAATTCAGGTAAACCGAATGATCCGGAAACTTCTCCAGAATTTGTTTAATGAGTGTGGTCTTACCTACCTGCCGTGCGCCGTAAATAATCAGGACCTTATTTTGAAACAGCCACTTTTCGACCGAATTTTGAAGTGTTCTCGTGATTAGTTTCATAAATAATGATGTTTCACCATCAAAATTAATATAAATATTGACGTTATAACATCATTATTTAGAAGATCCTTCAGCAAAATGCTTCAATGACAACCAAAAAAAATGTTATTCTTTTCACTTTAAACCGCTTATCTTCTTAAATTTACACAAATTCTTGTGTGATGAAAAAAATCTTGGTACTGATCACAGCTGTCATTTCTATATCAGGTATAAGCCAGGGACAGCTCACAATTATTCAATATCCTTCCCCTGAAGAGTATTGCTATGCAGCTGGAACAGAATTCATAACGGAGACAGAAGGTTTTCTGGTTATGGTTTGGGATGATGGAATACCAACTCCAGGTGGAGGGTGTTATGCTCAATATTATCTGACATATGATGGAGGTCAGAATTGGGAATTCCTTTCCCAGTCATCTTTTGAAGCTAAAAACGGTTCGATCAGATTTATAGAGGATAATGAAGAAGGAGAATATTATTTTGGTTATATAGCAGGTGATTATTCCGTCGTTGGAAGCTACAATACGGTAAGCGGCTCATTTAATGGATATTTATCCACCCCATCAGCATATCTTATTGATGGCGGAATTGGAATGGACGGATCATATTATTACATTATCAGATACTGGGCAAAAGGGATCAGGTACGGGCTATGGAAAGTGATGGATAATGGAGGATCAGAGGAATTATTTTCTTCAACAGACTCCCTGCTCCTGCAGGAACCTTTTTTTACGAGCTCCTCGGAAGGATTTATTCGTTTCAATTTATCAGAAACGGGCCCTGATGGGATCTTACACACGATCGACAGCGGTGCAACCTTCGATATTTTGTATACCAATGATTCACTGACATTCACCAATATGGTATTTCGCAATGATGAGGAAGGATATGTTACAACTTTACAAGGTTATTTGTTAAAAACTATCGATGGAGGAAATAACTGGGAAACCCTCCCCCTTTTGCCCGGTACAGGACTTTATAGCATTACCTTTCTGGACAACTTGACCGGGTATTGTGGTGGAAATAATGGGACGATTTTTAAAACAATTGATGAAGGAGTTACATGGCAGCAACAGATTATGCCAGAATTGATCAATATCAGGAAGATTATGATGTCCGGTGAATCAAAAGGATTTCTTCAGGCAGAATTTTACACCTATTTGCTTGATGTTTCTTCAGGAATTTCAGAGAGCTCAAATCATTATGGCATTTTTCCAAATCCAGCAACCGACAAAATTACAGTCCGTTCCGGGTTGTTTCCTGGTGAAAGTGATATCGAAGTCGAACTTTTTGACTTAACCGGAGAAAAAGTTGAAAAAACACTCAACTTGCCAGCCAGTGACCAGTCTGCAGTTGATGTTTCGGACTTGCCATCCGGGTTTTATTTGATAAGACTGACCACCGGGGATAAATTGCTTTATTCAGGTAAAGTTCTGATACTTAGATAAAGTCGTTCTAATCCCGACATTATCCATTTAATTATTGATGCTTATTGCAATTGAAAAGCAATTACTTGATGATGCATTTCCTTGTAAGCACTACATCCCCGACCTGCAGCCGGTAACAATACACGCCCGGGCTAAAGTGCGAACCATTAAATTCCACGGAATATTCACCTTTTGGTTTGAATTCATCCACTAGCGTTTCCAGCTCCCTGCCCTGGTTGTCATAGATCTTCAGGATGGTCCGGCCCGCAACCTCACTGGTCCAGCTTATGCGTGTTATACCGGAAAATGGATTGGGAACATTCTGTAAGAGGATGATTTCGTCCGGTTTGCCCGGGGTGACGGGGTCTTCGATACCTACTTTCCTGTCGAACAGCGGTTTCACGCCCCAGGCTTTCAGCATCCCGGTACTTCCGGCCTGGTTGTCGCCGATCGTCAGGATCCATTCGCCGTCGGGATCAAGGCCGTTGAAAATACCCAGCAGTGTTTGGGGCTTGTAATCGCCGGAGTAAGGTGCGGCACCGTCGGCGATCTGTTTTGTCGCGTCGTCTTTCAGCCGCATCCAGAGGATATTGGCCCCGGGACCGGCCGGATGGCTTACAGGAACGGCCGTAATCCCATCATGCGTGAGGCTGATCTCCAGGTCGCTGATCCGGGGGTGAAGAATGGAATCGAGCATAAGCTCCACACCAACCAGTTCGTAACCGGCTTCCCTGAAATTCAGGACCTTTACGTTGATCGTATCTTTTGTCTCAGCATTATCCTGGATGGGCTTTTCCATCCATTTATTGTGGAAAACGCCCGGTTCGTTCCAGAAGCCGCCATTGGTGGTCCCTTTGACCGCGCCGCCTTCCCCGGCGATCCACCCGCACAGCGGATCGACAAAGCAGACGGCCGTGATATACCGATGCATCCCGGTGTACTGCTTAAACCATGTATAGCCCCCGTCGATGGTTCTGAGCACATTCCCGTCGGTGCCCGAGGCCCATCCATTGAGCGGATCCACGAAGCAGACCGACTGCAGCAGGTCGCTGAAATCCGTATGGATCTCCTGCCAGTGGGCCCCACCGTCGTTCGACATGAGGATTGCCCCGCCAGTACCGACTGCCACACCTTTCATTTCATCGGTGAACTGAACGGAACGCATGTATGGGTTTCCGTAAACATCCACGTCGCAGTTCAGCCAGGTCTGTCCGCCATCCAGGGTCCGCATGACTGTTGTATCCATACCCACGGCCCATCCTGTATCGGGATTAATGAAGAAGACATCGTTCAATGGGTTAAGGGAATATTCCGGTTGCAATGTCCAGGTGCTGCCTCCGTTGGTCGTATGGACGATTTCGCCCCAGTTGTCGCGGCTCACGATCCATCCTTCCTCTTCATTGATAAAAAATACAGCGGTCATAAGGCCGGCAATGGGGCTGGTTTGTGAAGTCCATGTCTGTCCGCCATTCGTGGTGTGCAGGATTTTCCCGTTATCGCCTATTGCCCAGCCCTCCTGAGCGTTGATGAAATCCACGGCCATCATAGGCTCTGCCAGTGTTTTCTGCACCTCCCATGTTGCGCCGCCGTCGGAGGTATGCATGATGACCCCTTCTTCCGTATCATCGTCGACTTCTTTTCCCCCCACAGCCCAGCCGGTGTTTTTATCAATGAAATCAAGGCCCATCATAAAATGGACCGGGCGTTCGTTCATGATCTCAAATTCGGCGCCCGGCTCGTCTTCTTTTCTTAAAATGATGCCATACCAGCCCGTTGCATACACACCGTGCATAATAGCCTGGAAGCATACATCATTCAGGTAAGTAAAAACGCCCGACTCCCGCTTATTCCAGGTAGTGCCTCCATTGAGGGTTTCGAGGATGGTCCCGTCGCCGCCGACGGCATATGCAGGGCCTCCGATCCCTTTTGTGTCGACATTGTAAAGGTAGAGGAACGTTTGCTCAAATTCCTTCACCCATGTACTTCCGGCATCGGACGACCGGATGATATTCCCGCCGTAACCACAGGAACGGTAATCGCCATTGGCCACAATATCGATGGAATAGAGGTTCTGGTTGACCGCGGTCGGATGCGACTGCCATGTAGCGCCCTCGTCGGATGTACTGATGACCAGGCCCTGTTGCCCGCAAATCCAGGCGTTATCACAGTCTTTCAGGTCAATCGAAAAGTAGTGGGAATGGAAGATGCACGGGACCCATTCCCAGTTCTCGCCATGGTCGTGGCTTTTTAAGATAATATCATTTCCGCAGATCCAGGGACAGGCGCCTTCGATTGCGGTGACCGAGTAAAGGATCTCCTGCGTGCCGCTTCGTTGTTTCACCCATGTATTGCCGCCATCATCCGTAAAAAAGATCAGGCCGCTGTTACCGACGATCCATCCCCTGCCTGAGATGCCATCCATGTAAATACTGTTAAAGTTTTCGGAGGTACCCAGGTCGATCAGTTCCCAGTCGAATCCCTCGTTGGTGGTTTTCATGACGGTTCCCATCGCCCCGACGGCCCATCCGATCGAGCCGTTCATAACGATAGAATTAAGGTCGTTGCCCTGGAGATAAGGGTTTTGCCACTGCCAGCCTTCGGGCTGGGAGAGGGCGCCTTCAGAATAAAGGAAGAGTACGGAGACCAGAAGGATTTTTGAGGCATTTACCTTGATTTTCATGGCATTGCTATTAATGTTTTAAAGAAAGGCGATTGTGTCGATAATATGGAAATATGATTAACGTGTTCGGTTTTTTTAGTTGTGCCGATAATTTTTGACCTGACATTACGGAACCTTAATAACCTTATTGATCTTTACGGAATTGCCGTAATCAATAACTTTTAACAAATATATCCCGGCATCAAGACCCTCCAGGTCCATTGTAAATTTATTCGTGCGGGAATTGAATCTTATCGAGTGTCTTAAAATGCCGGACGGGTTTAAAAGGCTGATCGATTTTATCTCTTTTGATAATTCCACAGTCAGGTATTGGTTGAAGGGATTAGGAAATACAGAGAAATTCCGGTTATCCGGTTCATTAGTGCCAAAATCGTTTTTTATAGTGAGATAAATCGTATCTATAGCAGAACAAGGGCCCAGGAAAACTTTGGCCCAGACCGCAATGACTCCGGGTTGGTAGTCACTGGCAACAATTGTGATATTATCTGAATAAGAACCGTTGAACCAAATGATTGAATCAAATAATGGCTGGATGGTGAGATTCAGCGAATCGTTCAGGAAGATGGTTGTATCGGTGCCAAGATTAAGGCTGATTTCGGGCTGGATTTCAATATACGCAGTATCAAAACTCCAGCATCCTTCAGCGGAACAACCGAAAATGTAGCGACCTGAGGTTGTAATCAGGCACCAGTTCTGGCTAATCAGACTATCATTCAGTGAATACTCCTGGTATCCCGCGGGTGCCGCCAGTAAATAGTCTTTACAGGCAAGGGTATCAGGGCCAATATTGAACTGCATTGGGTAATTTCGCCGGATCTTCACCAGAGTGCCATCAAAGACTGATTGTGAGTATGAAGATACTGTATCATCGTACAGGTATATTTTTCCTGACATCTGGCCGGACAGGAGGACATTATTGCATGGGTCCAGGGCCAACTCATAGGTATAGAACTCGCCCGATGTTTCATTCATGGTCACTTCCGAGAGGTTTCCATCTTTATCAAAAAATCCTGTAAAGGATTCAATTCCATAATTGATGATGAAAACCGTGTCGACAATTTGCACGTCCTGGTTGGTATAGGAGCTAAAAGCCAGGTCTTCGCCACATGCTTCAATATCAAATACGCCCAGTTGGTTGCCCGCAGTCTGCTGAATAACCTGATACCAAACCGGTTGATAATGCGGATTGAATTTCCCGACAAAGGCATAATGAGTGCCTTGAGGAACATTGATGCTGTCGCCATTAATAATAATCGAATCATAAACGTTGCCCGAAAAACAGATATCGCCCGACATGCTTACATCAAGTTCCAACGGTCTGACCGGAAACTCTACAAACTCCATGTGCTGTATTATCCCGTTAGTACCAAGGCTTGAAAAAAAGACAGGCTCTACAGTTGTATTGCCAGGTTTGACAATAGTATCATTTTCAATGATGATATAATCCGAACTGGCTTCACCCCAGAAGTAAAGGCAGGAATCTTTACCCATCATCAGGTATGCAGGAGAAAAAATACCGTAAAATTCTTTTCTCCATTGCAGGATTCCATCAGAATTCAAACCGGAAACAGAAATAAAGTTTCGGTCTGCTAACAGAGTATCCTGTTGAAAGAAATCAATATAGCAAGGGAAATCGTTGTTGGCGTAATGATCCGAAAGGATGAAAATATTTCCCTCTTCTGAAACAACCAGGCCTTCCACCTGGTCTGTCAATGTTCCCCCAATGGTCTTTATCCATTTAATATTCATGTTTTGATCGAGTTGGAAGACGAGCCCGTCGGGCGAATCGATATACGGAGTATAACAATGGTTTATCATGGTATCCAGAAAAAACACACGTTTTGAAAAAGATCCGGCAAAAGTCGGATCTTCTTTCCGGCCAACGGCAGTAAAGATTTCATAAACTCTTGAGCCCGGGATGGTATAGATGTCGACTGCATCAATAAAATCACCTTCGGAGCTATATTTGATCACTGCATAGTTATTGCCGCTGATCATGTTCGGATGAAGCATCGAAGAATCACCGGCCACCAGCAGTGTGTCGTAAGCGCAAGCCACATATATATCATTGTGGTATCCGGCAGAAATATTTTCAAGGGTAGTATGTTTCTCCTGAGAGGTAACAAAAGAGGCCCATTCCCATCTTGGTTCCTGGCTATGAGCGGTTTTGAAAATAAGAAAGGAGCATAAGACTAAAACTATAAAACCTGGTTTCATGAGAAGAATATTTTATCAATAGGATTTGATATATTTAACCGATGTTGATGTGGTCGATGATTTAAAGCGAATTAAATAGACGCCGCGTGACAAATGACCCAGGTCGATTGTTTCTTTGTCACCGGTGATACATTTGGATTCCCGAACCAATCGGCCGTTGATGTCAAATATTTCATAACTTTCATATTCATAACAACTTTGCAGCCTACCTGCCCCATTTCCCGGATTAGGAACAATGACCGGGCCTGTACGTTTTGCAGATTTTTCGTTGATGCCTGTCAACACACCGTTCGGATCTGTTTTAATAATATAGATGTCGGATCCTCCGATTCCCTGGCTATACGTACTTCCGCAAATCAAAAATCCGCCGTCCGGTGCCACACAAATGTCTGCCAGCTCTTCATTTAGAACTCCGCCGTATGATTTGGTCCATAAAGTATCACCGGCATCATTTGTTTTAACGAGTAAAATATCGTCATGGCCCTGACCCATGTCTGATTCACCGCCTATTATATAACCTCCATCTTCACAAACATCAAGGCTGCGACCCCGCTCTTCATGGTCACCATGACCGATATTTTTCCGCCAAATTTCGGTACCGTTCAGATCTGTTCTGACAAGGTAGAAATTGATATCCCAATTTGGAAATATTATGCTTCCGTAATATATTGATCCGCAAAATACATACCCTCCTCCAGGAATCAATTTCACATCTGCCGCAGAGGTGGTAGAATCTGAATAACCATATTTAATATTCCAGGAGACGGTATTGTGGTCACTGACCTTAAACATCCAGGCCTGGTCTATATTACTTTCCAGATTATTTCTATGGGTTCCGCAGAGTACATATCCGTTTTCCGGTGACATACACATACTGTAGGCACTATATTGTGCAAATTCTCCGAAATATTCAAAAACCTGGTGCCAGGTACAGTTTCCGTCGCCATTTGTTTGGAGCATATAGGGGCGGTAATACCATCTCAGTTTATAAAAGTCTCTCTCGCCACAGATCATAAATCCCGAATCAGGTTTCTGGACAATGGCATAGCCGTAGCCATCGGGAATTTCGTCTTCATATTTTTTGAACCAGCTTATCTCCCCGCCAGCATCGTATTTTAAAATAAAGGGCACTTTATTATCCTCCAAATATGTTACCCCTGTAATCACATATCCTGAATCATAGCTTTGGATTATATCGTGTGGATAGTCGTAGTGGTATTCATTAATATATTTTCTGGTCCAAAGGGTGTCACCAAAAGGGTCAAGTTTTGCCAGAAATATATCCGGATCTCCGGTATAAATATTTTCGACAGTGCCTGTGAAGATATAAGTTCCGTCGAAACAAACAGCTATGGCTGAACCATAATCATCATCAATATCGCCGAAAGTTTTCTCAAATGTAATTTGTGAAAATACATTCTGAACAATTAATGAGAGGACAGCAATAATAATGGTTTTCATTCAATTGGAATATGGTTAATTTTTCAGAATTGCAATTCATAATAATCTTTTAAATCCTGGGAGGGAGATGAAATGGTTGCCAGGATGATAGTATTGAATTGGATGAAACTTCGGTGCAACATCTGACCGACTATAAGACCTCATAAAGATATGAAATATATTTATATTTTCTGCTGGAAACCCGGAGAATATATTTTCTAATAAACTCAACGGATTTACTGAAACAGTGAAATCTCAGGTGAAATTGAAATCGTGAAAGTGGGTTCGGTGATCGTGTTGAGGTAACCTCCTGCTAATCATTGCTGGCCTGTTCCGGACAGTACCCTCACCGCCGCAGCGATCTCCATTGCATAGGCCTTGTGTGCCGGCGGTTGCGGATGTTTTCGCATGTAATCGCGGACCGAAATGTCGTATCGCTGAATGGCGTGCAGTCCGTTTACCGGTATGACGCGCGGATGGGCGGCAATGGCGTCGATCAGCGCTTTATCCGGCAGTTCTTCCGCATCCGTGTTTGGCATGAAAAGCATGATGATCCGTGTATCGGATCCGGAGAATATCCTTTCAATACCGGTGAAGTAGTAATCGTACACTTCAAAATCGGTTACTTCACTTGTCTTTCCACCGGAGTTCATCTTCCCGGCCAGCATGTTGTTTTTTACATAGAGATAAGCAATCCGGGGTGCGGAAAAGAAAATCCCGGAAAATTTTTTTAAACTCCATCCTTTCCCTTCCTTCCGGTACATCCCGACTAAATCAAAAACATTCTCCAGATCCATGGGATACCTGATTACCAGGTCATTTCCTTCTTTGTCGAGGTAAGCTGCGGGCAAAGGGATATTGTCGGAAGCTAAAGGAGGAAAGGGCGACCGGGAGCGGTCAGGCAACCCGCTCCAGCATCCCAGCACGACGTATTGCGGCTGAAGTTTGTCGAGCACGCCTGTTTCCTTTAGCTCTTCCGCCTTGAGCAAAGCGTGGAGGTAAGAGAAAGAGCAGATGCCGTAGTTGTAAGCCGGGATGCCCAGTTCAGCCGCTGCCAGGTGGGTAAATGTCTGCTCCGATTCCACTTCGTCGCCATAAGTGAACGAGCAACCCAGCGACAGAAGTCCGCCGGGCCGATAAGTTCCAGGGTCTTCCTCCCTGCCGATCCGGTATCCGAGCTGATGGCTTTTTACGTAATAGGTACCGCGGTTCCGGGGCCCTGAGATATTGGGGGCGAAATCAAACCCGATCTTTTTGTCATAGATATAGGCCCCGACCGGCCAGCTGCCCTTTTTTGAAGCCGATTTTGCCAGTTTACCGTGAATTATAAAAGTGAGCACTACATTGAATGTCAGTAATATGACCAGGATCACGCTGACCATGAAGGTCCAGTATCTCACCTTTTTGGATTTCAATATTTTCATAATATAACTATCAGATAATATGAAATATACAGGTTCTTAATCCATCCCGAAGACCTCATTTTGAAGCAAATTCTTTACTTCAGCCGGCTGCCTGGTTTTATCGAGCAGGTAATCACCCATCACCAGGTAATCCATCTCAGTCCGCATGAAGCAGCGGTAAGCCTCATCCGGGGAGCAGACAATCGGTTCGCCCCTGACATTGAAGCTGGTATTTATCAGCACGCTGCAACCGGTTTGCCTCTTAAATTCACTGATCAATCGCCAGAACCGGGGGTTGGTCTCCCGGCTTACACTTTGAAGTCGTGCCGAGAAGTCCACATGGGTGACGGCGGGAATATCGGACCGGACCCGGTAGAGTTTTTCATACAGGCCGAAATCGTCGTAATCTTCGGGTTGAGGGATGCATCTGGAACTGTTGACCGGAACCACCAGCAGCATGTAAGGAGAGGGGCGGTCGAGCTCGAAATATTCAGCGATAGCTTCTTCCGTCACAGCCGGCGCAAAAGGCCTGAAACCCTCGCGAAACTTGATCTTGAGGTTCATTTTCTTCTGCATCTCGGGATTGCGGGCATCCCCAAGGATACTGCGGTTTCCCAGCGCACGCGGCCCGTATTCCATCCGTCCCTGGAACCAACCGGCCACTTTACCCCCAGCGATATATTCCGCCGTCGTTTTTATCAGGCTATCAAAGTCTTGATAATATTGATATTCGGCCTGGTATTTCCGAAGGGTTTTCAGAATCTCGTCGTTGTGGAATGCCGGGCCTAAAAACGCCCCTTTCATTTTGTCATAATCTTCAGAAGCAAGCCGTTCTGCGCCTTTCCATATATGCCAGGCTGCCAGGGCGGCACCCACAGCGCCGCCGGCATCTCCCGCGGCGGGCTGGATCCAGATATCATCGAAGATCTTTTCAGCGAGCAGCTTTCCGTTGGCCACACTGTTCAGCGCCACACCGCCGGCCATGGCCAGGTTGCGGCTGCCTGTGAGTTCCTTTGCCGTACGGGCCAGTTTTAGCACAATTTCTTCGGTCACCTGCTGAATGGCCAACGCCATGTTCATATAATCCAAGGTCAGCGGATCGGATTCTTTTCGTGGCGGGATTCCGAACAACCGTTCCCATTTTTTATCATCCGTCATCTTCAACCCCGTAGCATATCGAAAATAACTCATATTCAGAAGGATCGAACCGTCGTCGCGGATATCTACCAGTTCGCTTTTTATCTTTTCGATGAAATCGCCGACCTGCCCGGAGCCATGTATGCCATAGGGTGCCAGGCCCATCAGCTTGTACTCGCCGCTGTTTACCCTGAACCCCGTATAGTAAGTAAAGGCTGAGTAAAGCAATCCGATGGAGTGGGGAAAGTGGAGTTCTTTCATGATTTCAATACGGTTTCCATTCCCATAGCCGATTGTGGTGGTGGCCCATTCCCCGACCCCGTCGATCGTCAGGATCGCCGCTTCATTAAAAGGGGAGGGGAAGAAAGCGCTGGCGGCATGCGAAAGGTGGTGATCCGGAAATAAAAGCCGGTATTTCGCTTTGTGTATTTTCTCCAGTTCGGCCCTGAGCATCTTTTTCATGAAAAGTTTTTCCTTTACCCAGGCTGGAATGGCCACCAGGAAGCTATTCAATCCCCGGGGCGCAAAAGCGTGGTAGGTTTCCAGGAGCCGCTCGAATTTGATCAGCGGTTTTTCATAGAAAACAACGGCGAGGAGCGTTCCTGGATCGATTCCCGATGCATCCAAAACGTATTTAACGGCATTTGTTGGAAAAGAAGAATCGTGTTTCTTCCGGGTAAACCGCTCCTCCTGGGCGGCAGCCACGATCTCGCCGTCGACGATGATGGCTGCGGCGCTGTCGTGGTAATACGCCGATATTCCCAGGATTGCTTCCCGCATCATCCGAACTTAATATTTCTCAAAAAAAATAACATACGCCATTTCCTTACCATTCTTTAAAAAAGAGTATAGATAAACGGTGCAACGGCCGATCCACCGGTAAAGACTATAAGGAAGCCCAGCAACAGCAGGATGAGGATCAGCGGGACGAGCCAGTATTTCTTTCGCACTTTCAGATAATCCCAGAGGTCTTTAATATATTCCATAAGACACTGTTTATAAAGATTTTCAAAATGGTTTTTCGAGATCTTCCGCCTGGAAATCATGCCTCCGGTCAACCATGACCGATCCTTTCCCGTCTTTGAATTTCCTGAGAAGCAGGGTGTCTTTTCCCAATAATCTCCTGATAAAGGCAACGGGTAATACAACGGCAAGATAAACCAGCAGAAGGATTATTTTCGACATGACCCGTCCCAGGATTTCCGAAAATCCGAGCCAGATAAAGGCAAACGGATAGAAAAACGGGGGGAATATCATGTTTACCAGGAGGAATGCGGCGGAGAGAATAAAATACGTGGAGCTATCGGTAATTAATCCGATGATGAGCAGGATCAGCACGAGGGCCATTCCGCTGTCTTTAATCCGTTCCCTGCTTATTTTTCCAGGGAATATCCTTTCCTCATCATTTTTCATGCTTTAAAAATACACAGAAAAATGATCGGAAAGAAAGGATAACGTTCTAAGGATGTCAGATCATCTCCACGCGCCCAGGATCATCCCGGCAATTCCGAGTCCCAGGACGACGTAGATCCCGTCGATCAGCCAGAGGACTACAGAGCGGCGCTGGTAGAGATAATTGATCCCCATGGTCATCATGGAAAAGAAAAACCCGGTAAAGAGGCCATAGGTCAGACCCATGGTGAGGCTGACATCTTCCGCTTTATGGGAGTTGATCACGAAATTGAGCGCCCAGACCATGAACAACATCAACAGGAAACTCCCCCCGAAAATGAGGGCCATATTGGCTTTTTTAAGTTCATCATCGGTGGCGCCGATCTCTTTCTGCCAGCGTTTGCCGAAGAGGACAGGGCTGTACCACAGGGCGCCCAGGGCCCAGAAGGCGACTGCCGAAATGAGCACCGCCCAGATGTTGATAAAGGGATAGGTCATAATGTTGAATGTTGAAGGTTGAATGTTGAATGTTGAATGTTGAAGGTTGAAGGTTGAATGTTGAATGTTGAATGTTGAGTTTAGTTGCTGGTTGTTAGTCAATGGTTTGTTATGGGTTACGGTTGGTTTCACGCTTCACGCTTCACTTTCTTACAGCAAAAATAGTAATTGGAACAGAACCTCTTGTTAATGAGATGTTAAAATCGATGAGCGTATGGAATATCTTTCTAAATAATATTATTGGTTTCAAGGTACTTATTAGTTAACTTTATGACCAATTCATCAAGTCATAATCTAATATTTTTATTATGAAAAAGTATCTTGCAGAATTTATCGGAACCTTCAGCCTGGTATTGTTCGGCTGCGGTGCGGCAGTGATTGCAGGGATTTCGGAGACCGGCCCGAGTGGCGTCGGATTGCTCGGCATCAGTATTGCCTTCGGTTTTGCCGTTGTAGCCATGGCTTATGCCATTGGTGGCGTTTCAGGCTGTCATATCAACCCGGCCGTAACTATTGGAGTTTTAACGGCAGGAAAAATGAGTGTAAAGGATGCGGCAGGATACATAATCTCGCAGTGCCTGGGCGGTATCGCTGGCGCAGCGGTATTATACCTGATCGTTATGGGCAGGCCGGGATTTGCCATGCCGGAATGGGGCCTTGGCGCCAATGGATGGGGCACGGGATACCTGGCGGAATACAATACCCTCAGCGCTTTTGTGATCGAAGCGGTCATGACCTGCCTGTTCATTTTTGTAATCCTGGCGACCACCTCGAAATTCGGTAATGGAGCCATGGCCGGGCTGGCCATCGGTGTTACCCTGATGCTGATCCACCTGGTGGCGATCCCCGTGACCGGAACCTCGGTCAACCCGGCGCGTAGCCTCGGACCGGCGGTATTCGCCGGAGGACAGGCGCTGGCCCAGTTGTGGCTGTTCTTTGTCGCACCCATCATCGGCGCTGTTGCCGGCGCACTGATCTGGAAATTCGGCTTCGAAAAGTAGGAGGTAACGTTTTCCTGTAACAAACCTCATATTAATATCAGGAAAGCCTCAGAACGCGGCCACAAACCCGATGCTGGCCTTCCCGTAGGGTTCATTTGCAAACTGCCGGGTGTATTCCCCGACCAGCCTGACATTGCGCCGGAGCATATACCCGGCGCTGAACGAAACGCTGCTGTAATCCAGCGCGTCGAGTTCCGAATCGACCCAGTTGCCGAGCAGGGCCAGGTACCAGTTGCTCATGTCGCCTTTCGGGGCAAAGATCGCTTCGGCAAACCCGCCGTGGGTGAAGACATCGCTTTTTATCTCCGTCACTTCGCCTTCTATGACGACCTTTGAATCCGACCGACGGGCATATTGCATGTTCAGGATGAATTTCTCACCGAAATCAAGCGTCAGGTTCGGACCCCAGAACAGCACCGTGCTGGTCAGCCCGTCGGGTTCCAGTTCTTCTTTCCCATAGTAGCCGAAAATCCCTATGTCGGCAAATTTCCCGATCGACTGCGAGCCTTTCAGAAAATAGTTCTTGTATTTGTCCTTATCGAATAGGAAATTCTTTCCCGCCCCGTGTATCCCGTTTCCATTCACAATCTCGGCCACAAACCCGGTACCGGTCGATTCGATGCCGTAATCGATGATGATCCCCCGGTCGTACTTCAGCGATACTGTTGATGTGCCTGGTTTCAGCGTGTAGATCACATAATCTTCCAGCATCAGCCGCAATTCCCTTTTATACAGCGGATCACATACCTGGAACTGACCGGCGGTGATGTTGATGCCTGTTCCCAGGAAATCGTTATATGCCAGGAATGCGTCTTCCACACCGGCTACTTCACCCTGTTCCGACATGTAGAAATAGAAATAATAGGAGAGATGTTTGGAGATCTCGCCTCCCGAAAGGATCTTAAGTCCGTAGGGAAATCCGAATTCTTTTCCCGCTTCGCTCTGATCGTTGTACATCACATGGCCCTCCAGGCGGATGGCCAGCGGCAATTCCCTCAGGAGCGAAAGCTTGTCGTCGCCGGTACTCACAAAATAACGCGGAGCATCGGTATCTTTCAACCGGAACCCGTTGCCGGCAAACTCTTCACCAAAGCCTTTGATCCGGGGCATGGCCGGCGAATGGCACACCGTGCAGCTCATCTGGTATTTGCGGGCGAAAGCAGGAATTGCATTGCAGGGATTATAGGCCAGCACACTGGCAAGCAGGATGATCGAAATGATGATTTTGGTTTTCATATTGCGTTGATTTAATGTTTTTTTTGCCTTCCCGTCTTCATGACAGAAAATGCCATCATGTTAATTATTTTAAAAATACTAGGGCAAAACGGTGATGCTTGTTTTGTGTGAATTCACCGCAATGACAGCGGATTCCTCTGCCGGAACCTTAAGAAAATCGGCCACCGGTTTCACAAGCAACTGGTAGTTCAGGGTGGCTGTGACGGTCATTTCACCGGGAGCTGCATCGAAAGGTAGCTGGAATTTGAAAGTCTCGGTTTTCGTTTCCCGTGGCCCCAGGCGGTAATCAACGCCAAGCGACGCTGTATTCCATTGCATGATGGTCATATTTCCCTCTTTGTCGAAATAGGGCATCCGAAAGATGCGGTTCCCTGCCGGGACGCCATCCCTTTGTACACCCTTGAAGTTTTCAATTCCCAGCGGAAGCCCCATATCCTGGTAGGCCAGGTAATCGCCGGCTATCGTGTATTCCTCTCCGGGGAACCCTTTTTTATCCACCGGAAGGTGGTAAACCTTGCCCTTCGCATCGGTTGCCTCGACATTCAGCCAGGCAATCCGGTCTTCCACCGACCCGGTCGGGAATTTATGGCCGGTCTTCTGGTTGAACAAAGCCACGGTGAAAACGACCACCTCGCCCGGTTCGGCTTCCCGGATATCGGGATTGATCCTCAGTTCGATCGTCCCTTTAACCTTGCCGGGATCGTGGGCTCCGTGGAAAAGATGCAAGCGGGCATCCTCGTGTTTCTGCCCCATCGAAGCATATACAAACGGCGATTTGGGCATATGGCAATCCTGACAGCGCACCCCTTCAGCCGCATACGGCCCCTCTTTCCACTCCAGCTGGGTACTTTTCACCCAGACACCAAACGGATTTTTCTCATTGTGGCAGGTGCCGCAGAACTCTGTCGTCCGGTGGAACGGGCTCACCTCGATCTTATGCGCCGGCGACTCGATCGCATTCTCGCGGCCGCTGTATTTTGTCGGGCCCGGCTGCAGGATGTAACTGAAATTGTAAGGCGGATCGGTGGAGGAACCTGTGATCAGGTGGCAAACGTCGCACGACACCGATTCGTTGGCCATGGTGTTTTCCGATGGCCGGGCAGGGGGGAGAACACCCGCCGCAAACGCCAGCGGGGCATGGCACCCGTTGCACCCGTCGACCACATCTTTCAGCTCCGGTACCTTTTCCGCGTGGGCCACGGCCAGGTCGAAATATTCGATCTCATCCCAGTGATGGGTATATGCCTGCGACATCATCGACTGGCGCCACTGCTCATAGAATTGCACATGGCAGGTCCGGCATTTGGCCGATTTCTCGAAATCTTTGTATTCAAAAGCGCCTTTTTTATCGTCGGGCAGTGCCGGGCGAAACGAAATCATGGCAAGAGCAAATCCTGCCAGCGAAACGATGGCAAACACGGTCAATACTTTTCCTGGTTGCATAAGTAGCAAGTTTGGTTGATCTAAAGTTAGAAACCAATTCCGTGCAAATGATAGCAGGACAAATATTATCAGGAAATTTATAATGGGTCTGGATAAGAATAGATCCCGGATCGGATAAGCGTGACTATCAGTGGGGAAGGAGATTCTCCTGCTCAGTCAATTTCATTATTCTCCATCCCAGGAGGGTTTCCACCACCCCGATCCCGAAAAACATCGGTTGCATAAAGCTGCTAACCGTGATCCATTTTACCTGTATGATGATCCAGAAGCAGAGGATAATGCCCAGCAGCAGGCCGGCGATGCCGGAATAGCGGTGCCTCTTAAAGGTTAAGACCGCGGCCGCACCTGTGGCCAGTCCATTGACCAGGACCAGGAACAATCCCGGCAACAAAAAGGAGTCAAGCGGGGAATTGCCGAGAATCTCAGGTGTGACACCCATTCGGGCACCGGATGTGTCGGCCAGGAACAGGGCGCCTGCCGGAATGGCTCCCGCTGCAATAAAGATTTGAAGGGAGCCCAGGAAGATGGAAAGGATTTTCAGGTTTTTCATGAAGCAAATATAAAAACCCGGCTGATATTCTTTTGCTATTTTCGCAATTCAAAGCAGAAATCTTATGGCTGAAAAGAAAGGTATTAACCGGCGGTCGTTCCCGAAGAGTTTCTGGACTGTTGTTACGATGGAATTTTTCGAGCGGGGCTCCTACTACGGGATGATGTCGGTGCTGAGCGTTTACCTGGTGCTGAGCAGGAACGAAGGAGGGCTTGGCTTTTCGAAAGAGAGCGTCGGGGTCATCAAGAGCACGATCGTGCCGATGCTTTACTTTCTGCCGATCATCTCGGGCGCTATCGGCGACCGTTTCGGCTACCGCAGGGTGCTGTTCTTCGCCTTTGCCTCCATGAGCCTGGGTTACCTGCTGACAGGCCTCAGCAACACTTACGCCACCGTTTTCGGGAGCCTGCTCCTGGTGGCCCTGGGCGCCGGTTTCTTCAAACCGATGATCGCCGGGACAATCGCCAAAGTCACCGATGAATCGAACTCTGCCCTTGGATTTGGCATTTTCTACTGGTCGATCAACCTGGGCGCTTTCCTTTTTCCGCTGATCCTGGTACCGTGGCTGAAAGCGATCTCCTGGTCCTATATTTTCTTCATGGCGGCAATCGGCACCGGCTGGCTTATCCTGCTCAATCTCTTTGTATTCCGTGAACCGGCCAGGGAGCCGAATTCGAAACCCATCAGCAAGGTCTTTATCGATATGCTGGCCATCCTGAAAGATTACCGGTTCTTTCTTATGTTATTCATTTATAGTGGTTTCTGGGTGATGTATTTCCAGGTGTACGATTCGGTCCTGTGGTACCTGACGGAAAAGATCGACATGGCGCCGGTGAACCGGATCATCAACTCTTTCCTGGGATTGTTCGTCAGCAATCCCGGATGGAAGTTCGAAGCAGAGCACGTTACAGCGATGAATGCCGGCGCTATCATCCTGTTGCAGATCCTTGTTTCAAGCATCGTAAAGAACACCAAAACGCTTCCGACCATGATTTTCGGCATTGCGCTGGGATCGATAGGGATGGGAATGCTGGCTATTGCACCGAGCCCGTGGATTTTCCTGCTTTCCATGTTTGTCTTTACCCTGGGGGAGATGATCGCCCATCCGAAATTCATCTCTTATGTCGGGTTGATCGCCCCGCCCGATAAAAAAGCCGTTTACCAGGGTTATTCATTTCTTTACGGTGTGATCGGCAGCGGGATCGGGGGAATTCTCGGAGCATGGCTTTATGTGTTTTTTGTGGAAAAGAACGACAACCCTTCCATGCTCTGGCTGACGTTTGCAATGATCGGGGTTATGACCATCGCGGGATTGCTTTTTTATAACAGGAAGTTTGTTAAGAAATGATTGATATTATGATATTGTGATATTGTGATATTGTGATTTTATGATATTGTGATATTGTGATATTGTGATTTTGTGAACTTATGATCTTTTGATATTGTGATATTGTGATATTGTGATTTTGTGAACTTATGATCTTTTGATATTGTGAATCAATAATAAACCGTTTAATTTTTGATGATATGGAGACAAAGCAATTTGGAAATACGGATATGAAGATTACCCGGATCGGGTTTGGGGCGTGGGCTATTGGCGGAGGGAACTGGGCATTTGGATGGGGGCCGCAGGATGATGCTGAGGCGGTCGGCGCTATTAAAAAAGCGGTCGAGGTCGGGATGAACTGGATCGATACGGCTGCGGTTTATGGCCTGGGGCATTCGGAAGAGTTGGTCGGCAAAGCCATCAAAGGAATGCAGCAGAAGCCTTATATCTTCACCAAGTGCGGACTGGTCTGGGATGAGAACAGGAGGACAGGGCAAAGCCTGAAGGCGAAATCGATCCGGAAAGAATGTGAGAACAGCCTGCGGCGGCTGGATGTGGATGTTATTGACCTTTACCAGGTGCACTGGCCCGTGGAAGAAGATATAGAAGAGGCCTGGGAGATGATGGCCACATTAAAAGAGGAGAGAAAAGTCAGATGGATAGGTGTTTCAAACTTTAATATTGAACAGATGAAGAGATGCCTGGCCATTGCACCCGTTTCATCGCTTCAGCCGCCTTATTCGCTCATCAGCCGGGATTATGAGAAGGAGATCCTGCCCTGGTGCCTCGAACAGAATATCGGCGTGATCGTTTATTCCCCAATGGGTTCGGGACTGCTTACCGGGACCATGACCCGGGAACGTATCCAGGCTATGCCTGCCGACGACTGGCGAAAAAAGAGCCCCTTTTTCAATGAGCCGATGCTGTCGAAGAACCTTGCACTGGCCGATAAATTGAGAGTGATCGGGGAAAGCCAAGGGTATTCGGCAGGTGAGGTGGCGATCGCCTGGACGTTGCATAATCCTGCGGTAACGGCTGCTATTGTTGGCGGACGAAGCGCAGAACAGGTGGAAGGAATATGCCGGGCGGAAGAGGTTGGGATTTCGGAAGAGGAGAAAATGATGTTATGATTTTGTGAGCTTGTGAACTTTTGAGATTGTGAACTTTTGAGATTGTGATTTTGTGGTGTCTGGTTGTGTGAAGATGAGTTGAAATATAGCTTTGTAAATTATTGAAAATCTTTTGCGTATGATTTTATTTTTAATGGTCCGGGTATTTTTTGGTAGAAAACCGGATTAAAAAATAAAAATCATGAGACAAGAGATTGAAAACCGACTGGTGGATTTTGCGGCTGATGTAGTTAAAATAAGGCCAGGACTTGATCGGAATGATCTTGCGGAAAACCTTATCAAACAACTTTCCCGCTCGTCTTCAAGTGCGGCTTTGAACTATAGTGAAGCCATCGGTGCTGAATCGAGAAAAGATTTCATTCACAAAGTCAGTTTGGTTCTCAAAGAAATCCGGGAGTCATATAATAATCTTAGAATTATCCGCAAATCGGGACTCTATAAAGGAAATCAGGAGGACATTGATAAACTTGTTGACGAATGCAGCCAGCTCGTGGCCATATTCCACAAAACAGTCTTAACTCTTAAAAACAGAAAATAATAATCTGACCATCAATTAATCACAACCTCAAAAGTTCGTAAGTTCAAAATATCAAAAGTTCACAATTTCAAAAGTTCACAATATCAAAATCTCACAATATCAAAAAATCAAAAAATCAAGAAATCACAATCTCAAAAGTTCACAATCTCAAAAGTTCACAATATCAAAAAATCAAAAAATCAAAAAATCAAAAGTTTTTCTGAAACGAATCGTCCTTTCAAATCCTGAACCACAACAAAATATTGTCCGGCAGCTAAATGTTCCAGGGAAACGGAAAATTCTTTCTCCCCTCCGGTTATCCCTGCCATTATCCTATTTCCCAAAAGATCATATATTCTTAAATCCATCGCTGACGAGAAATCCAGCCGGGCTTCCGATAAGTCGATCCTGACAAGGTTTCTGGCAGGATTGGGGTAGATCCTGACAATGCCGCCTGCCTGCTCCGCCTGGCTGATCCATCCCGGTGCTCCGCCCCTGATGGTGAAATGAAAAGTGTGATCCGGGGCGACCATCGGTTTGATGCCGCTCCTCCCTTTCTCCGATACGGCTGTGATGTAATAATAAACCTCCGTCATGCCGGTTTGGTATGGAATAAGACCTGAATATGCATCGCCGGAATCCTTTTCCATCAGAACGCTTTGGAAAGGGCCAAGCGGATCTGATGACCAGTTGACGAAGGCTTCGCTGATCCCGGCAGCAGCCATGATCGTGGCAATGATGTCATAACCGGCCGCTACGTCGACCGTATCATTCAGGCAGTAATGGCGGATAAGGACCGGATCGGAGGCGGCCACCGAGTTGGTCAGGCAGTGGACGCCGCCACCGGCCGTAGCACCCCGGCGTGAGAAAACCGGAACGATCCTGTAGCCGGGCATAGCCTGGCGATAAATGGCCAGCGCCGTGCTGTCGTGCCCGGGGGTATCGAATTGCGGTACAAACACCGAACGGTTGACGATCAGCGAGTTGGTGTAGGATGCGTAATGCGTGTACCACCAGAGCTGCAGGCTGTCGTCGCAAACGGAAGGCGGATTCGGAACAGAGAACACCTTCATCGGGCGCCCGTACTGCGAGACCACCTGTTCCTGGAAAAAGGCCACCAGTCCGGAAAGAATGGCCGAATCCTGGCTAAAGGTGTAGGGCTCGCTGCCATAGATATAGTCATCCGGATGATGCGATGAGATGATCATCGTTTCTTCACCGACCATCTTAAGGTAATAATCGGCATGTTCGAGGTAATTGGCCAGGGCATAGACCGTATCCAGGCCGAAAAAGCTTTTCAGCGCCGGCAAAACGGCGCCATTCCCCATATTCACAATGCCCATAGCGTGTCCGTCGACGATATAATTACCTCCGTCGGAACCGATATTTCCTGCCCCGCCCTGGTAAAAGACGGTATCGGGCGTCCCCAGGTAATCGCGCATAACGGCGCCGGCCCCTTTGGCGTCATCGCTGAAAAGATAGAAATAAAGCGAATCGGTTTCATTTTTAAAGACATTCATCGGGCCATGGTCACGCGTCCATTTCGTAAGCTTGGTATAATTGTCTTTACACCCGATCACCGTATGAAAACCGGGATGATGGATATCGATATCATATTTCAGATACATCGTATCGATGATATCCGAATGGTATTCCGGCCGGTCGTTGGTATCGAGGATGTAATAGATCTTCACCCCTTCGTCAAAGAGGCCGCGGATCAGATCGACATACAGGCTGTCCCACTCTTCTGCGATCAGCAGTTCAACCGGGGTGGGTTGTTCCTGCAGGTAGAAATTCGGCTGATGGATGATAACGCCGTCGGTCTCTTCCCATTCGGCCCAGGCACGGGGATTGGTCATCTGTGAATAAATGCCTTGAAACCAGAAGCAGAAAATAAAAGGTAGAATGATTTTTAAAGTATTCATGATGAATAGATTAACAATATTTTTCCTGAATTTTAATCCTATTATTCAATAAAATAAGCATTGAATTGACGGATGTGCAGTTTGACTTGGCAGATGACACAAGATACCAAAGGTCATAATATCAAAAGTTCACAAGCTCAGAATATCACAAGCTCAGAATATCACAAGCTCAGAATATCACAAGCTCAGAATATCACAAAATCTCACAAAATCCATAAATTAGCAATAAATTTCGCCCCATGCCAAAAAGAAAAACTTTTCTGACTCTATTTTTCCTGGCGTTTTTTTTCACCCTTTCCGGCCAGGAAAGCTCGCCGTCATCACCTGTTTCTGAAAAGCAGCAGGAACTTGAAAATTTGCTTAACCGGTTAACCCGTTCAGCGATCGAAGGAGCCATCCTTGCGGAGAGTTCTGTCAGAGGGATCGAAACCCGATCGGGGCATTTTATAGTCATGTGGCAGGGAGAGGAGTTGGTTTCGGGATTATTTATTCGCGCAGAGAGCAGGGATTATATGAAGAAGACCTATGGCGATTATCTGGGTGATCTTTACAAAAACTTTATAAAAAGCCTTAACGGCAGCCTGGATTTTATCAGTTCCGATCATTACGGAGAGGCCGAATTCCGGATGATGTATCATGTGAAGATTGACAGGGATGAGTTCTGTTATGTTTATGAAGCGGCCTCCAATTACCACGGTGATTGGGATGAGAAGATCAGCATCATTGAATCCCCCTGCCGGCAAGAGATTCTGAAAGATTGTGACTACGGGCTTTTTTTCGAGGGAGTGCTGGCATGCATCTTTGATCCGATAAACAGACTCTTTCCAAATTCTTGTTTTAAGACCAGGCAAAGCGAGGTTCCCGATACGATAGCTTTTGACGGAAGAAAAATTTACAGCCCGTTTTCCTTTTATTGCCAGTATGGGCAAAGTTCCACGCAGGATGGCCGGAATTGTTTTGAGATGCTTTTGTACCGTTTCCAGGAGTATATGGAGGGAGAAGGTTTTACCGTAGCTGTTGAACAAGACCGCTCGATGCGCGGCTGGATCCGGATACTTTACCTTGCCAGGCGCAATGACATGACTTTCAGGTTCTTATATGAGTCGGAGAGTAGTGACAGTATGGGTTATTCGAAAATATTGATTATAAATTAGTTGAAGGAGGGAATCGCCACTTTTTATCAACAACCCCCATTTTCATTACCTTTTCTTAACCTTCCCTTCCCTAAAAAGCAGTATCTTCGCCCCCTCATTTATTATAAATCTTAACCGCTTTGTCAGGCAAATCTACCCTTCTGACAACCATTGTCTTAGCCGTCCTTCTCACGGCTAATTCTGCCTTGGGACAAAGCGTCGTGGTGAGTAGCTATTTTAATGCATCGGATCCCCGGGATGAATGGTCTGAATTACTGGTTATTGGCGACAACCTGAATATCAATAATTACACCTTCCGGGACAACAATTCGAGCCAGTCTAACTGGCAACCTTTGATAACATTTTCAAACACAATATGGTCCAATTTAAGGCCTGGAACTGTTGTGATCGTTTGGCACAGGCTCCGGGGGACCAATGGTGCACTACACCCAAAAGATATGGATGTCAGCGATGGTTATCTTGAAGTATGGGCTAATGATACGATAACCCCATGTTTTACCGGTGGTCAATTTAATACACCCCCGCTTTACAACGGCAATACATTGAATGTCGCGGCAGGCGGTGATATTCTTCAGATCAGGGATGCGGCTAATGCTCATATCCACGCATTGGGCCATAAAGATAATTTTGGATCGATCTGGCCTGGTATTCCATCTCCTAAACTCAATCATAAGCAAAATATTGCCACCGGTGATGTTGTTACGGTCTGCCCGGGTTCAAATCTTAACGAATATGGGACCCTGCTCCCACAAGATGGCACAACATATACTAACAAGACTAATAATCCGCTCACGAAGGGTCTTCCCAACCAATGCACAGCCAGCTCCACCGCCAACTCCGACTACTGGCGCAGCCTCCGCCAACCGGCATGGACGGCTCCGACACTGACCGCAACCTACACGAACCCAAATATCAACCTGGCCTGGAATGCTGCCACCGACGCATATCCCACTGACGGCACCCAGGGCTATATGATCGTCAGAAGCACAACAAACGCTGTGACTGCGCCAAATGACGGATACACCTATTCAGTCGGTGAAGCCGTCGGCACCGGCTCGGTCATCGCACTCATCCCTTCATCGCAAACCCTTACCTACACCGATCCGTACACCCTCAACTGCGGCGATACGGTCTACTACCAGGTCTATGCCTACCGGTATGGAACCGATAACCTTAATGGAAATAACTACAACGTCGCCCGAGGCCGTGCCTACAACGAAACCAGCTTCGGCTCAACATCCATCGGATTTCCCGATGTGCCGGCCATCTCGGCTGTCGCCAAAACCGACGCCACCTGCGGACTGAACAACGGCACCATCACCATCACCGCTACCGGCGTGGGCGGTACGATGGAGTATTCGATCGACGGGGTCAACTGGCAAACCTCCAACGAATTCAACAACCTTTCCCCGGGCACCTACACGATCTTTGTCCGCTACCAGAACTTCACGGGTTGCCAGGCGGCCTGGAGCGGAAACCCGGTCGAGATACTTGACCTCGCCGGCCCCACCATCATCCTGGTCGACCATGAAGACGCCACCTGCAATGACAACAACGGGACCATCACCATCACCACCTCGGGCGGAACCGCCCCGCTGGAGTATTCCATCGACGGAGGTGCCACCTGGCAGCCGTCACCCTCATTTACAGGCCTCGCCCCCGGTAATTATTTTATCGAAGTCGAAGATGCCAACAACTGCGAAGAAGAATACGGCAGCAACCCGGTGGTCATCGATATGATCCCGCCCGCCGTGCCTCCCGACAACGTAACCGTCGACCGAAATAACCTCTGCGCCGACGACACCGGCGATATCGTCCTCACCGCCAACGGCGGCAGCGGTGAATCGCTGCAGTGGTTCGAAGGTTCCTGCGGCGGTACCCTCATCGGCACGACCAACCCGCTTACCCTCCCGTCACCGACCGTTACGACAACCTATTACGCCTGGTGGACCAGCGCAGTGTGCGGTAATTCAGCCTGTGTTTCGGTCACTGTGAACGTCACCGACCCGCCCACACCCTCGGATGCCGGCACAGACCAGGCCTGGTGCGGCACCTACACTACTACGCTCGACGGTAACCAGCCCTCGTCAGGAACAGGCCTTTGGACGCAAACCCTCGGCCCCGGCTCCTCCACCTTCACCGATCCGACACTTTACAATACCCAGGTGACAGTGGACGTTTACGGTATATACGAGTTTACATGGACCATCACCACGGGCCCCGACTGCCCAGCCAGCCCAGATGCCGTGGAGGTCAGCTTTGGCGACGCGATCACCGTGACCGCTTCCAGCAATTCGCCGGTCTGCACCGCCGACACGATCTTCCTCACCTCCAGCATCGACAACGCCACCTGGTCGTGGACCGGCCCCAACGGATGGACTTCAACGCTTCAAAACCCGTTCATCCCCAGTGCCACCCTGGCGGAAGAGGGAACCTATTCGGTTACCGTAACTGGTATTCCCGGCGGATGCCCCGCCACGACCGACGATACCTTCGTCGATATGCTGGAAAGCCCTGTCGCGCCTTCGTCAGCCTCTGCTGATCCGCCGGAGATATGCGAAGGAGCAGGCGGAACGATCGAACTTTCCGCTTCCGGCGGCAGCGGATCGGAGATCTTCTGGTTCGAAGAAGCCTGCGGAGGAATGCCCATTGGCAACGGTGCGGTGCTTATTGTGCCAGCACCTGCTGTCACAACAACTTATTACGCTTTCTGGACCAGTGACTTTTGCGGCAACTCCGATTGCGTCGCCGCTACGGTCGCCGTCGTTCCGGGCCCTACACCTTCGGAAGCAGGCGATAATCAGTCGCTTTGCGGAGTACTGAACACGGTCATGGACGGCAACCAGCCCACCGAAGGTACCGGCCTCTGGAGCACGGTTTCAGGTCCGGGGACAGTCACCATTACCGATCCGGCTGCCTGGAACAGCCCGGTTTCGGTGGATGCACAAGGAACTTATGTACTCCGCTGGACCATCTCCAATGGCACCATCTGCGACCCCAGCGAAGACGAGGTGCAGCTCGACTTTGGCGACGCCATCCAGGTCGTGGCCGGCGCCAACTCACCCGTTTGTACGGGTAATGACATTCAGCTCACTTCGAGCATCGATAACGCCACCTACCTCTGGACCGGCCCGAATGGATTTACCTCCGACCAGCCCGACCCGGTGATCCCGAATGCTGTGCTGGCCGATGCGGGGACCTACACGGTGCTGGTAACCAATATCCCCGGCGGATGTCCCGATACCCAGGACGATATTGAGATTGTCGTAAACCAGTCGGCAGCCGAGCCAATAGCCGTCACGGCCAGCCAGACCACGATCTGCTCCGACTATGCGGGCGACATTGTGCTGACAGCCACCGGCGGTTCCGGGACAGGGATCGAGTGGTACAGCGAAAGCTGCGGCGGCCCATTGATCGGGACTACACCGGTAATTAACATCGCGTCGCCATCGGTTACGACAACCTACTTTGCCCGCTGGATATCAGCCGAATGCGGCAATTCACCCTGCAAATCGGTGACGGTCACCGTTGAACCGGCGCCGACACCCGCTTTCGCCGGCCCCGATCAGTCGGTTTGCAACCTCCTCTCCACTGCGCTGGCTGCCAATACCCCTTCGGTAGGCACAGGGCGGTGGTCGTTCGTTAGTGGGCCCGGATCAGCTTCATTTTCAGATGAATATAGTCCCGGAAGCTTTGTAAGCGTTGCACCGATGGGTATCTATACCTTCCGCTGGACGATCACCAGCGGCAGCGCCTGCACGCCCAGCTTCGACGAAGTAACTGTAGAATTCAGCGACCAGGTAACGGTGGTGGTCACCAGCAACTCGCCGGTGTGCGAAGGCGACACGCTGAGGCTCTACGCCAGCATCGCCAATGCTACCTATAGCTGGACCGGTCCCGGCGGGTTCATCTCCAGCCTCCCCGATCCGGTGATCCCAAATGTCACCATGGCCAGTGCCGGCGACTACAGCGTGATGGTCACCGATATCCCCGGCGGGTGCCCGACAACATCCGGGACAGGGAATGTTACGGTAAGCGCCGTTCCGGCAGCGCCGCAGGTTACATCGGAGAATATCTCCGGCACACAGCAGCAGGTTTGCGCCGGTTCCCTGATCAACTATGCTGTTTTATCCCCGCCTTCAGGGTCAAGCTTTGCCTGGAGCATCTCGGGCGGTGGTAATGTCCAGCAAGTCAGCCCGGGCGTGATCAACATCGACTGGTTTGCCGCTTCCGGCACCTACGACCTTTCTGTAACCGAAACCAATTCCGCCGGATGCACCGGAGATCCTTACGTATTGACTGTGACCATTATGCCGGTTACCTCGCCCGATGTCACAATTTCAGCCGACACTAATGCCGTTTGCGAGGGTACCCCGGTAATATTTACCGCCAGTGTCACAGATGGCGGCGTCACGCCAACCTACCGCTGGTTGCGCAACGGTGTGCAGGAAGGGACGAATTCACCGGAATTTTTCCTGGGTACACCCGGAAACAATGACGAAGTGACCTGTGAAGTGACTTCAAATGACATTTGTGCGTCTCCGGCTACGGTGAACAGCGATATGATTGTGATTACCGTATTCCCGGCATTCGAGATCACCTGCTCGGCCGAAGACTCCATCTGCAGCGGTTCACCTGTAATCTTAACACCCGGAAGCGGATTTTCGGCTTATTTATGGAATGATGGCAGCAGCGCTGAATCGGTCACAGTGGAAGAACCGGGGGTGTACTGGGTGATGGTGACCGATGGAAACGGCTGTACCGCAACCGATTCCGTTTTGCTATGGCCCTGTGAAGTGATGCCGGAGATCTATGCCCCGACAGCATTCACCCCGAACGGCGACGGCCGCAACGACCGGTTCTTGCTGTTCAGTACCTCTCCGGATGCCGTTTTCGATTTCGAGATCAGCATATACAGCCGATGGGGTCAATTGATCTTCCGTTCGAAAGACATCTCGGAAGGGTGGGATGGCACCCTGAATGGCGTTCCCTCTCCTTCGGAAGTCTTTACATATTTTGCCAGGTTCAGGACCGGGTCAGCCAATGGCAACACACAAACCATGGCCGGTACGGTGACATTGATCCGCTGATCCTTTTATTTGTCAAAAGGCTCGCCAGGCTTCTGGTTGTCACTTATTCCTTTTTGCTGGCTGACGATTTCCGTTTTAATGATTGTTTCTTCTTTCCTCGAACTGATATCCGGTATCGTTGAAGGATGGATACCCACTTCAAGCTGTCCGTTTTCATAATATAATCCCTTGCCATCGGTTTGCATGTCGGCATCGGCATGCAGGCCCTGCGAAAGCTTTGTCGTGTATTGTGCATCAACTACTTCAGCAGCAAGGCCCGGGTTTTCATAACCGGCCCTTTTGCCTATGGCGATGTAATTCACGGTGACGTTGCTTTTGCCGGCATTATTCTCAGCTATAGTGAATCCCGACGCCGAGACACTTTTGAGATGGATGCCGTTGCATTCCCCGATCGGTGTGACCGTGATGACGACCGGCTCTGTTTTGGAAGCAATGGTTGTGAAAGCAGGATCAAATTGAATATCTGCAGAACCGGATGAGAGTGTGGCCGTGCCACTGGTCTGAACACACACATCAGTGGAAACATACGTGTAGAGGACTGTATTTTTTCCTGTGCCGTCGGCCTGCAGGTGAACATCGAGGTCGTTCTTGTAAACGGTGCCATTGGAAAACATGGCATAATGCTCGCCTTCAGCATAGACGCCATAAAGCTTACCGTGGATATCGGCGCCGAAGAGGTCACCCCAGGCACCTATCCCGATTCCGATTTGCGGCTGCTGACCGGCTTTTCCGGCGCCTGAGGTATAGCTGGTGAAATAGCCTCCGTAATTTGTACTGCCACTGTTTCTGTAACCGAGTGAACCCCAGTAACTCGCCGTTTCGTTTGCGCCTAATATCCCACCAGCCCGGTTATATGCATTATAGTTATATCCGATAATACCAAAACAATATGAATCTCCGTAAAAGTCATGACCAATCATAGCTGTGTTGGCCAGGCCCGAGGCATATCCGATGCCGTCGTTTTGCGCTTCACGGGACCGGAAAGCTAATATGGCCGACTGGCCATCGCCTTCGGCAACCACTTCTCTGTTATAAAAATAGCTTCTTTGAAGAAAATCTTCCCGTGCAAGCCTGACAACATTATTATTGTTAGGATGCACCTCCAGCGGCGAAAGTGGATTTGCGATTCCTACCCCGACATTACTGTTTTTGGTAATCACCAGGGCGTAATCGGCATTCATGGTATGGTTCGCGCTGAACCGGAGTAATGAATCATCCTCATCAAAATATATCCATCCACGATCTGCACCCTGGTTTGTAAAATGTAAACCCGATTGTCCATGATCGTAAGAATGATCAATCGTTATAAAAGAATAATTTGTCGAATTATCGAGTTTGAAATTACCATCGACGTCAAGGCGAGAAGCGGGATCTGATTTTCCGATACCGATGTAACCGTTCCCTGGCTCAAAGGTCATATAATCCAGGCTATTGGCATTGTCGCGGATCTTGAAGCCGCCGAAGGCGGTTGCTTTGAACTTCCAGTCGGCGCCACTGGCAACGTCTATCATTTCAAAAGTGGCACCGCCGCTTCCACCCAGATTCCGTACGACAGCCGTTGGCTCCGTCATGTTTTTACCGACATCCAGTAGTTTTGTCGGTGCATTGTTTCCTATACCGACATTGCCGGCGTTGCCGTTATAAATGTGGGTTCCGTTGTACAACCACTGGCCCGATACATTTTGAAGGCCCAGGATTACAATTAAAATTGTAATGCACGAAAAAAGTGTTGAGTTTCTCATAATCAGTTGATTTTTATTAATGATGATATAAGTTTGGCTATGAATTGCTAATGTAGGAAATTTTGAAAGAAAGTCAAGTCTTTTAAATTAATTTTATCCCAAAATGCTATTAAAGCGAGTGCTATAATGAATAGGATAAATCTGACACAACAACAGACCCTGTCGCGCATCATCCACGGCCAGATGCGGATGAACGACTGGAAAATGACCAAAATTGAATTACTTGACCTTTTTCACGAACTTCTTGACCTTGGTATCACCACGTTCGACCATGCCGACATTTACGGGAATTATACCTGTGAAGCGAAGCTGGGGGAGGTGCTGGAAATGGAAAAGGGGCTCCGCGAAAAAATCGAAATTGTCACCAAATGCGGGATCAAGCTGGTTTCGGATAAATTCCCGGAACGGAAAGTCAAACACTACGATTACAGCTATGAGCATATCGTCACATCGGTCAGCAATTCGCTGAAAAACTTAGGCACCGACCGGATCGATCTGCTTTTGCTTCATCGTCCGGCGCCCTTCTTCGATCCCGAACCGGTAGCAAAAGCCTTCTCCGATCTGAAAAAACAGGGGAAGGTGCTGCATTTCGGCGTTTCCAATTTCTTACCGGGCCAGTTTGAACTTTTGAATTCTTTTACGGATGAAAATCTCGTCACCAACCAGGTGGAGATCTCGCCCTATTGCCTCGAGCATTTTGAGAATGGTAACATCGATTTCTTTTTGAAAGAAAAGATTAAGCCGATGGCGTGGTCGCCCGTGGCCGGCGGTCGTCTTCTGAACCCTCACGACGGGAAAGGCCCGCGGATCATGCGGGTGATCAGGGAGATAGCGGATGAGCTGAATGTATCCTCAGTCGATAAGGTGATCTATGCCTGGCTTTTGAAACACCCGGTGCAGATGATGCCTGTCGTCGGAACCGGGCGTATCGAGCGGATCAGGGAAGCCGTTGCCGCACTCCGGCTCGATATGACCCTGGAACAGTGGTACCGGATCTATATCGCCGCGATGGGGAAAGAGCTGGCGTGATTTGGATAATTACCTATTTCAAATAAGTTTTCAGGTACGAATAATAATTCTCATGAGGTCCGAGCAGTATCAACTCAAGTTGGTCCGCCGAAAAGGAATAGGCAAGCAGATAAAGGGTTTTGTCGATGTAGAACTTATGGATATATACTGATCCCAGATCTCCCTTTTTCCTTGTGCCCAATGATGGATTCTTAATAATATTCCTGATTGCCTCATCAAGTTGTAGTTTCTGACGAGTATTGAATCGTTTAACTTTACGCCTGAATGCGCCTGACTGGATAATTTTCATCAGGGTTCATTCATCTGATAATCAGAAAATTCTCCCGATTCTACTTCGTTCATTCCGGTGAGAATATCTTTGATCAACTTATAACTCAAATCGGGATTGGCTTCCGCAATACGCCCGATTTTTGCCCAGTATTCGATTTGCCCTGTCAGTGAACGGTTCTCAACCTTACTGATTTTTCTGGCAGAGTTTATCAAATCATCCGATATTCTGACTGCTGTTGGCATAATGAAACAATTTGGTACAAATATACTACAAAATGCAACTGTTTGCTATTTTTATGCCATAAAAACACTATTACACGAAATAATGTCAGGCCATTAATTCTAAATATCTGACAATTGAGCCACACTCTTTTGAACCCGGCGTTCCGATTCTGCGGATGAATCAGTTAGTTTATGAAATTTTGATAAATCTAAAACATATAAATATCAACACAAGAACTTCAATAAGTTCATCGTATATCCGTTTGATCGACAGGATTTCGGACAACCTTATAAAAGTAAGTGTCCTGCAAAAGAGCAATGGCCTCAACCCAAACATAAGTTGTATGGGTAAAACGGGTTGATTCAAGCCCTAAATAGACAAAGTTTCTTTTATTGGGCTTCATCAGGCCATTGCGTGATTGTGTATTTTTAATCGAATAATCCAGATTGTATTTAAATGATTGGTGCTCTTGGAACTTCAGGGCTTCATTCTTGTCATCGATAAAGAAAACATTACATGTTGATTCTTCTTTTGCCGGTTCGACAAGCCTGTTCAATAACTCCCTTGTCAGACTGCTGCTGGTGATTGTAGCGCTCCAGACATTAAATCCCATAATATTGAATTCCTGTTTAATGGTAGAAACTTCATTCACCAGGGTTCCTCCTTTTTCTTCTTCATTTCCACTTATCCGAATCCTGTAAATCCATTCAACCGTATTTTGAGGAAGCTCAACCGGGATAATAACACGGCTTTCCCCGCTAATTAAGCTTTTCGCAGTTGAACTTAATTTTACCTGGTAAGGTTCGGTGAACAGATTCTTGTATCCCAGATCATATGCTTTGACCGCACCCGTTTCCTGGGAAGACATGATCAGCGTATCGAACCTGACCTTCGGAGAATAGAATTTTGACTTGATATTCTCTGGTTTCTTTTTGAAAACCACGTCGCAGTATTGGGTTGCAGGACTCGATACTTTGATGTTAATGACATCAGCTCGCGGTACAAAGATTCTCTTTGTCAGTATCTTTACATTTCCCTGGCTGAATAGCTTATTTCCATGCCTTTCTTCATCAATAACCACGGCATTGAGTGCTTTATCAGGTATTAATTCAAAAAACAATGAGTCTCCTTCAAGCAGCGCAAATGAAAAAGTATTTACTCCATTTTGCAACAGGTATTTATTCGATTTCAATAATTCGACCTCATCCAGGTTATTGATTTCATCCACCCTGCGAAGCAATTCGTTTTTAGCCAGTTGAAGTTCCCTGCCTTTTCGCTCGTTGACCGAATCAGGAAGCCCGGCGATCGGCGTCCATCTGAGTTTGTCTGTTTCGGTGCGGGCGCTTTTTATCATCTCCATATCGGGACCCTTGATCCCTCTTTCGAGCATGCTTTCAATAGCGGTTTTAAGATTATCCAGCTTTTTTTCCTGGTCAACTATCTTTTTCAACAGAAGTTCATTATTTCCACCCTTAGACGAAAAAGAAAGTCCTTTGATCTTTTCCCCATTTATGCCTATCAAAATTGAAATGCCTGTAATTCCCAGGATAATGAAAATACCCGTGATAAGCAGTGCTTTCTTCAGGTTCCTTTTTTTCGATTGTTGTGGATCTGGTAATTCTGCTTTGTCGGCTATTGGTTTGATCTCTTTCTTGTTAACTTCTTCAATGATATTATTTAAGATTTCGGTAAAAGGTTTGGTCTTTTCCGGATTATTTTTTTCGATGAAATCTGCTTTAAATTTATATTGTCGTTTATTTTTTAATTTGAAGACCAATTGTCCGTTTACATAACTCACCGTTTGAATTTCCTTCCATTTCAGGACTATCATGTCTCCTGATCCTATCCGTCGCGGCTCCATCAATGAAATCCTGTCAGGAGTGATCACACAAGTATTGTCTTTTGATAGCCAAGCACTGTTATCGATTAATAAGAGGATTTGTTCATCCGCTTCAAGCTCATGGATTTTGGCTGCCTGCTGAAATTTCTCTGTTAGATTTTTATCCGGATCGGTTTCGGAATATAAATTATTCCAATCACTGAAATCAATTTTTGACAGGACCGAAAGAACTTTATCCTTATTCATTGAAGTTGTTTTTGGGGTATGAATGATGCAGTTAAATTAAGAAAAATCGGGAAAGAAAAATGTTTCTTGAAGATTTAATTTCCCCAAATAAAATAATCCAAACCACAAAATCCCCAAATCGCCAAATCCCCAAATCGCCAATTCGCCAAATCGTCAAATCGTCAAATCGCCAAATCCTCTACTTCATCCAGCTCACCAATTGCGAAGCCACATCCCTTGAGTTCCCGCCGGCCATGATCTCGAACTCGCCCGGCTCCCAGTCGTAGACCAGGTCGTAGTTATAGAATTTCAGGTCCTCCGGCGTAATCGTAAAGGTCACGGTCTTTGTTTCACCCGCTTTCAGGAATATCTTCTGAAATCCTTTCAGCTCCTTCACCGGCCGGGTGATGCTGCCGACCTTATCGCGGATATAAAGCTGTACCACTTCGGCGCCGTCGATGTTGCCGGTATTGGTCACGTCGATGCTGGCCGTTACCGTCTTCTTGGCAGAAAGCTCTGTCCGGTCAATTTTCAGATCACCATAGGAAAATGTGGTGTAGCTGAGCCCGTAGCCGAACGGATACAGCGGATCGTTGGTCACGTCCATGTAATTCGAGCGGTATTTCTGGTACCATACGCTCTCGCCCAGCGGGCGGCCGGTATTCTTGTGATTGTAATAAAGCGGCACCTGGCCGACATTCTGCGGAAAGGTCACCGGCAGCTTCCCCGAAGGATTCACATCGCCGAAAACCACATCGGCAATGGCGTTGCCACTTTCCGTCCCACCAAACCAGACATTCAGGATGGCCGGAATGTTTTCCTGTTCCCAGTTGAGCTCCAGCGGACGGCCGGTAAACAATACCATCACGACCGGTTTTCCTGTTTTCAACAGCGCTTTCAGCAGTTCCTGCTGGCTTCCCGGCAGGCCGATCTCTGTCCGGCACGAGCTCTCGCCGCTCATTTCCGCACCCTCGCCCATAACGGCCACCACCACATCGCAGCGGGCAGCCAGGGCAACGGCCTCCTGCCGCATCTGTTCCGGGGTGCGGGGATCAACACCCGACTGGCCCCAGTTGAACCGCTTGTCATACTCCGGATCGTCGACGATATTGCTCCCTTTGGCATAAAGGACCTCGGCCTTGTCGCCCAGCACATTCCGGAAACCCTCCAGCACCGTCACCGATTGCTCATGGTCGCAGGCAACAGCCCACATGCCGGCCATGTTGAAGCGGTTGTCGGCCAGCGGACCGATCAGTGCGATCTTGCCCTTCTTCTCCAGGGGCAGGGCCTGGCCGTCATTTTTAAGCAGAACGAACGTTTGGGTTGCGGCTTCCCGGGCAATCCGTTTGTGTTCCGGGGTGGAGATCTCATTCTTAGCCCGTTCGAAATCGCAGTACCGGTAGGGATCTTCGAATAATCCCAGCTTGTATTTGGCTTCCAGCATGCGTCGGCACGCCAGGTCGATCTCCGCCTTTGTCACTTTCCCTTCCTCCAGCGATTTCTCCAATGTCGTCAGGAACCCTTCGCCGACCATGTCGAAATCGACACCGGCTTTCAGTGCAAGCGCCGAAACATCCTGCAAATCTCCCATTCCGTGTGCTTCCATCTCATTAATTGCTGTGTAGTCGGTCACAACAAATCCGTCGAAGCCCCACTGGTCGCGCAATACTTCAGTCATGAGCCAGCGGTTGCCCGATGCCGGGATGCCGTCAACTTCGTTGAAAGATGTCATCACGCTGCCTGCGCCCGCTTCCACAGCGGCTTTATACGGCGGAAAAAACTCGTTGTACATCCTGATCCGGCTCATATCGACGGTGTTGTAATCCCTTCCGGCTTCAGAGCCGCCGTAAAGCGCATAATGCTTCACGCACGCCATGATCGTGTTGTTTTTCGCCAGGTCGTCGCCCTGGTAACCTTTAACGTAAGCTTTTGCCGCCAGCGAGCCCAGGTAAGGATCTTCGCCCGCTCCTTCGGCGATGCGCCCCCAGCGGGGATCGCGCGTGATGTCGACCATCGGCGAGTAGGTCCAGCAGATACCGTCGGCACTGGCCTCAACGGCAGCCACCCGCGCACTCTGCTCGATAAGTGCCATATCGAAACCCGCCGCCAGCGCTAACGGGATAGGGAAAGTCGTCTCATAGCCATGGATCACATCCATCCCGAAAATGAGCGGAATGCCCAGCCGGCTCTCTTCCACCGCCACTTTCTGCACATCGCGGATCTTGGCCACCGACTTGATATTCAGCAATCCGCCGACTTTTCCTTCCTTGATCTTGAGACCAATATCGGAATTCGATGTCTGCCCAGTCACAATATCCCCGCTTCCCGGCAGGTTCAACTGCCCGATCTTCTCCTGCAGCGTCATCTTCGCCATCAGCTCTTCGATAAAGGCATTCATCTTCCCGTCTCCCGGCGCTTTATCAACATTCTCCATACACCCCGCCAGAAATACCATCCCCAGCAGCATAGCAAATATTATCACTCTTTGTTTCATGGTTCTATTGTTCTATTGTTCTATTGTTCCAGTGTTCTATTGTTCCAGTGTTCTATTGTTCTATTGTTCTATTGTTCTATTGTTCTATTGTTCTATTGTTCTATTGTTCAATTGTTCTATTGTTCTATTGTTCTATTGTTCTATTGTTCCAATGTTCCAATGTTCCAGTGTTCTAAAGTTCAAAAAATTATAAACTCACAAGTTCACAAGTTCACAAGTTCATAAAATCATAAGTTCACAAGCTCACAAGTTCATAAAATCATAAAATCATAAGCTCACAAGTTCATAAAATCACAATATCATTAAATCACTCCGCCTTCATCACCTCGCTTCGCCGCCCCACTCCATTCTCATTCACAGCCTCAATCGCAAAATAATACGTTGCTTCCGCATCCATTGTCTTCAGCCAGTATTCGTTGGCGCTCATCACCATCAGGCAGTTATAAAGCTTGTCAGGCTCAACGCCCATGTAGATGTTATAAGCATAAGCATTATCCACCGGGCTCCATCGCAGCCACGCGCTTCGCTTGTCCTTCTTGGTCCGGAGCACCATGAAGTCCTTTACCGCTCCCGGCTTCTCTCCCGCGCCGAGGCCAAAAATACGAAATCCGCTGATTGCAAACTTGCCTGTCGGCATATGTATGTTGACGAGTTTCAGGTATCGGGTTTTGACAGGTGAGGGGAGCTCGGTGTAATCGTGCGGCACATCCGTTTTGTTTTTGCTTTTATCCACCATAACGTTCCATTTCTTCCCATCAATGGATTCAAGGATCTTATACTGATGAAAAACGCCCGACGACTTGCCGAGGAATTCCGCATCCTGGTCGGCGTAGTTGACCTGGATAGCATACACGGTCGATATTTCGCCGAGATCGGTCTGGATCCATTCCCCTTCATCGGCCGTTTCAGCCGACCAGTAGGTCCGGATGTTCTCATCGACAGCAAAGTTGGGATAGTAAGAGCCTAAAGTGGAGGATACGGTGACCGGTTTCTGGTAATTCAGCACCATCCAGCCGGTGAAGCGCGACTGCAGGTGGTCGGCTGGACCGTCGGGCAGGTAGTGCGGGTAATCGCCGAAGGCTGTGTTGCAGTACATCACATCATCCTTGTCGAAACCGGCGGGCCAGATGCCGATCCTCCGTTCAAAATTGTTCTTCACACAAACGCCGATCGTAGAGACGTGCCAGTAGTTGCCCCACCTGTCCTGGAACGTGGCGCCATGTCCGGCGCCATTGGCAAATCCGCCCGCCTTGTAGCTGAATGGCATCGACTGCGGAATATTCTCATCCCTGAAAAGGGGATCTTTCCCTACCACCACGCCGTCGGCATAGCCCGTAAATTCGGTCCCCGGCGCCCCGTACTGGAAGTAGTATTTGCCGTTGTGCTTTGTCATCCAGGCCCCTTCGATGAACGGATCGAGGAAGGTGTTGTCCATATGCTCGCCGAATCGCTGCCAGCCGTAGCGCCAGTCTTCCAGGATATACATCTCCCGGCGCATCGACTTCGGCTCCATCGTTTTCCGGTCGAGCTCCACACCGTAGACCGGGTATTCGTTGCTGCTGCCGTTGTACATGTAGAACCGGCCGTCGTCGTCGGTGAAAAATGCCGGGTCCCAGCCGCCTATCGTGAACCGTTCCACCAGCGGCTTCCAGTCGTCCTCCTTCGGGTTGGTGCTCATCCAGATGGTGAACTCGCTGGTATACGTCGATCCGAAGACCAGCATCGTGTCGCCGATGATGCCGACGGCAGGTGCGCACAGCTCGTCGTAGCCCTCGTTCCAGGGGCGGAGGAACAGGCGCGGCACGAAATTCCAGTTCACCATGTCGCTGCTCCACCAGTAGCCCCACTGGTTGGTGGAGAACAGGAAATAGTCGCCTTTGTAATTCACGATCACCGGGTCGGCCGTGGCGCGGTGCTTTCCCCATTGGCTGAAGTTCGGGATAGGGGTGTAGCCGTAATCGATATCGACCGGGTTGCAGTAGGTTTTCTGCTGGGAATTTGCCGGAATGGCCATCAGCATGATACAACCCATTAGAATTATTTTGAATCTCTGCATATGATTTGATTTTAAAACAAGGATTTCTTTGCGAAACTTTGCGCAACAATTATGAAGCTATAACGCAAAGTTGCACAAAGATTCCGCAAAGATTCCGCAAAGTAGTAAATAATTATATTTCCCCTTTTTCTGCTATTTCCAGGTTATGTTTATTTCATTTTGTATTGCCTGAAAAACGATCGTTTGATGACTGTTTAATTTTTCTTGTTCCCTCAAACTTCTGTAGTACCCCGGATCATAAATATCTTCCAGATACCTCAACCCATCTGACAATTTAACAGTTTGACAATTTAACAATATCGCTTCCCCGTTGACTTTCAATTCATTCATCTCCGAAAAACCATGAAAGACACATTGAATGTATGTAAAACGCGATTTATAATTTCCTTCCGGCGTGGAGATTGCCAGTTCACGGTTTGCAGGATCAAAGATGATTTTTCTTTTATAAAACAGGCCTTTCTGATAATCCACTGTACTTCCGTCATCTTCATAATATTCAAAGATGTTTTTTTCATCGCCGTTGTAAATATGGATGATAAGCGTATCTCCCGGATCGTCTTTGGTGGATTGCACCGGTTTTTGCATGGGGATGACGGATGAACCCTTTACGAAAAGTGGGATCTCATAGATTCCGCATTCCCTTGCCAGCTCCCGGTTTCCTTCAAATGTTTCATCCGAATAAAGGTCATACCATTTCCCTTGCGGGAGATAGAACTTTTTATTTTTTTCCGATGATGTCACCGGCACCACCAGGATGGCGTCGCCGAACAGGAACTGGTACTGGTAAAGATGATCATAAACCAGCGGGTCGAAAGGGTTATCGATACAGAGGCTGCGGGCAACGGGGATCCCGGTTTGTGTTGCCTGGAAGAATTTTGAATAAAGATAAGGCATCAGTCTGTAGCGGAAGCCGATGTATTCCCGGGCGATCGCCTCGGCTTCCTCGCCGTAGCTCCAGGGCTCGTTGGCAAGGGCAAAGGCCTCCTTGTGGTTGCGCATAAAGGGTTCGAAAGCACCGACCTCGATCCACCGGATGAACAGCTCTTTTGACGTCGGCCCGATGTATCCGCCGATGTCGTCGCCCACAAATGGCAATCCCGACAGGCCGAGCTGGGTGTTGAGAAGCATCCCGCCAAGGAGGTATTCGTCTTTCGCCGTGTTATCGCCTGTCCACACCGCAGCATAGCGCTGCACACCCGCAAAGCCCGAGCGGGTCAGGACGAACGGGCGCCGGTTCTCCCCGTATTTCAGGGCCGATTCGAAGCTGCTGCGGGCCATCAGCATCCCGTATAGGTTCTTGGCTTCCAGGGCATTGGCTTTGCGCCCGTCGAAATCGAAGAGCAGGTTATCGGGCAGGTAGCTGCCGCCGACGGCCGGTTCGTTCATATCGTTCCAGTAGCCGTGGATGCCGTTGTCGGGGAGGAATTTCATGTTGTCGGCCCACCATTGCCGGGCTTTGGGGTTGGTGAAGTCGACGAAGTTGTTGTTGCTCGGGGCGATATCGGCCGTGTAGAGGCTGCCGTCGGAGAACTTCACGAAGACATCCTTTTTCAGCCCGTCGTGGTGGGCGAAGTAAGTCGTGTCGCGTTTGATCCCCGGGTTGACCGAGGCGGTGACCTCGATATTCAGCGATTTCAGGTAACGTGTTAATCCCGGCAGATCGGGAAAGCGCTCTGTATTGATGCGGAAAGGTTCGTATTCGTGCAGGTAGTCGGCGTCGAGCACGATGCAGTCGATGGGTATCTGTTTTGCGCGGAAGGTTTCGGCCAGGATCTTCACGTTACTTTGCGGGAAGTAGCTGCAGCGGCTCTGGTGGTAGCCGAGACTCCATCTTGTGGGCAGCGGCATCCGGCCGGTAAGCATGGTATAATGGCCAATGATCTTTGCAATGCTCTCGTCATGGATGAAGAAATAATCGACATCGCCGTCTTCGGCAGTGATGGAGGCGAAATCCGTAGATATCCCGAAGTTAAAAAAAGTTTTGTGCGTGTTATGGTAGAACAGCCCGTATGCCAGGCTGTCGTGGATGCCGATATAGAACGGGATGCTGACGTACATCGGCAGGCGCGGGTCGCCGTAGCGGTAGGTGTCGGTGTTGTTAAGCGTATAGGCGCTTCCGCGATGGTCGAGGTTGCCGGGGACTTCGCCCAGGCCCACGAAGCGCTCATCCGGGAATAGTTTCTTATAAAGCGTGGAGCGGTTACCAATGAAGCTCGTCCCGAATCCCTGGCCTGCCACGTCTTCGTTGATGACTTCTCCTTCTTTATTCATGAAAATGACCCGGAATGAGGGTGATTTCTCAATCTCCATTTCGATGTCCTTGGTAGAAAGTCTGATCAGGTTGTTTTCTTCCGTTAAAATGAAATCCATAGGAGCGTCGTTCTGATCGACAAGCACGTAAGAGAAATCATTCACAATTATATCAGGAGAGACCCTTACCCGGATGATGTTTTCGTTTTCAACCATGATCCTGAAGAAGGCGGATGTAGTCTTTCCTTCCAGTCCTTGAGGTGTTTGGGTCCATGTTTCGACCGGGCCGATGCTGTAAACCTGGGCTTGCAGCAAACCATTTATCATGCAGGCAGCGATAAATAACAGACCCTGTATTTTACAGAATTTTCTCATCATCACATTTCCACATTTCCAAATTTCCAAATTTCCAAATTTCCAAATTTCCAAATTTTCTAATTTCCAAATTTCCAAATTTACTCATTGTTCTCCATTGATAACCCGCGTCAGAAGGTACGGTTCATTTTTTTTCAGTTCCGACCGGGTATTTTTTGCTGCTTTTCCGGATTAAGCTATGTAGTGCGTTGGCTTTTTCACCACATAGGCACATAGAACACATAGAAAACACATAGAAAAACTCATAGAGAATGACACAAAAATATTTGGATAGTCTGACTTATCAGGTTATAGGCGCAGCCATTGAAGTTCATAAGGAACTTGGGCCGGGATTGCTGGAGAGCGTTTATGAAAAATGCCTGGTCCAGTATGTTGCCAATTCATGAGGCTCAACTACTGACATATTTAAAATTAACCCAAAAACCGAAAGGCATACTACTGAATTTCAATTGTGTTAACATCTTCAAGGAAGGTCAAAAGACACTTGTGACCGAATTATTCTCAAAACTCCCTAAATCTTAATCCTATGTGAACCTATGTGTCCTACTGTGCCTATGTGGTGAAAAGATTACGAAATCAACCACATAGGCACATAGAACACATAGAGGCACATAGAAGATAAACCCATCTGGATAAAACTATGTGAAAACTATGTGAACTATCCCGAGGTTTCGGGACAAGCTGTGCCTATGTAGTGAAAAATAAAAATGCAGATGAAAAAGATTAATATTAGTGAAGGTCCTATTGAAGGCAAAGAGCGACTGAAGCTCTATTTCGACTATGACAGGGAAGTCATCGAGTTGATCAAAACCATACCGGGCGCCAGGTGGCATCCGGGGGAGCGGTGCTGGCATGTGTCGGTGCTGGCTGGTCCTGTTGAAAAGCTGAATCGCTTGTTTGAAGGAAAGTTGCTTTTTGAATTGGACAAGGGGACTGGGAGACAAGGAGATGGGAAAGACGGGAGATGGAATGGTGGAAGACCGATCAGTCCCATCAGGGACGTCATTATGGTAGAAAAAGAGGGCGATTCCACCAAAGAGTCCTGTAGGGACGGCACGAACCATGGTAAACAATCGGGCGATAGAACGATCAGCCAAACAGGCGATTTATCATTTGAACGGAACGCCAGGATTGAACTTGTGCCTTCTGAATTCATCAAAACCCTGACCCTGAAAAACTACGCTCAGAACACCATCAGGACGTACAAGACGATGCTGCAGGAGTTCCTGGAGTATTACAAAGATTTGGATCCGGGAAAGATCACCGGGGAGCAAATCAGGGATTATCTTTTATATCTTCTGGATAAAAGAAAAATCTCCATCTCATACCAGAACCAGTCGATCAATGCCATTAAGTTTTACTATGAGCAGGTGCTTGGCAGACCGGTGCGGACGTATTACATCCAGCGGCCGAAGAAGCCGAAGGTATTGCCTAATGTTTTGAGCGAAGAAGAAGTTCAGATGATCCTTAATAAAATGGACAATCTCAAGCATAAATGCATCATTTCACTAGCATACTCGGCTGGACTGCGGTTAGGTGAGGTGATCAATCTTAAGCCCGGGGATATCGATTCAAAGCGTAATTATGTGATTGTCAGGCAGGGAAAAGGGATGAAAGACCGGTACAGTTTATTATCCGGAAGGATACTTGAACTGCTGAGGAAGTATTATGCAGAATATAAACCAAAGGAATGGTTGTTTGAGGGGCAGTTCGGCGGGCCGTACAGTGCGACCAGCATTCATGCCATACTTAAGAGCGCGGTAGAGAAAGCGGGCATAAAGAAACGTGTTACAGTGCATACCTTAAGGCATTCCTTTGCAACGCATTTGCTTGAAAGAGGGACGGATATCCGGTACATCCAGGAATTGTTAGGGCATCAAAGCAGCAGGACCACAGAGATATATACCCACATGACCCAGAAAGGATTAGGGAAGATCAAGAGTCCGCTGGACAATCTGGATATATGATTAAAAAATAATTGACATGAAGTAACTTTTAAGTTACCTTTGTAAACGATTTGTCATGGAAAAAATCAGGGAGATTGTTTCCTATAAGGGGTATTTTGAAGATTTTCTCCGGAAACAACCAGAAAAGGTTCAGATATCTGGAGGGTGTTCTGTTTCTTTGATGAAGGCAGATTGGTCATATTGCTGAATGGATTTCAAAAGAAATCTCAGAAAACCCCAAAAGAGGAAATCAAGCTGGCTTTAAGATTAAGGGAAGATTATTATTTAGAAAAAAGAAAGAGATAAAATGAAAAAGAACAATTCGACGACAAAAACATGGTCAACCATAAAAGACGAGGTTTTCGGTATTAAAGGGACCGAGCGAAGGGATGGGCTGGAAAGGGAGATGGAAGCGATTCGGATCGGGTTAATGATCCGTGAAGCCAGATTAGCAAAGAATATGACCCAGCAAGAACTTGCAGACCTCATTTCCAAGAAGAGAAGCTATATTTCAAGGATTGAGAAAGACGGGAGTAATATGAATTTGAAGACTTTGTACGAGATAATTGAAAAAGGCCTGGGAGGAAAACTTGAAATATCTATCGAACTAAAATAAATTATTAAGGCTTGAGATTATTATCTAAGTTTAACTTATTTTTACTAAACCAAGCGATTGAGTTATAATAAGAAAGGCAGATGGCCAGGAAGTCCATTTATATTGCAGGTACCGATACAAAACTGTCAGCTAAACCCAATGTTGATACAACACCATTTTGGCATTGTATCAACGCAGTGTTTATCCATCGGTTTTTTTTAGCTATCAGCACTAAAACCTTTCAATAAATCGAATATAACATCAATGCGTTTGCACATACGTTACCATGCATTTTAAAGAACCGCAGTACAACTTATAAAATACGATATGAATGATTTCTTAATAGCGATAATAATCGGACTTGTAGCAGGATTGATAGATGTTACGCCTATGTTAATTATGAAACTTGAGAAGGTTGCAAATATCTCAGCTTTCGTTCATTATTTTGTGCTTGGATTGATTATACCTTTTGTCAGTTGGGAAATGACACCTTGGCTAAAGGGAGTAATAATTTCATTTATTTCAGCAATTCCAGTTATGATTATTGTTTACCCGAAAGACAAGAAAGCGATAATTCCAATGATTGTTTTTTCATTGATACTTGGTGCAGGAATTGGAATCGTAGGGGCAAAATTTATTGATTAATTTAAACCTAAAACTATGTCAGTAATTGATTTACTATCATCTTCACTTGGACAAAAAGGAAATGAAGCAAATATTTCATTGGCAAAAGAAATTGCAGAATCTGAAAATCATGATGCAATAAAGGAGCTTGTAGTTAATTTAAAAAATAAGGATACGAAAATACAGGCTGACTGCATAAAAACGCTCTACGAGACAGCGTATATCAAACCTGAAATGATTGCAGAATATTATTCAGAATTTATTGAGCTTCTATCAAGTAAAAATAACAGATTAGTTTGGGGCGGAATGATAGCTCTAATGACTATTACAGATATAAAAAATAAGGAATTGTTTACATCAATAGACTTAATTTCCGAAACTGTCAAAAAAGGCTCTGTCATTACGATTGATTGCGGAATTGAGATATTTGCGAAGCTCAATAAATATTCGGAATATCAGAACAAAGTAGAAAACTTGTTGATTGAACAATTGTGGAAATGCCCAATAAAACAATTACCTCAGTATATGGAAAAATCAACTATTTCAATAACTGCGCAGAATAAAGAAATTTATCAAAAAATCATAAACGAACGAAAAGCAGAATGTGATAAAGATTCACAGGCAAAAAGACTTGATAAGGTGTTGAAACATATTGATATAATATAACAGTTGAATAAAAAACGCATGGTAACACGCAATATAGCAAATGGCGGGGAATGTAGTAAATTCGAGCATTGTAGCCCGCTTCGGGCTTTTGTCTCGGTGGATAGGAATGCACTCCGCAAACCGCCACTTGCCATATTGCCAACCGTTAGCGGTAATATATTGACTGAAAACATCTTTAAAACATGAACAAGATTTTTATTTACGGAATAGTAATATTTATTATAAATCTCAACGAATTGTATGCTCAATCTTATGACCTTACTTCCGTTG
>JAGOPY010000004.1 GCA_017991835.1 Bacteroidales bacterium | reverse complement strand
ATTGGACATTGATGATTTACGATATTTTCGGGCGGGAAGTTTTGGCACCGTATACTCCCTCCCCCGCTATGGGGGAGGGTCGGGGTGGGGGCTGGCAGGGCTGGCGGCTGGATGTCTCCGCATTGCCGACTGGCATTTACTTTATCTCAATTTTGCAGGACGGAAGGCGGGTAAAAGGAGGAAAGTTCGTGGTGAGTCGTTGATCATTACACGATTCGCCATTGCCAATTTCGATTGTCGTTCAATGGATCACGGGCAATGAGCCATTGAACGTTTTTCCATTTTTCGACAATGCCAATGCCGAATCGCGTAATAATTCTCGTCTTTTACCTTGCTTTTCCCTCCGGAATAACATATCTTTATTCCGTTAATTCATCACTCTGCATTATTAACCTTTATTCCATTGATTATGATAACATTTGCCCCCCCCCTACGGAATTCTGACATTAATGCTTCTGGCGCTTAGTTGTATGTTTTGCATGACTGTTAAAGCGCAATCCGTTCAAATCGACAGCACTTTTACCACCGATGCTGAAATTTACCCTTTTGAAAACATTGAACGGATTAGTGAATTGCTGTTAGAAGGAGATGTTGAGTTAAACAGTGATACAAGCCTGGTCAGGGTGATCCTGGAAGATGAGAACGGGTTTCAATACATGGTCCTGGAATCCTATCCATTAATCTGCCCTGAAGACGACTTTACGGTTCAGGATCACTGCGATGAAACCTGCGCGCTCGATATGGTCCGTCCAGTTTCAATTATTATTCAGATTATCGATGCAACATTGGATTTGAAAAATCTTTCGTACAAAACGGAAGCAAAGGAAAACGCGGAAACTGCCCGGTATACAGCGAAAAGGGAGCTGGATGCAGATAAGATAGAGTCGATGAACCAACGGGTTGCCGATTTTGGCATGAACTGGACATCGGGCGACAATTCAATTGTGGCATCTTATTACGAATCAAAATCCGCCATGTTCGGCGAGGGGTATAATTTACTGGGTTACGACTATTACGCTGGTGGAATTTTCGAATTTCTCGGCCACCGGAATTACCCAAAGGTCGATCCGGATATGGTCTGGCATTTCGACTGGCGAAACAGGCATGGGGCGAATGATTCTTTGTCTCCTTATTATGATGGCGATACTTTGGGCACCGGCTGGCTTACTTCGGTAAAAAGACAACAGAATTGTGGTAGTTGTTTTGCCTTTAGTGCAGCAGGCACCACTGAAGCATTGGTCAATTTATTTGCAAATTCCTTTTTGGATTTGGATTTATCAGAACAACTTTTGCTCTGCAGAAATGGGAATTGTGAAGATGGAGGAAATACAACTACTACTTTGAATTATATTATAAACAACGGCGTTCCGCTTGAGGATTTCTATCCATACGATACAATATATTATGATTCTTGCTATTCAATACCGAATAACCCGGATACCAGTATAAAAATAAATGGTATTATTGTTTTAACTCAAGAAAATGAAAAAAACTTCGACTCGCTACGTGTAAAATTAATAAAATACGGTCCAATTTCGTTTTCATATTATACAACGCTTAATAGTCATGCGGTCGTCCTATGTGGATTTGACTTTTCACCGTTTGATTCTACTTTAACATGGATTTGGAAGGATAGTAAAGGACTTGGCTTGGGTGAAAATGGATTTGTCAGATTGAAACTTGGAGAATTTAAGCATGCGGTCGTCGCGACAACTCCGGTTCTTATCAATATCGATACAATTACCAAAAATTATTATGACTTCGATAACGACGGATACTACTTCTGGGGCATTGGCGATAAACCCGATTTATGCGATTGCCCGGACATTGAGGATTGTGATGATAATGATCCTTTTGTGGGGGGATATGATGAAAATTACAACTGTACATGTATCCTGGAATATGATTCCATTGGCCATCATATTACATCAGATACGACATGGAACGACACTACTTATGTAAGTTATGAAGTGATCATCGATTCGGGAGCCTGCCTGACTATTACTGGTTATACTGCTTTTGCTCCTGAGGCTATGGTTCTGGTCAATCCCGGCGGAAAGCTCATTCTTGACAGGGCATACTTGACAAAAGCCTGCCCGGATTTATGGGATGGAATCGAAGTAAGGGGAAGCGATACCTCACAGTTTTATGATGAATATTTTGGGATTGTGGAAATTCGGGATAGTTCTATCATCGAATTTGCACGATGTGCCATTGCCAATCATTGCAAGAGATGCAGCCCTGCTGTCAACCAAAGCGGTGGAATCATCCTGGCCGAGGATGCCATTTTCCTTGACAATGAAACGGATATTCTGCTTGCACCTTTCCATCATATATACCAGGGGAATGAGGTGCCTTATGTGTCTGATTTTGAAAGATGCCATTTTTTAACTACTGAAAATCTATATGACCTCACCGTTCCTAAAACCCATATTGAAATGAAGGACATATTCGGCCTCATATTTTATGCCTGCAAATTTGAAAATTCAGCAGAAATGGCTTTTGCTCCCTATTCTTTCAGGGGACAAGGTATTTCTGCAATCGATGCCCAATTTATGGTAAAAGCATTATGTAACGACACAAATGCTATCCCTTGCCAGAACATCACCCCATGCGATTTTAAGCAATTGGAATACGGAATTAAGGCTATGAATGCGATAAGTAAACAGTCAATAAGTGTTGAAAATAGCCTGTTTGAATACAATATGCTTGGGATCTCGTTATCTGGAATTGATTATACTGCGATAATATCCAATGAATTTAAGTGCCCGAGTTCCGATTCAGGGATTGTAGAAAATCAATTCTTTGGTGGTCTATTTTTAGAAGGATGCACGGGTTATCATATCGAAAGTAATAATTTCCACGGTGATATAAATCCAATGATCGCTCCTTATCCCAGTTACGGGCTAGGAGTAAAAAATTCAGGAGATGAAGACAATGAAATTTATAATAATGCTTTTTCGAAAATTAAAATAGGCATAATTGCCATAGGTGAAAACCGCGGCCGGGAATCCGGATTATGCCTGAAATGCAACGATATGTCGGGCAATACTAATGATTTTATTGTAGTGCAGGACGAAAATCCACCATATGGAGCGCTTCAGGGAATTTATCAGTACCAGGGAGATCCTGTGGATTCCGTTTCGTACGATGCCCCTGCAGGAAATACCTTTAGTTATTTCCCTGTACCGGCGGATACAACCAATTTTGAAGATTATAATTATTTCAATAATGGTGAGGACATTTGGTATTATCATCATAAAATATCCCAATATTTTAGGGTATTACCTTTGCCTGACAACTATACGAGCGAAACCATCGAGCTAATCGAAAGAAGAAATATTAATTATGCAGTTGACAGTGTATGTCTTTCGCATCTTGAAGATGAAAATAATTTAAAGACCTTCTCTTCACCCCGGATAATCCTTGCTGATGCAGATGAACAGATCGCCTTGCTCACGGAACAATTGATTACTTTAATTGATGGGGGAAATACGGAAGAACTTAATTTTGAAGTCATGACCAGTATGCCTGACGATGCACTTGAGATCAGGCAGGAATTGCTGGATGAGTCGCCGTATCTTTCAGATACGGTGATGAAACAGGCCATTTATAAAGAAAATGTTTTGCCCAATGCCATGATCCGCGATATCCTGACCGTAAATCCGCAATCGGCTAAGTCTGATGAAGTTATTATCGCTCTTGATTCTCGTTATGAGCCTATGCCCGATTACATGATGGCTCAAATCATGAAAGGGCAAAGAATCCTTGGCGCTAAAGAATTACTGGAAGCACAAATTCAATCCTGGCAAAGGATCCGTTCAAATGCAAAAGCCGATTTATTCAGGCAATTCTTAAAGGATATAAATTTTGTGAACCAAACCGATTCTATAATGGCCTTCCTTGAAGATGAAAATGATCTAACTTCAAAATACAGCTTGGCTATTATGTTTTGGAATCGATCAGATACTACTGAAGCATTTGAGATCCTGAATTCAATACCTGGGCAATTTTATCTGACAAACCATCAATTGACAACACATCAACAATACCTGGATTATTTTGATGTTCTGAAACGGATGGCTGATAGCAATTGGACAGAAGGAGACCTGGATTCGGTTTCGGTTCAAATATTATTGGAAATTGAGAATATTGGAGTGTCCAGAATTTCCGCTTTTACCAGGGGCATGTTGGTAAAAGGCGGATTTCTCAATTATATTGAAACAATTACCATGCCCTATTTGAACTCTCAGGAAGAGTTCCATATCGCAAATAAAAAGTATGATAATTCTGAGAACCAGGAAAATCATCTTAAGCTATTTCCCAATCCGGCAGGAGATTATGTGATTGTTTTCTATGATGCTGGTTCGGACACACCATCAATTTCTTTAAGATTAATGGATAACCAGGGAATTGTCATCCGGACAATGCAATTAGAGCCGGGTAAGGATCAGATCGTCGTTAATCTTGAGAATTTACCCAATGGGATTTATCTTTTCACCCTTAATGTGAATGGAAAGAAACTCGAATCCCAAAAACTGATCAAGGCCCGGAATTAATCATTTTTCAGAAAAAGTTTCGATATGAAAAGAATGCTATTCATTTTATGCATAATTGCATCTATTACAATCAATGAATCCCCCGCTCAGGATTATCCCAGGATATACGGTGGAAATTTTCATGCTTTTGTAGATGATGTACATGAAACATACGATAAAGGTTTTATTATTGCAGGGTATGCAAACGTTCCTCTTAATTTTAGCCGCTTTATCTGGATTATTAAAACGGATATTAATGGAAATGTGATTTGGGATAAGAAGATTGGGGATTGGATTCATGAGTTTTGGTTGTCGGGGTCCGAAGTTACCATTGATAATGGATTAATATTCAGCGGTAATTCGACTAAGTATGGAGCTGGCGATCCCATTTTTGTAAAATTGGATACTTGCGGAAATATTGAATGGTGCAGAGGGCTATCCTGCCCTGGCGATAATTACGGCACAGACGTAATTGCACTTAGTGACGGAGACTATATTGGAATGCTTGCTTATTACGGAGAAGGCGATAACTATGCCCGGATCAGCCTGATCAAACTGGATCAGAAAGGCGAACCGGTTTGGATCCAACAACTGGCGCAGCAGGATTCGCTCATTACCAATGAGGAGGGAGAGCACCTTTTACTTACATCTGAAAATAATGTCCTGGTCTCCGGAAGGTGCGCTTATAATAGCATGAACGCCTTCTATATATTAACAGATACTTCAGGCAGTCAAATTTGGGATTTAAAGTGGGATTCTGTGACAGGAATTTGCTTCCAAACGACAGAACATACTGATGGAAAATTTTACAGTATAGGTTATTGCGTACTTCCCGGAACCAATAATATTCCGGGAATATTCAAATTTGACCAGTCGGGAAATGAAATTGAAAGTTACTTATTAGTGGGTGATACAATCAAACAAGGTGGGGGTAGAAGTATAGCAAGACTTAATGATTCTACTTTGATAACTGGATTTGTATGGGGCGAGAAATATCCTAGTGAATTAATTCATAGTGAATTAGCAATAATAGACACACTTGGGAATTCTATTCATCGTAGATTTCTGGTTAATAATGAAACAGAAGCCCCGGCAGATATTATTACATCATTTGATGATAAAATTATAGTTGTCGGATCATACATGGTAAGCAACTACTTCGACATCTACCTATGGAAAATGAACGCCAACCTTGAAGACGACACCCTCTACACCCAGCCGATGACGTACGACAGCCTTTGCCCCTATGAAATCCAATCGGATACCATGGACCTGGATTGCGACCTGTTTGTCAACATCGATGAATTGCCCACCCGGGAAGAATATGAATCTACGGTAAAAATCTACCCGAATCCGGCGGAAGATTGGGTAGCGCTGACGTTGCCGGATATAGTAGCTGCAGGGAAAGTTGAGATAGCTGTTTATGATGTGTTTGGAAGGGAGGTGGAGACCGGGAGACGGGGAGACGAGGAGATGGGGGGACAAGGAGAGGTGCCGGTGAACCGGATGCTTGTTTTGGATGTGTCGGGTTATCCGCCGGGGATTTATGTGGTGGTGGTGACGGATAGGAATGAGAGGAGGTATTCGGGGAAGATGGTTATCAGGTAATTAGCCGATCCGACAAAATCGGGAAATCATACAAAAAACCCTTTACTTTTGAACCAATTTGTTGTATATTTGTTTTTCTCGTTAAGAAACAGTTAAAACTTTTTTTAAAATGACACGCTCCGAATTAGAAGCTATTTTAAAGGAAGGGGTTAACAGCTGCGCCAACCCTCAGGGTTGGGCGAATCTGGCGGAATTAGGAACCTATTTGCGCCAGCGAGGACTTCAATACGGCAAATTGTCACGCTTCCTGCAAGACTACCAGAACCTCATCGAGACCCGGATGGACACCAACATCACTCCCCCTGCCGTATATGCCCGGCTTCGCCAGTAATGCTGCCTGCCTGCTATCCTGCCACCTTCGGGTGAATATCTTTTCTGACGGTCAAATCCTTACGGATTTCCATTTGCCTCTTTTCAGGTATAGATACGATAATGTACCCAGCATAAAGGCATAGAAGAACTCGGCCATCCAGACCACGTAAACCTCCGCCCTCCAAACCACGGCCAGCAAATAGGAAAATACCAGGTAAAATACGATCACGATCAGTTCGATCAGGAAGGAGACCTGGGTCTTGCCCGTTCCCGATACGGCGCTGAAAAATACAAACCCGACAGCCAGGAAAAGAACCGAAATATTCACCACGTACAAAGCCGGCAACGAAGCTTTGATCATTCCCGCATCGTCGGTATAGATCATCAGGGCGTAACCGGGGAACAGGGCACCCAGGGCCGCCACGATCATCACCCCCAAAGCGCACAGCCTGGCCACCTTGTACACCAGCGACATCACCTCGCCCTGCCGCCCCTGCCCGATCAAACTGCTGACCAGGGTGCTGGTCGCCGATGAAAATCCCCACATCGGGATCATCAGGATCACATAAAAACTCCTGACAATATTCGAAACCGCCAGGGCCATCTCCCCCAGCTTCTCGATGAACAGGAAAAAAACCAGCCAGGCAACCATCGAGATGAAATTCTGCATCATCACCGGCAAGGATATCCGTATGATCCTCCGGTACAACTGCTCGTCGAAACGGCTGCGGGCGGTGATGCGATACTTTCTGCCATCCAGGATGAAAAAGGTGTAAACGGTAAAATAGACCGTCGCAACCGCTTCCGAAAGGGTCGAGGCCAGCGCCGCCCCGCCGATCCCCATCTCCGGAAAGCCCAGGTTGCCGAAGATCAGGCAATAATCGAGAAAAGCATTTGTAAAGGCCAGGATAAATGTGGTATATGTGATCACTTTGGTCCGCGCAATGCCGATGTAAAGCCCGCGGTACAGCATGTTTACGCCGGCAAAGAAAATCCCCCAGGAGCGGTAACCGAGGTATTCCTGCAAGCTGTCGTACACGGCTTCCGAATTGATAATCAGGCTGAGCAGATCGCCGGAGAAGAACTTCATCAGGCTGAACAGGGTCAGCGTAAGGGGCAGCATGAAAAAGAAACCGTGCCGGAATGTCCGCCCGATCTCCCCAAACGCCTGCTCGCCATGCCGCCGTGCAATGATGATCTGGCTCCCGATCCCGAATCCCCACGCCAGCATGCTGGCCACCAGGTAAAAAATGCCCCCGATCGCCCCGGCCCCCAGCGCCACCTGCCCGACCCGCCCCAGGAAGGCCGTATCGGTGATGTTGATGATGTTCTGCGCTACGCTTCCGAGTATGATCGGGTATGCGATCAGCCAAATGTCCTTATTGGTAACCGACGTCTTCAGTGTAACCGATTTTTTCGGTAAATTTACTCCTTTTGAGAACAAATGAGGCGGGTTGTGGTTAATGCGTTGGGTTTGTAGTCCGACGGGTAAATCCGTCGGCGAGAAACCGGGCAGTCCGACGACTGAAGCCGTCGGTTCTGGCGGGATTTTCCTTCCGACGACTGAAGCCGTCGGTTCTGGCGGGATTTTCCTTCCGACGACTGAAGCCGTCGGTTCAATCAATTCTGGAACCAACGGCTTTAGTCGTTGGTGCAAAAAAATGAAAATGAAAATGAAATCATAAAATGAAAGCACTCATCATAGGCGCAACAGGGTTTATCGGCCGGGAGCTGGTAAAAGAACTGGCGGATCACGGCCACACGGTGGTGGCTGTGACACGGAACGCGGGGATGGCCAGGGCCATTCTCGGAAAAAAATGCTCGATTGTGGAATGGGACGGGATTTCGGTCTCCTCGCTGGTCCACTACATGGCCGGATGCGATGCGGTGGTCAACCTGGCCGGGGAGAATATCGCTTCGGGCCGGTGGACGGAGAAAAGAAAAGAGGCCCTGGTCGCCAGCCGCACCACCGTTGGCCGTAAGCTGGCCGAGGCCATTCTCCGCCTCACCTCTCCCCTGCCTGTGCTGGCCCAGGGCTCGGCCATCGGAATCTACGGGACCGACATCGAAACCCCGTCCGACGAATCGCTGGCTCCGGGTAGCGGATTCCTGGCAAACCTGGTGGTGGAATGGGAAAATTCAGTCGCGGAGGCCCTGCCCAATGTCAAAAGGCTTGCCTGGGTGCGGACGGGCCTGGTGCTTGGCCGGGATGGCGGGTTGCTTGAAAAAATGCTCCTGCCGTTCCGCTTTCACAGCGGCACTGTCCTGGGCTCGGGGCGGCAGTGGATGTCGTGGATCCATCTCAGCGACGAAGTGCGCGCGATCCGTTTCCTCCTCGAAAATAACACCTCTTCAGGCCATTACAACCTGACAGCCCCAATGCCGGTGAAGATGGAAGAGTTTATCCGCGCCCTGAGCCGAGTTACCGGCAAACCGGCCTGGGTCAGGGTGCCCGGCGCCGTGATCAAAGCCCTGATGGGCGAAATGGCCGCCGAAACGGTGCTGGCCAGTCAGAATGCCCTCCCTGCCAGGCTGCTACGGGATGGGTTTACATTTGACTATCCCCGGCTGGAAGATGCTTTAACGAATCTGCTGACAAACAATGAATAACACGGAAATCAACCTTTTCTGGTTCAGGAGAGACCTGCGGCTGGAGGATAATGCCGGCCTGTTTCACGCCCTCAGCAGCGGCCTGCCCGTTCTCCCCATTTTCATTTTTGATGACGACATCCTTCTAAAACTTGATAATAAAGAAGATGCAAGGGTAACATTCATTTATGACGAGGTCCTCCGGATCAAACAGGAAATCGAAAGCCGGGGAGGCTCTTTATTGATCAAACAGGGCCGCCCGGCCGGTATTTTCAGTGAACTCACCGGCCGGTTCCGGATCAGCAAGGTTTTTGCCAATCACGACTATGAGCCATATGCCCGCGACAGGGATGACCGGGTCGGGAAATTGTTGCCGGAGCAGGGTATCCGGTTTATTACTTTCAAGGACCAGGTTATTTTTGAGAAAGATGAGATCCTGAAAGATGACGGCAAATCATACACCGTTTTTACCCCGTATTCCCGAAGATGGAAGTCCGCCCTGAGCGGATCATCTTTCACAAAGCACAACTCAGCAGGCTTGACCGGCAACTTCCTGAAGATTATGCCGATGGATGTTCCTGCCCTGTCATCCCTGGGATTCAACCGGTCGCATTTGACCTTTCCTCCGCGGGATCCCGGCAGCGGTATCCTTCAGCATTACCACCGCGACCGCGATTTCCCGGCGCTTCAGGGCACTTCCCGGATGGGGCCGCACCTGCGTTTTGGCACCATAAGTATCCGGAAACTGGCGGAAATGGCGATTAAAACCAATGAGGTCTTTCTGAACGAACTGATCTGGAGAGAGTTCTATATGATGATCCTGTGGCACTTTCCTCATGCAGCCGAACGGGCCTTCAAACCACAGTACGACCGGATCGCCTGGCGGAACGACGAGCAGCAGTTCCGGGCATGGTGCGAAGGCCGCACCGGATACCCGATCGTGGACGCCGGGATGCGGGAGCTGAACGCCACCGGCTACATGCACAACCGGGTCCGGATGATCACCGCCAGCTTCCTGGCCAGGCATCTGCTGATCGACTGGCGCTGGGGCGAGGCCTGGTTTGCTTCAAAATTGCTCGACTTCGAGCTGTCGTCGAACAACGGCGGCTGGCAGTGGGCGGCAGGGACCGGCTGCGACGCCGCGCCCTATTTCCGGGTGTTCAACCCGGTTTTGCAGGCTGAGAAATTCGATCCTGAAAAAAATTATATCCGGCAGTGGGTGCCCGAATACGGAACAGGGAGCTACCCGCCCCCTATCGTGGAGCACAGCCGGGCAAGGTTGCTGGCTATCGAAACGTACCAAAAAGCATTGAAACCCGATTGAACTTTTTATCCGGACTTTTGTTTAACAAACCAAACCTGAAACTTAAACAAAGATTATTAACAGATGAAGAGAAAGATAATATCCTCATTGAGTGTGATTTTCGCCTTAATCCCCTTCATGATCCATGCCCAGCAAGGATCGGTAAAAGGGAGGATTTTTGACGAAAGCAACAACGAGCCGATTGCATTTGCCAACATTATTGTGTTTGGCACGACCATCGGTTCGACCTCCGACCTGGATGGCAATTTCATTTTCACAGGGCTCGAGCCGGGATTTATCAAACTGGCCGCTTCGGCAGTCGGTTATGAATCGAAGGTGACCATCGATTTCCAGGTAACCAATTCGAAAACATCATTTATGGATATCCCGATGAAGCCGAAGGAGTTCGAGCTGCAGGAGGTGGTTATCAAGGCGTCGCCGTTCAAGCGGCTGGAGGAGAGTCCCGTTTCGCTGCGAACGCTGCAGATCTCGGAGATCGAAAAGAACCCGGGCGGTAACCGCGACATTTCCAGGGTTATCCAGGTTTTGCCGGGCGTGTCGTCCACACCGGCATTCCGTAACGATGTGCTTGTTCGCGGCGGCGGTGGCAACGAAAACGCGTTCTACCTCGACGGGATCGAGATACCGAACCTGAACCATTTCTCGACGCAGGGTTCCAGCGGCGGTCCGGTGGGCATCATAAATGCCGATTTTATCCGGGAAGTCGACTTCTACAGCGGCGCTTTCCCGGCCGACCGCGGCAAATCGCTCAGCTCGCTGCTTGACATGAAGCTGATCGACGGCAACAAGGAGGAGTGGATCTTCCGCGGATCGCTCGGCGCCAGCGACCTTGCTTTGACCACCAACGGCCCGGTGTCGGACAACTCCACCTTTTTATTCTCCTACCGCCGTTCGTACCTGCAATTTCTGTTCGACGCCCTGGGGCTCCCTTTCCTGCCCAACTACGACGATTTCCTGGCAAAATACAAGATTCAGTTCGACCAGAAAAATGAGCTTTCGATCATCGGCCTCGGCTCGATCGACCGTTTCGAGCTGAATACCGGGATCAAGGATCCGGATGAAAGCCAGGCCTACATTCTTGGCTATCTGCCGGTGCAGGAGCAGTGGTCGTACACCATCGGCGCCGTGTACAAGCATTACCACAAGAACGGCTTTACCGATGTGATCCTGAGCCGGAACATGCTCGATAACCGTTCATTCAAATACAGGAACAACGATGAGAACGACACACTGAATTTCAATTACAATTCCCAGGAATCGGAGAATAAGCTGCGCGTGGAGCACACCAGCCGCCGGGGAGCGTTCAAATACACCTACGGCGGAGGACTGGAACTGGCCCGCTACACCAACAGCACCTTTCAGCGGCTTTATGTGAACGATGTTTACACGCCCGTCAATTACGACTCACAGCTTAGGATGTTCCTGTGGAACGTATTCGGGCAGGTCAGCAAAAATTTCTTCGACGACAGGCTGGTCCTTTCGCTCGGTCTAAGAATGGATGCAAACGACTATACGCCTTACATGGCAAACCTGCTCAACCAGGTTTCCCCGAGATTTTCGGCTTCCTTCGGGCTGACCGATATCTGGTTCCTGAATTTCAACACCGGAAGGTATTACCAGCGGTTGCCCTATACTACTTTCGGATTTCGCGATAATAATGGAATATTGGTTAACAAGCGGGATGATCTCCGCAATCTCTCTGCCGACCACGTGGTCTTCGGATTCGAGGTCCTCCCCGAAAGGGATGCCAAATTCAGCATCGAAGGCTTTTACAAGTACTACAGGAACTATCCGTTCTCTGTCAGGGATTCGATCAACATCGCCAGCAAGAGCGCAGGGTACGGCACATTCGGCGATGAACAGGTGATATCGGTTTCGGATGGCCAGGCCTACGGATTCGAGGTACTGGCACAGGACAAGTCGCTGTTCGGATTCAACGTGATTTTATCGTACACATTTGTGGTCAGTAAGTTTACGGATAAGGACGATAAATTTGTCCCTTCTGCCTGGGACAACCGTAACATCCTCAACCTAACCGTTTTGAGGAGCTTTAAACGGAACTGGGATATTGGCGCCAAATGGCGTTATGTTGGCGGGGCGCCCTACACTCCGGCCGACCTGGAGTTTTCCAGCTACGTTCCGGCCTGGGATGCCCGTGGCCGGGAATATCCCGACAATTCCAGGTTCAATGAGCTGCGGCTCAAAGCCTTCCACCAGCTTGACCTCCGCGTTGACAAGACCTATTTCTTTAAGAAATGGTCGCTGAATTTATATATTGATGTTCAGAACGTTTATAATTTCCAGGCCGAAAATCCGCCTAACTATACCAACCTGGACACGGACGGCAACAAAGTTTACCAGGATCCCCCCACAAACCAGTTTTATCAGCTTCGATCGCTGAACTCGGAATCGGGGACTGTTTTGCCCACGTTAGGAATTATTGTCGAATTTTAATGATCAGATCAACTATGAAAACCAGAATATTATCACTCGCATTCCTTCTTTTCCTTGGCGGATTGTTCATTGTGGGCACTTCACGCTGCTCCTCCACCCGCAAGACTTCTGAAGCCGGCCAGCCTGAAGTAATCAATACCAATATTAACGGTCAGGGGCTTTCCATCCGAATCAATTTCACAAAAGGTGAAAGCCACAACCATCCCCTGATGGCTTTCTGGCTGGAGGACAAAGACGGGAAGTACATCGAAACCATTTATGTTGCGGAGTCAATTGGCAAGGGTATTTTTCAGCATGGCGACCGGTCGAAAGGCAGGTGGCAGGCCGGCGAGGTCCGCAGGCCGGCTGCTTTGCCATACTGGGGGCATAAAAGGGGCATCCAGGCGCCCGACGGATACTTTATTCCGACGGTAGCCCTGCCGATGCCCGACGCGGTTACCGGGCCGACGCCAAAAGGAGATTTCATCCTGAGCAGTAAATCAACAGAACAGGCTCCGCGAATATTCAAAGTAATGATGGAGATCAACCAGTCGTGGGACTGGAACGAATACTGGACGAACAGCAAACACCAGGGGGACATCAATTACATGACCTCAAGCCAGCCCTCGCTGGTTTACGAAGCCGTGATCAACCTCGGCTCCCCGGTAAAGGAATATGAGATGGAACCGGTCGGCCATGGCCATTATTCCGGTGCCGACGGGAGCCTGACAAAGGATCTCGGCACCATCACGACCGCAAGGGAGATTGCGGAGAGTGTAAAGGTAACGGTTGAATAGAGACTCCATCTCATATTCCACGAGACTCCATCTCATATTCCACGAGACTCCATCTGCCCGAATCGAGATGGAGTCTCAAAAGATATATCCTCCCCGGAAAACAATCTCAAAATAACCTATCTTTACGATGCCAACGGCGCCAAACTGCGCAAGTGCTATTATGAGGATAATCATTTGATGGAGACCACCGATATATTACCTGTAAATGCCAATACCTCTCCCTTCCCCCGGGTGGGGGAAGGGCTGGGGTTGGGGGCTGACCACCTGGGAAACATTCGCAGTGTAATCACCACCGACACCAACCAGCACTGGCTGGCGCAGGGCACCGACTACTATCCCTTCGGCATGGAAATACCCATTTACGGCAACTCCGACAACCAGCTTAAATACAACGGCAAAGAGCTGCAAACCGAGGCAGGGCTTGAATGGTATGATTACGGGGCAAGGTTCTATGATCCGCAACTGGGGAGGTGGCATAGCGTGGATCCCATGGCGGAAAATCATTACGACTATACACCTTATGCCAATGTTTATAATAATCCTATCACATTAATTGACCCATTTGGTTTAGATTCAATATACTATAATCAAACTGGTGATGAAATCAATAGAGTTAAGAGTGATAATGACTTTTTCTTTCTCGAACATGAAGATGGAAATAAAACCATTGGTGAAGGTAATTATTTCCAAGGTCTTTCAAGAGAATCATTTTTTGGAGATAGGTCAAATGGTGAAGACCAATTGTTTGAAACAATTGATAATGTAGCATTAGGTAGTGATAAGAAGATTGCAGAGACAGTTGATAAACATACTAAAGAAGGAGAGACATGGGCTGGTTTTGGTAAGGAATCTCCGGAGACAAAACATTATGATTACAAAAATACTGTATTAGGTCCACAAGCTGAAATCCCAATTGATAATAATAATACCGCTTACATGTATAAAGGCAAATTACTTAATAGGAATGAAGCAGGTAATGTTTTTTGGGGGGCAACTACACAAAAATTAGGTATTCCAGGAATGTTAATGTCTGCTGTAGTACAGGCATTTACGCTCAAGGACGAAGGCAAATTTGATGAACGAGGTGAACATACTGCTATTTTTCTCGGAAGAACAATATATAAAAATGAAAATAAATAGATATTATAAGTTGATTAAGATAGGCTTTGTTTTGATTGTCATATTGATGACCTCATGTGACACTTTAAAAAAGAGAGAAAGATTAGTAGCTGAAATAGAAAATAATTTTCAGGAAAATAGGGAAATCTATAATTTATTAGTGCATTACTTTGGAGAGCCAAATTCCTATCTTGGATTTGCTTTTAATTACAAAGATGAAAAAATAATTTTAAAGCAAGAAAAGAATCCGATTAAGATAGATTCAATTAGTCAAGTCATAAATAACACAGAAGTATATAAGATACTTGTATTCATGAAGAATGAAAACATTAGGGACATCTCAGGGAATAAGGAATGGATTAAAATATCAACAGAAGAATCCAAGACACCTTGTTTTAGTTTTTGGTACAGATCTGATTTTAATCTTGATGATGAAAAAGTAAAACAAAAAATAATTAAGTTTAAGAATACTAAAACAAAGGACTGGATTTACATTTTAGATGATAAGTGGTTTATTAAAGGAGAAGCCTGTTTTTAAAAAAATATTAAGTCTGGCAAGTCCGAGTTTTATTTTCAATCCGAAAGTGAGCCGGAGCCATCTTTAGCGTGTAGTGGTTGGAAGAGTTTTATTAAAAATGCACCAAATAAATGTAATACAAAGATATATGCCTGAAGGTCCTCCTCCCCCGTGTGGGGGAGGCTGGGAGGGGGCTGACCACCTGGGAAACATTCGCAGTGTGATCACCACCAACACCAACCAGCACTGGCTGGCGCAGGGCACCGACTACTATCCCTTCGGCATGGAAATCCCCGTTTACGGCAACTCCGACAACCAGCTTAAATACAACGGCAAAGAACTCCAAACCGAGGCAGGGCTTGAGTGGTATGACTACGGGGCAAGGTTCTATGACCCGCAATTGGGCAGGTGGCATTCTGTTGATCCCTTAGCTGAAACCTCCCGCTGGTGGTCTCCCTACACCTACTGCATGGACAACCCGATCCGGTTTATCGATCCGGATGGGAGGTCGGTGGATGGATATACTCTTGATGAAAAAGGGAATATTAATAGGGTTGACGATACAGGAGGAGATAAATATGATGTCCTCTACACCAAAAGCGATTATGAAAAAGCAAAACAAGAGACTATAGAAACAGGAGAAAAGAATGAATACGGGAACCCTGAACCAGGTAATAGTGCAAGAGTTACTAGCGGAACATTTTCCGAATCTAATATGATATCCTTAGGGGATGTAAAGGGAGTTAAAACAAGCATAGAAGACGATGCTAAAGCAATTTATAAATTTGCTGCAGATAATTTCTCGGTGGAATATGGAATGGTATCTGGTGATTATAATGGCAATTTGTCAATAGTTCATACTTCTGGGAACCCCGATTATACTGAAACGGCAAAAGTTGCAAAATATATGATAGACCAAGGTTTATTCCTTTATGAAACAAATCATAGTCATTCAGGTGGAATAGATTATGGATCACCATCAGGTTTTTACACAAATGGAAAGCCAACAAATCCATTAACAGGAGATGCATTGTCAGCTAAGTGGATAGATGCTAAAAATGGAGCTATGGTAAATCATTTTATGTATCATCCCTTCACAGGTAATACTTATCAATATAATGAACATATGTATGTTGAAAGAAAGTAAAATATTTCAATTCTTGGTTCTATTAGGTATTATTGCTTGTTCACCGAGCAAAGATAAGATAGTGTTTGAACCTTATATTGAAAATATAATTGATATTTATTTAATTGACAATGAAGATCTTAATCCTTCTAATTATGACATTATACTTACTATAGAAGATGTTGGTGAAAATGAATTTATCTTATATATTATGAGTGAGATGTCAGAAAACATCCCCTTTAATTTTACCAATCATAAGGAAAATATTTATTCTGGTCATTATCAACAATTTAGAACATTTATTGTAGGAAATAATCAAAGGGTTTTGATAAGAGAATGCAATGAGTATGAGTTTTTTAAAAAAGATACTTCATTGGAGAATGTACCAATTTCTTACAATGGCGCACTATGGACCATAAAAATTCAAAACCATATAATATCCGATTTTTCTTATAAATTTTGTAAACCAGAGGATAGTCTGATTGAACAACTAAAATCAATTCAAGTGAATCCTCAATGAACATTATAAAAACAAAAATTAAGACCAAGGGTTACGTTGAATGAGGTTGGAAACCATGTTTATTATCCGATTTTTCGGGACTCCATCTCATTCACCGAGACTCCATCTCATTTTCCATGAGACTCCATCTGCCCGAATCGAGATGGAGTCTCAAAATATTCTTTCACCAGAAAACAACCATAGAATCACTTATCTTTACGATGCCAACGGGACCAAACTGCGCAAATGTTATTACGAGGACAACCACCTGATGGAGACCACCGACTATTACGGCAGTTTTGTTTACCGCGACGAAAACCCGGATCATATTCTTATGCCGGAAGTCGCTCCTCCCCCGTGTGGGGGAGGTTGGGAGGGGGCTGACCACCTGGGAAACATTCGCAGTGTAATAACCACCGACACCAACCAGCACTGGCTGGCGCAGGGCACCGACTACTACCCCTTCGGCATGGAAATCCCCGTTTACGGCAACTCCGACAACCAGCTTAAATACAACGGCAAAGAACTCCAAACCGAGGCGGGACTTGAGTGGTATGATTACGGGGCAAGGTTCTATGACCCGGTGCTGGGCAGGTGGCATTCTGTTGATCCGATGGCGGACGAGCGAAGCTGGGTAAGTCCGTATAATTTTTGCCAGAACAATCCTTTAATTAGAGTTGATCCAATTGGAGCTTTAGATAATCCTATTTATGACTGGGGAGGGAATTTTTTAGGCACAGATGACAAAGGATTGCAGGGTGAAGCAATTATAATGAACAAATCCGATTTCACTCAAGGCATGTCACACGATAATGCAATGTCAGCAGGCTTCACACTTGATAATATGAGTATTGATAATGCGTTAAATTTTGCAAATAATGGCAACTTTAATAATTTTCTAGATCATTATAATTCCTTGAGCAGCAGACCGGATTATAATGGGATAGTTACCCGAGAGGATGGTATTTCGTGGGCTAAATTAAATCCTGGAGCTCTGGATAACCCAACCCCTGATAACATGCTTTATATAGATGCCTCTAAGCTTGATTTTGGTAATATATCCACATCTGATTTTCAGAACATAAATGAATCAACTCCAATCAATTTATTAAATGCGGGCAATTTTGTAGCATCAGCTTTTAATAAAACATTAGAGTCTTCTGTATATGCACTTGGAAGAGTGAATATGGTATTACAAAGTAGAGAATCAAGAAGCGTCTCAATAGTAAACGATTATAATTTAAAATCTGATCGCGCCACAGATTATGATTGGAATAAAGGCGGTGGTATCGCCAGAAGCACTCTTATTAATGCAGAAAGAAAGTTAAATGGTCTTAAAGAATCACATGGTTTTAGAACGTATTACTATGGGAATGGAATCCTTAATAAATAAAATGGCCAGCATGAGAATGGGAATTATTAAATCAATTTTATTGATAATAATATTGATTTTAAATTCTTGTAATTATTGTAGGTTATTCGGTGATAATAAATTAGGTGGTAATTTTTCATTACTAGAAGGCGATAAAATAGAAGATAGGATGATAATTTATTGCACCGGAAGAAGTGCAGGATGTTGTTATACAGGAATACCGGTTATTCCTTCTCGATCTGATAGTCTCACACACTATGTCTTGGATGCTGTATATGATGATAAATGGATATTAGCTAAAACATAAAACAAAGACTTGACAGAAAGCTATTGGATAATTAACAAAGATTTTAATGCCGATTTTCAACATGATGATGGAGGAAAGTTTTTTGAAATGCTCCAAAAACTCATCATTGGCCCTTTGGATAAAATTAATTTTCAAAAAGAAAAGGAGAAATTAGATATTAAGCTAATAATCACAGAATAAGGTAAAACTCATTCTATGCAGGCTTTTATTTTGTAAAATATTTCCGTGCTTTCCCATTTTCAGAAGTATCTATTCTATTTTATAAAATATAGACTGAGGGAAAGATCCGATGACACCAATAAGCTCATTTTTTCTTACTTTTAAAGAATGACAAAACTGTCGGAATATGTGAATTCTAGTGCGCCCTTCCCCTGTGTGGGGGAAGGGCCGGGGTTGGGGGCTGACCACCTGGGAAACATTCGCAGTGTAATAACCACCGACACCGGGCAGCACTGGCTGGCGCAGGGCACCGACTACTACCCCTTCGGCATGGAAATCCCCGTTTACGGCAACTCCGACAACCAGCTCAAATACAACGGCAAAGAGTTGCAAACCGAGGCGGGACTTGAGTGGTATGATTACGGGGCAAGGTTCTACGACCCGGTGCTGGGGAGGTAGCATAGCGTGGATCCGATGGCAGACAAATATCCCAATATCACTCTATTCGCTTATGTGGCAAATAATCCGATAAATGCGATTGACCCTGATGGTAAAGATTATATTCTTGTAATTGACCATAATGCAAGAACAGTAACCGTTAGAGCGACTTATTATACTCAGAGTGGAGATGCTATTTCATATAATTCTGCACAACAGGCCACACAGTTTTGGAATGGGCAATCAGGGAATTATACTTACACTGTTGGCAAAGGTAATGGTGCATTAGTATATGCAGTAAACTTTCACTTGCAAGTTCAGCAAGTAGATAATCCGATTTCGGAAGCAAATAAAGATAGATCAGAGTTTATTGATAATGCAGAAAAACTTACCCCTGACAAATCAAGTAATTTCTATCAAGTATTACCAGAAGACAGCCAAAAATTTGTAAACAATGAAGAAGGCGTAAGCACAAATGGAGTTACCACTGGCGGAAATGTAGTTAGTGTTAAAAATTCTCGAGCAAGCTCAGACACAGGACCTCACGAAGCTGGCCATACTTTAGGTTTGGGACATTTTTCATCAGGAGTATTAACATCGGCAAGTAATGACCCAAACAGAACCAATAACATCAATAAAGGATATGTAAATGGGATTATTAATAATGCTTTTAAACCGAAGAATGGCAGAGCTATAGGTCAAATTAGCGAAACAGGAAATTCTCCTGATAAGTATAGAGCAGGGAAAGTAAGGTAAAATGAATAGAATAGTAATTTTATTAATTATATGTGTCCTTTGTTTTTCTTGTGTTAATAACAGATTAACTCACCAAGCATATATCAAAGGTTCTTATATTGTAGTAGAAAAAAATAAATCAGTAAGTCCTCGTATAGTTGGATTTGTAAAGGATATGAAAACAAATCAAGTACTTCCATTTGCTAATGTATCAGTAGAAGGGATGAAAGAAGTTGGAACAAGATCTAATGAGCAAGGTTTTTTTTCGCTGGAAGTAGATCCGGGTAAAATCCAAATAAAGGTGTCAAGTGTAGGCAATACGGTTTTAAAAACCAAATCCTTAAGGATTAAGCCTAAAGAAATGTTGGTAATCCATTTTTATTTGGGAACTTTTGAGATAAATTAAAAGATTAGAGCACCAAATAAGGACATTATTACAACACCAATTGTTTTTGAACATTATCTTTAAACAGGAAAGCATCCAGTAACTCTTTCACGAGCTTTTTCTTGTCTTCCGGGAATTTTTCCACTTTTTTGAACTGGATGAGCAGTTCCTTATAGGAAATCGTGAATTGGGCTTTACCGTTAACGAATCCTTCATGCGGGCACATCCGGTTTTCAGGCGGCTGGAAACGAGACTCCATCTCAATTTCTATGAGACTCCATCTCATTTCTGTGAGACTCCATCTCATTTCTGTGAGACTCCATCTCATTTCTGTGAGACTCCATCTCATTTCTGTGAGACTCCATCTCAATTTCAATGAGACTCCATCTCATTTCTGTGAGACTCTATCTCATTTTCCACGAGACTCCATCTGCCCAAATTGAGATGGAGTCTCAATGAACCAACCCCGTATCCCTTCTAAACCAGCTCCTTACTAAAATATTTTTCTCCGGCCGGGTATATTTCTCGAAAAAAACGGATTAATACGGTGTGATGGAGGACGCAAATTGCTTCCTCCAATTTCATTAACATTATTATTTCACGCGAAAACCTGTGCCTATGAATGAAAGGAACTCATTGATGGTCCCCGGGGAAGTGATCATGAGCAAGATTTACCTGATCCGGGGTCGAAAAGTTATACTCGATATGGATCTGGCAGAGCTTTATGGAGTCGAAACCAAACAATTGAAAAGAGCTGTCAGACGCAATATTAGCCGCTTTCCATCGGATTTTATGTTTGAACTGACGCCGGAAGAACTGGCAAATTGGAGGAGCCAATTTGGCACCTCCAATCGGGAAAAGATGGGCTTGCGTTATCCCCCGTTTACATTTAGCGAGCATGGCGTGCTGATGTTGGCCAGTGTGCTTAGCAGTGAAAGAGCAGTGCAGGTGAATATACAGATTGTAAGGATCTTTACAAAGTTGCGGGAAATGCTTTTAGCGCATAAGGATATCATCAAGAAGCTCTCCCAAATCGAACAAACCCTCTCCAGCCATGACGGCAAGATCCTGCTGATCTTCGAGTATCTCAAACAACTGGAACAGGACCGGCAACAACAACTGGAACAGAAAGAAAGAAAACGCATCGGCTTCAAGCGGGATAGTGAAGCCTGGTACTCCAACAAAATGATGCTCACTTCTTTCTTAAACATCCTGCGACTCAGCCCCCCTGTGCTAAAATAAAATAACACGAACAATTCCTGTTTTATTAATCATTTCTTAACAAAAGATTGAATGGACTTTTATACATTTATGCCGTCATCGGAAACGGCATTCTGAAAAATCCATGCAATCCGGCACTGAAACCATAAAATCGGTCATCACAGCTTATCTCTTCAAGTACCTGGATCATTTCAGGTTAAACCTTGATCATGCCATCGAGGAATTCGATCCGGAAGCGATCCACCAGTACCGCGTCTCGGTCAAGCGGATAAGGGCGCTGGTCAGAAAGATGAACAGGTTATATGACGAGCCTCTGTTCCACGATGAATTCATCCTTCCGCTCCGGCTGATGTTCAAAGCGGGCGGGACCATACGCGATGACCAGGTGCAAATGGATCTGGTTGAAAATATCGAAAAAGAAAACGGCAGGCCTTTTCCCCTGATAAAAGAATATTACCGGAAACGCATTGAAGAGCGGAAGAATTCCTTTTACCTGAAGACTTTTGATTTCGATCAGGATTCCATTTCCAGGATCCGGAGCCAGGTGGAAGAGACCCTTGCTCCACTTGACGAAACCTACCTGGAACAAGGCATCTACAACAGGCTTCATAATTCAATGGAAAAACTGAAGCGGAAACGGTACGACCTGGACCAGCCGGAGATGCTGCACAGATTTCGCACCCGTTTCAAAGAGAACGGTTATGTGGCCGAGATGTTCCATTTTTCGGAATTTACCAACCGGGTCACCAAATCACGGTACAACCGGATGAAACATTTCGGGCAGGAGCTGGGGAACTGGCATGATTTTTACCAGCTGCGGGTCAAAACCGCCCTGATCTTCAAGGAGTGCCGCGATGAGGCATTGCTGGATGAATCCATTGCGTTGCATAAATATATCACCCCGTTGCACGACAAGCTTTTCCAGGAGATCCTGCATCTCATCAAGCGGGACGACAGTCTGTTTGCAATCTGAATTTGCAGTGAGGCTGTCTCAAAAGGATTTAACCACAAAGGAACACCAAGGAATTCACAAAGGCGCACAAAGGTATATTAATTGATATTCAACTACTTAGTGTTCCTTCGTGATGTAATTTGTACGCCTTAGTGGTTAATAAAAAGCCTATTGAGACAGCCTCTTACAGGTAGTGCTTAACATTCTTTAACAAGCCCTTTAACAACTTTTAACATAAACCCTTAGGTGTCTGATACGGGCAAGCTTTACTTTTGTGCCGCTTAATTCATTTTATGATGGAAACAGATATCAAGGCTTTAAACGACCGAATCCAGCAGGAGAGCGCATTCATCGACATGATCAACATGGAGATGGGCAAAGTGATCGTAGGTCAGAAACACATGGTGGAACGGCTGCTGATCGGGCTGCTTTCAAACGGCCACATTCTCCTGGAAGGGGTTCCCGGCCTGGCCAAGACGCTGGCGATCAAATCGCTGGCCAATGTGATCGATGCGCATTTCAGCCGTATCCAGTTCACCCCTGATCTTTTACCCGCTGACCTGATCGGTACCATGATCTACAGCCAGAAAAAGGAAGAGTTTGTGGTCAGGAAAGGGCCCATTTTCGCCAATTTCATCCTGGCCGATGAGATCAACCGCTCACCCGCAAAGGTTCAGAGCGCACTGCTGGAAGCCATGCAGGAAAAGCAGGTCACCATCGGCGATAAGACCTTTCCGCTCCAGGAGCCATTCATGGTGCTGGCCACCCAGAACCCGATCGAACAGGAAGGGACCTATCCCCTGCCCGAGGCACAGGTCGACCGCTTTATGCTCAAAGTGGTGATCGGTTATCCCGACAAGGAAGAAGAAAAACGAATCCTCAGGCAAAACATATCGGGCATAAATCCGTCGACGAATACCATAATCAAACCTGCCGACATCAGCAAGGCCAGGGCCGTGGTCAGGGATGTTTACCTGGATGAGAAGATCGAAAATTATATTACCGATATCGTATTTTCATCCCGGTTCCCTGCCGAATACAAGCTGCGCCGCTTCGAGCCGCTGATCCAGTATGGCGCCTCCCCCAGGGCAAGCATCAACCTGGCGCTGGCCGCCAAAGCCTTTGCCTTCATCAAACGCAGAGGATATGTCATCCCGGAAGATATCCGCGCCGTGGCCCACGATGTCATGCGCCACCGGATTGGCCTCACCTATGAAGCGGAAGCCGAAAATATCACTCCGGAAGACATTATCAATGAGATACTTAATACGGTAGAGGTACCGTAATGCTATTCTGTTCAATTGTTCAATTGTTCTAGTGTTAGAAGATATATTTATTCAACTTATTAAATGTTTGTCAAGTTCTAAAAACCTAAATAACAATTGAACAATAGAACAATAGAATATTTCTTTTAATATGGAAACTGCAGAAATCCTTAAAAAAGTAAGAAAGATAGAGATCAAGACACGCGGGTTGTCGCACCAGGTGTTCTCGGGTCACTACCATTCCGCTTTTAAGGGAAAAGGAATGGCATTCAGCGAAGTGAGGGAATACCAGTATGGTGATGATATCCGGAGTATCGACTGGAATGTCACGGCACGGTTCAACCATCCTTTCGTCAAGATTTTCGATGAGGAAAGAGAGCTGACCGTCATGCTCGTGATCGATGTGAGCGGATCGAACGAGTTTGGCACAAAAGCGCAGCTCAAAGAAGAGCTGATGACCGAAATTGCAGCGGTTCTGGCCTTCTCAGCCATCCAGAACAACGACAAAGTGGGGGTTATCTTCTTCAGTGATAAGGTCGAGAAGTTTATTCCTCCAAAAAAAGGAAAAACACATATTCTCAGGATCATCCGGGAACTGATCGACTTTCACCCGCAAAGCCAGAAAACGAATATTTCGGAAGGGCTGCGATACCTCTCCAATGCATTGAAAAAGAAATGCATTGCCTTTGTAATTTCGGATTTCATGGACCATGATTTCGAGCAATCGCTCCGCATTGCCAGCCGGAAGCACGATATCGTGGCCGTGAGGGTAGTGGACCAGCGGGAATCGGAACTTCCGAATGTCGGCATGATCAAAGTCTTTAATAAGGAATCGGGTAAAACGATGTGGATCGATACGAACGATCCCGGACTGAGAAGCAACTACCGCTCGAACTGGCAACGGACTGAACAATCTCTCGGGCAAATGTTCAAACGGCTGGGGATCGATACCGCAACGATCGCCACAGGCGAAAACTACGTCAAACCGCTGGTTAATCTTTTCAAGGTCAGGGAATCGAGGTTTTAGAATGAAAAAAACGATCAGAAATACGGTTTTCTTTTTACTGACGGCAATCCTGCCGGCAGCGGCCTTCGCACAGTACAACGGCGCGGTTTTGCGGCTGGAAAAAAATTCGATCCGGATCGGTGACCAGATCCGGGCCGAGCTCTCGGTGACCCTGCCGGCAGGCAGCCAGGTGAAGTGGCCCATGCTGTACGATACCCTTACCGCCCATGTCGAAATTTTGCGCAAGACCGACATCGATACGGTCGAATCGAACAAGACCCGGTTTACACTGAAACAGGAGTTTACGGTAACTTCTTTTGATTCGGGATATTACCGGATCAACCCGATTTTGGTCCGCTACAACCAGCCGGGCGACACCGTGACCTTCTTTACCGAAACATCACCGGCAACCTTGGAGGTACAGACCATCCAGGTTGATCCGGCGCAGGATATCAAGCCGATCAAACCCCCGTTGCGGGCTCCGGTCACTTTCCGGGAGATTTGGCCCTGGATCCTCCTGGCATTGGGTGTGATAGCGATTGCCATCGCAATATGGTATATCCTCAAAAGGAGAAAAAACAGGCCGAAACCTGTGGCCACCACCCGCCTTGATGCCACCAAACCGCCTTATGAAGCCGCAATTGATGCGCTTGAGAACCTGAAGAACAAACGGTTATGGCAGGCGGGCATGGTGAAGGAATACTATTCGGAACTCACCGATATTGTGAGGGAATATATTGAATTACGGTTCATGGTCCGCGCCCTTGAAATGACCACTGCAGAAATTTCGGATGCCATGAGGATGACCGATGCGGCGGTTTCTACACGCGACAAGCTCATCCAGACCCTTACACTGGCCGACCTCGTCAAATTCGCCAAAGAACAGCCGCTGCCTGTCGATAATGAACTCAGCCTGAACCGTTGTTTCGAATTCGTCAGGGAGACCAAACCGCCAAAGGATGCTGAAAGCCTGAACGCTCAACCTGCAGATAGTGTTGAACCAAAACAGCTTGCGTGATGTTTTCGAATATAGAATTTGCCAATCCCGGATTTCTGTACCTGCTGCTTCTGGTACCGATGCTGATCGCATGGTACATTTTCAGGCATGGCAGAAGCATTCCGACCCTGCAGGTTTCGGATACGGCGGTATTTGAAAACAACCGGAGAAGCTTCAGGCACTATCTTTATCATCTCCTGTTTGTGTTGCGCATGGTGGCCGTTGCCTTGCTGATCATTGCCTTTGCCCGGCCCCAATCGACTACCAAGCGGCAGAATGTCAGTATCGAAGGCATTGATATCGTCCTGGGACTGGACATTTCGGGCAGTATGCTGGCGCAGGATTTGAAACCCGACCGGCTGGAAGCGGCCAAAAAGGTCAGCCTCGATTTCTTCCAGGGCCGCCCGAACGACCGGATCGGCCTGGTGGTTTTTGCCGGAGAAGCCTTTACGCAATGCCCGCTGACCACCGACCATGTGATCATTGAAGATATGCTGGACGACATCGAAAGCGGCATCATCCAGGACGGAACGGCCATTGGCGACGGGCTCGCCACCGCCATCAACCGGTTGAAAGAGAGCCAGGCTGTCAGCAAGGTGATTATCCTGCTGACCGACGGCCAGAACAATGCCGGTAGCATTGCGCCCCTCTCGGCCGCCGAAATTGCTAAAATATACGGTATCCGGATCTATACCATCGGCGTCGGAACCATCGGTTTTGCCCCTTACCCCGTGCAGACCCCCTTCGGCGTGCAATACCAGAACATGGAGGTCAAGATCGATGAGGATCTCCTGCAAAAAGTCGCCAATATGACCGACGGGAAATATTTCCGTGCTACCGATAACACCAAACTGCGTGAAGTTTACCAGGAAATTGACCAGCTTGAAAAGTCCAAGATCGATGTGACCGAATTCAGGAAAAAACACGAGGAATACCTCATCCTGGCGGTCTGGGCCTTGATATTGCTGGCACTGGAGTCGTTGATGAGATTTACTTTATTCAGAAGTTTACCCTGATGTACCGATTCGAGCACATAGAATACCTTTATGCCCTGCTGGTGATCCCGGTCATGACCGTCCTTTTCATTCTTTACCTGATATGGAAAAAGAAAGCTGTGAAGAAATTCGGCGATCAGGCTGTAGTTTCGCTCCTGATGCCGATGGCCTCTGCCAGGAAGCTGACGACCAAATTCGTTGTTTTAATGCTGGCTTTCGCCACGCTGGTGATCGGGCTGGCCAACCCGCAGATCGGGTCAAAGCTGGAAAAAGTCCAGCGTAAGGGCGCCGACCTGATGATCGCCCTCGACGTGTCGAACAGCATGCTCTCGCAGGATATCCGCCCTGACCGATTAACCCGGGCCGTGCAGGGAATCTCCAAGCTGATCGACCGGCTGGAAGGCGACCGGATAGGGATCGTCGTTTTCGCCGGGAAAGCCTATGTCCAGCTTCCCATCACCACCGATTATTCGGCTGCAAAAATGTTCCTGTCGACCATATCCACGCAAATGGTACCCTCACAGGGCACTGCCATCGGCGAAGCCATCGACCTATCCCTGAAATCCTTCAAAACGGATGAAAGGAGCAAAGCGATCATCATCATCACCGACGGGGAGAATCACGAGGGAAATGCAGTGGAGGCCGCGCAGGCAGCGGCTGAGAACGGGATCAAGATCTTCACCATCGGGATGGGATCACCCGAAGGGTCGCCTATACCCTTGTTCGACAAATTCGGCAGGCAAACGGGCTACAAAGCCGACCGGGATGGCCGCACGATCATCTCCCGGCTTGATGAAACAACCCTGCAGCAGGTAGCCAGCGCCGGGAACGGGATCTATGTCAGGGCCTCCACCGGGCAGGACGGGCTTTCCAAAATCCTGGACGAAATTAATGCCCTTGAAAAACAGGAAATTGAAACCCGGATGTTCTCGGAATATGAAGGGAGATTCCAGTATTTTCTGGCCATTGCCTTATTCTTTTTGATCCTGGAGTTTTTTATTCCGGATAAAAAAAGCTTATGGACAGACAAAATCAAACTGTTTAACCGTTTATCATAACTATGAAACGCCATCTCCATATCCTTCTCCTGTTGCTGCTGCCGGCGCCGTTACTGGTGGCCCAGCAGGAAAACCGCTTTATCCGGCAGGGGAACAAGCAATATGATGATGAAAAGTTTAAAGAAGCCGAGGTCAGCTACATAAAATCCACCCAGGCAAAGAACGCTTCGCACAAAGGATTTTACAATCTCGGAAATGCCTGGTATATGCAGGAAAATTACCTCCAGGCATCCGCTGCATTCGATACTCTGCGGACCTTCAGAATGGATGATGATACCCGGGCAAAATCATATTATAACCTGGGAAATGCCATGCTCAAGAGCGCCCAGGACAGTGCACAACTGGCCGGAAAATTCCTGCCAGCCAGCGTTGAAGCTTACAAACAGTCCCTTCGTCTCAACCCGGAAGACGAAGAAGCCAAATATAACCTGGCTTATGCCCAGAAACTGATGCAGCAACAGCAGCAGCAGCAACAACAGCAAAACCAGGATCAGAAAGATCAGCAAAAGGAGCAGCAAAAAGATCAGCAGAAACAGCAGGATCAGAAAGATCAGCAACAAGATCAGCAGCAGCAGGATCAGCAGAATGCGGAACAGGCCAACCAGGATCAGCAGCAAGCCAACGCAGAGCCCCAGCAGATTTCAAAGGAGGATGCCGAAAGGATCCTGGAAGCGCTGAAAAATGATGAAAAAGAGACGCTTGAAAAGTTGTCGGAAGCTAAAATTCAATCGGTCAGGGTGGTAAAGACCGATAAAGACTGGTAGGCAATACGGAATTATTATGAATAGAATCCTGAAAATAATGTTTGTTCTCGCCCTGATGATCCCGGTCTTCGGCATTCTCAACGGCCAGGACATTGAGTTCTCGGCGGCCACGAAGAACAATGTCCAGGTCGGGGAACAATTCAGGGCTGTATATACGGTGAACAGCAAGGTTGACCGGTTTAACGGCCCCGATTTTGAAGGATTTAATGTACTGAGCGGGCCGAATTCCTCGCAAAACCAGAGCTACCAGTTCATCAACGGCAAGGTGTCGCAGTCGTTCCAGATCACTTACACTTATTACCTGCAGGCTACCCGGGAGGGGACATTCACCATCCCGGCGGCCTCAATTTCGATCGGCAACCAGACCTTCCAGTCCAATCCGCTGACCATCAATGTCAGCCAGTCGGCTTCAGGACAAGCACCTCCGGCACAGGGCAATGTAAGGCAGGCAAACCGGAACACAGGCACACCCGGAAACAATGAGATTTTCATCAAAGCCAGTGTCGATAAAGCAAAACCGTTCCAGGGAGAACAGGTTATCATCACCTACAAAATTTACACGGCTGTGCCCGTTTCACAGATCAATATCACGAAAATCTCCTCTTTCCCGGGTTTCTGGTCAAAAAATCTGTTGGGTGATGACGAACAGTTAAAACAGACGACTGAGTATATCAACGGGAAGGAGTATGTCGTGGCCGAATTGCGGAAACTGGCGCTTTTTGCCCAGCGCAGCGGCGAGTTGAAGATCGAGCCAATGGAGATGGAGTGCCTGGCCCAGGTCAAAGTGGAGAGCCAACGGACACGGGATCCCTTCTTCGACAGTTTTTTCAATGATCCTTTTTTCAGCAGGAATTACCAGAACGTGGAAATAAAGCTTGAATCCAATCCGCTGACGATTGATGTAACCCCGCTGCCGGCTTCCGGCAAGCCCCTGGATTTCAGCGGAGCGGTGGGATCGTTCACACTTTCCTCGGAGATTGACCGTAACGAACTGAAAACCAATGAAGCGCTGAATCTGAAAGTGACCATTACGGGCAAAGGCAACCTCGAACTGATCGAAGCGCTTCCATTGACTTTTCCTCCTGATTTCGAGGTCTATGATCCCAGGATCACCAATAATCTCAGCAAAAGTACCACAGGGGTTTCGGGCAGCAGAGTATTCGAATATCTGCTCATTCCGAGGAACCCGGGTGAATTCCAGATCAGGCCGGCCGGATTTTCCTATTTCGATCCTTCCAGGCAAAGCTATGCAACATTAACCACACCGGCTTACGGCATCAAGGTACTGAAGGGAGACAATGAACCGTCGGGTGTGGTATACAGCGGAGTCAGCCAGAAGAACATCCAGTTCATCGGTTCCGATATACGCCACATCAAGACCGGACAGATTCCGCTGCATCCCGTCAATTCCTTTCTGATCGGTTCAACCGCCTTGGTGCTCTGGCTGCTTATCCCCGCCCTTCTTTTCACAGCCGGGCTCATCTTTTGGGCCAGGTATAAAAAGCAACAGGGCGACATTGCCCTGGTTCGCAACCGGAAAGCCACGAAAGTTGCCAGGAAAAACCTTAAAAAAGCGGGTGAATACCTGGAGGCACAAAATACCGAAGCTTTTTTCGAAGAAGTGAGCAGGGCGATGTGGGGCTATATCAGCAACAAATTCAACATACCCCTGTCGGACCTCTCGATTGAAAGCGTGAGCCAGCGGCTTGCCGGTAAAAAGGTCAGCAGCGAAAATATCCTGATGTTCACCGAAGTTCTTGAAAACTGTGAGTTTGCCCGTTTTGCGCCGGGCGACAAACCGGGACGGATGCAGGAGATTTACAACTCAGCCCTGAACGTAATCAGCCGTATTGAACAGGAACTGAAATAACAAAGAGATGAAGAGATCAGCGATAACCGTTCTGACAATCATGCTGGCTTTGCTGGCACAGGCGCAACTTGCGTCGATCAGCTCACTGGTACAGAACGGTAATGAAGCCTACACAGCCGGTGACTATAAGGGAGCCGTCGAACAATACGAAAGCGCTTTGCGGTCAGGGTTTGAATCGGCTGAATTGTATTTCAACCTGGGGAATGCTTATTTCAAGGCGGACGATATCCCGTCTGCTGTTCTGTTTTACGAGAAAGCGCTCAGGCTGGATCCTTCGGATGAGAATATCCATTTTAACCTTGCGCTGGCCAACAGCCGTATTACAGATAAAATAGAACCGCTACCCGAATTTTTCCTGAAATCGTGGTGGAACGGCATACGCGATACCTTTTCATCGAACGAGTGGGCCAGTGCGGGCATATTCACTTTCCTGATCCTGCTGGCGGCCGTCGCCATTTTCATCGTTTCGGGTTCGGTCATGGTCCGAAAAGTCAGTTTCTGGACTGGCGTGATTCTCCTGATGATCACGCTGACCTCTTTCCTCTTCAGCCTGAACAGTTATCACGAATACAGCCGGCAATCGTCGGCCATCATATTCACACCGACCGTCACTGTAAAGAGCAGCCCCACAGATGGGAGTGTGGATTTATTCGTGATCCATGAAGGGACGAAAGTCTTCATTACCGACCGGGTGGATGACTGGAGCGAAGTCAGGCTGGTCAATGGCAACGTAGGCTGGATCAAGACAAATTCGTTCCGCCCGATTTAGCTTGATCTGCGGCGGGAACAGGCAGTTTGCAATTTTACGCAGGCCTGACCTCACAGGCCGTTTCCTGATTTTCACTTGCCGGATACTGATCAAACCACCAATCTTATCCTTTTAATTTTAAATTTGTATCACTTAACAAGGGCAGGATATTATAAATATCTTTGTTAAAATTTTAACTAAGCCGGATTTGCACGTATATAAAAATAGTGTAAATTGGGCGACTGTTTTTATAAGGACGGATTACAATAAATCAAACTCTATTTATATGAATAAAAGACCTTTACCCTTTGGCTACTTTATTTTAACAATGGCCTTGTCGGCTTTTTTGATCTCTGCGACGCTTACCGGGGATGAAAAAATAGAAGCCAGGCAGGAGACCGAATCGGATTATCAGGCCAGGATCAGGAACAACCAGTTGACCGGTCAGATCACTCCGGCCGATTACCTGAAGGCGCAGCAACAAATCAGAGAACTGGCAGCCAACAGATCTGGCAGTGCGTATGATTTTGACTGGCAGTTGCTCGGTCCGAACAACCTGGGCGGCCGCACCCGGGCCATTTTGTTTGACAACCGCGATGCTACGGGTAACACCGTTTACGCCGGAAGTGTTCTGGGTGGTTTGTTCAAATCCGATAACCAGGGCAGCAAATGGTATAAAATAGACGAAGCCAATGGAGGCCTTTACGTCAGCTGTATCACACAGGCAGGCAACGGCGACATTTACGTTGGTACTGGTGAAGGATTCACCGTTCAGCAATACACAGTATTCGGCGAATGGAGATATTCCGGCGGGCTGATGGGCCAGGGGATTTTCAAATCAACCGACGGGGTGAATTTCACCCGTCTGGCGTCAACCAATCCTACGATTAACGGCAATAACGAACTGGAATGGGGCTTCATCAACGAACTGGCTGCTCACCCTTCGAATGGCGCATTGTATGCTTCCACCAACACCGGTCTTAAATACTCCTCCGATGGTGGAAACAACTGGCAGGCTGCAAAGATGGCCGACGGAACGATCCTGAACCTCTCGTCAGGCGATGTAAAAATGGCAGCAAACGGATTAGTGGTTGCCGAAGTGAGCAACAAGTGCTATGTATCGGAAAACGGCAACTTCGACAATTTCCAGCTTCGTTCCGGCAAAGCCAGTTTTAATCTTCCCGACACCAGCGCCATTGGAAGAATAGAATTTGCCATCGCCCCTGCCAACAATGATATTATTTATGCACTGGTTGTCAAAACCAGTGGCGCACTGTACAATGTCTACCGATCGGACGACAAGGGTGTTACATGGGCAGTTATAGGCCCGGGCGGAAGCGCCAATTTCAATGTTTTCAATACAGGAACGACCTCCGCTACTGGTAACGGGCTTTTTGCCGCTACGATCGAAGTATACCCGGATGATCCGTACCATGTGCTTGTCGGAGGTTATGACCTCTGGGAAGGAAAAAAGATCCAGGACGACGGTTTTTACCAGTGGGTCCTGCGGTCCACCTCTTCAGCCAACTGGCTGTCGGTGGCTTTCCTGTGGCAGGGGCATCATGTTTACCGGTTTGCTCCGGGTTCATCGGAAAAAGTGTTAATCGGTACCAACGGGGGCATCTCCCTGGGATTGCTTGATCCGGAATTTTTCCAGTTCCAGTTTATGAACAAGGATTATATCGCCAGCCAGTTTTACACGGTCAGCCCGACCATGGAGAAAAAAGATGTCGTCGGCGGAGCCCAGGATATCGGAACAATTTATATCCGCGGATCTGTCAACCCGGCCGACAGCAGGAGGGGCGAAGATATCTGGACTACCCAGAGCAATGTCCCGGATGGCCGAACCGGAGGTTATTGCGCATGGTCGACCATCTATCCGACAGCGGTCATTTATTCCCGGTTCCCTCAGCCCGAAGGCTCACCGGAAACTTTTATACGCCGCAATGAATTCAGCGGAGGACCCGACTGGGCACTTAACAACACATTCACAACGGCTTACCTGAGCACTTCATTCCTGCCACCCTTCGTGCTGTATGAAAATTTTGAGGATTATAACAGTAAAGATTCAACAGAATTCAAAGCTAATCGCGATCTCGCCGCCGGCACTACCGTTTGGGTAGAAAGCAACAACGGCAAACGGCCTTTCAAACATGTGCTCGAAGCAGCCATCGATTCAAGTGAGACCGTGATGGTCAAAGACATTATCTCCACCCGGTTCTTTATCGGTGGCGATAACCGCGTGATGATGACCAAGCAGATGATCCAGTTCGACGTAAGCCCCGAATGGTTTACGATCAGCGACTCGCTGCGTGGCGGCGTCAGGGGCAAACCGCAGGCAATGGCCTATTCTTCGGATGCCAACCACCTGTTCGTCGGCACTCAGAAAGGCAAACTTTACAGGATCTCCAATATCAAGTATGCCTATAATAATGAAACCGCTGATGTTTCCAGCCCTTACTGCGTCATTTCCACCAAACAAATCCCCGTGTACCTGCCCGGAACTACAACAGAAATCACCCAGGTGATCACCTCTGTTGCAGTCGATCCGAACAATGATGAAAAGGTAATTATCACTCTGGGAAATTATGGAAATGAAACCTATGTGTATTACACCGAAAACGCCCTGGATGAAAACCCGGTATTCCACTCTGCACAGGGTAATCTGCCGCAAATGCCGGCCTATTCTTCCCTGATCGAGATGGATGCCGCCAACCACTTGGTGTTTGTCGGGACGGAGCATGGTATCTACGTTACGAATGATATTGGATCATCCAATCCAACCTGGACGGCTGAAAACGCAAACATCGGTGCAGTGCCTGTTTTCATGCTGAAACAGCAAACGATCCGGAAAACAAACGATACACTGGTCTTTGTCAATATCGACACGACCTACCTGGTGCATTACGGGACAAACAACTATGGAGTTATTTACGGCGCCACTTATGGCCGCGGGCTGATCTCCCTGGACGAGTACCAGAAACCGGTCAGCATCCAGGAACCAAAGAAAATCAACCGCAACAATGAGATCGAAGTCTATCCGAACCCGGCTCGTGACCGGGTAACAGTTGGATTTGAAAGCACTTCACCCGCAGAAATCGTTGTCCGTATTTATGACCTGAACGGTAAGACAGTCAAACATATCGATCTCGGGACAAGACCGCAGGGCAGACAGGATGTGATCGTCAGTTGCCAGGATATTCCATCGGGAACATACATCATGCAGGTGTCGATCGGCCGGAAGGTTTCATCCGCCAAATTTATCGTTCAATAACTAAGCTAAAAATTTCATTTTCACCTATATAAAAAATAAAATGATGAAAAGAATATTTACAACCCTGATATTTCTCAGCCTGGTCGGATTCCTCAGCCTTTCGGCACAGACAAGGGTTTATACACCGGAGCTCAGTCAGCCGGTCAATGGTGCGGTTGACCAGATGCCGGATGCGGTCCTCGACTGGAACGCCGTAACGGGCGGCAATACCGGCGTCATATTATACGATGTGCAACTTGATGATGATCCTGCATTCGGAAGCCCGGCCAATTTTCAGACAGAACTGGTATCAGCATATAAAACAGCAAACCTGGGATTTGGACAGACCTACTACTGGAGAGTACGGGCCCGGGATGGAAATGACGTCTCAGACTGGTCTGAATCCTGGTCGTTTCGCGTCATCCGCCGGGTAGTTCTGAAAAGCCCGACAGATGCTTCTACGCAAAATACGGACCTGACGCTGGGCTGGAACCCCATAACCGGTCTTACCCAGTACGAATACCAGTTCGATACGAGTTATTACTGGAATACTATGAGTTCCGGCATTACAACGATTCTGTATGATGTTGCTACAGTAGATGAAACTCATGCCTGGGCCGTCGGAGCAGGCGGGAAGGTTCTATTCTTCGACGGGAACTCATGGACAGCTCAGACCAGTTCGGTCACCGTTGATCTTTACGATGTCCATTTTTTGGATGTTAATAATGGATGGGCTGCCGGTAAAAGTGGCAAGATCATCCATTATGACGGAACACAATGGGCGGCAATGACCACCAATACTTCGGAACAGGTAAACGGCATCACAATGCTGAGCCCCACCAGCGGCTGGGCTGTAACCAAAGACAGTGCTATCCTCTACTATAACGGAGCCAACTGGGCGGAACAATATAAAGCCGCCAAAGAAATGACAAAAATCATCGCCGTCGATGCCAGCCATGTATGGGCAGTCGGAAAAGGCGGCGTGATATTGTTTTATAACGGTTCGTCGTGGACTGCCCAGCAGTCTGGCACAGCAAAAGATATCCTGGATGCCGCTTTTGTCACTTCCGATTACGGTTGGGCCGTTGGAAAAACGGGGACACTTATCGAATATAAAAATGGCACCTGGGTTCCTTTCGTCAACACCCTTACCAACAACAGGGATGTCAATTCGATCAAATTCAACTCTCCCACCAGCGCATTTGCTGTTGGGAAAACGGGGCTGATGCTTCAGTTTGACGGAATAGAATGGTATAATCAATCCAGTGGAACGGCCACAACGCTCAACGGAGTCAGCCTGGCCGGAACAACCGGGTTCCTGGTAGGAGAATCCGGAGTAATCGTCAGTTACAACGATGAAGCATTCACCAGCCCTCTGGCTACTATTCACCCGGTTGCCGGTGATATTACCACGACAAACCTTATTGATCTCTTATTCGGCGAGCAATATTACTGGCGGATGAGAGCCAAACACACCCAGAGCACCTCCGACTGGTCCGGGGTTCGTTCCTTCATCACTATCAATACCGTTGAACTGGATAAACCGCCAAACAATACAACTAACGCCGATCTGGATATTGAGCTTAAATGGAAGAAAGTCTCCAATCTTGTGACGTATGAAATACAGATTGATGATGATGTCAACTTCGGCTCACCTATCTTCCTTGCATCAAGCGGTATCGCCATAGATGCCGAAATGCTTAAATTCGGCACGGCTTACAACTGGAGGGTCAGGGCTTTACATGCTTTCGATCAGTCCGACTGGTCGGCGCCATGGAAATTCACTACCGTTAATGCAGTTACGCTTGAATCACCAGCTAACAATTCGACCGATATTAAGCTGTCGCCGCTTCTGACCTGGAAAAAAATCACCGGAATTGCCGGGTACCAGGTTATGGTGGCCGATAACAACGGATTCAATAACCCGCTTGCCACAGCTGTCGTCGATGCGGCGGAAAATTCTTTCATCGTCCCGCTGGTACTCGATAAAGATGCCAGCTACTTCTGGAAAGTCAGGGCGATCAATGGCCTCGATACTTCCAACTGGAGCCCTGCCTGGACCTTCAAGACAATGCCTCCGGTGGGAATCGGCGAACCCACTTTTGAAAACAGCATAGAAGTGTTTCCGAACCCGGCAGACGATATTGCTTTCATTCGGTTCAACGGCAAAGGTAATGCGACGCTCCAGCTTACCCTCTCCGACATTGTCGGAATGAAGGTGATGGAGAAAACCCTGAACTACGGAGAAGGCCTCAGAATCCAATCCATAGACGTTTCCGGATTGAAGAAAGGCATTTACCTGGTCCGGCTGACTCAAGGGAATAGCGCTATGACACGAAAACTGATCATCAAATAATCCATTTTGAGCAATATTTAAGGTGAGCTTCCCTTCCGACGAGCATCCCGTCGGTTCATTGAAAGATTCCCTTCCGACGACTAAAGCCGTCGGTTCCAGCGATATCAAAATCAAGGAACCAACGGCTTTAGTCGTTGGACTGGGTACCTGTCATCAAACGGTTCTAATTATACCGTTTACCGAATGAGAAATTAAGGTAGAACGTGGCGAACACATTGTGCTTTGGCCGGTATGCCATGATGGGAACAGCTATCGGGAAAAATTCGACGACTCCGCCAACTTCCAGCGCCCTGATCTTGGTATTCAGTTTCCCGAATTCAAAGTTCAGAGCCCCTTTGGCATAGACGCCCGGGTAGATCTTCGTTTCCCATATTCCATCGGTAAACGGCGCCCGTCCATAAATGAATTCACTCGAATGGGCCGGTTTCTCCGGATCGTATTTCTCCTCGTACCTGTACTGATAATTCAGATCATAAAAATAAAGGTAAACAGGCTTGGCGAATGCAATGGAAGCGCCCCCCATATAAAGGGCCCTCAGTTCCACACCACCCCAGTAAGGTTTCCTGTTCAAAAGCTTTTTATAGCCATACCCGGCCCGAAGCATGTATACATGATTGAGCTTTCCGTAAACGAAACTTTTGGCTGTGTAATAAGCAATGACTTTAACCTGTTTGGGATGTTTCATGCTGACGACTTCAACCTCGAATATCCTGGAAGTGAAGTAGGATTTATTGACTCCTTTCCTGAAGTTCGCGCCCATTCCGAGAGTATGCAAGGTAGCTCCCCCGGTCATCTCCTTTTTAAGCAGGATCCGCTCGGCGATACTGTCGTAATCTTCCATCAGTTCCTCCTGGGCGTAAACGCTTTGAAAAGACAATGCGATGATACCAAGCAGTATAATCCCCGGAAAGAGTTTCATAGATTCAATTAATGGTCAAAGCAACCCATTGCCATATGCAATGATTATGCCATTTGACGGTCAGAAAAGAGAACAAACGACTAATACCTTTGTTCGATCTGGTATTTATGTACTTCGCCATACGCAGGGCAATCCGTTGATGAGGTGCATGCAGTCATGGCCAGGGCATACAACCCTAAAGCAATAATGGCTATGATAAATTTCTTCATAATAATTGGGCGAAATATAGGGTTTGACAAACCTTTATCATCGCAAAGATAAATTTATTTACTTTTAAAAACATTAAAGAAAGAAATATATTGCCGGAAATTTGAAATAATTTGATATGCAAACTGTAAATCCCCGGATCGAAGAAAGCTGGAAACTTGTATTGCAGGATGAGTTTTCTGCCCCCTATTTTCATGATCTGACCGACTTTCTGCGCGAAGAAAAACAAAAATACACGGTATATCCGCCCGGGACCCAGATATTCTCCGCATTCAACCACACACCGTTCAACAGGGTAAAAGTGGTCATCCTGGGCCAGGATCCCTACCATGGGCCCGGCCAGGCTCACGGGTTGTGCTTTTCGGTACCGGATGGGGTCACGCATCCCCCGTCACTGGCCAACATTTTCAAGGAGATCAGGAACGACCTCGGCTTCCCGGTCCCGGCCAGCGGAAACCTTACCCGGTGGGCCGAACAAGGGGTTCTGCTGATCAATGCGATCCTGACGGTGAGGGCAGACACCCCTACCTCACACCAGAACAAGGGCTGGGAACTCTTTACCGATGCCGTCATCCGCAATCTTTCCGAAAAAAGGAAGAACCTGGTATTTCTGCTTTGGGGAAATTATGCACAGGCCAAAGAAAAACTGATCGACGACAGCCGCCATTTCATTCTGAAAGCAGCCCATCCATCGCCCTTATCGGCCAGCAGGGGCTTTTTCGGATGCCGGCATTTTTCCGAAACAAATAAAATCCTGTCGGATCTTGGACTGAAAGAAATCGACTGGAGATTGGAGGAATAGCAATGAAAGAACTTGTCTTTGCCACAAATAATGTCCATAAGTTAAATGAGATCAGGGCTATAGCCGGAGACACTCTGCGAATCCTAAGCCTGAAGGAGATCGGATGCACGGATGAAATTGTGGAGGATGCCGCAACCATTGAAGGTAACGCCTCACTGAAAGCTTTTTATATCTGGAACAAATACGGGAAAAGCTGTTTTGCCGACGATACAGGGTTGGAAGTTGAAGCCCTTGACGGCCGGCCCGGTGTGAAGTCAGCCCGCTATGCCGGGGATGATTGCAACCCGGACAACAATATCAAAAAGTTGCTGAAAGAGCTTATGGATAAACCCAACAGAAGAGCCCGGTTCAGGACGGTCATCTCTTTGATTATCGAAGGCCGGGAAGTTCAGTTTGAAGGTATTGTTGAAGGAGAAATTTTAATGGAAAAAAGAGGAAAGGACGGTTTCGGCTACGATCCTGTTTTCCGGCCCATTGGATATGAACAGAGCTTTGCGGAGATGAGCCCGGATGAAAAGAACCGGATCAGCCACCGGGGCCGTGCGGTTCAGAAACTCATCGGGCATTTATTGCGCCCAGCATCGTTTCGGTGAACAGATCCTTCAGGCTGATACCGGCTTTCAATGCTTGCTGGGGGACAATGCTGAGTTCAGACATTCCCGGTACGGTGTTGACTTCCAGGAAGAAAAGCCGGTCACTGTTAAGAATATAATCAAACCTGACCATCCCCCGGCAATTCAGCAACTGGTAAAGCCTGACAGAAGTGTCCGAAATTTCACGGGCGATACGATCCGGAATATCGGCCGGGGTCACCTCATCCGACATCCCTTCATATTTGGCTTCGTAATCGAAGAACTCCTTCCGGCTGATGATTTCGGTGACGGGCAAGGTCATGATCTTTCCTTTGTAGGTGATGGTACCGCACGAAAGCTCCCTGCCCGGGATATGTTCTTCCAGCATCACCCGCGAATCCTCCCGGAAAGCCATCTCCAGTGCGGCTGCCAGCTGGTCCGGGGTTTTCACTTTTGAAGTTCCCACACTCGATCCGCCGCGGTCGGGTTTTACGAAAAACGGCAGCGCAATCCGGGAAAGGATCTCTGCTTCCAGAATATCATCTCCCCTGTTGATTACGATCGATCTGGATACATTGACTCCAAAACTTTTCACGAAATGGTTACAGAAGAACTTATCAAATGTCAGCGCCGATGTCAGCGAATCACAGGAAGTATAAGGTATGTTGAGCATTTCGAAGTATCCCTGGAGTTTTCCATCTTCTCCCGGTGTACCGTGCACGGCAATAAAAACGCCGTCGAATCTAATTGTGCGTCCGGGAAGATCAGCTGAAAAATCGTTCCTGTCGACCGGCCAGGTGGTGCCGTCATCCAGGCTGATCTTCCAGTCGCTGCCCCTGATAATCACCAGATAACTAATCATGCGCTCCGGATCGAGGTGCTTTTTTACGACGGCTGCGCTCTTCAGCGAGATATCGTATTCGCCGGAATCACCCCCGGCAGCGATGGCAATGATATACTTTCTGAATTCCATTATCAATTGTTTTACGCTTCGGTCAGGATGCAAAGATAGGGAATGATCCGGCAAAAATTCTTATCTTTGCCACACTCAATGCAATAACCGGCTGGATTTACGTTATTATCAGGCAGGCGGCACTGACGCCTGCCGGGAGAAATCAATTGAAAATGGGCGCTCTGAGTTTTCTGGTAAAAAAGAATTTTTACATTCATTTCGGCATTTCCGTCATCCTGACAATCGCTTTGCTGCTGATCGTTATCAGCCTGCTGAAAGTCTATACCCGTCATGGTGAAGCGTATATCGTTCCCGATCTTACGGGCAAAGAATATGACCGGCTGTTTGAAATTGAAGAGACGAACGTCTTTCAGTTTGTTGTGACCGATTCGGTTTTTGACAACAGCCTTTTGCCCGGGTCTGTCATCAAACAGAACCCTTCACCCGGCTCTAAAGCCAAGGAAGGAAGGACCATTTACCTGACCATCGTTTCGTATACGCCAAAAATGAGCCGGATGCCGGAACTGAAAGACCTGACGGTCAGGCAGGCAGTGACCACTTTACGGACCGGTGGCCTGAAAATCCGCAAACTGGTTTTCACACAACATTTTGCGGGCAATTCGGTGCTCGGGCAATATTTTGAGGGCGATACGCTGCTTGCCGGAACCGAAATACTGGAAGGAAGCGAGATTGACCTGCTGGCCGGGCTTGGGGAAAACAGATCCATCCGGGTGCCTATCGTCATGGGACTTACCCGTGACGAAGCCAGGAGCGCATTGCAAATGGCATCGCTCAATGCCGGAAAGGAACACTACCTTGACCGGAAAGACCCCATGCACAGCCGCGTTTACAGGCAGTTTCCGTCATGGCAGGAGGACCTGTACCCGGGCGATTCGGTCACACTCTATTTCCGTTCGGACCTGACTTACAATTTCGACGACCTGCTGAATTCGGTCAATCCCGACACAGCCGTCTTCCTCGATCTTGAGGTGGAGATGCCCACGGACTCACTTGAACCTGAAATTGACTGATGAAAAAGTTTTTTATCATATCTTTTGTTTTAATATTTTTCAGCCTGGCCATCCGGGCGCAGGAGATCATTTCCGAATTGCAGGAAAATCCCGTTATCCGGGCCGAATACGAGCGAATGAGGGCTGATGGCACCCGGGAAACAGCCGAAGATCCGGCTCCGGTCTTACTCCCCTTTTTTGATGATTTCTCCGGCGACGGTATCTATCCTGACAGTAAAAAATGGATCGGGGAAGAGGCTTTTTTAAATACGAACTACGGTTACCGGATGGCCAACATCGGGGCGGTTACCCTCGACGCCATCGACAGCCGGGGGCTCCTGCATGCCAATGCCAGCCATTTTCCGTTTCAGGCCGATTCTCTAACCTCACGCCCCATCAGGCTCGACTCCATCTTCCTTCCAACCCCAAGGAAAATAACTGTTGCCGATTCGATCTACTTCAGCTTCTACTACCAGCCCCAGGGAAGAGCATCCCAGGCCCCTGAAAGCACCGATTCACTTATCCTCCAGTTCGGTTACACTACTGGTGATTCCGTTTTTGCCAATTATTATGATTCCATCTGGGTGCAGCTTAGCGATTACATCCACCCCGAAGATACTATTTATCCCGGGGATACAATATTCAGTCCTGCCGGATGTGCCGATGTATTTGTTATCGCCGATAATTATTACTATTACAACGACCTGATACGAATGCCCTGCGATTCGGTCTTTCTGCCCGAATTCCGGTGGCGACGCATCTGGAGCGCTTCAGGAATGACCCTTGCCGAATTTTACGAAAAGTATAACACCTACAGCAAACAGGTCATGATCCCGATTACCGACAGCACCCGTTATTTCAAAAACGACTTTTCTTTCCGGTTTATCAATTATGCCAGCCTGGCCAGCGAAAACAATCCCAGCTGGAGAGGGAACTGCGACCAGTGGAATATCGATTACGTGTACCTTAATATTAACCGCTCTTACCGCGATACGGTCTACCGGCAGGTCTCCTTTGTCGAACGGCCACCCAGCATGTTAAAAAGGTATGAGGCCATGCCTTATAACCAATATACGAATAATCCCGGTAACGAGATGAAAAATGAACTGGAACTGGTGATCACCAACCTCGATTCCACCATTTTCAATTCCACCTATTATTATGTTGTGAACCGCACTGAAGGCGACTTTCAATATATATACCCGGGTGGAAACTGTAATCTCTTTCCTTTCAACCTGAACGGATACCAAAATTGCATCGCCTGCGCACAACATGCCTGCCCGCCGGTCAACTTTGTTTTCCCGCTAGATGTCACCGATTCCGCCGAATTCACTGTCAGGCACATCATTATAGGGGATATCACACCGACGGATACCGTTTCCGATACTATTTATTATGCTCAAAAGTTTTTCAATTATTATGCGTATGACGATGGCACCCCGGAAGCCGGTTACGGTCTTAATCTGACACCATCGGGCGCAATGCTGGCATACAGGTTTTCACTCAATGTAAAAGATACCCTTCGTGCGATCCAGATGTACTTTAACCGTACCCAGAACGATGCCAATGTTAAGTTCTTCGACCTGATGGTCTGGCAGGACAATAACGGCAAGCCTGGGGAGGTCATCTATTCGCAACTCGATGAAAAAGTAGAGTTCTCTTCCGAACTGCTTGGCTTTCATACCTATATGCTCGACGAACCGATCCTGGTAAACGGCACTTTTTACATCGGTTGGCACCAGCAGACCCCCGACAACCTGAACCTGGGGTACGACCGGTACAACAATGCGCAGCAGCAGATTTTCTATAATACCAGCGGTGAATGGCTTCAATCGATCAATACCGGGGCCCTGATGATGAGACCCATTCTGGGAAAACCTTTTGATATTTCATCGGTTCCCGATGAAAGAACCGTCGCAAACCGTATTACGGTTTATCCGAATCCATTGAACGGAACAAGGATCAGTTTCAAGGGTGACAGGATTTTATTGGAAGATTATCATGGTCTTTCCATTTCGGTCATCAACAGCATGGGAGCTGAAATACTCCGGATGCCTTTCAGCAACCCTACCGACATAGGGCCCTTAAGTCCGGGATTGTACCTTATCGCCATCAAAGACGCGAATGGCCGGATGGTAGCTGTCACACGCCTGATCAAGAACTGAGACCATGCCGGAAGACCTGCCTGAAATACCGGACAGCCAGGAGGGACAGGAAGAAAGCCAGGACCTTTACGAGCATCACCGGTTTGTCGTGGATAAAGGCCAGGGGCTGCTCAGGATCGACAAATTCCTGATGTTCAGGATTGAGAATGCAACCCGGAATAAAATCCAGCAGGCAGCGCACGCCGGTAATATCCTGGTCAATGGCAGTGCGGTCAAGCCCAATTACCGTGTCAAGCCACAGGATGTGATCTCAGTGGTACTCTCCTACCCGCCAAGAGAAATAGAGCTCATCCCCGAAAACATCCCGCTCAATATTCTTTATGAAGATGAAGACCTGATTGTCGTCGATAAAGTGCCCGGCATGGTTGTACACCCTGCTTATGGCAATTATACAGGCACCCTGGTCAACGCCCTCACCTACCATCTCCGGGAGGTCTCGGCCGACAGGGCGCCGGGGCGGACACCTTTTCTGGTACACCGGATCGATAAAGACACATCGGGTGTGATGCTGGCAGCCAAGAACGAGCTGGCGCAGGCCAGGCTGGCCGCACAGTTTTTCCACCATACGATCGACAGGCATTACACTGCACTGGTCTGGGGCGATTTTGACACGGACTCGGGGACCATTTCGGGGCATATCGGCCGGAGTGTGCGAGACCGGAAGCTCTTCACGGTTTATATTGACGGAAGCCAGGGCCGGCATGCTATCACCCATTATACGGTAATGGAAAGGTTTGGCTACGTCACGCTGGTCGACTGCAAACTAGAAACAGGCCGCACGCACCAGATCAGGGTACATTTCCAGCATATCCGCCATCCTTTATTCGGCGACGAAACATACGGCGGCAACATCATCCTTAAAGGGACCACATTTCCGAAATACAGGCAGTTTGTCAATAATTGTTTTGAGATCCTTCCCAGGCAGGCGCTTCATGCCCGTTCCCTCTCTTTCAAACATCCTTCAACCCAAAAAATAACCAGCTTTGAATCGGCCCCGCCCCCGGATATGCAGGAAGTGATTGAAAAATGGCGACGATACAGTAGTTCAAAGTTCTAAGTTCAAAGTTGGGTTTATTGGTTCTCCTGTTTTTTGGCTTCATTCCAGAATACGTCCATTTCTTCGAGCGACATCTGATGTAAAAGCTTACCACTTTTTTTTGCGCCTTTTTCAACATACTGGAAACGGCGGATGAATTTACGGTTGGTTTGCTCAAGGGCATCTTCGGGATTGATCTCCAGGAAACGGCCATAATTGACCAGGGCGAAGAGCAGGTCTCCGAATTCCTGCTGAAGGTGTTGCTTATCGCAATCTTCCTCCGCGCAATCCACTTCCCTGCGGAATTCGTTCATCTCTTCAACAACCTTGTCCCACACCTGTCCGGCATTATCCCAGTCGAATCCCACCCCTGAAGCTTTTTCCTGGATGCGGTAGGCTTTGACCAGGGCCGGGAGGGAGTGGGGAACCCCGCCCAGCACCGAATCACGGCCTTCCGTCAGTTTGATCTTCTCCCAGTTATCCCGCACCTCGCCGGCGTCTTTCACCTGCACATCGCCATAAATGTGCGGATGCCGGCGTACCAGCTTTTCGTTGATCGATTGCAGCACATCGGCCATATCAAACGCTTTCATCTCACCGGCAATTTTTGCATAGAAAACTATATGCAACATCAGGTCGCCCAGCTCTTTCTTTATGCCATCCAGGTCTTTCTCCATGATGGCATCCGACAATTCATAGGTTTCCTCCAAAGTAAGATGACGGAGGCTTTCCAGGGTTTGAACACGGTCCCACGGACATTTCTCCCTGAGTTCATCCATTATGCCCAGCAATTTCTCAAAAGCGTTGACGGCAGATTCCATAACGGTAATTTTCTTCAAAAGTACAACGAATTGAACCTGCCGGTCACCCTGCATTGGGGCGTATTTTACTATTTTTGTCCACATATGTTAACAAACCGGAAAAGGATTGAAATGAAAAGGCATAGCAGGTTTATGAACCGGGCCGGCCTGATAGCGGTTCTTTTCGTGTTGTTGTGTTTTTCCATAAATACCACTGATGCTCAACATGTTATGCGGCATAAGCTAAGAAGCCCGGGATTAGTTCTGGAGGGTCGGGTATATTACGGATGGACATTGGACCATCACATTGAAATGACCCCTTACAAGAGGCATTATCCCGGTTTTGAGCTGAGCCTGTTCAAAGCCACTTATGGAAGGACCCGGTGGGAATACATGTATAATTATCCGTTTATCGGCGTATCCTACTGGTATTCTGACCTGGGAAGAACAAAACCGCTCGGGTCTGCGCATGCTTTATTCCCTTTTATAAATTTCCCATTGCTCAGAAGCAGGGATGCAAACATCTATTTCCGGTTGGGCGTCGGGCTGGGTTACCTGACAAAGAAATATGAACGGTATAATAATTACGACAATCTTGCGATCGGATCCCATTTTAACGGGGCAGTAAACCTGATGTTTGAGGTGCGGGGAAGGCTGAGCGAGCGCCTGATGGGCTCTGCCGGGGTGTCGCTGGTGCATTTCTCCAATGGAGGCACCAAACAACCGAATTATGGAATTAACATGCCCGGTGTCAGTGTGGCCGTGGCTTACCGGATGAGCCGCGAAAATCCTTATCTCAGGAAGAAATTATTGCCGGAGCTTTATCCTTTTGAGTTCGACGGCAAAAGATATCTGCAGGGGGATATCAATATGGGTTTCGGTTTCAAGGACCTGAAAGCGATATCTGGCAAGGGGCATCAGTATCCAGTCGTTGACATGGCTGCGAATGTAATGTGGCCTGTCGGTTATAAAAGCCGACTGGGAGCCGGAGTTGATTTTTCTTATGATGGTGCAGACGAGAAACAGCTTCAAAAGCAGAATATTATCCCCGAACACCGGATCGACCTGGTAAAGACAGGAATTAATGCCGCTTACGAGCTGGCTTTTTCCCGCATGGCCATCATGCTGAACCTGGGATTTGTTGTTTCGGGACTGGATAAACATGATGGAACCGTATATGAGAAGCTCGGGATAAGAGTAGGTATTACTGAGAACCTCTTTTCCAGTTTTACACTGAAAGCCCACTATGGAAAAGCCGATTACCTGACTCTTGGTGTCGGTTACCGGATTCGTTTAAAATATTACCGATGAAAAGCTATTTGACGATAATATTTATTTTGATGATGATCCTGGTGCTATCTGCGGGTTGTGGAAAAGATGACGGAATCTGCACAGGCTCAACGGGGAAGGTCATACTCGAAAATCGCACGGTTTCCGCTTTCCATTATGTAGAAGTGTGGGATAACATCAATCTCTTTCTCACGCAGGATACCATTACAACCGGGCTTCAAATCGAAGCCGGAGAGAACCTGATCGATGGCATCACCACGGAAACGGAGCGCGGCAGGCTCATCATCCGTAACCGCAATACCTGCAACTGGCTCAGAAGTTTCGAGGTACCGGTGAATGTTTATCTCAAATACCGTTCGCTCGATACACTTATCACCCATGCTGCGGGGAATATCACGGGCATGAACACATGGACCGGAAATACTATCTGGATTACCGTTGAAGAGGGAGGAGGCAAGATCGACCTGGATCTCAATGTGGCCAAATCCTTCATTACCTTAAAATATGGGACATTTGCACTGGATTTCTCGGGTTTCTCGCAGGTGACATTCATTTCAGATCTCGGTTACGGTCCGCTTCACGCGGAAAACCTTTATTCCAAGTTTACCTATATTTATACCGGGAGTCCGAATGACATTTTCGTGACGGCTCATGTTCAGATCACTGCTGAAATAAGGAATGCAGGGAATGTATATTATCACGGGGATCCCCAGTCGGTATCCACCCAATTGATTGGGAGCGGGAGACTTTACAAGTTCTAATGCTTTTTAGCCAGGTAGCTGGAAACGCCTTCATGCGTTGCCGTCATGGCCTCATCGCCGGCGTGCCAGTTTGCCGGGCAAACTTCCCCGTACTCCTCATAGCACTGCAGTGCGTCGACCATCCGGATGGCTTCATCAATACTACGGCCGAGCGGCAGATCATTCACGAGCTGATGCCTGACGATCCCTTTTTTATCGATCAGGAACAAACCCCGGTAGGCAATGGCATCACCGACAAAATCCATTTCTCCGTCCTCATTGTATTCATATTCTCCGGCAAGGACATCATAATTCTCTGAAATGGTTTTTGAAAGGTCTGACACCAGGGGGAATTTCACCCCTTTGATCCCTCCTTCTTTAACCTCAGTATTAAGCCATGCCCAGTGGGAATATTTGCTATCGACCGAACAACCGACAACGGCTACATTCCTTCTGTCGAACTCTTCAAGTTTTTCCTGGAAAGCCAGAATTTCGGTGGGACACACAAAAGTAAAATCCAGCGGATAAAAGAAGAATATAACATACTTCTTACCGATAAACTGTTCCAGTGAGAATTTCTCAACAAACTCTCCACCGTTAACCACCGCATCCGCTTCGAACAAAGGGGCCTTTTTGCCTACTAAAACTGCCATTCTAAGATTAATTTTTAATTTTTAATTTTTAAATCTTAATTCTTAATGATATTGTTTGATAAAGTAAATGAGTTTTGGAAATTTTGGGCAAAAATAATCAATCCTGCAAATAAACAATACGTTACATGGTATCCCTTATATCGAAAATCAATAATTTATTTTCACGAAAATCATAAAGGGTCATTTTTCTAAGTTGAAAATAGTTTATCCAATAATTCCGCAGAGCGGAAAAGTACCCTTTTTTGGCATTATCGTTATCAATCTGAGCATAGTTCAGGTCGAGAATATCGTTTACCTGCCCGATCATGTATCGTTTCTGGGTCACATCATATCTTTTCTGCGCAACCGTATCGGCCTTGGCTGCGATAAAAAGCTGGTCTTTCTGCATATTGAATTCCATCACATTCAAAAAGACGTTCTGTTCGAAATCTATTACCTCCTGTTCGACCGAAGTTTGCTCCAGTTCATAATTCGACTCCTTGAGTTTAATTTCACCCCGCGCCCTGCCCCAGTCAAGGATTGGGACACTTAGCGCCAGGTTGACCTTTTGCCTTTCAAGCGGCGACTTATATGCATCGGGAATTTCCTGTGCGGATTGATTCAGTCCGTATTCCAGCGACAGGTCGGCATCAAAGCGGCCGTTCATTTTAGCATACCGGAGTTCGCTTTCCGCATTGATCATACGCTCCTGGAATTCGATCGACAGGGCAGTGTTCTTCCTGGCTTCCGCCAGGGCTGTTGAAGCGCTGATGGTGCCATGCCAGGTTTGTTCAGGTGGGGTGAGCCGGATATCGCCATCTTCCTTGATCCGGAGGTACGATTTCAACCGGAACAGCATATTTTCATAGTTCAGGCTGGCGTTGTCAACTGAAGCTTTAGCTCTCAGGTAGTTAAGTTCCAGCTGCAAAAGGTCATTTTCGGCAATTTTCCCCAGCTGGTACCTTCCCTGGGCTATCCTGTATAAAGTATCGTAGTTGTGCAGGTTCTTCTCAGAAATACCCTTCTCGATCTGGGCCAGGAGAAGGTTAAAGAAATGACTGGTTGTTGTCATGGCTACCTGCTCGACATCTTCCAGGTATTGCCGTTTGGCTTTTTCATATTTCAGCGGCTCAAGCTGCCGTGCCCACCGGTAATTGTTATATTTAAAGATCGGTTGTTTATATCCGACCACCACCGGTGTCGACCAGTACTCGGATTGGGTACTGTCGTCGAAGAACTCATCATGGCGCGTCAGGTCCGATCGGAGGTAAACCGAACCGCCGGTTAATCCCACCTTCTGGTTGATCGATAAAGCGCCATAGTAATCGGCATAGGTGTTGTACTGAAATTTGTAAGTCCCGTCGTTTTGCCTTACACTACCGTAGGAACGGTTAAAAGAGGGCAGGCTGGCATCGAGGTTGACCGAAGGCAGGTAATCGGCTTTGAATGACCGGAATTGCCAGTAATTCATCCTGAACCTGTGCCTGGCGATCAAAGCGTCGGCAGATTGTTCTTTTGCAATCATGATCGCTTCTTCAAGGGTCAGGCTGACCACTTTTTCCTGTGAAAACACCGGTATCTTAAACAACAGGACGATCGACAGGAAAGAAATTATTTTAATCTTCATACGAAAGAAAATTACCCTTATTCATAACGTAGCGATTCGACCGGATCCTGGTCGGAGGCGCGTTTGGCCGGCATATACCCGAAAAGGATGCCGATAAAAGCCGATACGCCGAATGAAACGACAATAGAATCCGGCGTGACGATGGTCAGGATTCCGGTGGTCCGCTGGATCATAACGGCGAAAACAACACCCAGCACAATACCGATGACTCCTCCGGAGATGGAGATAATGGTGGCTTCAGAGAGGAACTGGAAAATGACATCGCGCTTTGTGGCCCCGGTGGCCCTTCGGATCCCGATCTCCTTGGTACGCTCCATCACCGATGCCAGCATAATATTCATGATCCCGATCCCGCCGACCAGCAGGGAAATGCCCGCAATAACCCCCAGCACAATGTTGAAAATGTCTTTGGTCCTTTGTTCTTGCTTTAGTAATAGTTCCGGGACACTGACCTGGAAATCATCCACCTGCTGGTGACGCCTTTTTAGCATACTGGTCAGAGCTTTGGTTGTAGCGTCGAGGTATTTGCTATCGGTCACCTGGACCACGATCTTATCCAACTGGTTATAATTATTGTCCATGGAACCCGAGCTGCTGCTTGAAAATGCAGCGATCCCGCCATCGATGAACATGACCGAACTTTCACCCTGCCGGAGCGATGCATCGTTCACGTAGGAACGGTCTTTAAACCGGAGCATGACTGTCTGGATGGGTGCATAAATATGGTCGTTGTAATCGCTGATCCCCAGGTCTTTTGTTTCATCGACCTGCATCGCCCGGTTTTCCAGGACTCCGATCACCGTCAGCCAGATTCCCCCGCATTTTATCGTCTTACCCAGGGGGTCTTCCCTGCTAAAGAACCGGGCTTTCACACTGGGCCCGATGATACAAACAGGACTTCCGTTGACCTGCTGCTGCTCCTGGAAATACTGTCCGGCGTATAACTGCAAGTTGTAAACCTCGAAAAAATCGTTGGTGACACCAATCAATTTGGCCGGCGACCGTTTTCCTTCCTTGATCACATAGCTGTCGTACTTCACCTCAGGGCTCACCCGCGTAACCGCAGGGATGATCTGCCGGATGCTTTCAGCATCTTCAAGGGTCAGACCGGGAGAATACTTCTTCTGAAGCTTCTGCCCTCCGCCTTCATCGTCAGAATTTCCCTCGCCCCCTGATTTTTCGAGCAATGGCGTGATAACGATATTATTGACGCCCACCATCTTCATCTGGTCGAGGATCTCCTTCCGGGCACCGTTGCCTATGGCCATCATGGCGATGACGGCGGCTACGCCGAAAATAATGCCCAGGGCGGTCAGCATAGACCGGAACCGGTTGGCAATCACGGCTTCCACCGCTATGTTCAGCGAATGAACATATCGCTCATAGAACTTGCTTTGGAGTTCGGGCTTTTTCATTTTTATCAAAGCTTACCGCCTGAAGGGAGGTTTGCCGCCGCCTTTCTGCATCCTGAATTTTCCGTTGCCGGGAGGCATCATCATCGAATCGGGAAGCCCTGCCGGCACCTGCTGCCTGGCTTTTGCCTCATCCTCCTGCCGGATCTTCTCCAGTGTCGCTTCATCCAGTTTTGTCAGCTTCCATTTCTCCGCATCTGAAGGAGGAACCAGGTAAACCTCTTCGCCTGCTTTGAGTCCGGCACGAACGATCACCTCGTTCTCGTTTGACAGCCCCAGGACTACCTGCCTTCGGTATCCTCCGGTATAGACATAACTGATACTGTCGTTCGACTGGACACAATCGAGCGGTATGAACAGAACGCTGTCCAGGCTCGATGTCAGAATTTCATTCTTGGTCGTCATGGCCGGCCTGAGGATCGAATCGAACTCATTGACCTCAATGCTGACCTCGAACACTTTAGCATTGGAATTGGGCAGCTGCTGGCCTATATTGGCCACTTCTCGGACGACCCCGGTAAATTTCTTGTCGGGAAAGGCATCGACCCCTATCCTGACGGCCTGGTTCATCTTCACTTTGCTGATATCGATCTCGTTCACATAAGTTTTCGATTTCATCTCCCGCAGGTTAGGCAACTCGGCCACAACCGGTTCCCATACGCTGATCGTTGCGCCGACGCCTTGTTTCTGTCCGTCCCATCCCCTCTTGTATATCACCATGCCCGATTTCGGGGCGAAGATGGTGAACTCGTTCAGCAGGCTCACCATTTTAGCGTACTCCGACCGGACCTTTTTCATTGAAGTATTGATCTCCTGCATATCGGCTTCCGCCTTGCGCAGCTTTACTTCGTAATTCTCCACCGCCTGCTCATAATTGCGCATTGCCCTTTCCAGGTCGATCTTTGCCTGCCTCTGCGTAGCCGGCGGCTCATAAATCGACTGGTCGACAACGATCTGCTTTTCTTCCAGGGCATATTTGAGATTGATGAGGTTATCCCGTGCCGAACGAAGTTCAAGCGTTGTGTCGAGTTGCGTTTTGGTGAACTGTGTTTCGAGCTTTTCGATCTCCAGCTCCTGGTCTTTCATTTTATTGACCAGTTCTGTCCGGTCGAGTGTGGCAATGTACTGACCCGAATCGACCACCGTTCCGTCGGGAATGATGTCTTCGATTTTTATCTGCCAGATGCGAAAGTCGCGCAGGTTGACCGGCCCCATGATCTTTTCGGAGCTTTTGGCTTCAAGCTCGCCGGTAGTTGTGACCGTAATATCAAATAGGCCTGATTTGACGGGCACTTCCAGGGTGGTTTCTTTTTCAGGGCCGCTGCCGGTGGCGATCCAGATGATGACGATCAACAGGAGAACGGCCAGGCTGATGAGGTAAACTTTGCTTTTTTTCATTACAGCCGGTGTTAGGATTAGGCTTTATTTCAAAAATTCAATCATAATCTTTTCGATCGGATATCCTTCCGCTTCGGCTTTATAATTTCTGACGATGCGGTGTCGCAGGATGGAGGAAGCCACCGCCCTGACGTCTTCAATGTCGGGCGAATATTTTCCCTGGATGGCGGCATGACATTTGGCCCCGATGATGAGGTACTGAGAGGCGCGAGGACCAGCTCCCCATATAACGAAGTCGTTTGCAAGAGGATGTGCGGCGGGCGTTCCGGGGCGCGTCTTTGCCGACAAGGAAACAGCGTACTTGTAAACATTGTCGGGTACCGGGATTCGGCGGATCAGGCCCTGGAAAAAGAGTATTTCTTCGGCGCTGAGGATCACTTTAAGGTCGACAGGGATATCCTGTGTGGTACTCCTGACCACCTCAATCTCCTGTTCAAATGTAGGATAATCCAGCCAGATATTGAACATAAACCGGTCGAGTTGCGCTTCCGGCAGCGGATAGGTCCCTTCCTGCTCGATCGGGTTCTGGGTTGCCAGTACAAAAAATGGTTCCGGTAGTTTATAGTTCTTTCCGGCAACTGTGATGGCCTTTTCCTGCATCGCTTCAAGCAGAGCCGATTGTGTTTTGGGGGGCGTCCTGTTGATCTCGTCAGCCAGGATGATATTGGCAAAAACCGGCCCGTGAATGAATTTAAACTTCCGCTCCTCGTCCAGGATCTCGGTCCCGATGATATCCGATGGCATCAGGTCGGGTGTAAACTGAATGCGGTTATAGCTTAGCCCCAAAGCCCTGGCTATAGTATTAACCATCAGAGTTTTTGCCAGGCCCGGGACACCAACCAGCAATCCGTGTCCACGGCTGAAAATCGAAATAAGCACCCGTTTGACGACCTCATCCTGGCCCACTATCACTTTGGCAATCTCCGCCCGAAGGGCGCCATATTTCTCTACGAAAGCATCAACAGCTTCAACATCAGATTTATAAGATATCATCGTATTATTTTTCCGGGATTGAAAATCACTTACCTGTTTTCATTCTCCTGTTTTTTACCAGGAAACCATTTAATTTCAAAATCGCAGTCCGTGTAATCATCGATTATCATGATATAAGCGTTGTCGACATTCTTATTAACCCATTCCACGATTTTTTGTTCTTTTTTATTTTCGAGCGCCCAGTTGGTGATCATGCTGTAATCATCCACCAGGTTAGCGCGGTGGGGCTCCGACCTGGATTTTAGCTTGATAAGCCGGAAAGCCTCTTTTCCCTCCTCCGTTTGGGTGGGTACCGGTGAAGAAATTTCCCCGACCTCCAGCTTATTCACCGTGAATGAGACCTGGGGATCGAGTTGGTCCATCGGAAACCAGGTCGTGCCGTCATAATCATTAATGATGAATCCTCCGCTGACCTTGCCCGGGTCATCGGAGAACTTGAGGACAGCGTCGTCGAATGTGATCTCCCCGTTGCGGATTTGAAGCAGGAGGCTGTCGAGCTCAAGCCTGGCCTTTTCAAGGTCTTCGGGTGAGGGTTTTGTTTGGAGAAGAATATGGCGGGTATTGATATAATCCCCTTTTCTTTCCATTAACTGGATGATATGGAACCCGGCTTTGGTTTCAATAATATCCGATATTTCACCTTCTTTCAGTTTAAATGCAGCCGCTTCGTATTCCGGGTAGAGTTCTCCCCTTCCAAAGAATCCGATCTCACCTCCTTTGGCAGCCGAGGCGGGGTCTTCCGAATAGAGGATGGCCAGCGTGGCAAAGTTTTCCCCGGCCATGACCCTGCGCCTGAGGTCGCGGAGCCGCTCTTTGATCATCACCTTCTGTTCGGCGCTTACCGGCGGCATCTTGATGATCTGGGTCATCTCGACACGGGCGCTGACCAACGGCAGGCTGTCGGAGGGTATGGTGCCATAAAATGCTTTGACTTCATTGGGTGTGACAAAGACATTCTTTGTGATATCATTCTGAACCTGCTCGATCAGCATGAAATCCTTCACCATCTGCCGGAATTCCTCCTTAATTTCCAGGAGAGACTTTTCGTAATACTGCTCCAGTTTTTCCTGTGAACCGAACTGGGAGATAAAATAGCGCAACCTGCGGTCGAGGTTCTGCTCCACATCGCTGTCGGATACTTCAACGCTGTCGAGTTCGGCCTGGTTCAGCAACAAATTATCTCTCAGCATCTTCTGCAAGATCTGGCATTTGACCGAAGAAGCCGATCCCTCGATTTCGCCCTGCATCCTTAGTTGAAGATATTGCGATTCAAGATCCGATTCCAGGATCATATTCTTGCCGACAATGGCCACAATCCGGTCGACCACAATTTCATCCTGCCCGATTCCGGTCATCGGAAGACCGGTCAGGATCATTCCCAAAAACAATATTCCCCGAAAAGCATTTAGGCGCCTGGCTTTCATAATAGCATCTGATAGAGATTTAACCACGGAATGATTGTTTTATTGTTTTCAGATAGATTAAAATATCTTGGCCTTATCCTCTTTAAAGGCCTGATCGATAAACTCCTGCCTTTTTCGTTCGATAAGATCAATTTTTCTTGCATTCAGGATAATATTCCTGATCTTATCCTTTTCAAATTCAAGGGGGGAGATACTGTCGGATGTCTTGAAATCGTTTATCCTGACGAAATAAATAAAAAGGGAATCGGTTGCTTCTGCATAACTGTTGCGGCGGAGGAACAGTTCCTGGTTATCCACTTCCAGCGGCATTTCATCAAGCAAGTCGTTAAATGAAACCCATTCTCCTGCAAACCAGTAATCGGTGGCATTCTTTTCGGCATAATCAGCAAGCCTCATCATACTTTCATCTTTATCCGCTTTGAGCAGGTTCCGAAACTCCCGTGCATGCCTCGATCGCTTATTGATTTTGACAAAATCGAACTTCACAATGTTTCCTTTCAATTCAAACTGGCTGCGGTTTTCGATGTAATAGGCCTCAATTTCCTGTTGGGTGATCACCGTATCGAGAAACTGGCTGACCAGTTTTTGCTCCAGGCTGAAAAGCAGGAGCGAATTCCTGTATTCCTCCAGCTGTTTGTCAAAATCCTGTTCGTTCGATTTCAGGGTTTCCTTGGCTTTCCGGGTCAGGATCTCGTTCTGGATCCATTTGGAGATATAGTTTTCTGCAAGTGTTATACTATCCCTGGAAGGCAAGCCGTCGGGTATCTTCTCAGCCACTTCTGAGATTCTGAGTTCTTTGTCGTTTGCCCTGGCGACGACCCGGTCGTCTTCATCGGCCCTGAAAAGGCCGGTGCAGGCAACAAGAGCCGGTAATATAAGCAGGACAATTTTTCTCACAGCGTGCTGTTTATTTCAAAGTTGAAAGAACTTCCTGGTTGATGGTGACCGGGTACTTACTGCGCAATTCGCCAATCCATTTCTCCTCGAGGAATGACTGGTAATCGGCAGTGACCAGTCCCCTGGCCTCCTGCAAAAGCTTCGGCTCCGGGGGCGCTACGGCAATGCCGTAAACAAAAGCCGGACCCGAAGGCGAATCAATCATAGGCGACAGGCCGGTCTTCCACTGAACTTTATCGATAATCGGGGAATCTCCGCGCGAATATTTTTCTGTTTCAGCCAGGATATTCAGCGTAGTATCCGAATTGTAACGTTCAAGGATCTCTTCCAGTGGTTTCCCCCCGGTGATGAAATCTCTCAGCTCTTCGATATCAACATCCCCGGGGTTCAAAACAGTGACGACGGTGGCATGGAAACGCTCATCCCACATGTACTTATCTTTATTGGCGCCATAATAGGCAGCCAGCCCGGCAGTATCCTTCACCGCTTTCGACCAGACATTTCTCTCCATCAGGTCGAAAAGCAGGATACCGTCGTGGTATTCACGGATCAAAAGCCTGAAATCGGGATACTTTTGCTCAAGACGGCTGTCTTCATACGCCATGCATTTTTCTTTCACGAAGCTTTTATATGTGTCATTGAAGAATCCCCGGATGCTGGTAACGCTCTTGGTTTGTTTGGAAGCAAGGTAAGTTGCCAGATCCTGCTGGGTATATTTGAGTTTACCGATGGAAAACACCGGTTTCTTCAAGCCGGCTGCTTTAGCGGCCGTCCATTCCCATTTCATCACACTTGAATCGAGGGTTGCATAAACGGCTTCGACCGCTTTGGGATATTCTTTGAAGTTATTCTCCTGCTTGATACGACTGATTACGGCCTCTTCACTGAGTTTATTGCGCATGTCTTTTTCAATACGCGTTTTAAGGCCGAACTCCTCTTCCTCAAAAGTACCTACCGGCTTCTTACCCAATAGTTTAATGATATGATAACCGTAAATGGTACTGAAGGGTTTGCTTATCTCGCCTGAATCTTTCAGGTTTCTGGCCGCATCGACAAAATCGGGGACCAGCCGGTTTGATCCGAACCAGGGGAGTTTTCCCCCGTTTGCTGCCGATCCTTTATCTTCCGAAAATTCCTTGACGATATCCTCAAAACTTTCACCGGCCATGATTTTTTCGTAAGCAGCATCGATCTTAATCTTTTTCTGGATGGAATCCTGGGCTGTCGAACCGGCTGCCAGGCTGACGAAGATATGGGCCACCTGTACCTGGCCCAGTGCCGGTTTCCGGTCGGTTACCTTGATCACATGGTAACCATGATCGCTGCGGACCGGCATAGAGACCGTTCCGACGGGGGTGTTGTAGGCCGCCGATTCGAACGGGTAAACCATATCGAAAACCGTAAAATAGCCCAGGTCGCCCAGGTTGCCTTTGCGGGCCGGGCGGTACTGGCTGGCTTCAGAATCCCTGGCGTTCGGATCCTGTGAAAGTTCTACCGACACCTTTGAAAAATCCTCGCCGGCCATCACCCTGTTGCGGGCAGCCATCGCACTCTGGAAGGCTTTCAATGTATCTTGAGGCAGTGCATTTTTATCACACGTAAACAATATATGGCTGGCGCGGAGATCCCATTGTTTGCGCTCATAAGCCTCCCTGATCAGTTTCTCGCTGATGGTGGAATCATAAAAATAGGGCTGGGCCAATTGTTTCCGGTATCCTTCCAGTTCGGTAATAAAAGCTTTGGCCGTATCGAGCCCCAGCTCTTCCGCTTCCCTGACTTTCAACCTGAAATTGATATAAAGCTGCAGGTATTTGGAGATACTGTCCAATCCCTGGTCTTCCCGGTTGATATTATTTTTTTTATAAACGTACATGAAATCGCCGGCTGTCACCTCTTCGCCTGCAATATTCAACAGTATCCTGTTATCCGTTTTTTGCGCATGGAGCCCGCCGGTCATAAAAACGAGAAGGACTGACATGGTTGCAATAAACCTAATTTTTCTCATGGTGTAAGCTGATTTTCTGTTATTTTATAAATATGTCTGCGATTAAATCCTGCTGTAATTCGGTGCCTCGCTGGTAATGGATACGTCGTGCGGATGGCTTTCGACGACTCCGGCGTGCGTTATTTTGATGAATTTAGCCTGCTTGAGCATCTCCAGGTTTCGGGCCCCTACGTATCCCATCCCGGCTCTGAGTCCGCCTACCAGCTGGGTAATGACTTCCGACAGTGTGCCTTTAAAGGGCACCCGGCCGACAATCCCTTCCGGTACCAGTTTCCGGATGTCATCCTCAACATCCTGGAAATAGCGGTCCTTCGATCCTTTCTGCATGGCTTCGATGGAGCCCATTCCACGATAGGCTTTGTATTTTCTTCCGTCATAGATAATCGTTTCACCCGGCGACTCATCCACGCCGGCAAACAAGGAACCGGCCATGATGGTATCGGCGCCGGCCGCCAATGCTTTGGCAATGTCGCCCGAATACCGGATCCCTCCATCGGCAATGACCGGAATACCGGTCCCTTTCAGTGCCCGGCTTACATCGTAAATGGCCGAAAGCTGCGGCACGCCAACCCCCGCAATAACACGGGTTGTGCATATGGATCCTGGCCCGATCCCAACCTTGACCGCATCGGCGCCCGCTTCTGCCAGCGCCAGCGCGGCCGAAGCCGTAGCAATATTTCCGACGACGAGATCGATGCCCGGAAATTCCTTTTTAATCCGTTTAGCGATAGCGATAACGCCCCGGGTATGCCCATGGGCCGTATCAACCACGATCGCGTCGACATTGGCTTCCACCAAAGCGGCAGCCCTGTCGAGTGTATCGGGTGCGGTCCCTACCGCAGCCGCTACACGTAACCGACCCTGGCTGTCTTTGTATGCATTCGGATGTGCCTGTATCTTAATGATATCTTTATACGTGATAAGCCCAACCAGGCGGTTGTGATCATTTACCACCGGAAGCTTCTCGATCCGGTGTTTTTGAAGGATCTCTGCTGCTTTCTCGAAGGAGACGAACTCATTGGTAGTGATGAGATTGTCTTTGGTCATCACTTCGGCTATGGGCCGCTCGAGATTGCGCTCGAACCGCAAATCACGATGAGTGACGATCCCGACCAGTTCCTTGTTGCCTTGCACTACCGGAATGCCGCCGATACCGTATTCTTTCATCAACATGAAGGCATCGCGAACCAGCGCATTGACCGGCAAGGTCACCGGGTCGAGGATCATCCCGTTTTCGGCACGTTTGACCTTCCTCACCTGGTTGGCCTGGTCTTCAATGGTCATATTTTTATGGATAACACCGATTCCACCCTCCTGTGCAATGGCAATAGCCATCATGGACTCGGTCACCGTGTCCATCGCCGCCGATACAACCGGGATATTCAGGTGAATATTTCTCGAAAAAAAGGTGTTGATCTCAACTTCCCGTGGCATCACTTCCGAATAGGCCGGCACCAGGAGGACGTCGTCATATGTTAAGGCTTCGCCGAGGAATTTTTGGTTATCCTGCGTCATATCCAGAAAAATTTAGTTTGCAAATGTAGTAAAAAACCCTTAATGAACTCAATAAATCACAACCACGTTGCCTTTGACCTGCCTGGGCTGGCCCAGTGCATCGAGGAACCGGATAAGGTAAACATATACATCCTGGGGAACCAGTTTCCCTTTATATCGTCCATCCCATCCCAAACCAGGTTCGGCAGTATAAAACACCTGTTCGCCCCACCGGTTATAGACCATGAATTCGTATCCTTCCGCGCCGACGAACACCGTGACAGGCTTGAGCACATTGTTGGCCCCGTTTGGCATGATCACATTAGGAATAAAGACACGGGGTTCCTGTTCTGCCACCGCTTCATTGGAATAACTTTCATCCTGAAAGCCAAATGCATTGCCTGCCCCTTCATAAGCAACCACCACATAGGATATCCTGCTGTAGTTTCCTGTGAAAGCCGACACATTGTCGTTGTATGTTAACTGGCCCGGCCCGACCTCTCCGATCTGTTCCAGCGTGAGCTGGTCGAGCCGGCGGTAGATCCGGTATCCGGCCACACCTCCCGTCCAGGATTCATATGCATTCCATTCCAGCCGGTTCACCAGCTCCGGCAAAGCCTCCACAGCAAGAAATATAGTCCTCGACATGTTTGCGATAATGGAAGCTTCTCCGCAGCTATCGATCACTTCAACCTGGTAATAATAGCTCCCTGTATTGGCATCGGCCAGCGGATCGGTGAAACCGGGCATATCCTCTCCCACATCCTCAACAGTGCCCGCTTCAACAAACGGCCCGCCGGGGCTGTCGCTGCGCAGAATGCGGTACGACTGAACATGGGCGTTCGTATCGGTGTAAAAAAGCACTTCGACCTGCCCTTCCGGCCCGACCGTGGCATACCTCAGGTACATGAAAAGCGGATAAGGAGAATTATACGACCGGGCCTGTTTGATGCAGGAAGAAGAGGTCTTGGCCATATCGCCACTGAACGCCCTGACAAAATAGGCATATTCGGTGTTGGGTTCCAGGCCGGCATGTACAAAACTCGTCTGGCCGGGCAGAACCGATGCCAGCTCAAGGAAAGGGCCGCCGGCGGTACTGACATAGATCCGCGTTATCGCGAGCGGTGGTGTAAAGTTCTCATATTCATTCCATTGCAGCCTGTTTGTCATATTACACGGATCGTATTGAATGTCCTGCAGGTAAATGGTCGAATGCGGTTTGTCAGGATACGGCGGATTGGGATCGAAAGGAAAAGGGCTTTCATTTCCGCATGAATCGATAGACAGAAGGATGTATTTGACCGGTCCGTCGCAGGGATCGGATTGCTGATCCGAATAAGATGTGGAAAACCTGCCATCGACGTAATCGATTGAGTCGTTGGATGATGTCACAAGGAAAATCTTATATCCCCGGATATCCGGTTCAGTACCGGGCTGCCACCCGATCACAGCGTTTCCGTCTGCATCAATACTCACGGAATCAATTACGGGCGGATACCTGTTAGAAAGGTTTTTCAGGATGAAAGATACCTGGTTTGACAGGCAAACGCATCCGAAAACATCGTTTCTCACGCCGATCCGAAACCGAACCGAATCGTTGGCGCTGTTGCATTCCCAGAAATGGTGATCATGCAGAAGGTTTTGGGTGGAATCGGTGAGCAACCAGGATCCTGCCGGAAATTCCCTGTAGATCAAATACCAGGGATGCATTTCCGGAAGAAACGGCTCAGGGCTGTGCAGAGGCGACCATTGCAGGCTAATACTCTCAAAATCAATAGTTGAACCGGTCAGCAGCATGGTCGACAACGTATCAGTGAATGTCGACTGTCCCGGACCCTGGTTCGTTACCAGGTAATAATGTACCGTATCATGCTGGGCAGAGGCTCCGGAGTGTATATAGCTATCGGCTGAAATAACATTGATAACACCGGCAACGGAATATGGACCCATCCTGTTTAAGGAAGAATATATCGTATAGTTGCTGAATGAGGCCCCCAGTTGCAGCGGTTGCCAGCTTACCTGCACATCACCTCCGGGCAGCACCTCCAGGCATTTCAGATTCACCGCCTGCCCGGTGAGAGCAGCCGGAAGTATAACGAGAATAAGGAAATTTATGATGAAAGCAGGCTTGCGCATCCGGTTGAAATGTCTTGCAAAATTAGTCAAAAATCAGGGGCAGGTAAACGGAATCCCATTAACGGTCTTCATATTTCCATTACCTTTGTAACCGTTTTTTGAAAATTAACCATAACAAACAATGTGTATATGAAACGGGATTATCAGGTATTTCGTATCCTGGGTAAGGAAAAGAAAAGGCAGCTTCACGGGATTGAGCTGATCGCATCGGAGAATTTTGTCAGCAACCAGGTATTGCGGGCCATGGGATCGGTAATGACCAATAAATATGCGGAAGGCTATCCGGGCAAGCGTTATTACGGCGGGTGCCAGTTTGTGGACGAAACGGAGCAACTGGCGATAGACCGTGCCAAAGAGTTGTTCAATTGCGAATACGCCAATGTGCAGCCCCATTCCGGAGCCCAGGCCAATATGGCGGTTTTCCTGGCCTTCCTGAAACCTGGCGATAAATTCATGGGGCTTGACCTGTCGCATGGCGGGCATCTCTCTCACGGATCACCGGTGAATAGTTCCGGTATCCTCTATCAGCCGATCGCTTACGGTGTGGATAAAGAGACCGGCAGAGTGGATTATGACAAGATGGAAGAGATTGCCCTGCGGGAGCAACCGAAGCTGATCATTGCAGGGGCATCGGCTTATAGCAGGGACTGGGACTATGCCAGGATGCGGGCGATAGCCGACAAGGCCGGCGCCATCCTGATGGCCGATATTTCGCACCCGGCCGGCTTGATCGCCAGGGGATTACTGAACGATCCGATGCCGTATTGCCATGTCGTTACCACCACAACCCACAAAACCCTTCGCGGACCACGCGGCGGGCTGATCCTGATGGGCAAAGACAGCGAGAATCCTTGGGGATGGGCGACTCCGAAAGGGGAGATCAAAATGATGTCGCAACTGCTGAATTCTGCCGTTTTCCCGGGAATCCAGGGCGGCCCGCTGGAACATGTCATCGCTTCCAAAGCCGTTGCCTTCGGCGAAGCCCTCACCGATGAATATTTCGAATATATCCTGCAGGTGCGGAAAAACGCCTCCGTCATGGCAAAAGCCTTCGTCAACAAGGGCTATCATGTTATTTCCGGAGGAACCGACAATCACCTGATGCTGATCGATCTGCGGAATAAGTTCCCCGAACTCACCGGCCGGCTGGTCGAAAATACACTGGTAAGGGCGGATATTACCGTCAACAAAAACATGGTTCCGTTCGACAGCCGCTCCCCGTTCCAGACCTCCGGGCTGCGGATCGGGACACCGGCTGTAACCACCCGCGGACTGAAGGAAAAAGAGATGCCGGTGATAGTGGATATGATCGATGAGGTCCTCCACAACATCGAAAATGAAACGATCCTGCTCTCCGTCAAAAAACGGGTCAATGAAATGATGGAAAAATATCCGTTATTTTCCGCCTGATACTGAAACTTACTCTCTGGTTTTCAGTATAATCTTATCAAATCCTATCATTGACCGCAAGGTTGGCGTGAAACCGGACAGGAGCATATGATCTTATCCGGAATAATTCTAAATTATCAGAATTCGCGCGAATATTTATATTCAAAATATAACCTTGATGGTAACAGTGGATTAATATATGTATGTAATTTTGTATACGAAGATCAAGAGACATGAAAACACCATCTAACAAAACTAAAAGTGTCTCCGTGCTGGCCATCGTGATCCTTCTGATCGCTTCTTCAACGGGGTTTTCACAATATCCGACCGTGACGGTAAGGTTTAATAACCCGGAATACGTATGCGCTACCCAGACCTATTCACTCGATGTAGAGATGCAATGTGACTCGGCCAACAAGCGGTTGCACGGGATGAATGTCCGTTTTTTCTATGACGACGATGTCCTGGAGTTCACATCTTTCACTGAAATCATTGCCGCATACGGGCTTACGATTCCCAATCCCCCGGAAATAACCACCGACAGCACGGGATTAAGCATGGAATTATTCGGGATAGAAGGCAATTACGAATATGTGAACGGGGCCATCAAAGTTGTATCGAGCACACCGGTCACTTACTTGCCGACCAACGGATGGACCAAAATCTTTGCGGTGAATTTCCATGTCGATGATCCGGAAGTATTCCAGGATTCAACTTTCTGCCCTGCTGTGATCTGGGATCTCCAGGAAGACCCTTCCCTGGGAGGCATGATCGGCGGAGGAGGGGTTTGTATCACACTGGTAAAGGTCTATCCCAATATCACTTCTCCGGCAACGGAACACGTCAACCAGTTTAACTGGCAATACGATTACATTCCGGGATTACCCTACGGATTACCCGCTGAAACCAATTGCATTTCCACGCTCAGTTCATACGCCCCGAAGTCGATCATACCCTGGGTAGGCATGGATGCCCCGGGGACATTCTCCTGCCCTGTCCGCGTAGTAGATTTTCTGAACATCAAATCTTTCTCACTGATCTTCCGGTATGACCCCCTGGTAATGACATATATCAGCAATTCGCCCAATCCGGTCTTCAATGCAACAAACGGGTACCTGACCGTTACCGATGCCTCGGCTGCAGGTGGCCTGAGAAGAATTACGATGACATTTAATGGTTTGAACTCCATTTCGCTTCCTGATAACTCGATCCTTTGCGGATTTCAGTTCAATTATATCGGTGGTGAAGCGGCTATTGGCTGGCGGACCAACTCCAGCGGCTGCACCTATTATGGCCCGGGTGGGATTTTGAAATGCGATCAACCCTATTCCAATTATTTCATCGACGGGGGTATAGTATCGATGCTGGCCCCAGTGACCAAAGTTGATTCGGCAGCGCTATCGCCCGGCGAATTCGGCACTTTTGCCGTCAGAGTATGGGATTTTCAGGATATACGGGCTGGTATTCTCACCTTGGGGTACAACCCGGCAACACTGATATACCAGGAAACCATTCCCAATCCCGCCCTCGGGGAGGAATTTGAAGCCAACCTGGTCAACCCCGGGCTGCTACAGTTCAGCTGGTCTGCAGCAGATACCACTCTTGCCGATTCCAGCATTATTGTACACCTCACCTTTCAATACCTTGGTGGAAATTCGACACTGTACTGGATTAATGACGGCACCTCCTGCCAGTATTTCCATAGTAATATACCCTCACCTATGACCGATATTCCGACATCCAGTTATTACTTTAACGGTAACGTCGAAAATGCTGTATATATATGGTCGGGTGATAATTCAAGCGAATGGGGTTCGGACGGGAACTGGGAAAACGGTGAGGCCCCGAACCAGAACATGGATGTAATCGTCGATCCGACTGTCAATCCGGATAACTGGCCCGTATTCGATGGCGATTTTACACTCGGAGAACATTGCCGGAACCTGATCATTAACGGCAACGCACAGCTGATCATCAACGGGAACCTGAATGTACTGCCGGGTCGTGCCCTAAGTCTGACGGGAAACGGCATCTTAAAGGTCGACGGTAACTGGACCAATTCCGGGATTTTTTACCCGGGCGACGGGACCATTGAATTCACCGGCACAACCAATGCCGTCATAGCGGCGGGCGATCCACCGGGAAACTATGTTTCCAATTACTCACTTACCCCGTTCTCTTCAACCTATATTCCTTTAAGCGGAGGCCTGCCGGGGCCTGCCGGAAACGATTCCCATTCGGATGTTCCCATCGGCTTCCCTTTTACTTACCTGGGAGTCAGTTACTCTATGGCCCGGATAAATACCAATGGCTGGCTATCGCTTAACCTCAGCGGAGAAGATACCGGCTCGGGAAATAATCTGGCCCTTTTTGAAACCGCAGGCGCCTCAACGGCCCTTGCTCCCTGGTGGGATGACTTGTCGGCCGATGCCGGAGCATCCGTCACTTACCTTACTGAAGGTATTGCCCCTTTCAGGGTGTTTACAACCGAATGGTACAATGTTCTGTCGTATTCAACAGGTTCGGCTTCCCGGCTCAATTTCCAGGTAAAGCTGTATGAAACGCTCAACATCATCGAATTTTATTACGGCACGGCAATATCAGGTTACAACAGCCCCGATGAAGGAGCCTCTATCGGAATCAAAGACGCTATGGGCGGACAAGGCCATTATATCGAAGCCACACAGAATTCCACCGATATTATCCTGGCATTCCTGAACAGCAGCGCCGACTGGCCCGCTCAGAATTTCAGGTTTATCCCTCCCCTGACAACCGATATGGAAATCTTCCATAAAATTATCGTCAACAAACCGGGCGCTAATCTCTCCATCCAGAAGGATATTAAAATAACGGGACTGGAATAAATTCTTACCAGGCCCCGTTCGGTATCTTTTTAGGTTTCTTTCATTACCTTTGAGTTTTTTTATGAAAAAGATTAGTTTGATCATCCTGATCACAGGATTTGTTTTCAGTGGTTTTTATGCCCAATCCCAACGCTACGAAAAAGGGGCACAGTATTGTTCCCACAGGAAGTCGATGATGAAAAACACTCCTGCTAATGTCAGAAGTGAAAATTCACCCCGTCACCGTTTCGATGTTCTGAATTACAAATTAAATCTGGATCTTTGGGATAACTTCCAGAATCCGTTCCCGCAGGCCTTTGACGCAACGGAAACCGTTACCTTCAGAGTCGACACAGCGCTGAACCAGATCAAGCTCGACGCTGTCAACACCTCCCTGACCATTCATGCGGTTGGACTGGCAGGTATTGGTTATACACATTTCGATGATACGCTTACTGTTCAACTGGACCGAATCTACAATCCCGGGGAAATCGCCGAGGTTTCCATTGATTACAGCCATAAAAACGTGGAAGATGAAGCGTTTTATGTCAGCGGCGGCTTTGTTTTTACCGACTGCGAAACGGAAGGCGCCCGGAAGTGGTTTCCCTGCTACGACCGGCCAGCCGACAAAGCCACTGTGGATATCACTGCGAAAGTTCCCGGCAATGTCCTTTTGGGTTCAAACGGCCGGCTTGCCGATTCGGTCACAGTAGCCGACACGACCTGGTACCGGTGGATCAGCCGGGATCCGGTAGCCACTTACCTGGTCGTCGTTTCGGCCAGCAACAACTGGGACCTGGATATCGTTTACTGGGACCGCCCCTCCACACCCGGCGAACCGATGCCGATCCGCTTTTACTACGAAACTGGCGACAACCCGGTCCCGATGGAAAACATCATCACCGATATGGCCACCTATTTTTCGGATCATTACGGTGAACATCCTTTCGAAAAAGACGGATTTGCTTCGGTAGGCCAGGAATTTAGCTGGGCGGGGATGGAAAACCAGACACTTACCAGCATCTGCCCGGGCTGCTGGTACGAAAGCCTGATCTGCCATGAATTTGCCCACCAGTGGTTCGGCGATATGATCAGTCCCGGAACCTGGGCCGACATCTGGCTGAATGAAGCCTTTGCCACCTGGTCGGAAGCTTTCTGGTATGAAAATGACGGCGGATACCAGGCGTATCTCAATGAAATCCAGGGAAATGCCAGCTATTACCTGGCCACGAACCCGGGATGGGCTGTCTACGAACCCGAATGGGCGGTGGAAACCCCCGATAACACCATCCTGTTCAACTATTCGATAACCTACATGAAAAGCTCCTGCGTGCTCCACCTGCTCCGGTATGCCCTCGGCGACAGCCTGTTTTTCCCCGCCATCATGGATTATGCCACCGATACGGCGGAATTCAAATATAAAAATGCAATCACCGACGACTTCCAGGCAAAGATGGAAGAGTCGACCGGGGAAGATCTCGACTGGTTTTTCGACTCCTGGGTAAAACAACCCAACCATCCGGTTTACGAAAATATTTACTCCATCCACAACAATAACAACGGAACATGGAATGTAAACTTCCAGGTGAACCAGGTGCAGGATAATGCCGGCTTCTTCCCCCTGCCAGTCGAAATATCGGTTTTCTTTGCCAAATACACCGATACTACGCTCCGCGTCATGAACGACGTTAATAACCAGTCCTTTACCTTCACGTTTGACAAAGAGCCGGGCGTAGTTTTCTTCGACCTCGACAACAAGATTGTCCTGAAGCAGGCATCGCTGATGGTGGGCACTCCCGAACCGGAAAAGGCCGACAAAAGCCTTTTCCTGGAACAAAACTTCCCGAACCCGGTGAAAAATTCCACAACATTGACCTATACTATTCCGCAATGTGGGGCAGTAGAACTTGTTATCTATTCGACAACCGGAAATAGCATAAAAGTGCTGGTGAATGAAGTACAAGAAAAAGGGACTCACCAGGTCACAGCCGACCTTTCAGCATTGACAGACGGGCTTTACTTCTGCCGGCTCCGGGCATCGGGAAAGGAGTCTGTCATCAAACTTGCCGTAAATCATTAATCTTTATAAACGGCATCTTCATATTCCCGGATAAATTTATCCAAAACACCGGCCTGGCGAAGGACCAATGCAACTGCAAATTCCAGGAGAATGATCCAGGCGATGATCGCTATTCCGGGCCAAAATCTATTTGTAATAAAGAATCCGATGGCCATACCTATAGCCAATCCCATCAAAATCCCCGTAATAGTTCGTTTACTGTTCGAATTTTTCCGTTTGCCCAGTTCATTAAGGGTAAAATTGAGGATGGCAGGCAGGGGAAACAGAAATCCTGTAATAAAAGTGAGATAAAAAGGAAGGTCCTTTACGGAAAATACAATCGCCCATAGTAAAATTCCCGCCAGGATACCCGTACACCTGACGCAAAACCGGACCCGGCACAGGGTGAAGGTCCGGTTATATTGACAAGGGGGATGATGCGAAAGCACCATCCCCCAATTCACTCTTCTCTTCAAGAAAAAATGCTATTTGCCCATATCATTTGCCCTTGCAGGACCGAAGTTATCTCCGTCGCAAATGGGGCATTTTGCTTTCTTCAGCAAATAGTAAGGCACATAAAATATTCCACACAGGAATATAAAGACCAGCCAGTTAAACTTTTTCTTCGGAACAACATTCCTGTTACACAGATTACACCACTTTGGAGAGGCCATAGCTTTTAGTTTTTAGTTAATAATGGAGTTATTTATCTGGTTATTATTTACCCGTTTTATAAAAAATCTTAATCCATTTTTAGGTGAGGTAAATTTATTGATAAATATTTAACAGATGGAACAAAACTTGAAAAAAAATCATGAAAGGCCATAAATCTGCCAGGAAGGCGCTAATTAATCCTGTACATCAATGCAAGAGCATCACGTATTGACCTGACATTGCGAAAGGTAAGCGAAAGCCGGCTTTCGTTCTCCTTCATACGACAGATAGAGGGATTCTCCTGAACAAAGCGCAGTATGGCCGTAAATTTCTCCGACCGGTAGTAGGGCGACTCCTGGTTGCTGATAAAATATCCGATAAACCGTTCATTTTTGAGGATGATTTTTTCAAAACCGGCTTCTTTGGCGAGCCATCGAAGGCGGATAGCATTGAAAAGCTCCTCGGTCTGGCGCGGCACCGGGCCAAAACGGTCCGAAATCCGGTTCTTGCAGGCAGCCAGTTCCTCTTCGTTCTCCATTCCGTCGAGCTCCTTGTAAATGATCAGCCTTTCGGTGGAGTTGGTGATGTAATCGGCGGGAATGAGGATTTCGAGGTCGGTCTCGATCTGGCAATCCTTTACGAAGGGTTTGGGTTTTTCATCCCTGAAGAGTTCGCTAAATTCCGACTCCTTCAGCTCTTCCATGGCTTCGTCGAGGATCTTGTGGTACATCTCGAAGCCGATTTCCGAGATAAACCCGCTCTGTTCGGCCCCCAGAATATTCCCGGCCCCGCGGATATCGAGGTCGCGCATGGCGATGTTGAAGCCGCTGCCCAGATCGGAGAATTCTTCGATGGCGCGGAGCCGTTTGCGGGCTTCGTCGGTAAGCATGGAGACGGGCGGCGCCAGCAGGTAGCAGAAGGCTTTCCGGTTGGAGCGCCCTACCCTGCCGCGCAGCTGGTGCAGGTCGCTGAGCCCGAAATGATGCGCATCGTTGATAATGATGGTATTCACGTTCGGGATATCAAGGCCCGATTCGATGATCGTAGTTGCCAGCAAAACATCGTACACGCCATCGATAAAATCGAGCATGACGTTCTCCAGGTGCGTCCCGTCCATCTGTCCATGGGCTATGCCGATGGTGATGTTGGGGAGGAATTTCTTCAGCATCCGCTCCACATCGTGGATGTTCAACACCCGGTTATGGACGAAAAACACCTGTCCGCCGCGCGACACCTCGTACAGGATCGCTTCGCGGATGACCTCTTCGCTGAACGGCCTGACCTCCGTTTGAATCGGGTACCGGTTCGGCGGCGGGGTGCTGATGATCGACAGGTCGCGCGCGCCCATCATGGAGAACTGGAGCGTTCTTGGGATCGGCGTGGCCGTCAGCGTCAGCGTATCGACATTTACCTTGATCTGCTTTAATTTCTCTTTAGCCCCCACGCCGAATTTCTGCTCCTCGTCGATGATCAGCAGGCCCAGGTCTTTGAATTTCACATCCTGGCTGATCAGCCGGTGTGTCCCGATGATAATGTCAAGCTTGCCCTCTTCCAGTTCGCGCAACGTCTCCTTTTGCTTCTTCTGGCTTTTGAACCGGTTAAGATAATCGACGCGGCAGGGAAAATCTTTAAGCCTGTCGCGGAAAGTTTTGTAATGCTGAAGGGCCAGGATGGTTGTCGGCACCAGGACCGCCACCTGTTTGCTGTCGGCTACGGCTTTAAAGGCGGCCCTCACCGCAATCTCTGTCTTGCCGAACCCGACATCGCCGCAGATCAGCCGGTCCATCGGGTATTCTTTCTCCATATCCGCCTTAACGTCAGAAGTAGCTTTGACCTGGTCAGGGGTATCTTCATAAATGAATGAAGCTTCCAGCTCGGTCTGCAGGTAGGTATCGGGCATGAACCGGAAGCCTTCCGTTTTCTTCCGCTGGGCATAAAGCTGGATCAGCTCCTTGGCAATATCCTTAACGCGGCTCTTGGTTTTGGCTTTCAGTTTACTCCAGGCCCCCGATCCCAGCCGGTCGATCTTCGGCTCCGTCCCCTCCTTCCCGATATATTTTGAGATCCTGTGCAGCGAGTGGATGCTGATATAAAGCAGGTCGTTGTTCTTGTAGATGATGCGGATGGCTTCCTGCTGCCTTCCGTTGACATCGATGCGTTCCAGCCCGTCGTACCGGCCGACGCCATGATCGATATGGGTTACATAATCTCCGGGGCTGAGATTGTAAAGCTCTTTCAGGGTAATCGCCTCTCGGGTGCTGTAACTGTCTTTGAGATGGAATTTGTGGTAGCGTTCGAATATCTGGTGGTCGGTGTAGAGCGCCAGGTTCAGCTTCCTGTCGATAAAGCCTTCGTGCAGCGAGATGTTGAGTGTCGAAAATTCGAAATCTTCGGGTTGTTTCCGCGACTGCTTCAAATCTTCAAAGATCGTATAGATCCGTTCGATCTGGCGGGGATTTTCCGACAGGATGAAATTGGTGATGCCGGCTTTTGTATTGACGGCCAGGTCGGCGGTGAGCAGGTCGAAATTCTTGTTGAAGGTGGGTTGTGGCCGGATATCGAATTCGGGGGCGAGGTCGGGTTTCAGTACCGGCCGGCTCCCCGATTCGACGATGGCATGACCGAGCAACTCTTTCAGGAAATCGTCTTTGCCGGTAAAATGCCCGAGCAGGTTCTTGGGATACAGGCCATCCCTGTCGTTGTCAAGCAGTTTTTGCAGCCTGTCGGTATATACATCCAGTAAATCCTGCAATCCGGCCAGGTCATCCACCCAGATCATGGCTCCGGGCGGCAGGAACGACAGGAACGATTCGCGGGATTCCACCTCAAGGCGCTCCGAAAGATCGGGCAAGATCGTGATCCTGTCCATTTTATCGATGGAAAGCTGTGATGCCGGATCGAAGGTACGGATCGACTCCACCTCCTCCCCGAAGAATTCGATCCGGAAAGGATTATCGTGGGCAAACGAAAAAACGTCGAGGATGCCGCCGCGAATGGAGAACTGGCCCGGCTCATAGACAAAATCCTCCCGGTCGAATCCGTATTCGATCAGCATATCGGCGACAAAATCAAGCGAGACCTTCTCCCCTGCTCTCAGTTTCAACGTGTTCTTTGTCAGCACTTTCTTGCGGACCACCTTTTCCGATAAGGCTTCGGCATAACTGACAATGATGGTTTTTTTATGGGTTGATACCAGCCGGCTCAGCACTTCCGACCGCATCAGCATATTGGTCCGGTCGGGTTTGTCGAATTCGAAATGGCGTTTATATACCGTGGGAAAGAAGAGGGTGTTTTTGTGTTCACAGGGCTGCCCTTTCTCTCCGAAAAGGGTCTCCAGGTCATTATAGAGATAGGCTGCCGACTCGGGATCATTGAGGATGACGAGATGGTTGCGCTGGAGATGATGAAAGACGGCTGCTTTGATCAGGGCCGGGGATGACCCGGCCAGCCCCTGCAGGAAAATCCTGGGGGAGGTCTGATTTTTCAGGATGCCGGCCATGGCCTGTACCTGGGGCGCGGCAGCGTAAAGGCGGATAAGTTCTTCTGTTTTCAACCGTTCAAATTACCCTTACAGTTCTGCAAAAGTATTATTTTTGCCGGAAGCGATCACGAATAAATCCCGATGAAAGTTTTCAAATTTGGTGGCGGCGTACTGAATTCCGCCGGGGCAGTGGGCCGGATACCGGAGATTATCCGCAGATATCCCGGCATCCCCCTGGTTATTGTGGTTTCCGCTTTCGGGAAAACGACCAATGCACTGGAGGAGCTGATCGCTTCGACGATTTCAGCCGACGGCAGATCGGGCCGGTTGTTCAGGCAAATCAAAGAATACCATGATGAAATCACACGGCAGCTATTCCCAAATGGCAACAAGGAACCTGAGATCCGTACCGGGGCGCTATGGAATGAGCTGGAAAGGATAACCGGGAGCGAAGTGACCGGCACTGCGGCTGAGATTTATGACCGGATCATCGTTTTCGGCGAGTTGATCTCCAGCGCCATTGTTTCGGTATACTTAAACCGGCAGGGTATTGAAAACACCTGGTGCGATATCCGGACGGTACTTCGCACCGATTCCGTTTTCCGCGACGCTTCGATCGACTGGGAAGTGAGTGAAAAGCAGTCGGATGCCATTTTGAAACCGCTGCTAAAGAGCGTTGGAGGCATCCGGCCGGTTGTCGTGACACAGGGGTTTATTGGCAGCGATGACCTGGGGCGGAGCACATCGCTGGGTCGGGAAGGGTCGGATTATACCGCTTCGGTGCTGGCCTCCCTGCTCGATGCCAGTGAGGTGATCACCTGGAAAGATGTGCCCGGCATCCTGAATGCCGATCCCAGGCATTTCAGCCAGACCATCAAGCTGGAGCGGATTTCTTACAGCGAGGCGACAGAGCTGGCCTATTACGGCGCCAAAGTCCTTCATCCTAAAACAATAAAACCGTTACAAAACAAAAACATACCTCTCCAGGTCAGGTCGTTCGAAGAACCCGGCCAGCCCGGCACCCTGATACAGGAAGAGACCGGCGTCGAATCGCTGGTCCCCAGTTTTATCTTCAAATTCGGACAGGTGCTGATGAGTGTTTCCACAAAAGATTTTTCTTTTATCGATGAAAAAGTATTCCGGGATGTTTTCTCCCTGTTATCGAAATATGCCATCCATGTGAATATTATTCAGAACTCGGCCCTGAGCCTTTCGTTCTGCACCGACAGCCACGGGCACCTGGTTGAATTGATTGACGGCCTTCGTGACGATTACATAGTAAAATACAACGAGGGGCTGGAGCTGATCACCATCCGCCATTCGAACGACAGGGCTTCGGAAATAGTTCTGAGCGGCCGGGAGGTATTGCTGGAACAACATAACCGGGTGGTTTCGCAATATGTAGTCAGATAGGGCCGCGTCTCGCAAATCTTGCTATTTTTGCACCTTCAAACACAAACTTTCCCACGTATATGAAAGAATCCATTGTCATTTTAGCCGGCGGCGGGCCCGCACCCGGCATCAACACCGTTATCAGCAGCATTGCCAAGGTTTTTCTGAAAGACGGTTACCGTGTCATCGGGATGCATGAAGGATATAAAACTTTGTTCACGTCCAATCCGAAGACACAGGATTTTGATTTTGAACTGGCCGATAAGATCAAAAACCAGGGTGGTTCGGCGCTGGTCATGAGCCGCCACAAGCCGAAAGACAGCGAATTCAACACTGATTTTTTTGTGGCCAACAATGTAAAACTGCTGGTCACCATTGGCGGGGATGATACGGCTTCGACGGCCAACAGGATCTCACAGTTCCTGTCGAATCACGACATCAAAATTCAGAACATCCACGTTCCGAAGACGATCGATAACGATCTGCCCTTACCGGAAGGTCAGCCGACATTCGGTTACCAGTCGGCCAAGGAGGAGGGCGTCCGTATCGCATCGACCATATATGAGGATTCCCGGACCAGCGGTAACTGGTTCATCATCTCAGCCATGGGACGCGAAGCAGGGCATCTCGCTTTCGGGATCGGCGGCGCATGTCATCTTCCCATGATCATTATCCCTGAGATGTTCAACAAAACCGATATTTCCTTCGATAAAATCACCCGGATGATCATCTCTTCCATCCTGAAAAGAAAAATCCTGGGGATCAGTTATGGCGTTGCCATCATCAGCGAAGGCGTTTTCCATTTCATGACCGATGAGGAGATCGAGTCGACCAATATCAGCTTCACTTACGACGATCACGGCCACCCGGAACTGGGCAACGTCAGCAAGGCGCATATCTTTAACCTGCTGTTGCAAAGAAAGTTAAAGGAACTGAATATCTCGGTTAAAAGCCGCCCGGAAGAGCTGGGGTACGAACTCCGCTGTATCAGCCCGACCGCTTTCGACCTGATGTACTGCTCATTGCTCGGGCTTGGCGTAAAGATCCTCTACGACCAGGGGATGTCGGCCTGTATGGTCACTTCCGATCCCAAAGGGGACGTATATCCGCTTTTCCTGAAAGATGTCACGGATGAAAAGGGCAAAGTAAAACCGAGAATGGTCAACATCAATTCACAGAAAGTGACCATGGTTTATGAGCATAACCTGCAATTCCTTACCGAAGAGGATTACGAGGCGGCCCGGCAATACGTTCCCGATCCTGAAAATTTCGATTTCAGAAAGATCCTGAACTGGTAGGTCCTACTCACCCAGGATAATTTCAGTCGCTTTTTTTGCAAATTCCTCCGTTGCGTCGAGGATCATTTGTTCATTGGAAGGATAAGCCACCCGTGAAGATTTCAGCAGGCGGCGGGTTTCATCGCCGGCTGCATCGGGATTTCCCTGCAGGGTAGCATACGCATTGGTAAAAACCGATTCCACCTTCACCGGCACCCGGTTTATCACCCTACCCGTCCGCCGGTCGATATATTCCAGCCTCCCGGATAATACTGCCTTCTTCAACTGCCGGGTTTCGGAAATCTGGCACCGGATCGTATCGACTATCATAAAATCGCGCATCACATCTCTCTCCTCCTGGTACTGGAGTTCCCTGACCTGGTCTTTGCCGATCTGCAGCTCGTCGAGAACTACCCGGAGGGTAAAAGGGAAACTTTTATCGGGCTTCCCCGGTTTTTCATGGCCGTAATTCGCTTTCTTGAACTCCCAGACGATGACGGAGAGGTAACGGATCATGGAAGAGCTGACCACTTTGCCTGTACGGTTATCCATTTCGAATTCCACATCGGAAGCGCCTTTGAGAACGGCTTTCCGGATCAGTTTATCGATCTCTTTATAGGAATTGTTCAGAGAAGCGGCTTTCATCAGTTCGGCGTATGCCTGCCGTGAATCGGGCACGCTGCCTGTTTCGAGCAGTTTCAGCGCATGGGCATAAAGATAGGCCGTTGCCTTGTATTTGGCCTCATCCATCTCCTTGGAATAATCGGCAATTACAATTCCGGTTTTTTGGAGCGAAGCGTCAGGGATCCTTTTAACTACCGCCTGCCTGTTTTCCAGTACCTGGTAGGTCCTGAAGATTTCATACCAGATATCCGGCTGGCCGCCGGCACGCAGTTCCTGGATCCGTTCCCGGTCGATCCTGCAGGCTTCATCATATTTTGACTTAATCTCCGTCAAATACTTTTCCCTGGCGGGATACTGTACAATTTTGCCCGCCAACCGGTTAATATCTTCGTCCAGCGTCCGGGGAGCCTGTCCGAATATTACGTTCATCATGGCCAATATAAAGAATGATAACAGGAACTGGATTTTTATTTTCATGACCGGTAATTTTTTCGTTGTGTGTCCTAATTAAAATTAAATTTGAACCCGCGATAAAGCAGAGACTTTCAATTGCACCAAATTTTGTGCAAAACTATTATAAAGTAAAAATATTTTTCTTTCATGGCCCAGTTACTGGTCCGGTTCATTCTTAGAAACAGGCTTGCCAACCTGCTCGTAATCTTAGCGATGACAGGTTTTATGGGGTATATGGCGACCGGGTTGAAAATATCCTATGATTTTCAGCAGATGTTGCCATACACCGATAGCATCAGCATCGACTACCATCATTTCAAAGAAGTTTTCGGAGAAGATGGTTCGGTGATGTTCATCGGGATAAAAAGTGACAATCTTTTTGAGCTGGAAGAATTCAACGACTGGTGGGACCTCACCTATTCTATTAAGGCGATGGAGGGGGTTGGAGAGGTTGTATCTCTGGCCAGGATATACCAGCTGGAAAAAGACGACAGTCTGCGGAAGCTGAATTTCGACCTGGTCTTCCAGGGAAAACCGCAAAGCCAGGCCGAACTCGACAGCCTTAAGAATGTCGTGCTTTCAATCCCTTTTTACGAAGGTTTCCTGATAAATAAAGAGACCGGGGCCACCCTGATGATGGTCACGCTGAACAAAGAGGAGATCAAAAACAGGAACCGGGTCAGGCTGGTCAAAGATATCGTGGATTTAACCGATAAGTTCGGGCAGAACCACAACATCAAGGTACACTATTCGGGATTACCCTATATCCGGATCAAGATCGCCGAGAAGCTTCAGAAAGAGCAGTTTATGTTTGTCCTCTCGGCCCTTGCCCTGACCGTACTTATCCTGCTGGCTTTTTTCCGGTCGTTCAAGATCGCGCTGTTCACACTGATTATAGTCCTGATCAATGTAGCCTGGATCCTGGGCCTGAATGTTGTCCTGGGGTACAAGCTGACGATCCTGACGGCTATTTTACCGCCATTGCTGATCGTGATCGTCGTGGAGAACTGCATCTTCATGCTCACCAAGTTTCACCACGAGTTTAAGTTGCACCGGAATAAGGTAAAGGCGCTTTCGCGGATGATCATGCGGCTGGGGACGACCAACCTGTTGACCAATGCGGCAACGGCGGCAGGTTTCGCCACGTTTATCATCACCGGGAATAAAATTCTGACCGAATTCGGCATCCTGGCCTCCCTGAGCATCCTGGTTGCTTACCTGCTGACCCTGATGCTCGTCCCGATCATCTTCAGTTACCTGCCCGCCCCGGAACAAAGGCACATCAAACATCTCGAAACGGGTCCCGTCCTTAGGATCATCAATACGATTGTAAACATAGTCAGCAAAAGGAGGACGGTTATTTACATCATCACCGTAATTATTGTTATTGTAGGTATAGCAGGCATTACCCAGCTTAAATCCGCAGGGAAGATCGTGGATGACGTGGCCCGGAGAGACCCCATTTACAAAGACCTCGCCTTCATCGAAGAAAATTTTAAAGGGGTGATGCCTTTTGAGATTTCCATCGATACAAAAAAGAAAAGGGGGGTGATGAAGTATACCAACATCGAGAAACTGGAACAGGTGCAAAAAGTGCTGGCAGAATACCCCGAAATCTCCAAATCGCTGTCGGTAGTAGATGTGGTAAAATTTGCCCGCCAGGCTTTCTATAACGGCGACACCAGCTATTACGGCCTTCCGAACACGCAGGAACTGAATTTTATGATTCGCTATCTTCCGAAAATGGAAGAAGGAAAGAGGACGATCATGAACTCGTTCCTGGATACCAACATGCAGGTGACCCGGATCACCTCGCAACTTGGCAATATTTACACTTACGACATCGAGCGGATCAGGGACGAGATCAGGCCACGGATCGATTCCATTTTCCCGGCCCCGGAGTACGACGTTTTGATCACCGGCACCAGCATCGTTTACCTGGAAGGCTCCAAATACCTGATGAAACACCTGCTGATGAGCCTGGTCCTGGCTATCATCCTGATATCGGCCCTGATGGCCATGCTCTTCAGTTCGGCCCGGATGATCATTATCTCCCTGATCCCCAACCTGATCCCCTTGATCATGACTGCCGGGATGATGGGATTTATCGGGATAACCATCAAGCCATCTACTATCATTATTTTCAGCATTGCCCTGGGGATCTCGGTGGATAACGCCATCCAGTACCTGGGTCGTTACAGGCTGTTCCTGATTTACAACAAATGGAAGATCAGACCTTCGGTGATATCTGCGCTGAAGGAGACGGGCTTTAGCATGATCTACTCTTCCAGCGTATTGTTTTTCGGCTTTGCCATCTTTATCTTCTCCACCTTCGGTGGCACCTCTGCCCTTGGCTACCTGATATCGTTCACTTTGCTGATGGCATTGCTTTGCAACCTGTTCATACTGCCATCATTCTTATTGACACTCGACAAATTTATCACCACACGAAGATTTAAGGAACCGCTCATCGACATTTTCGATGAAGAGCTCGATATTGAGCTGGAAGAACTTGTCGTGGAACAACAAGATAAAAAGAGGACGGAGGAGTAGGCATTTTCCATCAGAATCAGTGGTAATCTTCTAACCATAATATCATAAAGATGAAGGGAATAATTCTCGCAGGAGGCTCAGGAACAAGGCTTTATCCAATCACCATGGCGATCAGCAAGCAACTGATGCCCATTTACGACAAGCCGATGATCTATTACCCGCTTTCGGTGCTGATGCAGGCCGATATCCGCGAAATCCTGATCATTTCTACCCCATATGATCTTCCGAATTTTGAAAAATTGCTGGGCGACGGAAGCCAGATCGGGTGCCGTTTTGCCTACGCTGAGCAGGCTATTCCCAACGGACTGGCTCAGGCTTTTGTCATTGGCGGGAAATTCATCGGCAACGATAAGGCAGCGCTGATCTTAGGCGACAATATCTTTTACGGAACCGGTTTGCACAAGCTTCTCCTCGAGAACAATGATCCCGACGGAGGGGTGGTATTTGCTTACCACGTATCAGATCCCGAAAGATACGGGGTGGTTGAGTTTGACGACAAAAAGCAGGCTATATCGATTGAAGAAAAGCCCAGGCAACCGAAATCAAATTATGCCGTTCCCGGACTGTATTTTTACGACAATACGGTGGTGGAAGTGGCAAAAACCATGAAGCCCAGCGCCAGGGGCGAATATGAGATAACGGATGTGAACAGGTGGTACCTGGAGAGGGGGAAGCTGAAAGTGGGGATCCTTGACCGGGGAACGGCCTGGCTGGATACAGGTACCTTCAGTTCATTACTGCAGGCATCCCAGTATGTAGAGGTTATCGAGCAGCGGCAGGGGTTGAAAATAGGCTGTATCGAAGAGGTTGCATTCCAGATGGGTTTCATTGATGAAAAACAACTGGTAAAAATAGCAGAGCCTTTGCTCAAGAGCGGTTATGGCCAGTATCTGCTCGGATTGATCGAAAGAAAATAACACCGGAATAAAAGTTAATATGCATACTTCGGACGAACTGCTGAATATTATCAATGAGGCTCTGGAAAAAGAAAATTTCAACCGGGAGCCTCTGGAACTATATGAACCCATCACCTACATTTTATCGCTTGGAGGGAAAAGAATAAGGCCTGTAATGCTGCTGATGGCTGCTGAGATGTATGGCGGGGATATTGGCAAAGCTATACCGGCAGCGCTGGGGATTGAGATTTTCCATAATTTCTCGCTGGTTCATGATGATATCATGGACAGGGCACCGCTGCGGAGGGGCAAACAAACGGTTCATGAAAAGTGGAATGCCAATACGGCCATCCTTTCTGGCGACACCATGCTGGTCAAGGCCTATGAACAATTTCTCCGGCTCGACGATCCCCTGGTCAAACCCTCGCTGGAAGTTTTCAGCCTCATTGCAACCGGTGTTTGCGAAGGGCAACAGCTGGATATGAATTTTGAGGAGAGGAATGATGTGACTATCGACGAATACCTCGGGATGATCCGGCTTAAGACAGCTGTGCTCATCGGTGCGGCACTAAAGCTGGGCGGCATTATGGCCGGTGCCGGTGCGGAAGACCTGGAACGGCTGTTCGAATTCGGTATCCATACCGGTATTTTGTTCCAGCTTCGCGATGACCTGCTTGATACCTATGGTGATTCAGCGGTTTTTGGCAAGAAACAATACGGCGACATCCTGAATTGCAAAAAGACCTACCTCTACCTGAAGGCGCTCGAATACGCAAGCGGAAAAGATAAACTGAAGTTTGCCGAACTTTATGCCAATACATCCATTGAACCGGAAATGAAGATCAAAAAGGTCATGAAATACTTTGATGCCGCCGATGTGAAGAAACACACCGAAGCCAGGATTAACGAGCATTTTATGATTGCTGAGCGGGCTTTTGAATCGATAAGGGCCGAACAGGAGAAGAAATATCTGCTGAAAGATTATACGGATAAGATGGTGGGCAGAAAGTTCTAATCCCGGTCAGTTCAAAGCCATGCGGGAATTTTGCAGTGCCTCCAGTTCCATGTTCTGTGCCTCCCACGACTCAACCAACCTTGACAGATTCGACTGCAACGACTGGTATTCCTGGTAAACCTGGTCGATATTACTCCCTTTATCGAGCTTAGAAGGGTCGGAGAGCAGATTATTCAGCATTTCGATTTTCTTTTCCATCGCCTGGATCTCCGATTCGCTTTTCTCAATCTGGCCGCTCAGTTTCCGGATATCCCGGTCGAGTTGCTTTTTCCTCTCATAAACCTGCTTGTTGTCCGACGTGTCCACCGGCTGCATTGTCCCAGCCTGTTTCTGGCCATTCTGCTCCAGTTCCCTGAATGATCTCAATCTCCTGGATTCGAGAAAATCGTAAATATCGCCGATGTATTCCCTGATCGTCCGGTCTTTGAACTCATACACTTTATTGGTGAGCCCCTGCAAGAAATCACGGTCATGGGAGACCAGGATCAGGGTTCCTTCATATTGCAGCAGGGCATTTTTCAGGATGTCTTTCGACTGCATATCGAGATGGTTGGTCGGCTCATCGAGTACGAGGAGGTTGGCCGGAGTCAGCAAGAGCTTAGCCAGCGCGAGCCTCGCTTTTTCGCCCCCTGAGAGTACTTTTACTTTTTTATCGATATCATCTTCCCCGAACAGGAATCCACCCAGAAGGGTCCTGATGCGGGTCCTGACATCGCCCACCGCCACCCGATCGATCGTATCGAATATCGTCATGTCGGGATCGAGCATTTCCGAGGGATTCTGGGCGTAGTAACCGATCATGACATTAAAACCCAGCCGGAGGCGCCCTTCGTGTTCCAGGGCCCCTGTAATGATCCTGGCCAGGGTGGTCTTCCCCTCCCCGTTCCTGCCGACGAAGGCAATCCGGTCACCTTTGATGGCGGCAAAATTGAGCCGGTCGAGGACCAGTTTGCTGCCATACTTTTTCGTCATGTCTTCGGCCTCAATGACCACTTTACCCGAGGGGGGCGCTGGCGGAAAGCGGAAATGGATGGAGGAAGTATCAAGCTGGTCTATTTCAATCTCCTCCATTTTCTCCAGCATTTTTATCCTTGACTGGACCTGGCGCGATTTGGTATTTTTATAGCGAAAACGTTCGATAAAACGTTCCACCTGCCTGACTTGCTGCTGCTGGTTGTTATAGGCGGCCATCTGTCCTTCCAGCCTGACCTCCCTTTGCCGGATATATTCTGAGTAGGAAGCTTTATAATCATATATTTTTCCCAGCTCAATTTCAATGGTTCGGTTGGTAACATTATCCAGGAAGGCCCGGTCGTGCGAAACCAGAACGACGGCTCCGGGATAATCGGCCAGGAATCCTTCGAGCCATTGAATAGCCTCAATATCCAGGTGATTGGTCGGCTCGTCGAGCAGGACCAGGTCGGGCCGCTTTAAGAGGATCTTGGCAATTTCAACGCGCATTTGCCATCCATAGCTGAACTGGTTGAGGGGCCGGGTGAACTCTTCTCTCTTGAATCCCAGGCCGGTCAGTACCTTTTCCACCTCCTCAGCCATCGTATGCCCGCCCATGATCCGGTGCTTCTCATTCAGCTCGGCCAGGTGGTCGACCAGCCGGTGATAGGCCCTGGACTCATAATCGTCGCGGGTGGTGATTTCATGGGAAACATCATGGATCTTCTGCTCCAGTTCGCGGATCTCATGGAAAGCCTCCAGGGCTTCCTCAATGACCGGGCGGGTATTTTGCAGGTGCAGTTCCTGCGGCAGATAACCCAGCGTTTTTTCATTCGGGATGACGACTTCACCCTCATCGGGAACCTGTATACCGGTGATGATCCTGAGCAAAGTGGTTTTCCCGCTGCCATTCTTGCCTGCCAGACCGATCCTGTCTTTCTGGTTGATGATAAAGCTGACATTCCGGAACAGGGGTGTACCCCCGAAATGGATGGATATGTTCTGGACTGAAAACATGTTTTACCGGTATGGCGGCAAAAATAGGGAATTTTCGCTATCGGATGATGACGAGTCTCCGGCCAGCCTGCCATTGGTCGCCCGAAACACGCACGATGTATATCCCGGAATCGAGATGGGTAGTACTGAACCGCGTCCCGCTGATAACATCCTGTTTTTCCATCAGCTTTTTCCCTTCCGGGCTGAAGACCTCAACCTTGCGCACGGGCATAGCAGAAGAAACCACAAAATAATCTCCTGCAGGATTCGGATAGATAGAAATATCACCGGTAACCTCATTTTGCGGCGGTTCCATACCTGTCCATACAATACAGGCTTCGTTGGAGTAAGTACTTTCGCAGTAATCCGTTTCGCTTTGCCAGATGGCATTTACCTTATAACAATAGAATGAGCCGAACGACAGGTTTGAGTCGGGATCGGTGTACTCGTGCCCGCCTGTTAAAGTTGCCAGGGCCTGGAATGCGCCTCCGTTTGCGCTTCGGTAGATATTTACGGCATTAAGTTCACGGGTGCCGTTGTAATCGCCCAGGAGCCAGGAGAGGTGAATGCCGTCGTTGGAGTATGGATCGGTTTGAAGTTCATATGGTGCGGTACAGGAGCGGAACACATGGATATTATCGAGGAACCAGCCACGGATGTTAGCGGAATTGATCCCTTTAGCCACAAATCGTATTTTAAAGATCGAGTTCATAACGTACGGCCTGATATTGATCCGGCCGGGAGTCCAGTCAAAGGATCCGTCAATATTGCTGAATTCCCCGACGGTTGACCATATCTGTGATTCCCAGTTCCAGACCTGAACCAGCATTTGTTCCTCCCCCGTATTCAGGACCGAATAACCGGCAATATCAAAAGTCAGCCAGATTTCGCCCTCGGTAATGCCCACAGCACAGATGGGATACGATTCCAGGGGCAGGAAATAATCCGTCACAACAGGCACCTGGGAGAATTCAGCGCAGGGCACCGGGTTACCGGCGCGGCCATTGACAAACCAGTTATCACCGTCAGAATTCCAGCTGGTTTCATTAAAACTTTCAATCTCCCATGTTTCTATAAATTCGAGTTCGGTGCAGTAATCAACAGTCACCGGTTCAGGGCCTTCTTTCATCGATTCTCCCGTCTCGCCCGGAAATCCATAGGAAGCCAGTTCGTAGACACCGGTTACCTCATACTGATAGATTCCCGGTTGCATTTCCGGTTCCACATATTCCTGAGGTTCCCAGCCTCCTTCATGATCTTTATAAATTAGTAAAGCGCCATTCTTGTAAATGTTGTATCCCAGCAGATTGAAGGGAACGACAACTCCCGGCGGGTCCCAATGAAGGATAACGGCATCATCCGGAGCAGAGCCCGTCAGGTTTTTCGGTGGAAAAAGATAGACCGAGCGGAAAGTGTCGTAATCTTTTTCCGAAAGTCCGCTTGAATATCTTGCTGCGACGCTGGCCGTGTATGTTTGCCCGTAAGGCAGGGGAGCAAAATCCCAGGAAGTCTGCGAAGTCATGCCCAGCAGGGCCCCATCCAGGAACACCGCAAAATCGAGGTACCCTGCAGCCGGAGCAGGCACACCGACCCTGACATTATCTACTGCCCAGCCTGAAGCGTACTCGCCGCCGTCGTCGGCATGGAAAGCCAGCCAGATCTCTGAATAGCCGTTCTGTCCGCTGAATGCTGAAAGGTCGACGTCCATCGAATGCCAGGAGGTATCGGGCGGCAGGTTGTAAAGAGTTTCCCAAGAACCGCCTCCGTCGGTGGAATATTCAACCGATGCCAATTGTCCGTAAAAGCCATCATAATAACTATCGAAACTGAGGACAAAGCCTTCACTTTCTCGCAGGTCAAGAGCCGGTGTGACCAGGTAGTCGCAGCATCCATCGCTCTCCGACCCGGCGGCATCATCATTGACATAAGCATAAAAGCTGTCATGCGCCGGAATTGTCCAGTTCGGACTGCTGCCATTGGAGCCCCTCATCCAGCCTCCAGCCTGGCTTGAGGTCAGGTTTTGCCATCCGGAGGGTGGAAAAACAGCAGATTCAAAATCCTCATCCAGCAATGAGAACAGTGGCTCGCACCAATTACCCATCAGCGAGAGGGAATCAACCTGAAGGCAGGTGGGCGGGTATTTCTTCTCACTTAAGACAACTTCGAAAGAAACATCATCTTCAATATATTCATCTGTAATAAGATATGGATCATATCCGATCTTGTATATCCGAATGTCATAATGCCCTTTCCAAACCGGCTCCAGTATTGCATTCCCGTCCGGATCGGTTGTTTCCGTAATCGTTGCATAAGGAAAATCATACCCGGTCATCGAAATTTCCACTCCGGAAGGTTCTTCCCCCGTACTGAGCGAAATACTAAAGCCGGCGGTGCAATCCATCATTCTTCCAACCGTATTGGAAATCCTGAAATCGGAGTACAATCCACTGGTAAACAATGCCCTGACCCCATAAGCATACCAGCCTTGCTGCAATGACCCAAATGCGCTGTCGGGGTACGACAGGTCGGTCAGCGTATCCAGAATGGTTTCATTACCGGTCTGGGGAGGCAGATCGGGATCAAAATCCGAAAACCGGACTACCTGGTATGAGACCACATCTCTGACTGCAGGCCTGTTCACACCGGTCAGCTCGAATTCATATCGCTCATAGCCGGGAACGAGTAAAGGGATATTCCCGCTTTTGGTATAAGCATATTTATTCCAGGAAGATGGGATTTTGGGGATCGCTTTCAGTGATAACTGCGGAACGGGCATTTTCATATCATTCTCCGGTCCCGAGATCCAGGCCCTGATCATAAAATCCTGGAGTGGCGACAGCATCCATCCATTATCCTGAAATTGGATATAACTGCGATATTGGACGGGATTGTCGGAATCGATGCCGATGGGTGCGGCAAAAGGGACATTTCCTGCCTGGTACATGGCGAGGTAAAAACTTCCTTCGGTAATCAGAACATTCAATCCGTCGAGGCTGACCCATCCCGAATTATTGACGGTAACGCCGGTAGAATCGAGCATGGTGCCGGGTTTTCCGTCAACGCCATCATCATCAAAAACGGCTACTCCAAAATCGGTCCCCAGGAAAGGCCCCGGAAAACTGCCATCACCAACATAAAACTTTCCTCCCAGGACCAGGGCCGGATACCCTGTTGGCATAAATTTAACGGCCGACCAGCTCCCGGCCTGTGCATAAACGAAAAAATCATCGGCTTCTCCATCATCCATGATCACTTCATAAGGACCGTTTGGCAGGCTCCAGGCGACATTGCACCAGGTTTCACCGGCATTGACCGAGGCGCTGACAAATCCGGGGGCATAATTCATGTCCCAGAGGCCTGTATTAACCGGGGTAATATTTCCCTGAGCGGTAGCGGTATCATATATCGTGACCGGAATATAGCCCAGTTTACCGAACACCACATCATACCTTCCTTCATCTACAAAAAGAGTGTATTCACCATTTTCGCCGGTCGTTGTCTGAAAGGGTCCGGCAGTTACCGAAACGCCATTGAGGGGTTCATCGTTATCCATATCCGTGACGACACCGCTGAAAATACCGGGAAGATAAACAAACATGGTATTCTCCAATACCATCTGATCATTTTCGATATCATTGGTAAACAGCAACAAATCGTCAGAATAAGCACCCGGCCCGTAATCCTTTGAATCATAGGTAATTGTTACGACGGTTGAAGTACCTTGCGGGATGGTACCGGAGGCCGGAGTCACCTGGGTGATAAAATCGGCCGGAACACTGTAAAGGATAACCAGGTCATCATGAAGATATTCCTGGTTAAATGCCACCTGCAATCCCACCTCCGGGTCATGGGATTGAAGCCCGACGGTGCAGGTGTTCAGGATCACACCTTCATCAATATCTTCATATATAACAATGATCTTCCCATTTTTATTGAGGATGATTTCGGCATTAATATAGAGATCATCCTGGTTAAAATGCTGGATATTCTTAAACTGGATGTAGAGCTTGTTACCCACCGTCTGATAGAACACCTGGCTGGTACCGGTAATAAAAACAAGGTCATCCCACAACCATGCGATAAAATCCCTGTAAACCGAGCTGTTTGTTGGAATACCGGTATTTCCCAGGGTAATATAATTGGGGGTAAAACCGACAGCACCATTTGAATTTATCCAAAACTGGGTTTTATTTTCTCCATAATACGGAAAATCAAAACCGACCGGAAAAGGCCCTACGACGTTATCGTCGGAGATACCGAAAACAGGATTTCCGGTGGTGGAGATATCCAGGAATTTGAAAGAGGGGCCTTCCGGCTCATCGTTATCGATCCAGACATATCCAAAGTCATCCGGGCCACCTGCGCCACGGACCGAAGAGTTGCCGGCCAGGGCCAGGGCAGCAAATTCAGGAAAGGAAAACGACAATGTACCTTCTCCCTGGTTGGACAAAGTGGTAAAAACATCCACCTCATAACCAGGCCAGACTGCACCTTCCAGTTCGACAGGATTTATTTGAAGCAATGGATCGGGCCATTCGATGCATGCAGGTCCGGCAGGTGATGTAACGCCTTCATGGTAAACAGCCTGAACCGTATAGCAGAAGATTCCATGGTTCTCAAGAATATCCTGAAAGGAGGTCTGTGTTGGGGTAGCGATAATTTGCCCGTTTCGCCGGATCAGGAAAAATTGAAAGGCATCCCCGCTCCATTCCCACGATAAATCGACAATTCCATCGACATTATCTAATAGGCTCACTTCAAGGTTTTCAGGAGGGATCAGCTCATTCCCCATTACCGTCATAGTAACCGGAACTGTAATATTACCCACATTCGGGACCGAAGAAAACATGATAGCGGCCGAATAGGTCTGTCCCGAAACAGAACCCGTTGCATTTAAATAGACCGGAACGTTGGCCAGGCCGCCAAACGGCTCAACATCACCCTGGTAACTTCCCATGGTCAACCATTCCGAATTGATCTCCCTGCTCTGTGCAGAGTAATCAATGACGGATTCCCAGTGTAATGTCCCCGTTCCGGTATTAAGAATATTGATATATGTTGTGATATATTCACCAGGATTAAGGGTTTGCTCAATCAGTAAAGGATTGATCACCATTTCCGGTTGTGTGAGGGTGAAATTCTGGTAGGTAGTATCAGCAGAAATTACGGTGACGGTAATCCATGAGAAGTTGTACCCCGGTTTGCCGCAGCCGATATCATGCTCCCCTTCGGGTAAACGGTCCAATATATAGTACCCGTTGTTGTCGGAGGTTGTAAACGGCCCGTTCTCTTTGCCTATGGTAGCGCCTGATATTGCAACACCATAATAATTAAATACATAACCTGAAATAAAGCCATCAGCACGCGATGAGGCCAGACCTGCAGACAGGCCAGGTCCGATCATAATCAAAAATAAAAGGGATATTTTAATGGTTATCCTCATTTCAAGAAGCCGGATTAATAATGCGGCATGACTTACTGATATACTTATTTTTCAGGTTAATGTTACAATGATAAGACATTAAATAATTAAGATTGGTTGCATGTTTTCGGATAATGACGAAAAAAAAGGCCGGCGAGGCCGGCCTTTCATTTATCAGTTATCCTGTGATATTATCTCTGGATGGTCAGTGTACGGGTGGTCACGCCGGCTGCCGTCTCGACGCGTACCATGTACACGCCGATCGTGTAGCTCGCCGTAGCCAGTTCGTACTGTTTGCCCGTGGTGATCTCGTCGACTACCAGCTGGCCCAGCGCATTGTACACCGTAACCCGTTTCAGTTCGTCGGTCGTGGTGATGAACACATGATCGTCGGCCGGGTTCGGGTACAGACCGAAGCTACCATTGGCTCCTTCATTGATACCCACATTATTCCACAGATCGCAGTCAACAGCCGAGAAGGCGCTTTCGCACACATCTCCCGTCTCTCCTGCCCATACAGCCGTAACCATGTAGCAGTAGGTCGACAGGTATTCCAGGTCTTCGCTGGTATCCAGGTAAGTCAGCTCCGTGCCCGGGACGAAATCGATCTGGGCATACTCTCCGCCGTCTTTGCTGCGGTAGATGTTGTATCCCGACAGATCCCTGCCGCCGTTAGCCGGGGCAAACACCTTCTGGTTCATTTGTACCGGGCTCATTACCAGGCTCTGTCCGTTGATGGCACTCGGGGTTACCGTCTTGCTCATCGGCATCACTGCGCCGGTAACCGTCTGCAGGTGGCCCGCAATGTTCCAGTTGTAGTCCAGTTCCGGGTTGATCTGCAGCAGGGTCTGCCAGCCGCCGAAGTTCATCATGTTGCCGTAGCCGTCGATGGCCGGTCCGTCGTCGCAGCCTGCCGGGTAACCGGTCTGGGCGTCAACATAGTAGCCAATATACAGCTCCTGGGTGATATCGATCGGTACCGGGGTGGCCAGTGTCACATAGTTCCACTCGCCGATCACCGGGCTGGGTACCATCTGGTCTGCAACCAGGTTGGCAGCGCCTGCGCCGATCCAAACCCTTACGTAGTATGCACAATTGGCTTCGGCCGGGACAAATGCGATCTCGGTTACCGAGGCGCCTTCCCATTCGGTCATCTGTGCAGGTTCCCAACGATGAGCTACATCAAACTGTACCGCTTCGCCGGTTCCAATGGAGGTGCCGCTGAACACGCCGTCGTCCCAGTGGATCCATTCGTCGACGATATCCAGATCCGGGCCAACCCAGTTCAGTTCAATTCCGCCCTGGTTGTAATCAGCTGCAGCTGTCAGATCCGTTACGCCTTCGCAGGCACGGTATACGTGAATATTGTCAACAAACCAGCTCAAAATGTCGATCGAGTTGGCTCCCATAGCATGGAACCTGATCTTGAACACTTTGTTCATTGCCTGCGACTTGATATCCAGGTGTTCGCTCATCCAGTCAAAGCTGCCATCCACATTGCTGTAGGTAGCTACCGTCGACCAAATCTTGCTGTCCCAGTTCCATACCTGGACATGCAGCATCTCCATGCCGGTCGGCTGTACCGATTCCAGTTTCAGATCGAAGTCAAGATAAATTCTGCCTTCGGTCATACCCTGGGCACACAGCGGGAAGCTTTCCATGCTCACAGCATAATTGGTCAGGATCGGATCCCAGGTGAACTCAGCCACCGGTTCCGGATTACCTTCCTGTCCGTTGATCGACCAGTTCGAGCCGTCGGTCAGCCAGTTGTTGTCGTCAAAGTTACCCAGGCTCCAGGTTTCCATGAATTCCAGTTCAAAGCAGTAGTCAACCACCACTTCGGCCGGACCTTCATGCATACTTTCGCCGGTTTCTCCCGGGAACCCGTAACGGGCCAGGTCGTAAACCGCTGTCACCGAGTACATGTAGATACCCGGATCCAGGTTCTCGTCGACATAACCCTGCATCACGTATTCCTCTTCCGGGGTATGGGCCGTGTAAGCCACAAACTCCATGTCGCGGTATACATTGTAGCCCAGGATGTTCTCCGGTAAGCCCGCAACGGGTCCAACTTCCAGGTTTTCGGCCTCCACCAGGTAAACCGTATTGTCGCTCTGGTTGGGGATCCACAGGTATCCGGCATATTCGCCGCTGTTCTTGATCTCCATCCCGGCGCCGGAATAACCCTGGTCGTTCGGCATCACAAACGCCTGGATCGTCGCCCAGCCGTTGTTCGGATCCACTTCCGTCACGTTATCCGTAGCAGCGTTCACCACTACCCACAGCGCTCCGTTATCCGGGCCGCCGTTCGGGTGCCATGCCAATCCGCTCACGCCTGAGAATCCGAACGTCGAAATCGTCGTCCCTTCCCAGTCGGTACGCCAGATCTGGTTGGAGTTCCAGCCGCCGATATAGAATTCTTCATTGATAAAGTCGGCCGCTAATCCGCGCTGACTCGTTACCGTGAAGTCGCCGCCGATCGTTCCGACAGTCTCACCCGTTGCCAGGTCTACCTTCACGATCGAGTTCGGTCCGCCCACCAGGCAGCCATACAGGAATTCGCCGTCGGAGACCATGTCTCCCACCCAGCTCTGTCCCTGGCTGATGGTGATCGTGTTGCCCGTTACCGTCCCTTCATAGTCCACCTCATAGATCACCGTCGCACTTACGTTCGGGTCACTGATCCACAGGTTCTCGGTGTCGTCGCAGATACCCCAGCACAGGCCGCCGCCGGTCCACGGGAAGCTCAGCACCACATCGCCAATGTCGCGGGTGCCCGTCTCGCTCAGGATCACATCCTCGGCGCCCTGGCGGCTGATGGCTTCCTTATTGGCTACCTCACCGGCTATAAAGTTGATCTCGCTCTTGCTGTATTGCGGTCCGTTGCCGGCCGTGGCCATCACCGGCCAGTATTCCAGCGGAGGCCACCAGGTCAGAATGGCTGCATCGTCCGGCGCAAAGCCTTCCAGGCTGTCGGGCGGGAACAGGTACTCGCAGAAGAACGTATAATAATCCTTTGCTGACAGTCCGCTGGTATAGCGTGCAGCAACACTGGCAGTGTAGGTCTGGCCATACCACAGCGGGGCATAGTTCCAGTTGGTCTCGGTGGTTACTCCCTTGAACGCATTGTCAAGGAACACCCAGAAGTCGATGTAGTTTGCTGCCGGAGCCGGTACCTGGACCAACACATTGTCGATCGCCCAGCCCGAAGCATATTCGCCTGCATCATCCGCATGGAAGGCAAACCACACATTGGCCGGTCCTGCCAGGCCGCTGAAGGCCGCCAGGTCGATCTCCTGATCGGTCCAGCTTGTTCCAGGCATCATCTGACTGAGAACTTCCCAGGTCGCGCCGCCGTCGATGGAGTATTCCACAAACGCCAGCTGGCCGTAAAGACCGTCATAGTAGCTGTTGAAGCTCAGCACATAGCCTTCGCTTTCTCTCATATCACACGGAGGGGTGATCAGATAGTCGCAGCATCCGTCGTTGTCCGATCCGGCTGCATCGTCATTGGCTACAGCATAGTAGCTGTCCCAGGTCGGAATCGTCCAGGAACCGCTGCTGCCGTCGTCGGTGCGTACCCAGCCGCCTTCACCCTGTGACAGGATCTGCCAGCCGGCCGGCGGGAACACTGCATCTTCGAAGTCCTCATCAATAGCCGTGCGCAGAGGTTCACACCAGGTGGCTTCCAGCGATACCGGATCCACAACCAGGCATGTTGGCGGGTACTTCTTCTCGCTCAGCATGATGTTGTAAACTTTATCGGAGTTGATGAAAGCATTCTCTATACAATATTCATCATATCCAATTTTAAAGGCACAAACATCATAGTGACCTCTCCATACCATGTCGAACACAACGGTGCCGCTGGCCGGAGTAACCGCGAAGAAATCCTCATACGGATATTCCCTGGCTTTCAGGGTCACCTCCACGTTGCTCGGCTCAAGGCCGGTCGACAGTGTCACATTCACCGTCACCTGGTAATCCATCAGGTGGCCGACGATGTTGGAGATTGTATAGTTCGAATACAGTCCGCTCGTATAGAGGGCTTTCACGCCATAAGCATACCATCCCATCGGAAGGCCGGCCCAGGCATAGTCATTATAGAACTGGTTGGTGGTCGTGGCCAGCTCGGTCAGTGTTCCGGCGGCCGGTGAGCCGTTCGGATCGAAATTCGAGTAGCGGGCGACACGGTAGTTGGTCACATCGCGGTTAGCCATTCCCATAACCGGGCGGATACGGGCGTCGTTGCGCTCATATCCGGGGAGGATCTTAGGCAGGGTGCCGCTGGCTGTGGCTGCGTATTTGGTCCAGGTAGCCGGCACTTTCGGAGTGGCTTTCCACTCGCCTTTGGCATTGTTGGCCATCATGTCGCCTTCCGGTCCCGATACCCAGGCGCGGATCATAAGGTCCTGCATAGGTGAAAGCGACCAGCTGGGTGCTCCCGGAATAAAGATATAGCTGCGGAAATAGGTCGGGTTGTCGGTATCAACACCGATCGGGGCTGCATTCGGATTGCTGCCGACCTGGATCATGGCCAGGTAGAAGCTGCCGTCCTCAATGGTGGCATTCATCCAGTCGAGGCTGACCCATCCGTAGTTATTAACAGTAACGCCGTTGGAATCAAGCATAGTACCCGGAAGTCCGTTAGCGCCGTCATCATCAAAGATAGCCACGCCAAACTGGGTGCCGATGAACGGTCCCGGGAAGCTACCGTCGCCAACATAGAACTGGCCGCCGATCACTGTTGCCGGGTATCCTGATGGGGTAAATTTAACAGCGTTCATACCACCGGCGCTGGCAAAAATAAAGTAATCGTCAGCTTCGCCGTCGTCATAGGTGATTTCATACGGGCCTTCCGGCAATGTCCAGGTGATTTCGCACCATACGTCATTGTCCATCACTTCTGCATGAACCATACCCGGAGCATAGTTGGCATCCCACATGCCGATGTTGATCGGGGTGACGATACCCGCCAGTGCAAACGTGTCAGCAACTGTTACAGTCATGTAGCCGACCTTCTGGAACACCACATCGTAAGTCCCTTGGTCGACATAAAGGCTGTAGTTACCGTCTTCATTGGTCGTGGTCTGGAACGGACCGGCCGTTACGGTCACCCCGTTCAGCGGTGAACCATCGTCGTTGTCATGGACCATACCGGCAAACTGCCCCGGCATGTAAACATGCATCGTGTTGGCAATGATCACTTCCGGTTCATCCTGGTCGTTGCTGTTCAAGATCAGATCTTCCGTATAATCGCCAGGTTCGTATCCTTCTGCAGAATATGTAATGGCTACCACCTGCGATTCGCCCGAGGCAATCGTCCCGAAGTTCGGCTCAACCGCGATGATAAAGCCCGATTGAACATCCAGGGTGTAATCTTCCACCTCACCGTAGCTGGTCGTGCCGCACGGCTGCAAGGTGCCGTAGTACTGCAAACGAACGCGCATACGCGTCGGACCGCCCTCGGCGTCTTCCGGTACCGTGATGTTGCCAGTATAAAGGCTCCCTGATCCGGTCAGCTGAACCAGTGCCTCATCGAATTCTTCATCCTGATCCCAGTCTACCCACACGCCTACGATGTCGCCTGAATACAGGTTGCCCACCGTCACTTTTATTTGATAGGTCTCATCGGCTTCCACTTCCGTGCTGACATTGGTATAGTTGGCATAGCCGCTGCAGCCTGATGACTGGTTGATGGTATTGAATTCCACTTTCGAAATGTACTCGTCGCATCCGCCGCTACCGGCACAATAGGCACGCGTATCATTGGTCATCGTTCCGATGAAATCGGGGAACTCATAATATAAGGTACCTACACCCGTGTTGGTGATCGTCGTATAGACCGTCACCTGGTGGTCAACCCATACCCATCCTTCGAGGGCCATCGGGTTAACAAAAATCTCCGGATTGGGCCATTCTACGCAGGCAGGGCCGGCCGGAGAAGTAGCTCCTTCGTCATAAACCGCCTGTACCGTATAGCAATAGGTTCCAAAATCAGGTAATATATCCAGATAGTTGGTGTTTGTCGTTGTGCCGATGATCACGCCGTCACGTTTGATCAGGAAGAACTGGAATACGTCTCCGGCAAAGGTCCACGTCAGGCTTACCTGGCCCGTGATATCATTTACCAGTGTGGCTTCCAGATTTTCCGGTGACTGCAGTGCAGGGCCACTGATGATCATGGTTACCGGCACGGTGATCGTTCCAACGTTCGGTGTCGAAGTGAAAACGATTTCGCCGGTGTATATTTCGCCGGCTGTGGTGTTAGCGGCATCCATGTGGGTCGGGATGTTATCCACGCCACCAAATCCCGGGACATCACCACTGTAATCATCCATCGTCAGCCAGCTGCCACCCGAGCAGGAAGCATAAAGCTGACCGGCCGTGATATTCGGAGGACCGGCGCTGGCCGGCGGTGAATACCATACCTGGTCGCCTGCTGAATTATAAATATAGTAGTATGGCTCTCCGGCCCATGAGCCGGCAGTAAACTGGGTCGTGATCATATCACCGCTGATTACCGTGAAATAATACCACGCCGGGCCTGATCCTGAACTCAACGTTATGTTATCCAGAACAACAACCCCGTTCACCAAAACATCCAGTGTACCTCCATTCCATCCGTCTCCGTACGTATCGTACAAAGCAATTGAATACTCGCACGGCAGGATCGGCATAGTCAGCATATTGATCGTCGATTCCCAGTGCAACGGGCCTGTGCCGTTGTTTAAAACGTTCATGGAGAACGTGTAATACTCGTTCGGATTTAACGTTTGCTCCACATATAATGGATTCACCACCATGCTCGGCTGCGTCAGGGTAAAATTATGCTGAATGGTTTGATTGGAAATAACCTGGAGGGAAGTGGTAATTCCATTATAACCTTCTTTATAGCAATATACGGTTTGCGGTCCGCCGTTGACATTTCCAAGGTAATAGTATCCTGCGGCATTGGTTACCGTTGAGGGTCCGCCATTCACTGCCACGGTAGCACCGGAGATGCTCAGGCCATCGTAATTAAAGACATACCCTTCTATATTTCCTGGCGGGATAAGCGGGATCCAGTAGAATCTCATATTATCATAATAGGTACTAACACCGTCATAGTTAGGCGGAGTTTCTGAGTCGGCATAGCCAATGATGGTGCGGTTGTACCCGGCATTGGTTTTATAGGTTCTGTAATAGGTACTATTCCAATAACCATTATCTCCCCAAAGGACATCTATAATAATATTATTGGTGCCCGTCCAGATATAATCAGTTATATCAATAACTTTCCATCCGGTAGTGGTGGTTGGCGTAAAGGAAGACGCGTAGAATACTTGCGTTGCCCCGGTCATATCGATATATGCACCCGAAGGCAAAGACGTCAGCGTTGTTTCTTTAATTCGAATAGTTACATTATTCAGGTGGTTATTAGTACCTGAAGAGACTCGCTCGAAATTCCAGGCCAGGTCGGTAAACTTCTTACCGGTCGGGGCGCCCAGTTCCGAGGCCAGATAGAGTTGCTGCGTATGACAATTTTCCCAGTAATTGCCCCAGGGGCCGTAGTAACCGGGAGAAGTGCCATACGTAGTTCCATTCCCAATCTCAATGTAAGTTTGAGAAAAGGCATTCGGCGAAAGCAATGCAAGAAACATCGCCATCACCATGAGAAACTGCGTAACTTTTTTCATGTTTGATGTATTTGGTTAGTATTAATTAATGCCTAAAAAAAGACATAATTTTCTCATGCTTGGATTTTCGAAAAGCAATTATAAGACAAAATTAAACTTTGAAAGGTTGCATGGTCAAAAAAATTTTTTTAATTATAAAAAATTGACGATCCGCAACCGGAATTTTAATCGTCACAATACCAATAAAAAAGAGGCTGCTCATTGTTATGAGCCAGCCTCTTGATTTGTCAGATTACTATAATATTATCTCTGGATAGTCAGCGTACGGGTGGTTACTCCGGCTGCCGTCTCGACGCGTATCATGTACACGCCTATCGTGTAGCTCGCCGTAGCCAGTTCGTACTGCTTGCCCGTGGTGATCTCGTCGACCACCAGCTGGCCCAGCGCATTGTACACCGTTACCCGTTTCAGTTCGTCGGTCGTGGTGATGAACACATGATCGTCGGCCGGGTTCGGGTAGAGGCTGAAGCTTGTGTTCGAAGGATTGTCATTCATTCCTGTGAAAATGATCTCACAAGCTTGGTTCGAGAAAGCGCTTTCGCAAATATCTCCTGTTTCACCTTCCCAGACGACAGTCACCATATAACAGTATAGGACATTTACCTCAACATTCACATCCAGGAAAGGCCCTTCCGTTATATATGCAATCAGTACATATTCGCCACCGTCAACATTGCGGAAGATATTAAAGCCAGCCAGGTCCCTGCCGCCGTTAGCCGGGGCAAACATCTTCGGGCTCATCTGTACAGGGCTCGTTACCAGGCTCTGTCCGTTGATGGAGTTCGGGGTCGCTGACTTGGTCATCGGCATGGTCGCGCCGGTAACCGTCTGCAAGTGGCCCGTAATGTTCCAGTTGTAGTCCAGTTCCGGGTTGATCTGCAACAGCGTCTGCCAGCCGCCGAAGTTCATCATGTTGCCGTAGCCGTCGATGGCCGGTCCGTCGTCGCATCCTGCCGGGTAACCGGTCTGGGCGTCAACATAGTAGCCAATCCACAATTCCTGGGTGATATCGATCGGTACCGGGGTGGCTAGTGTCACGTAGTTCCACTCGCCGATCACCGGGCTGGGTACCAGCTGGTCTGCAACCAGGTTGGCAGCGCCAGCGCCGATCCATACCCTTACATAATAGGAACACTGGGCTTCGGCAGGGACAAACGCGATCTCGGTTACCGAGGCGCCTTCCCATTCGGTCATCTGTGCAGGTTCCCAACGGTGAGCTACATCAAACTGCACCGCTTCTCCCGTTCCAATGGATGTGCCGCTGAACACGCCGTCGTCCCAGTGGATCCACTCGTCGACGATATCCAGATCCGGGCCTTCCCAGGTTAGTTCAATACCATTTAAAATATAGTTATATTCCGCATCCAGGTTAGTTACACCGTCGCAGGCACGGTACACATGGATATTGTCAACAAACCAGCTCAAAATGTCAATTGAATTGGCGCCAGTAGCCTGGAACCTGATCTTGAACACTTTGTTCATTGCCTGCGACTTGATATCCAGGTGTTCGCTCATCCAGTCAAAGCTGCCATCCACATTGCTGTAGGTAGCCACGGTCGACCATACCTTGCTGTCCCAGTTCCATACCTGGACAAGCAGCATTTCCATGCCGGTCGGCTGAACTGATTCCAGTTTCAGATCGAAATCAAGATAAATCCTGCCTTCGGTCATACCCTGGGCACACAGCGGGAAGCTTTCCATACTTACCGCGTAGTTGGTCACAATCGGATCCCAGGTGAACTCGGCCACCGGTTCCGGGTTGCCTTCCTGGCCGTTGATCGACCAGTTCGCTCCGTCGGTCAGCCAGTTGTTGTCGTCAAAATTACCCAGGCTCCAGGTTTCCATGAATTCCAGCTCAAAGCAGTAGTCAACCACCACTTCCACCGGCCCTTCATGCATACTTTCACCGGTTTCTCCCGGGAACCCGTAACGGGCCAGGTCGTAAACCGCCGTCACCGAGTACATGTAGATACCCGGATCCAGGTTCTCGTCGACATAACCCTGCTCCACGTATTCCTCTTCCGGGGTATGGGCCGTGTAAGCCACAAACTCCATGTCGCGGTAAACGTTGTATCCCAGGATGTTCTCCGGCAATTCAGAAATCGGGCCTATATCCAGTGTTTCGGCTTCCACCAGGTAAACCGTATTGGTGCTCTGGTTGGGGATCCACAGGTATCCGGCATATTCGCCGCTGTTCTTGATCTCCATCCCGGCGCCGGAATAACCCTGGTCGTTCGGCATCACAAACGCCTGGATCGTAACCCAGCCGTTGTTCGGATCCACTTCCGTCACGTTATCCGTAGCAGCGTTCACCACTACCCACAGCGCTCCGTTATCCGGGCCGCCGTTCGGGTGCCATGCCAATCCGCTCACGCCTGAGAATCCGAACGTCGAAATCGTCGTCCCTTCCCAGTCGGTACGCCAGATCTGGTTGGAGTTCCAGCCGCCGATATAGAATTCTTCATTGATAAAGTCGGCCGCTAATCCGCGCTGACTCGTTACCGTGAAGTCGCCGCCGATCGTTCCGACAGTCTCACCCGTTGCCAGGTCTACCTTCACGATCGAGTTCGGTCCGCCCACCAGGCAGCCATACAGGAATTCGCCGTCGGAGACCATGTCTCCCACCCAGCTCTGTCCCTGGCTGATGGTGATCGTGTTGCCCGTTACCGTCCCTTCATAGTCCACCTCATAGATCACCGTCGCACTTACGTTCGGGTCACTGATCCACAGGTTCTCGGTGTCGTCGCAGATACCCCAGCACAGGCCGCCGCCGGTCCACGGGAAGCTCAGCACCACATCGCCAATGTCGCGGGTGCCCGTCTCGCTCAGGATCACATCCTCGGCGCCCTGGCGGCTGATGGCTTCCTTATTGGCTACCTCGCCGGCTATAAAGTTGATCTCGCTCTTGCTGTATTGCGGTCCGTTGCCGGCCGTGGCCATCACCGGCCAGTATTCCAGCGGAGGCCACCAGGTCAGGATGGCTGCATCGTCCGGTGCGAAGCCTTCCAGGCTGTCGGGCGGGAACAGGTATTCGCAGAAGAACGTATAGGTGTCTTTGGCTGACAGTCCGCTGGTATAGCGTGCTGCAACACCGGCCGTGTAAGTCTGGCCATACCACAACGGGGCATAGTTCCAGGTAGTCTCGGTGGTGACTCCCTTGAACGCATCGTCGAGGAACACCCAGAAGTCGATGTAGTTTGCTGCCGGAGCCGGTACCTGGACCAACACATTGTCGATCGCCCAGCCCGAAGCATATTCGCCTGCATCATCCGCATGGAAGGCAAACCACACATTGGCAGGTCCTGCCAGGCCGCTGAAGGCCGCCAGGTCGATCTCCTGATCGGTCCAGCCTGTGGCCGGCATCATCTGGCTGAGAACTTCCCAGGTCGCGCCGCCGTCGATGGAGTATTCCAAAAACGCCAGCTGGCCGTAAAGACCGTCATAGTAGCTGTTGAAGCTCAGCACATAGCCTTCGCTTTCCCGCATATCACACGGAGGAGTGATCAGGTAGTCGCAGCATCCGTCGTTGTCCGATCCGGCTGCATCGTCATTGGCTACAGCATAGTAGCTGTCCCAGGCCGGAATCGTCCAGGAACCGCTGCTGCCGTCGTCGGTGCGTACCCAGCCGCCTTCACCCTGTGACAGGACTTGCCAGCCGGCCGGCGGGAACACTGCATCTTCGAAGTCCTGCTCAATAGCCGTGCGCAGAGGCTCACACCAGGTGGCTACCACCGACACCGGATCTACATACAGGCATGTCGGCGGGTACTTCTTCTCGCCCAGCATAATGTTGTATACTTTATCGGAGTTAATGAAGGCATTATCAATGCAATACTCATCATATCCGATCTTATAGGCACATACATTATAATGGCCTCTCCATACCATGTCGAACACCACGGTGCCGCTGGCCGGGGTCACGGCAAAGAAATCCTCATAAGGATATTCCAGGGCTTTCAGGGTTACCTCTACGTTGCTCGGTTCCAGTCCGGTCGACAGCGTCACATTCACCGTCACCTGGTAATCCATCAGGTGGCCGACGATGTTGGAGATCGTATAGTTCGAATACAGTCCGCTCGTGTAGAGGGCTTTCACGCCATAGGCATACCATCCCATCGGAAGGCCCGCCCAGGCATTGTCGTTATAGAACTGGTTGGCAGTCGTTGCCAGCTCGGTCAGTGTTCCGGCGGCCGGTGAGCCGTTCGGGTCAAACTGCGAGTAGCGGGCCACGCGGTAGTTGGTCACATCACGGTTGCTCATGCCTTGTACGCCCCTGATACGGGCGTCGTTGCGCTCATAGCCGGGAAGGATCTTAGGCAGGGTGCCACTGGCCGTTGCTGCATAGTTGGTCCAGATGGCCGGTACCCTCGGGATGGCTTTCCACTCGCCTTTGGCATTGTTGGCCATCATGTCGCCTTCCGGTCCTACGACCCATGCACGGATCATGAAGTCCTGAAGCGGGCTCAGTACCCAGTCGGGCGCGCCCGGCAACCAGCTGTAGCTGCGGAAATAGGTTGGGTTATCGGTATCCACGCCGATCGGCGCCGAGAACGGAGAAGCTGCTGTCTGGATCATCGCCAGGTAGAAACTGCCGTCTTCAATCGTTCCGCTCAACCAATCCAGGCTCACCCATCCGTAGTTGTTAATGGTCACCGAGTTGGAGTCGAGCCGGGTGCCCGGAAGTCCGTTCGCGCCGTCATCATCGTAAATCGCTACGCTGAACATCGAGCCGATGAACGGGCCCGGGAAGTTGCCGTCGCCTACATAGAACTGTCCGCCGATCACCGTCGCCGGGTATCCCGTCGGGGTGAATTTAACCGCGTTCATACCGCCGATCCCGGCATAGATGAAGTAATCATCCGCTTCGCCGTCGTCCATGGCGATTTCATAGGGGCCTTCCGGCAATGACCAGGTCACTTCGCACCAGGTGTCATTGTCCATTACTTCGGCAAACACCCAGCCCGGGGCATAATTGGCATCCCACATGCCGATGTTGATCGGGGTGACGATACCCGCCAAAGCAAATGTGTCGGCAACCGTTACCGCCATATAGCCGATCTTCTGGAACACCACATCGTATTCTCCCTGGTCGACATACAAACTGTACATACCGTCCTCATTGGTCGTGGTCTGGAACGGACCGGCCGTTACGGTCACCCCGTTCAGCGGTGAACCGTCGTCGTTGTCATGAACCATACCGGCAAACTGGCCCGGCATGTATACATGCATCGTGTTGTCGATGATCAGCTCGGGTTCATCCTGGTCGTTGCTGTTCAGCAGCAGTTCCTGGGTATAGGTGCCCGGATCATAGCCTTCCGCAGAATATGTAATGGCTACCACCTGCGATTCGCCCGAGGCAATCGTCCCGAAGTTCGGCTCAACCGCGATGATAAAGCCCGATTGAACATCCAGGGTGTAATCTTCCACCTCACCGTAGCTGGTCGTGCCGCACGGCTGCAAGGTGCCGTAGTACTGCAAACGAACGCGCATACGCGTCGGACCGCCCTCGGCGTCTTCCGGTACCGTGATGTTGCCAGAATAAAGGCTCCCTGATCCGGTCAGCTGTACCAGTGCCTCATCGAATTCTTCATCCTGATCCCAGTCGACCCACACGCCTACGATGTCGCCCGAATACAGGTTGCCCACCGTCACTTTTATTTGATAGGTCTCATCGGCTTCCACTTCCGTCATCACGTTGGTATAGTTGGCATAGCCGCTGCAGGCCGACGACTGGTTGATCGTGTTGAATTCCACCTTCGAAATGTACTCGTCGCATCCGCCGCTGCCGGCACAGTATGCGCGCGTATCATTGGTCATCGTTCCGATGAAATCGGGGAACTCATAATATAAGGTTCCAACACCCGTGTTGGTGATCGTCGTATAGACCGTCACCTGGTGGTCGACCCATACCCAGCCCTCCAGGGCCATCGGGTCCACAAAAATCTCCGGGTTTGGCCATTCCACACATTCCGGGCCCGCCGGTGATGTGGCGCCTTCGTCATAAACGGCCTGTACCGTATAGCAGAATTCGCCATAATCCGGCAGGATATCATTGAACCACAGGTTGGTCGTGGTCCCGATAATGACTCCGTCGCGTTTCAGCAGGAAGAACTGGAAGGCGTCGCCGTCCCAGGTCCAGGTGATATTCACCTGCCCGGTGATATCGTTGGTCAGGGTTACAACCAGGTTATCCGGGGCTATCAATTCGTTGCCCATGATGATCATGGTCACCGGTACGGTGATCTCTCCGACAAAAGGAGTCGAGGTGAACACCACATCGGCGGTATAGACTTCGCCGGGTTGGGTTCCGGCGGCATTCAGGTGCGTCGGGATATTATCCACGCCACCAAAGCCGGGCACATCGCCTTCATAGAAATCCATTGTCAACCAGCTTCCGGCACCTGCACCACCAGCCAAACACATGGCCAGTCTTTCCGAAAGAGCAGTCGAATTCTGCCTGGCGGGGAATCCGGCGCCGGCAGTAGTATTTTCCCAGTAGAAGACCGGGGATGCCTGCCACTGGACCGACAACCAACCCGCTTCCAGGTCAACCGGGCTCGCTAAAACGGCGGTGAATACGCCGATCTGGTAACTGCCAAGTAGCAATTGCCCGGTATTGACGGCCACCAATGACTGCGTCTCACCATAAACAAGGGCTCCGGGAGAACCACCGGCCTCATAGAATTCAATCGTGAAGTTACCCGGGGTCGTCGGCAAGGTGCCGCTGGAGAAGCAGCCCCAGAAAGTAACAGTGGAAATAGCGCTCTCCACGCCGCCGAAGCTCTGGTAGCATTTATAGCCCGAGCTGGCGGTACTGGTATAAGCATTCGTCGTTCCAACCACCGGGATGCTGAACAGGCTCCCTTCGGGGCACATCAGCAGGTCGCGGACACCGTCGCCCGTCGCCTCGCCGTAGCCTATGGAAGCATTGCCGTTCGGCTCTACCGGGGGAGCCGGCACATAATCCACTTCCGGGTAAACGATCTCGGCTTCCCAGTGCAGAGGCCCGTTTCCGTTATTCAGCACATTGAGAGAAGTCGTGAAATACTCATTGGGATTAAGCGTCTCCTCGATAAAGAGAGGATTGATAACCATACTGGGTTGAGTCAAAATGAAATCATACTGCACAGTCTGATTGGAAATGACATTAAGGACTACCGAAGCAGTATTGTATCCCGGTTTATTACAAACCACCGTACGGTCACCGGCAGAGACTCCCGTTAACAAATAATGACCATTAGCCTCTGAAGTCGTCGATGGGCCGCCAGCTACGGCAACGGTGGCGCCTGAGATGCTCAGGCCGTCATAATTGAAGACATATCCTTCAATATTCCCGGGAGGAAGCAGCGGCTCCCAATACCAGCGCATATTATCATAATCGGTCGTTGCACCGTCGTAGTTGGGTGGTGTTTCTGAGTCGGCATAGCCGATAAGAGTTCTGGTCCCTGAACCGGCTGTCTTATATGTCCTGAAATAAGGGCTGGTATAATAGCCATTATCTCCCCACAAGATATCAACGATCAGGTTGGAGGTACCTGTCCATTCAAAATCGGCAATATCTAAAATCTGCCATCCTGTAGCGGTAGCAGGAGTATAGGAAGATGCAGAGAAAACCTGCGTTGCGCCGGTCATATCTGCATATGCACCTGCCGTCAATGAAGTAGCGGTGGTCTCCTTAATCAGGATTATAACATTATTCAGATATTTGTTCCCTGTAGGGATTTGCTGAAAATTCCAGGCAAGTTTGGTAAACTTCTTTCCAGTCGGAGAGCCAAGCTCTGAGGCCAGGTAGAGTTGTTGCGTATGACAATTTTCCCAGTAATTGCCCCAGGGGCCATAGTAAGCCGGATAGGAGCCATAACCTGTACCGGTACCTATTTCAACGAAATTATCCGGAGGGACAACATTGATAAATTCCACATCATCAAAATAGGCTTTGGGTGTATCGGTACCTTCGGCGCCGGCAAAGAAATCCACTCCCCCAAGCTGGTTAATACCAGTGGTGGAATAAGATGTATAGTGAAATGGCCAGGTATAAATTGCCGTTCCATTAATATATAAGGTAATGAGATCGGCATTAAGGTCTATATGGTTCACAACCGGGAACCATGTATTTTTCGGATAAGTAAATGTAATTGGGGTTGAACTGCCGGCATAAAGATTTCCTGTGCCGTTTGTATGAAAATAGATTTCAAATGCCCATTGAATACCGGGCGTTTCATGATGCTGGATATTATAATAGCCAGAATATCCAGTCTGAACATAATAATCGAAATTAACCTCCCAGACACCTGAGGTTTTATTCCCCAGTTTAAGAACCAGGTCTGTAGCGCCCGGATTCAAATCGACCAGGACTGATTTTGTCGGGCTACTGGCAAAATCGGTAGAAATCTGCCCGTCTTCCGCAGATCCGGGAAGGTTCGACCAGGTTGTCCACCAGGTCGGATTCTGGGCTGCAATGTAACCTCCGACAGTATACGACTCGAAATTATCCGTATACTGTGCAAAAGGTTTTAGCGGAAGCATCAAAAGCAATAATGCAACCGCTGTTAAAAATTTAGTAAAATTTTTCATGGCATTTTTATTAGGTTAATATTAGAGTTGGCACTCCATACATATTAATTCCATCAAGACGTGTTAAATATAAGACAATTATTTTATGTAATCAGTTGCATGCCACAAAAAAAAAAGGCCGGCGAGGCCGGCCTTTCATTATCAGTTATCCTGTGATATTATCTCTGGATGGTCAGTGTACGGGTGGTAATGCCAGCTTCGGTTTCAACGCGTACCATATACACGCCGATCGTGTAGCTTGACACAGCCAGTTCATACTGTTTGCCGGTGATGATCTCATCAACCACCAGCTGTCCCAGTGCGTTGTATACTGTCACCCGTTTCAGGTCGCCTGAAGTGGTGATGGTAACATATTCGCTGGCCGGGTTCGGGTAGAGGCTAAAGCTTGCTGTAGCGCCGTCATTGTCGCCAATGCTGGTCCACAGTTCGCAGGCAACTTCCGAGAATGCGCTTTCGCAAACATCTCCGGTTTCGCCCTGCCATACGGCGGTCACCATGTAGCAGTACATTGTACCGATTACCAGATCCTCATCCGTATCAACATAGGACATTTCAGTGGTGAAATCAAGCAGTGTGTATTCACCGCCTTCGATAGCACGGTAGATATTGAATCCAGCCAGATCCCTGCCGCCGTTAGCCGGGGCAAACATCTTCGGGCTCATCTGAACCGGGCTCGTGGCCAGGCTCTGTCCGTTGATGGCACTTGGGGTTACCGTCTTGCTCATCGGCATCACTGCGCCGGTTACCGTCTGCAGGTGGCCCGTAATGTTCCAGTTGTAGTCCAGTTCCGGGTTGATCTGCAGCAGGGTCTGCCAGCCGCCGAAGTTCATCATGTTGCCGTAGCCGTCGATAGCCGGTCCGTCGTCGCATCCTGCCGGGTAACCGGTCTGGGCGTCAACATAGTAGCCAATATACAGCTCCTGGGTGATATCGATCGGTACCGGGGTGGCCAGTGTCACATAGTTCCACTCACCGATCACCGGGCTGGGTACCATCTGGTCTGCAACCAGGTTGGCAGCGCCTGCGCCGATCCATACCCTTACGTAGTATGCACAATTGGCTTCGGCCGGGACAAATGCGATCTCGGTTACCGAGGCGCCTTCCCATTCGGTCATCTGTGCAGGTTCCCAACGGTGCGCTACATCAAACTGTACCGCTTCGCCGGTTCCAATGGATGTGCCGCTGAACACGCCGTCGTCCCAGTGGATCCATTCATCTACGATATCCAGATCCGGGCCAACCCAGGTCAGCTCGATTCCAGAGAGGTTTCCATCAGCCTGAGCGTCCAGTTCAGTAATACCGTCGCATGAGCGATAGACATGGATATTGTCAACGAACCAGCTTAAAATGTCGATCGAGTTGGCGCCAGTAGCCTGGAACCTGATCTTGAACACTTTGTTCATCGCCTGCGACTTGATATCCAGGTGTTCGCTCATCCAGTCAAAGCTGCCATCCACATTGCTGTAGGTTGCTACCGTCGACCAGACTTTGCTGTCCCAGTTCCATACCTGGACATTCATCATCTCCATGCCTGTCGGCTGAACTGATTCCAGTTTCAGATCGAAGTCAAGATAGATCCTTCCTTCGGTCATACCCTGGGCACACAGCGGGAAGCTTTCCATATTCATGGTGTAGTTAGTCAGGATCGGATCCCAGGTGAACTCAGCCACCGGTTCCGGATTGCCTTCCTGTCCGTTGATCGACCAGTTTGATCCGTCGGTCAGCCAGTTGTTGTCGTCAAAGTTACCCAGGCTCCAGGTTTCCATGAATTCGAGCTCATAGCAGTAGTCAACCACTACTTCGGCCGGTCCTTCATGCATACTTTCGCCGGTTTCTCCCGGGAACCCGTAACGGGCCAGGTCGTAAACAGCAGTAACAGTATACTGGTAGATACCCGGTTCCAGGTTCTCTTCCACATAGCCCTGCATCACGTATTCCTCTTCCGGGGTATGGGCTGTGTAAGCCACAAACTCCATGTCGCGGTATACATTGTAACCCAGGATGTTCTCCGGCAAGCCGGCAACAGGTCCAATATTCAGAAGCTCTTCGGTATCAACCAGGTAAATCGTGTTGTCGCTCTGGTTACAAATCCACAGCGCTCCTCCGTCGGGGTTGGAAATCTTAATTTCCATACCGGCACCCGAGTAACCCTGGTCGTTCGGCATCACAAATGCCTGGATCGTAGCCCAGCCGTTGTTCGGATCGACTTCGGTCACGTTATCTGTAGCAGCGTTAACCACCACCCACAGTGCGCCTTCGGCATCGGGGCCTCCATTGGGATGCCATGCCAGACCGCTAACGCCACTGAATCCAAAGGTCGAAATCGTTGTTCCTTCAAAGTCGGTACGCCAGATCTGGTTGGAGTTCCAGCCGCCGATATAGAATTCTTCATTGACAAAGTCAACACCAAGTCCACGCTGTGAAGTCACTGTAAAGTCACCACCAATGGTTCCGACAGTTTCTCCCGTAGCCAGGTCAACCTTTACAATGGCATTTGAACCGCCCACCAGGCAGCCATACAGGAATTCGCCGTCGGAGGCCATATCGCCTACCCAGCTCTGTCCCTGGCTGATGGTGATCGTGTTACCGGTATTTACTCCTTCATAGTCAACCTGATAGATCACCGTTGCACTTACGTTCGGGTCGCTGATCCACAGGTTCTCACCGTCGTCGCAGATACCCCAGCATAAGCCGATCGGGCTCGGAGCAGGGAATGACAGGATCACATCACCCACATCACGTGTTCCGGTTTCGCTGACGATTACGTCAGTAGCACCCTGGCGGCTGATGGCTTCCTTATTGGCAACCTCGCCGGCTACAAAGTTGATCTCGCTCTTGCTGTAAAGTGGTCCGTTGCCGGCCGTGGCCATTACCGGCCAGTATTCCAGCGGAGGCCACCAGGTCAGGATGGCTGCATCGTCCGGTGCAAAGCCTTCCAGGCTGTCGGGCGGGAACAGGTATTCGCAGAAGAACGTATAGGTGTCTTTTGCTGACAGTCCGCTGGTATAACGAGCGGCAACACCAGCCGTGTAAGTCTGGCCATACCACAGCGGGGCATAGTTCCAGTTGGTCTCGGTGGTTACTCCCTTAAACGCATTGTCGAGGAACACCCAGAAGTCGATGTAGTTTGCTGCCGGAGCCGGTACCTGGACCAACACATTGTCGATCGCCCAGCCCGAAGCATATTCGCCTGCATCATCCGCATGGAAGGCAAACCACACATTGGCAGGTCCTGCCAGGCCGCTGAAGGCCGCCAGGTCAATTTCCTGATCGGTCCAGCTTGTTCCAGGCATCATCTGACTGAGAACTTCCCAGGTCGCGCCGCCGTCGACGGAGTATTCCACAAACGCCAGCTGGCCGTATAGACCGTCATAGTAGCTGTTGAAGCTCAGCACATAGCCTTCGCTTTCCCTCATATCACACGGAGGGGTAATCAGATAGTCGCAGCATCCGTCGTTGTCCGATCCGGCTGCATCGTCATTGGCTACAGCATAGTAGCTGTCCCAGGTCGGAATCGTCCAGGAACCGCTGCTGCCGTCGTCGGTGCGTACCCAGCCGCCTTCGCCCTGTGACAGGACTTGCCAGCCGGCCGGCGGGAATAAAGCGCTTTCGAAGTTTTCTTCGAGTGCTGTCCGCAGAGGCTCACACCAGGTGGCTTCCAGCGATACCGGATCCACAACCAGGCAAGTCGGCGGGTACTTCTTCTCGCTCAGCATGATATTGTATACCTTGTCAGCATTGACAAAAGCATTGTTGATCTTGTACACATCATAACCGATCTTGTAGGCGGTAATATCATAATGTCCTCTCCAAACTGATTCGAACACCACGGTGCCGCTGGCCGGAGTAACAGCGAAGTAGGTCTCGTAAGGCCACTCAAGACCCTGGAGGGTTACTTCAACGTTGACAGGCTCAAGGCCGGTGGAGAGTTCACAGTTCACCGTCACCTGGTAATCCATCAGGTGGCCGACGATATTGGAGATCGTATAGTTCGAATAAAGTCCGCTGGTATAGAGGGCTTTCACGCCATAGGCATACCAACCCATCGGAAGGCCGGCCCAGGCATTGTCGTTATAGAACTGGTTGGCAGTCGTGGCCAGCTCAGTCAGTGTTCCGGCGGCCGGTGAGCCGTTCGGATCAAACTGCGAGTAGCGGGCGACGCGGTAGTTGGTCACATCGCGGTTGGCCATTCCCTGAACGGCTTTGATCTGAACGTCGTTACGCTCATAGCCGGGAAGGATTCTGGGCAGTGTGCCACTGGCTGTGGCTGCATAGTTGGTCCAGATAGCCGGTACCCTCGGGGTGGCTTTCCACTCACCTTTGGCATTGTTGGCCATCATGTCACCTTCTGCTCCCACGATCCATGCGCGGATCATGAAGTCCTGCAGCGGGCTGAGGATCCAGTCGGGTGCACCGACGAGGAAGCTGTAGCTGCGGAAGTAGGTCGGGTTGTCGGTATCCACGCCGATCGGTGCCGAGAACGGAGATGCGGCAGTCTGGATCATGGCCAGGTAGAAGCTGCCATCCTCAATGGTAGCATTCATCCAGTCGAGGCTGACCCATCCGTAGTTGTTAACGGTAACCGAGTTGGAATCGAGCATAGTGCCCGGAAGTCCGTTCGCGCCGTCATCATCAAAGATAGCTACGCTGAACATCGAGCCGATGAACGGTCCCGGGAAGTTGCCATCGCCTACATAGAACTGGCCGCCGATCACTGTTGCCGGGTAACCCGTCGGAGTGAATTTAACAGCGTTCATTCCACCGGCATTGGCATAGATGAAATAATCATCGGCTTCGCCGTCGTCCATAGTGATTTCGTAAGGACCATTGGGCAGCGTCCATGTCACTTCGCACCAGGTGTCATTGTCCATCACTTCAGCGTGAACCATGCCCGGAGCGTAGTTGTTGTCCCACATTCCAATGTTGATAGGAGTAACGATTCCGGCCAGAGCAAACGTATCGGCAACAGTAACCGTCATGTATCCCAGTTTCTCGAATACCACATCGTATTCGCCCTGGTCGACATACAGGCTGTAATTACCTTCGTCGTTGGTCGTAGTCTGATATTGTCCTGCTGTAACCTTCACACCTACCAGCGGATCACCGTTATCGTTGTCGATAACCTGTCCGGCAAACTGGGCGGGAACGTAGACATGCATCGTATTCATAATAATGTATTCTGCATTGTTCGGATCATTCGATTCGAGCAGCAGTTCCTGGGTATAGTCACCCGGTTCGTAATCCTGTGAATCATAGGTGATCGTGATTTCACGGGATTCGCCTTCGGCGATGGTTCCGAATGCCGGTTGAACATCGATAATGAAGTCGGCCGGTAAGCTATACAGAATAGCCAGGTTATTGTGGACATAGGTCGTGTTGTATGAAACCTGCAGGCCCAGGCCAGGATCGCTGGACTGAAGTCCAATGGTGGCGCTGTTCAGGATGAAGCCAGAAGTAATGTCCTTATACTGAACTTTGATTTTTCCGTTCTTGTAAAGGATTGCCTGCATATCCATCGTATATCCGCTATAGGATAAACGCTGGGCGTCATTCCACTGGACAACGGTGTAGTCGGCAAAATTCTGGTAATAGATAGCGGTTCCTGCATAGGTTGAATACAAGTCATCCCAGAACAGGGCGATAAAGTCAACATACGAACTGTTGTTCGTCGGGATCCCTGTATTAGAATAGGTATGGTATGCTGAGGTGAAGCAAACAGCACCGTTGGAGGCAATCCAGAACTGGGTTTTTTCTTCTCCGTAATATTCAAACGGGAAGCCCAGGTTGAACGGACCTACCTTACCGTCGTCTCCCAGGGTGGAGGTTGATACGGCGGTTCCGGTAGCTGTAATGTCGATCCAGTTGAATGAAGGTCCACCTGTTTCGTCGCTGTCGATCCATACATAACCGAAGTCATCCGGTCCGCCGGCGCCCAGAACGATCGGGTAACCGGTACCATCGAGGCTCTCGTCGTCTTTGGCGATTTCCTGCTCACGGTTGGCATACGGAGTGCCCGGCATGTTCTTTTCTACCGTCGGGTCGTTGAGGAGTGATAAAGCTGCCCATTCCGGGAAGGTGAACGCCAGGGTTCCTTCTCCCAGGTTGGAGATTGTGGTGTATACATCGACTGTAAAGCCCTGCCATACCCATCCGTGCAGATCATCCGGGTTTACAAAAAGGACCGGGTTGGGCCATTCGATACACTCAGGACCGGCCGGTGAAGTAGCGCCTTCGTCGTACACGGCCTGAACCGTATAGCAGAATTCGCCATAATCGGGAAGAATATCATTAAAATAGGTATTGGTCGTTGTTCCGACAATAACACCATTGCGTTTGATCAGGAAGAACTGGAAGGCATCGCCGTCCCAGGTCCAGGTGAGGTTTACCAGTCCGGTAACATCATTGGCCAGGACAACTTCCAGGTTATCGGGAGCTACCAGTTCGTTGCCCATGATGATCATGGTCACCGGAACAGTAATTTCACCGACAAACGGAGTGGAGGTAAAGACGATATCAGCGGTATAAACTTCGCCGGGCTGTGTTCCGGCAGCGTTCAGATGGGTGGGGATATTATCCACGCCACCAAATGCAGGGACTTCACCTTCGTAGTAATCCATGGTCAGCCAGCCACCGGCAGCGCCGCCGCCAGCCAGACACATTGCCAGTCTTTCAGGCAGTGAAGTGGAATTCTGGTAAGCCGGATATCCAGCGCCAGCAGTGGTATTTTCCCAGTAGAAAGTCGGGGATGACTGCCACTGTACGGATAACCAACCTGCTTCCAGGTCAACCGGGCTTGCAAGAACAGCTGTAAAGACACCGATCTGATAGCTACCCAGCAATAACTGGCCGGTATTGACCGCTACCAATGATTGGGTTTCACCATAAACCAGGGTTGAGGGCGTTGAACCGGTATAGAACTCAATGGTAAAGTTTCCGGGAGTCGTCGGTAAAGTACCGCTCGAGAAACAACCCCAGAAAGTAACGGTGGAAATCGGGCTTTCGACATCGCCGAAGCTCTGGTAGCATTTATAACCGGCACTGGCTGTGCTGGTATAAGCATTGGTCGTACCCACAACCGGGATGCTGAACAGGCTGCCTTCGGGGCACATGAGCAGGTCACGGTTGCCATCGCCTGTAGCTTCACCGTAACCGATAGCTGCGCTACCGTTCGGTTCTACTGTCGGAGCCGGCACGTAATCAACTTCCGGATAGACAACTTCGGCAGTCCAGCCTAATGGGCCGTTACCGTTATTGAGAACATTCAATGAAGTTGTAAAGTATTCGCCCGGATTGAGGGTCTCCTCAATATAGAGCGGATTTACGATCATATTGGGTTGGGTCAGGGTAAAGTTATGTGTTACAACATCAAGTTCGATGATCGTAACAATATCGGTAGTAATATTATAACCCGCTTTACCACACGAAATAGCCACATCTCCGGCAGGGATACCTGTGAGAAGGTAAGAACCATCGGGGCCTGAGGTAGTAGACGGCCCATCCTCAACGGCTATCGTAGCCCCTGAAATAGCAAGACCATCATAGTTAAACACATAACCTTCGACATCACCCGGAGGTAACGGGCAGTTTCCATAAAGCTGACCGGGTAAGATGTTCGCCGGGCCTGAAGAATTGCCTGCCGGGGCATACCATACTTGCTGGCCGGAATTGTTATAAATATAATAATAAGGTTCGCTAGCCCATGAGCCGATAGTGAACTGTGTAGTAATCACAGCACCGGTGTTGGTAGGAAATGTAAAGGTTGCAGGGCCGTAACCGCTGGCGAGGGTAATGTCATTTAATCTGACAACTCCATCGACGAGAACATCGAGCTTGCATCCATTCCAGCCATCTCCATAAGAATCATAAAGGCTGATGGTATAATCGCAACTTCCCGGAGGTGGGGGTGGCGGAGGTGTTACTCCGACGATGCTGAAAGTCAGCGACGGGATACACGTCGGTGAAGCCCACGTATCAATCATCACATAGTATTGATTTCCGGCAACCAGGTTCACTCCTGAAATTTCAAGAGGTACGGCTGCATAATTGGTAGCAGCAGCAATACAATTGCCAACCGCAGGACATCCTGAGAATATTCCCATTCCAGGATAGGAAGTCGGTCCCGGGTTCATCGTCAGCGTAACAGTCGTATTGACACTGACATCAAGCCTGTAAATCAAATCCTCTCCGGAAGTGTAATAAGACATACACTCGGATGAAGGAAGTGAATACGTATTGCCCCGACCGCAAGTATAATTCGCATTACTGTAAGGTAATGCCGAAGGAATACTCACAACGATCGGATCTGTACAGTTGTCACCAACCGCTCTGCCGCCGCTTTCATCGGTCATCGGAACGATGGTGATTGTGGAAGGATCTTTTTCGGGAGCCTTTTTGCCCTGAGCCCAGGTCATCGAGGAAATCCCTAAAAAGAGTGCCATGGATAGCAATAAGGCTTTCCATAGCCAGTTCTTCGTAGTGTTTCGCATAAAATTTATTAAGTTAAGTTAGTAAAATGTTGCTTTTGACTCAATTATTCAACTTTAAAATCATTAAGCCAATCGCAAATGTTTCATACACAAAATATAACTATAGTGCCGGAAATCACTTAATTGATATTTTTCCCAACGCCTACAATAAGTTTGCAAATGTAAGACATTATTTTTTCGCAAAAGGTTGCATCCGATAAAAATTAAAAAAAAAGGCCGGCTACCTGAGTAACCGGCCTTGATATTATCAGATTTCCTGTGATACTATCTCTGGATGGTCAGCGTGCGGGTGGTTACACCGGCTGCCGTCTCGACGCGTATCATATACACGCCGATCGTGTAGCTCGCCGTAGCCAGTTCGTACTGTTTGCCCGTGGTGATCTCGTCGACCACCAGCTGGCCCAGCGCATTGTACACCGTTACCCGTTTCAGTTCGTCGGTCGTGGTGATGAACACATGATCGTCGGCCGGGTTCGGGTAGAGGCTGAAGCTTGCTGCAGCGCCGTCATTGTCTCCAATGCTGGTGTAGAATTCACAGGCTGTTTCGGAGAATGCGCTTTCGCATACATCTCCGGTTTCACCCTGCCATACGGCGGTCACCATGTAGCAGTACATCGTACCGGCCACCAGTCCGTCGTAGTTGTCGAGGTAGGTCATTTCGGTGGTGAAATCCAGCAGGATGTATTCGCCGTAGTCAGCGCTGCGGTAAATGTTATATCCTGCCAGGTCCCTGCCGCCGTTGGCCGGAGCAAACACCTTCTGGCTCATCTGTACCGGGTTTGTGGCCAGGCTCAGACCGCTGTTGGTATTCGGTGTGGCCGTCTTGCCGATGGGCATGACCACCCCTGTTAACGTCTGCAGATGGCCGGCAATGCTCCAGTTGTAATCCAGTTCCGGGTTGATCTGCAGCAGGGTCTGCCAGCCGCCGAAGTTCATCATGTTGCCGTAGCCGTCGATGGCCGGTCCGTCGTCGCATCCTGCCGGGTAACCGGTCTGGGCGTCAACATAGTAGCCAATCCACAGTTCCTGGGTGATATCGATCGGTACCGGGGTAGCCAGTGTCACGTAGTTCCACTCGCCGATCACCGGGCTGTTCACCAGCTGGTCTGCAACCAGGTTGGCAGCGCCTGCGCCGATCCATACCCTTACATAGTAGGAACACTGGGCTTCGGCCGGGACAAACGCGATCTCGGTTACCGAGGCGCCTTCCCATTCGATCATCTGTGCAGGTTCCCAACGGTGCGCTACATCAAACTGCACCGCTTCTCCCGTTCCAATGGAGGTGCCGCTGAACACGCCGTCATCCCAGTGGATCCAGATATCAACCTCGGGGGTTGTCGGTCCGATCCAGTTCAACTCAATAGCTAACTGGAGATCGTTTACATCTGCCGTCAACTCGGTCACTCCGTCGCAGGCACGGTACACATGGATATTGTCCACAAACCAGCTCAAAATGTCCAGTGAGTTGGCGCCAGCTGCCTGGAACCTGATCTTGAACACTTTATCCATCGCCTGTGACTTGATATTCAGGTGCTCGCTCATCCAGTCAAAGCTGCCATCCACATTGCTGTAGGTAGCCACAGTCGACCAGACTTTGCTGTCCCAGTTCCATACCTGGACATTCATCATCTCCATGCCGGTCGGCTGTACCGATTCCAGTTTCAGATCGAAGTCAAGCCAGATGGCGCCTTCGGTCAGGCCCTGGGCACACAGCGGGAAGCTTTCCATGTTCACCGCATAGTTGGTCAGGATCGGATCCCAGGTGAACTCAGCCACCGGTTCCGGGTTGCCTTCCTGGCCGTTGATCGACCAGTTCGAACCGTCGGTCAGCCAGTTGTTGTCGTCAAAGTTACCCAGGCTCCAGGTTTCCATGAATTCCAGTTCAAAGCAATAGTCAACCACCACTTCCACCGGCCCTTCATGCATACTTTCACCGGTCTCTCCCGGGAACCCGTAACGGGCCAGGTCGTAAACCGCTGTCACCGAGTACATGTAGATACCCGGATCCAGGTTCTCGTCGACATAACCCTGCATCACGTATTCCTCTTGCGGGGTATGGGCCGTGTAAGCCACAAACTCCATGTCGCGGTATACATTGTAGCCCAGGATGTTCTCCGGTAATTCATACGACGGTCCTATATTCAGCTCTTCGGCTTCCACCAGGTAAACCGTATTGGTGCTCTGGTTGGGGATCCACAGGTATCCGGCATATTCGCCGCTGTTCTTGATCTCCAGGCCCGCGCCCGAATAACCCTGGTCATCCGGCATCACAAACGCCATGACCGTCGCCCAGCCGTTGTTCGGATCCACTTCGGTCACATTGTCCGTGGCCGCATTCACGATCACCCACAATCCGCCTTCGCCGTCAGCTCCGTTAGGATGCCAGGCCAGGCCGCTAACACCGCTGAATCCAAACGTGCTGATAGTATTGCCTTCCCAGTCGGTACGCCAGATCTGGTTGGAGTTCCAGCCGCCGATATAGAATTCTTCATTTTCAAAGTCGGCCCCTAATCCGCGCTGACTCGTCACCGTGAAGTCGCCGCCGATCGTTCCGACAGTCTCTCCCGTTGCCAGGTCTACCTTCACGATCGAGTTCGGTCCGCCCACCAGGCAGCCGTACAGGAATTCGCCGTCGGAGACCATGTCTCCCACCCAGCTCTGTCCCTGGCTGATGGTGATCGTGTTGCCCGTTACCGTCCCTTCATAGTCCACCTCATAGATCACTGTCGCACTTACGTTCGGGTCACTGATCCACAGGTTCTCGGTGTCGTCGCAGATACCCCAGCACAGGCCGCCGCCGGTCCACGGGAAGCTCAGCACCACATCGCCAATGTCGCGGGTGCCCGTCTCGCTCAGGATCACATCCTCGGCGCCCTGGCGGCTGATGGCTTCCTTATTGGCTACCTCGCCGGCTATAAAGTTGATCTCGCTCTTGCTGTATTGCGGTCCGTTGCCGGCCGTGGCCATCACCGGCCAGTATTCCAGCGGAGGCCACCAGGTCAGGATGGCTGCATCGTCCGGTGCGAAGCCTTCCAGGCTGTCGGGCGGGAACAGGTACTCACAGAAGAACGTATAATAATCCTTTGCTGACAGTCCGCTGGTATAGCGTGCGGCAACACCAGCCGTATAGGTCTGGCCATACCACAGCGGGGCATAGTTCCAGTTGGTCTCGGTGGTGACTCCCTTGAACGCATCGTCGAGGAACACCCAGAAGTCGATGTAGTTTGCTGCCGGAGCCGGTACCTGGACCAACACATTGTCAATCGCCCAGCCCGAAGCATATTCGCCTGCATCATCCGCATGGAAGGCAAACCACACATTGGCCGGTCCTGCCAGGCCGCTGAAGGCCGCCAGGTCGATCTCCTGATCGGTCCAGCCTGTGGCCGGCATCATCTGGCTGAGAACTTCCCAGGTCGCGCCGCCGTCGACGGAGTATTCCACAAACGCCAGCTGGCCGTAAAGACCGTCATAGTAGCTGTTGAAGCTCAGCACATAGCCTTCGCTTTCCCTCATATCACACGGAGGAGTGATCAGATAGTCGCAGCATCCATCGTTGTCCGATCCGGCTGCATCGTCATTGGCTACAGCATAGTAGCTGTCCCAGGCCGGAATCGTCCAGGAACCGCTGCTGCCGTCGTCGGTGCGCACCCAGCCGCCTTCACCCTGTGACAGGATCTGCCAGCCGGCCGGCGGGAACAGGTCGCTTTCGAAGTTTTCCTCCAGGGCAGTGCGCAGAGGCTCACACCAGGTGGCTACTACCGATACCGGATCTACATACAGGCATGTCGGCGGGTACTTCTTCTCGCCCAGCATGATGTTGTATACCTTGTCAGAATTGACAAAAGCATTGTTTATCTTGTACACATCATAACCGATCTTATAAGCGCTGATATCATAATGTCCTCTCCAAACCGATTCGAACACCACGGTGCCGCTGGCCGGGGTTACGGCAAAGTAGGTCTCGTAAGGCCAATCAAGGCCCTGGAGCGTTACTTCAACGTTGCTTGGCTCAAGGCCGGTGGAGAGTTCGCAGTTCACTGTCACCTGGTAATCCATCAGGTGGCCGACGATGTTGGAGATCGTATAGTTCGAATACAGTCCGCTCGTATAGAGGGCTTTCACGCCATAGGCATACCATCCCATCGGAAGGCCCGCCCAGGCATTGTCGTTATAGAACTGGTTGGCAGTCGTTGCCAGCTCGGTCAGTGTTCCGGCGGCCGGTGAGCCGTTCGGGTCAAACTGCGAGTAGCGGGCCACGCGGTAGTTGGTCACATCACGGTTGCTCATGCCTTGTACGCCCCTGATACGGGCGTCGTTGCGCTCATAGCCGGGAAGGATCTTAGGCAGGGTGCCACTGGCCGTTGCTGCATAGTTGGTCCAGATGGCCGGTACCCTCGGGATGGCTTTCCACTCGCCTTTGGCATTGTTGGCCATCATGTCGCCTTCCGGTCCTACGACCCATGCACGGATCATGAAGTCCTGAAGCGGGCTCAGTACCCAGTCGGGCGCGCCCGGCAACCAGCTGTAGCTGCGGAAATAGGTTGGGTTATCGGTATCCACGCCGATCGGCGCCGAGAACGGAGAAGCTGCTGTCTGGATCATCGCCAGGTAGAAACTGCCGTCTTCAATCGTTCCGCTCAACCAATCCAGGCTCACCCATCCGTAGTTGTTAATGGTCACCGAGTTGGAGTCGAGCCGGGTGCCCGGAAGTCCGTTCGCGCCGTCATCATCGTAAATCGCTACGCTGAACATCGAGCCGATGAACGGGCCCGGGAAGTTGCCGTCGCCTACATAGAACTGTCCGCCGATCACCGTCGCCGGGTATCCCGTCGGGGTGAATTTAACCGCGTTCATACCGCCGATCCCGGCATAGATGAAGTAATCATCCGCTTCGCCGTCGTCCATGGCGATTTCATAGGGGCCTTCCGGCAATGACCAGGTCACTTCGCACCAGGTGTCATTGTCCATTACTTCGGCAAACACCCAGCCCGGGGCATAATTGGCATCCCACATGCCGATGTTGATCGGGGTGACGATACCCGCCAAAGCAAATGTGTCGGCAACCGTTACCGCCATATAGCCGATCTTCTGGAACACCACATCGTAGGTGCCCTGGTCGACATACAAACTGTACATTCCGTCCTCATTGGTCGTGGTCTGGAACGGACCGGCCGTTACGGTCACCCCGTTCAGCGGTGAACCGTCGTCGTTGTCATGCACCATACCGGCAAACTGCCCCGGCATGTATACATGCATTGTGTTGTCGATGATCAGCTCGGGTTCATCCTGGTCGTTGCTGTTCAATAGCAGTTCCTGGGTATATGTGCCCGGATCATAGCCTTCCGCAGAATAGGTAATGGCTACCACCTGCGATTCGCCCGAGGCAATCGTCCCGAAGTTCGGCTCAACCGCGATGATAAAGCCCGACTCCACAATCACAGTGTAGTCTTCCACTTCACCGTAACTCGTCGTTCCGCACGGCTGCAAGGTGCCGTAGTACTGCAAACGAACGCGCATACGCGTCGGACCGCCCTCGGCGTCTTCCGGTACCGTGATGTTGCCCGTATAAAGGTTCCCTGATCCGGTCAGCTGAACCAGCGCCTCATCGAACTCTTCATCCTGATCCCAGTCTACCCACACGCCGACGATGTCGCCCGACCAAAGGTTACCTACAGTGACTTTCATTTGATAGGTCTCATCGGCTTCCACTTCCGTGCTGACATTAGTATAGTTGGCATAGCCGCTGCAGGCCGACGACTGGTTGATCGTGTTGAATTCCACCTTCGAAATGTACTCGTCGCATCCGCCGCTGCCGGCACAGTATGCGCGCGTATCATTGGTCATCGTTCCGATGAAATCGGGGAACTCATAATATAAGGTTCCAACACCCGTGTTGGTGATCGTCGTATAGACCGTCACCTGGTGGTCGACCCATACCCAGCCCTCCAGGGCCATCGGGTCCACAAAAATCTCCGGGTTTGGCCATTCCACACATTCCGGGCCCGCCGGTGATGTGGCGCCTTCGTCATAAACGGCCTGTACCGTATAGCAGAATTCGCCATAATCCGGCAGGATATCATTGAACCACAGGTTGGTCGTGGTCCCGATAATGACTCCGTCGCGTTTCAGCAGGAAGAACTGGAAGGCGTCGCCGTCCCAGGTCCACGTGATATTCACCTGCCCGGTGATATCGTTGGTCAGGGTTACAACCAGGTTATCCGGGGCTATCAATTCGTTGCCCATGATGATCATGGTCACCGGTACGGTGATCTCTCCGACAAAAGGAGTCGAAGTGAACACCACATCGGCGGTATAGACTTCGCCGGGCTGAGTGCCGGCCGCATTCAGGTGCGTCGGGATATTATCCACGCCCCCAAAACCGGGCACATCGCCTTCATAGAAATCCATCGTCAGCCAGCCGCCTGCTCCACCGCCACCGGCAAGACACATAGCCAGTCTTTCGGAGAGCTGGGAGGAATTCTGCCTGGCGGGGAATCCGGCGCCGGCAGTAGTGTTCTCCCAGTAGAAGACCGGGGATGACTGCCACTGGACCGAAAGCCATCCGTCGGCCAGGTCAACCGGGCTCGCTAAAACGGCGGTGAATACGCCGATCTGGTAGCTGCCAAGTAGCAATTGCCCGGTATTGACGGCCACCAATGACTGCGTCTCACCATAAACAAGGGCTCCCGGAACGGATCCGGCAGCATAGAACTCAATGGTGAAGTTACCCGGGGTTGTCGGTAAGGTGCCGCTGGAGAAACAGCCCCAGAAAGTAACAGTGGAAATAGCGCTCTCGACACCGCCGAAGCTCTGGTAGCATTTATAGCCCGAGCTGGCGGTGCTGGTATAAGCATTCGTCGTTCCAACCACCGGGATGCTGAACAGGCTCCCTTCGGGGCACATCAGCAGGTCGCGGACGCCGTCGCCCGTCGCCTCGCCGTAGCCAACGGAGGCATTGCCGTTCGGCTCTACCGGGGGAGCCGGTACATAATCCACTTCCGGGTAAACGATCTCGGCTTCCCAGTGCAGAGGCCCGTTCCCGTTATTCAATACATTGAGAGAAGTCGTGAAATACTCATTGGGATTAAGGGTCTCTTCAATGTAAAGCGGGTTAATGACCATGTTGGGCTGGGTCAGGATGAAATTCTGTGTCACAGTATCACCGGCAACAACCGGTACTACCGCGATAGCAGGATTATAACCCGGTTTGGTGCAGACGATGGAAGTACTGCCCTGATTAACCTCTTCAAAAATATAATAACCATTGGGCTGTGAAGTGGTTGTCGGGCCGTTTTCCACCGTTAAAGTCGCGCCGGCAATGGCCAGGCCGTCATAATTAAAGACATAACCTTCGACTGCTCCCTGGGCCGGACAGTTACCGTAAAGTTGTCCTGCAGTAATGATCGGGTTACAGTTGTTCGGAACATAGAAGACCTGTGTCCCTGCATAGTTATATACATAATAATAAGGCTCACAGACCCATGATCCGGCGGTGAATGTAGTAGTGATACTTGCACCGGATTGGACGGTGAAATAATACTGGGCCGGGCCGGAACCACTGGCTAAAGTGATGTTGTCGAGTACCACTGTACCTCCGACAAGGACATCGATAGAGCATCCGTTCCAACCGTCTCCGTAGCTGTCATACAGATCAATCCTGTAATCGCAGGTGGGCACAGGCCCGGAAGTACCTTCGAGGCGGAACATAAAGTCGTTATTGGGGTAACCAATATTCGCCATATACGTCCAGGTCGTTGCCCCAAGCCCGAAACCGTTACCGGGATTACGCCAGCATGCTCCGCTGTTGTAAATGGAGGTAGTCCTGGTCCAGTACCATTGTCCATAGGTTGCATAAGGCGAAGCATCCTGCACGGATACCCAGTAATGACCCGGTCCCAATACGATATTGCCGGGAATATTAATGGTCAGCACCGCATTTGCATTGGTACAGGTGAGGTTCATCAGTGTGGTTGATGCAGAAGCAGCCGGCATACCTGCATTGTCTGCATAAATGTAGACATTTGCCAGTGTGGCCGTAGTACTTCCGCTACCTGTTGCCGTAATGGTCTGGATGGTCCATTGCATGCCGGCAGGCACGTAAAAGTCATCTGCCCCCTGGCAATCATAGGCATCATAAACAGTCTCGAAATCCTGCGAGGCCATCCCGGCTCCGCTGGAGTTCGTCTGCTGATAGAGAACTGCCCTGGACTCAGGGAGTACCGGAGACTTGCTTCCGCTGTTTGTTACCTGCAGCTGGGCAAGCATGACGGATGATGATATCAACAGTATCATCATCGTCAGTAGATACTTGGAAAAGTTTCTCATGGTAATTGAATTAAGTTAATTAATGTGTTTGTTTTTGGTTGTTCTGTCAATGGGTAAGTAAACTGTTTGGTGAGTAAATATATATTTAGATAAAATAACCCTAAGGAGGTTCCGGATTTTGTAATATTTTATCAATAAAAACAGACATTGGCGTTATCTATTTTTTTTTCGAATCGTTTATAAACCTGGACCCTTCAAATATAAACAGAAAAATCTATTCAATAATACATTACTATGACTTTTTTCAACCGGTATGGCTAATTTATATTCATTTTACAAAGGCTCTATTAATGAGGGGTTTATCAAATCGTCGTTTCAAAACGGCCAAGGATTGTTAATATCTTGGCCTTCGGAAAAAAACGGGATGATCTTTTTCTATTTTTGTTGATAAATGAGAGCGGAAAAATCTTTGACAAACAGCAGTTTATTTCCCTGGGTCATCCTGGTGATACTGGCTGTTATCTGGGGAAGTTCTTTTATCTTGATAAAAAAAGGGCTGAATTATTTTACAAGCGTTGAAGTGGGTGCACTCAGGATATCTATCGCCTTCTTGTTTTTATTGCCTTTTGTTTTTAAAAGAATAAGAAGATTAAGCCGAAGGGAGTGGAAATTTCTGATCCTGAATGGCATGATCGGAAGTGGTTTCCCTGCATTTCTATTTGCCAAAGCCCAAACAGGCATCGACAGTTCGCTGGCCGGCATCCTGAACTCCCTTACCCCTCTTTTCACGCTTATTGTCAGCCTCAGCTTTTTCTCACTAAAAATCAAATGGTTTAACATCCTGGGCGTTATTATCGGGTTGATCGGCGCGATCGGGCTGATCAGCATCAGTGGCGGAAAAAGTTTTGATTTCAATTTCGGTTACGCGGTCTATATAATTTTTGCCACGATTTGTTATGCAACCAATGTCAATATCGTAAAATATAAATTAAAAGACACTGACGCCCTCACCATCACTGTGTTCTCGTTTTTTACCATCGGTATTCCAATCCTGCTGTACCTTCTCCTGTTCACCGGTTTTATAAATAAAATGACGACAATCCCAACCTCCTGGGAAGGCCTGGGCTACATTGGCATCCTGGCTGTGGTCGGGACCGGTATGGCCCTGATAGCCTTCAATAAGCTCGTCAAGATTGCAAGCCCCGTTTTTGCTGCATCCGTCACCTACCTGATACCGGTCGTTGCCGTGTCATGGGGAATGATTGACGGGGAGAAAATTACTATTCTCGCCTTTTTTTGGATGATGGTCATCCTGTTAGGGGTTTTCCTGGTCAATAAGAAAAAAGCAGTTAAGTTGTAAATTTTTAAAGATTTACTTTGTCGGATTAAAAAATGTTGTACTTTTGCGCTTCCAAATTTTGACCGACAGAAAAATATAAATGTAATGTACGCAATAGTTGATATAGCCGGACAGCAATTCAAGGTGGAGAAAGGACAGGAGATCTTTGTGCATCGTCTTGAAGGGGAAAAAGGGGCAAAGTTAGACTTTGAAAAAGTGATGCTGATCGACCACGACGGGAAGACTGTTGTCGGTACTCCGGTCATTGACGGAGCGATGGTGCATGGCACGATCATGGATCATGTCCGCGGCGATAAAGTGTTTGTTTTCAAGAAGAAACGTCGTAAAGGCTTCAAAAAATTCAACGGTCACCGCCAGGATTTAAGCCTTATCAAAATTGAAGACATTGTAGAAAAAGTGACCCGGTCGCGTTCGAAGAAAGCAGCGGCAGCCCCTGCAGAAGAAGCAGTTCAGGCAGAACCGGCACAGGAAAACCAGTAATTGATTCAGTAACACCTTAAAACTCAGAATATGGCTCACAAAAAAGGTGCGGGAAGTTCATCCAACGGCCGCGAATCACACAGCAAACGGCTTGGAGTTAAGATATACGGCGGACAGTTTGCCAAAGCCGGCAATATTATCGTTCGTCAGAGGGGCACCCGCCACAATCCCGGACTGAATGTCGGTATGGGAAAGGATCATACCCTCTTTGCGCTGATCGACGGCAGGGTGGAATTCCGTAAACGCAGGAACGACCGCTCATTTGTCTCCGTTATCCCTGTCGAACAAATGGAAAAGGCTGAAACGGTCAGCCAGTAAAACGACCCAATAATCATCCCTTATAAACGAACTGACCCCGCAGAGATGCGGGGTTTTTTTATCCCCCCACCCCTGCCCCTTTACCAAATCGGGGCAGGGATCGGTTTATTTTACTATTAATCGTACCTTTGCACCTCAATTTTCAGAATATGCTTCAAATAGGATACATCAGGGATAACCGGGATGTCTTGGTCAGTCGCCTGGCCATAAAAAATTTCAAAGCGGAAGAAATTGTCGGTGAAATTATTAACCTGGATGAGAAAAGAAGGGAGATTCAGAAGAAACTTGATGATACCCTTTCCAGGTCAAACCAGCTGGCAAAAGAGATCGGTGGTCTGTTCCAGAAAGGAATGGCAGCCGAAGCCAATGCCATGAAAAAACAAACTGCCGAACTCAAAGATCTGGCCCGCGAGCTCTCCCGGCAACTCGACGAGACCAATGCCCGGCTGAACGACCAGTTGGTTCTACTCCCTAATCTGCCGCATAATTCCGTATCGCCCGGAAAGAGCGCCGAAGACAATGAAATCGTTTTCGAATGGGGCTCCCTGCCTGATCTTGGCGATAAAGCAAAACCTCACTGGGAACTGGCATCCGGGTACGACATTATCGATTTTGACCTTGGAAGCAAGGTGACCGGAGCAGGATTTCCCTTTTACAAAGGTTACGGCGCCAAACTGCAACGGTCGCTCATCAATTTTTTCCTGGAAGAAGCGATTGCCGCAGGCTACACCGAACTTCAGCCTCCCCTCTTCGTCAATGAGGATTCAGCCTACGGCACCGGCCAGTTGCCCGACAAAGACGGGCAGATGTATGCCATCGGGCTGGACAAGCTTTACGCGATCCCGACAGCCGAAGTACCTGTTACGAATGTGTACCGCGATGTCATCCTGAAAGCCGACGACCTGCCGGTGAAGAATGTCGCCTATTCGAGCTGTTTCCGTCGGGAAGCCGGATCCTACGGCAAAGATGTCAGGGGATTGAACCGGCTGCACCAGTTCGATAAAGTCGAAATTGTACAGATATCGCATCCCGATCTCTCCTACGCCCAACTCGAGGAGATGCGGCTTCATGTCGCATCGCTTCTGCAAAAGCTCGAGCTGCCGTTCCGGATTGTCAGGCTATGCGGGGGCGATATGAGCTTTACCTCTGCACTGACCTATGATTTCGAAGTATGGTCGGGCGCGCAAAAGAGATGGCTCGAAGTGAGCTCGGTGTCAAACTTCGAGAATTTCCAGGCAAACCGGATGAAGCTCAGGTTTAAAGATGAAGAAGGGAAAACACGGCTGGCCCACACACTAAACGGCAGCGCCCTTGCGTTACCCAGAGTGGTCGCAGCATTGCTGGAAAACAACCAGGCGGATGACGGGATCAGGATTCCGGCGGCCTTGCAAAAATTCACCGGTTTTGAAAAAATCATCCTTAAATAAATTCTATAAAACCTTATTCCCTTTAGTGGTCATCGCATTCATAACGGCAATGGCCCCACTGAATACGTTTTCCCAGGTTTTTCCGGAGGTCAGTACTCCCGAGGCTTCTAAAAAACAGCAGGAACAGGAAAAAGAGAAGCTCGCTTTCCAGTACTACGGAAACAAGGAATATGAAAAAGCGCTCGAATTATTCCGAGATCTCTACGGTATTCAGCCAACCTATCACCGGTATACCTATTATTTCTATTGCATGACATACCTCAACCTGTTTGATGAAGCGGAAAAGGTGGTCAAAGGAAGGATGAAAGCCGAACCCGAATCGTACCGGTACCAGGTTGATCTCGGTTATCTATATCTCCTGACGGATAAACCGGACAAAGCGACAAAAGTTTTCGATGAATTGCTGGCCGGCATGAAACCGACCAAAGCAGCGGTTAACGAACTGGCCAATGCTTTTGTGATGAGGCAGTTATACGATTATACGATAAAGGTTTATCTCAAAGGGCGGGAAATACTGGGCTACACCGAAATGTTCCACCAGGACCTGGCCAGGATCTATGAAGTCAGCGGCAATTACAGCGGGATGATTGAAGAATACCTGGATCTCCTGCAAGCCGATCCCATGCAACTGGAAACGGTTCAAAACAGGCTGCAGAATGCACTGAACAAAGACATCGACGACAAGATCAGCAACCTGCTTCGGGAATCGCTGCTGAGAAGAAACCAGCGTAATCCCGACAACCGCAATTACGGCGAAATGCTGCTCTGGCTTTCCGTTCAGCAGAAAGACTTCGAATTTGCGCTGATCCAGGCCCGGTCGCTCGATACGCGCTTCAATGAAGGCGGTTTCCTGGTGCTGGAGGTAGGCGACCTGGCGCTGTCGAACAAAGAATATGACGTGGCGATTGAAGCATTCTCCTACATTACCCGCAAAGGTCAGATGCATCCGCTGTATGCCGAATGCCTGACCGGATCGCTCCAGGCCAGGTTCCTGAGACTGACGGAAGGTTACGGAAGCGGGGAAGATAACCTGGAAGACCTTGAAAAAGAATATCTGACGGCCGTCGAACTTCTCGGTAAAAATGCCCGTACATTGATCCTGATGCGTGACCTGGCGCACCTGCAGGCCTTTTACCTCAACAAGCTCGATGATGCGGTGGCATTGCTCGAAGAGATTCTCAGCATCCCGAATGCTCCCGACCTGGTAAAGGCCGACATCAAGCTGGAACTCGGCGATATCTACCTTTTCGTCGGAGAGGTATGGGAAGCATCGTTGCTTTATTCGCAGGTAGAAAAAATGTTCAAGAACGATCCGAAAGGGCATGAAGCCAAGTTCAGGAATGCCCGCCTGTCGTACTATATCGGCGAGTTCGAATGGGCAAAAGCGCAGCTCGATGTGCTGAAAGCCGCCACATCCAAGCTGATCGCCAATGATGCGATGGATTTGTCGTTGTTGATAGGCGATAACATGGATGCCGACAGCACTTACACCACCCTCGCCTGTTTTGCGCGGGCCGACCTGCTCAAATACCGCAACCAGGACAGCCTCGCGGTAATCACCCTCGATTCCATTGCCATGATGGGGCTTTACAATCCCCTCGACGATGAGGTTTTATTCAGTAAGGCAGAAATCTTTATACGGCAGAAGAAATTCGATCTGGCCGATTCTCTCCTTGCAACCCTTGTCAAAGTATATTCGAGGGATATCCTGGCCGACAATGCGCTGTTTAAAAGGGCGGAGATGCAGGCGGAAGTTTTCGGGAATGATCCGCTTGCCCTGGAGCTTTACCAGCAGCTTATGCTCGATTATCCCGGCAGTCTTTTCGCCACCGAAGCCAGAAAGCGTTTCCGCCAGCTTCGCGGCGATTTTAATAATTAAGAACTTTTTGTGTGAATAATTTTGTCAGGCCGAAAAAGCACCTGGGGCAGCATTTTCTGAAAGATGAGAATATTGCCAGGAAAATAGTCGGCAGTCGGCAGTCGGCAGTCGGCAGTTTGCTTGAGATCGGGCCGGGGATGGGGGTTTTGACGAAGTACCTGCTGGATTTGCCGGGAATTGAATGCTATTTCATCGATACGGACAGGGAGGCGATCGATTATTTGAATAACGCGTTTCCCGGTCATGAGGCGCGATTCATTCACGGTGATTATCTCAGGATGAACACAGCGAAGATTTTTACAGGGCCTTATGCTGTTATCGGGAATTTTCCATACAATATTTCGAGCCAGATATTTTTCCGGATCCTGGAAGAGAGGCAGAACGTAACAGAGGTCGTTGGAATGGTTCAGAAAGAGGTTGCGGAGAGGCTTGCCGCGGGACCGGGATCGAAAACCTACGGCATCCTGAGCGTATTGCTCCAGGCCTATTACCGGATCGAATACCTGTTTACGGTGAACGAAAACGTTTTCGTCCCGCCACCCAGGGTCAAATCGGCTGTGATACGGCTTACCAGGAACGATACGGAAAGACTTGACTGCGATGAAGAGTTGTTCTTCCGGGTGGTCAAGACCGCTTTCAACCAGCGCCGGAAAACGCTCCGGAATTCTTTAAAGTCGTTTTATATCGATTACGAACGCGGTGAAATCCTTCACCTGGCCGGCAAAAGGGCAGAACAGCTCAGTGTGGAGGATTTTGTGAGGGTGACGAGGGTAGCGGTGTGATTCATGTTCCGTTTTGCATTTTACATTTTTCATTTTATTTCAAAAGGAACATTTTAATCGTTTCCGAATACCCATCCGTCTGCAGCCTGCAGAAATAAATCCCCGGGCTCACCGGCGCTCCGGCATTGTTCAAGCCGTTCCATTCAATGGTATAAATGCCTGGAGATTGTTTCCCGATGTAGAGATCCCTGACCAGTTCTCCCCTCGTATCATAGACTGCCAGGACCGCCCTGCCTTGTTCCGGCAAGGTATATTCGATCGTGGTGGACCCGTTAAAAGGATTCGGATGATTCCGGATCTTACCGGTTCCTTCCGGCCCTGAATTGGCAATTTCTCTTCCCAATTCGTCAGCTCCGGTAAGAATATTGGCTAATGGCGGTTCGGTCGTAAACCGGATAGCCAGCCCATCCTTTAAAACAGAAGCTGTGGGATCGTAATCGGTATTGAAGACATACTGCAGGCCGATATCCTGGGTACTATTCTCGATCCCGATCGTATTGCTTGAATTATCCGACACGATCCTGTATTGCACGATAATATCCCCATCACCGGTAGTCGTCGGATAATAGGCCGGATCAAGCAATATCGCCTGGAAGTATTCTTTAACGGGTGAGGTGGTCGGTCCGTTATGGGAAATGCTATCCCACTCAATGATAAAACGATGACCAAACACATCATTAAAATACAAAATATTGCCCATAAAGAACTCATCATCATATAAATCATCCCAAAAAACGCCTACCATATTATTTACATTATCATGCATCGGCAGTTCCGTATTATTGGGTGCCACCTGGGTGCCGTTTCCAAAAGCCATCCATCCATCGGTACTGACCCTGACCTGGTTATAATTTATTCCATAATATTTAAAGGGGAAGGGGATATTTAGCGTCGTAGTATAATTGCTGTTCTGGGGCAGAAAAATCTGGGTACCGCCTCCCTCCAGCTCGATCCAGTTAAACTCCGGCCGCGGGTCGTAGAAGGCATCATCGCTGGAATAGGCATAATATCCGTATGCATCGGGGCCGGTATAATCAGACGGAATAAGCTTGGAAACCGGAATTTGGAAATCAATCAGAGTCTGATAAGGATAATTTCCATTCTGAGTGAATGCTTTCAGGGTGAAACCGGCCATGTAATCCGCCGGGCAGGAAGGGCTGACGCTGACCATAAATACATTCTCCATATTCATGGCGAGATCGCCCATGTTTATAGTACCGAATGTTCCGGTAGAATCGGTCACGGTAATGAAGGGATCATCGGATCTTAAAATTCCTTTCAGGTCAGGCGCCAGGTCTTCACCGGTATTTTTAACAGAAAGGACGACCACGTCCGTTTCGCCGGGATCGAGGCGGAAATTCATGTCGGGGGCTGCACACGGATCAGAAATAACAAATTGATCGATCCCGATCCTGCATCCTTTTATATTTTCCGTATGGGAATAGTCCCAGAAGCTGGTATCACAGGTAATATGCAGTTGTAAAGTAATATTCTGTCCGACCGGGCATCCGGGTTTGATATAAATCTGGAACGGACTTCCGGAAGAAGATAATGAAGGATAGATATTCCCGAAATCCACCGGACCGGAAGTGAGAATCTCCACAAATGCAGTGTCTTCGGATGTTAAAACGGCCTGCACATCATAGGCAGTTTCAACGCCCCAATTTGAGAGGGTATATGTAACACTGCAATGTTCATTCGGATTCACCAGGCCATCGTTATTTCCGTCAAGGTCATCCATGACAGGATCACCTGCCGGTTCGATGAAAACATCATACTGGAAGGTTTCGATCGTATCCTGGGAAGGGATGACATTTCCACCACGCACCGTCAAAGTAAGCAGTTCTTCCTCCGTAGAGGAGATCGTAAGGACAGCCACGCCGTTTGAATCGGTAATACCGGTTGCAAACACTTCATCCCCGGTCACACAAACAGTAGCATTTTTAACCGGCGCCAGGAACATTGTTGTCACTTTGATTTCGGCTTCACTGACCCCAACCGGGATTGTGGGCGGAAAAACGACATTTACATTCTGGGGAATGGTTTTCCAGATATGAATACTCGGATCCCCAAGGCAGCAATAGATTTTGAAATGGTATTCCACCCAGTAAACATCGCCAAAAACGGTATACATATTGAATTTACCTCTCAGGAGGGCCTGACCCGGTGTTTCAAGGCCTTCATCAAACATCCCGATATAAATTCCTTTATCAATTTCATTATTAAATGCGGTATGTGTATTCGACGTAGGTCCGAGAAATGCGGCAGCGCCCCTGGGAGCGCTCATGGAACCCATTTCCATCCATTCTTCGCCGAAACAATTCCCGCCGGAGGCGTTAAATGCAGCAACTCCGCAACCTATACTCGTGACAAAAGGGGTTTTATTCGTATTGTTCAATACCGCAACATCAGAGACGGAAAAGTAATAGCAGTTGGCGTGCCATCCATCGTACCATCCTTCGCCGCGGTAATTGAGGAAACTGCGACCGTTGTTAATCGCTGCCGTAACATCCTGCAGGTCGACGGTACAGCCAGAGCCGCCCGTCCCGTTGCTCATCAGGGTATCGACTGCAAGGAAGTTGCCTTCATCCATCATTTTATGATAGGCGAAACGTTTGGTCTCAACCTGCGATGGGTAGGCATTGTTTGAACAGCAGGTCCCCTTTTTCAACCAGGAAGCATCCTGCACAAAAGGCTCCTTCTCATACTTTAACAACTTATTGATCATGACCTGCATCCGGAATTCCGCTTCGTTGGTGAACCTTCCGATCAACATCTCCGGGAAATAATCATTACCATCAACTTCCACGAAAAAGTCTTCATTCGGAAAGGAATAATCGGGATAAACCACGATCTTCTTCGGGCAAACGCCATCGTCGCCGACCAGAAGCACGTACGTCGGGGGATATTCCCAGTTATGGTAAGCATCGGCGATATGGGCCTTGATAATATCGGGATTGCTGGCATTTGCACCGATATCCGAAAATTTCGTCACATGCACATCGATCCCGCTCTGGCGTTTCCAGTCGGCATAAACCTGGAAACTCTCCGCAAATATATCCGGCATGATGCAAAGGATCAGCTCGCGGCCTTCTTCCCTGCCACCATAGCAGGATTCAAGCACCTGCGGATAATTCAGAATAAGGCTGCGGTACAATTGTCCGTAGGATGGAGCAATGCTCCTTTTCGCCGTGATCTTCGGGTTTATGGCCTCCCCTGCCGCATAATTCACCCTGACAGTGATTGATGAAACCACCTGCAGTTCCTTTTTTGCGGGCAGGTAGTGTACCGGGAAAACTGAAATACGGGCGATCCGGAAATCCCTGAAGATGGCCGGCGGGTCGGCTTTTGCAAACTCTGCCGGGAAAAGTTTACCGGACTGGTATATCCCCGCATTCTCCATGTAAGGGGGTTCCGGGCTTCCTTCGACCGGGCTAATTCGTGAAGGTGGCAATGAAATATTGCTGAAAATGCGGGTTTCGCCGGTCTCAACGACTTCCAGCGAAATCGCCGCCCTGTCGGGAACTGCCAGGATATTGGCCAGGTAAGGCACCTCCGGATAGCCCGGATCCGAAGTAAAGGTTCCCGTCAGCAAGTCGGCGACCTGGTAATTTTTCCCTTCTGCCTGAAAATCTGAAAGGTCAATTCCGCCCAGTTCGATTTTGATCACTGTGCTGTTCTGGTCATCGCTCAGGATAGTCACTCCGGGTGGGGTGTGAGGGGTACTTTTGCTGTCGAAAGGGATCCAATCCGCGATCAGTGAAAATGGCGCCAGTATAGCAACCAGGAGGATGAAAAAAACCTTTTTCATAATAATTCTACTGAAATTAAATCAAATAGTACGGTTTTAGAACGATATTACAACTGTTTAGTCAGGGAGGAATACTATTTTATCCGGCACGTAAAATTATTATATAATGAAATGCAAATGTCACAGAATGCACAATTTTTAAGGATAAGTCAAAGGGATGAGAGAAAGCAAATTAATCATTTTACCAGCATCACTGTTCCCACTCTTTCCCGGCTTCCGGGAACCCCATCCAATGAAAACACGATCTTATAAACATACACGCCACCAGGGCAGTCTTTTCCGTTCTTCCTGCCATCCCATCCGGATGAGATGCCATCTCCTGAAAATATTTCCCCACCCCACCTATCGAAAATCGAAAATCGAAAATCGACAATCGACAATCGACAATCCATCACACTTCATCACAAACACATCATTCACCCCATCGCCATTCGGACTAAACGCATTTGGGATAAAAATATGCGATTCCGGTGGTATTTCGTCTTCTATTATTTTGATATATATGGAATCTCGACCGGTGCACCCAATTTGAGACTCCATCTCAACCTGGTACTTTCCCTCAGCCTGGATCACAATGCTTTGCATCGAGTCAGCGGTGTTCCAACGATAGGACGCCATTCCTTCCCCTGCATCCAAAACATCTCCCATATGCATTTCCAGCGTGTCGGTTCCATGAAAAGCCGCAACGGGATTTTCGCTGACGATCAGTTGGATACTTTTCTGGTCTGTACAGCCAACGCGGTCTGTGGCGAGGAGCGTGTAGAGGCCGGCGTCAGCGGGGGTTATGCTGAAGAATAGCGGGTCGGTGCTGGTGCTATCGCCCGCTGGATAAATCCAGCGGTAAGTGATCGGAGGCTGGTTGCCGACGGCAATGCTCATCAGGTTGGCAAACTGCCCGGTGCAAACGGTTTTGCTCTGATCCAGGATGATCTCCGGCGGATCGTAGATCGTGACCTGCCCGGTACTGAACTCGGCCGGGATGAGATTGCCGCTGCTGTTGGTGAAATACGACTCCGTTTCACCGGTGTACCAAGCCAGCTCTCCCTGCCCGGGGTTTTGTGTCGTAAACACCAGGTCGGCGACTTTTTCCGTACCTGCAAATGTGACTGATGAAGGCGACTTCCATACCAAATGAATATCACCCGCAATCGGATCCACCCATCCGGTCAGGCTATCCAACAATTGAACATTAACATTAACAAAGCCTTCGCATTCAAGGTTATCGGCGTTATAATTGAGCTTCAGATGAAAATCAGCAACATTATTAAAATTGTCCACATTAACGGGAATCAGTGCTGTAGAAGCTTCGCATATTCCTTCTTCGCCGGTGACGGCATGAAGGTAAGTCAGTATAACATTCTGTATTTCTACAGTAAACGATGTGTCACATCCGTTCTCATCCCAAACTAGTAAATTATAAATCCCAGATCCCAGATTGTTAAAGGTTCCATTGTTCGATTGATAAGTCGTTCCGCCATCCAAAGAATAATAGATATTCGGCGTTGAGCCATTGGCAATTATTTCTATAATTCCATTCCCCAGAAAATCGGTTTCATCCGTAACATTCACTTTTACAACCTGCGGACCGGGGATATCTTCCAAAACAACCGGATTATCAATGTAAAATCCAAAGCACCCACCTCCATCCGTAACCCGCACCACGTAACCCGCACCAACCAAACCGGAGAACACACTATCCGTTTGGTATGAATCGCCATCATCGATCGAATACTGAAGCGCAGAGCCGGCCGGCGAAAAGGCATGAACAACGATCTGTCCATCCGGCCGTCCGCAGTGAGGCCGGGAAAGCTCAACATCCAGAACCTGCAGATTCCCGGCATCTTCGATTGTATAAATGTCGGAAACCGTCTCGCAGACATTACTATCTGTGATCGTAAGAATATATTGACCTGCCGGAAAATTAAATACATCAACCTCCGATCCGAAATAGACCTCGGAGAGGTCGACCCATCTGTAGATAAATGGTGGCGTACCGACCGCCGCCAGCCCCGTGATAGAGCCGCTTGCCCCGTTGCAGGTGGTGGGCGTAATTTGAAGATTTGTTTCGTTTATGATTGTGGGTGAATGGAATCCGATGTGAATGGTATCAAAGCCTTCGCAGCTGGATTCATTGAACCGGCCTTTCACCCAATAGGTTCCGCTATCTGAAACGGTAATCGATGAAACGCCGAACTGGCCGGTTGACCAGGAGAAGAAATCGGCAGCGCAATTTGCATTCAGTGTGATCGATACGCCATTGCAGATCAGTGTATCCAAACCGAGATCAGGCTGTGGCGAAGGGAAGATTTCGATTTCCCGCGAGGTATGCTCATACCTTCCGGAAGGATACCAGACATCAACTTTAACCTCATGAATACCAGAATATTTAAATGAATAAGTCGGTGAAAGTTCTGTTGTGACGCTGCCCGGCGCCAGTTCATCAAAATTCCAGACGATGCTTTCGGGAGTGGGAATGAAGTTAGGCTCGAATTGAATCGGGTAGCCCTGGCATGGCTCACCAGTCCATTCGAAGCGAAGGAGGTAGTCGACGAGGATGTTGGGTAAATTACCATGAAGATAATGTGGAGACTGATTTACTGCATCATTTTCTTACATACATCCTACCCCACTGATCCAGGGTTTATGAATAACGTCTAAATAGTACCGGAGGTGCGTCTGTGAATCCCCGTCCTGGCCGCAATATATTTTTCCATCCCTCGCAAGCTGTAAATCTAAAATATCTCCGGTTCCTATTAATTGTCCTGAGTTCTTAAACATGGCAGAGTCAGTAATGTATTGCATCTCAAATTGGTATAAGGAGGTGCTATCCGAATATGGAATGCCAATGCTTACATATAAAAATTTCGAGTCCGGAGAATATTCAAAACCACGAATGTGATTCGTTTGGTTTAGTAAATTCTTATGTGTGAGAACATAGTCTGAAACTCCGGTTTCTGAATTGAACGTACAAACCTCCAGTTCACCACCGTATCCCAAGCGCCACCGATGACTTATGATAAGAAACTTCTTGTCTGGCGAAATTTTCAGGTTTCCTTCATCATAATCTGATAAAGCCTCCCGATCTGGCATGGCAGACAACACCGGATTGGGATTAAATCCACTTTCATCAACCAGATATGAAGCTATTGCATCTTCAGTAAGTTTTCTTGTTATCACCCAAACACTTTCAGTTCCTTCTTTTTTTACAATACCAATCTTACTTCCAACATCATAACCGGCTTCAATTTCAGTGTTTTTCTCCGTAACGTATCCCTGCCCATCTAAAAGTTTCATATCCACCAATGAATAATAAAAACCAGGATGCTCTTCAGGTTCACCTGCTGAGAAAATATAATATATCCTGTCTTTTCCCGGCCATTTGACAATCACGGTTCCTGATCGTCCTCCATAGGCCAATCCGTCACTATTCGGCAGAGGACCGTTCTTTGAATAAGCACTAAAAGAATAAGCAGCGAATAGAAAATTTCCAAGCGAATCACTCATAGTGGCATTACCAAAGCCACCATGGTCAAATCCATCGATCACTACCGGATCTCCTGTGTTAAAATCCAGGCCGCATTTAACAGGGATCTTCCAAACATTCGCTTCGTTCTGGGCGAAGAGGACGGTGGAGAGGAGGAGGAACAGGATGATTTGGAGATTGGAGGATTTGGGGATTTGGCGATTGGGCGATTGGGCGATGGTCGAGGGGATATTCGATGGTCGATTTTCGATGGTCGATTTTCGATTTTTTTGAAATAGTGCATTTGAAATGCGAAATTTCATCGCCTTATCCTCTTGAAATGATTGGCATAAAAGTAGGATATTTTGAGGAGAAATGCAAGGAAAAGCCGGCTATCGTCTGCCGGCAGTTCCCTCGCTACGCTTACCAGTGACAAATTAGCTAATTTCTACTGAACTGCTCTCCGGAGGAGAGCCCTATTTGTAGCAAAAAGGACGGGAAAGAAAAAAAGCCCCTCCCTTTGGAAATATTGGAATATTGCGAAAAACCTTTACAGGGAGGGGTTGGGGAGGGAAACCGGAAATACATCTTTCCCCTCCCCTTAATCCCCTCCCATGCTGATATTACCTTGAAAAACTGGATTATCGCGGGAGGGGAAAATTGTGCGGGTGCCATCGCCTTTGCTACAAATGTGAAACTCCTCTGGAGTATTGAAAAGCTAATGTCATCCAATATTGTGGAGTTTGTAAAATTTTACAGTTTTTCAAATTTTCCGGTGATAATACGGTTATGGCCTGCTAACTTAAAAATATAACTACCCGGCTTCAGATCGTTGATAATCAGAGAATGTCTTTCGCATTTTGCCGCTAATCTTCCCTTTTTGACCTCTTTTCCGCTCAAATCCAGGATTGAATAATGGATATTCTCATTAAAACGATGGTTTAAATTAATGTAATCCTTAGCGGGATTAGGATAGAGGAGGATTTGTTCCGGAAGATCATTTAAATTACTTACTGACACCGTCTGATCCAAATCAAACGTGTACATGGAACGGCCGTAGGTAGCGGCAATCAAGGTCCGTGTGGGCTGGTGGAAATCGAGATCGACGATGGGAACGTTAGGGAGGTTATCACCCAGCATTTGCCAGCCCTGGCCTAGGTTGCGCGAAACAAATACGCCGAAATCGGTTGCCAGGTAAATCGTTGAATCGAGCGCGGGGTCAATGATGATGTCGTTGACAGGCGCTTCGGGCAGATTGCCGGAGATGTCGTCCCAGGTGCCGCCGTTGTCAGCGCTTCTGAACACATGCGGCAAACTGCTGTCGTACCGGTATCCCGAAAGGGTAACATAAACAACATCTTCATCATAAGGATCAGCGGCTACCCGCGTAATCCAACGCAACGGAAGGCCGAAGGAGATATCGGTCCAGGCCTGTCCGCCATCGGCCGTACGCCAGACAAAGCCGTCGTCAGTCCCGGCATAAATCACCTGGCTGTTCAAAGGTGAGACCGAAATGGTCGTAATCGTCCCGTAAACAACCGATCCGCTGCCGCTGCCTCCGGTGAGATCGGGGCTGACCGCCTGCCAGGAGACGGCCCGGTTCGTCGATCGATAAAGCCGGTTCGCCCCATAGTAAAGTATCTGAGGATCAGATGGATCGAAAACCACCGGCGTATTCCAGTTTTTCCGGTCTGAGCCGCTGATACCGCTCATGGCTGATGTAAAACTGATGCCCCCGTTGGTCGAACGGGCCAGGTTGCCGTACTGGTATTCGGCATAGACATAACTGTTATTCACCGGATCGACGAGCACATGAAAACCATCGCCGCCATAGATCATCATCCAGTTATCCAAAGCCCCGGTATAGGTCCGGTTGGTGCCATTATCCTGCGTTCCGCCATAGAGACGGAAGGGGTACTGTTCATCCACCTCGCAGGTATAAAACTGGGTGATGGGCAGGTTATCACAGAAATCCCAGTTATATCCGCCATTATAGGAGAAATAGACCCCGCCGTCGTTTCCCAGGACCAGCAAATCCGTGTTATCGGGATGAATGACGATATCGTGCTGATCGACATGGACATCGGAGGAAATATAGGACCAGTTGTTTCCGCCGTCGATGGTTTTGTAAAGATCAAAGCCGATCACATAGGCAACATCAGGGTCCTGCGGATCAACGGCGATCCGGCCGAACCACCAGCCGTAGGAGGCATAGCAATCGGCCAATTCTTCATCGCTGGTCCGGAACCAGGAATTGCCGCCGTTCACCGTTTTGTACAATCCATCGAAATAGCCGATATTATCCGCATAAATGGCATAGAGAATATCCGGATCGGATGCTGATATATCAATACCGATGCGGCCTACCTGTGCGGATGCAGCGGGAAGGCCGTTGGTCAGCAGCGTCCAGGTATCGCCTCCGTCGTAACTCCGGTAGATACCGCTGCCGGGGCCGCCATAGTCCCTCCTGTGCGGTCGGCGAACCCTTTCCCACGTTGTGGCATAAAGGGTATCGGGCTTCGCCGGATGCATGACTATATCGATCGCGCCAACCGAATCGTTGATGTAGAGCACCTGGTCCCAGGTCCCGCCTCCGTCGCTGGTTTTAAATATTCCCCGCTCCGGATTATCTGAGAAAAGGCGGCCCATTGCCGCCACATAACAGGTCTGGGGATCATCCGGGTGTACAACCAATCGGCCGATGCTCCCGGAGTTATAGAGGCCAACCGGGTTCCAGGAAAGCCCTGCATCCTCCGAAAGATAGATACCGTTGCCGTCGTATGACATGGATCCGCCGCCGGCATTGGCTTCGCCGGTTCCGACCCAGATCACTGAGGTATCGGACGGGGCAATTGCGATATCGCCTATGGAAAGGCTCATGGCCTCATCGAATATCGGTCTCCAGCTTTGACCCAGGTCAGATGATTTGAATATGCCGCCCGAAGCTGCGCCGGCGAAAACCGATTGGGTTCCGTAAGTGATCATGGCCATCGCCGCAATCCGCCCGCCAATGTTCAACGGGCCTTTTAAAAGCCACCCCTCACCCCTTGCAGCGCTCTCTTCCCGTAGTGTTTGCGACTGCTTCCAGGCCATTGCCCTGGCATCGTAATTAATTTCCGGGTACGGAAAGGAACGCTGAAGGAAGAACCAGTCGTTCGGGATTTTCCCGGTTTCGGGTGCAGGTTTATTGATGATAAGATGAATCGCTATAACGGCAGAAACCAGCGTAGCAACAAAGAGGAATAGTAATGCTAAATACTTCATTTTGTTTTTCTTCGTGGATCTTCGTGTATCCTTCGTGAACTTCGTGAAATACTTTAGTTTAAAAACTTGTTACACGAAGATCACGAAGAAGTCACGAAGTTACACGAAGTTGCTCAATCGGCGAAATAGAATGTGATTATTTCTTCCATTCCGGCACCCTGCCGGGAGTCCATGGGGCACCCAGTTTGTCGAGTTCCGATTCCAGGTCTTTCAGATCCGTTTCAGCGATTTGCCTTAGTTGCAGCAGCAGCGGCGGAAGCTCTTCTTCAAGCAGAGCGAGCTGATCGCGCTGGGTTTGCGTCGGAGACGAGGTATTGCCCCAGGAGGCTTCCATGATCGCCCCCAGCCTCATCATGACCGGTGGCGGGGCGGGGCGGTTCTCTTCGTCGCTGGCTTTCGGCTCTTCGCCATGAAGCGCCCAAAGGATATCGCCCAGCTTCTTTTCCAGGGCAGCTGCCGTTTCCATCATGCCAAACGGGGCGCCCGGCGTGTTCTGGATCGATTGTCTGACATACTGTGTCCTTTTCATCAGCTCTTTGGCCACTTCATCGGTTGCATTCACGGCATTGATCATCCGGGAAACCTTATCCTGGAAAGCGACCAGTCCGGCCCTGTCTGCATTCGGCAGGGTCGTATTGTTCAGCACACGGGCGGTAAACTCTACCGGCCCGGCCAGTTCTTTCACCTCTCCGTTGAAAACCATGGCCATCGAAACCGTATAATTTCCCGGCATGGCCATAAATCCGCCATTACCGGCGCTGTATGGATTGAATTTGTCGCCGTTGAGATCGACGTTATAGTTGTTAGCATAGCGCAAATCCCACGTCATCCTCGAGGTGCCTTTGGAGGGCGATGCCGCCATCTTCCTGATGGTATTTCCACTCATATCTTTAATGGTGAAGAGAAGATACGGCGGCAATTCATTCTCCTCGGCCCTCATCTCTTCCAGGGTCGGGATCGGGATGGGCTTCTTCTCCTCCGCAAGTTTCGATTCTTTCTCCTTCCTGATATCCTTCAATGTTTTTGGCACATCTTTGAGATAGTAGGTGATCGTAGCGCCGTATTCCGGGTTGGGAGCATAAAAGAAATTGGATCCCTGGCCGTAATAACCTCCGTCGCGGGAAAACATCAGGGCATCCTTGACCGGGAAGATAAAGGCCTCCTTCTCGCGGGTCTCCTTTTTCAACTGGCGAAGCGGGGAATAGTTATCCAGAATGTAGATGCCGCGTCCGAAGGTGGCTATAACGAGATCGCATTCCCTTTCCTGGATGACGATATCAGGCACTTTGATCGTGGGCAGTCCTGAACTAAGCTGTGTCCAGATTTTCCCTCCGTCGAGGGTAAAGAATACGCCGAACTCGGTCCCGGCAAAAAGGATATCCTTATCCTTAAAATCCTGTGCAATCGTCAGGACGGTATGATTCTCCGGAAGGTTGGCGGCAATAGAGGTCCAGGTTTTACCCTTATCCGTGCTTTTGAGGAGATAGGGTTTGAAATCATCCCGTTTGATATTATCGAAGCAGGCATAGACCACATTCTCGTCGAAACGGTCGGGAAGGATATCGCTGACGAGGGTATACTCAGGCACACCCGGGAATCGGGTGATCTTCGTCCAGTTCTGGCCGGCATCTTCGGTCACCTGGATAACGCCGTCATCCGTTCCGACATAGAGCAAATTCTCTTTGATCTTTGATTCGGCCAGTGAGATGGCTGTGCCGAAGGGTGATGTAGAGACATCTTTTGCCACGGCGTCGATTCCCCAGTAGCGGCCCATAACCGGCCAGGTATTCCGGTCGGTTTGCGCGGTGATATCGCTGCTGATGATTTTCCAGCTCTGCCCGCGGTCGTCGCTGCGGAACACTTTATTGGCTGCAATATAAAGACGGGTTGGAGAATGCGGGCTGAGGATGAACGGCGTATTCCAGTTCCATTTATAAGTCTCTTCGCCTTTAACGGGTTCGGGGCGTATTTTGATCCCTTCCCGGCTCTTTTTATCAAAACGGTAAATATTGCCATACTGGTATGCCGAATAAACGATATCGGGGTTGCCCGGTTCGATGGCCTGGAAGAATCCGTCGCCGCCCAGGGTCGGGATCCATTCGTACGATGAAACTCCGGCGTAACTGATATTCTGGCTGGGGCCTCCGAGGCTGTTGTTGTCCTGTGTTCCCCCGTAAACCCAGTAGAAAGGCTCGGTATCATCGACATTGACCCGGTAAAACTGGGTTACCGACAGGTTGGTCTTGAAGAAATAATGATCGCCGCCGTCGAAGGTTTCGTAAACTCCCCCATCGCCGCCGATGAAAAAGTGTTCGGTATCAGATGGGTCGATCCACATGGCGTGGTCATCGACATGGCGGTTATCCAGGCCGACCGACTGCCAGGTTTTGCCTCCGTCTTCAGTAACATGCGAAACGGTCTCCATCGAATAGACTTTATTCACATCCTTCGGATCGCAGATTATTTCGTTGTAATACTGCCCCTGGGCCGTATGGTCGCTCATTTTCGACCAAGACTCGCCGCAGTCGGTGGAGCGGAAAAATCCGCCCGATTCGCCTTCGGCTTCGATGATGGCATAGATGTAAGCCGGATTGACCGGTGAGATGGCGATCCCGATACCGCCCATATCGCCGCCGGGTAATCCGGATGAGAGCTTATTCCAGGTTTTGCCGCCGTCGGTACTTTTATATATTGCGGTTTCGGGGCCTCCTCCGATTTTCGTAAACACATGCCGGCGGCGCTGTTCCGAGGTGGCGAACATAATATTGTGGTTTTCCGGGTGGATAAGCACATTATTTACGCCGGTATTTTCGCTGATATCGAGCACTTTCTCCCAGGTTTTACCGCCATCTGTCGTACGATAAAGGCCACGGTCCCCACCAGGGCCCCAGACAGATCCTTCGGCTGCCACGAACACGACATCGGTATTTTCGGGGTGGATAGCGATCATCCCGATCTGGCGGGAATTCTTAAGTCCCATATTGGTCCAGCTTTTACCGCCGTCGGTGGTTTTATAGACGCCATCGCCATAGCCCAGCGCCCGCTGGTGGTTGTTTTCGCCGGTACCGGCCCAGACCACGTTATGGTTCTTCGGGTCCATGGCCAGGCACCCGATGGCATATGCGCCGTAATTATCGAAGACCGGCTCAAACGTATTCCCGTTGTTGGTTGTTTTCCAGATATGGCCGCTGGCCACCGCGACGTAATATTCGCTATGGTTGCAGGGATTTACGGCAAAATCGGCGATACGTCCGGAAGTAAGAGCCGGGCCGATCCCGCGGAATTTCAGTCCGGCAATATCGCCTCCTCTGACCGTATCGGTTATGGGTTTGTCATGCTCTTTGTCTTTATCTTTTTTATTTTTCTGAGCGAAGCCCGGGTTGAAGGTAAGAGTGAGGGCAATGCATAAAGCCCCGGCTGCGGCAGCCGATCGTTTTAAATTGATTTTCAGCATTTTGATAAGTTATTAATAAAAAATAAAATTACCGGATGGAATGGTAACCCAAAAGTAGGAAATAGACGGATATAAAACAATTATGGGTTTATAAAAGGATGATTCGGGTTTGCAACAGGGTTGGAAACTTTGTCAGGTCAACAGCTCCAAAAACTGCCCCGCATCAACTTTCTTCGCAATCTTGTTCGCATTGAACGCCTCTTTCATCACATCCAGCGGAAAAACCCCCGATGAATTGACAAAATAGAACATTCCCATGAATGAAGCGTTACGGGCCGTCACCTTCTCCCTGAACGGGAAGCTGACGATCTCCGCACCGGTGACAGGCGGCTCCAGGCTGGCATCCAGGAAGATCTTACCCGCCTTCATCCTCCCTGCTGCTTTACGTCCGTAATCCAGCCCCTCCTGTGAGGTCACGATCATGTAATCGGGTGTGACTGTCCCCGTGTAATTGATCTCTCCCGATGAAAGGATGACTTCTGCCGCTGAAAAACCAACGCCGACAGTAACCGGATAACTTCCCTTCTTCGTTGCTTCCAGCCCTGCACGGATGCCGGCAACGGCCAGCAATTCCGCCGCCACCTGCACCCCCTCGCCTGCCGAACCGCAGAACATGATGCGCATCTCCTTTGGCAAGGAGATCCCCGCTTGCGCTGGGATGACGGGGACCGCGTCGAGCAATGAAGGCAGTCCTTCGCGCAGGTTTGTACGGTAATCCTCAGCGGGGAGATCGGCGATTACCGTTGTGGCCAGGCCGGCATTCTCCACCACTTTGGCCAGTTTCATCTCGGGATTGGACTTCACCCCGTAACTCGGGCAAATCTCCATTACCTCCACCAGTGAAAAACCGGGCCGGCCGAACGCTTCGGCCAGTGCACCCGAAATATCGCCGATGGCCAGGATGCGCCTGACATACGGTGCGCCGGCCGCAGCCACGATCTTGCAAATGTCATACGACATCTTCGTTGAACCACCCGGTTTGGTCGGGGTCCGGAAGCCGTAAGGAGTGTACTCGCTCGGCTGCCCGCCGGTCATGCCGTATAGCATATTGTTGTGAATGACAACCGTCATGTTGAAGCCGTTGTGCGCCGCATCGATAATATGTTGCATGCCGATGGTGGCGCCGCCATCGCCCAGGAAAACGATCACTTTCTTTCCCGCATCGCGGAGGCCGGCCGATACACCGGCGCCAAGAGCTACCGAGCGCCCGTGCAATCCGTGTACCGTATGGGTGTTAAAGGATTTGTCGATGATCCCGTGGCAGCCGATGTCGGTCACCAGGATCACATCCAGGGGCTTCAACCCGATCTTTTCCAGCGCCTTTTCGGTATTTTTGGCAATAGTCGTATGACTGCATCCTTTGCAAAAAGGGAGTCCGTTGTTATTTATAAACATATCATTCATAACTCTCCAAAGCTTTAATGATCTCACCCGGTTCTATCATCTGTCCGATTTTATTAACACCAGTGATCCTCGCCTGATCCCCCTGCCCGAACATGATCCTGCGCAATTCCCCGTCGAGGTTCTCTTCGGCAATGACAATGTTGTCATATTCTTTACAGATATCAAAATACCTTTTTGCAATCGGGCTGAGCGTCTTCATAACAAGTAATGACGCTTTCTTTCCCTCACTTCGCCAGGCTTTGACAGCATCGGCTGCTGCCTGGGTCGTAATCCCGTAAGTGATAAGGAGCGTTTTTGCCCCCTCCTGCCTGTCGTAATCATCAAACAGGTAATTCTCCAGGTTAGTGGTAATTTTACGCGCCAGGCGGGTGGAATTGGCCAGTGCATCGGGCGTCGTATTCTGGATGATCCCGGTCTTATCGTGAGTGGACGCCGTGTACCTGACCTGGTGTCCGGTCTCCGTAACGGGGAGAAATTCGGGGACCAGGTTCTCCATCGGGGCGTAGGGCATATAGGGTGATTTGCCGGAATACGGGGTTCGGGTTACGGGTTCTATTTCATTTAATGATGACAGGTCAAAACTTTTATAGGTCATGACCTCCTCTTTTGATGTCAGCAGAACGACCGGCGTACGAAGGTCAACCGCCATCTGCAGGGCTTTTGGCGGAAGGTCCCAGCAGTCGTGCATATTGCTCACGGCGATGCAGGGCAGCGGGAAACCGCCCGAGAGGGTTCCGTAGATGACATTAAGGTCGCCCTGGGCGCCGCAGGTGGCTGTACCGGTAGCCGGCCCCAGCCTCTGGATCAGCACGATCACCATCGGCAATTCCATCATGTAGGCCATATTGATCGATTCGATCATCAGGGCATAGCCGGGGAAAGAGGTAGCTGTAACCGGGAGATGGCCCGTGGTGGCAAAACCGCTCATCCACTGCAGGGTGGTGATTTCGTCGGGGGCGGCGAAGAAAGTGGGAAACCTGCGCTCGCTGTAGGCATAGAGCAGGTTTGCAGGTGTGATCGGGTAACCGATGAACACATCGGCGCCGGCCCTCACCAGCGACTCGGTGATCAGCCTGGAGCTGTCGATAAATACTGTTTGTTTATCTTTCATCTTATAAATTTTCAGACAATCATTATTAAACCACAAAGGCCACGAAGGGTTTCACAAAGGAACACAAAGGAATGATGCAGGTATTTTGTTACTTTGTGCGCCTTTGTGATATACTTTGTGTTACTTTGTGGTTAATCTTTTTAACACAACATCATAATAAAAAGCGCGTCAAAGTTAGAAATATTATTTTCTGTTAATAAATTAACAATTAAAAGAAATCTTTCTATTTTTGTCTCCAAATTCAAGAAACAAACACTATGTCAGCTACTCTTTACAATCCGCCCGATCATTACCTGGTAGATGATCTCTATACCGAAGAACACAAGATAGTCCGGCAGGCTGCCCGCGACTGGGTCAACCGTGCTATCAAGCCTGTTATTGAAGAATATTATGAAAAAGCCATTTTCCCGTTGCATCTGATCAAAGAGATGGGCGAAAACGGTCTTTTCGGACCGTTCATCCCGGAAGAATACGGTGGAGCCGGGCTTGACCATATTTCGTACGGACTGATCATGCAGGAACTGGAAAGGGGCGACAGCGGTGTACGTTCGATGGCGTCGGTACAGACCTCACTGGTGATGTTTCCGATATATACTTTCGGATCGGAAGAACAGAAGCGCAAGTATTTACCGAAGCTTGCCTCCGGCGAACTGATCGGTTGTTTCGGGCTGACCGAACCGAACCACGGCTCCGACCCGGGCAGCATGATCACCCGGATCAAGGACATGGGCGACCATTACCTGCTCAACGGCGCCAAGATGTGGATCACCAATTCAACCATCGCCGATGTATTCGTCGTATGGGCCAAAGATGACCAGGGAGTGGTCAGGGGAATGATCCTGGATAAAGGGATGAAAGGGCTGACGGCGCCTGAAACGCACGGCAAATGGTCGCTCAGGGCTTCCGTTACCGGCGAGATCGTTATGGAAGACGTGGTGGTGGAAAAAGACCGTATCCTGCCCGGCGTCAGAGGATTACGAGGCCCGCTGAGCTGCCTGAACTCGGCCCGCTTCGGTATCGCGTGGGGTGCAGTCGGCGCCGCTATGGATTGCTACGATGTGGCTTTACGATATGCACTGGAAAGGAAACAGTTTGGAAAACCGATTGCGGCATTCCAGCTCCAGCAGAAAAAGTTTGCCGAAACACTCACCGAAATAACGAAGGCCCAGTTACTGGTATGGAGATGCGGTGTGCTGAAAAACGAAGGCAAAGCAACGGCAGCCCACATTTCGATGGCCAAGCGCAACAACGTGAACATGGCATTGACCACCGCCCGCGACATGAGGCAGGTGCTCGGCGCCATGGGCATCACCAACGATTTCCCGATGATGCGACACATGATGAACCTGGAATCGGTAATCACCTACGAAGGCACTCACGACATCCACCTGCTGATCACGGGAGAAGCAGCTACGGGGATTGCTGCGTATAAATAGCAGATCACTCCTTCATCGGGATGACGTGGAAGGAGATAGAATCAGGAGCGGTGCGGTTTGCCGGGTGTTACTTTACCTGGTATGCATTTAAATACTGAATCCATTGTTCTTCCAGGAGGTCGTTGGATAAATCATAAATAGTTTCACCATTTTCAGGCTCCCTGATCAGAAAAATCAATTTATCAATACCATAGGTTGTAATAAGGAATTCGACGATCGTTGCAGAGTATGCATAACCATTCATATTGCCAAATTCCATGGGAGATGCGGCATCAAGTTCTGTCCACGTCGGCGGAGCTTTTTCCATCATACATGATTTTACATATTTCAGGACACGGTCATTGAGCTGGCCCGCTTCATACTGGGCATATCCCTCACTGAGCCATTGTGGCAATGCAGCCATTCCCGAATCTCCCACAGCATAATATACGGCCATATGCACAAATTCATGGACGATCACCTGCATCAGAGATTCATAGGTATGAACCGTCCCCGGATTTAACGGGGATACCATCACTAATGCATGACCATTCCATGCTCCGACAGCCCAGTCAGGTGCATCCGGCTGATTAATGGCGGCGTGATAGGACTTAACATTCGGATAGACTTTCACATTGGCTTTTTTATCTATGTTTATTCCCAAACGATTCGTGATCCTGGAGTAATTATTCTCCAACGTTATAGCCAGTGAATCCAGAACTTTAACATCGCCTTTGGTTGAATAAAAATTGAAATGCCGGCTTTCTTTTTTCAAAACCAGTGAGTCGCTATTTTGCCCGGTTAATCCCGGGATGGTTAAAAACACGAAAATGGCTATTGAAATAATTCTGAACGCTACAAGTGTTACTTTCGCTCTCATAGTTTTGCTTTGTTGATGGTTTTTATTCGTGACTAATCCTTTGACTGTCAATAGGGTTAATGTTTGTTAACGTTCCCAGGGTAAGTGCTGTACCTGATTGTTTTCCTGTCTCTTTCCTGGCCAGGTAAGAGATTTATCTATTTCGTTTAATTCCACGTTTGCCGGTATTGCATTTATCCTGTGTTATAAGCCATTTTAAATAAAAAATTCGTCCTTGTATTCTTGAAAAATTTGTCCAATGGATTTCAACCGTGATTGGTTATTAATTAGTTCCATTTCGTTAAATCTATATATTATCGAAGTCTTTGTTACATTGAATAGATAAGCCAATCTCTTTATTATCTCATTATAGTCTTTAATATTTTGATATTGGTCATCAAGATATATTGTGCCACGACTTTTATTAAATTGGTCCTGAGATTTCCAAAGGTGAGCAAGAAATTGTGCCCTAGGTAATGCTATAGATGTTGCAAAATAGTTTGCCTGCCACTCAATCCATTGTTTAGGATTATTCAGGTCATGTTTTCCCGTTTTGAAGTTAAATTCTGAATCCTCAAACGTGTTATAAAGTGTTTGCCCAATTGAAAGCTTTTGGTGCAAAGTATAATGACCAAATTCATGAGCTAAAATAAATAACTCACGATTTGTGTTTCGAATTGAAGTATTCAAACCAATTGAATTACTGTTAAAGTCACACGAACCAAGAATTGAAGCTCCACTAATATCCGTGATACTTATTTTCAACTCGTTCTTTAAATATTCTAAAAGTTTTTTAGCTGAAAGGGTATATGCATCTGATAAAATTTTGGGATCGATTTTCTTTAACTCACTATTCGCAATCTCTTCGATATTGTCTTGCGATAATTTATCAATTCCGAAACTTATTCTATTGTCATTATTTATTAGATGAAAAGCACTTAATATTTTTTTATCAATTAGTCGTTCAATATGTTTAGTGTCTTCATCATAAAGATTTCTGTCAAATGTGTCTGATATGAATGGAATGATAGGTGATTCTGTTTGGCGTGATTTTCTATGTAATATGATTTTGTAGTCGTCACTGGATTCTCCTTCAATAACCATCATGCCTGTTGATTCAGCGATATTGAAACCTCCCTCCTGAAGAGGGGAGTTTGAAATAAATATTCCTTTAACATTTACTCCCGCAACTTGCTTAATTTTGCTATGAAAGTCTTCAATTTTACTTACAGGAACCCTTTTGTGGTAGTCTTTGCATTCGATAATGTAAAGTAAGACATATCTGTTTGCGTTAGGTGGCCAAACTTCTATTGTTAAATCAAATTTTATATTCTTTTTTCGAAGAGATGAGTAGTATTCCTTCTTTTGAAATATTTTTATACACTCAGCCATGTGACCAAGTTGTTCCTCCTCAATCAATTTTTTTATAATGCCGAGGGATTTTGACTCGAATTTATCTCCAATCTCTACTGTATTTAATTTTGCTGCCAATGTGTTTCGTCTTTAAGATTGGCTATAACGTTTTGGCGGTACGTTTTTGTTGCCGATTACGGAGCACTTCACTGTCAACCCATGATGAAGTTTGAAGCGAGCCACAGCCGTTGATTTCAGCACAATCTCGGCAATAAAATATACCGCCTGTTACCGCCTGGTGTTCTGTCTTCCAGTCTTGTAAACCATTGTCTTTATTCAGTTTCCGTGTTATTGTCATTTTACTTTCTTTCTTTTCTGTCGGCTTGTGTGTCTGCGTTTTTTAATTTTTTAAGTGTCGGCAAATTTTTAAAACAATTTCATTCGGTGCGTTGGCTTTGCAAGCTCTTTGACAAAGCTTTGGTTGGAGCGTTGGCTCGAGGGGCTTTGGCAATGTGCTTGCAAATGAGTTGGAATTATGTAATTATAGTCTTAAATATTATTTCATGTCTTGTCCATGCATTATAGCAAATATGACTGTCATTTGTATGATTTGATTTTGAATTAACACATGGGCAAATGTTGGATTTCCATTTATTCTCTTTTTTTGTATTTATTGTTTCTGAAATATTTTTGGTTACAAAATTTTCTGCAAAAAAATCACTAAACTTACGTAAACGAATTTTTCTGCCAGTTTCTGCTAGAACAGGACTAACACATAAAAACAAATTTTCACCTTTTAATTCTTTTATTTTATGACATAACCGATTTAAGTCAAAAAACGGAACGTCAATTATATTTGAAAAAAGATGTAACTTGATTTGAGAATTGTAAATTAGATCTTTATTGTCAACGCTGTCTAAACCTTTGCAAATTGGCTTAATAGAATTTTTAAGTTGTGGATATATACAATTTATATGGGCAATCCCCCTTTTTAATGCTAATTCAGATGGTTCAATAAGTGTTAGATTGTCAACATTTACTTTTAATTTATTTTTTTGAATAAATTCAAAAAATACCATTGAGGCTAATGCCTGACCACAACCCCAATCAAATAAGGCAACATTTCGTCCTTCAATTTCCTGTTTTAATTTATTAATTCCCTCATATACTTTTGAGTAATGCATTTTTCCGAATGAAAAAAAATACGCATACAATAAATCTACATCATCAATTATTTTCAACCCATTATCTAATCTATCCTTTAGCAAGTTTTTCTTAGTACTACTTAAATTCATTAAGTAAGTTACTGATAAGTTTCTAATATTTACAAAGTTTTTTTCTTCTATTTCATTTAATTTGTCGGTATAGTCACTGATTTCAGGCGATAAATCATCACTAGAAACTCCTTTCTCTAGTTTTGATTTAATAAAGATTGAAATATTGTTATAAAAAACAGTAAAATCAAATTTAAAATTAGCATAGGGTATCTGTAATAACTGCTCAATAATCGATTCTGTTAAGAATGCATACTCGCTTTTAATATTATTGATTTTTGAAACAAATTCTGCTAAAACATCATTTCTGTTTAAACGAATGAATGATGAAACTGAAGTATAATAATAATTAATAAAAGTAATTGTAGATTTATAAGAAATATCACCGTCTACTTGAGCTTCTTTAAGCAATCCAATTATTTCATCAAATCTGCTTAAATATTCAGTTGTGGCATCATTTACTCTTAAAAATAGTTGGGAAGCCTTAATACGTTTTTTAAGATTATTATTTTCATCTATTTTATTTTCTATTTGACGTAAAGAGCCAACACATTTAAATAATTCAAAATAGTCTGCTAATAATTCGATAAAAGCATTTGTTAAAATGCATGGTTCACTTAATGTCCCTTTTTCTAAAATGTCAAGAAATATTTCATTAATCTGTAATGTTTGACTTTCTAAGTAATCAAACGAAGAAGAGTAATAGCTATATTGAATGTCAAAAAAGTTTTTTGAAATATAAACCTTTGACTCCTCAACTGTGCCAAAGGAATTAATATTTTCTAAATATTCTAAAAATGTCATTATAAATTGAATTTTTTATCGAGTTCAATGCATAAATAAATATGCTCAAAATTTTCAATTTTTATTTTATTATCTTCAAAAAGCTTCAATAACTCACTTTTGAAAATAATACCATTAGTATCACGTATTAAATAATGAGTTTTATCATAATATTTTCTTACATAACTAATAATATGAAAGTGGCCAGGTACAATTTCCGGATAAGAAACGAGATGTTTGTAAATTTTATCAAATTCGCTTAAAACTTTAATTCTAAAATATATTGAACCAAATACATTCTTTTCAAACTCAATTTCAAAATCATTATCATTTTTAATTTGTTTAGGCATTGAAGAGTTTGAGTTTATATTAGGTTCATACGCCAAAATTTCTTTATTAGCTTTATGATTATTAAAAATATACTCATACAAACTCTCAATCAATATATAATCAAGTTTTTGATCAAGTTTGAATTTTAAATTAAACTTATCTCCAAAAACATTAATAAGTTTTGAATTATTGAATGTTATAGTTTCATATGGTCTTATCTGCTTATATCCATAATACAACCCTAACAATGCTAAGCAAATCTCTGATTGAGAATAAACTAATTCATCTTGAATTAAATTTTTTAAATTCTCTTTATCATTTGAACCTTTTTTTCCATATATATATAAATATGCAACTTTGTAAAACTTGTCATTTATTTGTAATAAGTATGGCAATACCTGTTTTTTACCAATAGGGCTTAACAATTGATTCTTAAAATCAGTAATTTGCTCCTTTTTATTTGAAATGGAATCTTGAAATGTGTCAAAGAATTTATTAATAAAATCATTATCTATAAGTCCACCGTTATAAATATGATTGATAATAAATGAGTTTGGTTGTGAAATATCAGAATTATTATAATCAAATAATTTTTGAAATGCTTTAATAAAATCAGGTTTTAATTGCATTTCAAAACTTTCTTCTATTTCACTATTTATTAAAGAAAAAGCTTCTAAAAAATGCTCTGAGTAATTTGAAAGTATATTTGTTTTATGAAAATAATAAAATTGTTGATTCTTCATGAATGCAAACAATCCAAGTAATCTATCAAAAATTTCAGATTCCTTTTTTAGATCAATTATTTCGTCACATTTAATCTCTGTAAATTCTATTTTTTTAATTTTTTCATCAATAAAAGTTATAAATGAATCAGGAATATAGCCAACATCCTGAGATAATGAAGTTTTGATAATTTTCTCTTTTACATCATTATCAGAAACAACAATTTTTTTAATTCTTGAAAAAGGTAAGGGCTTATATATAAGAAATATATCTTCTTCTTTAACAATCTCATCCTTTTTCAATGAAATTTCAACCAAACATTGACTACTATCAAATGAATCAATAAATCCCTTAGATATCACTAAACATTTAGGATATTTAGATTGAATATCATCATTTGTACGGTCATTAATGTATGATGAAGGAACTATTAATGCTGAAGAAATACAATCATACAAGTTAGAAATATGAAGTTGGATAAAGTATTTCACTGGTTCATATTTAATTTTAGCTTCTTCAACAATGCTTGTTTGTTCAAAAAGATTCGTGAGTTGATTTTGTTCAGCTGGCAAAGGTTCTTGTTTAACTGAACCTTTTTTACTAGATGTTTTTTTTGCAACCATTTTTATTTAAGTTAAAAAGGTAAATCGTCTGCATTACTAAAATTACTTGTCTGTTTTCTATTATCCTGTTTAAGGTATTTTTCCACAGGAATATTATTAATTGCCACTTCTGGCAATGATGATTTAGTAAAAATAAAAAGATTTGATTTTGCTCTTGTACATCCTACAAAATATTGTGTTTTAAATTCATTTGTTAAAAGTTGAAATTCAGGAATAATTACGGTATCGAATTCCATTCCTTTTGCGGATTTAAAAGTGGTTACCAATATATTTTTCAAGTTATTTTCAACTTGATTTCTTTCTGGCCTAGGCATACCTCCGTAGTAATAACAGCAGTCTATCGCTTTTGAATCAGGGTCTTTAGCAATATCATTTTTAATAAATCTATAATAAATGTCAACATCTTCTCTGTGGATTAGTAATATACCAATGTTCCCGCCAATATTATCAAGAAGAATTTGTTTAAAAACATTCTTAATCTCTACTAAATCATTATGAATAACTATAAGTGGCTTGTCTCCTCTTCTTTCATTTTTTAATTTGTCTAGCATTGGCGGATTTTGAGCTCTTTCATTTTCAGGAACTATAAAGCGAGCAAAATCAAAAATTTCAAAAGTGTTTCTGTGGTTTTGGTCAAGTTCATGTGAATTGTGATTTATAAATAAATTCGTTAGCTCCAATTCTGTGCACCCATTACTAAATACAAGTTGTGCTTCATCAGCCCCAATTGAAATTTTGTTAGAATACCGATTAAATGCAGAGTAGAGCGTAATTGGCAAATCTTGAGCTTCATCAAAAATTAATTCATCAAACCTTATATTATTATTTTGTAAACTATTCTGAATTTCTGTATCATTATTTATTATTCCTCCAAGTAGGATATTACACCTTGACCAAAACCATTCATAAATTGAAGCTACTTTATTTGAAGCTTCTTTCAAGTTTTCATTTACTGAACCCTTAATTGCTACTGTTAGCATACGAGTATAAGTAAAAAGTATTGAATTTCCTGTCAATCTAGCAACACGATAAACAGCAACAACTGTTTTACCAGAACCTGGTACGCCTGTAACTATAATTGGATTATCATCATCAATTGCTAATCTTTGTAGTCTAGTCAAATCATTCCTTATCGGTAATCTATGTTGAAATTTCGCCATACCTATTCTCCTTTAATCATTTCATTATTTGGGTTCTGTTTATGTTGCTTCCGATTTGCAAGAGCAATTTCTTTTGAAGCGTTTGCATAGCAATATTCGCAAAGATGCGGACATGTGTTGTACTCTCCAATATCTTTACTGAAAATACATCCGCAAAATTCGCGTTGTCCTTTGTCTTTATTGTTTTTCTTTTTTTCAATACCACCTTTTGGATTAAAGATGTCAGGGGGAGTAATTTTTACTCCTAAAAAATCCATTAATATTTTATCGTGTGGAAAAAGTTTTATCATTAAATCATCATCAACGCATTTATTATGAATTATACCATATTTTTCTAATGGAATCTTCTCAGCACAGGTTCCGATTTCAAATTTCCATGTTTTATTTAATTGTTGAAGACCTGCTGCAAATTCATTCATACGACCCTCGTTGAACTCCTGATAATTTATAGCGTTTTTTCTGAGATTGTTTTGAACCTTTTTGTATAACTTAATATCTGCAAAGCTGAAAACCATTTTTTCAGTATGGTTTTTCAATTGATTACCAATATTTTCTACTTTTTTCAAAAGTTCATTAACACCCATTTTCTCAGTTAGAATCAATGGGTCAAATCGCCAAATAACTTTACCTTTTCCAATACGTTCCGATAATTCTATGAATGTTTCAATTCTTGATTGAACATTGGGGACATTGGGTTCAAGTTTCTCAATATCATAGTCATTTAAAGTATATTGAAAATAGTAATTTCTAATTCTTTCATCCAAATAGTCCAAATGTTTTAGCATTGGTTTTGGATTCTTTGACCAGAATATGATTAGTCTTGCTTTATTGAATGAAACATATAATGGAACACCATTAAAAGGATTTTTCCATTTTACATATCCTGCTTGGATTCTTTGAATAAACCAATCTGAATAAAAAGCTGGGATGTCTGTTGAACGGCTGGCAGAAATAATAATTGGGGCTTGAGCTTCAACAACTTCACCGTCCTGTTTTGTTATGTTTATTTTGTCCCAATTCATTAAATTACAATATTTTAAAATTCTGATAAAAGTACAAAACTCTTGTGAGTTGGCAAAATTGCACTCTTTGACAAAGTTTTGGTTACAGCGTTGGCTCGTGGGGCTTTGGCAATGTGTGCAATGTGGGTCGGCAATTGTTTTAAAAAATGTGCTGTGGGCAAAAAATAAAAAACATCGGGTCGGCTTGAGTGTCGGCTCTTCTGTCTTGTCAATATTTCGTTTTTCTGTCCTTTCACAATGGTTTACTTTTCAATTTCTTGTCTGCCATTTCTGTTTTCTACACTTGGCGGTAACGTCTATATATCCCCACCTTTCCTTTTATCTCCCCGTATCAGCCCGGTATCATCACCATGGTCTCCGAATAATTGAGCTTCCTGGAAGGTTTTAATAATTTCAGACATATGAAAGAGATGGATACCGGTTGAGGATATGCTGGTTAATTCTCAGCCTATAAAATTAAAGCAAAACTCCCGGATTATCAGCGCTGTTAGAAAAAATCTATAATGATTTCAATTTATGGAGGAAAAGCGGGGAAAAGGTAATAGTGAATAGTGAATATTGAAAAATGAATGACTGCCGACTGCCGACTGCCGACTGCTGACTGCCTCCTGCCGACTGCCGACTGCCCTAAGAATGGTAATACCTGAACACCACCCCTGCCTTAGCCTTCCCAACCGACTTCTCAAGTTCCTCCACCGGGGCATTTTTGATATTCTTAACCGACTTGAAGTCGGATAGCAGCTTTTTCGCCGTCTCCTCTCCTATTCCCCGGATCTCTGTCAGTTCGGTCTTCAAAGTGGCTTTCTCCCTTTTTTTCCGGTGATGGGTGATCCCGAAGCGGTGGGCTTCATCGCGCAAACGCTGCAAAATCTTTAAGGTCTCCGACTTTTTATCGATATACATCGGAAGGGGATCGTCGGGATAATAGATCTCTTCCAGTTTTTTAGCGATGCCGATGATGGTTATCTTTCCGCGCAACCCAAGCTCTTCCAGGCTTTTCAGCGCGGCGCTGAGCTGCCCTTTCCCGCCGTCGACCACAATGAGCTGGGGCAAGGGTTTTGCTTCTTCCACCAGCCGTTTATAGCGACGCATGATCACCTCTTCCATCGTGGCAAAATCATCGGGCCCAACAACCGTCTTCACGTTGAAATGCCGGTATTCTTTTTTATCGGGTTTCCCGTTGCGGAAACATACCATGGCCGATACCGCCTGGTCGCCCTGGAAATTGGAGTTATCGAAACATTCGATATGGACCGGCGGCTCCTTCATCCGCAGGTCTTTCATCATGGTCGACATGATCCGGTTTACTTTTCGTTCCGGATCGATCAGTTCCAGCTGCTTTTCTTTTTCGAGCTTATAATATTTTGCGTTCTTCTCGGAGAGGAGTAGAAGGTGCTTTTTATCCCCGATCTTCGGCACGGTGAGAGTCACGCCCGGCAATTCCAGGTCGAGTTCAAACGGTACCAGGATCTCCCGGGCTTCGCTGGCCAGCCGGGTGCGCAGGTCAAAAACCACATAGGTCAGGAGCTCTTCGAGGGATTCGTCGAGCTTCTTCTTCAGCTCTACCGTATGAGCCTGGATAACCGCGCCATTGGCCACTTTCATGTAGTTGACATACGCCTCTTCCTCCCCGTCGGCGATGGAAAAAACATCCATCTCCCCAAGCTTCGGGTTCACGATCGTTGATTTGGCCTGGTAGCGCTCCAGCAGGGAGATCTTCTCTTTGACGGCCTGCGCTTTCTCGAATTCATAGGCCTGTGCATGGCTCTCCATTCTCGCCCGCAATTCCTTCAGTACCCCGATGAAGTTGCCTTTGATCATCTCCCGGATGCCGGCAAAAGCGGCCATATAGTTCTCTTCCGCCTGCAACCCGGCACAGGGCCCGAGGCAGTTTCCCAGGTGATATTCTAAACAGACGCTGAATTTTCCCGCATCAATATTCTGACGGGTCAGTTTCAGGCTGCAGGTGCGCAACGGGTAGATCTGGCGGATGAGCTCCAGCAGCGTATTCATCATTTTTACCGAAGCATACGGCCCGAAATAGAGGGAACCGTCCTTCACGATCGTCCGCGTCGGGAACACCCTGGGGAAAGGCTCATTTTTAATGCAGATCCAGGGATAGGTCTTGTCGTCTTTCAGCATTACGTTGTAGCGCGGCTGATGCTCCTTGATCATGTTGTTCTCCAGCAACAGGGCATCGAACTCCGATCCCACCACGATATGCCTTATCTCGGCGGTTTTCCGCACCAGCATATTCAGTTTCCCGCCGAAATGCTCCCGGTTGAAATACGACGAAACACGCTTTTTCAGGTTCTTCGCTTTCCCGACATAGATAATTTTACCGTCACCATCCAGGAACTGGTACACCCCCGGGAATTCAGGAAGGGATCGGAGTGTCAGGGAAATATCCATTAATTCTTAATTCTTAATTTTTAATTCTTAATTAAGTCAGATATTAATTTAAAATTCAAAATTAAAAATTAAGAATTATTGCGTAGTGCATTCCAGCCTTGTGCTTTGATTTCCACCAGCACCCCGTCAGGGGCTACGATATGGGCGCCTGCCGCGGATTCCGTCATGTGCCCGATCACCGAAACATTCGGAATCGTCCTGATCTTCTCAAAATCCTCCTGGCGAATGGTGAACAGCAGCTCGTAGTCTTCTCCGCCGTTCAGGGCGGCGGTAACCGGCTGGATACCGAATTCACCGGCCATATTGACCGTTGTCGGGTCGATGGGAATTTTTTCCTCATAGATCCGGCAGCCCAGCTTCGAGCCTTTGCAAATGTGCAGGATCTCCGATCCCAGTCCGTCGGATATATCGATCATAGCGGTCGGTTTCACATGAATTTCCTTCAGCAGACGTATGATATCGGTCCGGGGTTCGGGTTTAAGCTGGCGCCCCAGGATATAATCAAAGCCTTCGAGGTCGGGTTGCATGTTGGGATCACCCTGGAATGCCGCCTTTTCCCGTTCCAGCAGCAAAAGTCCCATATAGGCTCCGCCCAGGTCGCCCGATACACAGACCAGGTCATTTTCGCGGGCCGTGTGGCGGTAAACTACCTCATCTTTCGCGGCTTCGCCGATGACTGTGATGGAGATGAACAGCCCTTTTGTACTGGAAGTGGTATCGCCGCCAGCCAGGTCGACATGATAGACTTTGCAGGCCTGGCGGATGCCGGCGTATATCTCCTCCAGCGCCTCCACCGGAAACCGGCTGGAAACCGCGAGGCCGACCAGCAATTGCCGTGCAACACCATTCATAGCTGCAATGTCGGAAATGTTAGCCACTGCCGCCTTGTAGCCGAGATGCTTAAGCGGCGTATACGACAGGTCGAAATGGACGCCCTCAACGAGCAAATCGGTGGAAACCAATGTCAGTTTGTCTTTGTTGTCAATAACGGCGGCATCGTCACCCACTCCATAGACCGTGCTTTGGTTCATGAGTGTAATTTCTTTGGTCAGAAGATCGATAAGGCCGAATTCACCGAGTTCGGACAGCTCGGTGCGATGCTCAGGGGGGATATGGTCATTTGTTGTCATTGAAGGTCATTGATAGTCATTGATGGTCATTGGTTGTAAAAGTATATAAATCTGGGTTTAACCACAAAGGGACACAAAGGATATTCACAAAGGAACACAAAGGAATTGATTATTAATAGCTTACCTTAGTGCGCTTCGTGAAGATCCTTCGTCGCCTTAGTGGTTGAGATATATTGTCGCGCTATTTAAAATCATTGCACTTGCAGCTCCGGCCAGTGATCGATGATCATCTTGTTGATGCCGAAATCAAGCATCTTTTGGTAGTTTGTGCTGTCGGCCTCGTACACGATACGCTGTTTCAACAAATCATTCTTTTGCATCCAATTGACATGCTCTTCATCGACATGCCGGGCGAACCCGGAGTAAAAATCGGGTTTGAGGTTTTTCGGGATAAGGTACCAGATCCATTGGGTGCCCGGATGGAACCCTTCCAATGAAGTATTTATTGCCGGATACTGGTATTCGATATACAAAACGGCCACCACGCTCGTGCTGCCAATTATGACATTCTTGGAAATATCATGACTCCATACCAGGTGGACCAGATCATCAATATCGGTGATACCTCCCAGTTTCATATCAAAATAATAGATGAAATTATCCTGGTATTTATCCAACAGTTCTTTCAGCGTCAATACTTTGAATTTTGTCGTATCCCCGTTCCACAGCAAGTTTCTTTGCCGGATCTCTGCCAGTGACAGGGTGGCGACCGTTGTATCGATTCCCAGGAGCCTTCCGGCATCTGCGTCGTGGAAAAGGATCAGTTCATTGTCGGAAGTTTTGCGGATATCGACCTCCAGCGCCCTGAATCCGGCTTTCCGGGCCTTTTCGATCGCCGGCAGGCTGTTTTCCGGCACACCTGCCTCTACACCCCGATGGGCAAAATACAGGGGAGCATCCGGGTCTTTTACAGGAAGGGTAACAGGCTCTTTTCTCCCCGTACCCCCTTCAACAAAAAACAATACCAAAACCAGGATAACAGGGATGAGGATGATTACCAGTAAAAATTTGAGGAGTGCTTTCATCGGGAGTAAAATTACAAAATTCACTGCTTATATTCGCAGAACCGCTTATCACTTCCCATTAAATCCTGGAATACCTGGAGGTTGGCGTTTGTGTACTCTTCCATCGACCGTACCTGGTCCGGGTATTCGTTACTGTAATTCTTTTTATCCCCGGTTTTATATTTGTATAGCAACCGCTCCCCTTCCGGTTTCATGATCAACAGGAATTCATCATCTAAAACACCGAGCTTATCTTCATGATTAATAAAGATATACGGCCTGGATTCTTTAATAAGGTCAATACCCAGGGTATTGTTGATATAGTTTTGATTAAGGATTCCCATGATAGTAGGGAAAACATCGATCTGCCCGCCGGTAACGGAAAACGTCTCCGGCCGGATAATCCCCGGCGCATAAAAGATGAGCGGAGAATGGTGATAATCCAGCGGGATATCATACCGGGCATTGATCGGCAGGCCGTGGTCGGCAATGAAAACAAAGACAGTTTTCTCAAACCAGGGTTTTGACGCTGCCATTTCCACGAATTTCCTGAGCGACCAGTCGGCATACTCCACCATCTGATCCTTGATATCCTTATGCCTCGGCTGATAATAACCGGGTAGATAATACGGGGTGTGGTTGCTTGCGGTCAGGAAGGTAATGAAAAAGGGTTTGTTCATCTCATACAGCCCGTCGATAACCGGCATCGAGAACTCAAACATATAATCGTCGGGAACACCCAGGGAGGTCTTGACTTTCGCGGCCGGATAATCATCCTGAGTAAAAATATATTCAAAATCATTCCCTTTCAAAAACCCTTCGATATTGTCGAACTGGCCGTCGTGAGTGGTAAAATAAACCGTCGAATAACCGTTCTTTCGGAGGGTGTAGCCTATGCCGTTGTATTTGAAGATGGTGCTTTCGCGCATCGGGTTCTGGCGGTATATGGCCGGAAAGGAGAACAGGGTGCTGAAAACCCCGTTGAAGGTATGGATCCCGGCACTATAAATATTTTCGAAATAATAACCCTGGTGTGAAATGCTGTCGAGAAACGGAGTAAGGTTCTCTTTGTTCCCGTGACGGGCCATATTGGCAGCGCTCATGCTCTCCATAAGCACCAGGACGACATTGTATTCTTTCTTCTCCGATGAATCGGCTAAAACTTGCCGTGCAACGGGATAATCGCCGATCGGTTCGGAGATTCCAAGGTACTCACGGACTTTTTCAATCGCCTTTGCAGGTTCCATAAGGGTTACAGAACGGTTTCTCTGATCCCTGACATCCAGGTAGCTGCGCATAAATGTAAAGACCGGGTTCAACCCGAGCTGGTTCAGGAAAGCGTTGTCGGAAAAATAAGCGGTCCCGACTTTGATCGGCGCCTTTGCCTGGATCCTGCCCCTTATCCCGATGAAGACCATTCCCAGCAAAACCAGGCTCACCGTAATCCTTAACAAAACGTGGACATCGGATCTCTGTTCAGGAATCTTATTATAAATTCTTTTTAATATCCTGATAAAGAGATAAATAAAAATGATTAAAGGGATAAGGATGATATAATACCGGGGCTCTTCCAGCAACATTTTCATTACCATTCCCATGTTGTCGGTCCACTGGAAAGCGGCAACGGTCAACCGGGAGAAGAACTGGTTGAAATAGGGCACGTCGACAGCGCAAACAATAAAAGCAATGGTAAAGAGAATAAATACCCACCAGAAAAAGAGCTTATAAATCCATTCGGGATGGCGGTTGAGGATGAAAAGGACCGAAAGCACCAGGGCCGGTAATGCAAGAATGTATCCGGAAATTACGACATCGAACCGGACACCCATGATGAAAGCCCGGATAATATCTCCCAGTTCTCCGCTGAATGATTCAATCCTTCTTAATTCCGTAAGGAACAAAAACAACCTGAACCCGGTGAAGATCGCCAGGACGGTCAGGTAAGTCTTAATAATAACGGCCAGGTTGGGCCACCGCTGTATCAATCCTTTAATTTGCATACTATCGCTTCATACGGACGTAATTCTCTGAAAGAAAAGGGGGCCGGATAGTTTCCGGCCAGGATTTCGGGCTGACCCGTCTCTGTTCCCAGGCTGGTCACAGCGGTTTTGTCTTTAAAGTTAAGAATCACCAAAATCCGGGTCCCCTCAAATTCCCGACGGTAGGCATACACATCGGGATTGGCGGGATCAAGCAAGGTGTAATGTCCATAAACCAGGGCCGGTTCCGATTTGCGGAGCCTGACCATCTTCCGGAAATGATTCAGGACGGAGTTCGGATCGTTTTCCTGTGCGGCAGCGTTGACCCCGTTGTAATTGGGGTTGACCTTCAGCCAGGGCGTTCCGGCGGTAAACCCGGCATTCGGCGAATCGTCCCACTGGAAAGGGGTACGGCCGTTGTCGCGTGCCGAGATCTTCTGCGCTTCCAGGAAGGCCTGCAGGTCGCCTCCCCTCTCCTTCACCTGCCGGTACATGTTGATCGACTCGATATCGCGGTAATCTTCGATATGCTCGAATTTAATGTTGGACATGCCTAGTTCGTCGCCGAAGTAATAGTAGGGCGTTCCGCGCATCGTGAGCAGGAAAGTGGTCAGCATTTTGGAAGATAATTCACGGTACTCCGGGCTGTCGTTGCCCCAGCGGGTCACCATCCGGGGCTGGTCGTGATTGCCAAGATAGATCGTGCCCCAGCCTTTTTCGGCAAAGACACTGTCCCAGAGCGAATAAACCCGTTTAAACTCCAGCAGGTCGTAGCCATTGGGGTTCATCACCTTGAACCGGCCGGGCAGGTAGCCGATATTTATCCCGTCGAAATGATAGGCCATGTTCAGCTCTTTCCGCTCAGGATACACGAAATCGGGGGCTTCGCGATAGGTGATCCCGGCGCCTTCGGCAACGGTCATGATATCGTATTTTGAAAGCACTTCCCTGTTCATCTCCTGCAGGTATTCGTGCAGGTGCGGCCCGTTGGCATAGTATCTCACCATGTCGCCGTTGTATTCGGCCGGCAGCTCCGGGAAAGTCGTATCCTTGCTGATGAAAGGGATCACATCCATCCGGAAACCGTCGATCCCTTTATCGAACCAGAATTTCATCATGTCGTAGATCTCCGTCCTGACCTTCGGGTTTTCCCAGTTCAGGTCGGGTTGTTTGACCGAGAAATAGTGCAGGTAGTACGAATCGGTCAGGCTGTCGTATTTCCACGCATCGTTGTTAACGTCGAAGAAGCTGTACCGTTTTGCCGGTTTACCCTTTTCGGCCGGCCACCAGTGGAAATAGTCGCGGAAAGGGTTTTCGCGGCTGCTGCGGGCCTCCACAAACCAGGGGTGTTCGGAGCTGCAGTGGTTTACCACAAGGTCCATCACCAGTTTGATCTCCCGGTCATGCATCCCTTGAAGGAGGTTATCAAAGTCCTCCATCGTGCCGAACTCTTTCATGATCGCCCGGTAATCGCTGATGTCGTACCCGTTGTCGTCATTCGGCGAGGCGAAGATGGGATTAAGCCAGACTACATCGACACCGAGGCTTTTAATGTAATCGAGCTTTTCGATGATCCCTTTCAGGTCGCCGACGCCATCGCCGTCTGAATCTTTAAAGCTGCGGGGGTAGACCTGGTAGACGACCGCTTCTTTCCACCAGGCTTTTTCAGTAAGTGATTGATTGGTTCTAACTGATTTATTTTCAGGCATCTGACAGGAGGAGATTAATATAGATATCAGAAAGATGATTTTACAAAACGATAATTTGATTTTCATGATAAATTGATAAAGCCAATATTGGAACCGGCGCATTGGGATGCAAAGATATATCCGGAAATCAAATGAAAGGAAAAATCGTGCAGCGGATGTAAAATGGAAATGCTGACCGTTTAAAGTTTTCTGAAGCGGAAAAAGGCAAACGTAAGGATCAGGCCGATTGCCAGCATCAGCGCCCAGTTTGAGATAGGGATGACCACGCCCGGGTTCTCCGGTGGCGGACCCAGCGTAAATGCCAGATCAAGCTCATAATCGGAGAAAGATGAGTAACACGCCTGGTACATAAAATTATCACCGGAAGAGGCAATGCACCATCCAAACCAGCAACCATCCGTACCACCCGTTCCCAGTATCGACAGCCATCCATCGGTCATGGTGATTGGAGCAGGCAATTCTACTTCATATTTAATAATTGGAGCATCCTGGTATGCAAAAGGGGGCAGGCAATAAGCCTTTGCGGGAATAGCCTGGAAAGAGGTCACCAGGTTTCCTACCGCGCCTTCCGCATTCTCATAAAAAGCAAAGGTAAAAGTTTTGCCTTCAGAAGGTATGCAACCCACATAATTATAAGTATAAGTCAGATCACTTCCCCAGAATGTAATTTTTCCAATAGGTGAATTCACATTGTAAAAATTATCGTAGCACACAAAACACCGCTGGTCATCACTTAATCCAACCCCAGCGTAAGGACTTGGCGTATTGCAGAACACAGAACCTTCGTCACACAATGTGCATGGTTCGATAGCGGTTCTTAAATTTGCACTGCTGTTTTCAATTATAATCCCTCATTGGGAACAACCTGACCGGAAACAGTGATCGCCAGTAATAACAATAAAATCAGGCTAAAGTTTTTCATGGTATGTAGTTTTTGGTTTGATTGGAAGTAAGATTGGTTAAAAATACAATAAATTTCAAAACACCATATTATTTTTTCTTAAAGAAGATATATCCGCCTTTCTCCGATCCCCAGACCTGATTGTCTTCCCTGTCCCAGCCGCGGTCCCAGGAAACCATTTGTCTGGGAGTGATAACGACTTCTGAAGTGGCATAGGTTGCGCCCCGCAGCGAACTCAGGCACTCTTTGCCCGGTGTGGAACCTTCAAAGCGTTTTTTCCCCGTTTTGTGCAGGAAAATGCTGCATCCCTGCCGGTCGATCAGTGAATCCGGGGTAATAACAGCCAGTTTCTCCGGCATCTCATGTCCGCCGGTGTAGGCCAACGGATTCTTCAGCTCAAAGACTTTGCTGACAATCGTCGTGTCGTCCGCAATGCTCAGGCGGTAGACCCGCTGGCGGTAGGGTTTATCCATCGCCGAGGCCATCGCCTGTTCGACGTAAAGCCAGTAGCCATCCTTGTTCCCAGGCATGATGGGGGTCATGCTCAGCCGGATATGGAGGAAGTCCTTATCTGCGGCGGCCTGCTTTTCGCTGCTGAACTGCCCGGTCATCATGGAGGCGAGCTTCGGAAGGTCTTTGGCGGTGATAATTTGTGACTGGGAGAAGGATGAAATCCCGTTTATTAATAACACCAGGATGATACTAAGCGTTTTCATAGACTTATTTTTATAGTTTACAAAACTATGTTTTTAAGCTTATCAATAGCACACGGATGACACGGATGCGACGGATTAACGCGGATTTATTTCGGATTTTCTATTCACTATGCACGAGGGCGAAAGAATTGATGAAACCTGAAACCTGGAACCTGGAACTCTGGAACATTGGAACCAGGAACTTGGAACCTGGAACCTGGAACCTCAAACATTTTTCTTATCTTAGCCCCTCCAATTAAACCCTATGAAAAACATGCTGACTCTCTTGCTGGCCGGTTTACTGACCTTTGAACTTTCTTTTGCCGGTTTCATCGATGAGCCCACGGCCCGCAAAGCCGGAATGCATTTCCTGAAGCAGCGAGGCATCGCGGTGGATGAGCCGCTGGCACTGAAAGAAACCCGTTCTGCTGCGGGTGAAACCCTGTACTACATTTACAACAACGGTGAGCAGGGTTTTGTAATCGTATCGGCGGATGACCGGGTGGTGCCGGTTTTGGGCTATTCCTCAGAATCCGCCTGGGCGGTTTCCCCCGACACGGTGTATGGCTGCAATGTCCATGGATGGATGAAGTCCTATGAAGATCAGATCATGGCGGTGAAAGCGACAGACCTGCCTGCTTCGGAAGAAATCCGGCAGCAATGGGCCGGTCTGCTGGCATCGGATAAGCCGTTAAAAGACCTTGAAGAGGTGCAGCCTCTCCTCACCACCACCTGGAACCAGCTCTGGCCCTATAATGAGGCCTGTCCGGCGGATGCCGGCGGTTCCGGCGGGCATACCCTGGTGGGCTGCGTGGGGGTTGCCATGGCACAGATCCTGAAGTACTGGGCAGAAATTGAAACGGGCCTGGGCAGTTATACCTATGGTCAGGACCCCTATGGAACCCTCTCCGCCGATTACGGAAACACTGTCTACCATTGGGAAAACATGCCCGCCAGCATCAGCGCTTCCAACTTGGATGTGGCTACACTGATGTTTCACGCTGCGGTGTCTTGCGGATCTCAGTTCGGCCCAACGGCAACTAACGTGGGCTGGGTTAACGACCGTGAGCCCATGAGCAGGGCCTATCTGAATTACTTCAAAAAGGCATACAGTTCCCTTCAGTTTGTTTCCATGTCTCCCGGGTGGGAAGAGGTGATCAAAGCTGAACTGGATGCCGTTCCGGGGCGGCCGGTCCATTACCGGGGTGATGGGGTGGGAAGCCACCAATGGGTGTGCGACGGCTACAGCGGGAGCGATTACTTCCATTTCAACTTCGGCTGGGGAGGGGCGTATGACGGATATTATTACCTCACCAGCATCAATCCCGGCACTTACAACTTCACCAATAATCAGCAAGCTATCATCGGTATCAAGCCCAATGATGGTTCTACGATCATTGCAAATGCTACATGGTCCGGGACACAAAACAAGACCACCAAGACAGCGATAGCTGATGGTATCACCTTGACTTTGAGTCCAGGCGCCAATCTCAAGTTTGCTGCCAATACCTGGCTTCAGGTCTATGGTAATATAAATGCAATTGGCACTCAGGCTGATTCGATCACTATCTCGGCTATCGATACGACAGCAGGATGGCTTGGTATCAAGCTGGATAATCAGTACATGGACAATACCGTGATGAATGACAATGACACCAGTCGCTTTGTCTATTGCCGTATCAGCTATGCCGACAACCACGCGGTCTACTTGTCCTATATCAATAAGATCAAGATAGACCGCTCACGTCTCCACAATAATTATGATGGTAGCGGTGGTGGCGGAGCCATAGAGTCCTACACAAGTAAGCTCAAACTTACAAATTCTAAGCTAGATAATAATAATACTTCCATGATTGGAGGAGCCATGTTGCTGCATCATAACTCTTATGTGGAGTATTATATCTATAATAACATATTCGTATCCAATCATGCTATTGTTGGATATGGCGGAGCCATCTATGCTAGCAATGGTGATGCAAGTATGTTGATAGAAAATAATACATTCCAGTATAATTCAGCAGGAGGTGGAGGCGCTCTTAGTATTGCGGCCGGATCTCCCATGATCAGAAGCAATAAGTTCGTGAATAATACAACTCCTATGCCAGGATTTGGTGCAGTATATTTCTCTAATAATACTAACACGAGCTTTGTGAATAATCTTGTATCTAACAATACGGGGAGTGGACTTAGAATACAGCAGTCAAGCCCCATGATTGTCAATACTACGATTACAAACAATCTTGCGTATAGTTATGGAGGAGGAGTAAGAGTGGTCAATAATTCAAATCCTAACTTCAAAAATTGTGTGTTATACGGTAATGAAGCTCCTTCAGGCGGTAGTCAAATATCCTTAGAAAATACTAACTGTGACCCTAACTTCTACTACTGCGACATCCAAGGTGGTGTGGCAGGATTTGGAGGTCCAGGGGCGGGTGGCGAATATAACGGCATTTACGAAAACAACCTTGATCTCGATCCTTATTTTACCGATCCCAGCGATGGGACCGGTGTTGAATATGACGGCCTGGCCGCCGACTGGCAGCTTCTCAATGATTCTCCCTGCATCGATGCAGGAACACCCGATACCACCGGGCTCAACCTCCCCGATACCGACCTTGCAGGCAACCCGAGAGTCTTCGGCAGCCGGGCGGACATGGGAGCGTACGAGTGGTTTTATGTCGGAATGAACGAGCCTCTCACCGAAAATGAAAATCAAACGCTCATTACCAGCCCCAATCCTTTCACCGGGGAACTCCACCTGATCTACACCCTCAACCGTCCCGGCAAAGCAACGATTGTCCTGTATGACGCCACCGGCAGGCCTGTCGCCACGCTGCTCAGCGCCGGATATCAGACTGGCGGCACTACAGGTGCGGTTTCCTGGAACAGCCACCGGCTCCCTGCCGGGATGTATTACGTCGTGGTGGCTATTGACGGTGTGAGGACCAGTGCGGAGATCGTGTTGAAACGGTGAAAGTGGATTAATGCTGTAAGAATTCAATAATATCTGAACTTTTAAAATACTTGTGGAATTTTGGCCGGGTGAGCACGAGGATCAATTCATCTATTTGAAACGGGCTTAAAATGACTCTGATTTTTCCTGAACTCAGATTGTCGACCAAACCGCTAAGACTTTTTCCAATAAGAAAAGAAATCCAGATATTTGAGTCGATAATGACCCGATAACTACTTTTTTCCATAACGCGATTTCCTTACTTCTTCAACTTCACTTATAATTTCCTCCTCTGTAAGACCATCGGTTTTGAGACTTGATAACAAATTGTCAAATCGTTGCCGGAAAGTACTCGACCTAAGCTCTTTGATGATTATAATTTTATCATCATAACTCAATTGCCTGAAGATGGCAAGAACCTGTTCAGGACTCAGGTTTAGCGTGTAGGAATCATCGGCTTTCATTTCAATTTTTTTCAAAGATAGTCAGATTCTTCTCAATGTTAACTTCTGGAATAATATACTTCGTTTAAAATCATTGATAAACGCCCGATATTTGACAAAGGTGGCAGAAGAACCAAGAGTAAAAGGATAATAATCCGTGTAAATCCGTTAAATCCGTTTCATCCGCGTTCTATCAATGGTACGCGGATTTTTTCATATTTTCAATTCGCTATGCACGAGGGCGAAAGGAAAACTGAAGTTCGGTATCAGTTATAAATGGCCTTAAAAACAGGTAAAGCATCTTATAAAGACATCTAATCAAAATAAATCGATCCCTCCTTCGTCGTGTGAGGAGCCTGTCTCAAATAGTCAAATAGACAAAATGTCAAAGTGTTAATAATCCCTCAAACAGCGAACGCTAAAACCGTTTCTCTTGTGACGGTGATAGTAACTTACTCCCGTGTAGATGTAACCGAGGCAACGGGTCAATGCGTTGTCGACGTAGCTGCTTTCCGTCGATGTCCACCAGAAGCCGTAGGCGCCATCATAGGCAAAGCTACCCTTGTACTCGCGGATGCCACCGGGCAAACCTGAAAAGCCGAACAGGTCGATGCCATTGTCATTTAAAAACCAGCCGCTGGTGGTCTTCAGATTCGTCCCCGCATCATTACCTCGAACGTCTGAATTATCCCATTCCGGATCACCGACCTTATATTGGCTATCTACTGCTCCTTCCAGCACCTTCCATTCCTCATCTGTAGGCAGGTGCCAGCCCGGCGGACAAATGCCCTGAGCGCCCTGCTGGGTGGTGTACTGCATCATCTCGCTCCAATAGTATAGGCCGCCGTATTTGGCGCAACTGTCTGGTTCGTTGTTATAACAGTACTTTTCCAAAATACCATTGTCATCCATCCATTCTGAACCCAGGATCATCGTTCCTACATTCAGGTTCTCCTTAAGCCAGCATTGGCTGAAAACCTGAATGGTGTTGTATACCTGACCTTTATATTCCACCGTGGGTGTTTCCGGGCAGGGAATGTTGGTGGCGAATTGAAAATTGTAGGTGGTGCTTTCTACAGGGGAATCCAGGATACCGGATTGACGGACAATGAAATCATTAGATTGCCTGGATGCTTTCAACTCAGGTCCAACTTTATCACCCCTGATATAATCCAAACTGCAGGTTTTACCATCATTCTGCCCCGCTGAAATCATTTTAACGCTGCGGCTTATTCCATTCCAGGAGGTTGTGAGGAAGTAAAAGTTGCTCCCTCCCGGAATGAACCTGAAGGAATGATGTCCTTCATCAAGCTGCCGGTCAGCCCGGAGAACAACCTTGCCCTGCAGGTCTGTTATCATCAAATTCACCTTGCCTGCATAAGGGGTGTAGATCGAGATTTCACTCTGGTCTCCCATAGGATTTGGAAAGTTATGATAAACAGCAAATGACGAAATATCATCATTCGCTTCCGGAATGCTCACTGTAGAGAACGTGGCAAAGCCGACATAGAGCAGCAAATCTCCCGGGTTGATTTCAAGGGATAGCGTGGTGTCAGGCCAGTAGATCATGGTTTCCTCTCCCTGGGTACGGTTCATGACCTTGATGCTGTCGAGCCGGACATAGGCTGCGCTATCGATAGCCGTGAAGGTCAGCTCTAACGTATGACGCTGAGACAATAATTCCACGGTTATCATTGCAAATAATGCAAAAAGGATTAATTTCTTTGACATGGCGAAATAGGATTGATTAACGTGCTAAAAATAAGATATTTCTATGCGAGATTCAAAAAAAATCATTAAATCTAATACGCATTCATTCCTGTTTTCTGTCGTACCAGCGGCACTTTTTCAAGAATTGAATCCCTTTATGAGGCTAAATCATAAGCAATAAACCACAAAGGAACACCAAGGATTTCACGAAGGAACACAAAGTTTATTATTTGATAATCTGGTACTTTGTGCGCTTTGGTGATGTACTTTGTGCGCCTTGGTGGTTAAAAAAAGACTTTTGAGACACCCTCACTCACGTTCAATCCCTTCGGAATCTATTTCGGATCCTGTATTTTTAATTTTGGATTTGTTTGGAATTTGGTGTTTGGTATTTGGAATTTATCAGGAACCCGGAACCCTGGAACAATTCTCCCCCTTCTTTGTTTCATATGTTACAGTCCAATCCGATGAGAATGGTTACTTTTGCAATCTCAATTTAGATTAAATCACTGAAGGCGATGCCGGATACGAATGAAATACTCGACAATCTGACCAAAAGCGAATACAAGTACGGCTTCGTATCGGATATCGATACGGAGACGGCGCCGGTCGGACTGGACGAGAACACAATACGATATATCTCTTCGCGCAAGGACGAGCCGGAGTGGATGCTCGAATACCGCCTGAAAGCCTACCGCCACTGGCTGACGATGAAGGAGCCGGAGTGGGCGCATATCTCCTACCCGCCGATCAATTACCAGGATATCATTTACTACGCCGCGCCGAAAAAGAAGCAGTTCACCAGCCTCGATGAGGTCGATCCGGAGCTGCTGGCCACCTTCGACAAACTGGGGATTGCCCTGGAAGAGCAGAAAAGACTGACGGGCGTGGCGGTGGATGCGGTCATCGACAGCGTGTCGGTGAAGACGACCTTCCAGGAGACGCTGGCAAAGCACGGGATCATCTTCTGCTCGTTCAGCGAAGCGGTGAAGAACCACCCCGACCTGGTCAAAAAATACATGGGCTCGGTAGTGCCCTACACCGACAATTACTTTGCGGCTTTGAACTCGGCCGTTTTCAGCGACGGCTCATTCTGCTACATCCCTAAAGGTGTCCGCAGCCCGATCGAACTGTCGACCTACTTCCGCATCAACGCCGCCAATACCGGCCAGTTCGAACGGACGCTGATCGTCGCCGAAGAAGGCGGTTATGTCAGCTATATGGAAGGCTGCACGGCGCCCATGCGGGATGAAAACCAGCTTCACGCCGCCGTGGTGGAGATCATGGCGATGGACAATGCAGAGGTGAAATATTCGACGGTCCAGAACTGGTACCCGGGCGACAAGGAAGGGAAAGGAGGCATTTACAACTTTGTGACCAAACGCGGTCTTTGCAAAGGCGCCAACTCGAAGATCTCCTGGACCCAGGTGGAGACCGGCTCGGCGATCACCTGGAAATACCCGAGCTGCATCCTGATGGGCGAGAACAGCATCGGCGAATTTTACTCGGTAGCCGTTACCAACAACCGGCAGCAGGCCGATACGGGGACGAAGATGATCCATATCGGGAAGAACACCAAAAGCACGATCATTTCCAAGGGGATCTCGGCCGGGTTCAGCAACAACAGCTACCGCGGCCAGGTGAGGATAACGGCGAGGGCGGAAAATGCCAGGAACTTCTCACAGTGCGATTCGCTCCTGCTGGGCGACAAATGCGGGGCGCACACGTTTCCCTACATCGATGTGGATAACCGCACTGCCATCGTGGAACATGAGGCGACTACGTCGAAAATATCGGAAGACCAGCTTTTCTACTGCCAGCAGCGGGGGATCGACATGGAAAAGGCTATCAGCCTGATCGTGAACGGCTATGCAAAAGAGGTGCTGAACCATCTGCCGATGGAATTCGCGGTGGAAGCGCAGAAACTGCTGAGCATATCGCTTGAAGGGAGCGTGGGATAAGAAGCAGCCCCCTCCCTTACTCCCTCCCCCAATTGGGGGAGGGACGGGGTGGGAGCTAACTTTGAACTTTGAACTAAATATAATGTTACTACAACTAAAAGAACTGCACGTTTCGATAAAGGGAAAAGAGATCATTCACGGGTTGAACCTGGAGGTCAAGGCCGGGGAGGTACATGCCATCATGGGGCCGAACGGAACGGGAAAAAGCACGCTGGCTTTAGCTATTGCCGGCAAAGAAGGATACGAGATCACCGCCGGGGAGGTCATCTTTAACGGGCTGGTCATCAACGAAATGCCGCCTGAAGAACGGGCCAGGCTGGGTATCTTTCTCGGTTTCCAGTACCCGGTGGAGATCCCGGGCGTCAGCCTGACCAACTTCATGCGGACAGCCATCAACGAAGTGCGCGAATACCGCGGGCTTCCTCCGATGCCGGCCGGGGAATTCCTGAAAATGATGGAAGAGAAGAAACAACTGGTCGAGATCCAGTCGAAGCTGACCAACCGCTCGGTCAACGAAGGTTTCTCAGGCGGTGAGAAGAAAAAGAACGAGATCTTCCAGATGGCAATGCTGGAACCAATGTTGGCGGTGCTCGATGAAACCGATTCGGGACTCGATATCGATGCGCTGAAGATCGTGGCCAATGGCGTTAACATGCTCCGGCGGCCCGACAATGCAACGATCGTCATCACCCATTACCAGCGGCTGCTGACCTACATCGTCCCCGATTTTGTACACGTGATCTACAACGGCAAGATCGTCCGTTCAGGCGGGAAAGAGCTGGCGCTCGAGCTGGAAGAGAAGGGTTATGACTGGATTAAAAAAGAATTAAATGTCTGAATAACCCCACCCCCTGCCCCTCCCCTGATATCAGGGGAGGGGTTGGAGAGGGGTCCATAAAATATAATGAAAACAACACTGCATAACGGATCGTTCAAGGAAAACCTTCTCAGCCTGTATGAAGGAAATGAAGAATATATTGCCCGGAATGATTCAGCCTATTCATCAACTATCCGCTCAAAGGGTTTCGTTCATTTTCAAAATCTGAACCTTCCCGACCGGAAAAATGAACTCTGGAAAAACACCGACCTTTCTGAAGTCCTTAAGAATGACTACATTAAGTATCTGAACCGTGCCGAAACGGGACAGGACCTGAATTTCATGTTCACCTGCGAGATCCATAATTTCAAAACCGACCAGGTCTCTTTCCTTAACGGATGGCATATAAAAGCGGGAAGCTCACTGCCCGACCTTCCGGCCGGGGTGATCATATGCAGTATCAGCGAAGCATTCAGGCTTTACCCGGATTTGGCAGAGAAGCATTACGGCCGTTACGCCGACGCCGGCAAGGATATTTTCCTGGCCATGAATACCGCTTTCACACAAGACGGGCTGTTCGTCTATGTCCCCGACAACATCATCCTGGAGAAGCCGGTCCAGATGATCAGCATCATCAATCACAATGAAAATCTTCTCATTCAAAACCGCAACCTGGTCATTCTGGGCAAAAACAGCCGGATGACGCTGGTCATGTGCGATGACTCAACCAACCACCAGGCCAGCTTCAATAATTCTGTCACGGAGGTCTTCCTGGATGAAGGAGCTCATTTTGAGCATTATAAGCTGCAAAATCTGAATAATAGCTCGACCTTGCTTAACTCGACCTGGTTTCACCAGGAAGCGGCAAGCCGGCTCGACACTTATGCCATTACTTTGAACGGCGGATTGATCCGGAACTATACGAATGTGAAGCTCAACGGCAGCGGCGCCGATGCGCATATCAACGGCCTTTACCTGGTCGACCGGAAGCAGCACGTGGATAACCGGGTGTTTGTCGAGCACGCAGTTGCTGATTGCACCAGCAACGAGCTTTTCAAAGGCATCCTGGATGATGAGGCCTCGGCCGTGTTCAACGGGCATGTACTGGTCCGGAAAGACGCCCAGCGAACCAATGCCTACCAGCAGAACCGGAACATCCTGCTTACGGATAAAGCGACGGTAAATACGCGTCCATTCCTCGAGATCTATGCCGACGATGTCAAATGCAGCCATGGAGCCACCGTTGGGCAGCTCGACACCGAAGCGATGTTCTACCTTCGTTCGCGCGGCATTTGCATGGCCAGTGCCCGCTTGTTGCTGATGTACGCGTTTGCGGCCGATGTGATCTCAGGCATGACGCTGCAGGCGTTGAAGGACCGCATCGATGAAATGATCCGCCAGCGGCTGCGTGGTGAGCTCCACATATGCCAGACCTGTGTCCTGCATTGTGCCAACCAGGATAAGGAGATCCATTTCGATATCGATATGAGCAAAATCTGATAATCCTTTTACTTATCAACAGCCCACGGTTTTCGGAACAATTTTACTTCAATTCAACTAATTTTGCCGCCAAAATAAAACAAAGGTGAGTTTCGACATTCTGCATATACGGCACGATTTTCCCATCCTCGATGTGACGGTTCACGATAAACAGCTGGTTTATTTCGATAATGCGGCAACTACCCACAAACCCCGCCAGGTCGTCGACCGGATAGTGGCCTATTACAAGAAAGAGAACTGCAATATCCACCGGGGAGTACATTACCTGAGCACAATGGCTACCGGGGCCTATGAAAATGCCCGAAATACGGTAAAAGATTTCATCAACGCCGAACATCCGCATGAAGTGATCTTTACCAAAGGGGCGACAGAGGCGATCAACCTTGTGGCCCAGACTTTCGGCAGAAAAAATATTCACCAGGGCGATGAGATCATCCTTTCGGAGATGGAGCATCATTCCAACCTGGTACCCTGGCAGATGCTGGCCGAGCAAAAAGGGGCGGTATTGAAAGTTATCCCGGTCGATGAGCAGGGCGAACTGGAAGTGCAGCACCTGAAATCGATGATCACCCACCGGACGAAACTGGTCGCCCTGGCCCACGTTTCCAACGTCCTGGGCACCATTAACCCGGTCCACCGGGTAATTACGCTGGCTCACGAGCAGGGCATCCCGGTCCTTCTCGACGGCGCGCAGGCTGTGCCGCACCTCGAAGTCGATGTCAGGGAGCTGAACTGCGACTTTTACGCTTTCTCGGCACACAAACTCTACGGCCCGATGGGCGTCGGGGTGCTTTACGGAAAAGAAAAATACCTGGAGGAGATGCCTCCGTACCAGGGTGGCGGTGAGATGGTCGACCAGGTGACATTTCAGAAAACGACGTACAACAAGCTTCCGTACAAATTCGAGGCCGGCACGCCCAACGTTTCCGGCGTCCTGGGATTCGAGGCCGCTCTTAAATACATCCTCGACCTCGACCTCAAGAAAATCCACGCTTACGAAAGGGAATTGCTCGATTACACGACACTGGAGCTGCTTAAAATGGATGCGGTGAAGATCTTCGGCAATGCTGAAAATAAAACGGCAGTCATTTCTTACAATATCGGCAAAATACATCCCTACGACGCCGGCACGATCTACGACAAACTCGGCATTGCCGTCCGCACCGGGCATCACTGCGCCCAGCCGCTGATCGACCGATTCCAGGTTCCCGGCATGATCCGCGCCTCCCTGGGCCTTTACAACACCATCGAAGAGATCGACCGGTTCATCGAAGCGACCAGGCAGGTGAGACGAATGCTAGCTTAAGGTTGCGGGTTTCCAAAGTTCCAGTGTTCCATTGTTCCAAAGTTCCAGTGTTCCAGTGTTCCAAAGTTCCAGCGTTCCAAAGTTCCAGAGTTCATATGTGAGACTGTTTAGATTAAAGTTATCAACAACCGGGTATTTTTTGCTAAAAAGCCACTCTAATAGGATAAATAATTTCAGTATGGGTGCTTTTACAAGTTTTGAAGAGATGGAGGTCTGGAAAAAATCTATCCATCTTACACGAATGGTTTATCAAATTACCATTCAACCTGCTTTTGCAAAAGACTATTACCTGGTGAATCAGATAAGGAAGTCTGCTGTATCAATTGCTTCAAATATTGCAGAAGGGTTTGAAAGAGATGGAAATAGAGAATTTATCAATTTTCTTTACATTGCCAAAGGATCGTGTGGAGAATTGCGTTGTCAACTTTATATTGCTTTAGAACTTCAATATATGACCCAAGAAAGCTTTCAGGAAATATATAATTTTGCAAAAGAAATCAGCGTATCAATAAATAAATTGATAAAATACTTGCAGAGTTCTGATTATAAGGGTATTAAATATAAATAAACTTGCCCGAACTAAACAGACTTTAAAACATTGGAACACTGGAACTTTGGAACATTGGAACACTGGAACACTGGAACTTTGGAACACTGGAACACTGGAACTTTGGAACACTGGAACTTTGGAACAATGGAACACTGGAACTTTGGAACCCGGAACCCTGGAACAACATGAACATAACCGAGATCGAAGCAAACATCGTAGCCGAGTTCAGCGCTTTCGACGACTGGATGGACCGGTACAATTACCTGATCGAACTGGGGAAAGACCTCAAGGTGATCGATGAGAAGTATAAGGTTCAGAACAACCTGATCTCCGGGTGCCAGTCGAGGGTGTGGCTGCACGCAGAATTCCGCGACGGAAAGATATATTTCTCTGCCGACAGCGATGCCGTGATCACCAAAGGATTGATCAGCCTGATGATCCGGGTGCTCGACGGGCAAACGCCGGACGATATCCTCGGCGCTGAACTTGGCTTTCTGGATCAGATCGGGTTGAAGGAGCACCTCTCCCCCACCCGCTCCAACGGGCTGACCTCGATGATAAAGCAAATGAAACTCTATGCACTTGCGTTTAAAACTAAGTCATAATGAATGTATTTCGTGCTGAGGCTGTATCAAAAGTAATGAACCACAAAGGAACATTCAGATCCAATTAAAGAGAAAAATATATGGCAGATATCAATATACAAAAAAAAGAACTGGAAGAAAAGATCATTGCCGCTCTGAAAGAGGTCTATGATCCTGAAATCCCTGTGAATATATACGAAATCGGATTGATCTACAAGATCCGGATCGATGACGACTTTCTCGTTCATATCGTTATGACCCTCACCACACCCAACTGCCCCGTTGCAGAGAGCCTTCCGGAAGAGGTAAAGCAGAAGGTACTGGCAATTAAGGGGGTAAATGACGTAGATCTTGAACTGACTTTCGAACCGCCCTGGGACATGGAGATGCTCAGTGATGAGGCGAAGCTGGAACTGGGGATACTTTAGTTGGACAGTTGGACAGCATGTCCTGAGGGCGAAGCCCGAAGGATCGCAGTTGGACAGTTGGACAGTAACCCTTACAACCTTTACCAGCTAAATTACTACCTTTGAACTTTGAACTTTGAACTTTGAACTTTGAACTTTGAACTTTGAACTTTGAACTTGCTCGCTGTTCCCGGTCCTATATTGTCTTCCATAAACTCTCCGGCAGATCTTAAAAAGCTTCCGGAAGAGCAGTTGCCTCTGCTTTGCAAAGAAATACGCGCATTTCTTATCGAGGAGACCTCCCAGAATCCGGGGCACCTCGGCTCCAGCTTAGGTGCAGTGGAACTGGCGGTAGCCATCCATTATGTATTTGACACTCCGTACGACAAGCTGATCTGGGATGTGGGTCACCAGGCCTATGCCCACAAAATATTAACCGGAAGGCGTGATCTTTTCAGCACAAACCGAACACTTGGCGGGATCAGCGGATTCCCGAAAATGAGCGAAAGCGAATACGATGCTTTCGGAACGGGCCATTCCTCAACCTCTTTATCGGCTGCGCTGGGTATGGCTGTTGCCTCCGCGTTACAGGGCGATCCGGAACGGATGCACATTTCCGTGATCGGCGATGCGGCGCTGGCCGGAGGGATGGCAATGGAAGCGCTGAACCATGCCGGCGTGTTCAAAGCGAACCTGCTGGTGGTTTTGAACGATAACGGCATTTCGATCGATCCGAATGTCGGGGCATTTAAAGACTACCTGGCCCGGATCGCGGATGGGCAGCCTGTCCTGCATACGCGCAGCAATTTCTTCGAAGCGTTCAACTTCCAGTACTTCGGCCCGGTTGATGGCCATGATGTGATCCAGCTCGTGAACAGGCTCCGGGAGATCAGGTACATTCCGGGACCAAAGCTGCTCCACACCCTGACGACAAAGGGCAAAGGGTTCCGGAAAGCCGAAGAGGAGCAAACCGTTTATCATGCGCCCGGATATTTCAATAAGGTTACAGGGGAACTGATAGAAAAAGAAACGGCCGGGGGAATCCCGCCGAAGTACCAGGACGTCTTCGGCCGCACAATCATTGAATTAGCCAGGCAGAACGAAAAGATCGTAGGGATCACGCCAGCCATGCCCACCGGCTCTTCGCTGGTGATGATGATGGCCGAGATGCCCGACCGGGCCTTTGACGTGGGGATCGCCGAGCAGCACGCCGTAACATTCGCAGCCGGCATGGCCGCCCGGGGGATGATCCCGTTCTGCAACATTTATTCAAGCTTCATGCAGCGGGCCTACGACCAGGTGATCCACGACGTGGCATTGCAAAAGCTGCCGGTGGTATTCTGCCTCGACCGCAGCGGGCTCGTCGGTGAAGACGGTGCCACGCACCATGGCGCCTTCGATCTTGCGTATTTCCGGGCCATACCGGGCCTGACCATCTGCTCCCCCATGAACGAGGAGGAGTTGCGCAACATGATGTTTACTGCCCAGTTGCCGGGCGCCGGGCCGACGGTGATCCGCTATCCGAGAGGCCGGGGGGTAATGGTCGACTGGCAGAAGCCATTCCGGGAGATGATCTGCGGCAAAGGCCGTCGAATCCGCGAAGGAAAAGATGTGGTGATACTATCTATCGGCCATATCGGCAATGAAGCAGAAAAAGCCGCAGTCATGCTGGAAAAAGAGAATATTTCAGCGGCGCATTACGACATGAGGTTCCTGAAACCGTTGGATGAAGCGCTGTTACACGAAGTGTTCAGAAATTTCGACAAGATCATCACTGTGGAAGACGGGACCATCACCGGCGGACTGGGCAGTGCAGTGCTGGAATTCATGGCAGATCATCAATACAGTGCGCAGGTGACCAGGCTCGGCATCCCCGACCGGTTCATCGAACAGGGAACGGTAGGCGAATTGCAGCGGGAGTGTGGGTTTGATGCCAATGGAATCATTCGTAGTTCAAAGTTCAAAGTTCAAAGTTCAAAGTGAGTCGGGCAGCTACCACCCTTACCACCCCTATTCAGAAATTGATACCTTTGCACTTTGAACTTTGAACTTTGAACTGGATAGAAATTGCCGTACTGATCTTCTCCGGCCTGGCGGTCGGATTCATTAACACGCTGGCGGGCGGCGGATCGGTGATCTCCCTGTCGGTGCTGATGCTGATGGGATTGCCTGCGCCGGTGGCCAACGGCACCAACCGGATCGCCGTTACCATTCAGACCTTGACGGCCGCCACTGTTTTCAAAAGGAAAAAAGTCCTCGATTTAAAAAAAGGGACGATTCTCGGGATTCCCTCCGCAATCGGCTCTTTACTCGGTGCTTACATTGCGGTGGATATCAATGAAGCCACTTTTGAAAAGGCTTTCGCCGTGATCATGCTGATCATGCTGGTTTTTGTGTTTTATAATCCGGATAAATATATTTACGGCAAACAACACCTTGTCGATAAAAAAGTAACCCCGCTGCAGTGGCTGATATTCTTTGTAATTGGTATATACGGCGGTTTCGTCCATGTCGGGATCGGTTATTTCCTCCTGGCCGCCCTTGTGCTCAACGCCGGCTACGACCTGGTGCGTGCCAATGCGGTCAAGGTGCTGATCGTATTGATGTACATGCCATTCTCTTTCCTCGTCTTCCTCTGGATGAGCGACATCAACTGGACCTACGGCCTGGTGATGATGATCGGATCGGTGGCCGGTGCATTCATAGCTTCGCATATGGCCGTTAAGAAAGGGATCGTGTTCGTCAAATGGTCGATCGTGGTAGTCACCGTTTTTATGGCAGGGCATTTCCTGGGGATCTACGATATTAAGGAGATGTTCGGGGTGATGCTGGGGAAGTGAGTTGTTGGCTCCCTTCGGTCGCGTCATTTACTCGCTGCGCTCGTGTCATAAGCTCACTGCGTTCACGTCATTTACTCGCTGCGCTCGTGTCATAAGGTTGTTAGAAGTTGTATTTTTATCAATTGAATCGGTGACCCGTAAATTAAAAACATCCGTGTTAATCCGTATTTTCCGTGTCATCCGCGTGCCATTAAAAAGATCACTATGAAATACATGATTTTCCTTTTAATTCCTTTTCTCGTCGTTGCATGTTCGATAAAAAATGCTGATCGTCCTGATTATGTCCTGGTCATACACGGGGGTGCAGGTGTAATGGAAAAGAAAGACTTTGCCCCGGAGCTGGAAAAAGAATATCTCGACAAACTGCAGCAAGCGCTCGATACCGGCGAATCGATCCTCAAAGCGGGGGGAACCTCACTTGATGCAGTAACGGCGGTTGTCGTCATGCTTGAAAATTCCACGCTGTTTAATGCCGGAAAAGGTTCTGTATTTTCAGAAACAGGTGAGAATGAGATGGATGCTTCGGTCATGAACGGCAAGGATCTTACCGCCGGCGCCGTTGCAGGAGTAAGGACCATCAAAAACCCGGTCCTGGCTGCGCGCAAAGTCATGGAAGAATCAAAACATGTTCTGCTGGTGCGTGATGGCGCGGAGAAGTTCGCAAAAGAGCATGGCGTTGAGATGGCCGATCCCTCCTATTTCTTCACCCAGAAAAGATGGGATGCGCTGATGAAAGCTCAGAAACACGGGACTGTCGGCGCTGTGGCGCTTGATAAAGCCGGCAACCTGGCCGCTGCCACCTCCACCGGCGGCATGACCAACAAAATGACCGGCCGGGTAGGCGACACGCCGGTCATAGGGGCGGGCAATTACGCCAGCAATAAAACCTGCGCCGTTTCAGGGACAGGACACGGCGAATACTTTATCCGGTATGCTGTCGGCCATGATATCTCCGCCCTGATGGAATATAAAGGCCTCAGCCTGGATGAAGCGGCCAACGAAGTCATTTTCAACAAGCTTCTGCCCGCCGGCGGCACGGGAGGGGTTATCGCCGTGGATAAAGACGGCAATTACACGATGACATTCAACACCAGCGGGATGTTCCGGGGGGTGGTGACGGGCGATGGATACCGGGAAACAGCGATTTTCAGATAGAAACAATTCCAGGTTCCAAGTACCATCCCGAGTAATCGGGACCAAATAAATTCCAAAATCAAAAATCCAAAATAACTCAATAACTCCAACTCACAATCTCAACACTCCGAACTCAACACTTAATACTCAGTGCTAATATCTCGGCTCGGCTCCCCAGAAATTCTGATAATCGTCTGCATCTTCCCCGTATGTTTCGACTTTTTTATCGCTGCTGATCTTGTAAGTGCATTTCTCGCCGAAGATCTCCGAAAAATAAATATCGTATTCGTTCCCGTTGCTGTCGATCATCTTGATACGGGCCAGGTTTTTATGGATCGTCTGGTCGGTCAGGTTGGCATGGCAGAGGGGGCAAAGCATATCGATATGTTCTCCCTCAGCCAGCCTGAAGGTATGGTGGACGATCACATCATATTCTCCCAACTGTGGGTTGAAGAGGATCAGGCCGCGGGTGCCCGACGCTTTGCGGGCAGCCAGGATCACTTTGGTATTGGCCATCAGGTGGCCACGGCAATAGGGACAAAGAAAATCGTTTGCTTTCATGGCAATTGGAATAAAGTGCAAAGGTACGATTAATTGTTCCAGTGTTCCAGGGTTCCAGTGTTCCAAAGTTCCGGGTTTCGGGTTCGGAAAGTCGCGTAAGCGACGCCAGCATGGCAGTCACGTAAGCGACGCCGTATGCTAATCACGTAAGATTTATCAGAAATCTTTGGTTTTTGCGAGTCGCAGGAAAAGGGAAACGGGGACCAATACCCAGACAATCAATGCGCTGTAAGCTATTGCTATTCCAGTTGTCGTTCCGAGGAATTTACGGAAAACGGCGCCGGTGTATCCCATCAATGCCGAAATATCGAGCTGCAGCATGATCAGGATGCGCGACAGGTCAACGGGATTGAACAGGGAGGCGATCAATGCAAACCGGTCGAGCGGGTAGCTCTCGAAATACATCAGGACAACCAGCAGGATGCCATCGTAGATGACCGAGAGGAACAGCCAGATAAAAATCGCCATGCCGAAGCCGCGGATTGGATTTTCCGACTTCAGCGCCACCACGAAGGCGATGGCGGTAAAAATAAACGTGAGGAAAATTCCCGCTGCCAGGAGGGTCAGGAAATTCGTCAACAGCCCGGATGAAAACACGCCGAAAAGGATCATGGGCAGGCCGGTCCCCAGCACAAAGCTGGCTGAAAGCGAAACGGCCAGCCCCAGGTATTTGCCCAGGAATATGGCACGTCGCGGCAGCGGCAAAGCCAGCAGCAGGTCGATGAACTCTCTTGAATTGTAGTAATATAAGGCTCCGAATAATGTTCCTATCAACGGGCAAAGGATCAGCAGGATGTTCATCAGGCTGATCATGGCCCTGGAAAGATCGCTTCCCGACCAGACCAGCCCGGTGGTCACCAGCAGGAAAAATAGCAAATATGCGTAAATCCAGCGGCTCCGTACCAGGTCGAAAAAGCTGTATTTGAATACCTTAAACATGCTGTTCCAGTTCCAGTATTTTTGCGATGGCCTCTTCCAGGCTCTCCGATCCGTTCAATTCTTTAAGAGCCTTCACATCGCCTTCGAAATAGACCTTCCCTTCGAGCAGGAACACTACCTCGTCGGCCAGCTCCTCCACCAGGTGCACGATATGCGTGGTCATCAGGATCGCTTTGCCTTTCCTCTTCTCCGCCATCAACAACTCCTTGAAACGGATCAGCGCCAGGGGATCCAGGCCAACCGTAGGCTCGTCAAGGATGTAAACGGGAGAATCGAACATGAAGGCGATGAGGATATTGACCTTCTGCCGCGTGCCGCCCGACAATTGCCGCAAAGGCTTTTTCATGAAGGCTTCCAGGCCGAAAAGGGTCACCAGGGCATCGGTTTCGGCAGGCTGGTTTCGGATATCGCGTATCATAGCCACGAGTTCCTTTACCTTAAGGTTCTCCGGAAAACGGGCAATCTGCGGCAGATATCCTATTTCCGAGCGATAAGCCCAGCTTTGGCCAACAGGTTCACCATGATATAGAATTTCCCCCTTCTGCCCAATGACCATCCCCAGTAAACACTTGATCAGCGTGGTCTTCCCCGATCCATTCGGGCCCAGCACCGCGGATATGGCTCCATCCTTCAGCTCCAGGTCTACCCCTTTCAACACGTCAAACCTGCCGTAGGCCTTATGTAAATCTATGATCTTCAATTCAGTATAATCATTTTCATAAGAGGCGAAGAATCTTCCAGTGTTTGAGGTGTAATCGATGGCATCACCTTTTCGGCAAAGTTTACCAGGTCGACAAACGGGCTGCGCAGAAGGATCATCGAAGCCGGAACCCGGCCGGTGATATAAGAGAAAAGCTTCACCGGCCTGTAGGGGACATCGCCTTTGTCATCGCGGTCGAGGTCATAGCCTGAGTAATCGCTCCAGAAATTGGATTCGAATGTATTGGTATTGCCTGAAGTATTGGTGAAAACATCAAAGGTGTTGGAAATGAAATTGTTCCCGGTGATCGTATTGCCGGAACAACTGCCCAGGATCTTAAGGGCATAGCCGTTGGAAATAAACTCATTGCCCTCCATCCTGATCCGGTTGGCTCCGTCGCCGTATATCCCAACCGTATTTTCCAGGAACACATTCCCCGTCATCTCCCCGTCGGAAATATCTTTTAATAATAAACCATAAGCCGAACTGCCCCAGTTCTTTACAAAATGATTATTGTGCATGGTAATGTGGTGCGAAAACATGACCGCAACTCCTGCGCCGTTATCGCGGAAGGTATTCTCCACATAGGTGTCGTGGTTGGAAAACATAAAATGAAGACCGTACCGGAGGTTTCGCTCACTGTGATTCTTCCTGATCATGCTGTTTTCCACAAATTCAAGGTAAATTCCGTCACGGTGCTGAAGGCAGGTATTCCCTTCCACGGTAATGTTTTTTGAATACCATAAATGAATGGCATTGCCCGATGAAAATTCATCCTGTGCAACGCCTTCAATATAATTGTTCCGGACCAGGCAATCACTGGCATTTTTGAGATAAATGCCGAAAAATGTATTGATCAGGCGATTGTTTTCGATGACACATCCCTTTTGCTGATCGATTCTGATCCCGGCCCTGTCTTTCACATAGCTCACCCCGCAGTTCTGCACCTGGAATCCGCTAATTACAACGCTGTCGGACATAATGGTGAACACTTCATTCGAATCCGAGCCATCGGCCACAGGATACTTTATCCCCGTAAGGGTAATTTTTTTATTTATGATGATATTCCCTTCCCGGTATAACCCCGGCTGAACGATGATGACATCACCTGGTTCAGACTTAGATAAAGCTTCTGAGATCGTGGGAACATGTTTTTCAGAAACATAAATAGTATCCGAAAAGACCGGCATACCGATGATAATCAGGAAATAAGCAAATGTTACTCTACTTAATCTCACACAAAGTTCCACAAAGGTTTCACAAAGCATCACAATATCAAAAAATCAAAAGCTCACAATATCAAAAGTTCAAAAGCTCACAATATCAAAAGATCATAAGTTCAAAAAATCAAAATATCATAAGCCCACAATATCAAAATATCATAAATTCAAAATATCAGAATATCAGAATATCAGAATATCCCAAAATCCCTTCATCTCTCTTTCTTTATTACCTCAAAAAACTCCACCAGGCTGCTCCAGTCATATATCTTCCCACCTGCTTCCTGCTGAAACCTCAGGGCGGCGGATTCATCCGCGAATGCGGTCAGATACATTCCCATCGGGCTGGGCATGTTTTTGCTATGCAGCACATAACCGGTCATGGCATCGGTTAATTTACCGGGCTGATCAAAAGGAGTAAAAAGGATATAACGGTATTCTTCACCTTTTTTCGAGGTTTCTTTAAAGTAATCCACCATACATTCAATTGAATCGAATTTGAAGACTTTTCCTTTGGATGTCACCATCTCAGTCCCGTACCTGTGGTCCATAATGGTCATCTGGCAGAGGATACAATTGTCTTCACCGTAATGGATAGGCTCCGGTTTAATGGTGCAAGAGATGGTAAAGAGCATCAAAGGGATTATATGAAACAGCTTCTTCATTTTAATTCTTCTTTTTATGAAACCAGAAAGCAAGGGTACCGGATAGAATGGATAATCCAAAGAACAGGCTGCCCCAGTGCGGGTAGGAATAGGCAATAAAATTAAGCAGTTCCTTCTTCCCGAACAGCGGGGGCTGGTAAGCCATCCCCGGCACCTTGATCGGAGCGGTGGGAGAAAGGTTATGGCCATAGTCGTATTCCCAGAGATAGAAGTCGTAGATACCTGCCGCGCCCAGTACAATGAAAAGGATAACCCAGGCCATCATCAGCGGGCGCTTGTTCAGCCAGGCAAACAGCAGGGCCATGATTCCCATTCCTGCAATGATGAACTGGAAGTACTTCAGTTCGGGGATGGAATCGGGTTCAATCATCTGCATTCCTACGTAATGATTGAGGATATTGATGTTTTGCAGCGTTCCGGGTGTATCTCCCGTGATCTGGTTGATCCAGATGTACATCGAGATACCGCCGGGGTATTGCGGCGCAAACAGCGTGATCTTCCAGATCGGGAAAAAGAAGAGGAAGACCAGCAGAAGCGCTGCCAGGATCATCAGGTATTTCGAAAGATTTTTCATGTGTTGATTTAGATTTTTGCTCCGACGACTGAAGCCGTCGGTTCCGTTATTGTTTTACCCTGGAACCAACGGCTTCAGTCGTTGGACTACATCACATTTAGTTGACTATTTTTGTGAGCCGACCCACCATTTCAACGGAACATTGGCCCCTTTGGCAGAAACCCTAACATACCCCTGCATCTCCTGGTGCAGCGCCGAGCAAAAGTCGGTGCAGTAAATCGGGAAAACACCCGGGCGGTCGGGCTCCCAGAAGAGCGTTTCGGTCTGTCCCGGCATGATCAGCAACTCTGCATTACGGGCGCCCATGACGGCAAAACCGTGTGGCACGTCCCAGTCCTGTTCCAGGTTGGTCATATGGAAATAGACCTTGTCGCCCACCTGGATGCCTTCGATGTTATCCGGAGCGAAGTGGCTGCGGATGGCGGTCATATAAATCCGAACCACATTGCCTTCGCGAACCACTTTCGCATCCGCTTCGCTGCGGGTCACATGAGGATGGGTACTTTCACCGATCTTATAGATCTGTTTGGAGCGGGGTTTTACCAGGTCGGCAGGGATAGCCTGGGCATAATGCGGCTCTCCGACGGTCGGGAAATCGAGCAATAGCTGCATCTTTTCGCCCGAGATATCGTAAAGCTGCGCTGACTGGTTCAGCTCCGGACCGGTAGGCAGGTAGCGGTCTTTCGTGATCTTGTTCAGGGCCAGCATGTATTTCCCGAAAGGCTGCTTCGAGTCGCCGCCGGGGATCATCAGGTGACCGACCGAATAATAGCAGGGTACCCGGTCGAGTACTTCCCATGAGCCGACTTTCCACTTCACCACTTCAGAAGAAATGAAGAATGTCGTATAGGCATTTCCTTTGCTATCGAACTCGGTATGCAACGGTCCGAGGCCGCCGCTGGAGACCATCCCGGCCAGGATTTCCTCATATTTTAGCACGGGGATGCCATCAATCGTCGTCTCAAATGATTTGTTATCAATGGCTTTGAGCATTTTGGAAAACGAATGGACGGCCATGTCGGCCGATAATTTGCCTGCGCCAACAATGTATTCGCCCGTCGGATCGACATCGACACCGTGCGGTGATTTCGGGGTCGGGAGGAAATAGACCATATCGGGGCACTCCGAAGGGATCAGCACTTTCACCGTTTTCTTCTCCGTGGATGTAGCCATGTGGCTGTTTTCATCATAAACGTTATGGAAATAGCTGGCCGGCATCTCTTTTGCTTTGCCGGCTTTTACATATTCCTCCGCTTTTTTCCAGTTTACCGCGGCGATAAAATCCTTGTCGAATTGCGACGCGTTGGCTTCGAGCAATGTATTCGACTGTTCGGCATTATAGCTTGTGAAGAAGGTCCAGCCATGCGAAGCGCCTTTGCCCGAGTGGGCCAGGTCGTAGTTGAAAGCGGGCAGCAGCACCTGGAAAGCCAGGTCCATATGGCCTTCCGGGCTTACCGAAATGAAGGAAAGAGCCCCTTTAAAATTCTCCTTGTAAGAATCGATAGGCACATCTTTCTGCGGGAAAGGAACACTGAAGCGGGTTCCGGCGACCACATATTCGGTATTCTCCGTGGTGAAAGGAGAGCTGTGATTTCCTCCGCTATTGGGAATTTCGATGATCTCCGTAGTTTCGAAAGTGGACAGATCGATTTTCGCGATCCTGGGTGTGTTATTCCCATTGATGAAGATATACTTACCATCGGGAACGCCATTGGTCTGCGACAGTTCCGGGTGGTGGGCGTCGTCCCACGGCAGGAATCCGAACGAGGAATTGAGGAGAGGCTTGGTTTCCTCGTTAAATCCATATCCTTTTTCGGCATCGACCGAAAAAACCGGAATCACCTTCAACAGTCGTCCCGAAGGGAGGCCATAAACGCTTAGCTGGCCTGAAAACCCACCGGAGAGGAATGCATAGAATTCGTCGTATTGCCCGGGTGCAACATACACCCTGGAGGCTGCATCGGCAGCATTACCGGCTCCTGTCGTTCCAGGTTGTTTCGGCGTGCATGCGATAAGCATGGAAAGGCCGAAGAGGATTGTAATAAGTGTTAGATTCTGTTTCATAGGTTATTGGGTTGAGAGATTTGTCATAAGGTGGTCTTAAGGTGGTCATAAGGTGGTCGTGATACTTACTGCCGACTGCCGACTGCTCACTGCCCACTCAATTAATTGTCCGGAAATACTCAAGCACGGCACGTGCTTGTTCCTGCGTAAGATGCTGGTTGGCCATCGGGGCGAGGTTGGCTTCGATGAGCAGTTTTTTAGCTATTTCATCATACTTGACCATCTCTTCCGGGTTCAGGATCATGTTCATGATCCACTCCGGAGAGCGGCGGTCGAGAATTCCCTTTGGTGCCGGGCCGATGAATTTCTCAGCCGGTTTATGGCAGGCTGAGCACATTTTTTTAAAGATCTCTTCCCCTTCCGCTGCCATTGCCGGATCGAGTTCGCCCAGCGTCAGTTCTTTAACCGGACCGATCCCTTTGTTGGCTTTTGGGTCATTGGATGCTGGTTTGGCTGCCGGCGCCGTCCCTGATGCCGCCGGTTTCTGTTCCGAAGTACCGCCACACGACACCATTATTGTAACAATTGCCAGACAGGCAAAAGAAGTCATGATTGTTTTCATTATTTCTTATTAATTTGATTGATAATTTATTGCGGTAAAGATATATGTCACAATAGGAACAATATGTAACATATGTTACAAGAAAGGAAAATTGATCACAAAAATTCAGAAAATCAAAATATCAGCCCTTCTGATTCTCATATTCCACCACCTCATCGCTGAAATAATCAAGCTTGACTCCGGCTTCAAGAAACATCGCTTCCGATTCGTTGCCGGCATGATACCGGTTCTGGCAAACCACCCGCTTGATCCCGCAGTTGATGATCAGCATGGCGCAGGTTCGGCAGGGAGTCATCCGGCAGTAGAGCGTTCCGCCGTCGAGGGCGATGCCGCGCCGGGCCGCCTGGCAAATGGCATTCTGTTCGGCATGGACGGTACGGACGCAATGCTGGGTGACCGTGCCGTCGTCATGCACCACCTTCTTCATCAGGTGTCCGACGTCGTCGCAATGTGGCAAACCCATCGGCGAGCCGACATATCCGGTCACCAGCACCTGTTTGTCACGGACAATGACGCAGCCGCTGCGCCCACGGTCGCATGTCGCCCTTCTAGCCGCCGCCTTGGCCAGATCCAGAAAATATTCGTCCCACGAAGGACGGGAATGTGCATTACTCATTTCCAAATTGTCTAATTTCCAAATTGTCTAATTTCCAAATTGCCCATTGCAGCTTCCACTTGCCGGTTCAATTGCTCAATTGTTCCATTGTTAAAAAATTTTAAATCCGCCATTTCGATACATTTCGCAAGGTTCTGCGCATTCGGATCGTCCGAAGTCATTTCTCTTCGTTCGTTTTCCAGAAAAGTTTCGTAATCAATATGATCCGTTTCCGATTTTCGCCGGCTGATCCGGTCATACCTGATCTTCGGGTCGGCGTCAACAGAAATCAGGAGGAACCGGCCTTTCTTTCTTAACGAATAAACCTCACCCGGCGTCCGGATACTTTCGATCACACTGTTCCTGTTTGCTTCCATCGCTTGTTCATAGAGGCAATCGGTGATATAAGACGGCGAATTGTTCCTTCGCAGGTCGTTGGCAACCACCACCATCGAATCACGGTTCACCTTCATTCCTTTTCTGACAATTTCTTCCGAAATAAAAGCCCTGACAGAAAAATGAAGGAATCCCCGTTGATTGACCAGGTAATCGACGATCGTCCCTTTTCCTGCTCCCAGTGTTCCGGTTATTCCAATGATGATCATACTATTGATTTCAAAACAAACTTATAAAATAAACAGGTGGTTTCAACCTTTCAAATAATATCTAACTTTGATTTCTTTTTTAAACCAAATTATGCTGAAGGAAAACTTTTCACGTTACCTGGCAGACAGCATTACCAGGAACTGGGACTACCGCGCACTTACGGATTATCAGGGAGAGAGCTTTTACTACCATGATGTTGCAGGACATATCGTCAGGCTTCATCAATTCTTCAGGGAAGCGGGCATACGACCCGGCGACAAGATTGGCCTGATCGGTAAAAACTCGGCCCGCTGGGGTATCCTGTACATCACCACCGTTACCTACGGCGCGGTGATCGTGCCAATTCTGCCCGATTTCAAGCCCGAAGATCTGCAACAGATCGTCGACCATTCCGATGCTGTTATCCTGTTTGCCGAAGAGGGTATTTTCGAGAAAATGGACAGGGCGAATATGCCAAAGCTCAAATGTGTGGTCTCGGTCACCTCGCTGGAATTCCTTGCGGGCGATGAAGAGATCAGGGCTGTTCATTCGCGTACCGAATTCCATAAGATCATCCCGGGTTTTTATAAAGATGAAGGTAAACCGGCATTTCCGGAGATCCCCGGTGAGACGCTGGCTGTGATCAGTTATACGTCGGGCACGACCGGATTTACCAAGGGGGTCATGCTGACACACAACAACCTGGCAGCGAATATGCGTTATGCCCAGCAGAATATGCCGCTGAACCCGGGCGACCGGATCGTGTCGTTCCTGCCATTGGCCCACACCTTCGGCGCCGCGTTCGAGTTCCTTTTCCCATTCACACTGGGCTGCGATATCACCATCCTGACCAAAACCCCGTCACCGCAGGTCATCATCAAGGCGTTCCAGGAGGTAAAGCCCGCGCTGATCCTCTCGGTGCCGCTGGTCATCGAGAAAATCTACAAAAAACAGGTCCTCCCTGCCATCCGCAAACCACATATGAAGTTGCTGCTGATGTTGCCCGGGTTGAAAAATATTATCCTGAAGAAGATCCGGGAAAAGCTCGTTGCCGTTTTCGGCGGAAATTTCCGCGAACTGGTGATCGGGGGTGCGGCCTTTAATGCCGAGGCCGAGGAATTTTTTCGCCAGATGAAGTTCCCGTTCACCGTTGGCTACGGCATGACCGAATGCGGGCCTCTGATCAGCTATGTCGGATGGAAAGATTCCAGGCCCGGATCGGCAGGTAAGGCGGTGGATACCCTTGAAGTGAAGATCGATTCGCCCGATCCGGCCAATAAATCGGGCGAGATCATCGTCAGGGGCGATAATGTCATGCTGGGGTATTACAAAAACGATGAAGCGACACAGGAAGTACTCGGTGCAGACGGCTGGTTGTATACAGGCGACCTGGGGAGAATGGACAAGGATGGCCATATCTATATCCGTGGCCGGATAAAAAGCGTGTTGATCGGCTCCAGCGGTAAGAATATATACCCCGAAGAGATCGAGGCCCAGTTCAATAACAAGCCGTTCATTGCCGAATCACTCGTCGTTCAGCGTGGTGAAAAGCTAATTGTGCTGATCAGCCCCGATTTTGAAGAGATGGAAAAAGCGGGGCAGAAAGAGGAAAACCTGGCTGAGATTTACAACCACTACCTGAAAACCGTCAACCACCACCTGCCGGGATTTATGCAGGTTTCAAAATACGAGATCCATCCGAAGGAATTCCAGAAAACGCCAAAACGTAGTATCAAGCGGTTTCTATATAGTTAATCACCGGCCTGCTGCACTTCCGGCATCTCCCTTTGGCATCCAGCCCTTTTTTATAGGTTGAATAGCCGATCCGTTCGATCAGGCTGGCGCCACAATCGGGGCAGACGGTTATCCGCCCTTCGTCAGCAGCTACATTGCCCAGGTAAACATACCGGAGGTATTGAGTCGCCATTTCATACAGATGCAGCAGCTTGGGCAACGGAGTCGCCTTGTTTTCCAGTTCAAAGTTCGGGAAATAGCGCGACAGGTGCAACGGTGTTTCAGGACCCAGCTCACCGCCGATCCACCTCACCATCTCTTCGAACTGGTCGTCATCGTCGTTCAGATCTGTCACCACCAGGTGTGTCAACTCAAGGTGCCGGTTGTGCTTCCTGATCATCGACAAAGTGTCTTTGACCGGCTGGAGCCTTCCTCCCGTAACCCTGCGGTAAAAATCATCGGTAAAAGCTTTAAGGTCGATATTGAAAGCGTCGATGCAGCCAAGCAGCTCAGAAAGCGGCGCAGCGTTGATATACCCGTTCGACACCATCACGTTCCGCAATCCCTTCTCCTTCGATTTCCGGGCTATGTCGACCATGAACTCAAACCAGATAACAGGTTCATTGTAAGTGAATGCTATACCGGCGTTGTCGTGCCGTTCGCCCGCCATCCGGATGATCTCGTCAACCGAAGCCGGCTTGAGATAAGGATAATCTTCAGCGCAGGTCTGGGAGATCTCCCAGTTCTGGCAAAACTTGCAGCGCAGGTTGCACCCCACGGATCCGACCGATAAAATCGAACTGCCCGGATAAAAATGATACAACGGCTTTTTCTCTATCGGGTCAAAACGCAGGCAGCAGGCTTTACCGTAAACTTCCGAAATAAGCGTCCCTCCATCGTTCTTCCTGACTCTGCAAAGGCCTGTCTTCCCATCCGCTATAACGCACAGGTGGGGACACAAGGTGCACTTAACCTTATTTTCCTGAAGCTTGACCGAGTATGAAGCAGGATGCACGGACATTTTGTAAAAATAATCATTTTTCGTACCTGTAAGCCTAGAAGCTCATAAGCTTTCCTTTTTGATATCCTCGATCCATTTATCCATCGCAACCGGCTGGAATTCAGACATCTTTCTCAACAACACGCCGACATTGTCATCTACGATCAGGTTTTGACGGTGTTCGTGCCTGAGAAAGCCCTCTTCCGTGATATGGTCGAAGAAAGCCACCAGAGGATCAAAATAACCGGCAGTATTGAGGATGCCGATCGGCTTGTCGGTGAGCCGGAGCTGGTTGTAAGTGATCACCTCGGCCAGTTCATCCAGTGTGCCGAATCCGCCGGGCATGGCAATAAAGGCATCGGAAAGTTCTACCATCCGGCTCTTGCGTTCACTCATGCTTCCTACGGTGATCATTTTCGTGAGATTTGCATGTGCGACCTCTTTTTCGATCAGCATTTGCGGCATAATACCGATGACTTCTCCCCCTCCTTTCAGCACCGTATCGGCCAGGATCTGCATCAATCCCACATTGGCTCCCCCGTATACGAGCCGGATGTTCCGCTCCAGCAGCAGCCTGCCCAGCTCCTCCGCAGCCTTTTTGTATTCAGGCTTTTTGCCCATGCTCGACCCGCAAAAAACACAGATGGAATCCATACCGGTAATTTTCAGCCAAAATAAAGAATATTTCCAAACCTGGAACTCTGGAACCTTGAACTCTGGAATCCTTCGCCCGCCTTTGGCGGATGAAGGACAGGGCCCGGAACTAATTTAAACCCATTCTAATCATAACGATTTCAACATATAATCCAAAAAACAGTATTTTTGGCGCTTCATCAAAAATTCCGTGAACGAGCTTTACCCTTTGAAATTCAAGCCTGTATTCGATGACCGGATCTGGGGAGGTGAAAAGATCAGGACACACCTGGGTCTTGACTTTGCCCCTTTGAACCGATGCGCGGAGGCCTGGATCCTTTCCGGTTACGAAGGAAAACAGACGGTTGTCAGTAATGGGTTCCTGGAGGGCAATGAGATCAATGAACTGATCGAAATCTATATGGATGACCTGGTCGGCGAAAAGGTTTACGAAAATACCGGCGAAACATTTCCCCTGCTTATCAAGTTTATCGATTCACGCGACTGGCTGTCGGTGCAGGTTCATCCCGACGACGAACTGGCACAGAAACGGGGGATGCCGAACGGTAAAACGGAGATGTGGTACGTGATCGATGCCGAAGAAAATGCGCAACTTATCGCGGGCTTCAACCGGAAAATCACTCAAAAACAGTTTCTTGAACATCTTCATAATAAAACCCTTCCGGAGATATTGAATTATGAAACGGTGCGGAAAGACGACGCGATCTTCATGCCGGCCGGCCGGATCCACTCATTAGGCCCGGGCGTGCTGCTGGCCGAGATCCAGCAAACCTCCGACGCAACCTACAGACTGTTCGACTGGCACAGGAAAGATTCGCAAGGTAAGGAAAGGGAGTTGCATACCGAACTGGCCCTTGCAGCTATTGATTTTGATGCATTCTCAGACTATAAAACGAATTACAAGCCCAGGCTGAACGAAACGGTCGACCTGGTAAGCTGCCCCTATTTTACGACAAACCTGATCGAATTGGCACAGCCTTTGAGAAAGAACTACGAGGAGATCGATTCGTTTGTGGTTTATGTCTGCCTGGAAGGCGCTATGAGGATAATATGCGGGGACAGCCCGACGACGGTAGCCAAAGGTGAAGTGGTCCTGATCCCGGCGATGTTTGACGTGGTGGAGATCTACCCCGATGGTAATGTGAAGTTTTTAGAGGTTTATATTTAATTTCAATCAGATATGAAAAAAGTAATCGTATTCTTCATTTTAGTTTTCTCAGGGATAAATCTCCTGGCCCAGGAAGGCATCCTGGAAAAAACCATCCCTGCCATCGACATTAAAACCCTGCAGGGAGAAACGGTCAACACCTCTTCCATCGATAACCAGGGCAAGCCGATGATCATCTCCTTCTTCGCCCTGTGGTGCAAACCCTGCATGCGTGAGCTCACCGCCATCTCCGACGTTTATGCCGACTGGCAGGAAGAAATTGGAGTTAAGCTTGTTGCCATATCGATCGACGATTCCCGCTCGGTAGCCAATGTATTGCCTACTGTGAACGGAAATGGCTGGGAATACGAGTTTTACAGCGATGTGAACGGCGATTTCAAACGCGCTATGGGCGTCAATATGATCCCTCATGTGTTTGTGGTCGACGGCAACAAGAAAGTCGTTTACCAGCACACCTCTTACGCCGAAGGCGGCGAGCACGAGCTCTATGAGATCGTTAAGAAAGTGGCGGAAGGAAGCAAGTGATTTGGCGATTTGAAGATTTGGAGATTTGAAGATTTGGAGATTTGAAGATTTGGAGATTTGAAGATTTGGAGATTTGAAGATTTGAGATTTGGTTTTTGTTTGGAATTTGGATTTTGGATTTTGGAATTTATGAGATATATAAGAACTCTATTTTTAATTAGCCTGCTTATGATGGGGGCTGCCGGGGTGCGGGCGCAGGAAAATTCCCTCAACCCTACGGTACACGGGAATTTTCAATTCGATGCGCAATCGTATATGACCGATGAGGCGCTGGGGATCACCGACTCGGTGCTGCAGGGCAAAAGCATGCGGATGAACGGCTATGGCGATATCCGCTTTTCGATGTGGCGTTTTAATGCCGGCATCCGCTATGAGGCCTACATGCCTCCGCTGGCTGGTTATGACCAGCAATACCAGGGACAGGGCATCCCCTACTGGTTTGTCGATTACGGCGATGAGAAGCTGCAGGTCACCGCCGGCCATTTTTACGAGCAGTTCGGCATGGGGATGATCCTGCGCAGTTACCAGCAGTGGGACCTGGGCTACGACAACTCCATCAACGGTGTAAGGGTGAAATACAGCCCCGTCGCGGGACTGAATTTCAAAGCGCTCATCGGTACCCAGCGCTACTACTGGGAGCGGTTCGAAGACGACAACCGGGGCGTGGTGCGCGGTTTCGACGGCGAGCTTATGCTCAACGACGCCTTCAAAGCTATGAAAGAGAAGAAAACACGCATAATCCTCGGTGGAAGTTTTGTGAGCAAATACGAGAAGATGCGGACCAAATCGCTGGTGGTCGATACGGTGAAGTATGAATACCAGCTGCCCGAAAATGTGGCTGCCGCAGCGGGCCGGCTGACGATCTCCAATGGCGGGTTCAATTTCTACTCCGAATACGTTTACAAGTTCAATAATCCGTCGGCATACAACAATTTCATCTACAAGCCCGGCGAAGCCTTGCTGGCCTCGCTGTCGTATTCGCAGAAAGGACTGGGCATTTTTGTCGCTGCCAAGCGGATCGACAACATGAGCTATAAATCGAAGATGACCGAGCTTAACAACGTGCTGGATATCAACTATATCCCGCCACTGACCAAGCAGTTCGTTTATTCGCTCGAAAACGTGTATCCTTATGCTACACAGCTTAACGGGGAGACGGCCTTCCAGGGGCAGGTCGTGTATACCGTTCCGAAAGGGACCAAGCTCGGCGGGAAGTACGGGACGAAGTTCGAGCTGAACATCTCGAGGACGCATGGCCTTGACAAAGAGCCGGTTGAGGAAGGGATACCGGTGGATTCCACCGGAACGGATGGCTACAAGGCGCCCTGGCTCAGCCTCGGCGACCTCTACCACCAGAGCATTTCGGCAACGATGGAGAAGAAGATGGGAAAAAAGATGAAGCTTATCCTGGAGTATGTTTACATCGATTACAACATCGCCGTGGTGGAAGGCCATCCCGGCGCCGAGATGGTCCATGCGCACGAATACAACGTCGATTTTACTTACAAGCTCACACCCACAAAATCGCTGCGCGTGGAATACGAGCAGTTGCTCACAAAGCAGGACCGTGGCGACTGGGCGATGCTGCTGGTTGAATACAATGTGGCGCCGAAATGGTTCTTCTCCGTCATGGATCAGTATAACTACGGTAATCCCGACGAAGATATGAAGCTTCATTACTACACGGCGGCGCTGGCATTTGTCGAAGGCCCGCACCGGATTGCGCTGTCGTACGGCAGGCAGCGCGAAGGGCTGCTCTGCGTGGGCGGCGTCTGCCGGCAGGTCCCCGCTTCCAACGGGTTTACACTCAACGTAAGTACAAGCTTTTAACAGAAACGGTCATGAAAAATATAAAAAATCTACTTCTCCATCATATTGTCCTTGTTATTGGTATTGGTATTGTCACTGCCCTTGTTCCTTCCTGCGACATTGTAGAAGAGCCTTACCTGGTGAAAGTAGGGACCGATGGCGGCACCGAGCCCGAAGAAAAAGTCAGGAAATTCCTGCTCGAGGACTTCACCGGCCAGCAGTGCCCGAATTGTCCGAAGGCGGCGCAGGAGGCGCAGAGCCTGAAAGCCATCTACGGCGAGCAACTGATCGTGGTATCGATCCATTCGGGGCCTTTCAGTGTGCCCGACGACTCCTACACGGCCGATTTCCGGACGCCGGAAGGAACGGAGATCCACGACTTCTATGCTCCCCAGGGTTACCCGATCGGGATGGTGAGCCGGACGGTCTTCGGGAACAGCGTATTGATGCTGAAAGACAACTGGCAGTATGCCGTTGCGGACCAGGCGCTGCTGGATGCCCAGGCCTGGATAACTATAGAAAACAGTTACAACACCTCGACGCGGAAACTCGATTGCACCGTGGAGACCGAATTCCTCGAAGACCTCGCCGGCACCTACAATGTTTGTGTTTTCATCCTGGAGAGCGGCATTATCTCGCCGCAACTGACCTCACAGGGAAAAGACGAAAACTATGAGCACAACCATATGCTGCGCGGCTCGCTCAACGGCGCCTGGGGCGACCCTGTCGGCACCGACGGGACAGCAGTGGCAGGAAATAAAACCTCCGACACCTTTTCCTTTACCCTCCCCGCCTCCTGGAACGCCGGTCATTGCGAGGTCGTAGCCTTTGTCTACAACACCGAAACGCTGGAGATCGTGCAGGCGGAGGATGAGGCGATTTAGGGAAGATTATTCAAATCTTGTCTTCCGATGATGGCCATGATCTCAACAGAATCAAGATCAATTTTATAATAGATGCTATCAGCCCCGCAAACACAGCGTCGATATCCATTTTTAATATAATCAACCGATTCAAATGAAAAGGGTTGCCGGGCAATGATCTCAAAATACTCAAAAAAAGAATCAAAGTATCTATCAGCCTGGGTTAATCCGAATTTTTCGACTCCGTATTGATGGATTCGTATCAGGTCTTCTCTGGCTACATTACTTAATCTAAATTTTGCCATTAAGCAACGACTTTGAGAGTTTTAGAATATCCTCTTTGCTATCGGTTGTAAATCCACTGTTTTCAGCTTTTTCTAATTTTGCCCTGATCCAGTCGACCTGTACCTGCTGTTTCCGGGCTTGCCTGATCAGGTCATTGACTATTTCACTTTTACTGGAATATTCTGCCTTGTCGAGCTGAGCTTTTAACCACTCATCATTGGGTTTCGTCAACGATATACTTTGCCTTGCCATGCTATTTACATTTGATGCAAATTTACATCATTTATGCATCAAATGAAAAATAAATTAATGTTTTTGTGACGGTCAAAATTTTCAGTACGACGGGTGAATCCGTCGGTGACGGTGTCTCCCTTCCGCCAGCTGGCGGAGGAGGGCAAGGGTGGGGGCTGAATACCGGCGTTTTAATGTCAATACAAGACTATTTTGAACAGCCTGATTTCATCATCAATCGAAAGCTTCAGGAAATATATCCCGGATGGAAAATTACTCATATCAAGAGTTGACAGGGGTTTTCTGCATTTCCAGTGCGCAAGTTCCCGGCCATCCCGATGGAGCAAGGTAATATCAAACTGGTCCTGACCGGCCATTTCGATGGTGAACCGGTCGGATGCAGGATTGGGATAAATGCTGATTCTTTTTGATAACGGTATGTTATCGCTATTTCCGTTCATGCAGGCCTCTACAACCTCTCCGTCGCTGTTGCAACCGGGGGCATTATCCATTATGGTCACCGTACCATTTGGATCCGATAAATAATCGCAGATGCTCTCAACTTCGCATTTCCTCAACACAGTATTACCGGCAATAACAATTCCATCCCCGATATATTTCACATTATCAATTCCTGTAAGACTTTCCATCGATGTGTTAAGTATTATCATTAAACTGAAACCTATAGAATCAAGGTTTTCAAGCCCGGTTAAATTGAAAAGTTCATCGTTCGAATCGATGATCAAATAGTGGCCAACCGTGTTGATGTTCGCCAGACCCGCCAGGTCTGTTAAAGCGCTGCAATAACTGACCGTCAGGCTGCCACCGACAGCCGTCACAACATTCAATCCATCCAAATTAGTTATATCATTGCCGGAGATGACCACATCTCCCTGTAATTCCGCGCAATCGGGATAATTAGACTGGAAACCGTCAATGTCTTCCTGGGTGAAAAATAAGTAGTCCCCGTAAGGCAGGCATGAAATGGTAACATCACAGGCATCAGCTACCTCCAACAGGCTGTTGCAACCACCGGCATTATCCATGATACGGATGGCACCGCCAGGACTGGCAAGAAATTGGCAAATACTCTCAACATCACAAAGGGACAATAAAGCATTATCCATAATGATCAGGTCTTCAATAGTACCTGGCTCAATATTGTCAAGTCCCGATAAACCGTTCAAGGAATGGTTGCCACTAATTTTCAGATATCCACCGATCGAAGATAATGAGCTCAGCCCGGAAAGATCGGTCAGCAATGGATTCCCCACGATAACAAGGTCCTCACCGACGGAAACGACTCCTTCCAATCCGTTCAGTTTAGTTAAACTGTCGTTGAATTCAAGCACCAGGCTCCCGCCAATAGAGGTAATTACGGCTAAACCATTTAGATCCGTGATGTCGCTGTCTGATATATCCAGAAAGCCTCCAATTTCTGTACAGCCGGGATAATCTTCCTGGAAACTATCAATCTGTGCCTGGGTTTCAAATATAATGCCTTCAGGCAGACAGGACTGCGAGACAACAGTCCATGAAATGACCAGGAAGAATGTTGAGAATAGAAGCTTTTTCATCTGAATCCGTATTTCCGCATTCATTTAGATTCCGGCATGGCATAAATCATCCGATACCCCTATTTCACCGTAATCGCGACGCCTCCTTTTTTGTGACCGTTTTCAACATATCTATGCGCTTCGGCTATCTCATCCAGCAAATATATTTTATCCAGGACTGGTCTGACTTTTCCGGATTCAACAAATTCCTTTATTTTATCCAGCCTGTGCGAATCTAATTTTAAATCTCCATTATCAATGGAAACATATTTCCCATTAAGAGTTAATGCTTTCTTACAAGAATCTTTAAGTTTTGATGTTTTGGCTTTTCCTACAGCATCTAAAATAAAATCATAGGTTAACCCTTCTGGAACAGAATCTTGTTTCGTATAATCAATCACATGATCAGCTCCAAGATTTTTAACCAGTTCTATATTTGAGGTACTGCAAACACCTGTTACTTCCGCACCCAGAGATTTCGCTGCCTGTACCGCGATTGTCCCGGTTGTTCCTGATGCGCCATAAATAAGGACTTTCTTTCCCTTCTGTATATTCCCTTTTTCAAGATACTGAAAGGCCAGCAGCCCTCCGTATGCAGCCATAGTGGCCTCTTCATGGGTGATATTCCCGGGTTTAAACGATATGCAGCCCCGCTTGGAGTCAATTTCTTTCATGCACATATATTCGGCATAACATCCAAGATTAAATCCAGTCAGTCCATATACATGATCACCGGGTTTAAACCGCTGGATATTTTTGCCGGCTGATTCAATCTCTCCTGAAAAAACCAATCCGATAATTTGTTTACGGGGTCTTGTTATTCCAATCATTAACCGAAAAGGAATGATTATGGGAAATGGCAATTTTGAACCCCGGATAAAAATGTCGCTGTTTGTTACGGCAGTGGCATGAATTCTTACGCAAACCTCATGATCATGAGGGGATGGTTTTGGAACTTCTTCCAGTTTTAATACATCCGGTTCTCCATATTTTCTGCAAACTACCGCTTTCATGTCTTTCGATTTATTTTCATTTTATTTTGATCTTTCGCGAATGAAGAACAACACCCGGGTGTATTCAATCGCTGACATCGGAAAATGATCAGATCCCGGTCAATGAAGAAATGGTTAATTAATTGACTATAAAGTTAAAAGAAAATATCCGGGTGTTTGACATTATTATAAAATATTCCCGGAAAATTGCAGTGAATTAAAAGCGGCAATATGGCCGGTAGTATTTTGCGGGTCGTTGGTATTATCAGGTGACTCGCTTTTGTTGTTCGCTCTCTTTTATTGTTTTTTCTAATCGGGATTGCCTTGTCTTTTCCTGCACAGCACTCATTATCCATCGCATTATTGCTTTTTTATACGACGGTGCTTGTTTCATAAAAAAGTCCCACGCTTTTTTGTTCTGTATAAATTGTAACTCATAGTTTGAATCAATAAATATCGTATCATTTTCGTATGAGTAAATCCCGGATTTATTTTCTTTCCTTAAACTATACGCTTTTAGTCCAGCCGGATTCATAAGTCCTGCTTTTGTGAGTTCTTCAATCTTTTTAATATTGATGGCACTCCAGTTACTGTTGCTCCTGCGTGGTGTAAATCGAATGCAATAACTCTCCTTGTCGATGGATCTTCTAACGCCATCTATCCAACCAAAACAAAGCGCCTGGTCAACCGATTGCGACCAGCTCATGGAAGGTTTACCACTATCCATTTTATAATATCCAACAACAAGTTCAGTCTCCTTTTCGTAGTTACTTTCCAGCCACCTTCTAAAATCATCCTGTGTTTTAAAGAAAGTTACTGATTCTTGGGCTGAGTAAGATTTTCCGCTTTCTGATTTATTCTCTTTCATATGCCGGAAAGATTTTATTGCATGTTTACCTGTGAAGTATTTTAAACCCTCTATGGTTGGATTCTGACTTCCGGCACCTCCGTTAAAGTGTCTCAAAAGTCCTTCAGGCTTAATAACGAATAACTGCCCAATTGCACAACTGCGATCCTTCATCCGCCTTTGGCGGACTCACGACATACTGTCCAACTGTCCAACCGTCGAACTGTCCAACTGACCCTCAGCTTCTCACCTCAATCAGGATCTCCAGCAGCTTGATGGCAGCGTCGGAAATGACGGTACCGGGGCCGAAAATGGCGACGACGCCGGCTTTGTGCAGGAAATCATAGTCCTGCGGCGGAATAACGCCACCGACGATCACCATGATGTCTTCGCGGCCCAGCTTCTTGAGCTCTTCGATTAATTGTGGTACCAGTGTCTTGTGCCCGGCTGCCAAGCTCGATACGCCGATGATGTGCACGTCGTTCTCCACCGCTTGCCGTGCGGTCTCCACCGGGGTCTGGAACAAGGGGCCGATATCGACGTCGAAACCAATGTCGGCATAGCCGGTAGCCACCACCTTCGCGCCGCGGTCGTGGCCGTCCTGGCCCATCTTCGCGATCATGATCCGGGGCCGGCGTCCGTCGAGCGAGGCAAATTTATCGGCCAGCTCGCAGGCCCGGCGGAAGCTCTCGTCGCTCTTCGACTCGGCGGAGTAAACGCCTGATATCGAACGAATAACCGCCTTATATCTTCCAAACACCTTCTCGCAGGCATTGGAGATCTCGCCGAGCGTGGCCCGGGCTTTGGCCGCCTCGACCGACAACTCCAGCAAATTGCCTTCACCGGTCTCACAACAGCGGGTAATGGCCCCGAGGATGCGGTCGACATCGGCCTGGTTGCGCTGTGATTTGAGGAGATGGAGTCTCTTCAACTGTGATTCCCTGACGGCCGTATTATCCACCTCCAGCGTCTCGATCGGCGCCTCCTTTTCGAGCCGGTATTTATTAACCCCCACGATAGTGTCTTTGTGCGAGTCAATCCTCGCCTGCTTGCGTGCAGCGGCCTCCTCGATCCGCATCTTGGGAATTCCTATTTCGATCGCTTTGGCCATTCCGCCCAGGGCTTCGACCTCTTCGATCAGCGCCCAGGCTTTCCGGGCGATCCGGTCGGTCAGGTATTCGATGTAATACGATCCGGCCCAGGGATCGACGGTACGGCAGACCTGGGTCTCTTCCTGGATGAAGATCTGCGTATTGCGGGCAATACGGGCCGAAAAATCGGTGGGCAATGCGATGGCCTCGTCGAGGGCGTTGGTGTGCAGCGACTGCGTTCCGCCCAGCACGGCGCCCAGGGCCTCCACACAGGTGCGGGCCACGTTGTTGAACGGATCCTGCTCCGTCAGGCTCCAGCCGGAGGTCTGGCAGTGTGTCCGCAACATCATCGATTTGGGATTCTTCGGATTGAATTTGTTGACGATTTTCGCCCAGAGCATGCGCCCGGCCCGCATTTTGGCCACCTCCATAAAATGGTTCATTCCAATGCCCCAGAAGAACGAGATACGCGGGGCAAAGTCGTCGATGTCGAGCCCTGCCTGGGTGCCTGTCCGCAGGTATTCCCAGCCGTCGGCCAGCGTGTAGGCCAGCTCCAGCTCGGCAGTAGCGCCCGCCTCCTGCATGTGGTACCCGCTCACGCTGATGCTGTTGAATTTCGGCATGTGGGCAGAGGTATATTTGAAGATATCGGCGATGATGCGCATGGATGGCAGTGGCGGATAGATGTATGTGTTGCGCACCATGAACTCTTTGAGAATGTCGTTCTGGATGGTTCCGGAGAGCTGCTCCAGCCTCGCCCCCTGCTCCAGCCCTGCCACAATGTAAAAAGCCATGATGGGCAGCACCGCGCCGTTCATGGTCATCGACACCGACATGCGGTCGAGCGGGATCTGGTCGAACAGGATCTTCATATCGAGGATCGAATCGATTGCCACGCCGGCTTTGCCCACATCGCCGACGACCCTCTCGTGGTCGGAATCGTAGCCGCGGTGGGTGGCTAAATCAAATGCCACCGACAATCCCATCTGGCCCGAAGCCAGGTTGCGGCGGTAAAAGGCATTGGATTCCTCGGCGGTGGAAAACCCGGCATACTGCCTGATGGTCCAGGGTTTCTGGACGTACATCGTTGAGTAAGGCCCGCGCAGGAACGGCGGCAGGCCGGCGGCATAGCTCAGGTGCTCCATCCCGGCGAGGTCTTCGGCTGTGTAAGCATGCTTCACCGGGATACCTTCGGAAGTGAGCCAGTCTTCTTCTTTGCGGTTCTGCTGTTCCCATTCGGCAGCTGAGATTCTCTGAGCCGCGACTGATTTTATATTGATCTTCTGAAAATTCGGTTTCATGATTTTTTATTTTATAACCACAAAGGAACACAAAGGATTTCACGAAGAACACAAAGGATCCCAGAAATACTGAACCCATTCGTGCGCCTTTGTGTAATCCTTTGCGCGCCTTTGTGGTAAATCATAATAATATATTTTTTAAAAGTAAATCTTATAAACCAAGCAAAGCCTGAAACTTCTTCAACTCTTCGAGCACATTCGACCGGACGTGGATAAAATGCTCAATCCCTTTTGCTTTCAGTTCGTCAACTGAATCTTTCGGGTATCCGGCAATCACAACTTTTGCTTTATCTTTCAAGGCTTCAAGAATCGCCGGGGCGATCACCGGGTATTCTTCATCGGCGCTGCAAATGACGAGAATCTCGGCGCGGCTTTCGTGGAAAGCCCGGATACCCTCATCGATGGTTTTAAATCCCAGGTTATCGATCGTATCAAAACCGGCGCAGGCGAAGAAGTTGCGGCTGAACTGCGAGCGGGCGATCCGCATGGCCAGGTTGCCGTAGGTGAACATAAAGGCGGCCGGCCGTTTGTGTTTAAGGGCATACATGTCTGTTTTGTACCGTAGCGCTTCGAAAGGCTGCGCGCCGCGGTAAAGACGGAGTGGTTCTGTGATCAGGTCCGTTTCGCCAGATCTGGCCGGGCTGAAGACCTGTTCCGCCAAGGGCTCTTCTTTTTTCTCGGTAAAGTTCGGGTACTGGTTGACTCCGAGAATGACATCTTTCCGGTTGGCCAGGCCGGCGTCTCTTTTTTCCGCCGTGGCTTTTATCCTTTCCCGGATAAATCCGGATTTAACCGCCTGCAGGTATCCGCCCACTGAATCCACTTCCAGGAACAGCTTCCAGGCCTCGGCGGCGATGCTGTCGGTCAGGCTTTCGATGTAGTAGGAACCGGCTGACGGATCGGCCACCTGGTCGAGATACGATTCTTCTTTCAGCAGGAGTTGCTGGTTGCGGGCGATCCGTTCGGCAAAATCGTCATACTGCTGGTAGATCGCGTTGAAAGGCCCGACCGTCAGCGAATCGATCCCCGCCACGACGGACGACATCGCTTCGGTGGTTGTCCGCAGCATATTCACATACGGATCGTAAACCGCCTTGTTCCATTTGGATGTTGTGGCATGGACCGTCATCCGGGATACTTCTTCGCGGCTTGGTCCGTAAGCTTTGACGATATGTGCCCAGAGCAGGCGGGCGGCGCGGTATTTGGCGATCTCCATGAAGAAATTGGATCCGGTGGCAAAACGGAACCTGATCTTGGGGGCGACCTGGTTTACAGACAAACCCTTCTCCGTGAGGCGTGTGAGGTACTCTGCCCCTGACGCCAGGCTGAAAGCGAGCTCTTCGACGATCGTAGCGCCGGCGTTGTGGAAATGGTCGCCACCGACTGCGATAACGGTAAAATGAGGCAGGTGTCCGGAAATCCGGATCAGTTCGCTGCAAATCTCCAGGTCTTCCTCCTCAGCCAGGTAGAATTTGCCCCGGGTGGTCAGCCGTCCGAACGGATCAAACTCCAGTGAACCATAAATTTTACCGAAATCACGGTTATACCGGACCAGCATCTCATAATGGTTTTTCATCAACGATATGGCATGCCGGCCGGCGGTAAAATTGATCTCGACCATTTCGGCGAAAATATTCTTCAGCAGCAGGTCGAGATCATCTTTGGAATATTCTTTTTCATCATCCAGGATAAATCCGAGGGAGCCGATCCCTTTCATAAGGATATCGAGCGCTTTTTCATTGGCCCTTTTAAGGTCGGTCACCACGATATCCTGGCGGATAAACCAGTCGTTTCCCGATTTTTTATTCCCGCGGATGTATGGGAACGAATCGGGGAACTGGTTAAGGCATTCGAGGGATAGCAGGTCATCGGCGGCATAATAGGGTTTGATCCGGATGCCTTCCGCAGGTCGGTAAACCAGTTTTTTTTCATAGTCGGCCCCTTTCAGGTCCTGATTGATTTTTGTCTCCCAGTCGGCGACCGCCACGGGCGGAAACTCGGGGAAGAGTTTCTCTTTCACTTTATTATCTTCCATTCTATGTCAGTCTAAATCTTGTTTATCAATCATTTATCTTTTTATTCGAGCGATAAACGACGGCTCCATCTATGGTCGGGCGCAAATTTACGAACAATAATTCAAGGGAGGGTTTATTGTGAATAAATTAACAAAGATTAGGGATGGCGTCCCGAGGGATGGCGTCCCAAAGGATGGCGTCCCCTTTTTGACTCATTCCGCCACCTTCACAAACATCCCGGTAATACTTCTCCCCCTGTCGCCGGCCAGCGTAACAAAGTAAGTGCCCGCCGGCCAATCCCTGATGCTGATTCTCATGGTGCTACCGGCCGGTTGATGTAATCTCTTCGCACTGATGAGCGTTCTTCCTGAAAGACTATTTATCGAAACTCCAGTAAACCGTCCATCCTTCGGAAGTTCTATGATAATCTCATCTTTTGCCGGAATGGGATAGATTAGCAGCCGATCGCGGGTTTTCACTATAGGTTCTATTCCAATCGTCCCGTCGTGGAATATGGCTTGCCAGCCGGGCGCCTGGGTCAGTCCATCCGACCGGAATCTCAGGGTAAAGGAGCCATCGGTGGAGGTAATCGTTCCCGGATTCCCGTTTCCGGAATAGCTTCCGATGAAAACCATGCCGGAATCACTTCCTGAATAAATCCACAGGGAATCGTACCCGGCTTCCAGGCTGAAAGTGGTGAAAGTCAGAAACCGCGGCTCCTGGTATCCGTGATCGATGGTCATTTCATAATCTTCGAACGGGTAGTAATTCCAGGCTTGGCCTCCACTGTCGAAAATTGTATCGTATGCCGGCGGAATATAACAATCGGTGAATTTATCGGAAATGGCCTGCCACAGATCGGGAAATCCGTTATCATACCCCAAGGCCCAGATGCCGATTCCGGCCAGGTTGCGGTAATTGGCGATATCGTATTTCTCCCTCAAATCGCGGTCAAGCCCGATAAAACACTGGTTCCAGTATCCGTTCAGGAAGAAAACATAACAGGAAGAAGCACTGGCCGGTTCCCAGCGATAGGTCTCCGGGTTATATATAACGGAGTTATTCCTGACATTGGAATAGGTCAGGGCGATGCCATTTGATAGAACCGGGGAAGGAATAATATCCGATGCGGTTTTCCATTGCCTGCCATAATAGGGAATTCCGAGGATGAACTTTTCCGGCGCCAGGCCAGCCTTTTCGTAAGCCGAAACGGTTCGTGCCAAACTGTAGTCATAGCCGGGTGTGAGCGAATAGAGCGGAGAGACAGGGCCTGCCTCCGAACTCCCGTTCCAGTAATAATCGTACCCCATGACAAAGAACCAATCGAGATAATTGGATAATTCGTCAATTTGAAAATTGTTGCTCCAGTCGACGGCCGGAAGGTCGATGCTCAGGATGGCGCCGGGGATTGCTGCTTTGAGTTGTATGGAGAGGTCCTGCATAAAAACCGTCATACTGTCGCTCACCGACGAGGGTACTGCCTCGATGTCCATGTTTACGCCGTCAGCATTACGCTCCTGTACCAGCGAGATGAGGTTATCGATCAGGTTCTGACGGGCAGCAGGGTTGTTAAAGAATACCGAATGCCCGGAGAAGATCGTGGCACAAAGGTGAACCCTGACGCCGTTGGCCTGAGCAGAGTCGATAGCCGGATCGGTGAGCCAGTCGTGTATAGTCACCGGATCGCCCGAAACGGGATCGACTTCATACGAAAAGTAGCAAAGATCGGATAAGAGGTTCCACTGGTAATTCAGGTACGACGAGCCCGACCAGTAAGGATGAAAGCCGAAGACGACACGATGCAGCTGGCATTCATCGGTCTTGACATTCTGTTTGAGCCCGTTGAAACCATTAAGTGAATCGTAAAATGAGGTTTTTTGCTCTCCGAACGCATGATAATAGCTATTTTGTTCGAAATGGATGGATTGGGCGGAAAGTTGGTTGAAGTTAAGAAACAGAGGCAGGCTAATGAGACTCCATCTCAAAACCACGAGACTCCATCTCGATGCAGGCAGATGGCGTCTCAACATTTCGAGACTCCATCTCGATCCAGAAAATATTGCAAAAGGAACTACCACACCCTGTGGAAATTTATAAAATCCAACCCACACTACATCTTTGAACTTTGAACTAATCTGCTATTTCCATCTCTTCCACCAGATGGCCCGCTCCGGCATACTTATCCATGATAAACAGGCAGTAGCGGATGTCGAGCACAATGTTCCGGCACATGTCGGGATCGTACATGATATCGCTCATCGTTCCTTCCCAGTTCCGGTCGAAATTCAGGCCGATCAGCTGCCCTTCCGCATTCAGGACCGGGCTGCCGGAATTGCCTCCCGTTGTGTGATTGGCTGCCGTGAAACAGATATTCATTTTCCCGTTATCACCATACCGGCCGTAATCCTTTGCCCGGTAAAGCTCCTTGAGTTTCTCCGGGACCCTGTAATCGTAAATATCCGGATCGTCTTTTTCCATGATCCCTTCCAGTGATGTCTGGTAATCGTAATATACCCCGTCCCGCGGAAAATAATCCTTCACCACGCCATAAGATACCCGGAGCGTGAAATTGGCGTCGGCAAACAACAGCTTGTTGTTTTTCATCTCCATGATGGCTTTCATGTAGATCCGCTGCAGGCTGTCCTGTCCGGTCATCAAACGCTGATACTTTACTGAATAGTCGGCTATGAACTTGTCAAAGAAACTGATCATCACTTTGTACACCGGATCGGCCGCTATTTTCTTTGCTTTAGAGGCGGAATAACCATCCAGGAATTCGCCCATACGTTCCTGGTCCGTAAATAAAGAATTCTCATAAACCCAGTTTGCGTAAGTGTTGATATCGGTGCCGAACTTCCTGTCGATTTCGCTGTAAATGCCCGGCAGTTCCTGCGGTTGCGAATTATTCCGGAAAAGCTCGAGCATGGCGGCAAAGAGCTTCTTATCCGTTGCCTGATCATAATCCTTAAAGAAGCCGTTCAGATTGCCTTTAAGCCGGTCCGCTTCTTTCCGCAGGTCTTCGCCGGCTGTTTTGTCCATTCCGGCCAGGTTCCGGTAGCCGGCTGCCAGGCGGATGATATCGAGGCTCCATACGGCTTCTGAAAAACGGTCGACCCAGAGCTGGCAGGGCGTCAGTTCATCCGTCAGTGCCTGGTAAGCAGGAAGGATCCCGCTGTACTGCGGTGCGTTCATACTGGCCCAGGCCGAAAAATCCTTCTCAAATGCCTGTTTTTTCTCCACGGCATCGAAGCGTTGCAGCCCTTTGCTTTCACCCATCCACTTCTTCCAGGCATTCGCCACCCCGGCATATTTGCTGGCATACTGAATCCTGATCTTCTGGTCGGAGTTCATTGCAGCTCCCATGATGTCGAGCTTTTCACGACGTATGGCTATCTTCTCCGGATTCGATTGTTCGGCTATCAGTTCAACCATGTAAGAAGGCAGATATTGCTGTGTCCGGGCGGGATATCCGTAGACCATCGTAAAATCACCCTTATCGACGCCATCCAGGGAAACTTCAAAATACTTTTTTGGCTGATAAGGCTTGTTATTCTTCGAATACTCCGCCGGCATATTGTTGCTGTCGGCATAAATCCGGAAGACGCTGAAGTCGCCCGTATGCCTCGGCCACATCCAGTTATCGGTATCGCCGCCAAAATTGCCCACTGCCGACGGAGGAGCTCCTACCAGGCGGACATCCTTGAAAACCTCCGAAACATAGAGAAAATACTGATTTCCGTTGAACAGCGGTTCGACTTCGGCCTGGTAGTGTGTTTCTTTGACCGCTTCCTCTACAATGGACTTTGCCGCATCATCGATGGCTTCCTGCCGGTCGGCCTCGCTCATCCCCTCTTTAACCGATGCCATGACACGATCCGTTACATCCTCCATCCTGACCAGAAGAGTTACGGAGAGTCCTGCATTAGGCAGCTCTTCTTCGCGGCTCATCGCCCAGAATCCGTCGCGCAGATAGTCGTGCTCCACGGCGCTGTGGCGCTGGATGCTGCCGAAACCGCAATGGTGATTGGTGAGCAGCAACCCTTCGCCGGAGACGATGGCGCCGGTGCAGCCACGACCGAAGAGCACCACGGCATCTTTCAAACTGGCCTGGTTGATGCTGTAAATATCCTCGGCGGAAAGCTTCAGGCCCCGTTTCTTCATTTCGTCCAGCTTCTGCTGCCCGATCAGGCTGGGAATCCACATACCTTCATCGGCAATTGACAGGTTAGAGAGCAAGAAACCTAGGAGAAGAGTTATGATACACTTTTTCATTAATTCCTAATTTTTAATTTTTAATTTTTCATTGCAATCGTCTCGATCTCCACCATGGCTCCCAGAGGCAGCCTGACCACCCCGTATGCTGCCCGGGCCGGGGGATTCTCGGGATAATACCGGGCATACACTTCATTCATGGCGGCGAAATTGTCCATATCGTTCAGCAGGCAGGTCGATTTGACGACATCTTTGTAATCGTAACCGGCTTCTTTCAGGATCACGCCAATATTCTTCATTACCTGTTCGGTTTGTTCCCTGATCCCTCCGTCGACGATCTTCCCGATGGCCGGATCGATCGGGATCTGGCCGGAAATAAATAACATTCCGTTGAATTCTACAGCCTGGCTATACGGTCCTACGGCTTTCGGAGCGTCGGGAGTACTGATGATTTTTTTCATAATGTAGTATTTTTAATGTTTTATTTTATAAATATTCAGGTTCATTCAGAATTAGAAATTATCCCTGAAATCCTTCTTCTTGTTGAGTTTAAGGTCTTGCAGCAAAGAGGCTTTGGCGTTGATCTGGAAGTTCCAGCTCTTCTGGTAACCTGTGGGGATCCAGTTGAAACGCATCTCCCAGCAATGAAGGTCGCGGTAAATGCTGATTGAAGTATACGACAGGTCTTTATCTTCAAAATCCCAACCGGTCATAAACCCGATCTTCCACTTCGGTGTAACGCTGATATTGCCTGATACTCCCAGTGTCTGGACGATCTTTTTATCCTTGTACAGGATGTATTCGGGATATCTCCGCACCACCGTATAATTGAAAGAATAGCTCAGGGTCAGGTCCCACGGGATCGACCAATCGATGTACTGGTCTGGATTATCGGCGATCTCCGTCATTTCACTCTCATCCCCGGTCGGAACCTGCGGGGCTCCTGTTGTAACCGGTGTTCCACCAGGTTTTTCCCTGTTCTTGCCCAGTTCTTTCGAATTCAGCCGCCAGTTGAGACTGACCGACCAATTGGTCTGCTTCAGCCTGAGCAGTCGCCGGTTGACGTCCCATTCAAACCGGTTTAGGTTCTTCCCCGCCGAATCGAGAACATAGGGGTCAAGATCGGCACGGTAGCCGATGTCAAGATTCTTGAAAAGCCGGGTCCTTCCCTGCATCAGTATAGTCGACAGGTTGAGTGAATCCCTGGCAAAATCGTACGAAAATCCGATGGTGAAATTATCGATCAGGCTGACCTTTTTTGTACCGGTGATAGTATCTTTCCTGGATCTCACCTTCATCTCCAGGTTATTGGCAAAACTGAACCCGATCGCGCCCGATTCACCCATCGGCGGAGCCCCGAATATCGCCCCTTCATATTTGGAATAAACTTTCTCCTTTCCGTCTTTATCAATATAACTGTCAAAATAACCCCAGAAATCGGTACTGAAATCGGGCCGGTAAGAAAAAGAGACCGAGGGGGTAAGCACATGCCGTATTGCCCTGACCGGGAATTTCCGCCCAAACTGCACCAGCCCGTAAACCTTTGTGCTGAGAGAGGATGAAAAACTGAAATCAAACACATTGTTGAACCCGTTGAGGGTATCCTGAACCATAAACCCCGTGATGGTGTCATTTCCATCAATGATCGTTTCGTTCGACCAGTATTTCCGGTAGGACTCGAAGTACATCCTGTCGGTCATCGTGATCGAGTTGCTCCAGTTGAAATATTTCAGCACCTTCACCGGGCTGGTGATCGGCATATAATGCTTGATCCCGTTTTTCATCAGGTCGAGCGCCGCCTCCGTCAGGATGACCGAATCGGCCGCCGAAACTGTATTCCGGGCATTCATGTTGTAGCTCATCGTGATGTTGTGATACCATTTGTTCGGTCCGGTCTTCTTTTTGGTGACGAAAGGATTGAACCGGTTCACCGAGAACGACACCTCCGGCAGGGTTACATTGACGATCTTTGACAGGGTGTTTTGATCGTGCGAGGCGTTGACCGTCAGGAAGTATTTCCCGGCGAAGTTGGTCTGGTAGGCTATGCTCGACCGGAAGGTATTCGAAAGATAATCATTGGTCGTCGAAGGATTATAGCGGTTCAGGGTGGAAGAAACGATGTTAACGTCGGCGCTGAAAGTGCTTTTTGGCCGGGCTTTCGGGTCCTGCCGGTGGTTCCAGCGTATGGAAAAGTCGCGTTTACGGCTGTAGTCGGGGGCTTCCTTTATCCCCGTGATATTGATAGCGTATGTAAAGCTGGCCGATCCGGTGTATTTGTACCGCTTTTTATACCGGAAGCTGGGCCTGATGGCATAACTACCCAGCGTATAGATATCCCCGACGACTTTAAAATCAAGATAATCATTAATATACAGATAATATCCCATCCCTTCGAAATAAAACCCCCGTTGTGCCGATTCACCGTAAGTAGGGAGGATGATGCCTGACCGTTGCCCCTGCTTGTTGGGAAACCAGCCGAAAGGAATAGCCAGCGGCGTAGGGACATCTTCCACGACCAGGTACGCCGGCCCCGTCACGATCCTCTTCTTCGAAACGACCTTTGATTTTCCGTATTTAAAGGCGAAATGAGGATGATCTTTGTTGCTGCATGTCGTGTACCACCCCGAGGAGATGTTGGTGGTCTCGTCATCCATCTTTTTCACCGTTTCGCCATGGAGGAACCCGCTTCCGTCTTCCGTAGTCACACTGGTGATCAGGCCTTTCTTCGATTTGTAATTATACCTCATCGTTCTGGATTCGAATTGCTGATCGCCCTGTTTGAAGACCGGCAGCCCGGCATCTTTTCCGGTAGAATCGGGAAGCCCTTTGGCAAAAATCTCATCGGTATTGAAATCTATTTCTATGTAATCGGCTTTCAGGTTGATATCATCATAATTGATCTCCGCATTCCGGTACATATAAACCTTTTTATTAGCCAGGTCGAAGAAGGTAGAATCGGCCGATTTATAGTCGACTTTGTGTTCAAGGGCATCGGACGATTTTCCGGGAGCAATGGAATCGACGCGCAGGGAATCAGCGGATAAGGTATCGGCAGAAATAGCATGAACTGTATCCGGTGCCTGTTCGACCTGGGGCAGCGAAAATCCGGAAACCGGCACCAGGATGCAGGCCGCGATCCCTGACAGGACCGGCACCAGGTACGGCATCGCCGAACTTTGTCGCCGTTTTAAAACAAACGCTGTTAATAATTTTATCAGCAAAGTAAAAATCCCGGAAATTATCCCTCTAAATTTGTATTATAACGGTTTTTCCTGCAATTATTGCAGGTTTTATCCGTTTTTCAACTCAAAGATATTCAAACTTCCCAAAAAGGTGGAACGCTTGAAATATATTTTTACTACTCTGCTTTTCGTGATGGCATGTGCCATTCCGACGGCAGCGCAATACCAGATCCACCGGGTGGTGATCGACGCCGGGCATGGGGGCAAAGACCCCGGTGCGCTGGGGAAAAACTCGAGGGAGAAAGACATTGCCCTGGCCATTGCCTTAAAAACAGGTGACTACATCAAAAAGAACCATCCCGATGTGGAGGTGATCTACACCCGCAAGACCGATGTATTTGTCGAGCTTTACAAACGGGCGAAGATTGCCAACGACAGCAAGGCGAACCTGTTCATCTCGATCCACTGCAATGCTTCGAAAAGCACGGCGGCCAGCGGCACGGAGACGTTTGTGATGGGGCTTCACAAGAGCGATGCCCAACTCGAGGTGGCCAAACTGGAGAATGCCGCTATCCTCAATGAAGAGAACTTCGCCGACATGTACGAGGGGTTCAATCCCAACCAGGACGAGGATTACATCACCCTGACCATGTTCCAGGACGCTTTCCTGGAGCAGAGCACGATGCTGGCCGATGAGATCCAGCGGCAATTCCGCGAAAGGGTAAAGCGGAAAGACCGCGGGGTTTTCCAGGCCGGTTTCCTGGTCCTTTATAAAACGACGATGCCCGGCGTGCTGGTTGAAACAGGTTTTATCACAAATCCCGAGGATGAACGGTTCCTGATGTCAGCCGACGGCCAGACATATATTGCTTCGGCCATTTACCGGGCTTTCAAGTATTATAAGGAGGAGATGGAGCGGAAAGACAACAAGGCGCAGCAGGTAGTGAAAGAGTATTACAAAGAGCCCGACGCCCCTTCCCCGCCGCCGGAAGTCTGGTTCAGGGTGCAGTTCACATCTTCCAAAACCAAAAAAGTCTGGGACAGCAAAAAATATAAAGATATGCCGGATATCCGGGAGTACAGGTCCGACGGCTGGTATAAGTATTCTACCGGCAATTTCAGGACTTATGACGATGCCCAGCGGCATCTTAAATTTATCCGGGAGACGAAAAAATTCAAAGACGCCTTTCTCATCTGTTTCCTGAAAGAGGAGCGGATTTCTTTGGAAAAAGCCCTTGAATTGATCAAAAAGTAATTATATTTGTTTTCATCAAAAACGACCATTTTGAAACTTAGCCGGGAATTCAGGATCGGTTTTCTCTTTATTCTTGCCACAGCGATACTGGTGTGGGGTTTCAGTTTTTTAAAAAACAAAAACATCCTTTACAAGGAGACCACGATGTATGCCGTTTACAAGCATGTGAACGGGCTGAACCCGTCCGATCCCGTTTATATCAATGGCGTTAAGGTCGGGCAGGTGGATAAGGTCCATTTTGATATGGAAAAGAAAAATGGCGATATCATTGTCGAACTTAATTTCACCGAAAATTTCCCGATCCAGTCGAATTCGATTGCCAGGATATTTTCAGAAGACCTGATGGGTTCGAAAGCCGTCGAGATCCTGCTGGGCGACAGTCCTGACTTTGCGCAGGCCGGCGATACCCTGGTTACTGAAGTCGAAACATCGCTGAAAGATGCCGTGAACGCACAGATTGCACCGCTCAAGCTGAAAGCGGAGGAGCTCCTTTCGTCGATCGATACGATGGTGGTGGCTATCCAGGGCATTTTCAACCGCGAGGCGCGCGAAGACCTGTCGGCCAGCATCCGCAGCATCCGGCATACGATGAATAACCTGGAAAGCACGACACAAAGCCTGGATACGCTTCTGATCACCCAATCCAGCCGGTTATCGAGCATCATCTACAACATCGACATGATCACGCGCAATCTCAACAACAACAGCCAGGAGATCAACCGCGTGCTCGACAACCTGGCATCACTGAGCGACACAATCGCCCGCTCCAACATTTCCGGGATCATTTCCAATCTGGATACTACAGTGGCCAGCCTGTCGCAGGTGATGCTTCGGATTGAAAAAGGCGAAGGGACGCTGGGGATGCTGATCAACGACGACCAGCTTTACAGGGACCTTGAGAAATCGGCTTCAGAACTCAACCTCCTCCTGGAGGACATCCGGCTGAACCCGAAGCGGTATGTCAGGGTTTCCGTCTTCTGAACTCTCTCTTTCCCAGATAAAGATATCATCTTTTTTATAGGGCCTTTTGCCCGTAATCCATTTGAAATCACGCAGAAACTGTTCTTCTTTCGGAAGGTCTTTTTCCGGATACAGGACCGCTTCAGGACGGGAAAGGTAACTGATGGTCTTCACCTGGCTGTCGTTGAGCATTATTGCCATATTACTTGAAACCGATTTATTGATCCCGATCATGGCTCCGTCTTCATCCCTGACGTAATAGATCGTTTCGGCATTGCCCAGGACTTTGATCCGGTATAGCTCATTATCCCTGAAATAGGCTCTCATCTGCTTGCCTTTTATCTGGTTATAGGTTTCGACGCTGTCGCGCGACACGATAAAAGCCATGTTGAACAGTACCATCGAATCGATGCGGTTATCGCTGATGTGCATCCACATCGAATCGGCGGTGAGCTGGTTATCGTCAGACCACAGTACCGGGTTCTTCAAAAGGGCAATGACCGAATCCTGCACCCTGTAGACCAGCGAGTCGCACAAGCCCTGCAGGTCCTGTTTGTAAAACTTCATCCGGTGGTAAGCAAACAGGTACCTTGCCTCATCGGCCGAATCCATCACCATGATAAAGCTGTCGGCATGCATGAACAGCGAATCACTCCCATCGATCAGGATGGCGCGGGCCCGGTCGGTGATATAAGAATACTTTTCGCTGCGGTGAAATTCACCGATGCCGCCTTCCATGATTATATCCTGCACTGTATCCATGACCCAGACATGGCCCCTGGCTTTGCCGTATTCATTCTCCCGGTCATAGTAGATCCAGTCGCCTTTCAGGATCTGTTCCAGGTGCCTGATACGGTTGTTCTGGTTTAGCTCGGCCATGTCACTGCGGGTATCATACCATCCTTTCTCCGAATAAATATGATCCTCTTTACCATAAATATTGGTCGGGCCTTCGATATAAACAATCTCCGTTTCGGTATTGTAACGGAGGGTATCCGAATACATCGTATAATCCGGATGGGTAGCCACCACCGAATCGCTGAACTCAAATTCATTGAGACGTGTAAGGTATTTTCCGCGGATGCTGGTCAGCACATTGTCGTCGTCGACAATCTTTCCGCCGGTAAAATAGTAGGCTACAGCCAGGTTTCGGTCGTATTCCAGGTGATCGGTATACAGGGTTGCCCTTTTGTCGACCATCCTGACATTGGAGTCCATGATTGCGATCCGGGTATTGCCCGAATAGGTAAGGTAGTCGCCATACAGATGGACCGAATCGCCATAGTTAATATGTACGCGCCCCATGGCATTCAGGTTGTTATTTTCATCCAGCGAGGCGGTATCGCAGTAAAAGTAGGTGCTGTCCTGCCTGAGTATCGCATTACCTTTCAACGTTTTTACGCTCATTCCGTTGATCTTGGCTACGCGAAGCAGGTCAGCATTTTCGATGTGAACGATGGTTGATTTCTGGGCGACCAGAGGGAATACAGGGGCCAAAGCCGCTGTTATTATGATCAGAGCGGTAAATAAATTTCTGCTGATTTGGGCCGCATTAAGATGCATTCTCTTGTTTTACGGTAACTTCAGTTCCATCCGACACCAGGTTATATCCCATGGTGATCACCTTCATCCCTTCCTTCAGCCCGTCGGTCACCATTGTTTTGTCGAGGTAAGACTTTCCGGTTTTTATATAAACTTTCTTCGCCGTCCATTTATTGCCTGTTTCCATGATCGCGTAAAGATATGATCCCGAAATATCTTGTTTTATAATGGAAGATGGCACGACGATGGCCGAATCGGCAAAAAAATCATTGATTTGGATGACGGAGAGGATATTCGGTTTCAGCATTTTATCCGGATTTGGAAGCTTCAACTGGATTTGAAAGGTCCTGTTGTTTGGGTTGATGACGTTTCCTTTCCGGTAAATGGGAGTTTCAAGGGTTTTATCGGGGAAAACGGGGAATTCCACCTTCACTTCGTCACCTTCCCTGACATCGCTGAGATAAGTTTCCGACACATCGGCATTGATATAAAGCTCATCGAGGTTGACCACCTGCATCAACTGCACGCCGGGCATGGCCAGCTCACCCTTTTTCAGGTAGATCTTATCGACGATGCCGCTTACCGGCGACTTGATCAGGGCCATATCGAGCTGGGCCCTGAGCGTCTGCATCTTTTGTTCGAGCGATTCTTTGTTGTTTTTAGCGTTCAGGAACTGAATTTCGGAACCGATTCCTTTCTCCCAAAGCCGCTTCTGCTTTTCAAAAACGACGCCGGCCAGGTCGAGCGAAGTCTGAAGATCGGCGATGGAGCTTTCGGTCACCTCCGAGTTCAGCTTGGCCAATAATTTACCTTTTTCGACATAATCGCCTTCTTTGACATAAACTTCCCTGATCTGACCACTGACTTCAGGAGAAATATAAGCCTGCCTGACCGCTTCGGCTGTTCCGCTCACCTGGATATAATGGCTGAAAGAGCTCAGGGTGAGGTCCATAACTTCGACGGCTATGTTCTCTGAACTATTATCGTCGTTGTTTAAATCGCCAAGTTGTTTCTCCAGCCCGGCAATCTCCTGGTTGAGTTCAGTGATCTTCTTTTTGTTAGCGGCAATACGGTCCCGGATCGATTGTTCGGTTTCGGGAGCGCTGCACGAAGCGAGAAAAACAATTACCGCTGCTAAAAAACTGTATTTCATGTTTGAAAATCTTTTCAAGTTTTAATAATTACCCAGGGCTTTATCCAGCATGTTTTTCGCGTCAAGCAGGTTAAAAACGGTCTGGAAATATTTACTTTCGGCGTTGAAGAACTGCTGATGCTGCTGGGTCAGTTCCACGCTGGTAGCAACCCCTTCTTTGTATTTAATGAGAGTCCGGCTGTAAATATCAAGAGCCAGGCCGATGTTTTGCTTATCCCTGAAATAATTCTCCAGTGCGGTGATGAATGCCGATCTGGATTGTAAGGCTGACAGTTCCAGCCCGGCCTGAACCTGGTTTTTTGTTAACCGGATCTTTTCCAGCTCAAGTTTTGCCTGTCCGACGCGGCTTTTCCGGTAACCGCTGGAAAAGACAGGTATTTTCAAAGAAACACCGGTAGATGAGGTCATAAACCAGGGCTGGTCGATGTCAAAAAAATCGAAAGAATCGCGCTGGGCGTTTTCCTGCAAAAAGACGAAGCCATTGAGCTTGGGATAATAAGCGGCTCTTTCGTTCTTCAGGCTTAGCACCTGCATTTTTTCCTGTGTTGAGATCAACCGGTAATCGATGTGGTTTGCCGGGTTGAACTGCTGTTCGGCCAGCGCGCTGATGCCTGCATCGTTAATGAGTCCATCAAGTGTTTCCGTCAGCAGGATTTCCTGGTTCAGGTCCAGGCCCATCTGGTATTTAAGCAGTTTATATCCGAGTTCGTTCTGGCGCCTCTGCAAATTGATCATATTCTGCAGATCGGTTACCGTGATCTTTAGCTGGTCGAAATCGGTCCTCTCGGCAAATCCCTCCTTGTACAATTCTTCGGTCTGATAAAGTGTTTCCATCAGAATGACCAGCGTGGAATCAAGAATTTTGAGCGATTCTTCGCCGACCAGGATGCTGAAATAGGTCCGGGAAACAGTTTCGCGGATATCCTCCTCCGATTTCTCCAGGTTTTCGGCGCTGATCTGCTCAAAAATCTTTGCATACTGCAAACCGATAAAATACCGTCCGTCGAAGATGAGCTGGTTGAGCGTAATACCTGCCGTCAGATTATTTTTAGTGCCGAACTGTACCTCGATCATCTCACCGGGCTGCCCGAAGAAGTCGCCCGGAATAAGTGATGTAGGCAGTGCGATGAAATAAGAATAGTCGACCGTACCGTCGATCTGGGGAAATCCAAGGGAAAGGTTTTCTTTCACCTTTTTCCGGGCTATTTCCAGGTCATAACGGGCATTCTGAACACTGTAACTGTTTTTTACGGCATATTCACCGGCTTCCTTCAGGTTGAAAGAAAGTGGCTGGGCTGGAAGAACCCCATTGAATATCAATAGTATAGATATTGTTATTAATGTAAAATATCTTATAATCAACATTAACCGTTTTTTTTGATCGATTGTCATGGGATTGGCAATCTATGCATTGAACTTAAAACACTTTTTTTTCTTCTCGTAATAGCTGAGCCCTTCCGGTTTGGCGATCCCGCGGATAAAATTTTCAAACATCACATTGAAAAGAGTATCAAATGAAAATTCTTCCGCCGGGAAAAAATCGGGGTTATGCAGGTCGATCAGGCGGCTGAGGTAAAGGCGGGCAACCAGTTCGATACTGAGATCGTCACGGTACATTCCCTGGCTGATCCCTTTCGACAGGTTGATCTTGATCTTTTCATAAATAAAATCCCGCCGTAGGATAAAATGCTGCTGGTATATTTCCGGAAAATGACGTTTCAGCACGAATGTCACCGAAGGGGAGATATCCATGAATTTCTCTGCTACTTCCTTGCTGACAGTCAATAGGATATCGATAGCATTAACTCCCTCGAAATCATGTATTTTAAATATCTCTTCAAACCGGTGTCTTTCAAAATCAAGTACCTTTTCGACCAATTCCGCCTCATTCGAAAAACAGGAACGGATCACCTTTTCAGGGATGCCGGTATGAACGGCGACTTGTTCGATGGTAACGACAGCTTTGCCGTTCATCGAATACAGATAATCCCTGAATTTCTCAATGATCCCACGAAAGGTCGAATCCATAAGGAAGGTTGTTTTTGAAAGCGGCGCAAAATTACTAATTCTGCTGAAGTAACAAAAGAAAATAAATCCGGTTCACTGACGAAAAAATTAATTTGCCAGTACAACTTTTTGCCGGCTGACCTTATCATTGCTGACCAGGCTGAAGTAATAAACCCCGGCAGCGAGGTTTTTGCCTCTCACATCAAACTGGAAGGTATATTTTCCGGGCCGGAGAATGACACGGTCGGCCAGGACCTCCACCAGCCGGCCATAGGAATCGTAAACGGCCAGTCTGACAGGCGCTGTTTCGTGCAGCTTGAAAGAAAAAACGGTCGAATTCTCGAAGGGGTTGGGATAGCTCCGGTCGACGCTGAATGGTGGCTTTCCAGCAATCTCTTCCTCGATGCCGACGGCATCGGGATCGACGATGGCGGTCCAGATGCTCATCTGGTTGTTGTGGCACCGGGCCCAAACCGGGCGGATCACGTTATCATGTGCCGTAATATTGGTATAATCGCCAAAGAAAATATTGCTGTTGGGATTGAAGTACTCTTCGCTGACCTGGAAATTGGTGAACGTTTCTCCTCCATCGGTCGAGCGGGCCATGTAAACGTCGGTATAGTTGTTATCATGGTTTCGGCGGTCATAGAAGACGAAATACAGGTAACCGTTGGTCTGGTCGATGGTCATCCAGGTAAAGAACTGGTGTTTGCCGGGGGGGTCGTCGTTGACGCGGATGAGGTCGCTCCATGTATCTCCGCCGTCGGTCGATTTGACAAGCCATACGTCGGTATCGCCAGGGCCGTTGCGCTGATCGCTCCAGTTGATGTAGATGGTTCCGCGGTACGGGCCGCTGCTGGTGTCGCAGATCGTTACGGGAAGGCCGTTGGCCCTGTAAATGCCGGGAATATCGTAGGCCCATCCCCCGCCGATGTCGGAAACGAAAATATCCTCATCCAGCCAGGTGTCGCCCTGGTCGTAGGAACGGTCGAATACCAGTCCAGCCGGTCCGGCCCATGAGACATAGATCTGGCCTTCCGGGCCAACGCAGGGCACCGCTCCTTCTGTCGTATTATCTTCATCGACACAATCGCCCGAAACCTGGTTGATCTGAACCGCCGGGCTCCAGCTCAGGCCACCGTCAAATGAACGGGAGAACATGATGTTACTGAATTTTGAAGGATCGGAAGTGCCGTATTCGTCAAACTGCGTCCAGGTAACGTAAATATTGTTGGTTTTCCAGTCGACTGCGGCCCAGTGTTTATCCTGCGCTTTGGTGCCGTCGAGCCCCATGTAAGTCCCGTCGTTCCATTCACCTCCCAGGGCTTCAACTTTCTGGCAAACGATCCGGTCGATCCAGTTTCCCTGTGGCGGATTGGAGAGGTGAAAAAAGTAGAAAGCGCCGGCGGTGTCGCACTGCAGGACCGGGTCGCCCCAGACGCCGTACTGCTGGGATGTCAGCGTGCCGGTTTGCCAGTTGTATCCTCCGTCGTCCGAATAAAAATAGCTCGCGATATTGGCGCCACCGTAAAGTTGGTTGGTGTTCTTCGGGTTGATGATGATCGAAGGCTCGTTGGGTGAAGCATTCGTGGTGATCAGGATATTCTGGTGCTGGGCGTGCAACAAAAAAATCCCCGATAACAGGATGGCAGTTAAAGCAAATCTTTTCATGATGGGTTCAATGACATCACAAAGATATAATTTTCCTACTTTTGATTGATTTTAATGTCGATTATGATAAACCTTGTTCATGGTGATGTAAAACTCCGCGAATTCCGTATGGAAGATTGCCACAGGCTTGTGCACCTGGCTAACAATGAAAACATCAGCCGTAACCTGCGCGACGGTTTTCCCCATCCATATACGATAAACCATGCGGAAGAGTTTATCCGCAATGCCATGATGCCTGATCCGGCGACTCTCTTTGCCATTGAGTACAAAGAGGAATATGTCGGGAATATAGGCATGGTAAAATGCAAGGATGTTTACAGGAAATCGGCTGAGGTCGGTTATTTTTTAGGAGAAGAATACTGGGGAAAAGGAATTATGACCCGGGCGCTGGGGCTGATCTGCGAGTACGGTTTTCAAAACCTCGATATTGTCAGGATCCATACGGGTGTTTATGAGCACAATCTCGCATCGCAAAGGGTACTGGAAAAATGCGGATTCGTTAAAGAAGGTGTTTTCCGGATGGCTGTTTACAAATATGACCGGTACTGGAATGAAGTCAGGTACGCCCTCATCAAAGAATAAACTATATCATTGACTTAATGGCAAAAAAACGAAAAAATTACAAGGTCGACTCGAAAGAGGTCGGACTGGAACTGGGATTAAGGGTTTACAAATTTTTCCTGAAATCGGAATATCTGCATTACGGTTATTTTAAAGACGGCCTGGAAGCCGATGTGGCAAATCTCCGCCAGGCCCAGGAGAACTATGCGGAACTGATCTTTTCACATATCCCGGAAGGGGTAAAATCGATCCTTGACGTCGGTTGCGGATCAGGCAAAACCGCTCAACAACTGGTAGCCCGGGGCTATTCGGTCGATGTGGTATCACCCGGGCAGATCCTGACTGCTTATGCCCGTAAAATGCTGGGTGATTCGGTGGGATTCTTTCAATGCCGGTTTGAAAACCTGGTAACCGATAAAAAATACGACCTGGTACTCTTCAGTGAGAGCTTCCAGTATATACCGATGGACAAATCCATCCCTGGGGCGCTTAAGCTGCTGAATCCCGGCGGGTATATAATTGCCAGTGATTTTTTCGGCGACGATCCCGAAAGGAAATCAAAGTTGGGTGGCGGGCACAACTGGGCCGAATGGCTTAAAATCAAGGAAACTTTTCCCGTGAAAACGCTGGTTGAAAAAGAGATCACGGCAGAGACATCCTACACGATAGATTTGGTCAATCAGCTAAACCAGGAGGTGCTGGCGCCGGTCTGGTCGTCGGCCTGGGCGCTCGGCGAAGACCGTTTTCCGCTGGTAATCAGGCTGGTTAAACGTTTGTACCGGAAAAAACTCGCCAAAATGGAAAACAAGCACTTCACCGGCCAGCGTAACGGCGAGATGTTCAGGAAACGAGATGTTCAGGAAATATAAGAAGTACATGTTTTATTTGTTCCAAAGTTCCTGAGTTCCGGGTTCCGGGTTCCGGGTTCCAGGTTCCGGGTTCCAGGTTCCAGGTTCCGGGTTCTTTTCTTTTGAAATGGGCTGAGGTTTACCTTTTGTATTGTCATTCGTGCCAATTATAGAATTCCCCTTCTGATAATATGATGATTGGTTTAGATTTATGACAAAAATATTGTCATGAATAAACATATATCGCTTTTTAATGCCGGCCGGATCTTAGTGATCCTGGTCCTTTGCACTTCGCTCCGTTTAGCCGCGCAGGATCCCGCTGCAGGGGTGTCAGATGATGCCTTGATCAGGCAAACGGCTTTGAATTACATCGAGGGATTTTACTCCGGCGACGCTGCCCGGATGGAAAAAGCCATCCATCCCGACCTGAACAAGGCAACTCCGCGGGATTTGCCCCAGTCCGGGCGCACAACGCTCAATTACACCACATGGTCGGGCCTGATTGAGTTTACCCGTGCCGGCATCGGCATCCTGGCCGACAGTGCCCGCCATATCGGGGTCAATATCCTCGATATGGGAAATGATGTGGCGGTGGTCAAGGCAATATCCGCCAATTTCACCGATTACTTGCAGGTGGTCAGGATTAACGATGAATGGAAAATTATCAACGTTTTATTTGCTTCGGGGCTGAAAACGCCTGCCCGCATCAAAGATTTCGACCCGGAAAAAGAGAGACCGGAAATTGAGAAAGCGGCCCTCGCCTACATGAATGCATTGAGTGGAGCCGATGCCGGCCGCTTGTCGCAGGTAATCGACCCGGAGTACAACCGGGTGAGCCTGGTTCCGGTAGGCCAGACCGGCAAGGTGACCATCCGCAGGCAGCGATATGAGAATGTGATGGAGAATGCCCTGGCAGGGGTCGGCAAGCAGGACGAAATGTACCGTTACAACCGGGTTACGGTGCTGGACGCGTTCGATGGGATTGCCGCCGTAAAATGTGAATCGGCCGGTGCCACCGAACAGATCCAGATGTATAAAGGCGACGGTCAATGGAAGGTATTCAACAGCATTGTCAGGCCCAATACGGCTTTTACGCTGCAGCAGGCCATGACGGCAACCGCCGGGGAACCGATGCCCGATTTTTCGTTGCCGGTTTATGGTGGCGGACATTTCACACTGTCGGACTATAAAGGGAAAAATGTGATGCTGATCTTTCCGCGCGGATGGACGGGCCAGCAGTGGTGCGCTTACTGCTATTACCAGTACATGGAAATGGAACAGCTTGAACGAACGGCCCGCATCATGGCCCGCAACGACCTGCAGATCGCTTTCGTAATGCCTTACAGCAGCGACCGGATCAGGGACTGGCAGGAAAAGTTTCCGGACGCGCAGCAGGTAGTTGCAGGTATTAAGAATCCCAATCCTGCCCCTGCCGAAGGAACCATCCAGGCCGAATATGCCGCGTGGGCCCGCCAGAAATTCCCGCTGACTTTTGAGGTCAGCAAAGATTCGCCACACGATTTGATCCCGGTGCTGGTGGATGAGAACCACTACCTGTCGAGGCAACTGAAATTATCTACGAACTTCTGGGATAATGTGACGGCGGATCAGAATATCGCATCGGTTTTCATTATTGATAAAAAAGGGATCCTACGTTTCAAATATATCGGCCAGATGACGGAAGACCGGCCCTCCACCGGCTACCTGCTGGATTACATCCGGACGATGAAATGATCCTTTGATTTGTGGTGGAACGGTGGAATGGTGGAATGGTGGAACAGTTTTTTGTTTCCGCTATCTTTGCAGCGGGATATAATTCCGTCGGGCCATGCCAGAAAGAAAGAAAGTCATTGTAATCGGCGGGGGTTTTGCCGGTATACAATTTATCGAACACCTTGACAATGATCTGTTCGATGTTTTGCTGATCGACAAGCTGAACCATCACCAGTTTCAGCCGTTGTTTTACCAGGTGGCGACGTCGCAGCTTGAACCGAGCAGCATCTCTTTTCCCTTCCGGAAAATCTTCCAGGAACATAAAAACATGCAGATCAGGATGGCTGAGGTGCTACGGGTGGATCCTGTTACGAACACCGTGATCACAACGGTCGGCAATTTCAGGTACGATTTCCTGGTGATCGCTACCGGTTGCCGGACCAATTATTTCGGTAACCGGAACATTGAGGAAAATGTCTATTCACTCAAAACGACTTACGAGGCGATAAAGATCAGGAACAGCATCCTCCAGGATTTTGAAGATCTGCTCACCACACCCGAATCGGAAAAGGAGTATTTGCTGAATATTGTCATTGTCGGGGCCGGCCCGACTGGCGTTGAACTGGCGGGTGCCTTCGCTGAGATCAAGAGGAATATCCTCCCGAAGGATTACCCGATGATGGATTTCAAAGATCTTAAAATAATCCTGCTGGAAGGGAGCGGACATACGCTGAACAGCATGAGCGAAACGGCCCGGAGAGTGTCTGAGAAATATCTCAGATCGCTGGGGGTCAGCGTCATGACCAATGTCTTTGTGACCGATTACGATGGTAAATTAGCGACCCTGAATAATGGTACAACCATCAAAACCACGCGGTTGATCTGGACAGCCGGCGTAACGGGCAATGTCGTCGAAGGTATCGACAAATCACTGATTGTCAGGAATGGCAGGATAATGGTCGACCGGTACAATAAGGTCCGGGGGTACGATAATGTTTTTGCCGTCGGCGATATTTCTTACATGGAAACATTGAAATACCCTTCCGGACATCCGCAGGTGGCCAACGTGGCTATCAACCAGGCGCGAAACCTGGCCCGCAACCTGAGAGCCATGATCAAAGGAAAACGTCTCAAAGAATACGAATACCGCAACCTGGGCTCAATGGCAACCATTGGAAAGAACAAGGCGGTCGTCGATCTGCCGTTCATCCGTTTCCACGGCTATTTTGCATGGTTTGTCTGGATGTTCCTCCACCTGATGCTGATCCTGAGCATCCGTAACAAGCTGATCGTATTTATCAACTGGGCTATCAATTACGTTACGAAAGACACATCGCTCCGTTTGATATTGCAGGAGAAAGGGAAATCATAAAAATTTGAACAAATTGTATCATCATCTGTTTTCAATAATGATTAAAAACCAGTAACAATGAAAAAAACAACAATCTTACAATTTATGATCATTATGATGACCACAACCGCAGCATTAAATGCACAGCAGGCTTCCGGGCCTTTTGAACTGATAAAACTGCCTTACGCTTACAACGCACTTGAACCGCATATCGATGCGATGACGATGGAAATTCATCACTCGAAGCATCACGCAGCCTATGTAAATAATCTGAATGCCGCTATCAAAGGGACAGAAGCTGAAAAAATGACGATGGAACAAATCCTGGGCAGTACCAAGAATTTCGACATGAAAGTGAGGAACAATGCCGGCGGGGTTTACAACCACGACCTGTTTTTTACCACCCTTTCTCCAAACGGTGGCGGCAAACCTAAAGGCGAGCTGGCTAAAGCTATTGATGAAGCATTCGGAAGCTTTGAGAATATGAAAGAGCAGATGAACACCGCCGGTATCGGCCGTTTCGGCTCAGGCTGGTCATGGCTCTATGTTACACCCTACGGAAAACTGGCCATTTGTTCCACGCCCAACCAGGACAATCCTATGATGGATATCGCTGAAAACAAAGGGGTTCCAATATTCGGGATCGATGTGTGGGAACATGCCTATTACCTCAAGTACCAGAACAAGCGTGCCGATTACATGAACGCCATCTGGAACGTGGTCGACTGGAATAAAGTAGCGGAGCGGTTCGAAGGGTCAAAAGTGAACTGATCGCTTAGTCGCTGTTTTTAATGATTTTCTGATACCGGAATTCGTGTCCGGTATTGACGGATATAAAATAAATCCCATCCGGCAGGCGGGAGAGGTTGACAGCGATGTCGATTTCTCCCGCCTCTCTTTTTTCATCCAGCGGTTTAGCGGCAATCATGCCCCGGGAATCGATGACCAGGATACAGATATCGCCTGCTACCGGGAGGTTTACGCTGATGGTAAGCGTTTCCCGGAAAGGGTTTGGCCTGGCTTTCAACCGGAACGAATCCCGTTTGCGGATCTGTTCATCCATGCCGGAACCGCTGTTCATATCCGGCTTTCCCGCATCGGTCCAGGCTGAATAGATCAACTCGGCCAGCGATTTCGAGGCATCATGGAAAAATCCGGTCGTGTAAATGCCCGTTTTCTCCCACAGTGCCTGTTTATAGGTATAGGATGAGTGATTACCGGCCACGGCCTCGGCATAATCGTCGGCAATCATAATGGAGTCGGCGTAACGGAAATTGGAATAGATGTAAGCGAAGACGTAGTTTTCCACATCCTCCACATAGGAGATGGCATCTCCCGTGTAATCGACGGAGTTCAGGAAAGTATTGACCATGCCGGTTTCATAGCGGGAATGGATGCCGCTGTTCCCGGTGTATTGCCCGTCGTAGTTCCGTGTGAGGTGTAACGGCTGGTGGCCGTCGGCAACATAGTGACCCAGGTCGGCGGCGAAAAGAACGGCTTTTTCCCAGTCATACCGCCTGAAGCAGCTCACGAGGGAGTCGTAGGTCCGGAGGGTGGCCCAGGGAAGAATGCCCTGTTCGATCACGAACACCTCGCCGTAAAGGGAAACGACAGAGTCGTAGGTTTGCGGAATTCGCCCAGCGATTTCAAATCCGGGATAGTTATCGATATCGATGTAATGGCGGGGCCCTTCATCGGGATCGTAAGCTTTTCTTTCGTCGGCGTCGGAGGCATGCTCGGCCAGCGTGACGGCCCAGGCCAGGAACTGCTCCATTTCTGAAGTGAACGACATGGCAGACTTGCTGCTGATCTTATAATGGCCCTGGAATCCCCACGACATAAGGAAAAGGGAGAGGGCGACGATGGCTCCTGAAAACAGGAAGGTTCTTTTTGCGCTCATAGTGAGATTATTCTACCGGTTTCATCCCGTTTTCGACATAGGGTTTAAATCGTTCGACAAGGAAATGCCGCCAGACCGATTCAACCACGGCCGGGACGCCATCCCCTATCTCACCCGCCGCATGGACGGAAAGTTTTACCGTTGTGGAATCGGCACCTGTTGGAGAAAAAGCATAAGTGGTCACCATTTGCACCGCTTTGCCGGAAAGTCCCAGCGGCCCGTCCATCCGCAGCATCTTACCCCGGTCGGAATAGATGACGGTGGCATGTTTCACGCCATCGCCACCGGCATTAAAAATCTCAAAAAATCCTCCACCCGGAACTGCATCGATATAAAGCCGGTAGGGCTTTTCGGAAAACGAATGATCCCACCATCCGCTGATATCGCCGGTCATGGCATCATAGATCTGCGTCGTGGTGCCCGGCACCGTGACTGCCAGTTCAAATGAAAACACATCATAACCGGGTTTTGTATCCTGGGCCGCAACGGTATACTTTATGAGCAGGAGGCTACAGATAAGGATAAACTTCGATTTTATCATGTAATGAATGTAGATTAAAACTGCAAAAATAGATTTAAAACAAACAGGTTAATTTTTCCTGTCCAATTAGGGACGCCATCCGCCGGCTGGCGGATGGCGTCCCTTTTTTTCTACCTTCGTTATAAATTACTATCAACTTCAGAAATCAATATGATCTACGCTAATCTGCCTCAACGCATCTTCGCCCAGCTTCTCGACTACCTGGTCTTTTGCATCGTCTTTTTTCCCGTAACCTACCTGGTAAAAGGCACCTGGCTAATGACGCCCGAAGACCATCTCTGGATCATCTTCGATCCGATCTGCGGGGTGTTCCTGATCATTATCTTCGCCTACTTCATTGTACTCGAATGGCTTGTGGGTTTTACCGCCGGGAAATACTTGCTCAAAATGCGGGTCGTCACAACCGAAGGACGGAAAATCAGCCTGAAACAAAGCCTGGTCCGCAATTTCGGCCGGATGATCGACGGGCTGCCGTGCTTATATATTATCGGGATGGTCAGTATTTATAAATCGGAAACCAGACAACGGGTTGGGGACAAACTGGCACGGACTGTTGTGATATGTTCGGGGAAGAAAGCGTAGTTATTATTTTTAAGGAAGAAATATGAACAAAACTATTGTCAGAAACATCCTGATTATAATGATGATGGTCATTAATTGCATGACCACCGTCAGCCAGCCCGACGACCGCGGATATATTGTAAAAACCGGCGAAACAGCTCCCGACTTTACGGTAACCACAACGGAAGGAAAAGTATTCACGCTGTCGGAACAGAGAGGCAAAATAGTCATGCTGCAGTTCACGGCCAGCTGGTGCGGCGTCTGCCGGAAAGAGATGCCTTATATCGAGCGGGAGATCTGGCAGCCGCTGAGAGACAATGACTTTGTGCTTATTGGCCTGGACCGCGATGAACCGGCTGATGTCGTCAGGGAATTTGCATCGAAAACCGGTGTTACCTATCCATTGGCGCCCGATCCGGCAGCGGCAGTTTTTTCTTTGTATGCAGAGAAACAGGCAGGCATCACCCGGAATGTGATCATCGACCGGGACGGAAAGATCGTTTACCTGACCCGGTTATTCGACCTGGAAGAATTCTATGGAATGAAAGAAACCATTTGGGAACTGATGGGGCTTCCGCTCACCGGCATGGAAAAGCTGTCATGGATGGCCGGCACATGGGAAAACCGGTCGGAAGACGGAAATTTCATCGAAACCTGGCGAAAGATCAATGATACCCTGTACCTCGGAGAAAGTTTCCTGGTCAAGGAAAAGGATACGGTGTTTTCGGAAATAATCAGCCTGAGCTCCGCTTCCGGCGAGATCCTGTATACAGTCGGCACCAGCAACCAGAATGAAGGCCGGCAGGTACCTTTCCGGCTGGTTTCAGATAAAGAACGGATCTTCGTGTTTGAAAATAAATCCCATGATTTCCCGCAGGAGATCATTTACCGCCATCCTGCACCCGATTCCCTGCACGCCCGCATCCAGGGATGGGTCAACGGTGAAGAGAGGTTTCAGGATTTCCCGATGAAGAGAGTTACCTCAAAAAGGTAGAATCCATTTCTCCCTTTATCTTTTTACAACTTTCTTAAAAACCGAAAAACCGGAAATTTTACATTCGAATAAATACAATCCCGAAGGAAATTCCGTCAGGTCATAAACCATTTGGCCCGATCCAATCCTTTCAGACCTGACAAGGACTCCCTGCATGTTAAAAATATTCAGTAAATATTCTCCGGAAAAGTCATTAACATCCACATTTACAATTCCATCCGTCGGATTCGGATAAATCTTTACCAGATGTTCAAATCCCGGATCCCCGATATAAAACCCTTCTCCTACATGATAAGTGTAAAAAATCGTCCGGCCAAATTCGGAATTGAAAGATTTGATCATATGCCCCTCCAGATCGTAGATCCGGAAATAACCGCTTCCCTGCTCCGGATAAGCCCAGTAACTCAAACCAATGTCCTCAATATCGGTCAGCTCAATGGTATAGCAGCCATAAGGCAGATCCAGCGTGTCGCGGTAGGTAGTGGTATTTTCGAGGTTATCCTTCCGGAGAATGACATTCCCGGATATATCCCTGGCCTCCAGGCTAAAACGGTAAGCCTGCTTATTGGTGCGTAGTTCGAGTACGATGGGAATGTCGATCAGGTCGGGCATATTGAACTTCGACCGGTATGTATCATTAGCCGTGTATTGATCAGCCGTTCCGTTCGGCTCGCTGACCGTCACTGTGAACGTATGGTTTTCGTCGCCGATCCAGAAGAGGTCGCCGGAAACGGGCAGATCGACCGTGTCGATCGTATGAGGCTGGAGGCTGCCACTCCAATCAAACGTTTCCTGCGGGCCGCCGGAGACACCGTAACTGAACTTCGCCGAAGTCAGCGGGGCTGAGCCATTGTTCCGCAACAGGGCTTTTAAACCGTAGCACACCGGGTTGACCCGTGAATAGTAGCCCACGTTGCTCGGTGTGATCACATTGTACACCTCGGCATCCACATTGAAGTGATTCTCGCCATACTGGACAAGATCCATATTGGTCACATAGTTTCCCCATCCCATCCCCAGGTTGTCTTCCGGAACAGGCGTAATGTCATAATCGATCGTAACCTGGCTGCCGGTAATGAAATCCGTAATCTCAAAATCATGGTCTTTCACCAAATCGCCCGGGCACCAGCCTTCCCGTGCACCCGACCAGGTGCCCCCCTGCGGAAATACCGGGTTAAGCGAACAATCGTGATACTGAAAGATATGCCAGGCGCCTGCCTGCTGGCCATTTACTCTCAAATAGTGCTCATTGTCTTTCCATTCGCAGCAGTGCGGGTACTCACCGGTATTGCTGTTGTGGCCGTGGCCAGTCAGCCGTGTCTTCACCCTGAACTGGCTGGCGTCGGGACGCAAAGGAAGGGTGACGGCGCTCATCTGCAGGTCATCATCCAGGTCTTTGTAGTAGAACGACCTCAGACCGCCCCAGATCCGGTCGATCTGCTTCACCTCCCTGGGTGGAGTGCCTTTGATGAGCATAAATTTCAGGTCGATCAGTTCCTGCTGGTTGCCGGCGCTCAGATCGACCATTCCCTGCAACAACGGGGCATAGTCTGTCACATCATAGACCCAGGTAAATCCGTTATCACCAAGGGTAAGCCCGATCCCGTAAGGGGTGATAAAACGTCCTATCTCAAATTCTTCCAGCACTTCGAAAGGCTCCCCGTAATACGGGACCATCTCTTTACGGATCACCACTTCCGGCGCTGTCCAGACGGAATCAACCACCATCCAGTTCTCATACACCGGTTTGAAACCCGCTACCCATTTTTCAATCGTATCTGTAGGAAAGGTAGGATTATCCGGATCACTGAACAACACGATCTGGAGCGGCGCATCCATCAGCGAGTCCATGACAGTCACTTCGCTGACATCAACGGTTCCTGATACAATCCTCTCGAAAATGATGTTCGGACGGTTGTTATCCTGCTCAAATCCCATGTAAACCTCCGGCCCCCGGACGGGATAAAAACCCGGCCGGCCAAACCCTTCGGCATGATGGCCGTTTATTGATCTGTCGTGGAGAATATTTCCCGATCCTTCATCAAAATCATAATAAAAAACAAGATTCGTATCGGCTGCCGGATCGGCGATCCCTTTCCTACAGTGCGATTTGATGGTCGCCGGGTCCAGGGCGGTTTTCCAGAGGCGGAATTCATCCAGGAGCACATCTGCCGCTTTGTCGCCGTTCCAGTTGCTCCTCCCGATATAGTTGATGCTTCGTTCCAGATTCGGAGGTTGCTGCAGCAGGCCCAGCTTCACCAGGTTTCCGTTAATGTAAACCCAGGCGATATGAGCCGTCAGCCTGACGGCCAGGTGGGTCCATTCATAAAGTGGCGTTGGGTTATCCAGCTCGAACGACCGGTTCAGGCCATCCATGAAAACATGAAATGAAAGCCTCCCGCTGGTTCCCGTAGAAAGGGCAACGATCACATTCTGCCTGTCGGGCCCGTTGCCGAAATCGAAAATACGGCTCCAGTTGTTGTTATTTCGCTTGAAAAACCAGGTCTCGAAGGTAAAATCGCTATTGAAGTAAGTGCCTGGCTGCAGTTTTAAAAAATCAGAGACTCCGTCGAGATCCAGCACATAATTATCACCGGCCGATGATATTCCGCAATTAAAACCGGGGTCCTCCGCCCGGGCCACCACTTCTCCTCCACTCCCCGTTCCGGTATAACAGAACTCCACGACAATGTCTGAGACGCCATCCCAGTCAAACGGCCGGAAGAAACTGAAATCATTCCAGCCGGTTGAAAAGCTGATCCGGTTTTGGAATACTGTATCCAGGCCTGCGATAAGGGTATCCGGTGTCAGTTCATCCAGGCTGACCTGCTTCATCCGGATCATAAAATCTCCCGATCCGTTTGAACCTTCCGCCAGGTTAAGCTTTAGACCTGTTACCGGACCTGCTTCCAGACCCTGGGCTGAGAGTTCCGTTGATTTCCACAGGTACTGTGCACGACCGGCCCGGTATTCTGCAGGGATGACTTTATCGTTTTCTACCGCCGGATTACCTATTGTGGCCTGTGTAAAAGACAGCGTATCCGGAAAAACAACATGGTAATGGCGGTTCAGAAAATAGTTATACGTCGGTGAAGATGTCAGCAACAGCGAGTCGGGAGCCGTTCCTTCCATCAGCGTGAAATTCGGATGATGGTAAAGGGTGGAGTCAAAGGCACCGGTATGCCTGTAAACGGTGTTGTATGTCAGATAATCCCATTCACCGCAGGCATACTGGTCGTGGGTGGTGACAAAGTCGCATTTCAGTGTATGGTACATGAGGATCTTCCGAAAGCTCTCCCCTTCGGGGAATTGCCAGGTGCCGCGGCGGGTTGTGATCGAATCGAATGTAAATGTCTGAACGATAAGGGTATCCTGCGCGGTAGAAGTAATTACCATAAGCGTCAGGATGAATACAGGAAGGATCTTTCTCATAGATGGATTTCTGAAGATATTTCCTGTAAAAGTAATAATAACGGGAAGTGTATTATTTCGGCGGATATTTTGAAATCTACCGACCGACGGGTAAATCCGTCGGTGTAAGATTATCTCCCGGGGAAAAATTTTCGGTAAAATGATAAACCGGGCAAAACTCTTCCTAATATTGTAATCACGGCTAATTAAACGACCGGATGATTCAATTATTAACAAAACCAAAAAAAACTCATGAAAAAACTATTATTGATTGTGGTTCTGGTACCGGCACTATTCCTGACATCGTGTTTCAAGGAAAAAGCCGGCGAGCTTGGCGGAGACCAGTCGCCAATGGGTGAAGTCGGCGTCACGGTTTCCAGTTCATCCATGGAAATTGCCGGTGTCAGTAATTTCAATGCTACGGTAACGGCCTTGAAGGACGGCGTTTCATCGTACACAGCAACGGCCACGGTAACCAATCCGCTGCTGAAAAATATTGCGGCCAATTACCCCGGAGTGGAGGTTAACGGCGACCAGGTAAGCATTACAAACGTGAAAATCCAGCAGACGAAAGAAGGGATCAAAAGCATGGAAGGTCCCGGCGCCGGCGTTCTGGTCAAGTATGATTCAAAGGTCGGCGATACCTACCCTATCGATGGCACCGACAGGGAGAGAAAAGTGGTCAGCAAATCGACCGACGATGATTATTACTACGGATTCTTCCTGATCAAAACCATCCAGGTCGAGATGGATCAGTCGCACGTGAAAAGCTCAGGTATCACAAAATATACATATATCGCTAACCACAAGTTTGGTTTGGTTGGAGTGAAGGTAGATTTTGACGACCAAACCAGCGTTACGTTCCCGATCTACACCTCTGCCGAAAATTAAACAGGTAAATCCGGTCTGACTGATATTTAACTGATGGGATCGTTTTTATTGCCTTACCGCTGGAAAATCGCAGGTATTGTGATGGCAATTGCCGGCATGGCCGGTGCTGCCGTTTACGGTTTTTTCGATTTTCGCTTTAAGGTACCTGTTTTTGCTGTCGTTTCCATTTTCGTAGAACCGAAATTCTTTACCGTCTTCCAGACCAATTTTTCGGAAGAGGTTGTTTTATTTTTTCTGATTACAGGATTAAATCTGATCATCTTTTCAAAAGAAAAAGAAGAGGGGGAAGATTTGGAAAGGATACGGTTGAAAGCATTCGCCAGGGCTATGATCACCAATGCCGCGGTTCAGCTTTTTGCCGTTTTGTTTGTTTATGGCGCCGGTTTTGCTGCCGTAATGGTATTCAACCTATTGTCTGTCAATATTTTGTATTTGATTTTCTTTTACAGGATGAGATGGAGTCTCTTAAAAAATTGAGACTCCATCTCAAAATCAAATCTATTTATCTATATTTGTCCGATTTTTAAAAACGGGCTTCAATGAACAGAATCATCTTCATTTCTTTACTGCTGATCACAGCAATCATCCCAACATGGGCGCAAACTCCGGGCACATTGACCGTGTCGGTTTCAACCAGCGCGGCCGGAGGGAATTATGCACCGAAAAATATTGTTGCCATCTGGATTGAAGACAACCAGGGTAATTTTGTGAAAACGCTGCTGGCTTATGCACAGACGCGGAAAACCCATCTCAACACCTGGGAAGCCTCAACAACCGCTGCCGGCAGTCCGTACAACACCGTCGACGCTATTACCGGCGCCACAAAAACCAGCCATGCCACCCGCACCTGTTCCTGGGATGGTACCGATATCAACGGGAATATTGTATCCGATGGAACCTACAAATTAAGGATGGAGCTGACCGATAAGAACGGCACCGGGAATTTCTCCACTTTCACCTTTGAAAAAGATACACTCCAGGTAAATCTAACTCCGGCCAATGTACCGAGCTTCTCGTCAATCGTCATTAACTGGGAACCGGTAATTACTGCTATCGGTGAACCGGAAACAGCCGGCAGCATCACTATTTATCCTAATCCGTCATCGGGTGTCATCAATCTTACCGGAAAATATGATGAAGTAATAGTTTTCGGGACATCCGGCAGGCAAATCGTGAAATCCGCAGGTAATAAGATTGATCTTACGGCATCACCCGATGGGCTTTATTTTGTGCACGTGAGAACCGGAGTGGAAACAGAAATTTACAAAGTCGTGAAAACAAATGACCTCGAAAAATAAACCGTCGCCCTCCAGCGACTGGAAATCACGCCTTGGTGTAGTATATTCCACCAATCCCGATTATTCATACTCAACCGGTGAGAGCGCTGAACCCGGCACCCTCCCCCCCCAACAGCAAAACCTCCGGGTGAGTCTCGACCGGAAGCAGCGCAAAGGCAAATCGGTCACCCTGATCCAGGGATTTATCGGCAGGGATGAAGACCTGGAGCTACTGGCGAAGCTGTTGAAATCGAAATTCGGAGTCGGAGGAAGCGCGAAAGAGGGAGATATCATCATCCAGGGCGATTTCGTGGTAAAGACAATTGAATTCCTGCAAAACCTTCATTACAAGGTCAAACGGTCGGGCGGCTGAAGCATAAATAATCATATTGAAATGCTGCCGGTATTCAGTCAGGTTTGTCAATAATATTCTTATCTTGCATTGCCTTTTTACCAAAAACTTCCCGCCATGACAAAGTCTTGTCTGTATTTTTTGATATTGATGATTCCGGCCGGTCTTTTTGCCCAGGTTTCTCCCGACTGGTCAATGATTTATAATGGCAATGACGATTATTTCGATAACGGAGTCGCAATTGCCCTCGATCCTTCCGGAAATGTGTTTGTGGGAGGAACATCAGTATCGATCACCAATGGAGCGCCCAACTATGTCGTTTTAAAATACACATCTGCCGGTGAGTTCAAATGGTCTTATGAATATGACGGTACGGGAGCCTATGAAGATTTCCTGGCAGCTATCACTACAGATAGTGAAGGAAATGTATACGCTACCGGTGGGAGCCATGAAGGGTCCTCAAGAAGGGATTATGTCACCCTGAAGATTGATGGATCAGGGGCATTTGCCTGGAAAAGCATCTATAAAGGACTGGATGTGAATAATGATGATGACGCTGCGGATATAGTTGTGGATGATGATGGGTACGTGTATGTCACCGGTGCCAGTGCCGGATATTCCAGTTCAATGTGGGCCGATTTTGCAACGTTGAAATTGACTCCCGGCGGCGACACGGTCTGGACCCGGCGCCTTGGAGGATCCGGCATGCCAAACGACCGGGCTACGGCAATAGCAGTAGATAATTTAGGTTATGTCTATATTACGGGTTATTTTGAAGGGGATGTCAGCACGAGATATAATTATGCGACGGCAAAATATAAGCCCAATGGTGATACAGCATGGGTAAGGGTTTATAACGGCACCGGGTCTGATGACGACAGGGCTTATGCCATTGCGGTGGATGACGATAGGAATGTCTATGTGACCGGTGCAAGCTGGGGTTTAAATGCTGATGATTACGCGACAGTCAAATACGATTCCAATGGTGTTCAGAAATGGGTCGCCCGATACAATGGGCCGGCCGGTTCATATGACAAAGCTTGGGATTTGAAACTCGATGATGAGGGCAATGTTTATGTAACAGGGCAAAGCGGCGGAACAAGCGGTAATTATGATTACTGCACGATAAGGTATAATCCGGATGGAGGTGAAGACTGGGTTGCCAGGTATAACGGTCCGGATAACCTGGACGACGTGGCCACATCAGTTGCCATCGATCCTTCAGGAAACATCTTTGTAACAGGTTATTCTTATAATCCTCCCTCGCCATATATCAGCACAACCGATATGGTTCTGATAAAATATAATCCCGAAGGGCTGATAGAATGGGTGAGCCGGTTCGACGGCCCGGGCAATAATTACGACCAGGGGTATGCCATTGCTGCCGATCCTTCCGGAGATGTTTTCGTTACCGGTTCAACAGAATATTACGGTCAACAAAATTCCAGGGATATTTTCACGGTAAAATACGCCGGCCCTTCTCTGGTGGAAGATTTTTCTTCCGGTAATTCCATTAACCTTTATCCAAATCCGGCCGATCATCAACTGACTGTTCAGGTTCCGTGCGGGGCTGCGCTGATTTCCGTTTGCGACCTAACGGGAAGGCAGATTATCGTCCAAGAATTCAAAGTACCCGAAAAAGACGAACAAACATTCAATATTTCGGGCATACCCTCCGGGGCATATATTGTAAAAGTAACGACGACACTGGGTATATCAGAAAAAAAGCTCATAGTATATTAGATTTGAGATTATGGTGAAAATGACAGCGGTCTACCATTCGGCAGATGAATATATTACATGTCAGCCGGAACAATCCCGGGCCAACCTGGCGCTGATCCGGCAAACAATCCGGGAAGCTGTTCCGGATGCAACGGAAGCCATCAGTTACCAGATGCCTGCCTTCAAATTTCATGGCATTCTGTGCTTTTATGCAGTTTTCAAGGATCATTACAGTCTTTTTGTATCTCCTGAAATTCACAAGGCCTTTGTTGAGGAGCTGAAAAGCTATAAAACGACCAAGTCGGCCATACACTTTCCATTTGACCGGCCGGTTCCGGTTGAATTAATTGTTCAGGTGGTAAGGTTTGCGGCGATTACGAATCTGGAAAAGGCCGAAGCCAGGTTAAAGAAGCGGAAGAGATGAAGGTTATTTTGAGACTCCATCTCGGTTAATCCAGATGGAGTCTCGCTTGATTGAGACTCCATCTCATGATTCGAGATGGAGTCTCAATTTTCCTACCTCAATTATTAATAATTTTACCGGCAAAAATTGCCCGATATGCTGACATTGCCCGATTATTCAGACATTATTAAAGCCCAGATGAGGCTGAAAGGGGTGGTGAAAAACACCCCACTGGAGCCTTCCAAATCATTCTCCGCCATGTCGGGCGCCCACATCTTCCTGAAACTGGAAAATTTCCAGTCGACGGGCTCTTTTAAGGTCAGGGGGGCATATAATAAAATCAGTTCGTTGGATCCCGGGGAACTGGCCAACGGCGTTGTGTGCGCTTCGGCAGGCAATCATGCACAGGGGGTTGCTTTTGCCGCACGGGCTCTCGGTCTGAGAGCTACGGTTTTTATGCCGGTGTTCACACCCCCGCTTAAGGTGATTGCCACCCGGAGTTATGGTGCTGACGTAAAGCTGGAAGGAGAGACATTCGACGATGCCCTGTCAGCGGCAAAGAAATTCCAGGAATCATCGGGCGCAGTCTTCATCCATGCCTTTGATGATCCCTTGATCATTGCCGGCCAGGGGACGATCGGGCTGGAACTGTTCCAGGCGCTGGAAACCATACAGGATGTGGTGGTTCCGATCGGTGGCGGAGGATTAATTGCCGGAATTGCCATTGCCTTAAAGAAGACCAATCCCGATATCAGGATCATTGGCGTGGAAGCTGAGGGCGCAGCATCCATGCAAACATCGCTCCGGGATGGAAAATTAACCCGACTGACCAGCATGTCGACCATCGCCGACGGCATTGCGGTGAAAACGCCCGGTGAGCTTACTTTTGCAGCAGCGAAGCAATTTGTGGACGAGATTGTGACGGTTTCAGACGCGGAGATCGCTCACGCTGCTTATCTGCTCCTGCAAAGGGCGAAACTGCTGGCTGAGCCGGCAGGGGTAGCCTCCATGGCGGCTGTGCTTCACAAGAAACTGGATTTCAAGAGCCGTCAGGTCGTGACTGTCATCAGCGGGGGAAACATCAACATGGGTTTGCTTGAGCAGATCCTTGAGAAGGGGATGATGGCTGAAGGCCTCAGAGCGCGGATCGCCGTTTTGATCCCGGATATGCCCGGCGAATTGAAATCGGTGATTACCATTCTGGAAAACCTGTTTGCCAATATTAATGAAATCAGCCATGAGCGTTCGATCACAACGGTTCCGGTTGGCCATGTGCTGGTAACCATCACCTTTAACCTTCAGCAGATTGAGCAGCTCGACATGGTTTGCAAAGCGCTGGAGGGGAAGATGAAGAAGTTTGAGGTGCTGCGATAGGGATGTTCTGATGAGATGCCATCTCAAATTACAAATCCCATTCTTTTTGTACATTTAATCCCTCAAAGAACAACTCCTTTATGTCGTTGAAAATAAAGCTCCCTGCCCTTCACTGGCAAATCCTGATTGCACTGGCCCTGGCAGTCCTCTTCGGAATATATTTTTCCGAATACGTAAAATATGTCAGCTGGATGGGAACGATCTTTCTCAGGGCCCTGCAAATGATCATTATGCCGCTGGTAATCAGTTCGATGATCTGCGGAGTGGCTAACATAGGCGACGCCCAGAACCTGGGCCGGATTGGATTAAAGACAATGCTGTTTTATGTCATCACAACAGTGATAGCTATCTTAACCGGGCTTGTGCTGGTTAATTTCTTTCAGCCGGGTGTCGGCGCCGACCTTAACCTGATCGAAAAAGCGGAGATCCCTGCAGCCTCCGGTTCATTAGGGCAAATCCTGATCGATATCGTACCGGAGAATGTCTTCGCCGTCATGTCGGTCAACCGGCAATTGCTTTCGGTAATCCTGTTCGCCCTGCTTTTTGGATTTTTTATCATCAAAGTATCCGAAAAACCAAGAAAACAGCTTACCGACTTTTTCAATGCCGTGTTTGAAGTGATGATGAAGATCACTTTCTTTATTATAAAATTCACCCCTCTGGGAATTTTCGGGCTGGTTGCAGAAAAGATCGCGCCGCACAAAGATGTGGCAGCGCTTTTTGAAAGCCTCGGAATATACATGGTAGTTGTTTTATTGGGGTTAATCATTCATGCCGTTGTATTCATGCCGTTGATCATCCGATTTATCGGCCGTATTAACCCTCTCCGGCATTTCAATGCCGTAAAAACGGCATTATTCACGGCATTTTCGACCTCGTCTTCCAATGCAACGTTACCATTGACCATGGAATCGGTCGAAGTGAATGCCGGGGTGTCCAATAAAATCACGAGTTTCACTCTTCCATTGGGGGCAACCATAAATATGAACGGAACTGCACTTTACGAATGTGTTGCGGTCATCTTCATCGCCCAGGCTTACGGCATCCCGCTCAGCTTCGGGCAACAGGTGCTCATCGTTGCTACTTCGCTGCTGGCTGCCATTGGTGCAGCCGGTGTGCCCATGGCAGGGCTGGTGATGATGTCTATCATATTATCAGCTGCCGGTCTGCCACTTGAGGGAATCGGGTTGATCCTGGCCGTCGACCGGATACTCGACATGTTCCGCACCACCGTCAATGTGTGGGGCGACACTTGCTGCGCGGTTGTTATTGCTAAAAGTGAAGGAGAAAAGTTAAAGGTATAATATGAGACTCCATCCCGATGGGTGAGATGGAGTCTCGAAATAAATGAGATGGAGTCTCATGAGAAAATTTTCTATCATCGACGAACATGACCCTGCCCTGATCCATTACCTGGATGAACTGCCGCTTTGGTCTGCACCGTTTGCCCTGCAAATCCTCGATAAAGTGATCCCGGCTAAAAACCTCCGCGTTCTCGATATCGGGTTCGGCACAGGGGTGCCGCTGATCGAACTGGCTTCCCGCCTGGGCAATTCATGTAAAATCTACGGCATCGATCCGTGGAAAGAGGCGTGCGACAGAGCCGGCGAGAAAATCAGACTGTTCGGGATCAATAACATCACCCTGTTCAATGCGCCGGCAGAAACCCTTCCCCTGGGCGATAACTCTGTCGATCTTATCATCAGCAATAACGGGCTGAATAATGTCGATGATATGGAACAGGTGCTGAAAGAGTCTTTCCGCGTCCTTGTACCGAGCGGTAAACTCATCTTTACCATGAATACCGAAGAAACTATGACGGAGTTTTACTCAATCATGCAGGAAGTCTTATCGGAATATAATCTGGCAGCTTCGGTCACTGCCATGAAAAATCATATCCGCCAAAAAAGAAAACCTTTGCCCGAAGTTGCCGGCCTGCTTGAGAAATCGGGATTCATAATAACATCAGTTGACCACGACTGGTTCCATTATACCTTCACTGACGGCACTGCCCTTTTTAGCCATTTCTTCATTCGTCTCGCTTTTCTCGGACCCTGGCTCGAAACCGTTCCAAAAAATTATCATCAGACCATATTCAGCGACATAGAAAACAGGATAAACACAATCTCGTCCGAAAAAGGACATTTTCGTCTGACTATACCTTTCGTAACCATGACTTCGGAAAAAATCAGATAACTCCATTATTTCACATTCGTGCCAAACTTTTGGTTTTCCCGATTAAAAAACCATTTCCGTGTGAACAATCCGTCAAGATTTTCATTATAGTTTAAAGCACAAAATCTTATAAAAACCGGACATCTTTATAATGGTTTTTCATGAATTTTCGTGTTTCCTGATTTTGTGGCTCTGAAAGCCCTTAAAAGAAATTTACATTATGAATTAAAAATTAAGAATTAAAAATTATATCTGATGTCACAACAAACAAACTGGATCTCTGATCCCAAGCACAGCGAAATTTTGTTCAAAGTCAAACATATGATGATCACCAACGTTAAGGGTGAATTCAGGAAATTTCATATCGAAGCCGATTCCGACGGAGAACAGTTTATCGCTTCTTCAATTCGTGTAGTGGTGGATACCTCCTCAGTCTTCACGAACGTCGACGATCGTGACAACCATCTGAGAAGCGCCGACTTTTTCGACGTCGAAAACTATAAGGAAATGGTTTTCAATGGTTCTTCTTTGAAGAAAACCGGGGATGGCAATTTTGAGCTGACCGGAATCCTGAATATCAGGGGAGTAAGCAAAGAGGTGAAACTTGATGTTGAATTCGGTGGTATCAACAAAGACCCCTGGGGTAATGAAAAAGCAGGTTTTTCTATCAGCGGCAAGATAAACCGCAAAGAGTGGGGCCTCAACTGGAATGCGGCCCTCGAAGCCGGAGGAGTGCTGGTCAGCGACGAGGTGAAGATTTCCGCCGAGGTTCAGCTGGAGAAGAGGGTTTGACCTCTTTGATCCGGAAAAGGACCTCGCCCTTCTTAACCTGAATTCCCTGCTGGACCACGATTTCCGAAATAATGCCGTTGTAAGGGCAGGTGATCTCGCCAATATAGGCCGAGGTCTGGATATAGCACAGTCGGTCGCCCGTTGAAATATGCTCGCCTTTGGTAGAAAACTCGGTATCTTCTCCAAAAAGATTATAGATGATCTGGCCTTTGGCAGGAGCTGTGATCTCGCGGATATCCGGATCCACCTCCTTTGGTTTGGCTTCAACCGGCTTTTCCTTCACAGGAGCAGGCGCAGGTGCAGGTTCCGGAGCGACCGGCAAGTTCTTCGGGCCCTCAGCCGCTTCTTTTGCTTTGGCCAGTTCAGCCTCAAACCGGGTTTTGGCTATGCCTGACTTATAATCCCTGTACTGTTTGTCATGCATGGCAAACTCGAACAACTCTTCCTCATCCGGTCCTGTACCCCAATTGTTAGCCGTCATCTCTTTCCTGTACTTTTCCAGTTCATCCGGAAATGCGTCCTGGGGAACGCCCTGGTAGAACTCCTTTCCTTGTTCTCCGGCCAACTTAATGATCTCGGGCGCCAGCGGTCCGGGCAGCCTCCCCGCTTTACCCAGGATCATATCCCAGGTATTGTTGTCGATCATCGAATACCTCTCTTTTCCACCGGCCATCTGCAAAATATTCATGATAGCCATGTTTTTAACATACTGGCTGAAAGGGGTAACCAGGGGCGGATAACCCAGTTTCGGCCAGATGAATTCCACCTCGTTGAACATCCTGACCATCAGTTCATCTTCACTCAGTTCCGGTATTCCCCTCCCCTTCAACGAGGCATTGATACTCCGGTGGGCTCCTTTCAGGTCGGCCATCAGGCTTCCCATCATCCCGCCCGGCAAACCGCTTCCGATCAACAGGGATGAGAGCTGCTTATTCCGTGGATCGATAAACAGCCCGAGGGAATCATCGATAAATTCCTGGGTCGTCGACCTGACTTTCATATAGGCATTCATATTGATTTCAGGCACTTTGAAGCCTGCGTCGCGCAAGAGGGCATGAACGGAGAGGATATCGGGATGGACCATCCCCCAGCTCAGCGGTTCCATCGCCACATCGATATAATCGGCACCGGCCCTGGCCACCTCCAGGATCGAAGCCATCGAAAGCCCCGGGCCTGAATGTCCGTGGTATTGAACCTTGATATGGGAGTGCTTCTTTTTGATCTTTTTGACCAGCTCGCCCAGCATCACCGGCCGTCCGATCCCGGCCATATCCTTCAGGCAGATCTCTTCAGCGCCGTATTTAACCATCTTTTTCACCACATCCATGTAGTAATTAACCGTATGAACCGGGGAAAAAGTGATGGAGAGGGCGGCCTGCGAGATCATCCCCGCCTCCTTCGCGTATTTGATGGATAGTTCAAGGTTCCGGTGATCGTTCAATCCGCAAAACGACCGGGCAATATCGACTCCCTGTGCTTTCTTCACTGTGAACATCAATCGCCTTACATCCTTCGGAACGGGATACATCCTGATACCATTCAAAGCCCTTTCCAGCATCTGCGTCTGAATACCCGCTTCATTGAAAGGTTTGGTCCATTCCCTGACGGCGACGTTTGGATTTTCTCCGTACATCAGCTGTACCTGCTCGAAGGCGCCTCCGTTGGTTTCCACCCGCGAGAAACATTCCATTTCAATGATTAAAGGGGCGACCGCCTTAAGCTGCCCGACATGGGGCTGGTACTTTCCCGAGCTTTGCCACATATCGCGGTAAACCAGGCAAAACTTTATCTTTTTCTTCATTCGGTTAATAATCTATTGGTCCCTAATTTAATAGTCATTTGCGGAAAATCGCATTTTCACAGGTTCCGCAAAATTATCAGGATTAAATCATATCAACGCCGGCATGCGTATTTATTTTCGTCTTTTAAAAAAATTCGTATATCCATTATTCTAAATCACCGCTTTTATAATTTATTTACTTTTAGCCCGTTATTATATTCGTTACATTACCTTAAAGTTACAGAGGATATCGACATTACAGTCATACTGCATTTGATCCGGTAATATTTCCTATGCTCTGCGATAAATGAGGCGACAGCTTTTAAGCAAAGCATAATTATCACGATGAAAATATTACTAATTGCACCCTGTCAGGTTGATCAGCAACGTCCGAATTCGATGGACATCCCCCAGTTGACACTTTCTCTGATAGCAGCGCTTACACCCCCTGACCATGAAGTGGAAATCGTGGAAGAAGTGTATGGAGAAACGGTCAATTTCGAAGGGGATTACGACCTTATCGGGATTTCGATCATGACGCAAACGGCCATCCGCGGGTACCAGGTGGCCAACGAATTCCGGAAACGGGGGAAAACAGTGGTTTTCGGGGGGATCCATGCTACATCGATGCCCGATGAAGCTATAAGGTATGGTAACGCAGTCGTTATCGGTGAGGCAGAAGGGTTGTGGGATATCGTCCTGGACGATGCTAAACACAACCGGCTGAAATCGTTCTACAAACTCGATAAACTGCCTGATCTACAAAAACATGTAAGGCCCCGGAGGGATCTTATCAAATGTTCATCGGGAAGATTCGCCATCGCCCCTATTGAGACCACCCGCGGTTGCCCTTATAACTGCGACTTTTGTTCGGTTTCGCGGTTTTTCGGCACCCGCCAGCGGCATAAACCCATACCCGATATTATCGCTGACATTGAATCATGCCGTGAGAAGAACCTGTTCTTCCTCGACGACAACATTACCGGGGATAAAAAATATGCCCGGGAACTGTTCAGGGAGATGATCCCGTTGAATAAGATCTGGGTTGGCCAGGCATCGGTACAGGTCGCCAATGACCCGGAGCTTATGAATCTCGCTTACAGATCGGGATGCAGGGCCTTGCTCATCGGGTTCGAATCGATGTCGGATTCGGGGATCAGCCAGTACCGGAAAACGCTGAAAACTATTGATGAAAACGTCAGCGCGGTGAAAAAGCTTCAGGACAACGGGATCATGACCATGGCATCGCTGATCTTCGGCCTCGATACTGACACACCGGATGTGTTTGATGTTGCCCATGATTTCCTCACCCGCTCAAAAGCCGCATTTTTCCAGGCCTGCGTAATGACCCCTTATCCCGGGACACCGGTATTCAACAAATTACGAAACGAAGGACGGATTCTCACCGACGACTGGACCCGGTTCGATGCTTCGAAAGTCATCATCCGTCCGGAAAACCTTTCACCGGAAGAATTGCTGGAGGGCTACAACAAAATGAAATATCATTTCTATTCGAACAAATCCATCCTTCAACGGTCTTATCCCAACATTAAGATCGGCTTCTATGAAGCTCTCCTGTATTTCACTTTAAATAAAGGATACCAGAAAAAAAACAATCCGTCGGTGTTTTCACAGGTATATGAAAACCCATCCGGTCATCCGGTGGATTTCAATGTGGCGAAGTATGTCAGGCCTTTGATAAACGGGCATGCTCCGGTTTTCAGTGAAAAATTGTCGGAGGTTAATAGAATCCGTTAAGGATAATATCCCGAATCCTTTTGTAATTTTACCGGCACTAATTTCCGTCGCAATCCTGATTTGCTGGTGCCATGGACAAGAATGTACTGGAGAGGAAAACCCTGTTTGTCGTGCTTTTAACGGCCGTCACGATGGTTGTCGAGATTTTTTTCGGAATAACGACAAAATCGATGGCGCTACTGGCCGACGGAATCCACATGGGATCGCATGTGCTGGCCATCGGACTGAGCTGGATAGCCTATGTTTTTATCAGGCGATCGAAGGCCAGCGGCAGATTCAAAGGCAATCCGGATAAGGTCCTGTCACTCTCAGGTTATAGCAGTGGCCTGATGTTGCTCATCTTCGCCTTTTTTATCCTTTCCGAAGCCATAAAAAGAAGCGTCAATCCCCTTCCGATAGATTACAAGGAAGCTATCATTGTAGCATGTATCGGTCTGATCGTCAATATTATAAGCGCATTCATCCTGCATCACGACAAAAGCCAGTCGGATCACAACATCCGGGCTGCTTACCTGCATGTGCTGGCCGATGCCCTCACCAGTGTTTCGGCTATCCTGGGCCTGACAGCGGCGCTTATCTGGAACATCCCGATTATAGATGCGATGGCGGCCATCCTCAGCTCACTTGTGATCATCCGCTGGTCGGTGGGGCTGATCCTTGATTCGGGAAAATCTTTACTCGATATCCATAACCAAAAAAAATAACAACATAATGCCCTCATGTGATGAGATTTATATTGAAATTGGTTATCATTCACGGACCATTAAAATATGAATATGAAACAGATAATTTTTTCAGTCATAACAATGCTTTTTATCCTGCCTTTGTTCTCACAGGAAAAACAGGATAAAAAAAGCTTTGAGGTTACAGCCGCCTACAGCATGCTCTTCTACCAGTCGGCTTATAATCTGCAGAATGCCTCCGGCATCGAAGCGGCCATCGGGAGCGAAATAAACGATCCTTTAAGATGGCAGGCAGGGCTCAGAGTGGGATTGGATCCTTTACTGCCCGAAGTTTTTGGCCGGATTATGCTTCAGCAGGAGGCCGGTGCGTGGCGTCCGCAAATCGGTTTGGAGCTGGGAGCTACAGGCAGGGCAAAGTTTGAGGATGGGGCCTTTCTCCTTCGGGAAACCCGGGAAGCCATGCAGACCGGTATCGATGCAGGCTACCTGGCCATCCACACCGCTCCCTTGTCGTTCAGGATCAGTAAAAACTGGAATCTCAGCATTGCGGAGATTGATTTCGGAACCCATTTTACACAGATTGGCCGAACCCTGCGTGCCCAGGTGACATTAATCTCAGCCGGTATGAAATTTTAGGGATTAAATTTTATTGTGATGAAAATGAATAGATTATTGAACTTAACCATCGTCTCTTTCCTGGCTCTTTTAATGGCCTGCGGTGAAAAGGAGGGTGACAGATCAGGATTTGAAAAGGCTGCGCTTGTTGCACAGCAGGTGAATGGGGAAAACCTTATGAACAGCGTAGCAGAACTCGTCGATACGCATCTGAACGACACCCCGATCGACAACACCGAATGCCCGCCCGGCGACCTGTTCCCGACAGATCACCTGACGCGGGATGCCGCTGTGGGTTATATCAGCGAAGAATTCCGGAAGATGGGTTATATACCCGATACTGCTGTGCTGGGCGAAGGTGCCTATATTACTTACAATGTTTTCGCCGAATGGCCGGGGACATCGGATGCGGAGGAAGTTATCCTGGTGGGGAGCCATCTCGATGCCTTCTACGGAGGGGCTGATGACAACACAACGGCGGTCGCTGCCATGCTCGAAGCCGCGAGAATTGCCCGGAATTTCAGCTTCAGTCACACGATCCGGTTCATCGCATTTGACCTCGAAGAACTGGGTTCGATGGGCAGCACACGGTATGTAGAGGCAGGATTGGCCGACGATGTGAAAACAGCCATTGTCATGGATTTGATCGGCTATCGTTCTTTTGAACCGGGAAGCCAGAAAAATGTCATGGGAATCCGGCTGCCCGATGTGGGCGATTACCTGATGGTTATCGGGAACAAGGATTCTGAAATAATTACCAGGCAAATCACGGATATGGCAAACTGCTATAGTTTGTCAAAGGCACTGGGAGTCCTGGCCCCGGGCGATGGTGCTTACTTCCTGTCGCAGGCCCTGATGCGGAGTGACCACGGATTGTTGTGGTACAAAGGCATCCCTGCCGTCTTCCTTACAGATGGAGCCAATTTCAGGAACCCAAACTATCATCTGGCTTCCGACCTTCCTGAAACCATTGATGCAGATTTTCTGACCGGTAACACAAAAGTTCTGATGGCAGCCATTGCCTTATTAGCGGAGGTACAGCAATGAAAAAGATATTATTTGTTTCCATTATTATCGTGACAGGCATATTTTCTGCCCATTCACAGGATAGACCCGAGATCAGCCTTTTCCTGCACCAGACCGGGATGTATTACTCTTCGGACAATATCACCAGCGAAGGTCTCGGGCTGGGAATCGGGGCCCATTTTCTCCATCAATCCCAATTGGCCGGCCAGGTCGACGCAAATATTCTGTGGGGCAACGGAAATGCGATAACAACCAGAATCGCTGTAGGTTATGAGAAAAAGGGGAAGTGGACACCGGCGATCTATGCGACCTGCAACCTGTTATGGGGTCAGCGTACAGAGATACTTACAGAAAATGGAGACAGACCTCCTTTGCCAGCCTGGGCGGCCGGCGTCAGGATAACGCCATTAAAATTCAGAACCGGAAAAGGATATGTCTCAGCACTGGAATTTGGTTATGGCGTTGGACCTGCAAAGGCGATGAGCCTTGAATTTTCTGTGCTTTCTATCGGAATTAGATTTTGATTTTACCGGGGCAGCAAACCTTTTTCAATGCGATGCTGCCACAATCCTGTCGACTATTGCAACGATCCGCTCAACCGGGATATTGACGTCATCGTCAACCTGTGACAGAGACGTTATGACAACCAGTAATTTTTTCTCCGGGCAGATGAACGCGTACTGCCCGCCGTGTCCCCACATATGCAGGTAACCCTTCCCGGGAATGCCCCACCAGTAATAGCCAAACGAATGGAGCTCATCCACGGTCACTTTCGGAGAGGTCATTTCTATAACCCAGTCGAGTGGGATCACCTGCTGTCCGCCAGCCTTCCCGCTGTCGAGCACACACTGGGCTATTTTTGCCAGCTCCCTCGGCGAGGTCAGGATCCCGAATCCACCCAGGGTGACGCCATCTGAATACCTGACCCATTGGTAATTGGTCATACCTATTCTGTCAAAAAACACCTCTTTTGCGTATTCATCCATCGGTTTGCCCGTGGCGGCCTGAACCATGCCCGAGACAACCTGCGGCTCGCCATCATTGTACCAGAATCCATCGCCAGGCTCAAAATTCAAATCCAGGGAGAGAACAAAATCAAGACTGTTTTCGGTTGAATGTGTCCTGAACACATCCGACTGGTAACCATTGTCAAAACTAATGCCGCCGGTCATCGTCAACAGGTTCTCCAGCGTGATGCCGGCCTTGTCCGGATATTTCGAGGTGTATTCCGGCAGGTAATCTTCAATGGTCGCACCGACGCCCGTGATATGGCCATCATCAATTGCAATTCCGGTAATGATGGCATTTACCTGCTTAGTGCAAGACCATACCGCGTCGATCCGGGTCCGGTCGGCATCATCCTTCAGGTAGCTCTCCGAAACCAGTTTGCCGTTACGAAAAATTAGCAGACTCTTCGTCATCCACAAATCGTCATCGGCATAGACCTCTTTATAAATATTCTCCAGTGCCGCTGAATCGATATTCTCCGCTGCCGGCGATGAAATATCCCATCCATCGCCGATTTCCAGGGGGATAAATCCCGTATACGACTGCTTCAGCTCATCTTCCAGCAAACATCCCGGTATCGCCAGGATTATGAAAATAAAACATAATACAGTACAGATCTTTTTCATCTTATTTATCTTTTTTCAAAAGAAAATGAATTACGACAGAATGGTTGATCATGTTCAACTCCGGTTCCTGAAAATATCCGTGATACCGGAATGAATACCCGTAGGCCAGCCTTGACGAAGGATTCGGAGTCCATCTTAGTTCGATCTCATTGACGGTGTACTGCCCGGGATTGAACGTCAGATCCGAGTGCAGGTCACCGATCAGCTCACCGAAAGAACCGCTGAAAAAATAGGGATTATCATAGGGTTTAGTCCTTGAAGTGAGTCCCAAAACAGTAAAATGAAGGCAGAGATCAAACCGGCTTTCCTTCGACGAAAACCATCCCGACAGGACGCCTCCCAGGCTATAGTTGGTCAGCCAGAAAAGGTAACCGCTCTGCAGATCGGGATAGATCATCATGTTATAATCGAGGCTAACATAGGGCCCGAGCGTGACCTTGCCTTCCGAATCGAATTTAAAGCGGTAATCTAACCGGGCAGGTACCAAATTTACCGATCCTGAAATAATGCCGCGGGTAAGCGGTACATTCAGCGACAATACGCCCGTGTATTCCATCACCCTGCGGTCATTTTCCCAAAGGGATGAATACGTGTAACCCAATCCCGGTCCTTTGAAAACGAGGCCGTAATTCAAAGATTCCTTGACCTGCAAATGGTTTATGGTTAGCATGTGCCGGTGGGTATGGTTCGTTTGCGCCGTGGTCATGCCACAAAGCACCATCAAACAGGAAACCAGAATAGCTAATCTTTTCATGGTAAGATGTTGATTTTGTTTTGGATAATAATGGCACAATTTATAAATAAATGTTTCTTCAAATAACAAAACCGCCAAAAATTAATTTTTATTTAGATTGATTCTAAATTGATTATTTTTGCGTAAAACAACCTAATTAATCAGATCAAATTATGAAAAAGACATCTATGCTTTTCTTTGCCGTTCTTTTATCGGCTGCCGCATATGCACAGCCTGTCATTAACAAACTTTACGATTTTCAGCCCGGCGACAGTTATACCTACAAGAAACTGGCTCCGGGCGGAAGCATTGATTACAACAGTATTGAAACGGCCGGGGCAAACCTGACGTGGGACCTGTCATTCCTTCAGCTGGAAGAAAATCCGTATACCGATACGATTATCGCTTATGAAAACTCCGACTGGCCGAATTCTTTTCCCGGATGCAGTTTTGTGTGGAAAGAATACAGCGGGACGGAGCAATATTACAGGAAAAACGGCGACTCGCTCCTGTACATGGGCAATGCCGTTTGGGCGCCATCGAAATTCGAGCCAAACCCTCCCACTATCGTATATCCGGGCAATTACACTGCTTCAGGTTATATGTATTCAGGCTTCCAATCCTTTCTGAATTCTTCGGCGCAGTGGACTTTCGAAGCCCGGTACAATGCTTATGGCACCCTGGTGCTGCCAGGCAATATAAATGTTCCGAATGTTGCCCTTTATTCAAGCTACGGTGGCCCGTCAAATTCGGGTTATTCCGACTTTATGTGGGTCCGGGAGAATGAATCCTTACCCCTTATGAGGATCCAGTTCTACCATTCAGGATCTTCCATTACCGTTCAATACTGTTATGTTCTTCATGCCGCTTTGACCGGAATTGAGTCAAAAGAAGAAACCCTCGTCCATACCCGTGTGTATCCAAACCCTGCTAAAGATTTCATTTACATCGAATCTGAACAAGAACTCAGTGAAACAAAGCTTACGGAATTGTCAGGCAGGATTTTATATCAAACAAAAGGATCAGGAAACAAGGTTGTTATCCCGGCAGGGGATCTGTCAGAAGGCATATACCTGGTGAAATATACGGATAGAAACGGAAGGTCGGCAGTCACCAGGATCGTCCGTTAGCAAATCCCTGTTTTGTTTCTCATTGATTTCGAGAACAAAATCAAAGGTCAGTAGAATAAGGCTGAAAGGTATATTCATTCGTGATCATTCGATAAAATTCGTGTCATTCGCGTTCTATAATGCAACACGAATAAATACGGATGCAACGAATACACGCGAATAGCGCCCGTAGTTTTTCAATAACAAGAATATCACATCAAATCTGTGAATAAAAACTCTGCCACTCGTTGAGAAAAAACCTAATTTCGGTTTTCAAATTTTCTCCCATGGCACCTAAAAAGAAATCCCTCCGAATCGGCATCCTCAGCTCCGGCGGCGACTGCCCAGGGATCAATGCCGCCATCCGCGGCGTCGGGAAGACTGCTATTGTCGAATACGGCATGGAAGTTATCGGCATCTCTTCCGGGTTTCTCGGCCTGATCAATGAAGAGTATGAGATCCTTACCGAGGAAAAACTGTCGGGCATCCTGACCCTGGGCGGGACTATTCTGGGGACTTCCCGGGAAAAGCCGTTTAAAAAAGATAAAGAAGGCGGACAAGACCCGGTGAATAAACCGAAACTGATCAAAAGGCATTATAAAGAACTCGGGCTGGATGCCCTCGTTTGTATCGGTGGAAACGGAACGCAAAAAACGGCAAGCAGGCTGGTCGAGGAAGGGTTGAACGTGATCGGCCTGCCCAAAACCATCGACAATGATGTCTGGGGTACCGACATCACGTTCGGTTTCGATTCGGCCCTGGGCATAGCCACCGACGCCATCGACCGTCTGCATACCACGGCCAACAGCCACAAACGGATCATGGTGATCGAGCTGATGGGACACAATGCCGGCTGGCTGACGCTTTTCGCCGGAATTGCCGGCGGAGGCGACGTGATCCTGCTGCCGGAAATACGATATGACATGGATATCGTTGCCGATTACCTGATCAGGCGGGCAAAGGCCAAGAAACCCTATTCGATCGTGGTGGTGGCCGAAGGGATCGTCAAACCGAAGAAGGAAAAAGCGGCCACTTATATTGCCCGGCAGATCGAAAAAATAACAGGGTTGGAAACCCGCGAAACCATTCTCGGCTATATCCAGCGTGGCGGAAGTCCTTCACCAAATGATCGCATCCTGGCCACACGTTTCGGGGCTCATGCCGTCGAACTGATCGCGAAAGGGAAGTTCGGAATGATGGTGGCAAAAAAAGGAGAAGAAATGACTGCTGTGCCCCTGAAAGATGCCGGATCCAAAACACGGCTCGTCCCGGCTGATTTTTCCCTTATCGGAAAAGGAAGAAAGATGGGGATCTGTTTCGGAGATAAGTTTTGCGGTGGAGATATCGTTTAATTTTTCTTCGTGTACCTTCGTGAAAGAAATACAGATACTCAACTATTACACGAAGACCACGAAGTTATACCGTTAATTTCCTAATATAAATTCAAAATTATTTTATTTTTGAATGGGAGTCGATCAGGATGATGCCGTACTTATATCCACAGTTGATATTTGGCACTCCAATTCGGCTCTCC